>CAWFUJ010000008.1:0-278939 GCA_963818985.1 uncultured Pseudomonadota bacterium | reverse complement strand
GAGTGTGCGCGCTCCCACGCATTGTCATCCGGCTGAGCGCCGAAGGTCTCAACATATTGCGGACTGCCAGGAAAGGGGAACATAGGAACCGGTTCGCTCACCCAGACGCCTTCTCCTTTGAGGCGTTGTTGCCATGCAGCTACCACGGCTGGATCATCCTTCGCTGTTTTGATGAGATTGGCTTGAACCCATGGAATCCGTTGCCGGGCAGCGATGAGCAGCTCTGCGATGCGTCCGTGGTCAGACGGCAATTCTTATTCATTTCGTTGCGGCCCTCTTCGGTAAGCGATTCGATGCCGCACTCGAATGAGACACAATGGGCCTGCCCAAGAAGGCCGAACGTCTCCTCATTCCAAAGATCGATCCGTGATTGGAATCCGATGGAGACGGGGCGCCGGGCGATTTCTTCCAGCAGTCGCCGCACCTGATTGCCTACGCCGAAGATTTCGTCAATAAAATAAATGTAGTCGACACCGCGGGCAATAAGCTGATCGATTTCACTCATCACGGCAGAGAGTTCGCGCTCGCGATACTTGTTGCGGAAAAGAGTCTTGTTACAGAATGTACAAGAGTACGGGCAGCCGCGAGCAAACTCCACCTCCGCACCCCGGCGCAGATGATCGGCGCCATTGCCAGGAAAGATATGGTGCATGTGAGCGTGATGCTCGACTGGATAGTCGGAGTAATCGAGTGTCCCGATGGCGCGCATATCGGTTACACCCAACCCGGGCGCGGAGCGGTAGGTACCGGCAGCATCATGCCAGCAGCAGCCAGGAATCATCTCCCAGGGCACGGTGGCGAGTTGTGGCAGCGTCTGGTCAGGTTCGCCGCGTAAGGCCACGTCGGCTCCCGTTTTTAATAATGTAACCAACGGCGTTACCGAACCATGAGGACCAATCACGATAACCTTGGCCGATCGCCGGCCGAGCGCTGCGATCCAGTTGCGAGGGATACGTAACTCAGGCTGAGGGCACCGCCAGAACAGATAGGACGGGGCCGTCGGAATAACTAGAAAATCCTCTGCAAACCGGTCGAGGCGCCGGCGAACTTGCGCCGGCGTGAGGCCTTCCATGAACGCATCTATTAAAACGACCTGATGGCCTGCCGAGCGCAGTACTTCTCTTGCGGAGAGGAGCTCGAGCGGAAAATGCGGCGCGGTGCAGCCGAAGTAAGTAGAGCCCTCGAAGCTCCAGTAGGGATTGACCAGTGCATATCTCATGCCACCTCCCCAGCCAGTTCGGGCACAACTCTTGCGCGTTGCCGTACCGTGCCGATTTGCGTGTGATGGGTTCTCCAGAACTCATGAATCGCGCTCAGGGTCTCAGCTAATGAGCGTCGCGGCCGCCAGCCAGTATGGGACTCGAACTTCGATGTGTCGGATATGTAGAGCGGCTGATCACCCGGGCGAACCGCACAGGTCCGAAGATCAAGCCGTTTTGCAGTTCGCTCTTCGATCATGCGAAGCATCTCTATGACGGATACAGCCCGCTCGATGCCTCCGCCCACGTTATAAACCTGCCCGTAGCAACAGGTACCCGCGGTATGGGCGGCATTCATCGCATCGATCAGATCATCCACATGAAGCACATCTCTTACCTGCAATCCGTTTACATAGACAGTGATCGGGTTGTGGCCAAGTGCAGAATAGAAAAAGTGGGCTACCCAGCCCTGGTCTTCGTTGCCGAATTGACGGGGACCGGCAATACAGGACATGCGAAAGACCACCGTAGGTAGACGGTAAATGCGAGCGTAGTCTCTGACATACTGGTCCGCGGCTCCTTTAGAACAGCCGTACGGGGAGTGGAAGTCTAGCGGCTCAGTTTCGTTCACGCCTCGGAAGTCGCGAGTTCGAGCCCGGTAATGATTTCCTTCTGCGGTTACCTGGAGAGACTCCAACGATCCGTAAACCTTGTTCGTCGAAGTGAAAAGGATGAACGGCTTCCGGCCGGAGAGGCGCGCCGCTTCGAGCACGTTGAGGGTTCCACGTGCGTTCACCTCGAAATCGTGGCAGGGATCCTCGATGGAACTGGTAACGGCAACCTGAGCGGCGAAGTGGTAAATTTCCGAGACATCGCGGGCGGCCTCGTGGAGACCGCGGGCATCGCGCACGTCTCCTGAAACAAACTCTAGTCTGCCTGGCTCTGCCAGGGACCGCAGCCACTCCAGATTGTGCGCCACCCCTGGACGGGAGCGATTGTCAAAGATGCGAATGTGCGCATTCGACTGGCGCAGAAGACGCTCCGCCAGGTTCGATCCAATGAAGCCCGCTCCGCCGGTGATTAGTATGTTGCGCCTGTCGCCGCTCCCCATCGTCAACGTTCCTTTCCGCCTACGCCGTCAGGCCGTAGGCAGTCAACTCGCTCAACATCGTCTCGGCCTTGTCTTCCGCTTGCTGCGCCCGGAGCCACCCTGCAAGCTCGCGAAAGCCCTGTTCGTGGGTGACTTGTGGTTCATAACCGAGCAGCGTCCGCGCCTTGGTCAAGTCTGCGTAACAGTGGCGAATGTCTCCTGCGCGATACTTTTGCGTGATCACCGGCTTAATCTGCTTGCCCAGTGATCGAGCGAGCAACTCCGCCACCTCGCGAATGGATATCGGCTTTCCCGAACCGATGTTGATCACTTCGCCGTTTGATTCCGGCCGCTCCATTGCGAGCAGGTTAGCGCGCACGATGTCGTGTACGCTGACGAAGTCACGCATCTGCTCGCCATCCTCAAAGACCAGAGGCACCTGGCCGTTGATAAGCCGCGCGGCGAAGATGGCGGCAACCCCGGTATAGGGATTGGAGAGCGCCTGACGCGTGCCATAGATATTGAAAAAGCGCAGCGCCGTCACTGGGAGATCGTAAGTTCGTCCGTAGATCAAGCAAAGTTCTTCCTGGTCTCTCTTAGAGAGCGCGTAGACAGAGTTGATTTCCGAAGGCTTGCTCTCGCTGGTTGGGCGCGGCACAAGCACTCCACCGCAGGTTATGCAATTAAGATCCCAATTTCCGGCTCTGAGCCGCGCCACTGGACGCACCGGCGGCGCGGCCTCCCGGCTGCACTTGGAGCACACATAGCGGCCCTCTCCGTAGATTGACATCGAGGAGGCGACGACTAGCTTTCCTGGCTTACGCTTGGCTTCAAGTATCGCCTGCAAAAGTTCGGCCGTGCCTTGGGTGTTTACGCTCATGTAGCGGCTGATTTCATACATCGATTGCCCAACGCCGACGGTGGCAGCGAAATGAAAAATCACATCGATCTCCGCCAATGACTCGCGGATCTTCTTTGGATCGCGCACATCGCCGATAACCAGCTCCACGTCGGGCGAGAGGTATTGTGGCCGGCCCTCACCATGGACCTGGGGGGTGAGGTTGTCAAGGATGCGCACTTGGTGACCATGTTGCAAAAGAGTGTCAGCAAGATGTGAGCCTACAAAACCGCCACCGCCTGTGATCAGTATGTGCTTGCTCATACGGCAACAATGCGCTCCTCGCGCTGTATCGCATTCGTAGATGCGGATCTGGGAGCGTAGCGCTCAACGGCCCACGCGGCGAAATCGGCGAACTGCTGGTTATCCATGGGTGGGCTGGTGTGGTGCTCTTCGAGCCCAAGATGCGCGGGCGTAAAGCAAAGGGTAAGTGCTACGTCAAAGGGCTCCAGCGCTTCCAACTGACGGTCGAACCACCGCTCTGCATCAGGACGAAAGGAGTCAGCCCAGCTGAGGCCAGTGCGCACATAACGAACTCCGTGTTCCTGCATCCATAAAACCGCCTGTTCAAGGCGTGGATCCTCGAATTGGAACCACTGGCACAAACCCACGCTGCCATCGATGGGGAATTGCTCCGCCGCAAGCTTAGGCGTGCCATCATGCTTCAGCAGCCCCATGTAATAGTGCCGGTAATAAGAGGAGCCTTCAGCCTCTTTGTGGCGGGTCTCTGCGGGCCAGGTGGGTGGCAAGTCGAAGAGACTGTACCAGTGAATGCGTTCCACCTCGTTTCCTATCAACTCAAGCGTGCGCTGCATACCATAGAGTTGTACCGGTTCCGCGCCGAATGAGGAGGCACCCACCTCCGTTACCCAGATAGGCTTCCCTGTAACCAACTTCGCTTCGGCGATTCGCTCCGGCCATTCATTCAGTTGCCAGTGATTCCAATCGAGTGGGAAGCCATGAACACCGACCGCGTCCACAAACTCCAGCACTCCATGGCGGCGCTATGAGCCGGAGAAAATCGCAGTCGCAGGAGGAGACTCCACCAAGAACGATGGTCATCGTCGGGATTTATACGCCGTATCGCGGTCGCCGCATCGCGACACCATATCTGCGAAGCGGTTCCACTCTGGGTCGAGTTGGAAGTTCCAGTGCGAAAGATTGTTTGGCTCATTCCACAACACAATTCCTTCGACCATTCGTCGCGGCCTCTCTCATCTGAAGTGGCGAACGAGGACCAGCGCGGGCATGGTTCCTCTAGTTCGTTCGAACTTTGTTGTTGTCTAAAACTGGCAGGCCGACCACTAAGCTTGTGAGAAGGTACTAAGAAGCTTTGGGTTGCACCCAAGGTAACCGTTGTTGTGCCGTTAGACAGCATGGCGTCATATGGCGCGGTGGCACGCTGTTTGGCAGTTCGCTGAGATCCAACCGGTGATTCGGTCCGTCACGCGGGAAGGTCCGCTGTAGTGGGGTAAGTCGTGCTGTTGGCGCCCCAGCTCACCGTCGTATTTGACAGTGCTCTTGAAGAGCTCATAGCGCCCGTCCTCGAACTGCTTGCCATAAACGCGCAACGCGGAGATTTGTTCTTCCGTGAGCGGCTTGAAAGTGCGCAGGATTTCCAGATTCTGATCCAGCACGCTCATGGAATCCATGCCGCTGATCGTGGTCGAAACTCCAGGCAGGCTCATGGCGAAGATGAGCGCCTCGGTGGGAGTGAGCGCTCCATGCGAGATCATTTCGCCCGACCCTCCCATGCTTTTCATCCCGAAGACCGCCATTCCGCGCTGCGCCGCCACCGGCAGCACTTCCCGCTGAAAGCTTCGATAGCTGTAGTCAAAAGGATTCAAGGGCATCTGTACCGTATCAAACGGAAATCCGCCATTGAGCATCGCGAGATGGATCGAGGGATTCTTGTGCCCGGTGAAGCCTACGAAGCGAACCTTGCCTTGCTGCTTGGCCGCGGCAAGCGCCTCGAGAACACCATCCGGCTCGTAACACTTTTCAGGATCGTTGTAGTACACCACTTCGTGGACTTGCCATACGTCGAGATGATCCGTCTGCAGGCGAGTCAACGACTCTTCCAGCATCCGCATGGCAACATCTTTCTTACGGCCGTGGGTGCAGACCTTGGTCATCACGATTGCTTGATCGCGCTTGCCCTTGAGAGCAGTGCCAACGCGCTCTTCGCTGACACCCTTGTGATACTCCCAGGCGTTGTCAAAGAAGTTGATCCCGTGATCGAGGGCTTTCGCAACCATGTTGTTCACTTCTGGTTGTCCGGCCGCGGCGCCAAGGTGGTAACCACCCATGCCGATAATGGAGACCTGAAGGCCGGTCTTGCCCATGGCGCGTTGCGGCACTTTGAATTCCGCAGCCGCTCCGCCATTTCCTGAGGTGCGTTAGGCACAATAGGATTAGTTTGCCCGCCGGACTCGATTCGCCTGACCCTTCGCGGAAGCCGCGGATATCACGGAAACTGCGCCAGTCATGGCCACTCCCTTCAAGAACGTCGGCGGCTTTCGCCGCCTTCGTTAACAGTTTTCACTTCAAGATTCCTCTTTTACCAATGCATGAATTATTCCGATACCTGCGGATAAGGCCTGCCCGAGTTCTGGGTGGCATACATCATCTGCTTTACCTCTACTTGCTCCATATCTAAAGGAAACTCATGAGCCAGCCGAGCTTCGGGGTTGTCAAACTTGATAGAGGTTTTGTAAAGCTCAAAGCGGCCATCGCCGGCGTATGGCTTGGCGCGATCGCACAAAGCCTTCATCTCTGCCGGTGAGAACGGAGTGAAGTTTTGAGCGATGTGTAGATTCTGTTCGAGGATCGGGAGTTCCGAAACACCTGAGATAGTGGTCGCCACAGGTAGGCTCATGGCATAACGGAGCAACTCCTCCGCGGTAAATACGCCTTTCTGCACCGGTTCTCCGTGACCGCCAATGGGCTTCATCCCCAAGGGAGCAATCCCCCGGTTATTCAGCACCGGGAGCACTTTCTTCTCAAAGGAAAAGAAGTTGGCGTCGAAGGGATTGAGCGGCATCTGAACAGAGTCGAAAGGAAAGCCGGTATTCAGCATGGCGAGGTGGATATCAGGATCCTTATGCCCGCTAAAGCCCTACGAAGCGAACCTTACCTTGCTGCCGGGCCTTGTGCAGCGCCTCAGCCGCGCCGTTCGGGCTGATAAATTGCTCGGGATCGTTCTGGAAGGTCACTCCGTGAATCTGCCACAGGTCGAGGTGGTCCGTCTGCAAGCGCCGAAGTGACTGCTCGAGCATCTGCATGGCCAGGGAACCATCCCGCCCGTGGGTGCATACCTTGGTCATGAGGAAGGCGCGATCACGTATACCGCGAAGCCCTTTACCCAGCCAGTCTTCTGACTTTCCCCGGTTATATTCCCAGCAGCAATCATAAAAAGTGATGCCGCCGTCCATTGCACGGTGACAATTTCCACCGCAGTCGCCTCGTCCTTGGCTGCACCAAGGTGGTGGCCACCCAGACCGAGCGCGGATATCTTCACGTCTGTTTTGCCAAAACTGCGAAGGGGAATCATTGGGCTCACAGGCGTGTAGATGCGCAGGTCCGGTATTGGGTCGCCAAGGATAGCGGCAGGCAGGCCGTTCGCGTTTATTTCGTCAAGCTTGCTGTCCAAGATAGATCACACGGTGAAAAGGCTCTAACCAAAGGCGGGTACTTGGAGAGCCGACCCTTGGGCGTTGCACAGCCCGGGCCGGGCGCATCTCTGTACATATGAACGTGCTGGTGATGAATCCGGGCGGCAATTCGCTAAAGATCGAGGTCGTCTCCTGCTCGCCGGAGCAGCAATTTGCTTCCCAGGGCAGGAAACTAGTGAGCGTGATTCTAGAGGGTATCGGGAAAACTCCGTGCCTATCGGTTCTTCAAGGGAAGGAAACTGTACATACAGAGCCGATGCAGGCAAAGGATTACGGTGAAGCCGCAGCGAGCGTGCTCCGTTGGCTGGAGGGAGAGAAACATATCGTTCAGCAGGACATCCAGTGTGTCGGCGTGAGGGTTGTCCACGGCGGAAGGCGCTTCACCCAGGCAGAAAAAATCACTGCCGAGGTAGAGCGCGAGATCCACGAATTTGAGCGCCTGGCGCCTCTTCACAACAAAAATTCACTCGAGCTGCTGGAGCCTATTCGACGCGGGCTGGGCGAGACTCCGCTCTACGCCGTATTCGATACGGCATTCCATCGAACCATTCCTGATGTTGCATCACTCTACGCCATTCCCGCCGCCGTCGCGGAGAAGCATGGCATCCGCCGTTTTGGCTTTCACGGAACTTCCCATCGCTACATGCTGGAAAGGGCTGCTCAACTCTTGGGCAAGCGGCCACAAGAACTCAACCTCGTGACTCTGCATCTGGAGAGCGGTTGCTCCGCCACGGCAATCGCCAAGGGAAAGTCAGTCGACAATACCATGGGATTCACGCCACTCGAGGGGTTGATGATGGGTACTCGCTCCGGCGATGTCGATCCTGCCTTGATTCCTTTCCTCATGCGGGAGGAGCAGATGAAGGTTGAAGAGGTGATGACGCTACTGAACAAGAACTCCGGCCTTCTAGGAATTTCAGAGAAGTCTCTCGATACACGCGTTCTGATGAACGACTACGGCAAAGATCCGCGCATCACCTTAGCAATGGATATGTTTTCTTATCGCGTAGTAAAAGCGGTGGGGGCTTATGCCGGTGCCCTCGGCGGACCGGACGCAATCGTGTTTGGGGGTGGAATCAGCGAAAACACGCCGCTCGTCCGAGAGCGGGTGTGCGCATCCCTGCGCTGGTGTGGATTGGAGATGGATCCTGAAAGGAACCGGACGCTTATTGATAGAGAAGGGGAGCTCTCCGCAGACGGTTCCGGTCTTAAGGCAATTGTCGTTCTTACGGAAGAAGGGCTGCAGATTGCACACGAGTGCGTCCAGGCATTCTTCTAATGTGTCGTTAATTGGCTAATGTGTCGTTAATTGGCGCTTTAATGTCCTAGAACCATCCGATACCCTCGCCATTGTAGGTATCGATAACAACGGGCCGCAAAAAGCTGGCAGATCCTGTCGGGCGACCATCCATCCCTACCATAAGTGGTTCGAGATAGAGGGAGGAGAGACGATGCTGCAAGGACGGGTCATCCCATTCCGGGACAGCGGCGATCCTCACGAAAATCGCGCGAACCGCTCTCGAACGGTCGTCCAGATAGGCCGGGATCCAGAGCTCTTACGCCTGAGGGCGAAGCTCATTAGCTCTTCCGGATACACCGTTCACTCCACAACCCCAGATGTAGCCCTGGAAGAAGTGCGCAAGGCATCCGGATCGCAAGTCTGGGTCTTTTGTCACACCCTGGAGCCATTTGATTTGGTGCTTTTAGCAGTCGCCATTCGCAACAGATGGCCTTCCGATAAGATTCTTCGCTTGGCCGGTCTCAACGACGAGAGCGAATTGTCGGGACTTTTCGACGAATTGCTCGAACCGCTAAAAAGCGTGAATGATCTTATCTCGGCAGTGGGTGGACTGGCTAAGCAGCCAGGACCGACCCCGGCTGAGGCTCGGTAGCGCCTACTTTACCAAATGGACACAGTGATCAGCTAGCCGCGTAAGCTGATCCGGGTTCATGGAACCCTGCTCCTGTGGGACGATCCAGCGGAAGCAGCACAGAAAACGCGGTGCCATGACTCCTGTCCCTAGTAGAGCTGCGCCAGTGAATCTGTCCGCCGTGTTTCTCGACAATTGTTTTGCAGATCCAAAGCCCCAGGCCATTACCGGCCTCCGCTTTATCGCTCTCAAAAGCTTGAAATAGCCTTGCCTGCATCATCTGCGGGATACCTCGCCCGTTGTCCGCGATTGTCAAACGGGCGTTTACTGTCTCGTCCAATCGGGACGCGCGCAGCCGAACGCAAAGCATTCCGCCTGCCGGCAGCGCTTCCGCAGCATTCTTCACGAGGTTCGATACCAACTGGACAAAATCGCCTGGATAGATGGAGGCTAAAAGCATATCGGGGAACTGTTTGCGTATCTCAATACGCTTTTCTCCCAGTACGCCCGCGTTATATTGCAACGCGGTCTCTATCAACGGCACCAGATCTCTCGTCTGGCTTCGAGGGGCGTCTCGAAAGAAAGACAGCGTTTGCCGCGCTATGTACTGTATTCGGACTAGCTGCTCTTCTATCTGTGCAGCGTATCCGCGGACAGCTCTAGGGTTATCTGCTTCTTTGCCTATTAAGTAGACCAGATCGGCAATTGCTTGGGAAGGATTGTTGATCTCGTGCATAACGGACGCCGCAAGGCGGCCCGCCATCGCGAGCTTCTCTGAACGCCGGAGAGCCGTCTCCAGGCGCAAAGTCCGTTCGTCCCCGGGCATGTCGTCACGCGAAGAGGGAGAACCGGTTTCCTTCATCATGAGTTGCCCATTTCGTCTCACATCAACTGGGAGGGACGGATTGACTCGCGGGTTGCCGAATGAATAGCTATGTTTGGCCAGCCAGAGGGCAAAAGTAACTTTAGATTTGGCCCTATGAACATCTACTTGGAAACCCTACTCCTGGTTTTCTTCTTCGCGCCCGCGGCTTTCCCGGTAGTTTCCTCCTGCTTTAACGACAGATTCCCCGATTCGCTCATCACGCTGAGAACGGCGCCATCGATGCGATTATCCATGGTCCGATAGGGTACGATACGCAAAACGTACCACTTTCCCTCAATATCTTGGACACGCAATTGTTGCGACTGAACCTGCTGGATCACATCAAGGATGTTTTGCTCAAGGCTGCCCATATCCAATTTAAGCCTTAGCCGCGGTATGGGGCGGCCAATATCACTCGAGGTGAGACCGAGCACCGCGGCCGCCTGGGGCGTGAAGCGGCGAACGCTCAGATCGGCTCCCACCATCACAATAGGCAGGCTCACGCTATACAGCAGGTTCGTAAGATCGTTGTTCAACTGGGTAAGGAGCTCGTTGCGATGTTGCATTTCCTCGTTGACGGTGTGGAGCTCTTCGTTAGCCGATTCCAACTCCTCTTTTGAGGTTTGCAACTCTTCATTCGTACTTTGCAGTTCTTCGTTGCCCGACTGAATCTCTTCGTTGGCCGATTGCAGCTCCTCGTTCATACCTTCTTGTGACTCGATGATGGATTGCAGGTATTCTCTGGTGGCGGCCAGTTCCTGCCGCAATTGAAGGAACTCCTTATCCAGCGGAGATCGTTCCTCGGTACCGGGCGTGTCCACCACAAGCGGGCTTTTGGATACTCTCGCGAGACCGGCTGTCGATGATGAGCCATCCTCAGCGGATGCCTCGCTTTCGAAAATGATCAGGAAGCTATGCTGCGCCTGAGTGGGAACCTTGAAGGGAATGACGCGGATCGTTACGGTTTTCTGTCTTCTCGCCCTCGACGCGGACATGCTGTCTTATGGCTTCAAAGCCTTGCTTGCGGGCCTCATCGATCGCGCCTTGCAACTCAAAGAACAAGCCGGGGCGGGCCATTTTCAGCAGATTGAGGCTGGCTTTTCCGGATGGAAGCTCGAGAAAAGACGCGGTACGCCCCCGGGTTTGCAGAATCTCCAGATGTTCGTTGATCAGCACAGCAGGAGGCACGTACCGAGCCAGCAGCAGGCGATCTGCCTCTCGCTGCAGCTCCATGGGGACTTTTGGGCGCTTCGGTAGACTTCGATGGTGCCGCAAGATTGTTCGCGTCACTTGGCGCGTGCTCAGGCTTGCCCACAGAAAAGCCGAAGGCGACGGGACGCGGACACCAACCGCTTGCGAAAAATTTTCTGCTTCTTGTCGGTCATTTCAAAGAGCTCCGAACCCGCACCCAGCAGGCCCTCAGTACTTCCCAGCATGAGGAACCCGGTAGGATTCAATGCGTAATGGAAGATCGGAATCACCCTTTTTTGCAATGCTTGACTCAAGTAGATCATTACATTGCGGCAACTTACCAGATCCATGCGGGAGAAGGGCGGATCGCTGAAGATATTTTGCGTGGAAAAAATGCAGAGATCCCGGATGGTCTTCTTGATCTGGTAGCCGCCGTCGGCCCTATAGAAGAATCGCCGCAGCCGGCCGGCGTGACATCGGCTTCGATGTTCTCTTTGTAAACGCGCGGCCCTGGCGCGTTGGATCGCGACTCTCGCTCAGGTCGGTACCGAAGATCTGGATAGGGATATCTGCTCGTTCATCCGCCAGAAATTCTACGATGGAGATGGCGTGCGAGTACGCCTCTTCGCCGGTAGAGCACCCTGGAACCCAGATGCGAATGGGTCCGGACGCGGAGGTTCGCGCATGCAAAATGGGCGGATAGACGATCTGCTTGAGCGCTGCGAAGGCTTCTGGATTGCGAAAGAAGCTGGTGACATTGATCAGGAGATCCTGGTAGAGGGCGTCCACTTCGCCTCGGTCGCGATGCAGGAATCTTGGCATAATCCTTTATGGCTTCGATCTTCTGGAGAGCCATGCGGCGTTGGATGCGGCGGCCAATGGTGGGCGATTTGTAGCCGGAGAAGTCGACCGGCGTGATGCGTCGCAGCAAACGGAATATCTGCTCCAGGTCGCTGTCGTTGCCTAACGGCGGGGCCTCACGGTTGAGGCGGTCCGCGATGTAAGGATGGTGACGAATACGCGCGATCTCCTGGGCGATTCCCGCGGGCGTCAGGATGAAGTCGACACAACCAGAGGCGATGGCGCTCGCCGGCATGCCATCGTACTTGGCGGAGGCTTGGTTCCTGGGCGAAGGTAATGCCCGCCTCTCCCTTGATGGCGGCCACACCCGAGGGTGCCGTCGGACGCGGTTCCGGAGAGAATGACTGCGATGGCGTCGCTTCCGTGGGCGACAGCCAGCGATCGCAGGAAAGTATCGATGGTGGTATTTGCGGATCTTTGCGGATCCCGGTTGCGCAGATGCAGTACCCAGTGCGGTCTATGGTCATTTCGCAATTGGGCGGAATGACGTAGACGTGATCCGGCGCCACACGTCATCCCGTCTTCTACCTGAAAGACGGACAGGGCGTGTGCGCGGCCGAGTATCTCGGTGACTTTGCTCTCCCGAGCCGGATCCAGATGGAGCACCAGGACATAAGCAATGCCAAGATGTGGCGATAGCTCCTTGAAGAAAGAGGTCGCTGCTTCCAGGCCGCCGGCCGATGCACCAATTCCAACGACGGGGAAGCGAACAGCCCCATTTTGGGCAGGGATGCCGGCCTGAAGCTTCGATCTCTTGCGACGCGGGCCTTTTGGTCGGCATGGCAGTCCTTCGCGTGGCTTGCGTACGAGGATCGCAACCTTCGCCATCGAGTCGCACGGACACTTCGTCTTGTTCCAGAGAATACTCCTCTGATCGCGCAGCATCGTAGCGATTCTCTGGACGCTCAGTCGCTTTATGGTCGGCGAGGAGCAGCGATTCGGACGCGGGGAGCTCAGGAGAGCTGAGAGCTCAGGCGATTCGCTCAGCTCCCGCAGTTCTGGACTTCGGCAGCGAGGTCAGCAATATTTCCGGGGCTACGTAAGGTCTGCAGGCCGTCCGAAGTTGGATCCCGCGGAACTCGGAGGCTCTGGGTGGTCAAGCAGGTCGCATCTTTGTGCCAGGAGCTGGATCGAGGCGGCGATCTGCTCTGCCAGCGCATGATGCGTGTTTCTTAATTCGCGCGCCGTCTGAATACCTTCCCGCAGCGCAGACCGCGCCGAGGCGACAGATTTATGGGTTTGTGGATTTTTCGCTTCTGAACTGCGCGCGTCGAAAAGCGAGTTGCCAGCCATTCATCTACATCACCGCGGTAGAGCAGGACCGCGCTTTTCTGCGACGCTCCATCCGGTCGGCGAACCGGCAGCCCAAGATGGCGCTCCCAGCGCTGTACTGTTCGAACACCCTTTCCCAGATACAGGGCAATATCCTTCCAGGAAGACAATACGGTGGATTCCTCTGAGATGTTCAAGTGGCTTTACCTCGACCTCTCATTATAGGCCCAGTGGAGTGAGCTCCGTATATCTTTGGGCTGAGCGCCGAGGCTCAACGTTATGAAAACTTAGGACCTATGGCTACCTATGGACGGCCGATCACAGAAAATTTGGCCTGGCAAGTAATCCGTTCGAGCAAGACTCACATCTGAGCTTCGCAGGAGGAACACGCCAGCCTTGGAACATCGGGATATCGTGGTAATCGGAGCCTCGGTCGGCGGCCTGGAAGCCATCCGGCAAATCTTGGGCGGTCTTGCCGCATGATCTTGAGGCGGCAGTCCTGATCGTGCTACACACCGCGAATCATGCGGAAAGCTTACTGCCACTGATCTTGCAGCGTTCAGGTAAACTGCCCGTTTGCCATCCCAGTGACAGGGAGCGGATTGAGCACGGGCAGGTGTACATCGCTCCTCCTGGCTTCCACATGATTGTTGAGGATGGTCACCTGCGTGTGCTGCAAGGACCGCGCGAGAACCTCCATCGTCCGGCAATTGATCCGCTTTTCCGCTCGGCAGCCGCAGCCTATGGCCGCGCGGGTGATTGGCGTTGTTCTCACCGGCATGTTGGATGATGGAACTGCGGGATTGATGGTGGTAAGCGCCAGCGGAGGAGAGGCGATCGTGCAAGACCCTGAAACTGCCCTCTACCCTTCCATGCCGAGAAGCGCCCTCAATAACGTGCCCAATGCGAAGGTGACGCCCCTGCAAGAAATACCAGCAGTCCTTCTGCAGCTGATCCGGAGCCCTTTTAGGGCTGAAGTTATGAGTCACGGAACGGTCCCCTTAGGAGCGAGCAAAGAAACCCGGATCGCGGAGCTCGATATGAGTGAAATTTCTAGTGAGGATCGTTTGGGGCAGCCCTCCGCTTTCGCCTGCCCCGATTGTGGGGGCGTGCTTTGGGAGATTGAACAGAATGGATTTCTTCGCTTTCGCTGCCGGGTCGGACATGCTCTGACGGCGAAGTACCTTGGGGCGGAACAAAGGCATGCGGTGGAAACCGCGCTTTGGGAGGCTCTGCGGGCCTTGGAGGAAAGTGCCTCGTTGTACCGGCGGATGGGAAAACGGGCGGCAGCGTCCCGCCACGATCTACCCGCACAGCAATACGAGGGCGCGCAGCCAATACCGAGGAAAATGCAAAAATCTTGCGGGATTTTCTGCTGCGGGTCAACATCGACGAGAACGATGACCCAGAAGACGGTTTTCCTTGGCCGGAGGAGCCAGCCCCACGGCAAGGAATCACGTGGATGAGGCGCCTATAGCTGCTTTGGCTGTCCGCCGTTTAGCCGGAGTGAGACCGAGCCATCGCAGTTGAACAGAGACGTCGAACTGCCATGACAGCTTCCGCACAGCCAGATTGTTCAACGTCGCGGGTTGAATCGCCGGCTCGAACTGTCCGAAGTAGCTTCACGAAATTAGTCCTCGGCTATGAACGACATTTTCCGTCAGCGGTTGGACAATCCGTCAATAGGTCAGCAACCCCGATTCTAGGCACGCATCCCAGTTATCAGTGCTGCGCCAATTCGGCATCCGAGCACGAGATACCGCCCGCCATCCAACATAATCGTCACCATTGAAGGAGCTAGGACTATGAAGGTTTTTTCGGCAAATATTCAGGATCTAAAGAGCCTGTACATCAGCAATTTGAAGAAGGCGCTCGACATGGAACAGAAGATTACCAAGGCCCTTCCGGACTTGATCGAGAAGGCTTCTGATCCCGAGTTAACCACAGCTTTCGAAGCTCACCTGGAAGAAACAAGGGGACACGTCACCAAGGTCGAGAGTTTGCTGCAGCGCCACATTGGTGAAGACGAGACGGAAACTTGTAAGGTCATCGACGGCCTTACCACTGAAGCTTCCGATACCATCAAGGACGTAACCGATCCATCAATTCGAGACATCGCGCTTATCGGCGCAGCTCAACAAGTGGAGCACCATGAGATCGCTGTTTACGGTACCTTGCGCCGTTGGGCTGTGATCTTGGGCCTAACCGACGATGCAGCGGTCCTGGAATCTATTGAGGATGAGGAAGGCAACGCCGATGAGCTACTCAGCGAGATAGCGGAGCACGTCAACTACCAGGCTGCCGCCTAGCGGACTGGGCGGCCTGTGGTTTACGCCCATGGGCCGCCTATTGAGAAACTTTGCGCCCAGAGGGAAATATGGCCAAGTATGGAAAAGCGGCAAGTAAGAGCGTTAAGAGCGCAGTTCACCGGGAAAAGAGCGGCACCCTGAAGTCAGGGAAGGGCGGCAAGGGTGGTACGGTGAAAAGCAAGAAGCAGGCGATCGCGATCGGGCTATCCGAGGCACGTAAAAAGGGCGCCAAAGTGCCCAAAAAGAAGGCCAGCTAGAGTATAAACACGGGTCAGATCCGACGCTGATTAAGGACACCGGGGACATCGGCTGGTGCCCATGAAATCCCGGTGAAGCAAGGTACGGACGTAATAGGTATTTCTCCGTCTTTTCCCCTCAAAAAATTGCATCCTACACTGTGGATGAATCTCTTTGACCCGAATCCACGATCGGCTTTGGAGTATCTACCTCCACGGCGCGACCTTGCCAGCCTGAGAGAAGCGGCAAAGAAATTGCCGTGGCTGCGAACTCTATACGCAGGCTACCCAGGTTGTATTTGGCGAAGGACGTGTCCATTCCCCAATTTTTCTGGTGGGTGAACAGCCGGGTGATCGCGAAGACCAGCAAGGAAAACCGTTCGTCGGCCCTGCTGGCTTGCTGCTTGACAAGTGTCTTGAGTCCGCGGGCATCGATCGAACCGAGGTGTATGTCACCAACGCCGTAAAGCATTTCAAGTGGGAGCCGCGGGGCAAAATCCGGCTGCACAAGAAACCAAATTCCCTTGAAATTGCGGCCTGCCGCCCTTGGCTTGAGGCGGAAATCGCTGCGGTTCGTCCGCGCATCGTCGTCTGCCTGGGCGCTACAGCAGCACAGGACCTGCTCGGCCCGCAGTTTCGCCTCACCAAGCACCGCGGCGAGGTGTTTCCTACCAAATTCGGGCCGGTGACTGCTACCATTCATCCCTCAGCCATTCTTCGTATGCCCGAGCCTGGCGCGAGAGATGCGGAGATTGCAAGCCTGGTTAGTGATCTTAGAGTGGCGGCGAGGCACGCCGCAGAGCAGAGGGTAGAGTGACCAAGGCGAGGGTTACAGTGAAAGTAATAAAAGAATCTGCGCCCAGCGCCACGATAACGACCAATTCCGATAGGTTTGGGCGGTTTGCCGGCCAAATCTCACACATTCTCGGATCCCGCTGGTCTTTCATCGTTGCCATCTGCGTAGTGGTGGTGTGGGCTGTTAGTGGTCCGCTATTTCATTACTCCGACACTTGGCAACTCGTCATCAATACCGGTACAACGATTGTCACGTTTTTGATGGTTTTTCTCATCCAGAACACCCAGAACCGGGATGCTAGAGCCATTCATTTGAAACTGAACGAGTTGATCCATGCGGTGGATAAGGCGAAAAACCAAATGATCGATGTGGAGAATCTGTCTGACATCGAGCTGGATGAGCTGGCCAGAACCTATGAGAAGCTCCGCATCAGCGCTCAGGAGCGCCACAAGGCCAAAAATAGTGTTTCGCCGCGATAGAACGCAATGACGCTCGGTGGGATGCGTCAAGGCCAAATTCACATCGGGATTTCAGGCTGGAGATATAAAGGTTGGCGCGCTATCTTCTACCCTGAGAAGCTCCCTCAGCGTCGTGAGTTGGAGTTTGCCTCGCGAAAGTTCGACTCCATTGAATTGAATGGATCGTTCTACTCACTGCAAAAACCAGAGAGCTTCGTTCGGTGGCATTCGGAGACGCCACCAGAATTCACGTTTGCGATCAAGGGCTCCCGCTATATAACGCACATGCTGCGCTTGCGAGACACCGAAGCAGCGTTGGCAAACTTCTTCGCGCAGGGATTGCTGCAACTTGGGTCTAAGCTTGGACCCATTCTCTGGCAGCTACCACCCAACTTCAACTTCGATCCGGAGCGGCTTGAATCTTTTTTCGCCTTGTTGCCCAGGACTCAAAGGCAAGCAGCCGAGCTGGCGCGAAAACGCGATGAACGCATGATGAACCGTTCGTGGTTTCAAGTGCGGAGAGACGCAGTCTTGCGTCACGCGATTGAGATCCGGCACGAGAGCTTCGTCAATGAGAATTTCATCGGGCTTTTGCGCCGTTATGGGGTTGGATTGGTGGTCGCGGATACGGTGGAATGGCCCTTGTTAATGGATGTGACTTCCGCTTTTGTCTATTGCCGCCTTCATGGCAGCAAGGAGTTATACGCTAGCGGCTACGAAGCGGAGGAACTCGACCTTTGGGCCCGCCGTATTGTCACTTGGGCCCAAGGGGGCGAAGTGGTCGACGGTAGAAGAGCAAGCGTTCGAGCTGCGGCGAAACGTAAGCACCGCGACGTTTATGTCTATTTTGATAACGACATCAAGGTCCACGCGCCGTTCAATGCAGAGCAACTTCGTGATCGCGTCAACCTCTTGCTCGTCCAAGCTCTTCCTTAAAGCATCCAAGGAGCTGTATGAATATCAATCGACTATCCGTAGGAACGCTTGTAGGTGCTGCCGCCCTGGCTTTTGCGGTCGCCCGCCGGCAGCAAAATTCCAAACGCCGCCCGAGGACTCAGGGGAAAGGTAGTCCTCATCACTGGCGGTTCCCGCGGCTTGGGTTACGCGATTGCGCTGGAATTGGCTTCATTGGGCGCCCGCCTGGTGCTTACCTCAAGACATATTGATGAGCTTGAAGGGGCCAAAGCTAATCTGGTAGCCGCCGGCAACGTGACGGCGGAGGATGTATTGATACACGCCTCGGATGTGAGTGTGCCGTCGCAGATCCAAGAAGTGATAGCCGCCGCAACCGCGCGCTTTGGCCGAATCGATGTTGTGGTCAACAACGCAGGAGTCATTCTTGTAGGGCCCCTGGAGAGCCAGACGCTGGCTGCTTTCCACCAGGCGATGGATATCAATTTCTTCGGGGCGCTTCATACTACGCTCGCCGTATTGCCCCAGATGCTCGCACGTGGTGACGGAGCGATCGTAAACATCGCCTCAATTGGAGGAAAGGTCGCCTTTCCACATCTCCTTCCTTACGTCGCCAGCAAGTTTGCCGTTGCCGGTTGGTCGCAAGGATTACGCGCGGAGCTTGCCGGAAAGGGCATTCGTGTAACCACCGTATGCCCGGGAATTATGCGTACCGGCTCTCACATTCAGGCGCGCTTTACAGGCGACGCAGAAGCAGAGTATCGCTGGTTCGCCGCAGCTGCCAGTTTCCCCGGCACGGCGACCAACGCGTACGACCGCCGCGAGGAAAATAGTGAGAGCTCTCGCCGGCGGAGTGGCGGAGATTTCGATTGGACTGCAGGCAATCGCGGCTGCCCGCACTTCAAACCTTGCCCCTGAGTTGACGGCCAGGATGCTCTCGCTTGCAAACAGCTTCTTGCCGAATCCGCCCGCTACGGAAAATCTTCATTTCTTCGATGCTGATCTTTCCGTGGCGGGGAAAGCATATCGCGGTTCGCTTCCCTCCATGCTGGAGCGATTTGGAGAGAAACCGATTCAGCAGTTTAACCAAGAGAAAACCACAAACGAAGCGAACCGCGTCTGAAGAGGCAGGAGAATAACCATGGCGATTGCGGATGTCCTGGGCTTGAAGGACGAAAGACGAGTGCGTTACGGAATTGTCGGTCTAGGTAGCATCGCCCAGGAGGCGATGCTGCCAGGAGTGGAGCACACCGGGAACTCCGAGGTTACAGCGCTCGTAACTGGGGATCCAGTAAAGGCTTCTACGCTAGGAGATAAGTATCGCGCAGCGAGAACTTACTCCTATGACTATTTTGGCGAGATGCTCGCTTCCGGATTTGTTGACGCAATCTACCTGGCTACGCCCAATTGGCGCCATGCGGAATTCGCTGTGCCGGCGCTCGAGGCTGGAATTCATGTTCTGCTCGAAAAGCCGATGGAGGTCAGCTCCGCGCAGTGCGAAGCTATCTTGAATGCACAAAAGCGATCTGGAGCGAAGTTGATGATCGCCTACCGGCTTCATTTTGAACCGGCAACCATCGCTGCCATCGAAAAGGTGCGTTCGGGGGAGTTGGGGCACGTTCATCTGTTCAGCTCTCTTTTCAGCCAGATGGTCAAACCGGACAATCATCGGGCCTTGCATGGCGAGGCAGCGGGTCCTCTGTTCGATATGGGTCCTTACCCCATTAACGGCGTGCGCAACTTGTTCGGCGAGGAGCCGATTGAGGCCTTCGGTACCGCGAGCCGCCACCCGGATGCGGGCTTCGGTGAGATGGACGACACCGTTTCGGTGATTCTCCGCTTCCCCGGCGAGCGCCTGGCGCAGTTTTCCGTTTCCTACTACGGCAATCCGCAGAACAGTTATACCGTCGTAGGCACCAAGGGCGTTCTCGAAGTAAATCCTGGCTTCACCTACGGCATGAAATTGGAGCATTTGCTCACAGAAGGTACTGAGAAGAAACACGAGAGTTTCAAGAACACTGATCATTTTGGCGGCGAGATGAAGTACTTCTCCGAATGTATTCTTGAAAATCGCGACCCTGAACCCGATGGGTACGAGGGTTTGGCGGATGTTCGAGTGATGGAGGCGATTCTGCGCAGTCAGAAGTCCGGAAAGTTTGAGAAGGTGGCCCCATCGCTCGTACCCGTCCGATCAATCCTGCGCAAACGCAGAAGTTGAGCGCGGTGAAGACGCCGGAAATGGTGAACGCTTCAGCACCTGCGCGCGGTGTCGAAAAGAACCCTAAGAACTGAGCCACGGGACACGTCTGCTTCCTTTGCTACGCGAGGTCCAGGATGCTGGCGATCCGGATTGGGAAGGGTAGATACAATCCCTCCATGGATAAGCCTGCAGAACAAGATCCGAGAGTGTACTTTGCCGCCGAGAGAACGTTCCTCGCCTGGATTCGCACCGGCCTTGGCTTGATGGGCGTCGGCTTTGCCGTTAGCCGCTTTGGCCTTTTTCTTCGCGAACTGAGTGCCAGTGTTTCTCATCTCCCGGCCACGACAACCGGCCTTTCTCTCTGGTCTGGCGTGATGCTGGTCGCCCTCGGCGTCGTGGTCACCCTTTCCGCGGTTGTGCGCCACTACCAACTGGTGCGCGAGCTGCGTTCGGGATCCTGGAGAGCCGGGCGAGTTTCCACCGACGGTGTTATTTTGGGCCTGCTGCTCGCCGCGCTTGGGATCGCCATGGGCGTTTATTTAACCCTGGTTCGATGATGATGACCGCAGCTGATTTTCGACGTCTAGCGCTGCTTCTCGAAGGAGCAGAAGAAGGCTCACATATGGGAGCGGCCGATTTTCGCGTGGGAGGCAGAATCTTCGCCACCCTCGCCTCCCAAGATCAGGGATATGGCAATTTGATGCTGTCGCTTGAGCAACAAGCTGCGTTTGTGGAAGAGGAGCCTAAAGTGTTTCTACCTATCCCCGGTGGATGGGGCAGAAACGGAGCGACCCACATCCGCCTGGCAGCCGCGAGTGAAGATGTACTCGCAGGTGCACTGCATACCGCCTGGAAATTACGCGTAGAGAAGAACGCAAAATCCGGGAGTAAGCGGCCGCCCTCTGCAAAAAGCAAAAAGAAGACAAATACGCGCGCTAGAATCTAAGCGGCTTTCTTGCGCTTGCTCACGCTTCGCCGCTCCGCCGCGCGCGGAGACTTGGCTTTGGCTTGTTGCGCGCGTTTACCACCGAGTGCGATCTGTTTCTTACGCGCTGTTTCGCGAGACACTTGCTTGCCGCCGTTGCGGCTGGCCGGCTTCTTGCGGCAGCTTCCTTCTTCATGTTCGGTCTTACCGGGAACCGGCTCATAGCCAGGCCAACAGCGAGATGACTTTAGCGTAGGCGCTCTTCTTCGTGGGCATTGCGTTCCTCGTCTCATGCATTGAGATGCAAGCACACTCGTTGCTCTCACCAGCACTGTGACAGACTTTTCCCACAGCTTTTCTTTGATAAACAAACCGCATCGAGGAACTTGATTCGGTAGAAGAGAGTTTAGGTGAGCGTTAATCGTGCCCGGTCCCGCGCTCGGCGCAGCGATTCCACGATGTCACCGGCGGGATAGAACTCCATCGCGATCGTCCCCTTGTAATTCAACTCGGCGAGTTTGCGGTAGATGTTGGGGTAGTTTATTTCACCGGTACCGGGTTCGCCCCTGCCGGGAACATCGGCGATGTGAATCAGTCCAACCTGGTCGATGTTTTTCTCGAACTTCTCGATAAGATTCCCGAATTGACGCTGCTCGTGATAGACGTCATAAAGCACTCTGACGTTGGGGCTGCCGACAGCTTTGGTGATTTCGAATGCTTCGCTCACCCCATCGAGATAGATCGTTGGATTCTCAAGGCGGTCGATGGGTTCGATGACCGCCACCAAGCCGGCCCCGCTGAGCACATCGGCCGCCCGTTTCAACGACTCGATAGAAGCCGCATGCTGGGCTCCGGCAGGGGCTCCCTCGATCTGTTTACCAGAGAGCAGGATAATCTGCTTGCATTCCAATCGCTTGGCGGCTGGGATCAAACTCTTAAGCGCGGAAAGAAACGCCTCCCCTCCTGACGGATCCGCAAAGCCTGGGGTCACACCTGAAGTTGCGTCAACCGAAATCCTGAGGGCCTGCATGTGCGAGATGATTCGGCGATAATCGTCGTCGGACCATTTCTTGAACTCTCCCACCAATTCCACATGGTGGTAACCAGCCTTTGCCACGCGGTTCAGATTCTCTTCAAACGTACCAAACTTGTTTAGCGTCCACATCATGATGGAGAGTTGTACGCCCGCTTGGCTGGGGTCGGTTTGGGCCGTGCCGGCGAGGGCATGCGTGGCCAGGGTAGCCGCGGTCATACTCATAAAGCCTCTTCGACTGAACATGCGCGCATGTTAGCAGAGTTCAGGCTACTTCGGCAGTGCGAAGGCCACCAGGCTGCCGCCCGAGGGCGCGCGAGACTTTCCTCCGCCGGCGGCAATGACGACAAATTGCCGGCCATTCGCTTCATAAGTAGAAGGCGTGGCGTTTCCGGCGGCAGGCAACGTGGTTTGCCAGAGGACCTTGCCGGTTGTCTTATCTAGAGCGCGGAAGACCTTGTCATAATTGGTGGCGCCAATAAACAGCAGGCCGCCGGCGGTCACCACCGGGCCGCCATAATTTTCGCTCCCGGTGCTGGTTAGTCCCTGGGCCGCAAGTTCGGGATACTCACCCAGGGGGATCTTCCAGACCGTTTTTCCGTTGTTCAGATCGATCGCTGTCAGGGTTCCCCACGGCGGTTGAATGGCGGGATATCCGTTTATGTCGAGAAACTTATTGTATCCGTCACTGATGTACTTAGCATCAAGCGGCGACGGTCCGCTATCCTTCGCCGTCGTTTCCTTGCCGTAATAAACATAGTCGAATACAGCCTGCAGTTGGTCGTGACCAAGGCTGACGAAGCCGGGCATGCGGCCTGCGCCTTGCGCAATCAATTGTTTCACCACTCCTTCCTCATACCGATCGGAAAGTCCGATCAGCGAAGGAAACTCCGGAGGCGCTCCGGTTCTGTCGGCACGATGGCAAGCGGAACAGTTGCGCAGATAAATGTCTCTGCCCGTTGGCCTCCGCCGCACGGGGCTTCTGCGGCACGAGGCGAAGAATCCACGCCATCTCGTTGGCATTCACGTAAAGCAATCCAGTGGTTGGATCAAAGGCGCCTCCTCCCCACTCCGCACCCCCATCAAAGCCTGGAAACATGATCGTGCCCTGAGTACTACCGGGGATGAACTGCCCGTCGCTTCGCAGTTTCATAAAGCGCGCGAGTGCTTCCTGATGTGCCTCAGGAGTGCGCGTGGTAATCATGTCGGCGGTCAGCTTCTGCCGTGCGAAAGGAGCAGGCAGCAGAGGCAGCACTTGCTCTTTCGCAGTGATTTCCCCCTCAAGATCCGAGGGCGGATATTTACGTTTCTCCAATCGGGAAAAGTGGCTTACCAGTTTCGCGGTCAAAAAGAAATACGTAACCCTGCTTGGTGGTCTGCGCCACCGCATCCACGTTTTGGCCGCCGCGTTTCACGGTAACGAGGGCCGGCGCCGAAGGCGGGTCGCGATCCCAGATGTCGTGATGGACGAACTGGAAATGCCAGATCCGTTTGCCCGTCGTAGCATCGAGCGCGATCAGGCAATCGGCAAACAGATCGTCTCCAATTCGGTTTGCTCCATAAAAATCTGACGCCGCCGAGCCCGTCGGCACAAAGACAATTCCGCGCTTGCTATCGACAGACATTCCGGCCCAATTGTTGACTGCCCCGGTGTACGTCCATGCTGTCTTGCGGCCATGTTTTGTAGCCGAATTCACCCGGGCGGGGAACGGTATGAAAAGACCACCGCAATTGTCCGCTGTGCGCATCGTAGGCGCGAATATCGCCCGGTGAGGCGGGCAGCGTTTCGCTCATCCCGCCGCCGACAATTACCAGGTCCTTGTAGACCACCGCGGGGCTGGTCATCGTGACCCAATTCAGGGGCTTACGGCCTAACCCTTCCCGCAGATCGATTCGCCCCGCGTTTCCGAAACTGGCAATCGGCTTTCCGGTTTGCGCGTCGAGCGCGAAGAGATATTGGCGGACACCAACGAAGATCCGTCGATCCGTTCCGTCTGACCAATAGGCAACACCGCGACTGCGCACCTTGCCGACATTCCTGAGACCTTCATTGGCAGTAAAGCGCCAGCGAAGTGTGCCGGTGGCCGCATCCAGGGCGACCGCATCTCCATTGGGAGTGGTTGCGAACAAGACGTCATCCACAACGATGGGATTGCACTCCATCTCCGAACCCGGATGTTGGTCTCCGCTGTCGAACCTCCAGGCGACCTGCAAGGAATGCACGTTCTCGCGATTGATCTGGCTCAGGCTTGAATAATGAATGTTGTCCGGACCGCCGCCAAAGACTCCCCAGGTCGCCCAAGCGCCGGGAGGCGCCTGGCAGTGCGAGAGAGCCGGGGCAGCCAGGAACCATGCAGACAGAACCGCGCAAAGGCATTGGGCACGCATGGATTGATAGTCTACCGCCGCCACCATTCGGAACGTAACTCGATCCCCGGGACTACCTCGGTCGGCTTTCCCGGCTCCGGGCTCCAAATCTTCAGCCCGTCCGTAGCAAAGACGCGCTCGATTGGCTGCCGCCAACCGTGCAGAGCAAGACTGAACAGTCCCCAGTGAATCGGCATCATCAGCCCGGCGGCGCCCATGGCCTGAAACGTTCTCACGGCCCCGTCCGGCCCCATATGAATATCCGCCCACAAGGGATGGAAGGCGCCGATCTCCAGCATGGTCAAATCGAATGGACCATACGCCTGGCCAACTTCCTTGAATCCCTCCCACTCCCCTGAATCCGCTCCGTAATAGACCCGGTGCCTTGGCCCAGCGAGAACAAAGGAAGTCCACAGCGTTTCAAATCGGGAGAAGAGACTCCGTCCGGAGAAATGGCGCGTCGGCAGAGCGGTTACCTCAAGCGGTCCCACTTTCAGGCTTTCTGTCCAATCCAATTCGTGGACATCCTTCGCCCCAAGCTTCTTAAGGAACTTGCCCACGCCAAGCGCCGTTACCCACTTTGCTCCAGCCGCCGGTTCGATCTCTATCAGGCGATCGACCGTGCGAGCCCCGAGATGATCGTAGTGATCGTGCGAGATGAGCACGACATCGATGCGCGGCAGATCTTCCAAACGTAGAGGAGGTGGAAAGAATCGCTTGGGCCCCGCCCACTCGACCGGCGCTGTGCGCTGCTCCCACACGGGATCCACTAGCACCCGGACTCCGTCGATCTCCAACAACGTGGAGGAGTGGCCCAACCAGGTCACCCGCAGTCCGCTCTCGGGTGGGTTCTCGTACACGCGAGTATCGGTCTGGAACGGTCCCAAGGTTTGTTTTGGCGTGCGCTCTTCTCTGCCGGTCAGATAGAGCCACAGCACCTTCAGCATTGTCGACCATGATCCCACCGAGGTGGGCACTGGATTTATATACTGCTTTCCGTGCCGGCGGGATTTCTCAATCATAGCCATATTTATCAGAGTGCCGGACTGCTACGGCGGGTGCAACCTTTCATTGCCTGCGGTGATCATAATGCTCGGAAACGCAATCATGACAGAGACGGATCGTTACCATCTGCAGCGCTTCGTCGACGCCCAGGCTTCCTGCTACGCACAGGTACGTTCCGAGCTCGCTGCCGGGCAAAAGCGCTCTCATTGGATGTGGTTTGTCTTTCCCCAGATCAGAGGCTTGGGTTCAAGCTCCATGGCGCAGCGCTTTGCCATTGCAAGCCTCGGCGAGGCAAGGGAGTATCTTATGCACCCTCTGCTTGGTAATCGACTGCGCGACTGTACTGCCCTGGTCAACGCTGTGCAAGACCGCAGCATCGGTGATATTTTCGGTTACCCTGATGACCTGAAATTTCATTCCTCAGTCACCCTCTTCGCGCAAGCTGCTGATTCTTTCCGCCAAGTATTTGATGATGCTCTCACCAAATACTTCGACGGAGTCCCCGATCAAGCGACGATCGATCTGCTGCGGGCCTAGCGAACGACCGTCATTCGCTCTGTTGGCGCTTCAGTTCGGCCTCAAAGGCTTGTTGCCGCTCCGCCACTGCTGCTTTGTAGCCCTCCGGATCGATCCAGACGTTCTCTTCACCGCCCGGCTTTGCCCGGTTCAGCTTCGCTAACATGTCAAAATAAGCGCCGTGAGCCCCCAGGAACACATCGCACGGCAGGCTTTTCAAAACGACAAAGGTCCGCTGATAATCTGCGACGATGCCGGGATAAGATGCGGGCTTTCCTGGCTGGTCGACCAAACGGTACCCCGGGTTCACGTTCCAGCTGCCCACAATCACTACATTCCGAAGGTGGCCGCCGATTAGCGCTCGCATCGTCCAGGTGGTACAGCCCCGGGTATGCCCCGGAGTCTTATGCGCGACCAAGACCGCGCCGCCTAGCCGGACTTCATCGCCATCGTGGAGTACCCGATCCACTTTCGTTGCGGGATAGCGGTCTTTAGGATAGGCGAAGTCCTTCGCGCCGCCGCTCTCCACCACCGCTACATCACCATCCATCACCATGTATTTTGCGCCCGTGAGCCGCTTGATCTCCGCGCTACCTGCGTCATGGTCAGCATGCGAATGGCTTATCAGCAGGATCTTGATGTCCTTGAAGTGAAAGCCAAGTTGTTCCACGCTTTTCTGGATGAGCGGAGCCGAACTCTCCAGGCTCGAGTTGATAAGAATGTCGCCCTCTGGAGTCACCACCAGGTAGGAGGCCAGATCCCTGCTTCCCACGTAGTACAGGTTGTCCGCAATGCGGAAGGGAGCTAGCGGGGTCGTCCAATCAGGATTGGTGGCAGCGCACACAAGGGTCGCCGGCAGCAGCAGCAGCAGCAGCAAACTTATCCAGGTTTTCAAACTCGCCTTAGCCATCATTCCTCCAAATCGTTACCGTTGAGGGAGAGAACCAAATACGGACAGCGGCAACGCCTTCCCATACTATCGCCTCCTGATACACCGGCCTCTCCGTTGTCGGAA
Source organism: uncultured Pseudomonadota bacterium (assembly GCA_963818985.1). Classification (GTDB taxonomy): domain Bacteria; phylum Pseudomonadota; class Gammaproteobacteria; order Coxiellales; family Coxiellaceae; genus JAFEDN01. The sequence goes on along the minus strand of CAWFUJ010000008.1, from coordinate 252,246 downwards.
TGCTGATGTGCCGCCCCCCCGTCACGCCAGCGTTACTCTCAATGGCTGTAACGAAGAGCATCTGTTGATCTCGTTTTAATATGTCTCCACCACAGTTATGTTTCCAAGTACTTGCCCCGAGACCGGCCCATTTGTTAAGAGGATAACCGCCTCCAGTTCCTCAGCCGCGCACCAACGAAAATCGGTTAGCCTTTAACTATGGATATTGAGAGCCGCAGCGAATTTGAAGAGCTGGTAAGGTACGCGATCGAATGTAGTGCCTATCAGGCGGCGGACCAAAATGTCGAACACGCGGTTTCACTTTTGCATGCGCACGAGACGTGGTATGCGGAAGACCGTGCTGAGATCATCTAGAAATTGAAGCGTGGCGGCGATACTGGGTCCCGCCAATGCATTAGCCTGCGTTTCCACACCAACCTGGCGGCATCGACGCACTTTGTCCAGCCACACTGCGAAAAGAGCTATATGCCTCTTTTTTGCGCCCCGCAGCCCGCATCAAGTTCTCCCAATGCCACCAGAGCCCATAGGAGATCCGGGGCAGGAAGCGCCGTGAAGAAATCTACAGTTTTCGCGTTGTATCCTGTTACCGCAGATGGCGAAGATCCTGGTCACCAAAACGGCTTGCGCGTTTCACTCAAGGAGTATGTGGTTCTGGGTAGCGAACTCGTTCCCAAAGAGGCTCGCAGCACTGCCAAGACGCGGTCAAACTATATCGACTACTAGGCCGTAGATTGGAATTTCAAGGGCGCCGGTTTCAGCCAGCGCTGGACGGCATAACACACGCGCAAGCAGGAAAAAGCTTCCGCTTACCACGAGCTCGGACGCTTACGAAAGGCGGGGAGACGCCGCATTCTCGAACCGGTGGTCGACATTTTCAGCAACGACCTTAGGAAAGGGTTTGCTGTAAAAGGTGGCTAGATTCCGGAACTGCGTCAAAACCCATAGTTCTTTTTTCGCAACGCGTTTTTGTATTGATCGCGGGCCTTCTTTGCTGCCGCCTCCGCATCATGGGCGGTGAAGCCGGCTGCATCCCACTTCTCCATCTCAACCATGGAGTGATCGTCGTTGGCCAAAGCCTCTTCGGCTTTAATCGCGGCTACCCAATTATCTATCGCCAGACGGTAATTACGCAGAAGTTGATCAAAATCATTAGCTTGCATGTTGCAGTGAATGTATGGGAGCGTTCAACCGGCGTCAATGGGGCAACGTGCGATTTACCAAAGATTGACACAGGCTACTTAGAGGAGTCGCGCTTTACCACAAGCTGGCGCGATCGTAGAAGTGAAATGCGAAGGATCATGAGTATTCCGTCGCGATGACAATTGTTTCTTGAGAATCAATTGTCATCCCCAGCGAAGGAATGAGCATAGTCCAACGGGCTTGTCCGGCCAGCGTAGCGAACTTCAGCGCCGAGCCTCGGGAACCACACACAGTGAAATTTTCGACGGAATGAAACCGATTCGAATGCCTCTCTCGATTTTTCTGTGCGCCGGAACTGAATTGGGGTGCAATACACCAGAGTCATTTAGTTAAGCTTTTTAAGACATACTAGCCAACGCGATTGCACCAATTGGAATGCAATTCCCACTTAGGCAGCACGGATTTTCAAGGTTTTCGCGGTCCCAAAGATATTCAACTCTTGTGTCAGCAGGTGGTGTATCTTTTCTCACACCAAAGTTGTGGACCGGGGCGACGTCACAGAAAAAGACGCGGCTTAAGGCGGCTTCACAATAACGTTGAATTGTGACCAAGATCGCTAGGTGCGGTTTTGATAGGAGAAGACCGCGTTAAATTCCGTGGCTTCGCCTGCTTCAAGAGTGAACCGCTCGCCGGCGGAGTTTTGACCAAGTCCCGGGGGATCTTTGCAAGAGGGCCACTTTCCAAATGTAACGTTGCGCACAAGATCATGGTTGTCGCAGGTCTCAAAGTTTCGCGATGAGGCGTCCCGCTGTGAAGCCTGTCCTTTGTTTTTCCGTTCTTCTAGCCGCCGGCCTCTTCGGCGAGTGCTCAACTTGCTGGGCGCAGACGAGCAGTGCGGTTCGTTCAAACCCTTCTGGATCAGTGACTTCGCCCACAAGGGCAGCACGCGCCGCTAGCCACTTTTCCTCGCCTGTAAACACTGTAATCATCCCCGGCCCGTTACGATCTTTTCTGCGCATGGCAGGGATCAGTCAGCAGATCTCAACCGATGACGTTTTGCCTTTGCTTGCACGCAACGCCTATGCAAGCGGCTACCTGCGAGGCGCGCCAACCGAGTATATGCGCTTGATCGACCGCTATCTTCACCAGGCGAGACAGCTTCAAGTGCTGGCCGGATCGAGCGGCACAATACGCGTCACCAACTGTGCAGAAGCGGAGCCTCTGCTCAGCATTCTCGGCTACCACGCTCGGCCGGCATGTGGGCAAAAGGGTTCCACCTTAGTGACTGCGGACCCGGAACGCGCTTTCCTCACGACAGATTCGGGCTTTCCTTTGACCACACTGGAGGAGGCGCTCGAGAAGGGCGAGCCCTTTACCTATTCGTTTCCCAGCACCCGCGTTCCCGTGCTCTTCACGCCATGCAGAGGACCTCGTAATGTGCCGATTGCACTGCAAATGGACGAATAAAAATCTGAAAGGGTTGCAGCGGTTACTCGCGCTGCAAAGGTTGAGGCATTGAATTCATGTTCGGCATATAAAACCAATGAGATATTCAAGCCTTCAATTTGACATGGTTCTGGTGGATCATTATGTAATAACTGTAAGAAATAGGCTGGGGTGCCAATTGTATCCAGTTCGGTGTTGATACGTTGTTGACTATTTTGATAATGGTACCAATATAAGAGCATGGCAGGGAATAAAGCGATAAGGCGATTAGCAATCTCTTGCCCCGAGTGGTTTTTTGATTCAGGTTCCAAGACACCTAAGACCGAACAACCAGTGCGCAACACATCCATAGGATTAGCAGTCGCAGGGATCAGTTCAAGTATTGCTTTCAATGAGTTTGGTAAACGACGTAATTGAATGAGTTTTTGATTGTAGTTTTTTAATTGTGCAGGATTGGGCAATTCCTCATAAATAAGCAGATAAGCCACTTCTTCAAAGCTTGCATTGGCCGCTAAATCCTCAATGGTATAGCCGCGATAACTTAACCCAACGCCTTCTTTCCCTACGGTGGCGATACTGGTTTGACCGGCAATTATACCTGCTAAACCAGCCGTTTTGGCATCTGCCATGAGCCGTCTCCTAAGTTTTCTAAGAAATAAAATTGATGATGGTCTAATATTACCAGTAATTATCGGTTGAAATAAACCAGACTGGGTCATTTTTAACAATTTTTGATAAAAAGGAGTTTTTATGGGGTGGCTAAAAAAATCATTAGTAATATTTTTTACTAGTTTTTTTATGTGTGTTGGGTTTGCTCAACCACAAGGAGAGCCTACTGAAAATAAGATGTCATGGTCGGCCTGGGTACATCAATTGCGTCATGAGGCAATAAAATCCGGAATAAGACCTGATTTTTTTGACCAAATCTTTAGCCGCATTCCAGAGCCAAGTCCTAAGGTCCTGCATTATTATCATACCCAACCGGAAAGACGGATTACATTTTTAGAATATCGGCATAGTCGGGCTGATAGTAAGCGCATTGAATTGGGAAGACAGGAATTTGCTAAGCATCATGCCTTGTTAAATAAAATAACCCATGTTTATGGAGTCGATCCTTGTTTTATAACTGCATTGTGGGGATTAGAAACTGATTACGGTCATTTTATGGGAAGTTTTCCGGTCATTCCTTCCCTGGCTACGCTGGCTTATGATAGTAAACGTCCTGCTTTTTTCCGTAAAGAATTAATCGAGGCCTTACGTATGGTTCAAGATGGTCAGGTTCGTTTAGAAGATTTCAAAGGTGAATGGGCAGGGGCGAGTGGTCATCCACAGTTTTTACCTTCGAGTTGGTATAAATATGCGGTTGATTTTGAAGGTCATGGTCATAAAGATATTTGGAAAAGTATACCTGATGCATTGGCTTCGATCGCTAATTATTTGGCAAAGAATGGCTGGCGTCGTGATGAACCCTGGGCTGATCAAGTCAATCTGCCGGCGGGTTTTGATCAAGCATTAATAGGCAAAGCTATTATAAAACCGGTCGGTGAATGGAGAAAATTAGGCGTGCATGTTCACGGTAATAAGCCATGGCCAAATGATCAATTGCCGGCGTCTATTATTCAAGTTGGCAATCCTTCTGAAGGAGGAATCACCCTAATGATGATGCCGAATTTCAGAGTTTTGCAAACTTGGAATGATTCTAATTATTATATAAGTACCGTCGGTTACTTAGCCGATCAAATTTGTCATCGTTAAAGCACTTTTTCAGGCCGCCTATTCCCAGATGGGAGAGGGGTAAATACTATGACCAAATTATTCAGGAGTGTTAGGCGAAGAAGGAGGCATGGTAACTAAAAATAATAAAATTCCGCCCACGGCCATAAATAAAAATGCGGTGCTAATTCCTGCTCGTTGGCTAGAAAAATAGACGGTGATCAAGCCTAAGATCCATGGACCCATAAAAGAAGTGGCTCTGCCAGATAAAGTATATAAACCAAATAATTCAGTAATTAATTGCGGAGGGGCAATTCTAATGAATAGCGAGCGGCTGGCTGCCTGTACCGGGCCAACTCCTAAGCTAAGCCCCATACCTAGAATCCAAAACCATAATTTGCTATGAATTAATACGATGCCGATACCGCAAGCAATCATTAAGCATAAGGTTAGCAAAATAGTTAATTTAGGCCCTTTTTTATCATCCATCCAACCAAAAATAGCAGCTCCTACCCCTGCAGCAAAGTTCATGCCGATGCCAAATTGAATGACCTCAGCCATGCTCATATGAAATACTCCGGCTGCATAAATGCCTCCAAATGCAAATATGGTTATTAAACCATCTATGTAAACCATCCTTGCTATTAAAAACATAAGTATATTTTTATATTGATGGCGTAGCAGCTTTAACGTCATCCATAATGACTTTAAACCACGATGGCTGGCTTTAATGATCCCAATCCCAGTTGTGGGTTGGTCTGGAGTAAACACATACATTGGCCAAGAAAATACAATCAACCAGACAGCTACCAATGGTCCGCAAATACGTACTTGCTCTGCTGTTTGTGGATTCAAGCCCAACCATCGGCCATCATTGAGCACAAATACTTGCAACGCTATAATGAGTGCAATGAGACCTCCTAAATATCCACAGCCCCAACCCCAACCGGATAATCGGCCTAAGTAATTTGGAGGTGCCAATTCCTCTAACATAGCATTGTAAAATACCGAACCGACCTCAAGAGCAAAGGTTCCGATGACAATCCAAAATAAGGCAAGATGCACATAACTGGCGCTAGGTTGGATATACCATAGACTGGCTGAGGATATAATTAGAAGAATCATAAAGAAAAATATCCATGGTTTGCGACGGCCTTCGTAATCGGCAATAGCGCCTAATATTGGGCTTAATAAAGCGGCTACTAACCCTGCCAAAGCATTGGCATCAGCCCATTGTTTGGTACCAATGATTTCATTGATGGCGACTTTTTGAGTAAAATATGTGGCGAAAATAAAAGTTGTAATTAATACGGCGAAAGGTGAATAGGCCCAATCAAATAAACACCAAGAGACTATGGCTAATTTATTTTTTTTGGTTAGAGTTTTTGACATTATTTTTCAACCAATGTGATTGGATTGATTTGGATTAATATTCCGTATAGTGGGTGATCGATATAATTAAGTTCATTGCTGCGCATTCTCAAATTTTCATTAATTTTAAATGTGAGAAAGGAATTCTCGCTCTCATTATTATCGTACACTATATTTTGCAAAAAAAGTAAGTTGAAGTGTGCATTAAAATAACGTTGTAAAAAAATTGAAAAAGTACCATCCATTTGTCGGCGGTCATTATTGTATGTTAGACCACCTTCTAAATGAATGACTCTTCCTTTTCGTAAATCATCGATTGACTCTTGCCATGCAATATGCAATAGAATTGGATAATGATTGTTTTCAAGTTTTCTGTGGATTTCTTTAAGTCGCCAATTATTTTCAGGCAGGATTTGTTCCGCAGACAATTCTAAAGTATCGGGTTGGATGGTTATCGGCGGTAATTCAGGCCAATATTCAGATTTCAATCCCGCTTCGGTCATGTGAGAATATACGATAATTTCGATTTGGTAGGCAGTTGGAGAATCAACCCCACTTGCAGAAAGGGGGAGAATTAACAAAAATCCGGAGCAAAAAATTAATAATTTTAATAACCTTGTTAATTTCATAATCTAGATAATACTCTGCCCGACGTCAGGTAATCAATATTCGAGATCTAGATAGGCATCTTTATAATCAATTGCCACGAATAACTATCATCATTTGAGATTTTTCTTTTTAATACATTTATGTTGACTCAATTGACCGATATGTGCAAAATGTCTTTGCAAATCTACTAAATTCGGTGAGGCAAAAAATGATTAAAGTCATATTGACTGACGACCACGCTTTAATTCGCCAAGGTATTTGCCAAATGCTTCAAGATACTCGAGATATCCAAGTAGTGGGTGAAGCCAGCACAGGCATTGAGACGGTACAATTAGTTCGAGAATTGCGACCGCAGGTTGCCATTTTAGATTTTCAACTTCCAGATATCTCAGGCTTAGAAGTCACCTCTCGCTTACTGCGCATAGATCCCAATTTAAAAATTCTGGTGGTTTCATCTGCAGTCAACGATTTATTTCCATTTCGACTTTTAGAAGCAGGCGCGCAAGGGTATTTAACTAAAAATACTTCTAAGGAAGAATTAATTCGTGGAATCAAAGCAGTGTATGCTAACCAGCGGGTTATCAGTCCAGAAGTAGCCAGCCGTTTAGCTTTAGCAAAAATCGATACCCAATCAAAATCTTCTTTTTATCAGCTTTCCGATCGAGAAATGGAAGTGATGATGATGGTTATTCGTGGCAATTTTGTTAAAAACATAGCTGAAAAATTATTCTTAAGCCCTAAAACCGTTCACAGCTATCGTAGCCGAATTTTTGAAAAACTTGCTGTGGACAATGATGTCGCTCTCACTTTAATGGCTATTCGAGAAGGCTTGATTACTTTGGAAGAAGCCGGGTAGTTAGTCTATTTTACAGACAGAGGACATCTACACGAGTCCCCATCAAGATAACCACTTAGAAAATTTTTGAAGATCTTACTGGCGTGGGTTCGAGAAATTGAACAAAAGGGGGTTTCTGACTTTTCTTTAAGTAAAACTGTGCTAAAATATGTCTTGGATGGGACCGAAACCCCAAGATTTTGATTTATTTGCCAAGGGTATCTAGGAATATTTATCGCCTGAGTTAGGAGAAGAAATTATGACATTGGCTCAAGAATTAATACAACGAGGTCATCGTCAAGGTATTAGTCAAGGTATTAGTCAAGGTATTAGCCAAGGTATTCATCAGGGCATCCATCAAGGATGGGTCGCAGTCCTCACTCGGTTATTAAAGCGCCGTTTTCAGCAAGTACCTTCCTCTTATTTAATCAAGCTTGAACAAGCGAATGCGGAAACCCTCCTGTTGTGGAGCGAGAAAATTTTGGAAGCCAGATCCCTTGAAGAAGTATTCGAATAAATCTCCTTATTAAACCTTATGCGAAAACTCTATTAATTGGAATATGCTCACCCTACAAAGAAAGAAGCTGGTAGTTAATCTATATGCAGAAAGAAGTGGAGATTTATTCGAATATTTCTTCAAGAAATTTGGCTCTAAATTTTCATACTCCAATTTCTTACACGATTTATCGTCAAAAAAACCTTGTTTATAATATTAAATAAAGTGATTATGTTGATGGGTACCGTTACAATTACAAGGATGTAAGAATTAAAGGATTTTTGTAGCGGTGCCCCCTCAAATTAAGATAACTATTTGAGTTTATTTAAATAAACGAATTTCCTCTCGCTTCTTCCAAAGTAATCGAGCCTTTTTTAACAAAATTGCCACGAATAACCATCATCATCACTTACATTTCTTGAAATGAGTCAACACTCATTCAGAGGTAAAAACAGATAGGGTGAGCTTATTCCAATTAATAGAGTTTTCGCATAAGGTTTAATAAGGAGATTTATTCGAATACTTCTTCAAGAGATTTGGCTTCCAAAATTTTCTCGCTCCACGACAGGAGAGTTTCCGCATCCGCTTGTTCAATCTTGATTAAATAAGAGGAAGGTACTTGCTGAAAACGGCGCTTTAATAACCGAGTTAGGACTGCTACGCCCCCTTGATGGATGCCCTGATGAATGCCTTGGCTAATGCCTTGGCTAATGCCTTGGCTAATACCTTGGCTAATGCCTTGGCTAATGCCTTGGCTAATGCCTTGGCTAATGCCTTGACGATGACCTCGTTGTATTAATTCTTGAGCCAATGTCATAATTTCTTCTCCTAATTCAGGCGATAAATATTCCTGGATACTCTTGGCAAATAAATCAAAATCTTGGGTTTCGGTCCCATCCAGGATGTATTTTAGCACAGTTTTACTTAAAGAAAAGCCAGAAGCCCCCTTTTGTTCAATTTCTCGAACCCACGGCAGTAAGATCTTCAAAAATTTTCTAAAGTCACGGACTTGCTTATATTTTAATGCAAATTCAACCAATCCACACCATTGTCGCCGGCGAATATCCTCATCGTTCAGTTGATGAATATTTAACAGTTGGAAGGATTTGAAAAGCCATTCTTCAGCCAATGCTTGCTGATTTCCAAATAATTCGAAAATATTTAATGTAGCGTTCCAGGGGGCATGACCTGTATAAATCACCAGTGGATAGACTAAGGGCAATGGTTGTCCAGGATGTTGCTTTAAATGCTGTTCCATCAGCCGTACCCGATAAACCCACAAACGAAAAGCAATCCACGGATCTACCGTGCTTTGATGTTCGCATAATAAAAATAGATAAGCAGTTGCATGAGATATCTGGACACTATAAATGACATCCGCTTCACTGCCTTTATAGTTTTCATCGATAAAACTATGATTTTGCAGTTTCAATGTAGCCAGATTCATGACTTGCAATATGGATGGTGGCAGATGTTCAGTAAAAAATTCCTGTGCGACTCTAGGTTCTCCTAAAGATAATTTGATGAATTTATCATGCGGTTGGTGAATGACTGATAATGACATGTTATTTATCCCTGAAAAAATCGTTATTAATACTTAATCCTTTACTAGATCGTTTTTATTGTTACTAACAACATCTCTATTGATGATATTAATCAAAGTGATTATGTTGATGGAGACCCGTGTGGATGTCCTCTGTCTGCAAAATAGACTAACTACCCGGCTTCTTCCAAAGTAATCAAGCCTTCTCGAATAGCCATTAAAGTCAGAGCGACATCATTGTCCACAGCAAGTTTTTCAAAAATTCGGCTACGATAGCTGTGAACGGTTTTAGGGCTTAAGAATAATTTTTCAGCAATGTTTTTAACAAAATTGCCACGAATAACCATCATCATCACTTCCATTTCTCGATCGGAAAGTTGATAAAAAGAAGATTTTGATTGGGTATCGATTTTTGCTAAAGCTAAACGGCTGGCTACTTCTGGACTGATAACCCGCTGGTTAGCATACACTGCTTTGATTCCACGAATTAATTCTTCCTTAGAAGTATTTTTAGTTAAATACCCTTGCGCGCCTGCTTCTAAAAGTCGAAATGGAAATAAATCGTTGACTGCAGATGAAACCACCAGAATTTTTAAATTGGGATCTACGCGCAGTAAGCGAGAAGTGACTTCTAAGCCTGAGATATCTGGAAGTTGAAAGTCTAAAATGATAACCTGCGGTCGCAATTCTCGAACTAATTGTACCGTCTCAATGCCGCTGCTGGCTTCACCCACTACTTGGATGTCTCTAGTATCGTGAAGCATGTGGCGAATGCCCTGGCGAATTAAAGCGTGGTCGTCAGTCAATATGATTTTAATCATTTTTGCCTCATCGGATTTAGCAGATTTGCAAAGACATTTTGCACATATCGGTCAATTGAGTCAACAAATCAGTGCTGAGCGGTTAGGTCAAACGCTCATAAGCATTCTCACCATGCTCACTGATATCTATACCTTGTGCTTCTTCTTCTGGATTTGGACGAATATGCATAAAAGTTTTCAAAAAATACAATATTAAAGCGGTTCCCACAACAGTCATTAATATGGTGGCGCCCACTGCTATTAATTGCTTTACTACTAGCTGCGGATTTCCATAAAAAAGACCATTAGGACCTGCTGCATTGATGTTTTTAGTGGCCAGAAGCCCAGTCATAATGGATCCTGTTACTCCTGCTATTCCATGACAGATGAAGACATCCAAAGTATCATCAATTTTTCTAAGCAATTTACTTCTGTATGACATGAAGTAGTAACATACCGTCGCGCCCACACAGCCAATTAATATGGCTCCCATCGGTGTTACATAGCCGGCAGCGGGGGTAATTGTCACTAATCCGATAACAGCAGAACAGGCTTTGCCAATTGCAGAAGATGGGTGTCCTCTTAGCCAAGACAATATTGTCCAGGTGAAAATAGATGCGGATGCAGCCAATGTGGTGGTGACAAATGACACACTGGCCAGTCCATCAGCCGTTAAGGCAGAACCGGCATTAAACCCATACCAGCCAAACCATAGTAAAGATGAACCTAAGATAACAAATGGAATATTATGAGGGACTTCATGAATATTTTCATTGGTAGCTAATCTAGGTCCTAAAATAATGGCAGCAACAAGCGCTGCAAATCCAGCATTAACGTGGACAACTGTTCCTCCTGCAAAATCAATCGCACCTAATTTTGCAATCCAGCCATCTGGCCCCCATACCCAATGGGCAACAGGCGTGTAGATGAATAAGCTCCATAAAATAATAAAAATTACATACGCTTTGAATTTCATTCGTCCCACAATAGCGCCTGAGATCAAAGCAGGAGCGATAACAGCAAACATCATTTGAAAGACTATAAAAGCATATTGAGGAACTTTAGCCGTGTTATTTTGGGTGGAAATGCTGATTTCTTTTAGTCCTATCCAATGAAGGTTTCCAATAAAAATATTTCCAGTTGAAAAAGCCAAACTAAATTCAATTAAAGCCCATAATAAAGGAATAACAGCTAAACAGATGAAGCTCATATTAATGGTATTAATGACACTACGCGTTGAAACCAGGCCTGAATAGAAAAATGCAACTCCAGGCGTCATTAATAACACCCAGGCTGATGAGAGCAATAACCAAGAAGTATCCCCACTGTTAAACATAGTACCTCCTTATACATATGATTGTTGACCGTAAAACTATTAATCCTCAATTATGCCCGAAAAGCAGAGGTAGTGAAATCATACCACTTTAATGGGTGACTTATCGAAAGTATTTTTCGAGCATAATCAGCGTATAGCTTTACTAAAGTTAAGAATAGGGTAGGGTTACGGCATGAGCAAAAAATAATATTAGCCCCTTATCCTGCGAAGAAATAATTGATACAATTTGACCTTAGCCAGGAGCAGCAAATATGGTTATAAAAGTTGCCTTTCGCTTTTTAATAAAATAAGAGGTTTTATATGCGCGGAATTCAAATGAATAAAATTAAAGCGCTGATTGTGAATGCATCAGCATTACATCACTCAGAAAAAGAAGGTACCTCGCTATGGCAGTTTGCCTTTCTAAAAATTTTATCTGAAAGTAAGTTAACTGATGAAGAATTGCTAAAATTATTTAATAACCAAAACAATTGGTCAATGCTGATGGATAAGCGCATGCTAATTGCTTTGGATGAAGTGAGAACAATCCGATCAAGTTTGGAACGCCTTATTGGAAATTATAAGCTTGGGTCACATGAACAGAAAATGGAAACAGCTCCGTTTGCAGCAACAAACCTATTCGTTAACAGCTTGTTAGAGGATTTTTTTCCAAAACTTGCAGAAATTAATTACCCTAATCAAGTTAAGCAAAGGATATTTGCCCAGCGAGAGCTGTATTTGTGTTTGCACGGTAAAAAAATTTCCTCAGAAGAGGAGCTGGATAATAAAGATATTTCATTTTGCCTTGATTGAAGATGCTTGGGGTTGTCGTATTAGACCTTATGATGAAAATGAAAAATACGGTAAGGACTTTATAAAACGGATGGAGACGATCATAGATGAGAGCGGAAAACCTGGGTCTAAAATTGTAGAAACCCGAATCATGTCTAATAGCAATGAAATGGATATGTATCGACTCATGCTCTATCTTTACCGGCGCTACCCATTAATCTTTTTTCATCCCGATAAAATAGAGCATGGTAGCGACACCCCTGCTTTATTGATTGGTCGGATAAACGGTAAGCCAGTTTATCTGGATGTTTCGTATCGATATCAACAATTTAAGTTACCTGGACAAGAACAGTCTTTTATTCCTGATGTAAAACCCCTGCGGACGGATTACTTAATTAGGACATTAAGTAATCATCTAAAAACTAAAGAGATTCCTCTAGATCAAATCTGTGTGATTAGTCAGTGGCCGGGCGATGTAAAGCAAGCTGAAAGAATGGGTATGTCGGCACACTCTGCCGATAAAGTGCTGCCATCTATTCATTATACTAATAAAACTGATCTTGCTGCAGCTGGGATGTTAGGTATTGGACTGGGTGCAATAATGCCCTTCAGCCCAGTACTCACTGGATTAGTAGTGTGTGGTTTAGCTTCAGTTGATTGGGCTCTGGGAAAATCCAATCTTTACGATCCAGGGCCTCGCATACGTGCGGGGGTAAAGGGATTAAGCCTTGGCTCGCTGGCCGGTCAACTAGGCGCTTTTGCAGCGTATACTATTGGTAGTTTTGTTAACCCACTTGAGATACAGCCAGTGGATGTCAACATGACAACCACATTGAAATAAAACATATGGCCAGACCCAGAATTGAACTGGGGACACAAGGATTTTCAGTCAGTTCCCCTGATGGATCATTCTTGATGTTGAGCTTCGCAATATTATTATAACTTTTTGTTTTTAATTGTTAATATATAAAATGGGCGCCCCTTCACAATTTGTATAATTATTTCAAAAATACTTAAATTGTGACCCCACGTGACCCCTAGATTTTCTTGTAGAAGAGAGATATTTAAGATGCTCTTCTAAATACGTAAAAGACTCTATAAATCCTGAGCTGATCACCCAACTTAACCAAAATGTTACTATCAGTCAATACGGAATAGACAAAATAAGGAAAACTGATAAGTTCCATACCGATCTCAAAAAAGGAAATGCCAAAATAATTATAACGGCGGTGCAAATTGGCGAATCAGTCTTCAACAAATACTTTGTAAAATTTCTTTTCCTTTGTTTGTCAGCAAAGAGATATGTCCTTCCTGCTTAAAAAAGTGTAATGTTGCGTTGGGGAGTAGCCGTGCATAGATTTCTGCGTGTTCTGCGGGAACTTGTTTGTCCAAACCGCCTTGCCAAATGGTGATTAGACATTTTAATTTGATTTTAGTGAGATTAAATCCCCATGGCTTGAGTATTAATTGCATATCCTGAGATGCACCGATAATACCCTGTCTAAATGTTTCCATCATTCTCGCCGCCAACTCTTCATGACTCTCCTGGGATTGCAACGCAAGAACATCCACTTCAGGCATTTGTTTTAGTCCGTATTTTAGCAATTTAGGATTTTTAAACATTATTGATGTCAGTTTCATCATGCAGTTAGCAATCCAGGGCATAGTATTAATTGCATTATTTAGAAATCGTTTTCCTTTAGACAAACTGGCTAGTACTTCAGGAATTTCAACAGGACCTATCCCAGCAACAATAGCAACGCCATTTAACTGATCAGACATTTTATATGTGCAGGCGACAGCAAATGGCGCACCACCCGAATGGCCAATGATTGAAAACTTTTTAATTCTCAAGTAGTCTGTCAACGCTTCAATATCATCTACCCATGAAAGGATGCTCCGTTTTTTATCTATGGAAGAAATTCCAACTCCGGGTCTGTCAATACTAATCAGTCGACAATCATTTGCAAGCGCTGCTTGATGAACTAGAACTACGTCAAATCTATTTCCAGTGAGTCCATGAAAAAATAAAACCGGTTTACCATTTGGGGCGCCATATTCTGCAAAACCCAAGCGCCGTCCATCTTTCAATTGCAGAAATAAATCAGTTTTGGGTTTGAGGGAAATAAAACTTTCCATCCTTTCATCTCCGCACATCTTTTTGCCCAATAATACTTAAGGATTGCTACTAATTAAAGGCTTAAAAAATGTAGCTGATATCATTGAGAACAAGTTAAATAATAACAGGGAAAATTTAGTTAATAAAACGATTTTCAGCTTTATTGGCTAATTAGATTAGCAACTGATTGTATTCATCTTCAGCCTTCAAGTTTGCGAGTTAATCTGGTCTGAAGTCTTTAATGCAATTTAAAGCTTAACGTTTTTTTGTACTATTGGTTTTTGTATTACTACTAAAAATTACGTGTGTACCGCCTCTATTTTCACAGTCCTCCCACAAAGTCGGTTTTTCACCATCTCCATTTAGGCGTTGCTGGTCACTAGGTATGCATTCATGGCTAAGTTCTGGACGCCGTAAATCATAATAATTTTTAGTAAGGGATGATATTTAACCCTCTTTCTGTCGAGCCTTTGGAAAGAGATGTACCACCATACTAAACAATTTATCTAATACCCAACAAACCCAAATATCTTTTTCAATGACTTGAGGAGTGAGTCCTATTTGTGAAGACAATGAATTAATGATTTCTTTTTGGTCTATCGCACCGAGTTTGAAAAATTGCTCAGCCACGTTGATTTAACCTTGCGTATTTCTGGACAATATTTGCTAACCATATCGGCATTTGATTTATACTATTAACGAGTCTCCTGATATTCTTTTCCCTAAGTCATTCGGCAAACTAATGATTTCCTGAGTCAGGGTCAATTTTTGCGGACCTGGAAGTATTTCGGTTGGCAGACTACACCCATTTTATTGAGATAATGAATGCTGAAATTGCTTAAAAACATCCTGCGCCAATAAATAATTAACGAAACGGGTGGTGTGGATACGGTCATAGAAAAAATAATGCTGCGGATCATTACAGACCGCTCCAGCTATATTTTGATAATCCCCCTGATTATTTTGATAGCAACTGGTATTGGCGTACTGCATGACAGCAAGAGTTGAGTGCATTTTATAATGAAATCCACCGTGGTCAATTTTTGTTAAGATAGAATGATCGAATTGATAGGTATCGTAAATAAAAACCGGTGGTTTCGCCTGTAAATTCCTAGCTAAATTATTATTGTAGATCTGAATTAATCCTTGCCTATTTTTAATAAACTGATTGGCTAAATCTTTCCTGCCAGGGGCGACATTTTTTTCAGCCACTATTGTCGCCAGTGGTGAGCGCGTCACTTCACGGCCATTGAGCACGATGATATGTCGAGCCCCTGCTTGAATCAAGCGATCGATTTGCTTAGCTTCTTCATCCGCTATGTTTTTGAAAAAAAGTTGCGCCTGATGATTAGGTATATCAAAAAAATCGTTAGCTGCTATAAATACCACCACGATATCTTTTTCATTAAAATTTTTATGCTGTTTTAAAAAAGTATTAATTTGTTGCGACAAACTGGGAATGACGTAATTCTTATCAGGGTGACCGCCGACTGTAATACTTGCCGGGGCTAATACTTTAGCCTGACCATACGCATAGTTAATAAACTGATTTCGATCATCGGGATTAAGATGAAAATCTCTGGCCAGATATTCTGTCCATACCGGGCCGTCGCTAAAACGACCCTGGAAATAGCGGATGGCATTGGGATACTTACCACGAGTTAATCGGTAGACATTGCCATTATCCGAATAGCTGTCTCCAAATACAATCATGCGTTCATAAACAGGAGTGGGTGCGTTAACTTGCCTGTTGGCGGCTGCTAAATTCCAGCAGCTCAATGAAAGTAGGATGATGCTCAATAGATTTTTAATATTTTTCATAAATTCCTAAGTAATTCACTATGCAAGGATGAGTATTTATATTAATTAATTTTTCGAGTAAGGGTCAACACTTGTCAGAAATCCCGGGGATGCGAAAGGCTTATAACCACTTTTCAAAACCTCCAAAAACTTTGCCATAATTTTGCCGGAATGTGAGTCCGAAAAAATTAAACGGAGCGGTTTGCCGCAAAGTGTACTCCGGTATGGAACAATCCACAAAATGCTGAATTGCTAAAAAATTCATTCACAAAATCCCTTGGGACGGCTTTTGGAACCGAATGAAATTTCCCCGTGGGGATTATTTTTAGTAGGCCCTGGTGCTAATGACATCAATGGCGCTAGGAATCATTCATCTTCGGGAAGTTGTTTAGCATCGCCGGGTATCAAAATACCAGGCAATTTCCGAGAGATCCAAACATGAATGGCATGAGACACATCGAGTGGTTGATCAAGCGAACCTCCTTTAATTGAAATGGTTTCTGAGTGAGCACCAGATTCGTATTCATGCCAAAGTCGTGAACCACAAGTAGCGCAAAAAGCGCATTTAAGTTCTCTACCGCTATCAGTAGTGCGAAACCAATATTTCGGTTTTCCTTGAGTAATACGAAAGTGAGCGCGATTCACATCCAAAGAAATCCCAAAGGCGGACGCAGACTGCTTCTGACATTCTCTGCAGTGGCAAATATACAAAGCAATAGGTTGGCCTTCGCTTTCATAACGAATTGCTCCGCATTGGCACTTGCCTTTCTGCATTTTTACTCTTCTAATCTAAATCTAATCTTTGCAAAAAACCGAAAGATTGCTTCAGTATATCTAAAACGATATCTAAAAGCCGTTATGCAATAGGCTCCGGTTTGGTTTCAGCGCGATACAAAATAAGACCCAGCGTCGGCAACGATGGCAATTGAATCAGGTGAGTATCAAGTACGCAGATATTTTTCGGCAAGCCGATCTCAGTGCGCACCGTCGTTGACTTTAAGGGAGACAGATTTTTTAATCATATGGCACTTTATCGAAAATGCAGTTTCATTCCTTCATGAGAATCAATGAAGCCTAATTTTTTATAAAATTCGATGGTTTCTTGCCGTTTTTTATCCATAGTCAGTTGGACTAAATGACAGTTTAATTCTCGCGCTTTATCAATAGCCCATTGTATCATCATTTTTCCGATTCCATGCCGCCGATAAGTTTCATCGATGCGCACACCTTCAATTTGGCCGCGCTTTCCGCCGCGATAAGTCAAATAAGTAATGATCGTTAATTGTAGTGTCCCGATAATTTTGTGATTGTCCTCAACCACAATCAGATATTGATTTTTATCAGTATCGATTTCTTCGAATGCTTGATAATACTCGGTCGGAAAAGGATCTTGATAAGATTCTCGCTGTTTTCCCAGAGGATCGTTTGTCAGCAATTGTATTATTTGAACCAAATCTTCTCGGTTAGCTTTTCTAATATTTAAGTTCATGATGCTCCACCTCTATGACTAAATTACTCACTAATTCTCGTGCACTTATATTTCTGCACAATTGCGCCGATTGCCCAGACCAAAGCGACACAAAGTTGATATTGTTTTGTGTGGTTGCTGCTTTTCGCATGGCGCTTGTGAGTGCATTTTGAATCGGGTAATCCAGAATATTTGATTGGTTTAAATGATCCGTAAACTGATTACGGATACCACGACCTAATTTGCCGGAAAAAGAACGTGTTAAAATAGTGGTATCTTGCTTCTGTGTTAATAAAACTTGCTTATAGATAGGCGGAATGCCTGACTCATGGCAAGTTAAAAATGCAGTTCCCATCTGTACAAGCGCCTAAATTAAAGGTCGCCAGGATGCCTCGCCCATCCATAATACCACCAGCAGCAACAATCGGTATTTTTAGGGTGTCTGCTAATTGAGGGACTAAACTCATCAGCCCAATGAGTGAATCTTCGGATTTATTCAAAAATGTACCTCGGTGTCCTCCTGCCTCACTCCCTTGGGCGACAATCATGTCAGCACCAGTATCTTTGAGCGCCTGAGCTTCAGCTAGATTCGTTGCAGTGCCTATTAAAATGGTGTGAATTTTTTTAAATCGGGATACCCACACAGCATTGAGAAGACCGAAGGTATAACTAAATACAGGAATTTCTTCTTCAAAGATAACATGGAGTTGTTCTTCGAAGGGCTGCGCATAAGGCTCCTGGATGGGAGAAACTTCAATCCCTAATTCACCGCAAGTTTGATTAATATCGTTACAAGCCTTTTGAATTTGAATAGAGGTTGCGTGATGCTCTTCAGGAATAAACAGGTTGACTGCGAAAGGGTTGGAAGTTAATTCGCGAATTTTTTTTATCGCATGCTTAATTTCATCTGGAGCAATATAACCTGCAGCTAATGATCCCAATCCTCCCGAATTTGATACAGCAGCCACTAGTTGTGGCATAGTTGCTCCACCTGCCATAGGGGCTTGAATAATGGGAAGAGAAATACCCAATTTTTTCGTCAAATTTGTCACTGGCCACATAAGCTATCCTTTTGTCTAATTAACAGGTCGTTTAGTTAAAATCAATCTGACGGCTAAAGCACTGAGTGTCAAACTCATCAGCCATTTTTGAAATTTAGCCCATTGTTGATTTTCATTTAAGAAATCAAAAATCATGGTGGCTGCTAATATAATTAAACCGTTGATAATAAAGCTGATGGTAATTTGCGTAAATCCCAGAAATAGAATTTGTGAAATCATGGAACCTTGATGAATGTCTATAAATTGCGGAAAAAGCGACATATAAAAAACAGCCACTTTAGGATTGAGTATGTTAGTAACGAAACCCATGCTAAATAATTTGGGTAGAGAATGATGAGGAAGATTTTGCATCTTAAATGGAGGTGATTTTTCTGAAATTGCTTTCCATGCCAGCCATAATAGGTAAGACGCTCCTAAGATTTTCACTCCTTCGTAAGCATAAGGAATCGCTAGAAAAATAGCTGTGAGGCCGAATGCGGCCATTAACATATAAAAAATAAACCCAAGAGCCACTCCGGCGAGGGAAATAATGCCGGCCAGTCTACCTTGGCACATCGATCTTGAAATAAGATAGACCATATTGGGCCCTGGTGTTAAGGCCATCATGGCAGCTGCCAATGCGAAAAATAAAATATGAGTGATAATTGGCATAAATGGTACATCTCCCAGCTAAAACGGTTGATTTCAGATTATACTATAAATGTGTCTTATATAAATAAGTAGATAAATTGGATAGGCGATACATAAGCATCTTGGCAGATAACTGGCTGGTAGTAGTAACCTATGAATGTAAATTATCAGCGCAATGGAGATATACTATTCTGGTTACTCTTTAGATAACCAAATGAAGAATTCTTGAAAATGAAAATTTTAGTTGTTGGTGCTACCGGTAAAACTGGAAGCAAATTAATACAGCTTCTTAGCAAGACAGAACAAGGAGGGTCTTCATGTTAAACTATCCACATGAAAAATCAGGCCGAATTAGAACAATGCCCAGCTGTCATGCATTTTTTATTCCATCGAGTATGGGTACGGATCGTTATCACGGCATTGATAGCTTTATTTTGTGCGGTTGGGTGACATATGGTCTATATCATTTGGGAGTTTGATTCTGAGCCTTCACAAGTTACTGTGTTTGAAGAAATTTATGGTTTACGTGGCGCTTGGGCGCTCTTATTTCAGCAATCTAAAAATTACCATGGAACAAGCTTATTAAAAGATCCCAATAAATTGGGCAGATATCTTACGATTGATCAATGGGTTAATTTAGTTGATTTTGAGAATTTTAAAAAAAACATATTGAAGCTTATGAAGCGCTCGATCGCTCCTGTGAACATTTAACATTGTCGGAGAAAAAAATCGGTGTTTTTGTTTCTTCGTAGGAAAAACAAAGTGCTGATTGCTGCCAGGGTAGAAATCACAGTTAACCAGAGGGTGATTAGATGAAAACCTGGCATAAAAGCGGATGATGAGCGGAATATCATTCCCATAATAGCAGGGCCTACTGAGGTTCCTAAATTAAGAAATGTCCATAGTGCACCCATAATAACGCCGGTGTTTTCATGATCGACAATTTCAGTGACCACTAATACCGGTGCAATATTTAAAAATCCCCACGCCATCCCAAAAGTGATGAAAGCAGGAATGATGATAGTTAGTTGTAAATGATCAGTGAAAAAGATATGAAGACAGGCCGAAACGGCTGTTAAGATCAGCACGAGCAAAGTACCTACAATATTACCATAACGATGTGTTATCCAGCCGGCAACAGGGCCGATAAGTACCACCATGCCGGAAATAATTAATAATAGCAATCCTGCTAATGAAGCGTTCAAGCCGAGGATATTTTGCAAATAAAGCGGATTTAGAAATAATAAAGTCGCCATAAACAAACCAAAAACCACACAAGTGATTGCCGCTGCAATAAAAATTCGATGATTGAATAAATGAAAATTAATCAGTGGATGCTGTCTATAGAATTCTACAATAATAAAAGCAGGTAGAGTCATGAGGGCTAAAATAAGTGTGATCCAGGTAGCTTTCGAGCTCCATCCCCAGCTGGATCCTTGCATGAAAACCAACACTAAACTGGTTAACCCCACTGCCAATAATATTGCGCCGATACTATCAAAGGATTCACGCTGTGCTGATTTTTCTGCTTCGATCACTGTTTTGTTACAAATCATTAAACCGATCAGTGCAATAGGAATATTCATAAAAAATATCCATCGCCAACCAATGGTATCGATAATAAAACCGCCCAGTACCGGGCCTAAAGCTAAACCTGAGCCGGTGATCATAGAAAATATGGAAATTGCTTTAGCGCGTTGGGACACGGGAAAATTATGCGTGACTAGCGCTGCGGAAATGGGTGCAGAGGCGGCTGTGATGCCTTGAAGAGCGCGCATAAAAATCAATACATGAATATCGGAAGCTAATCCTGCGCCTAATGAAGAAAGACTGAATAGAACAATATTGATATAAAAAATTTTACGCAGCCCGAATAGATCTCCCAAACGTCCCATGATCACCATAAAAACGCACAAGGCTAACATAAACGCCGATATGAGCCATTGAACCTGGACATTGGTGGCGTGAAAAGTTTCTTGAATAGCCGGTAGAGCATTGGCAACGATGCCAACATCCAAAAATAAAATAAACGCCAGCAGGCCAATCCCTATTAATGCCCACCAAGGTTGAGCATTAGTCGTGATTTTGTTCATGTCGAATCAGCCATTCTTTTCGGGTTAAACCACCGCCATAACCGCCCAATAGACCATTGGTATTAATGACACGGTGACAAGGAATCACGATGGCGATTTGATTCGCGCCATTGGCATTAGCTACGGCACGAAAGGCGGTGCGCTGACCGATATCTCGCGCTAAATCAGCGTAAGAACAAGTTTTACTATAAGGAATCGCTTGCAAAGCATGCCAAACTCGCTGTTGAAACGGAGATCCCAGTAAATGAAGTGGCGTTTTAAAGGTTTGCAACTTTCCGGCAAAATAACGCTTTAATTCTTCAGTAATCGAGTGAGTGATTTCAGTATGGCCGGGAATAATCGCGGCATGCATTTTTTGGCGCAGTCGTAGTACTTCTCGTTCTAGTCCACGCCGGTCGACAAATTCTAATAAATAAAGAGCATTTTCATCGGCAATAGCAATCATCGGCCCCAAGGGTGTATCTAACCAAGTGGTTTTTAAAAGATGACATTGGCCGTGTAACGAAGGCGCTGCCCCCATAATCTTGGAAAAGGCATCGCGAAATCCGCTGCTGGATTCATACCCGCTGGCCAGTTGAGCATCAATCACCGGCTGGCCGCTTTTGATTTGTTTCATCGCCAATCCCATTCGACGTGCGCGAGCATAGGCGACAAAGGTCATACCAAAGCTTTTTTTAAATTGCCGGCGAGCGGTCGATGCGTCCACCGAAAATAATTTCTGAAAATCGCTTTCTCGCCAATGTTTTTCTGGATTTTCTTCCACGGCTTGGATGAGTTTCTGAACCAATTCGGAGGATTGTTGAGGAAAAGACAGCGGTTTGCAGCGTCGGCAGGGACGAAACGACGCCAGCAGCGCTTGCTCTGCCGATTCGAAGAATTCACAATGTTCAAATTTAGGCTTTCTGGCCGGGCAAGTAGGGCGGCAAAATACGCCGGTGGTTTTCACGCCGACAAAGAAAACACCTCCATATTCGCTGTCTTTAGCCAGCAAAGCCTGATAATACTGTTTCTGAGTAGATTTGGTGATCATAAGTGAATAGGATTATAATCAATTTCAACACCGGCTGTCGCCGAAATTCAGGCAGCGATTTTCTTGGGATAGGCTAATGAAAAAACTATCATGTTTTCTGTTTATTTTAATCTCGGTTTACGGTCATAGCTATGCCGACATGCCGGAAATTGCATGTCATAGCGTTTGTCCTAATACGCCTGCTGAGTATAAGATTAATCAAGGCTGCCCTCTGGTGGTGAATGCGCCCTGGTTGGAAAATATAAAATCTATTATCGCACCTTGGGAAAAGGATCGCCGACAATTATTTTCTCTTCGGGAACAGGATTTCCTGCCGATGAATGGTTTAATTCACATATTGCTCCAGCATTAGCTAAAAAAGTGAAGGTTGTTGCCTACGATCGAGTGTTTACTTTCAATAGTTGTCCGAACTCTAATGATTATATGCCCTTGACCGCGCAAGACGTTGTTGATCAGCTCCATCAATTTCTGCAAAAAACTCAAATTAAACCACCCTATATTTTAGTGGGTCATTCTATGGGCGGATTATATATGTTGCTTTATGCCCGAGAATTCCCTGATGAAGTTGCTGGACTTTTGTTAATGGACGCCAGTTCTGCAGCTGGGCCGACTCCATTTCCGAAGCAATCGAAGGAAGTACTCAAACATTTAGGAAACCCGCAAAATCCAACGTCGGACAATCCCCTGTATAATGAAATGATCGGACAATTACCGAGCTATTTACAAATCAGAAACGCACCGCCGTTGAAAAGAACCATTCCCTTGATGGTGATGTATTCGACTAAACATTGCTTGCCTATCGCCTGGACTAAAGAAGAAATGTGCATGAATCCTGCTCAAGAAAATCAATACCAAAAAAACCAGCTAGAGATCGCCAATATGTCTGATAAGCATCAAGTGATTCGTATCGAGGGAGATCATCTGGTTTTTTTTAATAAGGAAAAAAATGAGATGGTGGTAGATGCGGTGAATACCATTTTATCTAACTATTCGAGAGAAGTTGATCAACGAAATGATCATGAAACAATATTGCCTAGGCATTAATTCGTTTTTAAGTGATTTGGAGAGCAGAAATGACTAACATAAATTTATTAAAAAATTTTGCAGATTCTATTTACAACCCTCAATTAGATGCGGCTGAAATCATTGAAAAATTATTTCATCCGAATTATGAGCAGTGTATTAATGGCGTTTATCTAAATCGTGCCGAATACATTCAGCATGTCATTGCGCAAAGGCAAAATATGACGGTTGATCGAATTGATTACCAGCATTTCTTAGAAAAAGGAAATGAGTTATTCGCTCTCTATTACATTAAAGCGAAAAATTTAAAAAATCAGCCGATTGAAGCAGAAGTCATCGCTTATTTTTGTTTTGAATCTCAGCAAGTATTGAGAATACACGGGCAAGTTCGATTAATTCAAGGTGATTTGGCGGATGTGGATATGAAAGAGAGTCAGAGGCCATGAGGATTTGACTTGTGTAGGCATGGCCGAGCCGAATCTAGAGGGAAATTTGGACAATTGCACTTGATTATTTGAAATAAATCTCCATCTAAGATAAATCTCCTCCAACCAGCTAAAAGAGTCATATCATGAATTACTCAGAAGAAACCTTGTTAAAAATCGGTTCCGCTGCTTTAAAAAAAGCGGCGATGAATGAACAAGCTAAAGAATATATATTATCTAACCCAATTTTATTTAACACCCTGAAAAAAGCAGCAGATCGCTACATTGGCGGTGAAAATCTTGAAGAAACACTGAAAAAAGTCAAAACGCAAAATGCGCGTCAGATGAAATGTTCCATTGAATTTATGGGTGAAAACACCTCTACTTCACAAGAAGCGAGTGAGGCAACTGACGAATTTGTGAATATTGCAGAAGCGATTGGTAACGATCAATTAAATAGCACTATTTCATTAGATTTATCGCATATTGGATTAGCCATTTCTAAAGATCTATGCATGGAAAATCTCAATACCATTTGCAACCATGCAGTGCGTGCCAATATTGAGGTGACCATCAGTGCGGAAAACGTTGATCGTACTGATGATGTAATTTCAATTTATCAAGCAGTCAGTCAATATCATTCTAATTTAGCTATTACCCTGCAAGCGTATTTATATCGATCGGACGATGATTTTAAAGAATTAATTAAAATTCCGGGGCGCATTCGTATTGTAAAAGGCGCTTTTGAAACCCCGGCAAATTTATCCATCCCTCGTGGCACGGAATTAGACCAGAAATATTTATCCTATATAGACCAATTACTCGCGCAAAATCATTTATGTTCTATTGCCACGCATGATAAAAATATGCAAGATCAAGCCAAGCGGATCATTCAAAAATATAAAACTCCAGCGGATAAATATGAATTTGAAAGCTTGTACGGCATTCGCAACGATCAATTATTCAAGCTTCAAGCAGAAGGACATTCTACCAAATTATATTTTGTCTATGGTAAAGAATGGTATTTATATTTGTGTAATAGAATTGCTGAATATCCATTAAATATTTTTCAGGCATTAGCGGATATCGTTAGTGGAAAATAATTCCTGAATGAAAATAGTTATGCGTTTCATAACGCGGCTACTTTCTCTAAGTAACAAGCACCCCATTTTTTTAATGCGCATAAAACAGGGGTCAACGTTTTACCAATATCGGATAATTCATATTCTACTTTAGGTGGGAACTTAGGCGAAGACGGTATGCTTAACGATGGTACGCGCTTATTCGAAAGCACGGGGACCGATGATATAAAAGAAGCGCAACGCCGCACTTTTGATTTGAACAGTCGGAAAGTTGCAGTAAGTGCTTGATAATATGGTGGCCAGACCCAGAATTGAACTGGGGACACAAGGATTTTCAGTCCTCTGCTCTACCGACTGAGCTATCTGGCCGCAACCGCGGGTTGCTCCTGGTTTTGATCGCCGGCGCGAGGTGAACTCGCTTGGCGAATAAAGGGGGAGAGCTGCGCTTCTCTCCCTTTGGAACCCCCATGGCAAGCGTTATTAAACCTATTCACGAGTGTAGAGTCAAGTTGTAGTATATAATTTTTAATTGGTGGGAGGGACATAGCCGGAGGGGTTGGCGCTTCCTTCGCCAAATAAAAATTTTTCCATTTCCTGTTTTAAAAAAACCCGAGATTTGTTTTCCATCAAATTTAGCCGGTATTCATTAATTAATCGTGTTTGGTGTTCAATCCACAATTTCCAAGCTGATTGGGAAATATTTTCATATATACGATGACCTAATTCGTTAGGGAAGGGGGGAGAATCCAAACCCACCTCATCTTTGCCTAATTTTTGACAAAAAATAATTCGATTCATGTCATTTTTTCCTCTTCAATGTATTCAATAATTTCATGACTGGGGCAGGAGCCCCTCCGGGCAAGGGAGCGGATAAATTATACCAAACTCTTGGCTCTCCTTCCATTACTCGCAATGCTGAGGTGGATTTTACCCTCAACAACACTGGTTGAATCAATAATTCAAAATGGGTAAATTGATGAATAATAACTGGTAAGGATTTTTGCTGGATAATTTGTAAATCTAAAACTTGCTGACACCAATCTTTAATATCGGTGGTCATTTCACATTCTGGAAAACTCCATAGCCCGCCCCATATGCCGATCATAGGTCTTTTTTCCAACAAAATATGATTTTCATTATTTTTTAAAATTAATACATAAACCGATTTTTTGTATCGCACTTTTTTCTTTTTAGGCTGAGGATAAGCATAGTTTGGGATAATGCATAAGCTTGACAATTATCTTTGACTGGGCATAAGTGACATAACGGCTTACTACGAGTGCAGAGGGTGGCTCCTAAATCCATGATGGCTTGATTATATTTGTCGTAGTCATTTAATGGCGTCTCTTGCTCGGCCAAATCCCATAATTTTTTTAAAACCCGCGCTTCGCTCGGGGCGCCCTGCACAGCATGAAAGCGCGATAAAACTCTTTTGACATTACCATCTAAAATGATAGCGCGTATATTCATACTCAAAGAAAGGATTGCGCCTGCTGTTGAACGACCGATACCTGGTAATTTAATCAGTTCAACAAGGTTTTGCGGAAATTTGCCATTTTGCTCATGAACGATAATTTTTGCACAGGCGTGTAAATTTCGAGCACGCGCATAATAGCCTAATCCAGACCAAAGACGTAATACTTCGTCTAAGCTTGCCTCAGAAAGTGATTCAATACATGAAAATCTTTCCATAAATATTTGATAATAATCTATAACTGTTGAAACCTGAGTTTGTTGCAACATAATTTCTGAGACCCAGACTCGATAAGGTGTAGGCTGCAGTTTCCAAGGGAAATCGTGGCGTCCATTGGTGTCGTACCAAGCCAATATGGAGTGAGCAAAATTATTAATTTTAGCTGCCATGTTTTATACTACATGAGTTGAGGAAGAGAGCGGGTGATGGGAATCGAACCCACGCTATCAGCTTGGGAAGCTGAAGTTCTACCATTGAACTACACCCGCGAAGCAATACGACTAGGGTAACTAATTCTCATGAAAGAATCTAGCAAGTTTCGACAAATACGTAGTTTTGTGATCCGCGCCGGGCGGCTGACGCCAGGTCAAATTAGGTCACTATCCACCTTATGGAGCGCATATGGATTACGGTTAGAAGATGGGGTAAATGATTGGGGTGAGAATTGTGTGTTAGAGATTGGTTTTGGTATGGGGGAATCTTTATTGTCTATGGCAATCAACAACCCTACGCAACACTTTATCGGCATTGAAGTCCATCTACCTGGAGTGGGTGCTTTATTAGCGGCAATCGATAAATGTAAATTAAAAAATATTAAAATTTATCAATGCGATGCAGCTATAATTTTAAAGAACTGCATTAAGAATGAAAGCTTGGCTAAAGTGCAAATATTTTTTCCTGACCCATGGCCAAAGCAACGTCATAATAAACGCCGCTTAATTCAGAAAAAATTCGTAGAGTTATTAGTGGAAAAAATTAAACCGGGTGGATTAATTCATTTGGCAACTGATTGGCAAGATTATGCTAACCAGATGATGGACGTTTTAAGCGCCTTTGAAACTCTAAATAATTGCTCCAACGAAGGAAACTTCTTATTGGATCAAACTCTCCGTCCCATGACTAAATTTGAGAAACGTGGCTTGCAATTAGGGCATTCAATTTTCGATCTTTTATTTATAAAAAAAACTTAGCCTAATAGCAATTTATCTATTTTAGCTGCACAAATAAAATCATTTTCCGATAGCCCTTTAATTGCATGAGTGGTGAACACGATATAGCAATAATCATAACCGATTTCAATAGTCGGATGATGACCTTCTTCATTAATAATCCAAGCTATTGCATTGACAAATAACATTGTTTTATTAAACCCTTTGAATTTGAAACGACGACTTATGCTGGTCTGGTCTTTGTCGAGGGTCCACACGGAAAGTTGTTTTAATTTTGATTGAATTTGTTCCGTAGATAATTTCGGTTCATTGCCTTCGCAAGGCTTGCAATGTTTTGCGGTTAAATCTTCCACATCTGACTCCAAAAAAAACTTCAATACCCCACTTATCCTGGATACCGGCCTTCGCCGGTATGGCACAATACTGTCATACCGGCGAAGGCCGGAATCAGGATAAATAGTAATGTTAAATCTTAAAAATGTAAATATCCGACCCAAGCATGTAAAAAGTTCTTTACTTGCAGGTTAGGCTTTTCTAGAATCATGAATTTTGTATAGGTCCAATTTTTTTGTTGGATTTTTTAGTTTGAATTTAAAAAAGGCAGGAACATATGTCATCTCAACAAATCACACTTATCGCTGTTATCGTTATCGTGCTTGTAATTTTGGTTGTCTGGTTAGCTCGACGACTGCGAAAAAAACCCGGGGTTGAAATCACTGGAGAAGATAGTCAAGATGCTAATAAACAGTTATATATTGGTAATTTATCTTACCAAGTAAGCGAGCAAGATCTTAAGGAACATTTTCTTAAATACGGTAACATCGTGCAAGTTAGGATTGTCCGTAATTATAGTTCAGGACGTTCCAAAGGGTTTGGCTTTGTCACTTATTCCCGGGTAGAGGAAGCAAACAAGGCCTTGGCTGCTCATGGAGAAAAATATCAAGGTAGAACAATTGTCGTTCGTATTGCTAAGCCTAGATAGCCTTTTATGAAGGCGTTAGAGGTCACGGGGCTTTCCAAAGTCTATCCTAATGGAGTTAAGGCATTAGACAATATTGATCTTCACGTCGAATCTGGAGATTTTTTTGCTCTATTGGGTCCTAATGGCGCAGGGAAATCTACCCTTATAGGTATTTTAACTTCATTGGTTAATAAATCCTCTGGGACTGTCAAAATTTTTGATCACGATATTGATAAAGAATTTTCAGCTGCGAAAGCTTCTATCGGTGTTGTCCCTCAAGAATTTAATATGAATATTTTTGAAACAGTGAAGAATACCCTTATTTATCAAGCAGGTTATTACGGACTTTCTCCTCAGCAAGCTAAACAGCCAATCGAGCATTATATTCGCAAATTAGGATTATGGGAGAAGCGCTACACAATCGTTAATGCTTTGTCTGGCGGCATGAAACGCCGGCTAATGATTGCGAGAGCATTGGTACACAATCCTAGGATGTTGATCCTAGATGAACCTACTGCTGGAGTTGATATTGAAATCCGCCGATCGATGTGGCAATTTTTAACAGAATTGAATCAGCGGGCGTTACCATTATTTTAACCACGCATTATCTAGAAGAAGCAGAAAATTTATGTCGACATATTGCTATTATTGATCGAGGGAAGATAGTCGCTAATACCTCCATGGCTACCATTCTACGTCAACTAAATAAAGAGAGATTTATCTTTACTTACAAAAACCTTATGATCAATTACCTTCAATTGAAGGTTATCAATTTATCCCTATGATTCCACGACTTTGGAGGTAGAAGTCTATAAAAAACATAGTTTGAACGATCTTTTTTTACAGTTACAGAATTATAATATTTCGGTGATGAGTATGCGCAATAAAAGTAATCGTCTAGAAGAATTATTTTTGGAATTAACTAACGAGGAGCGAAGAAATGAAAACGAGCACTGCATGGGTAGCGTTTAAAACCATTGTTACCCGTGAATCTAGGCGATCTTTTCGTGTATGGCCGCAAACTTTTTTACCCGCAATAGTCACCACCACCCTTATATTTCGTTATTTTTGGACAAGTGATCGGTTCAAGGATTGGTACAATGGAAGGTTTTCCATATATCCAGTATATTGCTCCTGGCTTCATCATGATGCAGATCATTACTAGCTCCTATACGGGTGCGGTATCTGGATTTTTTTCTTGCTAAATTTCAACGTCAAATTCAAGAATTATTGGTCTCGCCAATGTCAGCGGTGACATTGTGTTCGGGTATTTACTGGGAGCGGCGTGATCAGAGGTTTAATGGTTGGTGTCTTAGTGAGCCCCGTCGCTTTGTTTTTTACTCACTTGCATTTTTTACATTCTTTATTTTTGATTATTGTGTAATTACCATTTCATGCTCTTGCTTATTTGCATTAGCTGGATTGATTAATGCTATTTATGCTAATAATTTCGATGATATTACCATTGTTCCAACTTTTGTATTAACTCCGTTGACGTATTTAGGCGGGGTGTTTTATTCCATTAATTTGCTACCAAAATTTTGGCAGTATATTTCCTTAGTTAATCCGATTACTTACATCGTCAATGCCTTTCGTTATGGTTTTTTGGGGGTTGCCGATGCTTCAGTTGCTATGGCATTTATCGTCACCACTGTTTTTTGTCTTTATTTTATTTATTTTTGCATATTATTTAATCAATTCAAAGGTATGCGTATTCGCGAATAAAATTAATGTAAATTCTAGAATAAATAAATATTGATTTAAAACAACGTCTTAAAAAATATTTTTAAAAAAATATTTGCATTCTAAAAAAAGCTTGCTATAGTTAACATGTACGAAAGGTCGATATACGAGAGCTAACAGTAAAAAGATAGGGAATTAACTTGCTGATGTTGTGAGCAAGCCAGCCTTGTAGCAGGAAGCCTAATGCATCACAGTGATTTACCACCTTAAATTGCTAAATTCAGCTCACGCATGTCGTCTTTTCGCTAAATGCAAAGGATTGCTTGGGCGGACAATTAAATGGAAGGTTTCCTGCCATCTTGTTCTAACTTGTCCGCCCGGGTAGTTCACATCATCTCATCTTCTGGTAAATAATAAATCCCATTTATATTTCCACCATAATCCGTTATATTATCTATTCTCAATTAAACTCCGATTATGAGGATTTTACAATGATTATTCAACCCAAAATTCGTGGTTTTATTTGCACTGCTGCGCATCCACTTGGGTGTTTTAAAGCGGTTCAAGCCCAAGTTAATTATGTGAAGTCAAAAAGGCATTTTCATGGGACCGAAAAATGTATTGGTGATTGGCGGTTCAACTGGTTATGGCTTAGCCAGTCGAATCGTTGCCGCATTTGGCGCAAAAGCTTCTACCATTGGAGTGTCCTTATGAGCGTCCGGCAGATCAAAAGCGCACTGCCTCTCCTGGATGGTATAATACCGTGGCATTTGAGCAATTAGCTAAACATGAGGGATATTTGACAAAAAGTATTAATGGCGATGCTTTTAGCCATGAAGTTAAACATCAAACCATCGATTACCTTAAACGTCATTCCGGGCCTGTCGACTTATTGATCTATAGTCTAGCCTCGCCACGACGCATACATCCGGATACCGGGGAAGCATTTAATTCAGTACTAAAACCTATTGGGCAAAGTTATCACAATAAAACGGTTGATCCGATATCGGGCATTGTAAAAGAAATTGAAATAGAACCTGCAACTCCTGAAGAAATTGCCGCAACCGAAACAGTGATGGGTGGGGAAGATTGGCAAATGTGGATTGAACAATTATTGGCAGCAGGCTTGTTGGCAAATAAGCATGACAACTTTAGCATACTCTTACATTGGTCCTGAGCTAACTCATCCTATTTATAAAGATGGCACGATCGGGGCTGCCAAACGGCATCTGCATAATACTGCTCTAACTTTGAATCATCGTCTCACAAGTATAGGCGGTAGGGCGTTGATTTCGGTGAATAAAGCGTTGGTGACTCAAGCCAGTTCAGCTATTCCGGTAGTACCGCTTTATATTTCCTTGCTTTACAAAATCATGAAAGCAAAGGGAACCCATGAAGGCTGTATTGAGCAAATGGATCGATTATTTCGCGAGCGATTATATACTGAAGATGGTCCAATAGTTGATCAACATGGATATATTCGATTGGATGATTGGGAAATGGATCCAGAGACTCAGGCTGCAATCGCCAAACTATGGCCTAAATAACTACTGAAAACTTAGACTACTTTGGCGGATTTAGCGGTTATCGAGAGATTTTTATCATTTATTTGGCTTTGGATTTCCGGAGATAGACTATGATATTGATATAAACCCAGAAGTATATATTCCTTCTATTGGTGAAAAGATTCAGGTATCATAATATGCTCTCAAGGATACGAGGATTTAATATTTTATTAAGCAAAATTTTTTATTATTAATTATTTTTATAGGGGGTTATTGTGTTTGGAAGTAGTACAGTTGTTATTGAAAAAGATAAAAAGTTTTCTGAATCTTGTCTTTGGGAGTTACAACGAGAATATTTTCATACCGAAGGCATTGATGCCTGGGTTAATCAAGTACCTTTTTACGTGACCAGCAATCCATTTTTAGCCAATTGCTATGCTCATATTATTATGCGCTTAGCCCAAGATTGGATTAAAAAAAATCCAGAGCAGTATTGATCAGCCGTTTTATATTATGGAATTGGGCACTGGATCAGGACGGCTCAAGCTACTACATCTTGAAGAAATTAGAAAAGCTTCAACAGCAATTACAATTAGACGCATATCAAATTCCGATATATTATGACCGACTTTACTGAAAGTAATTTGAAATATTGGGAAAGCCATCCAGCATTACAGCATTATCTTAGAAATTGGCATGTTAGATTTTGCTATTTTCAATATGGAAGAAGACACCAACATTAATTTACGCAAAGCCGGTACATTACTTTGACTGAAGGCAGTGTGACCAATCCCATTACAGTCATTGCGAATTATATTTTTGATACGGTTTCTCATGATGCATTTACCGTCAGTGATGGCAAAGTCAAAGCTTCGTTGGTGAGTTTAACTACTTATCATGAAAATATGAAAAATGGCCGTCCTGTGGATTGGGAGCAAGTGCAATTACCCATACTGCAGTAGATATTGACGAACATTATTATGATGATGAAGATTTTAATGCTGTGGTTAATGCTTATAATAATCTATTAACCGACAGTCATATTTTAATTCCGATTGCCGGTTTACGCACCATCCGTAATCTTAAAAAACTATGCAATAATAAAATATTATTACTTTCTACGGATAAAGGCTATACCCATCTTCAAGAATTGGATCATTTAGATCATCCTCATTTGGCTTTTCATGGCAGTTTCTCAATGATGGTCAATTTTCACGCTATTGCCAAATATTTTGAGCACAGTGGTGGCAAAGCCATTTTACAAAGTTTAAGAACTGGTATTAAAACGGCAGCATTTATCAGCGGTTTTGATCTCAATGATTTTCCAGAATTAGATTTTGCTTTATTTGAACATGTTGAAAGTTTGAGTCCGGGAGATTATTTTATTTTACACCGTAATATCAGTGAAAACTTTCAACATTGTATTTTAAACACTCTGGCTGCGCATTTAGCGTTCACTGATTGGGATCCACACATTTATCAAAAATTAAGTAAACAAATTTGCGAACAAATCGCTAGTGGAGAAAGTGTGACGGTAGAATATCTGACTAGTCATATGCCTAATTTAGCCGAGAATTTTTATTATCTGCCTAAAGGTTATGATGTCATGTTTGATATCGGCATTTTATTTCACAGCTTACGCCGGTATGGTGATGCAGCTAAGTACTACAAACTTTCAGAACATTATTTTGGCGAGCAATTTGGTTTAGCTTATAATATTGGTTTGTGTTTATATAACAATGGAGAGTTGCAAGAAGCCTTGGCATACTTCCGTCGTGCTTTAAAGCTTGATCCTAAGTCCAAAGAAACCAAAGAATGGATTGATTTTATCGAGAAAGACCGCGCAGAAAATAGGTAAATTGAATTATATTTAGTTAATAACAAGCTCATTGATTAAATATTTGGATTGAGTGTTGGTATTAATCCTGGATACCGGCCTTCGCCTTCGCGGGGTAAACTACGGCCGGTATCCAGGATTAATATCGGCACATAATTCAAATATAAAGCGCTAGCTAATTCCTGACTTTGCTATTCTCATTATTTAAGTTCCAAAGGCTTAAAATGGATTTCAATGTGAACTCTACACTCCAAAATTGGTTGGCCATCAGCCTTGCCTGGTGGATCTTTGCCGTTGTGACTATTTACAATGTTCCTTATCACCAAGGCTTCCAGCTAAATTATTTGAGTGTAGCTTGGGAAATGTTTCGTAACCACGATTACTTAATGACTTATGTTGGGGGGCAAATTGATCTTGAAAAAACCCCGTTGTTTTATTGGTTGATTGTAGGCGGCTGGCATGTATTCGGGGTGCACGATGGTTGGCCTAGAGTTCTCACCTTCAGTATTGGTTGGATAAATCTGTTATTGACCTGGTGGTTAGCCCGCCAACTATTTGCCGATAAACTTATCCTTGCTTGGATTGCGGTATTGGTGCTAGCTTGTAGTCTTTACTGGCCAATTTTTGCCAGCGAAATTCGTTTTGAAAATTTAGTTACTTTATTTGGGTTATTGTTTTTAAATTTTTTACTTAAAGCTTCGCAAGCAAATCAATGCAAATGGTGGATACTTGCTAGCATTAGCTTTGGGTTTGCGCTCTTTAGTAAAGGTCCAGTGGTTTTTATTTATTTCTTGCCGTTTGCTTTGACCATTCCGTATGGGTTAGCCAATATTATCGATAAAAATCAGTGGTACTTGAAATTCACCGGAGTCATATTGGGTTCTTTGATAATCCCCTTGCCCTGGGTTGTTCTGGTGGCTAAACAGTATGGTTCGGGTGCTATACATTATTTAATTTTTGGTCAGGTCCAGCAACGAATTAGTGTTTTTGATCAGTTTTTCAATAACCTTAAACAAGGAATAAAAGTTTTAGCTGTGTTCCCGTTACGCTGGTTGCCTTGGATAATTTTACCGATTTTATGGTTGCAATTAAAAAAATGGCGAAATTTTGCTGATAGAAAATTTTTTTTATTATTATTCCCATGTTTATTAGTTTTAGTATTTTTTTCTTTATTTGTCAAAATGCAATTTGGTCGTTACTTCA
Organism: uncultured Pseudomonadota bacterium; assembly: GCA_963818985.1. GTDB lineage: Bacteria > Pseudomonadota > Gammaproteobacteria > Coxiellales > Coxiellaceae > JAFEDN01. The sequence goes on along the minus strand of CAWFUJ010000008.1, from coordinate 217,623 downwards.
TACCAATTTTTCCTTTTGTGGCAATTTTGATATCAATCATTCTTTGTGAAGCTGTTAAAATAAGCGTGCCACGGCTGACACTGATTCTTTATAGTGGTTTATATATTTTTGCAGGTATATTTTTGTTATTTGCGCCTCATCTGCCAATCTTTCACCATAAATTCCCCGCAATGGAACCGGTCTCGGTGATTTGGCCAATCAGTATGATCAGTGGAGGCATATTTTTATTAATTTTTCAACCGCGAAATCACTGGCAAGCGTATGTGTCAATAGGGGTAGTTTTTTTCTTTGAACTCACTCTTTATCAACTCGGCTGGCAAAGAATGCTGATAAAACCAATGGACATTGGAGTAGTTGCCCAACGGTTAAAAAACTTACCAGATAAACAAAATGGATTAATCCAATTAGGAGCTGTTCCAGCAAAAAATAATTTTGAATTTTTAGCGCGTTTGCAGCAACCCTTATCACTTTTAAATCCGGCACAGGCGGAAGCAAAACAATGGTTGCTCGCACATCCCGATGGTTGGGTTATTCTATCAGCTCATAAATTACCAAAGTGTCAACAACATTATGAGTGGTGGCAATTGCGTCAAAATCAAAAATTGATTTTATTGCCGGTGAGTCATTATAACAATTGTATTTTTACCTAGTCGATGGTCTAAACCATTTCTTCTGGCTTGACTGCGGCATCAAATTCTTCGCCGGTTAAGTACCCTAAATCAATACTGGCTTGACGTAAACTGGTACCTTCGATGTGAGCTTTTTTAGCAATTGATGCAGCTTTATCATAACCAATAACAGGGTTTAGCGCCGTCACTAACATCAACGAATGCTTTAAATAATAATCAATACGTTTTTGATCGGCACTTAAACCAGCCACGCAATGTTCGGTAAAAGATCGGGAGGCATCTGCCAGTAAATAAATTGATTGAATTAAATTATATATTATTACCGGCTTAAAAACATTCAATTCGAAATTTCCCTGAGAGCCAGCTATGCCGATGGTGGTATCATTACCCATGACTTGAACACAAACCATGGTCATGGCTTCAGATTGGGTTGGGTTTACTTTGCCAGGCATAATTGAGGAACCAGGTTCATTTGCGGGAAGAATTAATTCAGCTAATCCGCAGCGTGGGCCTGAACCGAGCCATCTAATATCATTGGCAATTTTCATGAGTGCGCAAGCCAAAGTTTTTAATACCCCACTGACTAAGACTAAGTCGTCATGCGATGAGAGTGCAGCGAATTTATTGGCTGCGGAGACAAACGGTAGTCCGGTTAAGTCAGCAATATGCGCTGCAGTCTTTATAGCGAAATCGGGATGGGTATTGAGTCCGGTGCCTACAGCTGTTCCGCCAATAGCTAAGCGATATACATAAGGTAAGACCTCATTTATAGCATTGAGACCTAAATTTAATTGTGAGACATAAGCAGAAAATTCTTGACCCAAGGTCAGCGGTACTGCATCTTGCAGATGTGTGCGACCGATTTTTATAATTCCAGCAAATTCACGTTGTTTTTCTTGTAGTGCATTGCGTAATTCTGTCACAGCGGGTATTAATTGATTAACAAGCATTTCAGCGGTGGAAATATTCATGGCTGTTGGAAAGGTGTCATTAGAAGATTGAGACATATTCACATCATCGTTTGGGTGCACAGGCTTTTTACTTCCCATTTCACCGCCCGCCAATTCGATAGCCCGGTTGCTGATGACTTCATTAACATTCATATTAGTTTGAGTGCCGCTACCAGTTTGCCAAATCTTGAGGGGAAAATGATCATTTAAATTCCCATTAATAATTTCCTCACACGCTTTAATAATGAGATTAGTTTTTTCGCTAGACAATTTACCGAGCTCACAGTTGGTCATGGCAGCCGCTTTTTTCAAGATACCAAAAGCGCGCAATAATTCAGGAGGCATTTTTTCCCTACCTATTGCAAAATTATGCAAAGAACGCGCCGTTTGCGCCCCCCCATACTGATGACTAGGAACCTCAATCGCCCCCATACTATCCGATTCCAATCGAGTATTTTTTTTATTCATAACAAAATTCTCCAAAAAATTTTCTAATGATATCCCCTCATCCCAACCCTCTCCCAAAGGAAGAGGGTGCAGGATCGAAAGAAGCTAAAGAAGGGAGCGAAGCGAGCCTTCATTTCAAAGGTCGCCCGAATGAAAACGTTCAGCTGTGAGTCGAGATTGGACGAAAAAACCGCGACCCAAGCGGAGCGTATTACTATACGTGAGCATTGGGTCGCGGTTTTTTCGTCCAATCTCGGCCACAGCTGAGCGTTCCCTCTATCCGCTCGATAATGGGGTGCCCCGGAGAGGATTTGAACCTCTGACCTGTCCCTTAGGAGGGGACTGCGCTATCCAGCTGTGCCACCGGGGCTGAATCAAAGTATGCACCCTTACGTTCAATATGATAGCATAGCGCATCATCTTTATAGAGGATTTTATGGCTAAACGAATCATCATTGTCATCATCGCTCTCGCAATTCTCTTCGGACTAGTATTTGGCTTTCATATAGTTCGACAGATAATGGTAAAAAAGTATATTACCCAAATGATTAGCCAACCGGTTACCATCTCAACCGTCAAAGCTCAACAGCAAGCTTGGCAACCCTCTTTGCCTGCGGTTGGAAATTTAACTGCAGTGAATGGGGTAGATGTCAATTCCCAACTTCCGGGACAAATAGTGAAAATCAATTTTCAATCAGGTCAAGATGTTAAACAGAATGAAATATTAATTCAATTAGATGATTCATTAGATCAACAAACGCTCAAAAGCCAACAGGCTCAATTTGATTTAAACCAAAAAAATTATCAACGCAATTTAACCTTATCTCAAAGTAAAGTCATCTCACAGAGTACCCTCGACACCTCCAGAACCCAATTACTTCAATCAAAAGCCACGCTTGAAACCGCTAAATTGACTATTGAGGAGAAAAAAATCAAGGCGCCATTCAGTGGTCGATTAGGTATTAGCCAAGTCAGTATAGGTCAATTTATTTCACCTGGCCAACCTTTAGTCCCATTACAACAAATGGATCCTTTATATGTAGATTTTTCTTTGCCAGAACAAGAGATAAGACAATTGAAGCTTGGCCAAAAAGTGGAATTTTCCATTGAAGCTTTCCCAAATCAATCTTTTACTGGATCGATTACTGCTTTAAATGCAAAAGCAGATCCGACAACTCACACCATCAGTGTGAGGGCAACCGTACCTAACTCAAAATTTCAACTATTTCCAGGTGTGTTTGCAAGAATCAAAATTATGTTGCCATTGCAGGAGAAGGTGGTCACCGTGCCTCAAACTTGCGTCACTTTTACTCTTTACGGTGATTCAGTTTTTGTGATTACTAGCAAAGGTAAAGATTCCCAAGGTAAACCCATTCTTATTGCCGAGCAACGTTTTGTCACCATCGGAGAACGTCATGGTAATGTGGTGGTGGTGTTGAATGGTCTTCAGCCAGGTGAAGAAGTAGTTGCTTCGGGTCAATTAAAACTTCAGCCGGGGTTGCCGGTTAATATTAATAATACGATAAAATTGGATTAATACAGATCATGGCTAAAATGACTGATATTTTCGTTCGCCGACCGGTCTTGGCGATTGTTGTTAGCTTACTTATTTTCATTTTTGGCATTCGCTCGGTCAACGAATTACAGGTTCGTCAATATCCAAAAATGGAAAATACCGTTATCACCATTACCACTATTTATCCTGGCGCTTCTGCTCAATTGATTAAAGGCTTTGTGACTACTCCACTAGAAAAACAAGTTGCAAGTGCCGATGGTATTGATTACATGACATCGATTAGTGATGATAATGTCAGCACAATTACTTGCTATATTAAATTGAATTATGATTCAAATGCCGCTTTTACTGACATTATGAGTAAAGTCTCAGCGGTGCGTGGAGAACTCCCCAGTAATGCTAAAGATCCAGTGCTAACTAAAGACACAGGTCAGACCACAGATCTGATGTATATTAGTTTTAGCAGCGATAAGATGACGCCGGAACAAATTACTGATTACATTGTTCGCGCCGTACAGCCAAAATTGCAAACGGTTTCCGGAGTGTCGCGGGCATCCATTTTAGGTGGAAAAACTTTTGCGATGCGCATTTGGTTAAATACACCCAGGATGGCTGCTTTAGGGGTCACTCCAACTGATATCGCTCAAGCTCTACAAAATAACAATTTCCAGTCGGCTGCGGGCAAAACCCAAGGTGAGTTGGTGGCAACGCCGATTGATGCCGCCACCGGCCTGGAAAATGTGCAAGGTTTTAAAAATATCATTATTAAAGCGACTAACAATAAAATAGTGCGTTTACAAGATGTAACCAAGGTGGAGTTAGGGTCACAGAGTTATGATTCATCAGTTTATTTCAATGGGAAGCCCTCTATTTTTATTGGCGTGAGTTCAACTCCCTTAGCTAATCCACTGACAGTGATCAGTGATGTGCGTAAGTTATTACCAGAGATTATAAAAAGTTATCCTCCGAATTTATCAAGTAAAGTTGTCTATGACGCCACCATTTACATCAAAGCTTCAATTAAAGAAGTGATGGTGACGATTGTTGAAGCATCGGTGATAGTGATTCTGGTGATTTTTTTATTTTTAGGATCATTGCGTACCGTGATCATTCCTATTGTGACGATACCTTTATCCTTGATTGGAGTATTGGGTTTGATGCTCATTTTAGGCTATTCGATAAACGTATTGACTTTATTAGCATTAGTCTTAGCGATAGGTATGGTTGTTGACGATGCGATTGTGGTGGTAGAAAATGTCTATCGGCATATAGAAGAAGGCATTGCACCTTTTCAAGCAGCACTTGTGGGTGCTCGTGAGATTGCTCTACCAATTGTTTCAATGACCATCACCTTGGCCGCCGTCTATGCACCCATTGGTTTAATGGGCGGTTTGACGGGGGCTTTATTTAAGGAATTCGCTTTTACCTTAGCCAGCTCTGTGGTTTTATCAGGGATCATTGCTTTAACTTTGTCGCCAATGATGTGTGCGAAACTTCTCACCATAGATATCGGTAAGAGTCGCCTGGTACACTATATCGATACTAAATTTGACAAACTGAAGAATTATTATCAGTTGCGCTTGCATAGAGTGCTTAATTTTCGACCAGTCACGCTGGTGTTCGCAGGCATCGTTTTATTCAGTTGCTTTTTTCTTTACAGCACTTCGCAAAAAGAATTAGCGCCGGAAGAGGATCAAGGTGTCTTATTTGTCAGCGTTACGGCTCCACAGTATGCTAATTTAAATTATTTAGAAAAATTTACCAATCCCATGAATCAAATTTATTCTGGTATTCCTGCCACGAGTGATTTTTTTACTATCAATGGCGCTGGAACGGTGACTTCAGCAATTTCTGGTCTTATTTTAAAGCCTTGGGATCTGCGCACCCAAACACAACGCGAAGTGAATACCAGCTTACAGCAACAATTACGTAGTAATATTGCTGGGGTTCGCGCATTGGTGTATCCATTGCCTTCGCTGCCTGTAGGCGGCAGTCCCTTACCCATTCAATTTGTCGTCAACACGATTGAGCCTTTTGAAACTTTGTACCCATATACACTGCAATTACTGCAAGCGGCGCAGAAAAGCGGCTTGTTTTTAATTATCACTAATACCTTGAGTTACGATAAACCACAAATTCATCTCAACATAGATCGAGATAAAGCTGCGCAAATGGGCGTCAATATGGCCAATATTGGTAATGCTTTGTCGATCGCCCTGGGGGGGCGTGCTATCAATTCTTATAATATGCAGGGTCGTAGCTATGATGTTATTCCACAGGTAGAGCAAGAGTTTCGTTTTAATCCGGATGCGGTGAAACAAATTTATGTCAACACCTCCAATGGTAAATTAGTGCCTTTATCAACCTTCGTGACCATGAGCGCATCTACCCAGCCTAATAATTTATCTGCTTTTCAACAGCTAAATTCTGCAACATTAAACGGCATGCTGATGCCTGGCCATACCATTGCCGAAGGGTTGTCGTTTTTACAAACTCAAGCAAATAAAATTTTTCCAAAAACCATCCGTTACGATTATGCGGGTCAATCACGCCAGTATATTCAAGAGGGATCGGCATTGGTTTACACTTTTATGTTTTCATTAATTATTATTTATTTAGTGCTGGCAGCGCAGTTTGAAAGTTTCCGTGATCCTTTCATCATTTTAATCAGCGTGCCATTGTCAATTTGTGGAGCGTTAATACCAATTAACATGGGGTTCGCCACTATTAATATTTATACACAAATTGGTTTAATTACTTTAATTGGCTTAATTACTAAGCATGGTATTTTAATGGTTGAATTTGCAAATCAGTTACAACGAGAGGAGGAGATGTCGATTCGTGAAGCCATTGAAAAAGCGGCATCCATCCGATTAAGACCTATTTTGATGACGACTGCAGCAATGGTTGTAGGAGTTATACCTTTATTAATTGCCACCGGCGCCGGCGCAACTGGTCGTTTTGCTATTGGAATTGTGATTGCTGCTGGTATGTTGATAGGGACAATCTTTACCTTATTCGTTGTTCCAACGATATACACTTTTCTAGCAAGGCATCATCAACGAATTGTTTAATAACTCGTTTAAATCAGTTGGTCTAACAGCCTGGCTTCGCTGATGCGACGGCTTGAATAAAGTTTTTGGTTTTTTAAAACCCTGCTGGCATGATTCCATTCTTGCAAAACAAAATGTCTCCAAAGCTGCTTTGAGGTGTTATGTTTCATAAATCCTGGCCCAAAATGGTAAGCGTAAGAAAAAATAACGGTTTGTGCTTCGCTGGGAAGATGAATAAAAGGAGTTTTGCTGACCCTATCATAACTTTGGACCAAAGGGTGCAGAATCTTATGTGCTGCAGCTTTATTTAACTGCTCTAATTCTTGAATGGTGATGGTGAGTGGATGCCTTTGCAAAAAGGTTTTGGCTTGATGTTGCCTTAAACCCACATAAGGACGAAGTTTATTTTTTAATTTCTCATCTAACGATAAGTTGTTGAATTCTTTTAAATTTAATTGACCTAAATCGAATCCGTTAGCAATAGTCACTCCACTTTTGCTATTATTGGCCAAAGGTACATAACCATTCAATTTCGACCCCTCCATTTTTTTCAAAAAGTGATGGTCAATCTGGGTTTGTTCGAGAGAAACTCTGGTTAGTTTGTTCGCTGCGAAAACGCAGGTAATTTCTAATGGCATGGTTATAGTAAAAGCCAGACCCATAACTAATTTTTTATACCTTTTTACTTTCATAATAGGTATTTTACATGCGTATCCTTAAGGGACGATTAAAGCTTAAGCTATTCCAGATAATAACAGAGCTTCCTGTTGTCGGCGGTTGGCGTAAAATTTAGAGCTACGTAGAGTCGCTCTGGCTTTGACCCAGTTCCCGGTAACAAAACAATGCCAAAGGTTTTTTAGAGATTCCTTGTACATGAAATTAGGGCCATATTGGTAGGCAAAAGAAAATAGGGCAGTTTGAGCTGCCGCAGGCAAGCTAGTAAAGCTTTTTCCGGTTTCCTTTCGATAAGTCGCTGCCAAAGGTTGCAAAATCTTGTTACCAATCATCGTATTTAGTTCGGTCATTTCGTGTTCGTTAATCATCAGCGGGTGAGCCTTTAAAAACGCCTTGGCGTCAAAGTGCCTTAAGCCCACATAAGGCATTAATTTTTTCTTCAATGGCGCGGAAATGGGTAAATCAGCCAATTCTGATGAACTCATTTGACCTAAATCGACCCCGTTACCAATGGTTACGCCACTTTTAGTGGTGGCTGCAAGAGGCACATAGCCCTTTAACACCGAGCCTTCGACTTCTTTTATAAAATTTAGGTCTATTTTAGTTTTTTCTAAGGTAAGTTGAGTCGAGGGCTTAACCGTCTCTGTTGGTGTGTACGGCTCAGAGGTTGGTTGGGGCGGTGTTTTTCCCAAAGGCTTTTTAACAGGTGCTACCCTTTTAAAATGTGTGGTCATATAAGTATGAACGTGATTAATGCTCGAAAACGATAAGATCAATGCTCCCGCTACCAACGTTTGGATCACATATTTTTGGTATTTGCCATTTTTTAATTTCTCAACTTGCATAGTTAAATCTCTTTTATATATACTATGCATTAATTGTACGATATGTACATTAACTTAAAATTAAATAATGTAAAACAAAGGGTTATCTATACTAAATGAGCTAATAATTTGGCTTCTTGTTTTCTACGTTCACCATAGACCTTAAAACCATGCAAAGCTTGACTTGCTTGCGACCAATCTTCGGCCACAAAATGATTCCAAAGGTGGCTTAGGTTTTTCTTTTTCATAAAACCGGCGCCATATTGATACGCGAAAGAGAATAAAGCAGTTTGAGCTGCTGCTGGCAAAGTCGTAAAAGATTTACCAGACGACTTATAATAGCTAGTTGATAAAGGCATCAATATTTTATTTGCAGCGATAACATTGAGTTGCTCCACTTCTACATTAGTTAAATGTAATGGATGGGCTTTTAAAAAAGCAGTCGCCTTGTACTTTTTCAACCCAACATAGGGCAATAATTTAGCTCTTAAAGCTTCATCCATAGGTAAGCTTTTGAATTCTTTAAGGTCCATCTGGCCTAGGTCAAAACCGGCGCCGATAGTAACACCACTTTTGGTCTTTTTTGGTAGTGGCACATAGGCTTTGAGAACGACACCTTCAACTTTGGCGATAAAACCGGTATCTATTTTGCTCTGATGAATGCTTACAGTGGCTGGGTTTGCGGGTTGTTTTTTAACTCCTGCTGCCATAGTAGGCGCCTTAACTGAAGTTTTGGTGGAAGCTTTTACTGCTGTTTTAACCGGGGCTTTAGCTGGGGCCTCAGCTTTAACAGGTGCTTTTATGGGAGCCTTGTTATTATTTACGGCCTTAGGCACCTTAGTTATCGCTGTAGGCGCTTTCTCGGTCACAGAAGTCATGGTTTTTCCAATAGTTGTTTTAATATCAGGAATAGAGATAGGGTCTACTAAAGTAATTGGTTCGCTCATCGGGATGGCGAGTTCTTGGGTAGCTGATATAGGCAGCGGCGAGGCGGATGCAGCCAACTTTAGAGGTTGAGTTTGCTTGAGTTTGTAGCTGGACTTATGAGAAACCAACCAAGGGGTTGCTATAGCACAGGCCACTACCGCAAATATAACGCATTGATTATAAATCTTATTTGCTTTCTTTTTTTGTTGTTGTTCTATTATACTGTTATTACTCATTGTTAATTTACCTCCAAAATGCATATTTAATGTCTATTGTACAGATGCGACATTAAGGGAGGATTAAAAAATGATCAATTATGTACAGAATGTACTTAAAGCCTGAAGAGCAGATTGATATGTGTTTTTTTTGGAGGGGCAGTTATTTCCCTCTCCCATCCGGGAGAGGGGAAGAATGAAAGATCTCTAATTACGGTTATTGCCGCCGAAAGCGCCCAAAATGCGTAATAAGCTAACGAATAAATTAAAAATAGCAATATAAAGACTTATTGTGGCCATAATATAATTGCGCTCGCCATTATTAATAATTTGACTGGTGGTATACAAAATAAAGGCTGAAGATATAATCGCAAATGCACCAGAAATCACTAATTGTAAAGCTGGAATATTAAATAACATGCCGCCCAATCCCGCTAGAAAAGCTACAATCACCGCAGCGGTAATAAAACCGCCTAAGTAGCTGAAATCCTTACGAGTAGTCAGCACATAGGCCGATAATCCAAGGAATATTAGGCCTGTTGCGCCTAGTGAAGTGCCAATGATCTGCGCACCATTGCTAAAATTATGAATATAAAAATTTAAGATAGGCCCTAACGTATAGCCCAAAAATCCTGTATAAGCAAAAATTGCTAAAATCCCCCATCCACTATTCCGCAACCAAACGGTAAGAAAATATAGTCCAAACATACCAACTATCAGACCTAAAATACCAATAGGTGGTGCATTGGAAAGGGTGGCATAGGCAGCAGTCCCCGCGCTGAACAATAAAGTTAAGCTCAATAAAAAATAAGTGTTACGTAGAACCCGATTAACTGTTAACGCAGATTCCGTGCTTCTAGTAATGCTCAAGTTGTTTGAACGCATATGCAAAAACTCCTATTATGATTAAATAATATACGGATCTCATTATATCATAAAATACACCCCCAACATAGTCTACCTAAAATTAAAAACTGGACGATGGGCGATATTAGCTAAAAATGATTATGGAATGACTAGCCGTAAAAACGAAGTGCGAAAAAATGATTCCATAATGGGAATAGGTCATGACCAACCTGCCAGAACCATGCCTGTACAAGAGTCTACTCTTAAGAGGGGAATTTAAATTCAAAAGGTACAATTTAATTAATCTCATGATTCCTATAACAAATACTTATAGTGCACCTAACAGATATTATAGTACGGTATTATTCTTTCATTCTTGATGTTACAATTCGCGTTTTTAGGAGAGGTGGCAGAGCGGTCGATTGCGGCGGTCTTGAAAACCGTTGAGGGTAATCCCCTCCCAGGGTTCGAATCCCTGCCTCTCCGGTGAATACTTGTTTATAGTCAAGTTTTAATGATTATGAAAAATTTATCTCAGGATTTTCCTACTCAGCCAGGGGTTTATCAGATGATGAATTCTCAGGGACAAGTGCTTTATGTGGGGAAAGCTAAAAATTTAAAACGAAGAGTCAGTAGTTATTTTCGGGTGCGGACTGCAGATCGTAAGACTGCATTGATGATTGCCCAAGTCGCAGATATTCAAATCACCATTACCGCTAATGAAGTAGAAGCACTGCTACTAGAAGCTAACTTAGTTAAACAACACCGGCCTCGTTACAACATATTATTGCGCGATGATAAATCTTATCCCTATTTGTTTTTATCGAGTGGGCAGGACTTTCCGAGATTGGATTTTCACCGCGGTCCTAAACGTCAGGCTGGCCATTATTTCGGCCCTTATCCTCATGCAGGCGCGGTACGGGAAAATTTAGCATTGATTCAAAAATTATTTAAAGTCCGTCAATGCAGTGATAATTTCTTCCAACATCGGACCCGCCCTTGTTTACAATACCAGATTCAGCGCTGTACCGCGCCATGCGTCAATTATGTCACCAAAGAAAATTATGCAGAACAGGTTAAACATACTTTATTATTTTTTGCAGGGAAAAATGAGGAAATTATTGCGGATTTAATCAATAAAATGGAAAGCGCCGCCAATCTTTTTCAGTTTGAACAGGCCGCTTATTACCGTGACCAAGTGGCTTTATTACGCAAATTACAAGGTCAACAGAGTGTGGTCAGTGATGGTGGAAATATTGATATTTTGGGAGTTGCTGAACAGGGTGGGGAGGTTGCTATTCTGGTTTTATTTGTCCGTTTAGGTCGAGTTATCGGCAGCAAAGCTTTTTTTCCACGAATTCCTCTTGCCGAAGGCCGTAAGCAAGCATTATCAGCATTTATTCTCCAATATTATCTTAATCCCCTTCATAGTGAAGAACCTATCGAGCGGATCGTTACCAGTCATTCTTTGCCTGATAAAGAATCGATTCAAAATGCTTTGGAAGTCAGCTTAAATCGTAAAATCATGATCACCGACCGTAAACATGCACCGTATCGCCAATGGCAAACCATGGCTGATACCAATTCTAGTTATGCATTAAGCCAACATTTGGCTAAGCAAAATAAAATTGTGGCTCAGTTACAAGCTTTACAAAAAGCTTTAAATCTATTTAATCCTATCCAACGCATGGAATGTTTTGATATCAGTCATACCAGTGGAGAATCAACGGTTGCTTCATGTGTTGTATTTAATGACCAAGGTCCTTTGACCAGTGATTATCGGCGATTTAACATCCATGATATTCGACCGGGAGATGATTATGCAGCACTTCGCCAAGCGTTGACTCGACATTACACTCATTTAAAGGCGGAAGAAAAAGAGTTGCCAGATTTATTAGTCATTGATGGGGGTCAGGGTCAATTAAAACAGGCTGAGGAAGTACTAGAGGAATTACAAGTCAGTGGGGTAAAAATCCTGGCTATTTCTAAAGGTCCGAGCCGTAAGCCGGGTCTTGAACAATTATGGCTGGCAGGACATAAAGTTTCTTTACGCCTCGCAGAAGACAGTCCCGCTTTGCACGTACTACAAATTATTCGTGATGAAGCGCATCGTTTTGCGATAACTGCGCATCGTCGCAAACGTGGTAAGCTAGGGATTGCTTCATCATTGGAAACAATTGAGAATATTGGACCTAAAAGACGTCGCGACCTATTGCGGTATTTTGGTGGTTTGCAAGGGATTCAACAGGCCAGCGTAACGGATCTAATGCGGGTAAAGGGTATCAATGCAGCCTTAGCACAACGAATCTACCATCATTTTCATTAAGGATTTTGAATGAATATTCCTACATTATTAACGCTATTAAGGATCTTCATCATTCCATTAGTGGTGATATGCTACTATCTGCCATTTAAATGGTCGCATCAAGTTGCCTCAGGTATTTTTTTATTAGCTTGTATCACTGATTGGTTAGATGGCTTTTTGGCACGACGCTTTGCCCAGATGACCAAACTAGGAGCCTTCTTAGATCCAATTGCCGACAAGCTATTGGTAGTCGTGATTTTAGTGGTGGTGGTCGGTGAAAATTTAATTCCTTTGCTGGCGATTCCTGCTGCAATTATTGTTGCCCGCGAAGTGGCTATCTCAGCATTACGCGAATGGATGGCTGAACTAGGTAAGCGGGCTAGCGTGGCGGTCACTTTTGTTGCTAAAATAAAAACCAGCCTACAAATGATTGCATTGATTTTATTACTTTGGTATCTTCCTGGCGATAATAAATGGTTGTTATGGTTGGGAACATTTTTTCTCTGGTTGGCGGCCGTATTAACGCTTTGGACAATGACCATTTATTTAAAATTGGCGTGGCCTGATTTTAAAGATTCGCGTTAGTTTTAAAGCTGTCTGCTCAATTTTCGTAGAAATTCCTTACGCACTACTTGACATTGATGTAAGAACAGGAATAATGGTGAGTCATTTGCGGGAATAGCTCAGTTGGTAGAGCACAACCTTGCCAAGGTTGGGGTCGCGAGTTCGAGTCTCGTTTCCCGCTCCATTTTATTCATGAATGGCTGGGTGGCAGAGTGGTTATGCAGCGGCCTGCAAAGCCGCGGACGCCGGTTCGATTCCGACCCCAGCCTTCATTATTTATATTCCTCGTTTGCCCGGGTGGCGAAATAGGTAGACGCAAGGGACTTAAAATCCCTCGGGAGCTAAATCTCGTGCCGGTTCGATTCCGGCCCCGGGCACTTTCTTAATCACTCAATCCACAAAGTATTTGACAGATCACAGTTGCAACTTATAGACTGACAATTCTTTTATTGAAAAATTAAAAAATATGGAGATTTAAAATGCGAACTTATCAAGCTGAAAAGGATTATTTTTTTATTAAAAATAGAGAAGCATTTCCTAAATTACCTTCCTCTGCAGTTGATATGGAACAACCCATTGATGAAAAATCTTTTATTGCTAAACCCGGTACGAGTGATTATATCTGGGTTTATGCCGGCAATACTTATCGCACGGTAACCGCCGATAAAAAACTAGAACTGCCATTAGCAGAAGACATGTCGACCATTAGTTGGGATATTTATAAAAACAACGGCCAATTCTTTGCTCAAATGATTTTGTTTGTTAGTTTTGATCGCGATAAACCACACGTTAATTTTGAAAGAATTGTAGAAGACATTTGTTTAACCCTAGAAAAAAATTTAACCAAGTTCAATGAACTGGTGAAAAAATTTAATATGGAAAGAGACATATTAAAGGACGAGCTACCAATAACAGAACAAATGTTAATGGATAATCTAAATGTTACCGTGATCATCACCTTTCACGATCCAAAAATGATCACCAATTCATTACAAAAATTACCTGAAGATTGTAGTATCTATGTTAAAACCAAATTTATCGAAGAGTATGAGAAAGATTTTGAATTTAAAACCACGCGATGTTATGTTTTGACCAAGGAAAAGGGAGATAACCTTTTTTTTCTTGAAAAAAAAGAAAATGGGTTTGTGGAAATGAAAGAAATTAAATGTAAAAATTTGGGCTTTCTTAGAAAAAGTCTGGGCGAATCCGTCTATAAATCTGGAATTTTGCCTGATTTTTCACAGACCCCCGCTTCAAATGGAACATGTCCATCTAATTTGCAAATACTCACCGATTTTTTATCAAGACAGCAAATGGCTGCTAGTAAAGTCAGTCCTTCATATACCATTCTGATTATTAACAAAGGTAAACATAAAATTATTGCAGTAAATCCTTTAATACCTAATTCAACACCGGTGTACCCTATAGGTAAGAAGCAAACAATCTCATTTTCTATTGATCATTGTAAGGTCGGAGAAGTTTTATTGGTCCAATCTCATCCAGGTTTATTAGAAGAGAAAAATTTATTAGATCACAAAGACGAGTCTAAACGGACAAAGACAATTTCCAGTTTCAATTTTACTCATATACCCACTCAACTAGCATTTGAAGCAGAAACATTACGTCGGCAAGCAGCTGAAACTTGGAAACCCCTCATAGCTCATGCATGGTTATTATTAGTCAGCCGACTGTGGATATTCCAAACCGCACTTGAAGATGAAAGTTTTAAGTTGTCTGATCCTGCCGATCCTATATATGATTGCTTAATGCGAGCTAACTTAACTAATTTTGGTTGGTTGCAGAAGGCTTTGAACATCACTCAAAAATCTCCCGATGATCAAGTGGAAATAGAAAAAGAACATGTAACTGAAATTAAAAGACAATGGCGAGAGGTGAACTCAACTATGACCTGTTGGAAAAGGCCTTTTCGCTTTCATAATCCAACAGCTCCAGTAGAACTTGGAACAGCCGTCATGGTATTAGGTGTAGATCCTGTAGGACATGCAACCAAATTAACTCGCTTTCAAGCTATGCCAATCCTTCCTGACAACCAAAAAATCTTAGCGAATAGATCTGTTCGCTTTGTAATCGATGAAAATTATAGAACGATAATTTCATCATGTCTTCCTGAGGCTTCCAATCCCCCTCTGAACGCAGATACCATTCGTGAGTATCTATACGCTGATGATCAATTTTCATCTAATCATCCCGTCACTGCTAAATTAACTGTGCTCTATAGTCCGGTATTTATTGAAAAAAACGGCTGGATTGAGAAGTTTACGAGTGAACGTGAGCAAATTTTACATATATTAAGTAGCGATATATTTAATGGAATTCAAAATTTTTTGGAATATAGTAATGAAAGCTTGCCAAAAATACGAAAATGGATAACGGAAATACTAACCCAAAGCACTTTTAGCGCGGTAAACGCTAGCTTATTATTTTGTCTTAACATACAGAAGGGAGATTATCAATGTCGCTTTTTGGTGGGCGTAGGTAATAATATGGCTTTGGCCTTTGAAAAAGGAGAAAGCCAACCAATCACTAAAATTGGTGCTATGTATGAAATTCAAGAAGTAGCAGTATCATTAAGTTCACTGAAAAAACCGGATAAACTTGGAACGGGAGGAATAGAATCCTTGACTTCATTTTTAAACCCATCCCGTATCCGCCAGGAAGTATGCATACAAATCGCTATAGTTGAAGACCCTTCTGTAGAAATTTTATTGATTCCAGGGCGGATTTTAACACCAGAATCTTTCATGCCAATGCCAGGAAAAGAATCAAAACTAGGTATTCGTACATATACGCCAGATATTAAGTCACTGGGTATCATTGAAGAGAAGGATAGCAGTCCCATAAAAAATATGCTGGCTGCCTTAATGGCTCGTCGTAAAAAATTGCTTGAATTAATAACTGATAAAAATATGATAAGTGCGTGGAATAAATTAGAAAAATTGTCGGGAGTGACAGAAGAAAAATCTCAAAGTGGAAGAAGTTTCTTTCCCGAGGTTGACTTTGATAAAGCACTTGCTCGTATAACAAAATCTTTCAAGGAACCTACTGAAAAATTGCTAGATAGTTCTTCTGCTCAAACTTTCAACGAGGCTGAGGAGTTAAGTGAACTGAATTATTGCTCAGATTGTGATGAGTTTATTAGCAAGGTTAATGAATACTTCGAACCTCTTAATTTAGAGCCTGATAGCTCAACTGAATTGGACGAAGCCAAAGAAAAAACCGGCTCAATTTCTAATAAATTAACTGATCTTGAGTCTGAAGTGGTGACTAAACTATGGCAGGCAGCCATTCACGAGGAAAAAGATTTGCCTACTTTTGTTGATAATGATTATGCGAATATAGTTAACACTCCGGAAATGAATTGGAATAAAATCCGAAACAGATATTTTTTATATTTCCAGGGTCTTACAGATTCTATCGCATTATTTGTTCCAACTCAGACAATTGAGCAACCCAAGCTTATTGAATATATTCACGGTTTAGGACAATTTTATTTCAATACATTGAACATTGCTAATAGAGGCTCTGAAGCGCAAGAAATACTGACATTCGCCCACCTTCTTTGTCTCTTACCTAATGAAAAAGCTATTTTAAAGACTATTAATGGCAAATTAAACACTTTTGACCAGTATTATTTAGATAATCTAGCTCCGAAATTCTGGATTCAATTAATAAAATTATTAACATTTTTGTACTTGCCAAAAGCTGACTTATACGAAAATCCCGCTAATAATTTGGAACAGTTACAATTTAAGTTAATTGAGTTATCAAGTACCTCTTCACAAACAACCTCGAGATCTTCAGAATTGATATCGCAGAGTTTCCTCACCTCCCTGGTTAGAGTTTTGGTGCCATCTTCCGATTCTTCCGATCATTATGGACTTGGCTTTTATCCATATTGAAATAGAAAAAAAATTTTAAGGAGAAAAAAATGCGTAACAACGAAACTAGAAATTTTTTTACAATGGAAAAAAACTTTTTTTCTATGATGATTAGGTTCACTGCTGGTAATTTGACTTCACCGGTGGCGATGGAGCAGCCCATCACCACTGAAAACTATGTTGAACTTTTCGGAAGTACTGGGTTTACCCGTGTCTACGAGGGTAATACTTTTCGAACGGTAGCAGTGCCCCCCGAAAAAAAATCGGTGTTGCCTTTAGACAACGCAATAAAAACCATTACATACGATTTTTTTAAAAATAATGGCGATTTTATTTGTCAAGTCATCTTATTTATCAGCGCAGAGCAAGACCAAAAAGAATCCCGAACATCAACAAAAATGTCGATAGATTCATTGGAGCAACACATCCATACACTTATGAAGCCTATATTGAACGACTATATTGCGGATAGAAGACATGACTTAGAGCTAATGTTTCTGAATAAATTTACAGCTCAAATTACTGGTTTATTTCAAAGTATAACCTGCGTATTGACCACAGTTAAGCCTGAAAACATCAAAAATACCAGGATTAGTTTGCCAAAAAATTGTGATGTTTTTTTGGAAGATGAAAAAGTATCTTTTACGGCCCTCAGAAGCGGAACCGACCAGTGTTATGTGGTCACTAAGGATAAATTGTTTCATTATAAAAAAGGTAAACCAGATACAATTGTTAGACAAGAAATTAAATTGACTCAAGCTTCTTTTTCAAAACTTAAAGACAATCTTTTAACATTAAAGAATGGCCACAGTCTAGATGGATTCTTTCCTCAAAGTCTAGAAAGTTTGTCTTTACATACTGTTATTAATTTTCTACCACCACAACATCAGCCAGTAAAGTTAGTGACAAATAACAATTCTGGAAAAAGTACTTATACCACCCTGGTGATTAATCAGGGTAAACATGTCGTGAGGATTATTAATTCCCAAGGGTCTTTTACACAAATTGATGGGCACATTATTAAAAATTTACAACTCAATGACATTGTACAAATTGAAAGTCAGCCAGGATTATTAAATATTGATAAACAGGAAATAGAGACAAAAGAAAAAAAATATGAACTTATTCCTGCTTATTTTAAGGAAGTAAAAGAAAATTTATGTACTCAAGCAGAAGCCATGCGTAGAGAAGCTTATAAATACTGGGAGGCTCCAACCGCTAAAACATGGCTATTTCTTATTAGCCGTCTATGGGCTTTTCAAGAACGTTTGGAAAGTGGCGAACTTCAACAGCCTGAAGATCCTACTTATGAATTATTAAGAAAAGCCAGTCTAACTCACTTTTGGCCTTTGACAAAAGCATTGCAAAATGTTCAAACTTTGGAAGTAAATGCTAAGGAAATTTCTGAAGATGATTTAACAGAAATTAAAAAACAATGGCAAGAAGCATCAACGAACGAACAAAAATCTCTGCCACTGACACTGACTTGGCAGCAAGCATTTAAAAATCAACACCGAAATGCACCTATCCAGATTGGAGGTGAAGTCAGAGCTTTAGCGGTTATGCCGATTAACCATGCTCATAAAATAAGAAATTTTACAGCTTTCCCTATTCCGCGAGTATTATCAACCCAATCAAAATGTGTTGAACATCATTTTTTAAAAGGACAAAACATAATTATTCTATCTTTAATGCCACCAGCCTCTCAAACTCTTTCAACTTTAGACGCCATTCGTGAGTTTTATTGTTATAACGCTTATGATCCACTTGCAAAGTTAACCGTTCTTTATAGCCCGCGCTACATAGAGGAGCCAGGATGGCAGCAAGATATGCAAGACGTGCGAGATCGGATCTTAAAAAGTTTAGCAGAACAAATATTTACTAACCTTGATAAGTTTAATTCAGGCTTGACTGAAGGTTTGCGTGGGTTTATTTCCACCGTACTGAGCAGGAGTCCGTTTAAGGATGTTAAAGCCAATTTATTATTTTGTTTGTCTTTACCGGCTTCGACGGCTACCCATCGTTATTTGATCGGCGTTGGGAATTGTATGGCATTAACTTTTAGAGATAATGCCGTCGACGACTCAAACATCATTAAAGCTTTGTATGATTCAGAAAAAGACGTACCGGTTTTACTAAATTCTCTGAATAAACCTGATGATCCGGGCAAACTGATTTCAGGATCGCATATTCGTCAATCTGAATCCATACAAATTGTTTATATTTCAGGCACAGAAGACGACATTTTACTTTGTTCAGGACGGCTAATAGGGCCAGATTTGCTTGATGAGAGATCAGTGGCCGTTACTTCAAAGTTTAAATTTCGAGAATATTACCTAAATTTGCAAAAGCTTTTAAGCGAAAATAAAAAAGAAATTAAAGAGGGGGAATTAATTAATCAGGTCACTCAGGCTTTACAGAAAAATCGTCGAAAATTTCTAGATATTATCGAAAACCCAAATATGATCAGTGCCTGGAAAAAACTAGAGCATCAATTGCGCGAGCGTAATCCTCCATTATTAGATAATGACGTCTCGGCAAAAATAAAGCTGGAAGTAAAAAATATCAACTCTTGTTCAAATGTTGAAAAATTTATTCAGCTATTTAATTTTTTAAAATTAAAAACAGACCATTCTCTAGCAACAAGTTTATCAATTGAAGAGTCTAATATGATTCGAAACTTATGGCAAATAGCTACACTTGAAGCTAAAGGATTATCTGGATCCCAGATAACTCTAACCTGGCAGCAGATTAGAGCCAGATACTTTATTTATTTTGAAGGAATAAAAGATTTTATGGCTGTATTTTCTCCTGACCTTTATTTTAAGAGGTTTAGTCTAAGTGAACATATTAATGCCTTAGCTGATCAATATTTTTTACCATTGCAACAGGCTGGAAAGAAGGAACAAATATTAGAAATTAAGGCTTTTAACCATGCTATTTCTTCTGTGGATAATGATGAAAAAATTTATGGGCTTATTTATCAAAAATTAAAATTTATTGATCAGCAAGGTTCTCTGGAATCAGGATTTTGGATGGATTTAGCGAAGGTATTGATATTCATGTTTATCAATGTAGATTCAAGTATAGACTACCGCCTTGATCCAGAAGGTTTTTATCTTTCAGAATTGATAAGTGCACTCGCAAGTAAGATTAGGTCTTGTCGCCAGCCTAGCCATCTCACAACTGCGGGATTTTTGTCGTCGTCCTCATCTTACTCGACGAGAGGAGATAGCAGGAATGATGAAAAATATAGATTTAGAGCACCGCTATATCAACAAGCTTTTGATTTAGCATTATCTCGTAACAAGAAAAATGAAGACCAACAAGTACAAACCTCAACCTTAAGTTGAACTACCCTCGTCAATATTTTCCGTCGCCAGGGGAATCGCGGGCTGTTTTATATAATAAACGGCGCAATGCGGGGCTTGAATAATTTGTCATCCCGCGACTTGAGCGCGGGATCCAGTGAGCTTGCAAGCCAGTATGGATCCCGCGCTCAAGCCGCGGGATGACGTTATCAGCCCCGATTGACGGAGTTGCATTAATACGTAAGACGGCTGTGCCTATGTTACGGTTACAAATATATCGTTACGTGCAAAAATAATTTAGCAGGAAAAACAGAAATAAATTGTTTGACACATTCAGGACTAAATTATAGACTTGCAATATTCTTATTTTTCTAATAATAAAAATATATGGAGATTTAACATGCGGTTATACAGAGAGGATAAAGGATTTTTTTTAATAAAACAAAACCTTCAATTTCAAAATTTACCACCTTCTCAAGTTAATATAAATCAACCTTTAGATACAAATTCATTTGTTGAACAACAAGGCACAAGTGAATTTATTAAGGTATATGCCGGTAACACTTACCGAACGGTGAAAACTGACAAACCGATGAACCTACCCTTAGAAGAGGGCGTGTCGACGACAACTTGGGATTTTTATAGAAAAAATGGTGATTACTTAGGTCAAATGTCACTTTTTGTCAGTTTAAAACAAAACTCTAAAGGCATTAAAAATTTTTCAAAAATATTTACACAAATGAGTGCGCGTCTTGATGCAAGATTCCCAAGTATTTTTAATAATTCTATCAAAAATGGTTCTGATTATTATAAAAATTTTATATCAAACCAATTAAGGGATTTATCCACTACGTTAGCGTGTAATATTACCGAAATTCTCAATATTACCATTGTTATGAATTTTTTTGCGGCTCAGCAAGCTATTAAGTCTTTACCTGAAAATTGTAGTATTTACGTTAAGGATTCGGATTCTCTAGAGAAAAATTTTATTTTTCATACGAAGCAATGTTATGTGGTCACTAAGAACGAATTGCTTCATCTTAAAAAAGACTCGAAATCTACCGAAGGTTTTACCAAAAGTGTAATTGAATGTAAAAATTTTGATACTTTACGAAAGAAACTTGGCAAACCAACTTTAAGTTCTGGGCTGATACCCAATGTTCCTGATTCGAGAATTGGTTTTGATACATCTTCTAAAAACAATTTGCAAACAATTATAAATTTTATACCTACCAATCGACGTATGACCGTTATCTATAATTCAGGTAGTCATAAGATCCGAGTTAATCCTTTAAAACCCGATGAAACCAAGGGATTAGCACCCCCATTGGAAGAAACAAAGGAGATTAAACATAAAACCGATACCGTTTCATGTATAGTTAAATATTTTGTAGAAAACGAGACTTTATTGATAGAAACTTCTCCATTTTTTTCAAGCGAAAATAAAGAAGAGTTTGATTTTAATAATATAAAAACTCAATTAATTTCAAAAGCAGAAAATATGCGACAACAAGCTACCAGTACTTGGCAACCTTCAGGTGCTCAAGCATGGTTATTGTTAGTCAGTCGTCTATGGGTATTTCAGGATGGACTTGAAGCCAAAAAATTTACTCATGTAGGTCCTATCGAACCTTTGTATAATCTTCTGCATCAAGCCAGTTTAAATAACCTTGGCAAATTGATTAAAGCTTTAGAAAATACTCAAACCAGCTCAGACGATAAGGTAGAAATACAAGCAGAACATTTATTAGAGATCAAAAATCAATGGTCCACTGCAGAACGGGAAAATAAAAATCAAACACTTAACTGGCGACAAGCTTTTCGTCACCAAAATTCCAAAGTTGCGGTGGAGGATGGAGGCCCAGTCAGAATTTTGGCTATGCAGCCCGTTAATCACGCAAATAAACACTCTAACTTTTTAGCTGTACCATGTACACCAACTATAAAAAATGTCCTAGATAGTAGGAGTGTTAGTTTTAATTTTCTTGATTTTTCTAGCGCAATCGTTACCAGCTGTCAACCTTCTATGATTCATAATAATGTTTTGTCGGACACGGTACGTGAATTTTTTTACGAGAAAAATAAATATTCTGGCATTTATATGGATCAGAGTGATCAAGTTTCAGCTAAATTGACTGTCGTTTATAGTCCGATATATAAAGAATATGATGGCTGGGCTCAAGATGCTGAAGAAAATCGAGAATTGATTTTTAAAGCCTTATCCACCAAAGTATTTGAAAGCATCAATATATTTTCCGAATTCTGGTGGAACGATACTGACCATTTGTATTGTATTCGTGAGAGATTAGCAGGTATTCTAACCCAGAGGCCTTTTAATCAAATACAATCCAGTTTACTGTTTTGTCTCACTGTTAAGACAGGCCATGATTATAACAAGCGGTTTTTAGTAGGAATCGGTAGTGGAGTAGCTATAGCATATCCAAAAAACTCCCCTCCAATAATTAAAATTTACGCCATGTATGATTTTAATGATGTTCCTGTGTCATTAGACTCATTGGATAAACCGATTGGCAATGAGTCTGAATCGCTAACTCAATTTTTGTATCCTTCGACACGTATTCAAGAATCATTGCAAATAGCCATTGTTAAAGATCCTGAGACTGAAATTTTATTATTGTCGGGAAGGGATTTCACGCATAAATCTTTAAAATTTATTAAAACAACAAAAGATTTGGATTTATACATGTATGCACCCGATATCAAAGCATTGGAGCAAGATGAAAAGCAAAGTCCTATAGATAAAACCATTGCAGATTTGCAGCCTCTTCGTAAAGAACTATTAAAAATGACTGCAGATCCTTATATGCAGAGCGCTTGGGTAAAAATTAAATCACTGTTGGAAGTTAAAGAAGTGAAAAACGATCAAATTCCATTAGAAGAAGAACCGCAATTAGTTAAATCCATGACCAATGCTTTTAAAAAACTGACCGATACAGCCGTATTAAGTGATTCTTTTAGCTCGATGTTTAAAAAAATAGGCAGTCTAGTGATGAAAGAAGAAGAAAAGCAAATGTTGGAGGAAACTAAAGAGACTCTTGATACTTCAAATATGCTCAAAACTAAAATAAAATCAGTCAATGAATGTATCCACTTCGAACACTTTATAGAAGGATGTCGAGAGTTAGCTGAATCTAAAATATCATTTAAATTAACTCAGGAAGAAATTAATGCCGTCAAAGGTCTATGGCACATTGCAGTTGATGAGGCAAGGCCATTTTCAAAAACTGAGGAAGATGACTCTTCTGAAATATTTATCAGTTGGGCAAATATTAGAAAAATATATTTTCCATATTTCCAAGGTGTGAATGATTCTATGGTGGTTTTTTCTCCTACATCTGCCATTGAGCCACCGAAACTTTTTGAATATATTTACGGTCTGGCACAACAAAATTTTAATTCATCGACTCAGCATAATAAAGAAGAAGCTAAAGAAATATTGATATTTGCTCATGTCCTTTGTTCTTTTCAGAACGAATCAACAATTTTGCCTCATATCAGGGCTAAACTTGAATCTTTCAATACAAGAACTTTGGGTGATCAATCTTGCGATTTCTGGCGTCGATTAGAGCAGTTATTAATATTTAAATATGCTCCCAGTTTATTAGTTGATCATCAAATTAATATGATTAGTTTGGATGGATTAATAGAGGCGTTACCGAAAAACACAGATCCAGTTAGCGCATTATCTTCAAATAATATGTCAGTGACTCCTCTTGTTTCTGGAGTAAGTAGCCTTGGTTTTAGGGTGCATAAAGTATCAGGCACTGAAACTACTACTAGCGATGTCATTAGCAGCAGATCATCATTAACTAATTAAACACAATGGTCACCATCTTTTAAGGAGAATGAATATATATGCGTACCCAGAGAAATTTTCTTATGAAAAAAGATTTTTTTGTCATGATGACTGAATCTAAAGTTGATAAATTTATTGCATCAACAGCAATGGGAACCCCGTTTACGGAAGATGCATTTTTTGATTCCCCCGGCACTAGCGAATTTATTCGTTTTTATTCAAGTAATACTTATCGCACCATCACCGAAAGGCCTGAAAAAAAATCTGAATTATCTATTAACCAAAAGATGACGACCATCACTTGGGATTTTTTTAAAAATAATGGCGATTTTATTGCTCAGCTAATCACATTTATTAGTATTGATAGTCATGATCCTTTAACAAAAGGATTTTTAGAAAATTTTAAAACCAAGATAGATGGATTAATGGAATACATATTGATTCTGTATATTTCAAAAAAAAACGATGATATCCATAAAATATTTGCTGAAAATATTAATTTCCTCTTATCGGAGCAAAATACATCTATAAGTATATCTTGTATATTCACCATGCTAAGACCTGAACTTATCGAAAGTCAGTTGCCAAAAGATTGTGATGTTTTTTTAGAAAACAATCAATTTTCCTTTGAGGATCTTCGATCACAAGCCAAAAAATGTTATGTAATTACTACAGACAATAAATTAAAACTTGTTATAAGACCAAATAAGGGATTGATCAGTACACAAGAAATTAAATGCCCTCGTATAAAAGAGCTTAAGAACGCATTGTTAACATTAAATTTGCCAACCGAAGAGGGTTTTTTCCCAGGCAATAAACGACAACAAGTTTTACAAAATATTTTAAAATTTGTACCAGCAGAAGATAAATCTAAAATAATTAAATCGCAAAAAGGTGAAAGTGCTTATTCTACTTTGGTGTTGACTAACGGTAAACATCATATAACTTTCAAAGAATCCACCGGACCCGGATCTTGGATAACTAAGCCAATATCTTTGGCAACAATTCAACATTATCAAAAAGATGATATTATCCAAATAGGAAGTCGTGACGGTTTGTTACTGGAAGAAAAAAAAATCACTTTAGTAGATGAAAAATCCATAGAAGAATTTAAAAAAGATGAAAAGTATTTTGTACGCCTTTATCCTACCCACTTGAAAAGTAAATTATTAGCAAAAGCAGAGGAAGAGCGTATTAGGATTTATCAATCCTGGACCCAAAGTACGACTAAACTATGGTTATCAGTTATTAGTCGATTATTGGTTTTCCAAAATCGTTTGCAAAATCCTAACTTTAAGCCTGAGTTGCAGCCTGAAGATCCTATCTATCAAAGATTGCGAGAGGCTAGTCTTGAGAGCTTTTGGTCGTTTACTAAGGCGCTGGAAATGACGGAAATAGATGAATCTGATGTGATTCCGGAAAAGGGTTTAGAAGAAATTAAAACTCTATGGGCAGGAGAGAGTAAAGAACAGAAGCTTGGTTGGTTTGAGGCATTTAAAAAACGGTACCCAGATGTCCCCCTGCATAATGGGGAAGAAATCGGCGTGGTAACAGTTATGCCTCACAATCATATCTGTAAAACTAGAAGTTTTTCTGCATTACCCATTTCAACAGACGTAACTAAACTATTAAAGACATTTAATTATCAACTTTCCCGAGGACAGGATTCGGTTATTTTTTGTAAAGTTCCATCCATTCTAACAGCACAATTAACTTTAGATACAATTCGTGAGTTTCATTATATGCGGGGCGGTAAATTCCACGCCAAATTAACTGTACTTTTTAGTCCGCGCTATACAGAGGAGGAAGGCTGGCAACAACATATGAAAAATACTTGTGACCTTGTTTTATCAAGTTTAGCGAAAAAAATATTTGATTATTTGCATTTGTTTACAGCGGAAACTGAAGGTGATTTGCGTCCCTTCATCGCTTCTGTCCTCAGTCAAAGCCCTTATAATGAAGTTAAAGCCAGTCTATTATTATGTATGACTGTGCCTTACTTTTCTGGCACCAAGCGCTATTTGATTGGCATAGGGAATTGTTTGGCTTTAACTTTTAAAGATGAACAGTGTCAAGCTGTTATTGGTGCTAGATATGCAGCAACAGGTGGTCCAGTATTATTAAATTCATTGAATAAGCCTGATAATCCGAAAGCTCTAATCCCAAGCTCAAGCGTCCGTAAACGTGAGTCCGTGCAAGTTGTTGTGATTACTGATTCTAAAAAAGATGTTTTTCTCATATCTGGGCGAGCTATTGCACCTGGCTTTCTAAAACAAAATCCAGAGTTTAAATCACAGCTCAATTTCAGAGAATATGATTTAAATATTGACGCACTATTAAGAGACACTGAAGTCAAGGATCAAAAAATGGTTGATTATGTGCTCAAGGCTTTGCAGAATAATCGCCGCAAATTTTTAGATCTCATCGAAAATCCGTTGATGATCAGTGCGTGGAAAAAAATAGAAGACTTGCTGCGCGGTCAACAATTTAAATCAGTAAAAGAAAAGCTGGAGAATTTGAAAAAGCCCGAGTCCAATCAGGAGCCGATGGATGGGGATGGGGAAGATGAAGAAGTGGAGGATTCTCAATTAAGTAATTTTTATTCTGCTGCAGATCTAGTCAACAAATGTGATACCGCATTTGATTTTATTGAAGAGTTAAAGGACTTTTCAAAACAGTATTATATGATGGCAAATGAGGATCAACGGTTATTGACTAAGGATGAAAGTTCAATGGTGCAAAGCTTATGGTCAATGGCTGTCATTGAAGCACAGGGATTTCCTGATAGCAAAGAGACAGAACCAGTGCAATTGACTTGGCCTCAAGTCAGGGGTAAGTATTTTCCCTATTTCCAAGGCGTCAAAGATTTAATAGCCATTGCAAATCCTAGCTCTTCCATTGGTTGTCATGTAGGACTTTTCCAGCATATAAATGCTCTTGCTGAGCAAGCTTTTTATCCACTCCAATCGGCAGGAAAAAAACAAGAGGCGTTAGAAGTCCAGACGTTTAAACAAATTATTTGTGCAATAGGTAATGATAATAATAAGATTTATCATGTCCTTTATCAAAAACTTAAATTTTTCGATTCGAACAATTTTTTAGGATTTGATCTGTCAGGATTTTGGGGGGATCTAATGACATTGTTAGTAGCAACAAAGCTTATTCGCGACCCTGATTATTCCGAGCGTGTGAATATAGTTTCTGAAGATTATTATGTCAGAGAAGTAATATTCAGTTTGTCCAAAATGCTAGGCTTAAATAGAGGTAGAGGTATTACCAATTTTGGAGCTATCACCCTACTTCCACCACCAGTTAAAACACGGGATGATAATTCTAGAAAGATCCTAGAAAATACAAATGAAACCAAGCATGAGTTTTAAGATTGAACTCATACATTCCCTCTCAGCCCACTGGCGCTAGCTCTGTCGGCGGGTGGCAGAGGAAGCCCGGATGGGGAAGGGCATGGATAAACTCATTCAAAAGTAATTATTTCGGTGCCTTCATTTATTCGATCGCCTGGCTGAAATAAAACAGCTTTGATGATGGCCTCACGCGGAGCTAACAGTGTGTGTTCCATTTTCATGGCTTCCATCACTAATAATTTTTCACCGGCCAATACTTTTTGACCTGGTTTAACATACACAGCCACCAAGGTCCCTGGCATAGGGGATCGAACTTGAAATTCATCACTGATATTCTGTTCTGAAAAAGCCGGGTTTTGCAAACTAAATTGCCATTGCTCACCCAAATGAAAAACAATTAAATGCTGATTTTTTATAAATACCTGATAGGGATGATCAGAACTAATATTGACAACATGATGATTCCAACTGAATCGAAACTGATGATCGCAAACTTCCACCAAAATTTGCAATTGATTTTTTTCTTGCCATAACAGAATTTGATTTTGCGCTTTGCCATTTAATCTCCAACCATCAGGCACTAACCATGGTGAAAAATGATCGTCACTTTGCTGTTGGAGAGATTGAGCTAGCGATTGCTGTTGTCTAATAACTGCTAAGCACGCTAAACCGATCACGATATCGGGTGGTGATGAGGGCTCCGATAAAAGAATATGTTGCTCCTCTGGAATAAATTGCGTCACAATTTTTCCGGCTATAAATTGAGGATGATGAGCAATACGATTTAACAAAGTAAGATTAGTATGAATACCTGCAACCGCTGTTTGCATTAAACATTGCTGTAATTTTTCTACTGCAGCCGGACGGTCTTGCGCCCATACAATTAATTTCGCAATGAGTGGATCATAATAAACACTAATCATATCACCTTGCCGAAAACCAGTATCAACCCGAATCCCAGGCTGCTGTTGTATAGAAATCTCCTTACGCCATGGGGGATCGCAAGGGGAAGCTGCACGAAGCGCTCCCCCTTCATTCCGAGCATTGGCTCTGCCGAGCGCAGGAGATAAACAGGGAGCCATTGTACTCAGCGGGAATGGCGGAAAACGATAATAGTCCAAAGCGCCAGAAGAAGGCATAAAATTTTGCTGTGGATTTTCTGCATACAGCCTTGCTTCTAAAGAATGTCCATGCGATACGACATTAGATAATTGCAAATCAAGTTTTTCGCCCGCCGCTACTCGCAATTGCCATTCGACCAAATCTAAACCCGTGATCATTTCAGTGACAGGATGCTCGACTTGTAAACGGGTATTCATCTCCATAAAGTAATAATTTTGTTGTTCATCGACTAAAAATTCAATGGTACCAACTCCTTGATATTGTATAGCGATACCAGCTTTTAATGCTGTTGCTGCCATCTTTTGCCGAGTTGAATCATTTAAAAATGGTGCAGGGGCTTCTTCAATAATTTTTTGATGCCGGCGTTGGATTGAACAATCTCGATCAAAAAGATAAACACCTTGCCCGAATTGATCAAATAAAATTTGCACTTCAATATGTCGTGATTTATCTAAATATTTTTCCAAAAAAATTCGCGAATCGCCGAAACTTGCTTGAGCTTCACGCCTGGCGCTGGCGACGGCTTCTGCCAATTGTTCGAGCTTTTCTACTAAACGCATGCCTTTACCACCACCGCCGGCAGAAGCTTTGACCAAAATTGGCAAGCCAATTTTTTCAGCGGCTTCGGTTAAAGTACTTAAATTTAAGTCGTCAGCATGGTAGCCGGGAATAACTGGGACCCCAGCAGCCAACATGGTGGATTTGGCTAAAGTTTTGTCTCCCATGGTTTTAATGGCCTGAGCGGAAGGGCCGATAAAAGTAATACCGGCTTGTGCGCATGCGGTAGCAAATTCAGGGTCTTCAGACAAAAATCCATACCCTGGGTGAATAGCGTCTACCTTGGTTTGTTTAGCAATGGTGAGGATTTTATCTAGATTAAGGTAACTTTCAATGCTGGGTGCGGGTCCTAATAGATAAGCTTCATCGGCCATTTCGACGTGTAATGCATGTCTATCAATGGCTGAAAAAACTGCTACCGTAGAAATATTTAATTTTTTTGCTGTTTTTAAAATGCGGCAAGCAATTTCACCTCGATTGGCGATTAACAATTTGTTAAACATTCCGTGTTAAACGATTTAACCAAGGGATGAGTAACAGTGTAAACAGAGCTGCCGCCAATGCTAACCAAACATAATTTTGAAAAGCGTGGGCATAAATTGAATTACTGTAAGCTGGCTGATTAATCCATTCGGACTTAACACTGGCTTGTCGACCCAAATAACCAGCTAATAAACCTCCATAGCTTAAACCTAAAAACCAAACACCCATCATCAAGCCTTGTAATTTTTGTGGTGCTAATTGAGTGACCATGGCGAGCCCAATAGGTGATAATAATAATTCACCAAGCGTAATCATAAAATAACTGGCAATTATCCACACAGGATGGACTAGGCCTAGCTGATCGGGATAGTGAATGCCGATGATAATGAGCTGTAACCCCAAGCCAGTCGCGATCAGCGCTAAGCTAAATTGCAAACCTCGGGAAATGCGTACTTTTCTTTGATACAAACGTTGCCATAAAATGGCAAAGAGCGGGCTAAGAATAAAAATAAAAAGGGGCTCTAATGAAATAAAGGCCACGGGTGGAACTAAATGTCCGAATATCACTCGGTCAACATTTCGATCGATAAACAAATTGGCCACTAAAAATATTTGGAAAAATAAACTCCAAAAAATAATTGAAATAAGAATTAAAATAAGCAAAGTTAACATTCTTTTTCTTTGCTGCTTTTCTAAGCGTAGGGTGATGGTGCTCAGGATGATGAGTATGAATACGCCGACGATGGCGAGGATCTGGTTACCAACATTGGATAATTTCAATAAGACATAACAAGCAGCAGTACCCAATAACACTATCAAAATAAAATTACTTCTCTTATAAAACCAATGGGTTAATCCTGGCTGAGTTGATAATTTCATGGGTAAACCTTTGTTATCGAAATAGCGATATCCCCAGAAAAAAAATCCAATTGCTAAAATTAATCCAAACGCAGCCACGCTAAAAGCAACATGCCAACCGAATAATCGCAGAATATAGCCCGAGCTCAGCGTAGATAATGCAATTCCTAAATTAAAAACCATGTAATAAATGGTAAATCCGGAATCACGGCGAGGATCATCTTGTTCATAAAATTGACCTAGGAAACTGGAAATATTAGGCTTTAGAAAACCATTGCCTAAAATGATGATGGACAAGCCCAGGAACATGGCCACTTCTTTAGGAAATAAAAAATGATTAGGTAAGGCTAAGGTGATATAGCCTAGAAGCAACAAAACTGCGCCAAGTAAAATACTATACCGAAATCCGAGCAAGCGGTCGGCACATAATCCACCTAAGATGGGAGAGACATAGACTAACGCTGTGAATTGTCCCATCACTGCATAAGCTTTTGCATCAGGGAAATCTAAGGATTTTGTCATGTAAAAAATTAATAGACCCTGAACAAGATAGAGTCCGAAGCGTTCCCACATTTCAGTGAGTGATAATGGCAAGAGCGCGGCTGGCTGTTTCATAATGAATAGCTCACCCTATGGATAGGAACATCCAATTTTGTCATACATATCCCTTGAGCTATTCGTTTCATGGGCTGAAATTATCCCATAAGGATGACCATGTTGCAATTCTGGCTATGAACAGCTACAGTTTGGAATATTTGTAAGCATGGTTTTCTATAAATGTGCATAAAATTACCAATTAACTGGATGCTGGCCGTAGTTCACCCCCGCGAAGGCGGGGGCCGGTATGACACTCCCTTGGAAGCAATAATTTTATGGAATTATTGATAACTGTTTTTGGGGCGATACTCGCTGTTTTTATTGTCATTGTCCTCCACGAAGCCGGACATTTTTTGGTGGCGAAAATGTTAGGCGTTAAAGTGTTACGTTTTTCGGTAGGGTTTGGCAAAGCTATTTGGTCATACCAAAGTCGTCGGAGCGGTACGGAATATGTAATCGCCATATTGCCCTTAGGTGGCTATGTCAAAATGCTAGATGATCGTGAACTGCAAGTGTCTTACCAAGAATCAAAAAAAGCATATAACCGTCAGCCGCTTCTAACAAGAATGGCTATTGTCTTAGCGGGTCCCTTGACTAATTTCCTGTTAGCCATCATTGCTTTTTGGATGGTATTTTTATTAGGCATTTCATATATTAAACCCGTGATTGGCAAGGTGTTGCCTGATTCAATTGCTGGGCAAGCTGGATTAAAGGCGGGCGATGCTATCAAAGCGATCGATGAACAAAAGGTTTATGAATGGCAGCAAGTCTTCACTGAAATAATAGGCCGTATTGGCAATAAAGCAGAAATATCATTAACTGTCCAGCCTGCTGATCGTGCGGCATTGCAAACACGTTATCTCTCTTTAACAAATTGGAAATTAGTTGGTAATCAACCTGATATATTAAAAAGCTTGGGCATAATACCTTATCGCCCTGAATTTCCGGCCATTGTCTCCAAAATTTTACCTAACAGCCCTGCCGCCATAAAAGGCTTACAAAAGAGTGATCAAATTATTGCCATAAACGGCAAATCAACGACTGAATGGCCTGATTTAATGGATTATATTAAAAATCACCCTCATCAGGAAATCACTTTAACCATTCAAAGGGATAAATCTCAACACCTAGTGACAGTTGAATTAGGTAGTAAACAACAAAATGGCCAAAATACTGGGTTCCTTGGGGTAGAAGTGCAATTACCCAGCTGGCCAGCAGGGATGATTGAAACGCCAAAATTCTCAATATTTTCCGCTTGGCGTCCCGCGATAAATCAAACTTGGAACTTAATCGCTTTCAATTATATCGTTTTAGAGAAGATGATCCTTGGCAAGATTTCTGTCGCAACTTTAGGAGGGCCTATCACTATTTTCCGCACTGCAGGAGCTGCCTCACAGCAGGGATTGCGGGTTTATTTAAGCTTTATTGCATTTATAAGCGTGACTTTGGGATTTATTAATATCCTGCCCATTCCAGGGTTGGATGGTGGACACTTTTTATTTCAGGTTATAGAATCTATAATAAGAAAGCCTATTAATGAAAAATATCAGGCCTTATTATTAAGATTTGGAATCTTATTAATAATATTGTTAATTATTCAAGGAACAATTAATGATATTATACGGTTGTTTTAAAAGTTTTGTAAAGGAGGACATTTCATGAATTTGCAACATATCACTAGAATTTTAGGGAGTATTGGGATTTCAATTTTTCTAGCACTAAATTTGGCCGGCTGCGCTAATAACGCCAAGGATTTGGCCCCAGTTGAAGGACCTGCAGGCCCTCATTCCTCTTCATTCGCTTCGTCAACAGTTTGTTCCGAAAATCCTTTTTTGCAAAAATATCAATGCTCTTTCGTTCGAGTAGAGCAAGCAGCTCGTGCGGGTGATCCAGATGCACAGTACGCTTTAGGTTACCTTTATTATTATGGCATAGGCACCACCCAAGACCATCAGGCTGGCTTATTGTGGATTAGGAAAGCCGCTGCTCAAGGCCAGGCTGTCGCTAAAGATGCGCTGAAAAGATTATCAGGCTCAGGGCATACCACGACCAAAGCAACTAGCTATTCAAGTGCAAGTAGTACAGAATATAAAAATTCTGGCAGTGTGAATGCCACCGCAACTTCATCTCCAGAAAAAGCATTATCAGACTACCTGCCTAATTATGGGCAAAATCGAGTGGATACTACCCATACTACACCGCCGACTGTAGATCTTAATAATGTCCCCCCACAGTAATTCCCCTAAGGGGGCGAATATATGGTATAATATATACAAATAAAGAGGAAGATATAATTAATGAACAAAATCAATGTATTAAAAAAACTTAATTGGACTAATACGGTGTTTCTCATCCTAACACCCATTATTGGCGTAGCAGGAACCTTATTCTTAACTATCGATGGTAGAGTGCATACAGGCACGCTCATTTTAGCGTTTGTTTGGTTGTTTGCATCAGGTCTGGCGATTACTGCCGGTTATCATCGATTATTTGCGCATTCTACCTTTAAAACTAAAGCTATTATTCGGATATTGTTTTTGTTATTTGGTGCTGCGGCTTTTGAGGGTAGTGCTCTGGAATGGTGTACCGACCATCGCAATCACCATCGCTATACTGATACTGAGAAAGACCCTTATAATATTAAGAAAGGTTTTTGGTACGCCCATATTGGGTGGTTATTTATGTTGGACGTCAGCAAACGGAATTATGACAATGTTGAAGATTTGAGTGCTGATAAATGGGTCAAGTGGCAACACCAATTTTTTGTGCCTATTGCTTTATTTATGGGATTTGGCGTGCCTACGTTGATTGCCTTACTATGGCATGATCCTTTCGGTGGGTTGATTCTAGCTGGAATTTTGCGAACGGCGATTAATCATCATTTTACTTTTTGTATTAATTCCGTGTGTCATATTTTTGGTAAACGCAGTTACTCTAATGAACAAACAGCCCGTGACAATTGGGTGACAGCCTTGTTCACTTACGGTGAAGGCTTTCATAATTTCCATCATCAGTTTCCACTGGATTACCGAAATGGAATTCGTGCCTATCATTACGATCCTTCAAAATGGTTAATTCGGAGTTTAAGTTATATTGGTTTAGCCAGTGATTTAAAAAGAGTAAGTTTAGGACATTTGACTCGTTATCGTTTGCGGACCGAAGAACAGCTGCTATTAATTAAATTTAAGCAAAAATCTGATGTGGTGATGAGCTATGTTAATGAGCATTTAACCCCTGTGCGTAATAGCATTTTACAAGTTATTGCTAAAATTGAAACCATAGAAAAGTCTGGAAAAATAAAAGAATATCGGGATCAATTACAGATTGCTCGTTTAGAGTTAAAACATTCTTTATTAGTTTGGAGCCGCCTGACCCGGGAAATTTTGCCCCGAGCTAAAATGCAGTTGCAGAACCAGTAATTAAAATCCCCTTTCCCGCCAGGAGAGGGGATCTATAATCCCCAATCAATTTCTCCTCGACCCATCTGCTTAAGTAAAGCATTAGCTTTAGAGAAATGCTGACAACCCAAAAAGCCCCGATGTGCCGATAAAGGCGATGGATGTGGCGCCACTAAGATTTTGTGCTTATAGGGATTTATAAGGGGAATTTTTTTTTGTGCTGGAGTCCCCCAAAATAAAAATACCATACCTTGTGGGTGTTCATTCAGACATTCAATCACTTTATCAGTAAATTTTTGCCAGCCAATATTAGCATGAGACTGAGGTAAGCCCGCTTCAACTGTTAAACAGGTATTTAATAACAAGACCCCTTGCTTCGCCCATTTTTCTAAGCAGCCGTGATTAGGTATGGGGAGCCCTAGGTCATTTTTTATTTCCAAAAAAATATTTTGTAAAGAAGGTGGAGGTTTTATACCATATTGAACTGAGAAGGCGAGGCCGTGTGCTTGATTTGGTCCATGATAAGGATCTTGGCCAATAATAACCACGCGCACTTGTTCAAAAGGAGTTAATTTTAACGCGTTGAAAATATCTTTTTGTGCAGGATAAATTATTTTACCTTGTTCACGTTGTTTTTTTAAATAATCAAGAATTTGTAGGAAATAAGTCTGTTGTTTTTCACCGGCGAGTAAAGATTGCCAGGTAGCTAATCCCTCTATCTTAGAGCTGACTAATGACTGCGACTGCATGGCCATAACCTTGCTGATTAAGTTGAATAGCGATATCAGATTTTTGCATTTCACTTAAAAGGGGACCTACTTGTACTCGATACAAGGTTTTATCTTTTAAAGTAACTGTTTCAATGCGGGCTGATTGATGAGTGAGCTCCGCGACTTTCATTTTAACTTGCTGAGCTCTCTCTCTTTGGTGATAAGAGCCTACTTGTAAATAAATCGCTGAGTGCATCGTCCTTGGCTTCTCGTTTAAATTCAGCCTATTGGCAGAGGCGAGCATTATTTTGCTAGAAGGTGGTTCAAACGAAATGGCTTCTACGGTGACGCGCGCGGTACCTTTTTCTGCGTAACCTAATTTTTTCGCAGCGGCGAAAGATAAATCCATCACTCGATCATCTATAAAAGGACCGCGATCGTTCACTCGTACGACAACCTGTTTACCATTTTCTAAGTTAGTTACTTTTACATAAGTTGGAATGGGCAAGCTGGGACTTGCAGCGGTCATTGCCAACATGTCGTAAGGTTCGCGGCTAGAGGTAGGTCTGCCGTGAAATTTAGTTCCGTACCAAGAAGCAACACCGGTTTTTTTATAACCTTTGGCAGTTTCTAACACATAATAGCGCTTGCCAATGGCGGAATAAGAATGCGGATTACCATAATAACTTTTTGGTTCATATTTAGGCACCGCATCTTTTAAATGGGTCACATCGACAGCAAATTTTGGAGCGCCATCTTTGGAACTGGTGACTAATGGTGTCTGAGGGTTAGTGATCGGAGTGGTGCTACACGCCGTTAAACCTAATACAGTAACTAAGGAAGTTACCAATAAAGTTGAAATTCTTTGCATAAATGTTCCATATTGATGGACCAAAAAACTCATCATTGATACTAGCGGTAATATACCATATAACTTTAATTTATCAATCAATAATTATCTGGATACCGGCTTTGGCCGGTACGACACGTGCTATGTCATACCGGCCAAAGCCGGTATCCAGAATGAATACCTCACAGGAATTGATTTTTCACTGCTAATGCGTTAATATTGAGCGTTTTAACAACTTGCTCCATCACTATGGGGCTGTATTTTATATACAACCAAAAGGATAGTAGTATTATGCGACATTATGAGATCGTTTTTTTAGTCCATCCTGATTGTAGCGATCAGGTTCCAGGTATGATTGAGCGCTACCAGTCCATGATCAAAGCCGGTAAAGGTCAAATTCATCGTTTAGAAGATTGGGGTCGCCGCCAATTAGCTTATTCTATCGATAAAGTACGTAAAGCCCATTACATTTTGATGAACATTGAATGTGATAACAAAGTAAAAGAAGAGTTAGAAAGTGCTTTCCGTTATAACGATGCGGTGATTCGCCATTTAATTATAAGACGCGACAATGCCATCACCCATGCTTCGCCGATGCTTAGAGAGCAAGACACCTATACCCATCATCACGAGGGAACTAAATCAAGTGATGACAGCGATGAATTTGAAACGGCACGAACAGCGGATTTTGAATCTGAAGAAGAGAGGGGCTAAGAATGGCTAATTATTTCCGTCGTAAAAAGTTTTCTACCTTGAGTACCGACAACTCCAATGAAATTGATTATAAAAATTTAAGAATTTTAAAAGAATATATCATGGACTCTGGACGCATTGTGCCCAGTCGTATTACGGGTAGCAAAGCCAGAGATCAGCGTCAATTAGCCCGAGAAATTAAACGTGCACGGTTTTTGGCGTTATTGCCTTACTGCGATACCCATGTATAGTATTTTATTGGGTTGAGGAGTGCGTAAGTTCGGCCAATATCTTTTAGCAAATCCGCTTTATGCTTTGGTATTTGCACTATTTTGCGCAACACTACCCATAATTTCTATGCCTGGCGGTTTTATAGCCGCTATCGTGGTAGGGTTGGTGACCTTAAGTCGAGGGTATAGAGCCGGATTTATCGTATTGATTGGCGTGGCTATCCCGGTGGTCGGCTTTTCCATTTGGCAGCAGAAAATATTATTCGATTTGCTACTTCTACGCTGCATATTGGTATGGCTTTTTGCGGGTATTTTGGGTCAAACTGGATCTTGGCGATTAGTTTTTGAAGTCATGGCGGTGCTTGGTTGTTTAGTCGTCATGGGTTTTCACCTAGTATTGACAGACACAGCATCATGGTGGTTGGCACTGTTAAAGCAGTATGGAAGTTACTTTACCTCTATCCTGGCGGAACATCTCAGCGAGGATAAGGTGCAGCAATTACTTGCGCAAATTGCACCTTTCGCTACTGGGTTATTGACAGCTTTAATACTTCTAGGCGTGTTTTGTCAGCTGTTGATTTCTCGCTGGTGGCAAGCGAGCATATACCGCCCAGGTGGTTTGGCAAAAGAATTTGTTGAGATTCGTAATGGGCCATGGTTAGCTATTTTATTAACTTTAATTTTTATTGCTGAATTGATTGGCATTAAAATTGCCAGTGATTTACTACCAGTGATTTTATTGCCATTTGTGATCGTGGGATTAAGCATCCTGCATAAATGGTCACGTGTTAGAAAAGAATTTATATTTTTATTGGTGATGGTCTATATTGGTTTGATATTTTTACCATTGCTGATATTGGCTATTTTAGCTCTCGCGGGTTACATCGATTGTTGGTATGATCTGCGTAAACGTTTTTTCATCGCAGTGCGATAATTTTATTGAGGGGGATTTGAATCATGCGTGTTATTTTACAGCAAGAAGTGACTAACCTAGGCAAAGTGGGTGACCAAGTGACCGTACGTCCTGGATATGGACGCAATTACTTATTACCACAAGGAATGGCTTTGACTGCCACTAAAAAAAATATTGCCGATTTTGAATTAAGGCGTGCAGAATTGGAAAAGGCAGCTGCCGAAGTATTAGCTGCAGCAAAATTGCGCGCAGAAAAGCTGAGCGAGTTAGAAATTCTCATTAAATCGCAAGCCGGTGATGAAGGTAAATTATTCGGCTCCATCGGCCCACGAGACATTGCAGATGCGATTAACGAAAAAGGCGGCAAAAAAAGCCTTGATATTGCTAAGAAAGAAGTCATTATGCCAGAAGGCCCAATCCGTCAAACAGGCGAATACAATATCAGTATTAAATTGCATAGCGAAGTAACAACGATCGTCAAAGTAAAAATAGTTGCCGAAACCGCGGCTTAGTTACGTCACGTCATACCGCGGCTTGACCGCTGGCCTGTCCTCGGGAGGATATCCATAGTGAATTTGCCGTTGCATGGATCCCGCGATCAAGTCGCAGGATGACAAATACATAAGCTTTGGGCATACCTGGCTTCTCAAGAGAATTTATGTCAACTGAATTATTAGCATCAAAACCGGTGCGTTCGACCGAACGGGAAGTCAGCCCGCGTGCCCCGAAAGTACCGCCTCATTCCCAAGAAGCAGAACAAGCGGTATTAGGTGCATTAATGATTGATCATCGAGCCTGGGAAAGGGTGTCCGACCGGCTGATTAGTAAAGATTTTTACCGTCATGATCACCAACTCATTTTTAAAGCAATGAGTGATTTAGCCGAACGAAACCAGCCCTTTGACGTAATCACCGTCGCTGAAACCCTTAAAATGCGCCAACAGCTGGATTCAGTCGGAAACGAAGGTTACCTGTTTGAATTAGCTCAAAATACCCCAACAGCTGCGAATGTCAGTGCCTACGCAGATATCGTCCGTGAGCGCGCTATCTTAAGGCAATTGATCAGTGTAGGCACTGATCTAGTAGAAAAAGCTTACCAAGTTTCGGACATGGATAGTAAAGAATTACTGGATGCCGCCGAACATCAAGTCTTTCAAATAGCCGAGCAACATAGTCGAGAGTCAGGTCCCGTTAATATCAGTACTTTATTAGCTCGCACTGTTAATCGAGTGGATGACCTGTACCGGAGTGGCAACACATTGACCGGTTTATCAACCGGATTTACCGACTTTGATAGAATGACGGCCGGATTACAGAAGGGTGATCTTATTATCATTGCGGGTCGCCCCTCCATGGGTAAAACCAGCTTTGCCATGAATATTGCCGAAAATGTCGCCATTAAGTCGCAAAAACCGGTATTAATTTTCAGTATGGAAATGCCGGCTGAATCGCTAACCATGAGAATGCTATCTTCTTTGAGTCGTGTTGATCTGAGTAAAGTATTGACTGGTAAACTAAAAGAAGAAGACTGGCCGCGAATTACCTCGACCGTTGGAATGTTAGCAGAAACCCTTTTATACATTGATGATACCGCGGCGCTCACCCCAAATGATATTCGTTCTCGGGCTCGGCGGGTAGCGCGGGAACATAATGGATTAGGATTAGTGGTGGTCGATTATTTACAATTGATGCGAGTACCTGGCAACAAAGAAAATCGAACCACTGAAATATCGGAAATTTCACGTTCGTTAAAGATTTTGGCCAAAGAATTAAACGTGCCAGTCATCGCCTTATCCCAGTTGAACCGTAGCTTAGAGCAGCGTAGTGATCGACGTCCGGTAATGTCTGATTTACGAGAAAGCGGCTCAATTGAACAGGATGCTGATATAATAGTGTTTATTTATCGTGATGAAGTTTACGATGATAATAGTAAGGATAAAGGTATTGCGGAAATTATAATTCGTAAACATCGCAATGGCCCGATCGGTGATTTTAAAGTGACTTTCCTTGGGCAATTTACTCGTTTCGAAAATTATACCAATATGCAGGAATTGGGGGAGAGTGTGTTCTGAGTGGCAAAGCATGCGCTAACATCGATACCGATGCATTGCGCCATAATCTAAATCAAGTTCGTCGCCTAGCTGGCCAACGACAAATATTAGCGATGATAAAAGCTGATGGCTATGGACATGGCATGGTACGAGTTGCGGAAGCTTTGCAGGGCGTAGATGCATTTGGTGTTGCTTCGGTGGAAGAAGGTATTATTTTACGCGAGGCACAGATTCAACAACCCATCGTGGTGATGTCGCGCTTTGATCATGTTGATCATGTTCCTTTATGTTTGCATCACCGTTTAGCGGTGGTGATACATCAACCTTATCAAGTTGATATTCTTCAGCAAACCCCATGTACTGAGGCCTTGACTGTTTGGTTAAAATTAGAAACTGGTATGCATCGTTTAGGTTTGTTACCTTTGCAATTTATTGATGCTTGGCAGCGCTTACAAGGATTAAGTTGGATTAAAAAACCTATTGGCATGATGACTCATCTAGCCTGTGCTGATCTTATAGACCATTCTTTAACCACTGAGCAAATACGTTTATTCGAGGATGTAACCGCAAATTTTCCCGGCCCAAAAAGTATTGCCAATTCAGCGGCCATTTTGTCGAAGTCGCAATCCTTGGGCGATTGGGTACGTCCCGGCATTATGCTGTATGGTGCTTCACCCTTTGCAAACCAAACTGGGGAAGATTGTGGTTTAAAACCAGTCATGACCTTAACTTCACATTTAAATGCAGTCCGTATGGCTAACAAAAATGATTGGGTGGGTTACGGAGCAACTTGGCAATGCCCCGAAGACATGCCCGTCGGTATAGTGGCCATTGGTTACGGGGATGGTTATCCTCGCCATGCGCGTAATGGTACGCCAGTATTGATCAATGGCCACTTATGTCCACTGATTGGGCGGGTCTCAATGGACATGATTGCTGTCGATTTACGCAATGTACCCAATGCTAAACCTGGTGATCAAGCCATTCTCTGGGGCAAAGGTTTACCAGCCGAGCAAGTTGCGGCTTGTGCAGATACGATTTCTTATGAATTATTTTGCCATTTGACCAGACGGGTCGAATTTAATACCCATGGATGAGCAAGCTAGAAAAATTTTATGGAAGTGCCGTCGGGGGTCACTAGAATTAGATTTAATATTGTCAAATTTTTTTCAACAACACTATCCGTATTTAACTGAATCCCTACTTGAAATTTTCGATCAATTATTAGATCAGCAAGACCCACAACTCACCAGCTGGATATTTGGTGAGGAGATCCCGCCCAAGCAAGATTTCGTTGAATTAATCCAGTTAATAAAAAACTTTGAGTTTTGTCATCCCGCGACTTGATCGCTGGCCTGTCCTCGGAGAGGAGATCCAGAGGACCGCACTAGATTCCTAGATCTCCTCTCCGAGGACAGGCCAGCGGTCAAACCGCGGTATGACAAGAGCATGATCTCAATCTGGTCCGCCATCGTTTTCTAGCACGACAAATAACCCATTATTATTGCGGCTGACTTGTAATAACAAACGTTTAGGCTGACTTTTAGCGATTTTTTCTAAATCGGTCACCGAATTAATGGCTTGATGATTAGCCATCGTGATCACGTCTCCTGGCATTAAGCCTCCTAAGGCTCCTGCGCTGGTGTCGGTCATGCCAGTGATAATGACACCTTTTAAATAACGATTATCACTTTCTAATTCATTAAAGTCTTGCAATTGAAGACCACTAATAAAAGGCACTTCTTGCTGTTTGGCAATTTTTGCAGGATCACCTACTTTGGTGGAAATTGACATGATCTTACCCTGGCGTGAAATGTCTAATGTGATTGATGTTCCAGGTCGCATGGTGCCTAAAGAATCACGTAGCTGCTCAGCATTGTGAACCGGTTTCTTATCTAAAGCAAAAATGATATCTGCAACTTTTAGACCTGCGCTGTCAGCAGGGGAGTTGGGAACAATGGTGGTGATGACAGCACCACGATCGGTTTTTAAATCCATGGCCACGGCTAAAGAAGAGTTAATATCTTGAGCTATCACTCCTAAAACACCACGTTCTACTTTCCCATATTTTATTAATTGTTCAGCTACATTTTTTACCATATTGCTTGGAATTGCGAAGCCAATTCCGACATTACCCAATGCCGGACTCACCAGCGCCGTATTGATGCCGATCAGTTCACCTTTCATATTGACTAAGGCGCCGCCTGAGTTTCCTGGATTGATCGGCGTGTCGGTTTGAATGAAACTTTGGTAACCTTCAATTTTTGGTTCGCTGCGATCGAGGGCGCTGACGACTCCGAAGGTAACAGTTTCAGTCAACCCAAAGGGACTGCCAATGGCGGCCACGAAATCACCGACCTGTAATTGATCGGAGTCACCCAATTGAATACCGGTTAAATCTTTAGCGTTGATTTTAAGCACAGCAATATCAAATCCGTCGTCCTCGCCGATTAATTTGGCTAAATAGCGCCGGCCATTTTTCAAGGTCACCACAATCAATTTAGTTTTGGATACCACGTGTGCGTTGGTAATAATTAATCCTTGCGCGGTATCGACAATAACACCGGAACCCAGGCCAATTTCTTCAGCACGAGGTTTACTAATTTCAAAGGGGTTTAAAGTCGTGTCTTTAGCGGTGGTTATTTTAACCACGCCAGGTGTGGTTTTATTGAGCATCGGGGCCAAAGAATACGCAGACTGATTAGTCTGTTCAGCACTATAACCGGTTAAAGGTAAAAAAAACACTACGCAATATAAAGTAGATAACAACCAAAAAAAAATTTTTTTCATAAGTTTCCTCATTTTTTGGATAGTTTAAAGCATTTACCTTGGGGCAGCAATTGCTCTAGCTGAGCCTGTCATCCCGTCATCCGCCTTGTCATCAGGCTGGTTGACGGATGACGGCTGAGCTAGCGAGAATTGCTAATCCAAATTAAACTCGCCATGTGACCTTTT
Organism: uncultured Pseudomonadota bacterium; assembly: GCA_963818985.1. Classification (GTDB taxonomy): domain Bacteria; phylum Pseudomonadota; class Gammaproteobacteria; order Coxiellales; family Coxiellaceae; genus JAFEDN01. Next base: position 174,866 of record CAWFUJ010000008.1, on the reverse strand, counting down.
TCGTAGTCAGACAAACCTCGATCGCGACGGTAGGAGTAAAAGCGATCAACCTCGCAATAAGTACAAAGTCCACCGCCAAAAACGGCATTCACTCCGCAATGCCGCAAATTGATTTTCGCTAAATCATATAAATTGGCAAACCAGCGTTGATCCACCTGAAAAAAGCCGTCGGTAAAATCTGCATAACGGAGACTATATTCCTGACGAATATCGGCATTCACTTCAAAATGATCGGGCCCAATACAGGAGCCAAGCCAGACTAATAATTGTTCAGGGCTGGATTTTAAACCCTTTATCGTATTGTCTATCACACCCGCCAGTAAACCCCGCCAACCTGCATGAATGGCTGCGACTTCGGTTCCTGTTCGATTGGTGATTAAGATGGGCAAACAATCAGCGGTCAAAACAGCACAAACTTGTAAAGGCCGATTCGTAAAACTAGCGTCAGCATCGACCTTGCCTCCACAGTAGGTAGCCAGATCAACGGCAATATTGCCATGCACCTGATTAAGCCAGCATGGCGCTTCCGGCAATGCTAATTCTTGATAAAGTTGACGCCGATTACTATTCACCTCATCCACATTTTTATCACGGTAGAATAAATTGCCTGAATGCTTAGTGCTCACAGCTGCCTTCACCGATGTGGGTGCAGGCCAATCAGGAATTAAAAATTGAGTTGTCTGAGCGATCATTCCAATCTCCTATCTAAATTTTGTTCTGCATCTGCAACTGTTGTAGTAATTGACGCATATCATCGGGTAATGGGCAACTCCAAGACATGATCTCACCTGTCCGGGGATGGGCTAAAGTCAATTGTATCGCATGTAATGCCTGACGGTGAAAGGATACCTCGGTAGCGCGCGGCTTATGGCCATATTGAGGATCACCCACCAATGGATGGTGAATATGCGCCATATGCACACGAATTTGATGAGTACGTCCTGTTTCTAATTGAATACGGCAATGGGTATGTGCACGATAACAATTGATAATTTTATAATAAGTGACCGCGGACTTGCCGGACTTTACCACGCTCATTTTGGTACGTTGAGTGGGATGACGTCCAATCATCGTTTTAATTACTCCGCCGGATGTTAATATGCCTTGGACAATGGCTTCATATTCACGTTTAATTTTTCGCTCTTGCATATTTTTTACCAAGAGATGATGAGCGGATAGATTGCGTGCTACCACCAAAATTCCTGAAGTATCTTTATCCAAGCGGTGGATTAACCCGGCACGAGGAAGAGTTGCTAAGCTTGGATCGTAATGTAATAGGGCATTAACCAGAGTGTGTTGCGGGTTTCCAGCGCCAGGATGCACGACCAATCCAGCAGGTTTGTTAATAATTAATAAATCCTGATCCTCATAAAGGATGTTTAACGGAATATTTTCTCCTTCCCATTCTTCATGAGCGTTGAGACTGGCTTGAATAATAATAGCTTGTCCTTGATGAACTTTAGTCCGTGGCTTTTGCTCAACTCGTCCATTAATAGTGACAAATCCTTGTTTAATCCACACTTGAATTTGCGAACGTGAATATTGATGACATAAGATGGCAAGAGCCTGATCTAAGCGCTGTTGATCTAATGGCAGTGGTATTGTTTGCTCAATAAAAATATGATGATTCATTCACATCTATTCTATGTCATCCCGGATGTTAGGACCAGCGGCACTAAGTTCCGGGATGACTGGGCTTGTGAGGTCTTACATTCTAGCTTGAAATTTCACGAGGTTAGCGCTGCAGGTGCGCGTATCGGCATAAGCAATCGGCGCGGAAATAAGACCTGTAAATAACATCACTCCTAAATTCTCGGCAATTGAATATTCTCTAGGTACTAATATTCTAATGGCTGAACCTAATGGCGACGCTCTATCAATTGTATGACTAATTCTATCAAGTTTTTGTTGTAGCTTATGATGACATTTTAATTCTACCCCATCAGTATTTTTCCTTGATGTGAGCATGTGATGATGAGATTGATGATTAGTATTAAGCATGTAATGACAATAAGCAGTTGGAAGAGAAATGACAAAACCCCATCCTACACCCATGAGTAATGCTGGCATTGAGAGCTCAGAGATTTCTACATCTTTACTACTATTATCAATTAAGGCGCCTACTAAAACCAAGTTATTGAGAAAAATAGTTAACATTTCGATGGGAAAATTAATTTTGACCCATATATCACCACCACTATGAGAATGGGTATGGGGAGCGTCTATTTGCAAAGAATAGCTGGTGTCTATTTTAAGTTCTTGATCATCCTCTTCTAAATTGTGTTGACAAGTTCTCACTTCCGTATAGGAAGAAAGAGCTGCCAATATCAATATGCCTACTTGCACAGTGATATTCCACCCATTAGATAAATTTCCTGGTTTTAAAAAATGAAAAGCGAGCGTCAGTGGACTAATCGTATCAGTTGTGTGAGCTAGGCCGTCACCAATAAGGAGTAAATGTCTGGTTTTGATTGGGCAATATCTTTTAGTTTTGGTTCCAGCAGTTGATGCTAATTTAACATCTTCTTCAATATCTGTTCCTAACTCACTTTTATTTAATAATGCAAATGGTGTCCTCTCAGTGTCGCTGGTTGAAGTTTGATTGTGGGCATTTAAAGAACGATGAGAGAATGACTCCCCTACGGCGCAAACTAGAGCCCAAACAAGCCCAATCCCGAAATTTGTATATGAAAGATCAGCCCAGCTTTGTTGTTTCTCTGAATCGCCTGAAAAGTTTTCCAGCATAAGAGCAACGCCAATGGTATTAATGACTGGTTTAACAAATAAATTGCCATAGAAATTAATCTTAGTCCAAATATCAGCTTTCATAATGACTCCATTTTTTTTAAATAAAAGTTAAAAAGTTTGTGAGACAACGTTATAGTATAATGACATTCACTGTCAATCATTTTGAAATGTCTATTTATAAAGTTGAGGATTCTTTCATGACCACAAATAATCAAGAAATAGCCGCTATTTTTAACGAAATGGCTGATTTATTAGAAATTGATAATGCTAATCCGTTTAGGGTGCGTGCTTATCGTTCTGCAGCGCAGCATATTGCCAGTTATTCTCGATCTTTAGCGAAAATGGTAGCAGATTATGAAGACTTAACTCAATTACCAGGGGTGGGTCATGACTTGGCCAGCAAAATTGTAGAAATTGTCATGACTGGAAAATTACCTCAGCTCCAAGAATTAGAAAAGCGAATCCCAAAAGCAATTGTCTCGATGATGCGATTGAAAGGGTTAGGTCCTAAGCGCGTAAAAATATTGTATCAGCAATTGCAAATAGAAAATTTAAAAGATTTGCATCAAGCGGCGATGGCCCAAAAAATTAGAGAGTTACCGGGTTTCAGCGAAAAAAGTGAACGGGCGATTTTACTAGAATTGCAAAAAGTCCACAATAAAGTCCACCGTTATAAATATATAGAAGTGCGAGCCATAGCCGAAGAATTAACAAATTATTTAAATATGTGTTCTGGAGTTAAAAAAATAGCCATTGCCGGCAGTTATCGACGAAAAAAAGAATTAGTGGGAGATTTAGATATTTTGGTATCGGCAAAACAGGGGCATAGTGTGACGGACCATTTTGTTAAATTTCCTAAAGTCGCAACGATTATCTCCCATGGAGGTACACGTTCAACGGTGCAATTATTGTCTGGTTTACAAGTGGATTTGCGCGTGGTACCTGAAGTTAGCTTTGGCGCGGCCCTACTATATTTTACCGGTTCAAAAGCGCATAACATTGCGCTGAGAAAGATGGCGTTAGCACGTCATTTAAAAATTAATGAATACGGAGTTTTTAAAAATAATAAAAGAATCGCCGGTACCACTGAACATGATGTCTACCGCACTTTAGATTTACCTTATATAGAACCAGAAATTAGGGAAAACCGTGGGGAGCTTCAGGCAGCAAAACATGGTCATTTGCCAAAATTGATCACGCTCGCACAGATTCGTGGTGATCTTCATGCTCATACTCGCGCAACCGATGGCAAAGACACGATAGAATCGATGATGGATGCCGCACAACAACTTGGTTATGAATATCTAGCGATTACCGATCATACTCAACATTTGGCCATGGTTCACGGGCAAAATCCAAAGCAAGTCTTGGCCCAAATCGAAATCATTGATCGTTTAAATGAAAGTTTGGCTCACCATCATCATAAAATTCGAATTTTAAAATCGGCAGAAGTCGATATTCTTGAAGATGGAAGTCTAGATTTACCCAATCACATATTAAAACAATTGGATCTGACGGTTTGCTCCATCCATTCCAAATTTGATTTACCTATGCCTAAACAGACTCAGCGTATTATCCGAGCCATGCATAATCCTTATTTTACCGTACTGGGTCACCCCAGTGGGCGTTTACTCAATAGACGTAGTGCTTATGAACTGAATTATGAGGAAATATTTAATACCGCAAAAATGACCCATTGTTTTCTGGAGGTGAACGCTCAACCAGATCGATTAGATCTAACCGATGAATATTGCCGTTTAGCCAAAGAAATGGGTTTAAAGGTTGTTATCTCAACCGATGCTCATAGCGTCACTCAATTGAGTTTTATGCAGTATGGCGTGAATCAAGCTCGCCGCGGCTGGCTAGAGGCGACTGACGTTCTTAATACTTACCCATTAAACCAATTCCTAAAAATGATCCATTACAAAAAGTGACTCATATCCTCTCTCCCACCAGGGAGAGGGGAAATACGGTCAAAGCTTGTACTATAATCTTAGTAGGATTCTTAGTTGACATTTTTTTAAGGATAAAAGTAGTAAATGAGAAAAATCAAGCCCTTAGCAATAGAATTTCTGAGTACTCGATGTGATCCTAAACAGTTTAAATTCTCAACCACAGCCGAGTTATCCGAGTTAACTGGACCTGTTGGCCAGGATCGGGCGATGTCAGCGATCGATTTTGGGGTGCATATCCGTCAAAACGGTTTTAATCTGTATTTACTGGGACCTGAAGGGACTGGTAAACACAGCTTGATCAAAACTGTATTAAATAGTCAGGCTGTTCACGAACCCACTCCTGATGATTGGTGCTATGTCAATAATTTCTCAAGCCCTAATAAACCCATTGCCTTATGTCTGCCGGCTGGGTTGGGGCCGGCTTTACAAAAAGATATGGAAAATTTAATTGAAGAACTAGGAGTCGAAATTCCAGCTATTTTTGATAGCAGTGAATTTCGGAGTAAAATACAGGCCCTAGAAGAAGAATTAAAAGCTAAACAAGATAATTGGTTGAAACAATTACATGACAAAGCCAAACAAAAAGGGTTAGCGATTATAACCACTTCACAAGGATTTGCAGTTTCGCCAGTACAAAATGGCAAGATCTTAACGCTCAAAGAATTTAATGAATGGCCAAATGAAGAACGCCAACAAACTGAAAAAAAAATAGAAGAAATCCGCCACGATTTATCAGAAATGTTAGTTCAAATAGCTCACTGGCATACCGAAAAAAAAATCCACCAAAAAAAAATCCAACGAGAATTTACCTTAGTGGTCGTGGATCGATTGATTGTGAGTTTAAAAGCAAAATATCATTCGTTAGACCAGGTCCAAAATTATTTGCAAGCAGTGGAGGCGGATATCATTGAAAATGCGCATGAATTTTTACAAACGAGGGAAAAAACTGTCGATGCAAAATTATTTTTAATTGCTTATCAAGTCAATGTCTTGGTCACTCACCCTCCTGGGGCGGGGGCTCCCGTTATTTTTGAAGATCATCCTAACCACGCAAATTTAATTGGACGCACTGAATATATGTCACAATATGGCGCATTAACAACTAATTTTACTTTAATTCGTCCTGGTTGTTTGCATTTGGCCAATGGTGGATATTTAATTCTAGATGCTGTTCAATTGCTTGCTCAGCCTTACTCCTGGGATAGTTTAAAGCGGACTTTGTACGCGCAAAAAATCACCTTAGAATCTTTAAATCAAGTGATTGGTTTTCCAAGTACTCTCACCCTAGAGCCAGAAGCCATTCCAATTAAAATTAAAGTGATACTATTAGGTGAGCGCAATTTATATTATTTTTTATGTGAACATGATCCTAATTTTCCAGATTTATTCAAAGTAGCTGCTGATTTTAGCAATCACATTCCACGCAATAAAAATAATTTTTTGATTTTTGCTCGATTACTGGCAACGATCACCAAACAAGAAAAGTTGTTGCCTTTAAATCGTCATGCTGTGGCTAAAATGATTGATCATAGTAGCCGCTTAGCCAATGATACCCAACGCTTGTTTACCAATATGCGTTGTTTGGTGGATTTATTGTATGAAGCTAATTATTGGGCCAAACAAGGAGGGCGATCATTAATCAAAGCAGCGGACATAGAGCAAGCCATTCATGAGCAAATTTATCGATCGAACCGGATTAAAACTCGTATTCACGAGGACTTTACCCGTAATTTGTTACTAATTACCACTAAGGGCAAAAAAATCGGGCAGGTTAATGGGTTATCCGTCATTCAGTTAGGCAATTTTAGCTTTGGCCTGCCTAGTAAAATTACCGCCACCGCGCGATTAGGAAAAGGCGAGGTGGTGGATATCGAACGTGAAGTCGAGTTAGGAGGAGCTTTGCACTCTAAAGGGGTGCTTATTTTATCCGGATTTTTAAGTGGCCGCTATTTGGTCGATCATCATTTATCGATTTCAGCAAGTTTAGTGTTTGAGCAAAATTATGGGGAAGTCGAAGGTGATAGCGCTTCAGTCGCTGAACTAGCTGCATTACTTTCAGCCATAGGTCATTTGCCGATATTTCAATCTCTGGCGATCACCGGCTCGATTAATCAATATGGTGTTGTGCAGCCAATCGGTAATGTTAATGAAAAAATTGAGGGCTTTTTTGAGGTTTGTCAAACTAAAGGTTTAAATGGCGATCAAGGGGTCATCATTCCTGAATCCAATGTCCAGCACCTGATGCTCAATAAAGAAGTATTGAGTGCGGTAAAAAAACGTAAATTTAGGGTTTATGCGGTAGAAACTATCGATGAGGTCATGACTTTATTGACTGGATTACCAGCAGGTAAACGCACTAAAAAAGGCTTTTACCTGGAAAACACTATTAACGGCCGTATTGAAAAAAGTTTACTAAAGTATGCAATCCGTTCCGAAGAAGAACATAAGTCCGACCGTGAACGCGATAATGAACAAAAGTGATTTGCTATATATCGTAGGATAACAGCCCTCGGCTCAAGGATTTAAAGTTCACAATATTTAAATTCTTGCTGAGGCTGCTGGAAGGTAATGCCATGATGTTTACAAAAGGCGGGGAATTGTTTAACAGCAATTTCACTATATTTTTTAAAAATTTCGATGACTTGAGTTGAAACCCTATAATTTTTAGGGTGGGTGATTTCATGAGTGGATCTTTTTCCCAAGGTCATAATGATCCAGGTCAGCATATCCGTTTCTATTTTTATATTATCACCACCTTGGGTGAGCTTATCGATAAAAGTTAAAACCTTACTGGTTTCGATTTTTTTACTTTCTTTGAGGCGCTCATATCTTAATTCTTTTAATGCTTGAATAAATTGTGCGGTTTGATCCAATTGCGCTTGTTTCGCTAATGGCACAAATATTTTAGGTGTATATATACTTTCTGCTGAGGATGAAGATAAAACACCTTGCTTCTGTTCCACTGACCCGAGGGGCATGTCGATATCATGATAATTGGATTGCTGCTGAAAGAGCATCCAAATGGTGGCGTCATTTAAGCGATCGAGCTGTGCTAAAAAATACGTTTCTAAGTCATCGGCGCTGCCGCGCTCTTCACGACCCTTCAATATATTTTTGTTATTGTAGTCAAGTATATTTTGCAATATTTCTGGCAATTTGAGTAAATTGTTTTCCTTCTGGAACCAAGTGATTAAGTCGTTCAGAATAGTAGATAATTGCCAGATATCCTCTTTTTGTGCTGCATAGGTTTTTTGGAATTTGATAGGTTTAGAATTAAAGAAGCTGTCAAATAATATGGACAAGACAGGATAATATTGCCGCTGATCTTGGTCTATATCTGAAAATGGTTTATAGCCTGAGTAATCCATAGATTGCAATACTCTCCAGAAATTAGTTTCTGTTTTAGCCACTTTGGAAAATTCTTTGGCGAATAGATACCATATAGGGTTGTCGTAGGCGGCGTATAGGTAAGTACAATTCATGAAGTTATCTTTCTCCAGGTCTTTTTCAAATATAGCAGCTCCTGGGTCGGTAATATAAACGCACCAATGACCATATTCATTTTTATTGATCAGGATATTTGCCAACTTAAAATCACGATGTAAAATGCCCTTCTTATGAAGAATATTAATTCCCCTGATCAGCGCAAAAAGTATCCACAAAACATCTGCCAATTTAGGTTTAGTTAGCTTATTTATTGAATCAATTACCTCTTTTGTCGATGGATAGATCAAATTATATAAATCCATTTGCATTCTAGGGGCAGTGGAATTAATTTTTTTACCGTCATGTACATCGCCATAAATTATTGCCGTAAAAAAAGGATTTTCAGCGAGGATAACTTTGAGTAATTCCTTTTCTGCGATCCGGTTATTCAGGCTGTCTTCACTCATCTTTTTAGACGATGAGGTCACTGTCGCTTGGATTCTATCCGCACCCTCGATTAATTCAGCACTCCGCTTAACCTTGCTGTGGCTGCCTTCTGCTATAATTTTATTGGTTTTTGCTTCTAAGAATTTACTATTGAAATCGAAGGTTAAGTGCACCCTTCCTGAGGGTGCTAATTTGACGATAATTGTGATCTTTAAGTTGCTTTCAGTATATTTCCAGCGCTTGGATTGACCTTTATTTAGGTTTTCAATGATAGTTTTTTTATTTTTCTCTTCTAGAACAAATTTTAAAATATCAATAATTTCAGCTAAATCCCACTTATTATTATCCTGGCCTAAGCCGGCATCAGTATAATCTTCTGGAAGATGAACGCATTGCTCCAATCGATTTAATTGTTGCTCGCAGGTGGTGAAAAAAGCCTTGAAATCAGATTCTTGTTTTAATTCTTTACTCATTATATTCACTCTAACTACTTTTTAATAGCTATATTTTAACGATTCATTATTAATAATTTATTAAAAAGAGTTTCTTTCGCTGGCATTGAATCGCCATTAAAATACTTGTAAAGTGTTGGTTTTTCAGTCACTATTTCAGATGGTTATGTCATTTCTAAAATGGGTATTAGCATGAAGAAAATTTTGTTATTAGTCAGTGTATTGTCTGCTTTGCTAGTGGGCTGTACATATAAAAAAGAGGATCCTTGGAAGGCTTATCACAGCAAAACTTCCGCAGAAATCTTTCATCAAGGTGAGAAGAATTTAGCCAAACACAGATATGGCAAGGCTGTTAAAGATTTTGAAGCGTTAGATGCGTTGTATCCCTTTGGGCCTTATGCCCAGCAGGGCCAAATGGATATTATATATGCTTTATATAAAGATGATGAGAAAGCTGCCGGTTTAGCGGCTGCTGATCGTTATATCCGTTTATATCCTCAGGACCCGCATATCGATTATGTGTATTATATGAAGGGTATCATGAGTTTCGACAGGGGCTTTAATTGGTATCAGGGCCTATTCCATATCGATCCTTCACCTCACGACCTATCTGATAAACGGGAGTCTTTTACTGCGTTTAACCATGTTATCCGTGTATATCCCCATAGTATTTATGCGCAAGATTCTGCCCTACACATTGCTTTTATTCGCAATCTGATGGCACGCAAAGAAATATTTTTGGCAGATTTCTATATGGAGCGGAAGGCTTATATAGCCGCAGCTAATCGTGCTGCAGGCGTTGTCCAACACTATAGTGGATCTCCTTCGGTGCCCCACGCCCTTGAAGTGATGGCGATTGCCTATCGTGCCGCGGGTTTACCTGACCTAGGCGATAAAAGTTATAGAATTTTAGAAGCCAGCTACCCAGATAGCCCTGAGTTTAAAAGATTGTCAATAAATTATAATAAAGCCTAAGATGGAAAAAACTAGTTTTCACCAATACCCCCTAGGTGGATTATCTGCCCATGTGTTTAGACGCATTATTCATTTAATGTCTTTGTTGATCCTTTGGCTTTATTTTCAATATGCAACGACAGTTGCTAATTTCTTTTCAATTAGCGTGCCGAGTTTAGTCTGGATATGTTTATTTCTGGCTTTATCATTAGATTTTTTGCGGTTATTTTTTGGTTGGACGGTGTTTGGGCAGCGTGGATATGAAAAAAAACGAATTTCTGCGTTTGTTTGGGCGATTATTGGCATGAGTTTGGTTTTACTGTTTGCCCCTGGTAAACAATTTATTATTCCTATTATTTGTGCTTATAGCATCGGAGACCCTTTATTAGGCGAACTACGCCGTGCCAAGATTAACAAAACTTGGATTATTTTCATCGGAATTTGTGCGATCAGTGGTATATGGTGTATATCAAGTATTCAGTGGCCTGTTCCCTTATGGCTATGTATGCTGATGGGCCCCGTTACTGTAGCTGCTGAGTGGCCATGCTTAAAATGGATTGATGACAATGCGCTTATGTTGTTAGTACCCCTGGCCGTTTTGTTATTGATTTTATAATAATTCACCTGATGGATAAATAATTTGTCATCCCGCGACTTGATCGCGGGATGACGTATTTTACCTATTTCCAGCCTGAGGTAATCGGATAGCGCCGATCTTTGCCAAAGGCCCGTTGAGTGATGCGTATTCCTACTGGGGCTTGTCGGCGTTTATATTCGTTGCGATTAATCATCCTGATCACCGAATCGACTATGGTTTTATCAATCCCGGTTTCGTAAATCATTTCCGGGGATTGATCAAACTCAATATAACGAATTAAGATTTCGTCGAGGATAGCATAAGGTGGCAAAGAATCTTCATCGCGTTGTCCTAGTGCTAATTCTGCGGAAGGCGGCCGCTCGATCACACGCTGGGGGATCACAGTCGATAAAGAATTACGGTAATTGGCTAAACGATAAACCAAAGTTTTAGGGACATCTTTTAATACTGAAAAACCGCCAGCCATATCACCATATAAAGTTGCGTAACCAACTGACATTTCACTTTTATTGCCGGTAGTCAAAACTATTCCGCCTTTTTTATTAGACAAAGCCATCAATAAGGTGCCACGAATACGCGCTTGAAGGTTTTCTTCGGTCGTATCAGTCGGCAATCCAGTAAAAGAAGGCGCCAAACTTTGCAAAAAATCTTGAAAAATCGTATCAATATTAATGACAATGGTGCGCACCCCTTGAATTTTAGCTTGCTGCTCTGCATCTTCATTGCTCATTTGACTTGTATAGCGCGAGGGCATTAATACTCCTTCAACACGGTCTGCGCCAATGGCGTCAACGGTGATGGCCAAAGTAAGAGATGAATCAATGCCACCTGATAAACCAATAAAAGCGCCTGGAAAATTATTTTTGCCAATATAATCACGCACGCCTAAAACCAAAGCTTGATAGATATTTTCTTCATCAGATAAAGCGAGAGGTGGCGATTGATTTCCAATGATGAGATCCGGATTCGAGGTATCTAATATAATAGGCATCAGCTCTTCGACAAAGAATCGAGCTCGTTGGCAACACTGTCCATATCGATTAACGACCATTGAGCCGCCATCAAAGACTAACTCATCTTGTCCCCCTACCAAATTAGTATAAATAATTGGGGTATGTGTTTCCTGCGCCCGAGCCATTAGAATAGTTTCTCTCGCTCGAGCTTTGTTGCGATCAAAAGGGGAAGCATTGATCACGATGATTAAATCTCCCCCTGCTTCAATTGCTCGCTGCGGAGGGCCAGGAAACCAAAGGTCTTCACAAATCAATAAAGCTATTTTCGTTGATTTTAACTCAAAGACGCAGGAAGATTCCCCCGGTTGAAAATAACGTTTCTCATCAAATACCGTGTAGTTAGGCAATTCTTGCTTAGCATAATTGGCGATTATAAGACCATTTTGAATTACGGCGGCTTGATTATAAAGATTTTCATTCACTTTACAGGGGTAACCGACAATGAGAGTCGTGGGTAGCTGCGCTTGCTGAATTTTTTTTAAAGCTTGTTCACAGCGTTGTAAAAAATCATGACGGAATAATAGATCTTCTGCAGGATAGCCGCTAAGACTCAATTCTGGAAACACAACCAAATCGGCTTGAAATTGCTCGATGGCTTTCTGAGTATTGATGATAATGCGTTCGGCATTACCCATCATATCGCCAACTGTCAGATTAATTTGTCCAACCACAATAGTCAGTTTTGCCATATCATCATCCTAGTTTTAGTATCCTGCTATTTTATTAGTAAAGCGGCTAAAACTCGTCTTCCTTCGGCAACTAAAGCCATATAAGTTCGGCAAGCTGCGCCTGTATCCATACTTTCAACCTTTAACTTATGTTGATATAAATTTGCTAAAAGACTAGGGTGGGGCATTTGAAAGCGTTGACCTGTGCCAAATAAAATGATTTCTGGGTTTAATTGAATGACAGGTAACCAATGCTCTGGTCTTACATCAGTTAAGGATTGAGGCTGCCAATCGGTAATAAGATTATTAGCGGTGATAATCAAACTACGGTCATAAGAAACATCATTCACAGTAATTTGATTCGGGCGGTAAGATTTAATTTGATATTGAGCATCACTGCTATCTTGGTTAATAATCATAGATGCTATTTTCATATGATTTAATAGGTATGTCAAAGCATTAGTTTTGTCATCCCGCGACTTGATCGCGGGATCCATGCAATGGCAGATTCAGTATGGATATCCTCTCCGAGGACAGGCCAGCGGTCAAGCCGCGGTATGACATACACTGTTATGCTGATTTATCTTTTACAACTTTGGTCGAGGCTATGTTTTGTGTCGATTGCCCATAAGCATAGAGAATACTGCCGTTTTCGATAAATTTAATCAATTTTTTGTTTTGATCTGGCGACACAGCAAAGCATCCCCAACTGGCACCTGCACGCCCATTTTTCTTAATATATTCTGGGGATACGTAATTAGCAGAATGGACCACTACATTGCGTTTTAAGGCATTACTATTGCTTGCTTCTAAACCATTCACTTTTAATGAGTAACCATGTTTCCCAAAGTAGGTGTCTCGAGTTAAGAATGTACCCACACTGGATTGTAAAGAGCTATTGCTGTTCGAGAATTTAGTTGCCCACTTCGGATCAAAGCCAGATGAATTCTTACCGTGGCTAACCGCTAGTGCGAGCATGATTTTGCCAGTATTCAAGTTAACAACATACAAACGTTCTTTGTTTGAAGGTACCGTAAAGTCTACGATAGTTATAATTTCTTTATTACGTACATTTTGAGTTTTTAAGGCCCATTTATAACCTGCAAACGCCATTTCTATCGCTTTAGGACTCAAATTGGTATCATGAGCTAAGCTATTGGCGAGTTGGCCATAATTGGGTGTTGCAGCTTGGGCAAAGCAAAACGGCAAGGCAAGAAGACTACAAAGGGCGATTGATCTAACTATATGTCGTTTCATTTATACCTCTAGGTTGTTGAGTGTGTTAACTGTCCTCCACACCCTGGAGATACACGTGCCTGTTTTGTCCTAACCTTCTTTCTTAAAGGCCTCATACACTAATGTATGTTTAATTTATTAATTAGTACATTACGTATAGAAAGACCATTATGTACTAAATTTGTTCAAATGTCAAGTATTTCTTACTATATATAGGTAACTTTTCCTACAAACAAAAGGGGTTTTTATGGCAAAAACAGAATTTATATATGGATTTCAATCACTTAGAGAGATATTGCGCTATCAACCCAAAATCGTACAGCGGCTTTATTTTGCTCAGGGACGCGACGATGAACGAGTAGCTGACCTTCAGCAACTCGCTCAAACTGCTAAAATTGCTATTACTTGGGTGTCGAGGGGCGAATTAGATCAATTATTGGGTACAACCCACCATCAGGGCATGGCCATACAATGCTCACATATTGGCAGCTTGCCGGAATCGATGTTGGCTAACCTATTAACTGACGAATCCAAGCCAGTTTTGTTATTGTTATTAGATGGTGTACAAGACCCCCATAATTTAGGGGCTTGCATTCGCAGCGCCAATGCCATGGGTGCAGATGCCGTTATTACCCCCAAAGATCGAGCGGTTGGCTTAACCGAAATAGTCCATAAGACCGCGTGTGGAGCGACTGCCTTTACCCCATTTATTCAAGTGACTAATTTAGCGCGCACCATCCGCGAGATTAAAGAATTTGGTGTTTGGGTAGTAGGCTTAGACGCTGAGGGTTCCTCGAGCATCATCGAGCTAGACGCCGGCCAGCGAGTCGCGTTAGTAGCTGGTGCCGAAGGCGAGGGGTTGCGCCGACTAACCCGCGAAAGTTGCGATTATCTAGTGCACATCCCAATGTTTGGTACAGTTAGCAGCTTAAATGTGTCAGTGGCGGCGGCCATAGGTTTATATCAAATAAAAATGAAATCCCGTTAACTTAAGCTAAAAACCCAGGGCATGGATCCCCGCCTGCGCGGGGATGACATGCCCTGGGTTTTTTTTATAATATTTTCTCAATCACTTGGGTAACTAGTGCGATACGCTGCATAATGTCTTCGCTGGACAGACGAAAACGCAACACATTTGCCCCTTGTAGTTGATAATTTTTAGGTTGAGTCTGGATTAAACGAATTATTTTTTGTGGATCAACAGAGGGCTTTTCATTGAAATGCAGATACCCATAAGACCCAATGACTTCAATTTTGTTAATACCAAGCCCTGAGGTTAATAATTTCAATTGAGTGACCGCAAATAATTGCTGAGTTACTTTTGGTAATAAACCAAAGCGGTCAATCATTTCTGCTTTTAATTCTTGAATTTCCTGCTCATTCCCACAACTGGCCAAACGTTTATATAGAGTCAATCGGGCACTGACATCAGGTACATATTGCTCGGGAATAAATGCACTGATTTGTAAATTCACATCGGGTCCCTGATGTCTCGTCAGTTCCAGCGAAGGTTCTTCACCTGC
Organism: uncultured Pseudomonadota bacterium; assembly: GCA_963818985.1. Classification (GTDB taxonomy): domain Bacteria; phylum Pseudomonadota; class Gammaproteobacteria; order Coxiellales; family Coxiellaceae; genus JAFEDN01. Next base: position 159,846 of record CAWFUJ010000008.1, on the reverse strand, counting down.
TTTCAAAGATTTCACGGCCTCTTCGAGCAATTCCATATATAAAGAAAACCCCACTGCATGAATTTGACCGCTTTGTTGTTCGCCCAGCAACTCACCCGCACCACGAATTTCTAAATCGTGAGTGGCTAGTTGAAACCCGGCGCCTAATTCTTCCAATTGACAAATGGCTTGTAAACGTTTTTCAGCATCTGCATTAAGTTTTTGTCCTGGCGCAATTAATAAGTAAGCATAAGCTTGATGGTGAGAACGACCCACACGGCCTCTTAATTGATGCAGTTGTGCCAAACCAAACCGATCGGCACGATTAATCAAAATAGTATTCGCGGAAGGGACGTCAATACCCGATTCGATAATCGTGGTAGAAACTAAAACATTAAATCGCTGGTGATAAAAATCACTCATGATTTTTTCTAATTGACGTTCAGGCATTTGACCATGAGCAATACCAATTCGCGCTTCAGGGACAATTTTTTGCAGTTTTTCTGCAGCGGCGGCAATTGTTTCCACTTCATTATGAAGAAAATATAACTGTCCGCCACGCATTGCTTCGCGCATAACCGCTTCGCGAATAATATTCGCTTCATATTCATAAATAAAAGTTTTGATTGACAAACGTCGTGCGGGAGGGGTGGCAATAATGGATAAATCTCGAGTGCCGGCCAAGGCCATGTTTAAAGTGCGAGGGATTGGAGTGGCTGTCAAGGTAAGAATATCAATATGCGCACGTAAAGCTTTAATTCTTTCTTTTTGACGTACCCCAAATCGATGCTCCTCATCAATCACCAATAGCCCTAAATCTTTGAAAGCAATTTTAGGTGATAATAATTTATGTGTGCCAATGGCAATATCGACTTTTCCTGCCGCTAATCTTTGCATCGCATTTTTTTGATCTTTTGGATTTTGCATTCTTGAAAATGCAGCAATTTGTACGGGCCAATCGGCAAAACGATCTTGAAAGCTATGCAAATGTTGTTCCGCTAATAAAGTGGTAGGGACCAAGATAACAACCTGTTTACCGTCTTGGACAGCTAGGAATGCCGCTTGCATCGCCACCTCGGTTTTACCAAAACCGACATCGCCACAAATTAATCGATCCATACTTTGCTTTGAAATCATATCGCCAATGACTTCATCGATAGCGCGGGTTTGATCAGGAGTTTCTTCAAAAGGGAAGGCTCGGCGGAATTGCAAAAAATTATGATCAGGTTTTTTAAAAGCGTGTCCAGGAGAAGCTTGGCGACGGCTATAGATTTCTAGCAATTCGGCAGCCACATCACGGACTTGCTCTGCAGTTTTACGTTTAATGGTTTGCCATTGTTTAGTGCCTAGTTTTTGCAGTGGCGCATGTTCTGAATCAGCACCCGTGTAGCGACTAATTAAATGTAAAGAAGTGACTGGCACATAAATTTTGTCATGACCGGCATATTCGAGTTTTAAATATTCACCTTCTTGTGCACCCACGCTGATTTGCTCTAATCCTAAATAACGTCCGACCCCGTGTTCAATATGAACCACCGGTGCACCAATTTGTAATTCAGTCAAATTGCGGATCATAAGGGTCGTATCAATATTTGCTTGTTTACGTAAACGCCGTTGCAATACTTGTTCACCAAATAATTGCGACTCACAAATTAAAGCAAGTTCAGGTTGTTGTAGCCAAAGACCTTTATCCAGTGGAGCAACACAAATACCTTGTTGAGCTTTACCACTTAAAAATTCTTGCCAACTAGAAAAGTTGCTAGGCTGCAAATGAATGCCAGTAAAAAGTTCCAATAATATTTCACGGCGGCCGGTGGTTTCTGCACAGAATAGGGTTCGTTGGGTAGGGTGATTATTAACAAATGCTTGCAGCGAATTGAGTGGCTGTTTAGCTTTGTGATCAACAAATAATGAGGGCGGTTCTAAAGTGGCGAAAGAATAATGCCCTTGTTTTTCCGGGAGTGATTCATAATGTAATTGAATTTGTGGAAAAGATTTCATGCCAGCAAAGAATTCATTGGGAGCAAGAAAGATGGTGTTGACAGCACATAGTGGGCGCTTAATATCATATCGTAGTTGCTCGTAACGATGATTCACCTCCTGCCAAAATTTTTCTGCAAGGGCGGGTAAAGGTTCAGTACAAATAATTTTAGTTTGCCCAGGCACATAATCAAATAGGGTATTTAATTGCGGGTAAAACAAGGGTAAATAATATTCCGCACCGGTCGCCGCAATCCCTTCACTGATATCATTGTAAATAGGAGATTCTTTTGGATTTCCAGGAAAAAGCGCCCGCCAATTTTGACGAAAATGATTGATGCCCTCTTCTGTCAAAGGATATTCGCGTGCTGGAAATAAACGTATTTTTTCAATTTTCTCAACTGAGCATTGAGTTTCAGGGTCAAAACGGCGTATTGTCTCAATTTTTTCATCAAATAATTCGATACGGTAGGGGTATGGATTGCCCATTGGGAAAATATCCATAATCGCGCCACGAATTGCAAATTCACCATGCTCAAATACTTGATTGACAGCTCTATAACCCGCTTGATCTAATTGTTGGCGCAATTTAAAAAAATCAAGCGCATCGCCAATGGTTAATGCCATGGAGTGACCAAGTAAATAATCTCTGGGTAAAAATCGATGCATTGCGGTGGGCAATGCCACTGCAATAATACCGCGTTGAAGATTTAATAATTGATGCAAAACTAATAATCTTTCTGATACTAAGTCTGGATGCGGAGAGAAATGATCATAAGGCAGCGTTTCCCAGTCAGGTAATAAATGGCAGTGGATATCTTGACCTTTGGTAAAGAAACGAAACTCATGCTCTAAGCGTCTGGCCGCATGAACATCGGGAGTTATCACCAAAATTAATTGTTGTTCAGCTTGCAACGCCATGGAACTAATCGCTAGACTCGCGCTACTGCCTCTAAGATTGCCCCAATGCACGCGTTGATCGTTTTTTTGTAAACCGGGTGGCTGTAAGGGACTATAAGTTTCCATCTTTTTACCTAGGGTTGCTCGAGAAACGCAACATAATATCATAAACAGATCAATATTCCCCTACCCAGGATACACAGAAGTTCTTACCTTGAACCAGCCCCGTCAATATTTCCCCCCGCCAGGGATTTGCGATTGTCCCGCGATTCCTGGCGACGGACAATATTGACGGGGCTGGTTCAAGGTCAGAACTTCCATGCAGAGGTTAGTCGGATCTATTATGGATAATGGCTCCGCCTAGGCAAATATCATTGTGATAAAATACAATGGACTGACAGGGGGTGATGGCCCATTGTGGTTCTGCAAAATCTACCTGGTAGCTATCTTGATCAATGGCTTTGATTTGACAGGGCATATCTTGCTGTCGATAACGGATTTTCGCAGAGCAATTCAATGGGGTATTTGGTTCATCTCCAGATACCCAATGCAATTTAGAACAAATTAATTGTGAAGCATACAGCTGAGGATGGTCATGACCCTGTCCGACGATCAGGATATTATTGTTGACATCCTTGTCTAATACATACCAAGCTTTTTCCAGTGCGCCTTTTTGTCCACCGACATTTAATCCTTGTCGTTGCCCTAAAGTATAAAACATGACCCCGTCGTGTTGACCAACAGTTTTACCTGCAGATGTTTGTATCAACCCAGGCTTCGCTAATAAAAATTCACTTAAAAATTTTTTGAATCGACGTTCACCAATAAAACATATTCCGGTACTGTCTTTCTTATCATGATTGAGTAAATGAGCCATCTTAGCTAATTCACGCACGTGGGGTTTTTCTATATGACCAACAGGAAACAAACTCCGGCTTAGTTCATGCTGGCCTAAGGTATAAAGAAAATAACTTTGATCTTTGTTAGCATCTGCGCCTTTATGTAATTGATATCCATGACCTGATTTAATTTGCGCATAATGGCCGGTCGCTAAGTAATCTGCACCAAGCTGCAAAGCGTGTTCTAAAAAAACTTTGAATTTAATTTCTTTATTACACCAGATATCGGGATTAGGTGTGCGGCCTGCAGCAAATTCGTCTAAACAATGTTGGAATACTTGGTCCCAATATTGTCGGGCAAAGTTAACAACATTAAATGAAATACCCAATGAATCGCAAACTGCGCGAGCGTCACTTAAGTCTTGTTGGCCATGACAGAAAGGGTCGTCATGATCGGTTTCCCAATTTTGCATGTAGATCCCAATAACATCATGGCCTTGCTGTTGTAATAAATAGGCTGAAACGGCAGAGTCAACGCCACCCGATAAACCGACCACAATTTTTTTGGGATTATCCATGGTTTATTTTAACATAAACATAACTCCCTCTCCCATCCGGGAGAGGGTGGATTAGGGGACTATAATGAATGAACCCATAATTCATTAGCTTTACTGACTATGGCACTTGCCTCATTGGTAACAAGAGAGGTAGGACCGGATGATTGGCGTAATAAAATGAATGGGCTACTTGCAAAAGAAGGCGAATTGCTCGTAAGCCAAATTTGATTACCTCTCCGAACTAATGCTCTGATATCTTCATCTTCGCTATTGCAGGAAGGGGATGATGGTGAAGTTTCAGTTTCTAAATCTACATCTGAATCTGAATCTTCCTGTTCACATTTGTTTTCTTTTACAGCCGGCGGAATGATAGTATCATTATCAATTGTGTCGTATGCATTAACCATTTGAATAATATGACTATTTTCTTGATTGGAACTATTAATAATAGCTTTTATTACTATTATTTTTGTTGGACATACTGATTTATTCTTTTTATAATTGTCAAGTTTCAGTAATAAACTTAGTTTAAATATTTCTCTCAGTGTATGTAATCGTCCTAATAATTCATCTGGGTCATAAGTCTCTTTTTTAGCCTTAGATGATTCAATAAAAATAGTTTCATCTAAGCTTTTATTCAACCAAAAGGCATGATAAAAAATTTGTAATGGTAATTGTACGAAGGAATCCATTAATGAATGAACATGGTCGGTGAAATATTCAGAGGAGAAATCTAACCTGTTAATTCGGTTCGTTAATGATTCTGAAACTGTATCGACTCCAAATTTCGATAAGGGGATAGTTTTCTCTTCTTTGGGTGTTTTATCTTCCAACATAACTAAAGAGGAGTTTGTCTTTGTGGGTATAATTAAATTTAAAAAAAGTTTCATATAATCTCCTCAGTTATTTTTTATGGTTGATGGGCTTCGCCAGTTTGTTAGTGGGAATAAGTTAACATTACACGTAGGAAAAAGTCAATACCAAAAGTAGGAATTTGTCAAACCAAAATAGAAATGTCCCCTCAATTTACAAACGCCTACAATTTATCCTGGATACCGGCCTTCGCCGGTGACACAGCATTGCCATACCGGCGAAGGCCGGTATCCAGGATAAATAGCCACCTTTAATCGTTTTATCCCCCGATTGAATAACCTAAGGTCATTGACATTTTTTAATTTTCTATGTTAGAACCCGCTATGCAATTTGAATTACTAAAAACTGATCATTTCGCTCGGCGTGGCCGGTTAACTTGCGCTCGTGGAGTCATTGATACCCCTGCATTTATGCCGGTAGGGACGCTAGCCACAGTTAAGGCGCTGACGACTACCGAGGTTAAATCCACTGGCGCCCAAATAATCTTAGGTAATACTTTTCATTTAATGTTGCGACCTGGCGCCGACGTGATTCGCGCACATGGCGATTTACACGATTTCATGCATTGGCAGGGACCGATTTTAACGGATTCCGGTGGTTTTCAAGTGTTTAGCCTAACGGAATTGCGAAAACTCTCTGAGGCTGGCGTCACCTTTCGTTCGCCGGTTGATGGCAGTATGATTCATTTAACTCCAGAAAGCTCTATTCACATGCAGCATGTTTTAGGTGCAGATATCGTCATGATTTTAGATGAATGCACCGCTTACCCGGCCAGTGAGGAGCCGGCGAGAGAATCTATGGAGCTCAGTCTACGCTGGGCCAAACGTTGCAAAATAGCCCATGAAGGATCTGTTAATGCCTTATTCGGTATTGTTCAAGGAGGCATGTATCCACATTTGCGCTACGAATCATTGCAAGGATTACAAGCGCTGGATTTTGATGGCTACGCCATCGGCGGTTTATCGGTCGGTGAGCCTAAAGAATTAATGATTCAAGTTATCGATCAGCTGCTACCACACATGCCAAGTCACAAGCCCCGATATTTAATGGGGGTAGGAACTCCCGATGATATTATTGCTGCTGTTTGCCGTGGGGTAGATATGTTTGATTGTGTGATGCCTACTCGCAATGCTCGAAACGGACATCTTTTTACCAGTCAAGGCGTGATTAGAATCCGTAATAGTTGCTATCGCCACGATTTAAGGCCTTTAGACCCAGAATGTGAATGCGAGACTTGTCAACATTACAGCCGTGCTTATTTGCATCATTTGTATCGTACTCGGGAAATACTCAGTGCACGGTTAAATTCAATTCACAACTTACATTATTACCAACAACTGATGCGGGGTTTGCGTCTTAGCATAGAAAGCGGTACATTAAGCGCTTTTGTAGCACTTTATCGTCAAAAACAAAAAGGAACACAATATGTCATTATTTGATTTTACCGGTATCAGCAATGCATTAGCAGAAACGGCTCAGACTGCATCCACTTCAGGTGCTGGGCAAAGTCAAGGCGGTAATCTCTTGCATATGTTGCCGATGCTTATTATTTTTATCGTGGTTTTTTATTTTTTATTAGTACGTCCACAAACAAAACGCGCCAAGGAACAAAAAAGATTATTAAGTAGTATTGCTGTCGGTGATGAAGTCATGACTGCTGGTGGAATTATTGGACGTATTACCAAACTTAAAGACAATTATATGGTTATGGAAATTGCTAAAGGTGTGGAAATTACAGTCCAAAAGAATTCAGTTGCTACGGTGTTGCCTAAAGGCACGATGAGCTCAATGGAACAATGAGCGCAATATTCTCGCTGAGTACAGCGAGAATTGCTCCTGTTCTTATGCTCCGCTTGGCGAAGCCAATGCTCGCAATGAAGGGGGAGCGCTTCGCGCAGCTCCCCCTTGCGATCCCCCATGGCGTAGGGGTTTTCTACGAAAAATATTTTTTTGAAGAGTGAATAATCGGAATGAATCGTTATCCATTATGGCGCTATGTTTTACTTGCGGTATTAATACTTTTGGGGGTGTTGTATGCTTTGCCAAATTTGTATGGCGAAGATTATGCAGTGCAAGTTCAACCTAAAGGTGCGGCAAAGTTAAGTCCGCAATTGGCAGAGCAAATAACCAATACGTTAAAAACTCAGCAAATTCCCTATCAATCTATCACTCAAGAACCTTTTAGCTTTTTAATTCGGTTTAACAGTCCTGAATCCCAATTGCATGCGCAAGATATTATCCAGGCGACCCTCGGCGAGAATTATACCGTGGCATTAAATTTGGCCGATAAAACACCTTCCTGGTTATTAAAGCTAGGCGCTAAACCAATGAAACTTGGTTTGGACTTACGCGGCGGTATACATTTTTTAATAGAAGTTGATGTTGAGTCGATGTTTAAAGAGCAACTCAATAGCGATATGCATAATATTGGCAATAGCCTGCGTGAACAACAGATTCGATATGCAGGAATGAATCAAAATTCTAAAGCGGAGATTGTCATCCAATTCCGTGATGTCGCCAGCCGTGACGCCGCTTTGCCAATTTTAAAAAAAGATTATCCTGATTATCAATTTTCAGTAGAATCTCAAGGCTATGCTTTAAGCGGCGCACTTGCTAAAGCTGCACAGAACCGTATATCAGCCTATGCGGTGGAGCAGAATATCGCTATTTTAAATAATCGAGTCAATGAATTGGGAGTCGCTGAACCGGTCATTCAACAACAAGGTAAAAATCAAATCAGTGTTGATTTACCAGGAATTCAAGATACCGCTCGAGCAAAATCCATTATTGGCAAGGTGGCGACCATTCGCTTTCAATTGGTGGATCTTGAACATGATGCGGCGATAGCAAAAAATACCGGAATAATTCCATTAGGTTCCATTCTCTTATCTGCACCAAAAGGTGAGCCGGTGTTGATAAAAAATCAAATTGTTCTGCATGGCAGTTCAATTTTACATGCCACTGCAACCACCGATGAAGAAGGTCGACCTGCTGTGGCGATACGTGCTGGCGGAAGTGAAGTGACTTTATTTAATCGTATTACTCGGGCTAATATTAACAAACCCATGGCTACGGTTTATGTTGAAACCCAAACTGAGAAAAAAATGGTGGATGGCAAATTGGTTTTACAGCATAAACAAGTGTCTAATGTGATTAATATCGCTAATATCAATAATGCATTGGGTTCTCAATTTCAAATTACCGGCTTGCCTTCCTCACGCGAAGCCCAAGATTTAGCGCTGCAGCTTCGTTCTGGAGCATATACCGCAACTTTAAGCTTTATCGAAGAACGTCTGATCGGACCAAGTTTAGGTAAAGAAAATATTTCTAAAGGCATTCGCTCTATGGTCATTTCCATGGCTTTGGTGGTTATCTTTATGGCCTGTTATTATCGTTTATTTGGATTGTTTGCGGATTTAGCTTTAATTTTAAATACCATTTTTATTGTCGCTATTATGTCATTGTTAGGTGCAACTTTAACTTTACCAGGAATTGCCGGTATGGTTTTAACTGTGGGGATGGCCGTTGATGCCAATGTATTGATTAATGAACGTATCCGTGAGGAGTTACGTAACGGAATGTCTCCACAAGCCAGTATTTATAATGGATATAGCCGCGCTTTTGCTACAATAGTCGATTCAAATGTCACCACTTTAATAGTGGCGGTTATTTTATTTGCTTTGGGCACAGGATCGGTACAAAGTTTTGCGATCACACTCAGTATAGGCCTCCTATGTTCCATGGTAACCGCACAGTTTTTCACGCGCGCGTTGGTGAATTTGACTTATGGGAAGCGTAGTGTTAAGCATTTATCTATTGGCATAAAACCCTTAGCGGCAGAAAAATAATATGGAATTTTTTAAAGTCAACACCAAAGTTCGATTCATGCGGCAACGGCGATGGGCTGCGATATTTTCTGCAATTATTTTTCTAGGTTCAGTGCTTGCGCTAATGACTCAAGGACTCACTTTGGGTTTGGATTTTACCGGCGGAACTCAAATCTCCGTTATTTTCCCCGAGACTACGAATATAGAGCAGGTCAGAAATGAGTTGGCGAATGCCGGTTTTAAACAGGTTGTAGTTCAAAATTTTGGGCCAAAGGAATTGACCATTCGCATAGCTCCGCAAAAAGGAGTCTCGCAAGAACAATTGCAGCAGAAATTAAGCGTGGCCTTGCCAACCGCAAAAATTGGCGCTTCAGAATATATCGGTCCCCAAGTCAGTAAGACATTGTTAACCAATGGGGTATTGGCAGTGATCGTCGCTTTAATCAGTACTATGGCTTATATTACCATACGCTTTGAATTTCGATTTGCAGTGGCAGCAGCGGTGGCTTTAATTCATGACCCTGTGTTGATTTTAGGTATTTTTTCTTTTTTCCATTTAGAATTCGATATGATTGTCTTGACGGCCTTGCTGACTGTCATCGGATATTCTCTGAATGATACGATAGTCGTTTATGATCGGGTCAGAGAAAATTTTCGTAAAGTACGCAAAGGTACTTCTTTAGAAATTATGGATTTATCGATTAATCAAACGTTATCTCGCACGATCATGACTTCGGGTTTAACTTTATTGGTAGTCCTGGCATTATTGTTTTTTGGCGGGCCTATGATTCATGGATTTGCATTAGCCATGACCATTGGTATTGTTATCGGTACTTATTCATCCATCTATGTCGCCGGCTCTTTAGCTGTCGCGTTAGGTTTAGATCGAAGGCATTTAGTGGCCGCTCCTAAACGCACCGAAGACGAACTTCCTTAGTTAATATTAAATTCCCTTTTCCACCTCTAAAAAGATGTGGGACAAAAACTGAGAAAAAAACCCCTTAAGTATCTCACCCTAGCTCTCTCCCAATGGGAGGGGGGAAAGAAGGGTGTGCTTCCTTATCCGTGAAAGATTACCTGCTCCAAAAGCATTCTTCGCTTCCCTATACCCCTGAAAAATCGCCTCTTTTTTTAAAACTCATTAGCATTGATAAACAATTTCATCATGCCTTAATTTAAACATATTAAAATACTTATTATTAAATATAAAAATAATTAAATCATAAAAATCAATAAAAAGATAAAAACATGAGTAAAGAAGATAAAAAAGCTGAAGCTGGTAATTGTTTGGATTTTCTTATCAAAGACGGTATATGGTCGAAAAAATTTATCGATATTATTTCTGATAAAAATTTTAATCATAAAAAACATTATGTACCCACCGTTTGGCCAGATTTATTAGACCAAACCGGTCCTAATTGTGGCATTTATTCAGCATATACTGGCTTTAAGTATAGTGGATTGGCAGACCCTGGCTCGCTTCCTCATCCTCGCAAACTTGATATGTTAGCTTCCGGAGACTTTAGAAATAAACATCTTTCATCACTCCGTAAGACTGCCAAAAAAGAGGGGATCACTAACTTTGGTCCTATTTATAAAATTCAACATTTTTCTACCTTGGCTAAAAGTATTAATTTTACCGGAGTAGAGGAGTTAAGGTTACCTGAAACGGAAAAAGAATATATTGATCAAATGTGCCATGCATTAGAATCTAATCAAACAATTATTGCTCCTGCTGATGTCAATGATAATGGGCACCCTGGTAATGAGTCGGGAAACAAAACCCATTGGGCGCTTATATTTGGTTATATTTATATAGGAGAAACTTGTTATTTTCTTACCACACAATACGGAGAATATTACCTTTGGAACGCCACCGACCTTTTTAATTCAAATAAAAATTTACCGGTCGAAAACCCAACCCAGGGTACTTATATAAAAATTAACAAAGCTGAATATCAAAAAGTTGAAAGTAAGAGTGATCTCTCTAAAAAAACTCAATATACCATTGATGATCAAGATCTCAATGATTTTCGTTTTACGGCTTTTACCATTCCGGCATTGCCTATGAAGAAAACTGTTGCTGATTTCCATGCACTTGCGCGTGAACGGCTTGAGTCGTTTTCGCCCCCCAGTCAGCCTTTAAATGATTTTACGTTTTCTGAGCTGGGTGCTACTGAACAAGCTTCTAATCTTATGCCTGAATATTTTTCCAGCTTCTCTACCGACAGTACTTCCTCTGCACCCCCACCTTATTATTTAAGCCCTGATAGTTTCAGCATCGCTTCCACACCATCACCTGATTACTTGAGCGCTGATGATTTTAACTTCGTCCCTACGCCACCACCTTATTATTCGAATTCTGATCATTCTAGCGTCGCTTCTGCGCCCCCACCTGATTATTTGGATTCTGATCATTCCAGCGTCGCTTCTGAGCTTCCACCTGATTATTTGAATTCTGATTATTCCAGCGTCCCTTCCGCGCCTCCACCTGATTATTTGGATTCTGATGATGTCAGCATTCCCTCTGCGCCTTGTGCTGATGTCCAAACCCCTCCTACACTTTATAGGCAATTCGATAAAGTTAGTTTTTTTGGTTCTAGCCAACAAAATCATAGGAAATCGATCATTCCCCAATCCGAATCGATGATCCAGTCAAAATTATGAGTCAGTAGTATTTATGGTAGCTACTTCTCCCTCCGAGAGGCTAGGGTGTGGATTTCTAAAAAGGTGTGGCACAAAAAACTGAGAAAAAATAGAAAGAATTGTCGATAGACCCTAAACGGTATTAATTAATTCTAACAGTTCTTTATACACTTTCGGGTTACCGGCAATGATATTGCCATTATGCAAATAATTTTTTTCACCACGAAAATCACCCATCATGCCGCCAGCTTCTTGTACCAATAAAACACCGGCCGCCATATCCCATTCTTTCAATGAAGCCTCCCAAAAGCCATCAAAACGGCCTGCGGCTACATAGGCAAGATCTAACGCTGCCGCGCCCGCACGGCGAATGCCGCCTACTTTGGGAAATATTGTTTCGAATAGTTTTAAATAAGGTTTGGCTTCGTTATCGGTGTGAGAACTAGGGGGAAAGCCGGTACCAATAATCGTGTTTTCTAATTTTTTATTGGGGCTAATGCGCATACGTCGATCATTTAAATGTGAACCTTTGCCCCTGGCAGCTGAAAATAACTCATTGCGAATTGGATCGTAAATGACACCCACCTCAATATTTTCCGAACTTTTTACCGCAATGGAAATCGCAAAGTGGGGGATGCCATGAAGATAATTAGTTGTACCATCTAGAGGATCTATAACCCAACAAAAATTGCTGCCATCCTTTGACTCGGTAAAACCGGTTTCTTCACCTAAAATAGCGTGATTTGGATAGGCACGACGAATAACTTGAATAATTTCCTGCTCGGATTGACGATCAACTTCACTCACTAAGTCATTGCGTGCTTTAATATTCACTTCTAGACTATCTAGTCGGTCTATGTATCGCAACAAAGTTTTGCTGGCTTGGCGAGCGGCCTGAACAGCAATAGTTAACATCGGGTGCATAAAAAGTTATCCATGTTTAGGAATCGTGGATAGTATCATTTTTATTAATGATATTATAGAGACGGCGGTTCCCTTGGAAATGTATTTATCCCAAAAATTGATTAAAGGTTCTACTATGTTTGAAAAAATCCGTATAGTTTTGGTTAATCCCAGTCATCCTGGTAATATTGGTGCGGCAGCTCGGGCGATGAAAAATATGGGATTGTCTCGTTTATATTTAGTAGCGCCCGTAAAATTTCCTGATTTTAAAGCCACTATCCGTGCTGCTGGCGCCGATGATATTTTAGCACAAGCTGTAGTCACCCAAGATCTACCGAGTGCTTTAGCGGGTTGTGAGTTTATTTACGCCAGCAGCGCGCGTGCTCGCCGCTTAGAATGGCCTGAATGTGATGCACGCCAATGCGCTTTACAAGTCATTTCAGAACAAATTCAACAAGAAGTAGCGATCGTATTTGGTCGTGAATCTTCAGGATTAACCAATGAAGAATTGGCTTATTGCCATCAACACGTGCATATCCCCGCCCAAGAACAATTTAGTTCGTTAAATTTAGCAGCTGCAGTACAAGTTTTCGCTTATGAATTACGCATGGCCTGGTTGTCAGCACGACCGCAAGCCATGGTTGAGATCAGGCAGTTAGCACCCAACGAACAAATCATAGGTTTTTACCAGCATTTGCAATCTACCTTGATAAAACTAGGTTGCCTAGACCCCTCCCATCCTAAAAAATTAATGCGACGTTTACAGCGATTATTCAATCGAGCGCAACTCGATTCAACCGAAATAAATATTTTACGCGGAATTTTGAAGGCAATGAATAAAGTGTTAGAATAAAATAAATGCCAGAGGTATACATGCAAACGTTCCTATCCACAAAGTGAAATATTAGAATGCGCTATTTAGATTATATGGCTAGTACTCCAATTGACCCTCGGGTTCTTGACAAAATGGTTCAATGTCTCAATTCGCCATTTTGTTTTGGCAACCCTGCCTCCCAAAGCCATCCATTTGGATGGCAAGCCGCAGAATTAATTGAGGCCGCTCGACAACAGGTCGCTGAGTTAATTCAAGCTGACTCACGAGAAATTGTTTGGACATCGGGCGCAACTGAAGCCGTTAATTTAGCTTTAAAAGGTGCCGCGAACTTTTACCAACGTAAAGGCAAACATATCATCACCATGCTCAACGAACATAAAGCTGTGCTTAACACCTGTCATTATTTAGAGAAACAAGGGTTTTCAATTACTTATTTAAAACCTTTGGCCAATGGGTTATTAGATTTAAATCAATTTACCAGCGCCATTCGTCCCGATACTATTTTAGCTTCCATTATGTGGGTTAACAGCGAAACCGGTGTCATACAAAATATTGCTCGCATTGCGGAAATAACTCGGCGAAATGGGATTATTTTGCATGTCGATGCCGCTCAAGCAGCAGGTCGAATTGTGATTGACGTGCAATCTATACCTGTTGATTTGTTATCTTTTTCCGCTCATAAAGTATATGGGCCTAAAGGGATTGGCGCGTTATTCGTTCGGCGAAACCCACGCATTAGATTGGAGCCACAGATCCATGGAGGCGAACAAGAGCATGGTTTGCGATCAGGTACCTTGGCAACTCATCAAATTGTCGGGATGGGGGAAGCTTTTTCCTTGGCCAAACAACATCAGCAACTCGATTACTTTCATGCTGAAAATTTAGGAAAACAATTGTTAAATGGTTTGCTCTCATTGAAGGGAGTTGAACTCAATGGTGATTTAGTTCAACGAATCCCGCATTGTGTTAATGTCAGTATTGGAGGCGTCAATGCTGAAACTTTATTATTAAGTCTCAACTATTTGGCTTTATCTTCAGGCTCAGCTTGCCATTCCGCGCATACTACTCCCTCTCACGTATTAACTGCCATGGGGTTTGACCGGCAACGTGCACAATCGGCATTGCGCTTTAGTCTTGGACGGTTTACCACTCTGGCTGATATAGATTTTGCGCTCAGTGAAGTAAAAGAAAAAGTCTATAATCTACGTGAATTGTCGCCGATATGGAATTTATGAAATATCCAGCTCCCTTACTCCATTATTTTCATCATCGTCAGCATGCGGGGCAATTGGATACGACCAACCCATACGTGCAATATGTGCGCGTGGGTCATCCACAAAATGAAGAAGTGATCGATTTATATGTGCATTTTCACCAAAACCGAGTAAAAATTGCTAAATTTCAAGCCGCAAGTTCAGTGACTTTGATTGCCGCTGCTGAGTTTATTTGCGGATGGTTAGAAGGAAAATCTCACCAGGAGATAGCGCTATTAAACCCTCAGTTGATTCTGCAAGAGTTAGGATTGACTGATTTAAACATTCATATTGCCAATCTGATGATGATGGCGGTTAGGCAGCTTAACTGTATGGGTTAAATTACTTAAGTCTTGGCACTTGATCTGTATCCTGATCATGAACAGTGAATGGGGTAATATTTACATAATCAAGCACTATGGTAGATATAACCTTAGGGAAAAATGATAGTGTTCCAGAAATATAATTTTCAATCCTTTCTGGCTTTTTCTCCGCAGCCAAGAAATCATTAAAAAGCGGAAGGTAAATTTTACTATATTTACCATTAGTGATTTTTTCTGGGGCAGACCACAGTACCTTATCATAAGCTTCATGCAAAGAATGAAAGCTGGCAAACCAAATTAAATATTTATAAAGTTCTGAGGCACGCTTAATATTGACCTCTCTTGCCCCATAGCCCAAGATTCGCACTGCGAAAAATGCCTCTGTGGTATTCTGAATATAGGTTTTTAGGTGAGGCGTCCATCGAGTAGTGAGGGTCTTGATAGTTTTGCGTTCTTCCACAGCGGTTAAGAAAATATTACGTTCATCCAAAGAGAGGGAGGGCCATCTTCGTGCCAATTCCTGCTGTGGTTGGTGCTTTTTTTCTAGATCTGCTATCAAATCCCTTGCGTCTGTTAAAGATTTCATTAATATTTTCCCATAGTTAAATTATTAAGTTGGTTCAGAATATATAATTCTAATAGAGTTTTATTAAGAATTTCTTATAAAATATAATAGCGGGCAAGTTTTGTACATAACAAGGACTTTCTTGGGGTAATACGTTTTTCTGATAATAACTCACTCAGCTTGCTGGGCACAAAAGCTTTTTTAATTTCTTTAAAATGAACCTTTTGTACTTGATTCTTAGTGATAAATATTAACTCATGATTATCGGTATCATACCAAATTTTCTTAGCTTCTTGTGTGCTTTTAGCTAAAATAAGAGCTATCGATTTATCGTATTGATCATGAACAGAATATAAATTTCGGAGCTTCTCTTTTAATTTTTTCATAATTATTCCCCTTATGCATAATTATAGGTCAATTTTTAGCCAGATTGGAAATTATATATATTTTTAATAACTTAGATTACTTCTGAGAAATCAAAGCATCTCACTTCCTGTAGTTCCTGAGAGGTAGGGTAGTTACATAGCCACATAATTAGGGCCGTCACCTCCTTCAGGGACCGTCCAGACTATGTTTTGAAGGGGATCTTTAATATCACAGGCCTTACAATGCAAACAATTGGCTGCATTGATTTGCAGGTGGGTTTGGCCATTGACAGCGACAATTTCATACACGGCGGCGGGGCAATAACGTTGTTCAGGGGCATCGAATTCTTTTAAGTTAACCTGTAAAGCCAGTGAGGGATCTTTAAGGACAAGATGACAAGGCTCTGACTCTCGATGCTGGGTCGCTGATAGAAAAACTTGGGATAATTTATCAAAGGTCAACACTCCATCAGCCGGAGGGTATTGAATTTTTACCGAGTTTTTAGCCAAATTTAGTTGAGTATTATCTGGTTGATGAAAGCGCCAAGTCCACGGAGCGTGACCACGAAACAGATATTGATCGATAGCGGCATTGGCTAATCCTAACCAAAGTCCTGCATGAAATCCAGGTCGTAGATTTCGCACTTGATATAATTCCTTTTGAATGTCGGAGCTTGCGATTTTTTGCTGATATAATTGCAAAGGCTGCTGAATTTCAATGTTTTCAGCTTGATGAATGGATTCCGCCGCTATCATTCCCGAATGCATGGCATTGTGAGTACCTTTTAATTTTCCCATGTTTAAAAAACCAGAGGCACAACCGACCAATAGCCCGCCTGGAAAAATTAATTTGGGGATGGCTTGCCAGCCGCCTTCATTTAATGACCGCGCGCCGTAACCAATGCAACGGCCATTTATTAGCAATTGACGAATTTTAGGATGAGTTTTAAAACGTTGAAGTTCTTGGAATGGATCTAAGTATGGATTTTTATAGTCTAAACCGATAATCATCCCTATGGTTACGAGCTGTTGATCACTATGATAAATAAAGCCGCCGCCATAAGTGGAAGAATCCAATGGCCACCCCATGGTATGAACGACGCGGCCTAATTGAAATTCAGGTGAATCGACCTCCCAAATTTCCTTAACGCCCAAGCCATATGATTGAAAGTCACATTCAGCACGCAAATTGAATTGTCTCATGACTTGTTCGCTTAATGAACCTCGGCAACCTTCAGCTAACATAGTGTGCTTTGCATACAATTCAATGCCAGGCTGAAAAGTCGGCCCAGGCTCGTTTTGGCTATTTAACCCTTTATCACTGGTTTGCACGCCAATAACCGCGCCTTGCTCATCATATAACATCTTTTTGCCAGCAAAACCCGGGAAAATATGGATTCCCAATTCTTCAGCTTGAGTAGATAACCACTGACAAAGTAATTCAAGACTAATAATGTAGTTTTTTTTATTGCGTAAAAGCTTGGGTAAGGGTAGGGAAAAACTGCGGTTTTTAGATAAAATTAAAAATTGTTCTTCACAGACTTCGGTGTGCACTGGGGCGCCTTTTTGCTGCCAATCTGGAATTAATTGATTTAAACTGCTGGGTTCTAAAATTGCACCTGAAAGTATGTGTGCTCCGACATAAGCACCTTTATCAATGATACATACCGACAGTGGGTTTGACCGCCCTCGATTGAGTTGACCCAACCTAATTGCTGCGCTTAATCCTGCTGGTCCAGCGCCCACGATTAAAACATCAAAATCCATTTTTTCACGGGTAATCATATCCTCTCCAGGATCGCAAGTAATTCTATATATCTTCCTTAAACTCAACTCCGTCAATATTCTCCGTCGCCAGGGAAATATTGACGGAGTGGGTCTCACTTAATTTGTAACATATTTTAATATTGACCTTTTTATAAATTGCGGTCAAGATGAGTGCCAAACTATAGGAGAGAGTGTGCTTGAAAGTTCTGGTCGCTGCTAAACGGGTTGTTGATTTTAACGTGAAAATTCGTGTTAAAACGGATGGCTCGGGTGTAGAAACTGATCACGTTAAAATGTCTATCAATCCTTTTGATGAAATTGCTATTGAAGAAGCGCTGAGATTAAAAGAAAAAAATATAGCCGGCGAAGTTGTGGTGGTCTCAATAGGTAACAGTCAAACCCAAGAAACATTGCGTGCTGCTTTAGCATTAGGTGCAGACCGGGCCATATTGGTATTAACTGAACAATTATTAGAGCCTTTTTATGTTGCCCAAATATTACAAAAAATTGTTGGGCAAGAAAATCCACAATTAGTTATTTTAGGCAAACAAGCGATCGATGATGATTGCAATCAAACAGGGCAGATGCTCGCCGGATTATTAGATTGGCCTCAAGCGACATTTAGTTCGAAATTAATAATTGAAAAAAATCAAGCACTGGTTTCTAGGGAAGTAGATTTAGGGATAGAAATTCTTCAAGTCAATTTACCCGCCGTCATGACCACCGATTTGCGTTTGAATCAGCCAAGATACGCCAGTCTACCCAATATTATGCGTGCCAAACAAAAACCATTACAGACCATTGATATAACCCAGCTGAATTTAACGATAAAACCTCGGACAGAAATCATTAATATCGCTTCACCTGCAGTTAGAAAATCTGGTGAAAAAATAAATAATATTAAAGAATTAATGAATAAACTTAAAGATAAGGTAGAGATTCAATGACGGTTTTAGTAATTGCTGAACATCATAATTTACAATTAGCTTCTAGCACCTTATGTACGATCACTGCTGCCAAACAACTGGCCAAAGAGATAAAAGTGTTAGTAGCAGGAGTTGACCTTCAACCCATTGTTGAAAAATTACAAACAATCAGCGGGATCAATGAAATTCTGGTGGCTGAAAATCCTTGCTATCAACACTCATTGGCAGAAGCATGGGCGCCTTTGATTGTTCACGTCAGTCAGCAAATGCAATATATCTTAGCGCCGGCTACCACTTTTGGAAAAAACTTATTGCCACGTGCTGCAGCCTTGCTTAATGTGAGCCAGATCAGTGATATAATCGAAATTGTGAATGCTAATACCTATAAGCGCCCTATTTATGCCGGAAATGCGATTGCCACGGTCCGTAACTATGAACCAATTCAAGTCATTACGGTTCGCCCTTCTGCATTTAGCCCGGCTGTTGCCGATGAAAGCATTATCGCACCGGTGGTGAATATAGTTTTTACCGTAAATCAAACTCAATCAAAATTTATTCGCCAAGACCAGCAAGAATCTAGTCGACCGGATTTAAGCGCAGCTGAAATTATTATTGCTGGAGGCAGGGGGCTGGGTAGTCAAAAAAATTTTGAACGCTTAGCGCTCATAGCCGATCGCATTCACGCCGCCTTAGCTGCATCTCGCGCAGCAGTTGATGCAGGATTTGCTCCCAATGATTGGCAAGTGGGCCAAACTGGTAAAATAGTTGCACCTAAATTATATATTGCAGTGGGAATTTCTGGTGCAATTCAACATTTAGCAGGTATGAAAGAAAGTAAAATTATCGTCGCCATTAATAGAGATCCAGACGCTCCGATTTTTCAGATCGCAGATTATGGAATAGTGGCTGACGTCTCCACAGTCCTTGATGAATGGGAACAAGTTTTAAATTTAACTTAAATAAAAAAACCGGAGAATATAATGATTATTGGAGTGCCAACTGAAGTTAAAAACAAAGAATATCGAGTCGGATTAACTCCCGCGAGTGTGCGTGAATTAACATCCCAAGGTCATCAAGTGATTATCCAAATGGGGTTGGGTTTTGGCATTGGTTTTACGGATCAGGATTATTTAGATGCCGGAGCGCAAATAGTTAAAACTCCAGAGGAAGTCTATGGCCAAGCCGAACTCATCGTTAAAGTAAAAGAGCCGCAACCGGCTGAGTATCCTTTATTACGTAAAGGGCAAGTATTATTTACCTACTTGCATTTAGCTCCGGATCCGGAACAAGCCGAAGCTTTATTGAAATCAGGTTGTATTGCCATTGCTTATGAAACAGTGACTGGTAAACACGGCGATCTCCCCTTGTTATCACCGATGAGTCAAGTTGCCGGTCGTTTATCTATCCAAGCTGGTGCACATTGCCTGGAAAAATCTCAAGGTGGCAGTGGTATTTTATTAGGCGGTGTACCAGGCGTGCACTCTGCCAAAGTAGTCGTGTTGGGTGGAGGAGTCGTTGGCACGAATGCTATTCGGATGGCCATTGGCCTAGAAGCCACGGTGACTGTTCTAGAAAAATCTTTAAAACGTTTGCAAGAATTAGATTCTCAATTTGGTAATCGATTAAATACTGTTTACTCAACTGCAGCTAATATTGAGAAATATGTGACTGATGCCGATCTAGTGATTGGCGCAGTATTAATTGCAGGTGAACAGGCTCCGCGATTGGTGACCCGGCAAATGGTGAAAAAAATGCGTCCTGGTTCAGTCATTGTGGATGTAGCCATTGATCAAGGGGGCTCCTTTGAAACCAGCCGTCCAACTGCGCATAGTGATCCCACTTATGTTGTGGATGGGATTGTCCATTATTGTGTAACGAATATGCCCGGAGTGGTTCCTAGGACTTCGGCCCTAGCGTTAAATAATGCCACTCTGCCATTTGTCCTAGAAATAGCAAATAAAGGCTATTTCAAAGCGCTCTTAGAAAATATCCATTTGCGTAACGGAGTTAACGTGTATGAAGGAAATATCACCCATCCTGGCGTCGCTAAGGAACTAAATAAGCATTATCAAACTACGTTAGATCTACTGCAATAAATCTGGAAAGCGGATATTAATCCAAAGGACCGGTAATTTCTGGACAATGATAGTTTTCATATTCTTGAATTTGCCTGGCTTCATCTCCTGGGTTTTTCCGCTCCATGGTGTTGGGGTCGTAGTCTTTGTAAATTTGCTTTTCGAGTTGTTGTCTTAGCATTTGACAAAGATTTCCAGAACCATCTGCGGGGGGAGGCTCTTCATTCAAATGACAAGCCGTTAAAGTAATGACAACCAGACTCAATAAAAAAATCCTTGCCCACATAATACTACTCCTAAATTCAAGCATCTGCATTGATTATAGCGACTATCTTTTACATATTCATAGTCCAAACTTAAAAAATAAGGCATAATTAGCTAACACATTTTAGAGGACTCCGACATTGGCATCTCGTAAACGTAGTAAAGACCCTTTTTTAGCACGCGAAAAGGCTGAATATGAACATCCGGTAGCAAGCCGTGAATTTATTATGCAAACCCTGGCTGATGCGGGTAAGCCATTAGGGTGGCAAGCGCTTTGTCAGGCGTTAGAAATTCATTCGGACGAAGAACAGGAAGGTTTGCGGCGGCGTTTGAAAGCCATGGTTCGTGATGGACAATTAATCAGTAATCGTCGCGGCAGTTATGCTTTGGTGCAAAAACTTGATTTAATCTCAGGAAGAATTCAAGCACATCGAGATGGTTTTGGGTTTTTAATTCCTGATGATGGCAGTGCCGATGTTTTTATACCAGCCCGAGAAATGGACGCGGTATTTAACGACGATCGGGTTTTAGTGCGAGTCGTAGGCCTGGATTCAAAAAAAAGGCGCGAAGGGCAGATCGCAGAGATTGTCGAACATAATACTCATCAAGTGGTCGGGAAATATAGAGAAGAAGACGGTATCGCCTTTGTTGATCCAGATAATAAACTCATTACTCAAGACATTATTATCCCAGAAAATCAACGTGGCCTTGCGCAAAACGGTCAATTTGTCATGATTGAAATCATTGCCCAGCCTACGAAGCGTCGGCAACCGTTAGGTAAAGTGATTGAAGTATTAGGTGATCAATTGACACCAGGAATGGAAGTTGAGCTCGCTATACGATCACATAATCTACCCTTTGTTTGGCCAGAAGCTGTGCTACAAGAAGCACAAAGATTCGCTACCACCGTCTCTCCAGAGGATATCAAAAACCGCACGGATTTAAGGCATTTACCATTTGTCACGATTGATGGCGAAGATGCCAAAGACTTCGATGACGCTGTATTTTGTCAACGTTTACCTAATAAAAACCGTATCAATTGGAAACTGTGGGTGGCCATCGCCGATGTTGGGCAATATGTTCAACCAGGAAATGCCTTAGATGCTGAAGCAAAAAACCGGGGTAATTCAGTTTATTTTCCTAACAAAGTATTACCAATGTTACCTGAATCATTATCCAATGGATTATGCTCACTCAAACCCAACGTCGATAGATTGGTAGTGGTCTGTGAAATGGATATAGATTCGCAAGGCGTGGTGTTGGATTATAAATTTTATGAAGCAGTTATTCATTCTCAAGCCCGTTTAACCTATACCCAAGTCGCTAATATGCTGCAGGAGCCAAAACAGGCACCGCAGAATATTTTTCAACACCTAAAAGAATTCAACGATTTATATAAAAAATTGGCTAAACAACGTCAGACTCGTGGCGCACTGGAGTTCGATACCACGGAAACTAAAATTGTTTTTGGGGGACATGGGAAAATTGATAAGATTATTCCATTGCAACGCAATGATGCCCATCGAATGATTGAAGAAGCCATGTTATTAGCCAATGTCTGTGCGGCGCATTTTTTAATGAATAAAGTCACCACCTTATATCGGGTCCACGAAGGCCCGGAACCGGCACGTTTATTGGCATTACGAGAATTTTTACGCACATTTGGCTTAAGATTGAGTGGTGGTAGTAAACCCACGGCTAAAGATTATGCCAAGTTGATACAGCGAATAGAAGGACGTCCTGATTCACATCTCTTACAAACCGTATTGCTACGTTCTTTGCGACAAGCCGTTTATTCCCCAGAAAATTCGGGACATTTTGGTTTAGCTTATGATGCCTATACTCATTTCACCTCGCCGATTCGGCGCTATCCAGATTTATTAGTTCATCGAGGTATTAAGTATGAATTAAATAAAAAAGCCAAGCCAAATTTTATTTATACTGAAAAACATATGGCAGAAATGGGGCTGCATTGTTCGCAGACTGAAAGGCGGGCGGATTTATCAACGCGTGACGCTGTTGATTGGTTAAAATGCGAATACATGCTGAATAAACAAGGGCAAAAATTTCCAGGAATTATCACCGATGTCACAGGATTTGGCGTTTTCGTCGAATTAAACGATATTTATATCCAAGGATTATTACACGTGACTTCGTTGCCCAATGATTATTATCAATATGAATCCACGAATCATTTATTGCGGGGACGTCATAGTGGCAATGTCTATCAGCTTGGAAATCAAATTGAAGTCATAGTTGCTCGTGTCGATATTGATAAACGCACTATAGATTTTGAATTGCCTTTTAACGAAAAGCAAAAACCATTTCCACGGCGGCATAAAAAAACTAAACACAAAAAAAAATCTCGGAAATGATATGTTTCAGCAATTCCCGCTGAGTACAGCGAGAATTGCTTCCTGTTTTTATCCTGCGCATCGGCAAAGCCGATTGCTCGGAATGAAGGGGAGCGCTTCGCGCAGCTCCCCCTTGCGATCTCCCCATGGCGTAGGGTGTTTTCTTTTATAGGGTGATTTATTTTATTAAATTTAATAGTTAAAATTTAGCGGAAATTACTGATGTTTCTTTATAGTAACTTGCAAATACGTCAATTTGAAAATCATTTAATTCAAGACAATATTCAAACTGAAATGCAATTAATGGAAGCTGCGGGGCATGCGGCGTTTATACAACTTCAAAAGCATTGGCCAGCTGCTCGTAAAATTGCGGTTTTTTGTGGCAAGGGCAAAAATGCTGGCGATGGGTTTATTTTGGCTCGTTTAGCTCATCAGCACCACTTAGAAGTTAGAGTATATGCATTAGCCCCCATCCCAACTTTGCCTGGCTCTTCGCAACAAGCAGCACAAATAGCTCAGGATGCCGGTCTGACCATTGAAAAATCTGTTGCCAACTTTTCTTTTGTTGATGTGATCGTTGATGCTATTTTTGGTAGCGGGCTCAAAGGTGAGGTTCAAGAGCCTTTTTCTGAAATTATTCAGGCCATCAATGCCAGTAAATTGCCCGTATTGGCGCTCGACGTTCCTTCCGGGATTGATGTAGATACCGGCGGCATGTTAGGTTGTGCGATACGAGCTGGAGTAACCGTGACTTTTATAGGCCTAAAACAAGGTTTATTCACTAATCAAGCCCCGGCATTTTGTGGTAAGATAATCCAAGCGCCATTAAATATTTCCCCCAGTGATTTTCAATCATTAACTCCTTCAGCAAAACTATTAGAAAGCGGCGAAATCAAGCCGCTGTTACCTAAGCGACAACGCAATACTTCTAAAAATGATTATGGCCATGTTTTGGTAATCGGAGGAGACTATGGTATGGGTGGCGCAGTGCGCATGGCAGCCGAAGCAGCTATGCGAGTTGGGGCAGGTTTAGTCACGGTTGCAACACGCCCGGAGCATGTGACCATCGTCAGCGGTTCATGTCCAGAGTTAATGTGTCATCAAATTGCAAATGCTGAAGACTTAGAACCCTTACTTGCCCGAGCAACAGTTTTAGTAGTAGGGCCAGGTCTTGGCAAAAGCGAATGGTCTAGATCATTAATCAATAAAATATTAGCTGTCAATTTGCCAAAAATTATCGATGCGGATGGATTGAATTTACTGGCTGAGAAATCATCCCCAATCCAAGGCCATTGGATTTTAACTCCGCACCCGGGGGAGGCTAGCCGTTTGTTATCTTGTCAAATAACTGAAGTACAGGCCGATAGGTTCTTGATTGCTAAAAAACTACAACAGAGCTACGGTGGGGTGATTGTATTAAAAGGGCCTGGTACCATCATAGCCAGCAAAGACACTTATCCCGTGGTGTGTCCTGCTGGAAATCCTGGTATGGCTAGCGGCGGCATGGGTGATGTCTTAAGCGGTATTTTGGGTGGATTATTAGCCCAAAAATTATCATTGACAGCAGCGGCTTATGCCGGTGTTTTTATTCACTCGTCGGCTGCAGATTTAGCCGCAGCCAGCGGCGGAGAACGAGGATTATTAGCCACCGATTTACTACCCTATTTACGTTACCTAGTTAATCCCTGAGTTTCCCCTCTTCCAGCAGGGAGAGGGGAATAGTCGTGGAAAGTGGTGTCCATTTATGAAAACATATTTTATTGCTGATGAAACGGCGATGATGGATTGGGGTGAAAAATTGGCGAAAAACTCATCTCCGGGAGATATTATTTTCTTGCGAGGACAATTGGGTGCGGGGAAAACTACATTAGTGCGCGGTTTTTTAAGAGGTTTGGGTTATCGTGGAACGGTAAAAAGTCCAACTTATACGCTGGTTGAGACTTACCAAGTAAAAAATAATTGGCAAGTTTTTCATTTCGATCTATATCGTATTAACAATCGCCAAGAATTATTAGATATTGGATTTGAAGATTATCTTGTCACCAATGCGATTTCTTTAATTGAATGGCCAGAAAAAGCCGAAAAAATCTTGCCAAAGCCAACAATTTCTTGCAACATAGAAATTCCAGCCAATGGGTTAGGGCGCATTATTATAAGCATATGATTTAATTTTGGCTCAGGAGGTAAAAACATGCAGATCATTCCATCGACAAAGCGAGCTAATACATGATTCGCCGTCCTGTTAAATTCCTCTGGCAATTTATGATGTTATTCATCTTAAGTTCGCCCTTGTTATCATTTGCACAATCCGTTGCTTTGAATAATTTATCTTACTCTCCACAAAATCGTAGTTGGAATTTGAATTTTAATACGACTGCCCCTGTGCAAATTCATTATTTTTTACTGAAAAATCCTAACCGTTTAGTGATTGAAATGAATGACGTCAATGCTTTTTACAATCAGTTGAACTCAAAAATGATGGCATCTTCTCCGGTTGATAAAATTCGAAGCGCTATCCAACCTGGACATCAAATGCGAATCGTATTGGATTTAAAACAAGTCGTACAAGTCAAACAACTTAACAGTACTACTTTTGTTTTAAAAACTGAAAGCCAAACTGTCTCGGACTTAAAAATAAGTTCTGTGACTATCCCAGCAGTTGAAAATTTACGACCCATCGTGGTGGTGATCGATCCCGGACACGGCGGTAAAGATCCTGGAGCAATTGGGTATCAAAAAATTAAGGAAAAAGATGTGGTGCTAAATATTGCCCACACTTTGCAAGCACAGATCAATCAACAACCTGGCTTTAAAGCATTGCTAACCCGCAACGGGGATTACTATCTCACTTTGCGTGAACGCCTTGATTTTGCCAGAAAAAATAAAGCGGATATGTTTATTGCTATCCATGCAGATGCTTATTCTAATCATACGGCTCATGGGGTTTCTGTTTTTGCTTTATCTAACCGGGGCGCAACTAGCGAGGCTGCACGTTGGTTAGCGGCTAAAGAAAACCAATCTGAATTAATGGGTGGGGTGGGTTTACCTGACAAAGAGAATCTCTTACGTTCGGTATTGATTAATCTATCCCAAAATGCAACTATTCAAGCCAGTCTAATGATTGGTAAAAATTTACTAGATAACATCCAATCCTTCGCACATCTGCATCATCCTCGAATGGAGCAAGCCGCATTTGTGGTATTAAAATCCCCAGATATTCCCTCTTTGTTAGTCGAGACAGGCTTTATTTCTAATAGCCGAGAAGAAGATAAATTAAGTAATCAAACCTATCAGCTGAGCCTAGCTAAGGCGATGATGTTAGGAATAAAGCAATATTTTATCCAGCGGCCACCTCCTGGGACATGGTTGGCCTCTCAGGACAGTCGTTATAAATATCCACAAAAAAAACGTAATATCCGCGAAAACGCGTAAGTTTCTATCCACAGGGTGAGTGAATTACGACACAATGCGTATTAAAATTTTGAATCAGTTGTTAGCTAATCAAATTGCTGCGGGTGAGGTGATAGAACGTCCCGCCGCAGTCGTCAAAGAATTAATTGAAAATAGTTTAGATGCTCATGCGCAGCAATTGATTATAGATATTAAACAAGGAGGCCATCAATTAATTCGTGTTCGTGATGACGGCGATGGGATATTTAAAGATGATTTATTATTAGCATTAGCTCGACATGCGACTAGTAAAATCTCCCAATTAAGCGATTTAGAATGTGTGAATAGCCTTGGCTTTCGTGGTGAAGCTTTAGCAAGTATTGGCGCAGTATCACGTTTAAAATTAATGTCTCGCCAGCGCCAGGCAGACACAGCATGGTGTGCATATAGTGGAATAGATGAGCAAACCCCAGAGCCAATAGCACATCCTTTTGGTACCACGATTGAGGTCAACGATTTATTTTATAATACCCCGGCGCGACGAAAATTTTTGCGTCAGCCTAAAACTGAATTTGAGCAGATTGAATCAGTAATTCAAAAATTAGCTTTAAGTCGTTTTAATGTCGCCTTTCGCCTCACTCATAACCAAAAACAAATACTTTCTTTAACTAGAGCTGATACCCAAATCGAACGTGAGCAACGCCTCGCCACAATTCTGGGCGGTGCATTTATGGAGCAAGCGCTCTATATAGAATATAAAGCGGGACCACTTCAACTTCATGGTTGGTTAGCTTTACCTGAGTTTAATCGTAGCCAGAATGATATGCAGTATTGGTATCTAAATGGCCGTTTTGTGCGCGATAAATTGCTGACTCATGCGGCTCGTCAAGCTTATGAAGATGTCCTATTTCATGGCCGCCAACCGGCTTATGTTTTGTATTTAACCTGTGACCCTGCCAGTGTAGACGTTAACGTTCATCCCACCAAACACGAAGTTCGCTTTCGAGATGGTCGCGATGTCCATCAATTTGTTGTCCATACGGTGCATGAAGCCTTAGAGCAGATCCGTCCAGGCTCACCACTCGCACAACAATCGATTATAGAAAATCAACCAGAATATCACCAAAAAAAGCCATCCCAATTTATACCCAAACCTTTGTCACAATCGGCTTTAGATTCAACATTCACCATTCAGGAACCAAAAACAAATTATAAAATTTTTGACGCACAACCTAACACCTTGTCACTGGGAACCGCTTTAGCTCAGCTTCGAAACACATTTATTTTAGCTCAAAATGATCAAGGTTTAGTAATTATTGATATACATGCAGCCCATGAGCGGTTGAATTATGAGAAAATTAAGCAACAACAAATAGACCAGCATCCTGCCACCCAACCTTTATTGGTGCCAATCAGTTTGGAACTTAATCGCCAAGAATATCAAACCTGGGAGAAAAACCAATCGCAATTTAGTGCGGCAGGAATTATGACTGAAGCGATCGGTCCAGAAAACATTTTGGTGCGAGAAATACCGATAGTTTTGCAAAACACCGCCATTGCTCAAATCATTCGCGATGTTTTAGCAGATTTGATTACCCATTCGACCTCTAGCCGAATTGATAATACCATCAATGAAATTTTAGGTAATATTGCTTGTCGGGGTTCAATTCAAGCTAACCATTCATTGTCCATTCCTGAAATGAATGCTTTATTGCGGCAAATGGAACAGACCCCACATAGCGGTCATTGTAATCATGGCCGTCCTACCTGGAAACAAATTTTCTGGTCGGAACTGGATCGATTTTTCTTACGCGGCCGATGATCAATACCCTTACGATATCTGTCGTCATTAAAAATTAACTTATTTTCCAGGTGATCGTGATTATTAACAATTACGTCAATGGCTATAGACGTTAGTAACTTGTGATATAATTCTGCAGTTGCTATTCCCTCTCCCGGACGGGAGAGGGGGAAGTAAACTAAGTAGCGAACTTTATAAAGGTAATTTATGGCAAAATCAGTTATTGCTATTGACGTGGATGAAGTCTTATCACCCTTCGTTGAAGGCCTAGTCGCTTGGCATAATATGCATTATGGCACTGCATATAGCATTGCCGATTTTTTCACGTACAACTTCCATCAAGTATGGGGAGGTTCATTAGAATTAGCGATTGACAAAAGTTGTCGTTATTTTGAAAATCGAGACCCATCCGTTGGCAAACCATTGGCAGATGCCAAACGAGTATTAAAGCATCTGCAGCAAGATTATGAATTACTAGTGGTCACGTCACGTATGCTAACACATAAAACTCTGACCGAGGCTTGGATCAATGAACATTTTCCTAATACGTTTAAGCAAATTATACTTTGCAACCATTGGGCTAAAGATGGTGGGCAAGCGATAAAAAAATCACAAGCTTGCTTAATGTACGGCGCCAAATATTTAATTGATGATTTGCCTCAATACGTAGAGGATGCCGCAGCTGAAGGGATTTCAGGGTTATTATTTGGTGATTATCCCTGGAACCAGCAAGTCAATCAACATGACCAAATCTACCGTGTTGCCAATTGGCAAGCGGTAGAAAAATTTTTCCGCAATTTACGCTGAGTCCGCAATTCCCGCTGAGTACAGCGAGAATTGCGGTCTGTTTTTATGCTCCGCTCGGCAGAGCCGATGCTCGCAATCTGAAGTATCCCCACGAAAAGAAGTGACATTGAAATGAAAATTTATTAAAAAGGAGGAATTAATTTTGCTATAAGGATATTCAAGATGTCGGTTAACGAACTGTTATTTTTTCATTTGGAAGAATGCTGTCCAGAGATACACGCTAAAAGACTGCAAGCGGTGATGGATGTAGCGACTGGGATACAACATAGCCGGAGGCTGTCGATTGCGGGTATTGGAAGACATTTAGACAGTGAAACTCAACTTAAGCACCGAATCAAGAAAGTGGATCGCTTGCTAGGAAATAAACATTTATACGGGGAATTAGCTGGGATATATAGTGGACTTTCGCAGTATGTTTTTAAATACATCGCCCAGGATAAAGTTTCGCCGGTGGTAATAGATCTTTGTTATTTAAAAGATAATCAGGATATTCAGATGCTGAGTGCAGAAGTGGCTACGCAAGGACGAACTATTCCCCTGTACCGAGAAGTATTTGAGAAGGGGGAGCTTAAAGATCGGGAAAAAGAATTTATATCGAAATTGTCGAGTTGTCTACCGGAAGGACGAGAGGTTTTAATCATCATGGATGCTGGTTTTGGAGACAGTTGGTTTGCCGCCATAGAATCCCAACAATGGTATTGGTTGGTGAGAGCCAGAGGTGGCAAGTATGTTAAATTGTCAGAGGAAGGGCAATGGCAAGAAGTCAGTGAATTGTTTCCTGAGATTGGTATTCGGGCTAAATGTTATGATCAGGCCTATATTACCCAGAGTGAACCTCGACGCTGCCGAGTAATTACTAAAAGAGGATCGGCGGTTAGTCAAAGAAAAAGGCCAGCTAAATTACCTCGAAATTATCATGGAGCCAATGGAAATTATCAGCGTTTAGCGAAAGAGCCTTGGGTATTAGCGACGAATTTACCGAAGGAATATACCACGACCCAAGTTCTCAATGCTTATAAAAAGAGAATGCAAATAGAGGAAAGTTTTAGAGATATCAAAAATACTCGTTATGGATTAGGAAGTAGACAGATTGAGACCCGGTGTGTTTATAGATGGGGAGTTTTCATGTTACTGGCTGCCATTGTACAGATTACTCTATGGATTATCGGAGTGATTGGACACAGCCAGGGATTTCAAAGAGTATTCCAGTCCAATACAGTGAAGGATAGAAAAGTATTTTCGTACTTTTATTTAGGACAATTAATCGTTGAGTTTCACAAATTGCATGAACTTATTATTGATTATAAAAATTTGACCACACAAATTGAAACGGAGTTAGCTAGAGTATGGTAAAATTTGTGGGGATACTTCAGATCGCAAGGGGGAGCGCTTCGCGCAGCTCCCCCTTGCGATCCCCCATGGCGTAAGGTTTTATTGCTGAGATTATTATAATGAACGTTTCTTCGTTGCCAATTATTTGTTTAATGGGGCCCACTGCAAGCGGTAAAACCGATTTAGCGGTGGAACTCGTCCAAAGCTTACCTTTACAGATTGTCAGTGCTGATTCAGCTTTGGTGTATCGCGGTTTAGATATTGGCACTGCTAAGCCTAATCAAAGTATGTTGGCGATAGCTCCACATCGGCTTATTAATATTTGTGATCCGGACGAGCCTTATTCAGCTGGAAATTTTCGTCAACAAGTTTTAGGAGAAATCGAAGATATACATCGACAAGGACAGATTCCATTATTGGTCGGCGGCACCATGTTATATTTTTGGGTTTTACAACGAGGTTTAGCTACTCTACCACCTGCCAACGCTTTATTTCGCGCTAAAATAACAATTCTTGCGGAGGAAAAAGGTTGGGAAGCATTACATCAACAACTTTGCCAAGTGGATGCAATGGCTGCCAGCAAAATTCATCAACATGATGGCCAACGGATTCAACGGGCTTTAGAAATTTATCACTTAACAGGACAACCCATCAGTGTTTGGCAACAACAACAGACCCACTCACATTTGCCTTTTCCGGTGATAAATATCATCTTGGCGCCACAAGATCGGCAATTGTTACATCAACGAATTGACTCACGTTTACAAAGTTTATTTGCGCAAGGATTTATTCAGGAAGTGGAATGTTTACGCCAATGCCACGTTCTTCACGCCGATTTACCATCAATGCGTACCGTGGGTTACCGCCAAATTTGGGAATATCTAGACGGTCAATATGATCTACCCACTCTAAAAGAACGCACCTTTATCGCAACCTGTCAGCTAGCCAAACGCCAACTCACCTGGCTACGCCGCTGGCCAGAAGCCCAATGGCTCCCCATAGAAACCCCACCCCAACAGATAGTAAAACTAGTCACAGAAATTATTTTGTCCTCGTATAATGATCGTAGATAACAGACTTTGCACAAACACCGTCAATATTTCCCACCGCCAGGGATTCGCGGGTCAATCGCAATGGCGGGGCCTGGCAGAGTCAGCTGATTTTCCGTGCTCGCGAGCTGAAGTATCCCCACAAATTTTACCATACTCTAGCTAACTCCGTTTCAATTTGTGTGGTCAAATTTTTATAATCAATAATAAGTTCATGCAATTTGTGAAACTCAACGATTAATTGTCCTAAATAAAAGTACGAAAATACTTTTCTATCCTTCACTGTATTGGACTGGAATACTCTTTGAAATCCCTGGCTGTGTCCAATCACTCCGATAATCCATAGAGTAATCTGTACAATGGCAGCCAGTAACATGAAAACTCCCCATCTATAAACACACCGGGTCTCAATCTGTCTACTTCCTAATCCATAACGAGTATTTTTGATATCTCTAAAACTTTCCTCTATTTGCATTCTCTTTTTATAAGCATTGAGAACTTGGGTCGTGGTATATTCCTTCGGTAAATTCGTCGCTAATACCCAAGGCTCTTTCGCTAAACGCTGATAATTTCCATTGGCTCCATGATAATTTCGAGGTAATTTAGCTGGCCTTTTTCTTTGACTAACCGCCGATCCTCTTTTAGTAATTACTCGGCAGCGTCGAGGTTCACTCTGGGTAATATAGGCCTGATCATAACATTTAGCCCGAATACCAATCTCAGGAAACAATTCACTGACTTCTTGCCATTGCCCTTCCTCTGACAATTTAACATACTTGCCACCTCTGGCTCTCACCAACCAATACCATTGTTGGGATTCTATGGCGGCAAACCAACTGTCTCCAAAACCAGCATCCATGATGATTAAAACCTCTCGTCCTTCCGGTAGACAACTCGACAATTTCGATATAAATTCTTTTTCCCGATCTTTAAGCTCCCCCTTCTCAAATACTTCTCGGTACAGGGGAATAGTTCGTCCTTGCGTAGCCACTTCTGCACTCAGCATCTGAATATCCTGATTATCTTTTAAATAACAAAGATCTATTACCACCGGCGAAACTTTATCCTGGGCGATGTATTTAAAAACATACTGCGAAAGTCCACTATATATCCCAGCTAATTCCCCGTATAAATGTTTATTTCCTAGCAAGCGATCCACTTTCTTGATTCGGTGCTTAAGTTGAGTTTCACTGTCTAAATGTCTTCCAATACCCGCAATCGACAGCCTCCGGCTATGTTGTATCCCAGTCGCTACATCCATCACCGCTTGCAGTCTTTTAGCGTGTATCTCTGGACAGCATTCTTCCAAATGAAAAAATAACAGTTCGTTAACCGACATCTTGAATATCCTTATAGCAAAATTAATTCCTCCTTTTTAATAAATTTTCATTTCAATGTCACTTCTTTTCGTGGGGATACTTCAGCTCGCGAGTACGCTCCGCGCGCAAAAAGCACAATCTCTGCCACCCGCCGACAAAGCTCGCGCCTGGCGGTGGGAAATATTGACTCAGCAAATGGTTTGGATATTGAAAGTTTATCCAACCCTGCTTTCGAAAGACAGCGCATTTGCTAAATTGAGCACCTCACATTCGAAACACGCCGAAATGAGTTGATAAAATAGGGGCATTTAATGCAGCGGATATGCTTAAACCGATGATACGGCGCGTGTCGAGGGGGCTGATGATGCCGTCGTCCCATAAGCGGGCAGTGGCGTAATAGACATTGCCCTGTTGGTCATATTGATCGCGAATTGAATCCATATATTGCTGACGTTCTGAGGGGTCCAAAGACTTGGCTTGACGCTTTAATTGATCCTCTTTAACCTGCACTAACACTCGTGAGGCTTGTTCACCACCCATCACACTAATTTTAGAGTTTGGCCACATCCATAAAAAACGGGGCTGGTATGCGCGACCGCACATTGCATAATTACCTGCACCATAGCTACCGCCTATGATCACCGTAAATTTAGGCACATTAGCGCAAGCAACTGCAGTCACCATTTTAGCACCGTGTTTAGCGATTCCTTCATTTTCATATTTTTTTCCAACCATAAAACCGGTAATATTTTGTAAAAAAACGATGGGGATTTTCCGTTGACAACAGAGTTCAATAAAATGTGTGCCTTTTAATGCAGATTCTGAAAATAAAATACCATTGTTGGCGATTATCCCTACTGGATAACCATACCAGTGTGCAAACCCACAAACCAATGTGGCGCCATATAAGGCTTTAAATTCGTCAAATTCTGAGCCGTCGACTAAGCGAGCAATTACTTCACGAACATCATAGGGTTTTCTTGGATCGGTATTGATAATGCCTAGTAATTCTTTGCTATCATGAATGGGCTCACATGGTTGTCGAGTCAATAGATTAATCGATTTACGTAGATTTAAATTGGCAACAATTTGCCGAGCAATGCTTAAAGCTTCTCGATCATCGTTCGCATAATAGTCTGCAACACCAGAAATTCGGCAATGAACCTCGGCGCCACCTAATTCTTCTGCACTGACTTCTTCACCCGTAGCCGCCTTGACTAGGGGAGGGCCCCCGAGGAAAATTGTCGCTTGATTCTTAACCATAATTGATTGATCTGCCATGGCGGGAACATAAGCGCCTCCTGCCGTGCATGAGCCCATCACCACCGCAATTTGCGCAATATTTTTTGCAGACAAATGCGCTTGATTATAGAAAATTCGCCCAAAATGATCACGGTCTGGAAAGACCTCGTCTTGCTTCGGTAAATATGCGCCTCCAGAATCTACTAAATACAAGCAGGGCAGATGATTTTCAGCTGCAATTTCTTGCGCACGTAAATGTTTCTTAACGGTAATTGGGTAATAAGTTCCACCTTTAACTGTTGCATCATTACCCACTATCATGCATTGCTGACCATTGATTTGGCCGATTCCAGTAATTAAACCACCTGCTGGAACTTCATCATCATACATTTGCAAAGCCGCCAAAGCCGACAACTCTAAAAATGGTGTGTTTAGATCGAGTAATTGGTCAATTCGCTCTCTGACAAATAATTTGCCCTGCTGTTGGTGACGATGACGTGCAGATTCAGGACCGCCTTGCCGTATTATCTTCAGCTTCTCGTCTAATATTTCTATTTGTTCAAGCTGAGCTGCTTGGTTCGCTATAAAAAATTCATCGGTTGGATCAATGTGGGTTGCGATTTTAGCCATGAATTTACGCCTCAATTGCAATTGCAGTGGCTTCGCCGCCACCGATACATAAAG
Organism: uncultured Pseudomonadota bacterium; assembly: GCA_963818985.1. Classification (GTDB taxonomy): domain Bacteria; phylum Pseudomonadota; class Gammaproteobacteria; order Coxiellales; family Coxiellaceae; genus JAFEDN01. Next base: position 124,991 of record CAWFUJ010000008.1, on the reverse strand, counting down.
CCGCAATGCCACGCTTAAGTTGACGCTGGCGTAAGGTATGGATCAAAGTCACAATAATCCTAGTGCCTGATGCACCAATTGGATGGCCTAATATACATGCACCACCATGGACGTTTACTCGGTCATGAGAAATTTTTAATTGTTGCATAGCAACTAAAGTGACCACCGCAAAAGCTTCGTTAATTTCAAATAAATCAACGTCGTTAATTGTCCAATTAATTTTTGATAGTAAACCTTCGACAGCGCCAATCGGTGCTGTGCTAAATTGTGCAGGCTCTTGGGCATGAGTATGGTAACCAATGATTGTTGCTAATGGTTCAAAACCATATTGGTTCGCAAGTTTCGCAGGCATCATGATTAACGCAGCGGCCCCGTCAGCAATTGAACTGGCGTTGGCGGCGGTAATCGTACCATCGGTTTGAAACACCGGCGGTAAGTTTGGTATTTTGAGAATATCAACAGAGTAAGGACCTTGATCGGTATCAATCGTCTCGCTATGTTTTTTTTGTTTGGCAACCACCGGGGCAATTTCTGTTTTAAACCAACCTTTTTCATGGGCATGTCGGGCACGTTCAATAGAACTTAACGCAAAGTTATCTTGTGACTCTCGATTGATGCGGTATTCCAGTGCGCATTTTTCAGCGAAATATCCCATATGTCGGCCTTTTTCATAAGCATCTTCTAAACCATCAAGCAACATATGGTCGTACACTTGCTGATGCCCCAACCGATACCCTTGTCGTGCTCCCATTAATAAATATGGAGCACGGCTCATATTTTCCATACCACCTGCGATTATCATCCCACTAGTGCCTGCGATTAAAGCATCATGGGCCATCATCACAGTCTGCATACCTGAGCCACACATTTTATTGATAGTTGTACAAGGAGTGCGATTTGGTAAATGTGCAGCAAGCGCAGCTTGGCGCGCAGGAGCTTGACCAATTCCTGCTGATAATACACATCCCATATATACGGCATCAATTTTTTCTACGGGTAAAGACAGTTGATCGACCATACTACTTATCACTGCGGCGCCTAATAAAGGGGCTGGAGTATTAACAAAACAGCCATTGAAATTACCGGTGGGCGTGCGTTTTGCGGCAGTAATGACAATTTTATTTTGCGTATTCATAAACTTCCTTTAGCCAGTTTCTTTAAATAATTCTCGGCCAATGATAATGCGGCGAATTTCTGAAGTTCCAGCACCAATTTCATAAAGTTTAGCATCACGCAATATCCTTCCTGCTGCAAACTCGTTGATATAACCATTGCCCCCTAAACATTGAATGGCCTGTAAAGCCATTTGCGTGGCACGCTCAGAAACATATAAAATGACTCCGGCAGCATCTTTGGGACTTATTTTGCCGTGATCACAAATTTGTGCGATATGGTATAAATAAGCTCGGCAAGCACTAAGAGTCGTATACATATCGGCAATTTTAGCTTGGATTAATTGGAACTCCCCAATCGCACAATTGAATTGTTTGCGATCGTGTATATAAGGTAAAACAAGATCTAAGCACGATTGCATCAACCCCACCGGACCGCCAGCCAATACCACTCGTTCATAATCTAAACCCGTCATGAGCACGCGTACACCTTCATTTATTTTGCCGAGCAAATTGACAGCAGGAATTTTACATTGATTAAAAACCAGCTCGCTGGTATCTGAACCGCGCATCCCCAATTTATCAAGCTTTTGAGCACTACTAAATCCTGGAGTGCCTTTTTCTACAATAAAAGCGCTAATTCCATGAGAACCCGCAGTAGGGCGGGTTTTAGCATAAACGATAACGACATCCGCTTCAGGGCCGTTGGTAATCCACATTTTATTGCCATTGAGGATAAACGTATCATCATTTAATTCGGCGCGCAGCGTCATACTCATCACATCAGAACCTGCGCCCGGTTCACTCATCGCCAAAGCACCGACATGTTGGCCACTGATTAACTTAGGTAAAAATTGTTGTTTTTGTTGTTCTGTGCCAAAACGATGCAATTGGTTGACACATAAATTTGAATGAGCGCCATAACTTAGACCGACCGAACCTGAAGCACGACTAATCTCTTCCATAGCAATCACATGAGCTAAATAACCCATGTTGGCGCCGCCGTAAGTTTCCGAAACTGTGATACCTAACAAACCAAGCTGACCCAACTGCGGCCAAAGATCACGTGGAAATTGATTGTTTTTGTCAATAATTGACGCTCGAGGAGCAATTTCGCGGCGGGCAAATTGAAAAATGCTATCTCTTAGCAATTGAATTGTATCATTGAGTTGAAAATTCATTCCTTGAATCATATCATTGGGCCTTGCAACGTAAATAGAGTGAGCTACAAGGTAAAATCGTACCTGAACGATTCAGGACACGCAATGCTAAGGAGAAGAAATGACTGATACTCAATATTATTCCTCTAATTGGATATATAGTTTGGCTGATTACCAAAGAATTTTTGCTCTGCCTAAAGAAAATCAACCTATAAAAATCCTCGATTTTCCAGGAAGAATTTCTAGTGTCAATGCTGAGCTGTCGGCTCAAGGGGTGCATATTGTCAGCGGTGATAATTTGTATCAATTATCGCCCAACGCCATGCAACAACATGTTAAAAAAATCTTAAAAGAAAAAATTGATTTTTTGCAACGCAATTTACACATGTTAACTTCTCCTGATGAAAAGCTTGCTAATCAAGTGATCAGCGATTGGCAAAAAAGTGCTGAACTTTTTCTAGATGATTATGAACTCGGCAAAAAACAAGGTCGTTATCAGGCGATGCACCAACCCCGGCTTATTCAAGATGATCAACCCTTTGATTTGTTATTATGTGCAGACTTTTTTTTCCATGGGCAAAATCAGACAATTTCCGCGCAAGAATTAATGAATCAACTTTGTCTATTGGCCATTGAATTGCGTATTTTTCCTATCTCGGATGAGAAAAAAAACATAAATACTGAATTAGGCCCGCTGATGTTAGCTCTTCAACAACGTAACTTTGGAGTAGAAGTTAAAGCGGTCAATTTTCCCCAGCGAAGCAATGGTCATGCCATGCTAAGAATTTGGGCTAACGAATGCCAAGTTAAATCCTGAGAGAAATTGATTAAATGCAGGTATTTCCTGGACACCGGCTTTCGCCGGTATCCAGGATAAAATATTAGTCTTTATCGTTTTTATCTTAAGATTGCGGTAATATGCCTACCATTTTAATGGAAATTCTAGAGGTCAACTATCCATGTGGTATTCCTTGGTCCGGCAAATGTTGTTTCAGTTGGATGCTGAAAAATCTCATTATTTAACGTTACGTTTATTAAAATTAGGCTTTCCAACTTGGTTAGCGAATTATCGTATTGCTCATTTCCCTCAACGTCCGGTAAAAATATTTAATCTGACCTTCCCAAATTCAGTGGGTTTAGCAGCTGGATTTGACAAAAATGGTGATTATTTGGATGCTTTACTAGGTCTTGGTTTTGGATTTGTCGAACTTGGAACAGTGACACCTAAACCACAAATTGGCAATCCCAAACCTCGATTATTTCGATTAGCTGGAGCGCATGCCCTTATCAACCGAATGGGTTTTAATAACCTGGGTGTAGATCATTTGGTGGAAAAAATTAAAAATCGACGTATACCCGGGATAGTTGGCGCTAATATAGGTAAAAATAGCCAAACGCCGTTAGAAAATGCAGCCGAAGATTATTGTGAATGTTTAACTAAAGTCTATCCCTACGTTAATTATGTAACGATTAATATTTCTTCACCCAATACCCCGGCTTTACGCCATCTACAATCTTCGTATTATTTGAATAATTTACTGACGGAGTTAGATAAAACCCAGAAACAATTGGTAACTCAAGGTCAAAAACGAATACCACTTCTTATCAAAATAGATCCAGATTTAAATGAACAAGCTTTACAAGAATTAGTTAGAACCCTCCTGGACCATCAAGTAGACGGGGTTATTGCCACAAATACCACTATCAATCACAATTCAGTAGCACATTTGCCACATGGTAATGAAGTGGGGGGGTTAAGTGGTAAACCCCTATTTCATCAATCCACTCAAGTCGTACAGCGGCTCAATGATTTATTAGCCGGTAAATTACCCATTATTGCCGTCGGCGGCATTTTTTCAGGGGGGGATGCGATGGAAAAATTTACTGCTGGAGCAAGCTTGGTGCAGATTTATAGTGGCATGATTTATAAAGGCCCATCGTTGATAAAAGAAATAATCAGTTGCCTATAATTCAATTGTTGATTTTTTGTACTATTATTAATATGTGTCCGTAAAAAAAAATTTTTAATTCTAAGGAAATTCTTAGAGTTGTCTTCTACAGTTACCGTTAGGAAACCTTCGAGCCATTTTCACAATATTTTTTGTGTGGGGGAGAAGAGATATGTTCACTAAATCGCTTGAAATGACTCTTAATCAAGCCTTTATGCAAGCCAGAGAAAAGCGTCACGAATTTATCACTGTCGAGCATCTGCTTTTTGCATTATTAGATAATACCGAAGCAAGCGCAACTCTTGTGGCCTGTGGCGCCAATGTTGACCGCTTACGTGCCGGTTTAGGTATTTTTATCGATGAAACCACTCCTCACATCCCTTTGAACGCACAACGGGATATACAACCTACTTTGAGTTTTCAACGAGTTTTGCAGCGAGCTATTTATCAAGTGCAAAGTTCAGGAGGTCAAGAAGTCAATGGAAATCATACCCTTATTGCATTATTTGGGGAAACAGATAGCCAAGCTGTCTATTTTCTTAGTCAAGAAAATGTAAGCCGTATTGATGTCATTAACTTTACTACCCAAGGAATCTCTAAACATCAACGTGAAGGCGAAAAGCATAATTTTTTATCCGATATCAATGGTTCACCCGATATCAATTTACCTCATGAATCAGTGACTGAGGAAAGTCTAATTGAAACTTATGCCATCAATTTGAATGAATTGGCCATGGCAGGAAAATTAAATCCTTTGATTGGTCGTGAAAAAGAAATAGAAAGAAGTTTACAAATTTTATGTCGGCGCAGTAAAAATAATCCTTTATTTGTTGGCGAGGCTGGGGTAGGGAAAACGGCCATTGCTGAAGGTTTGGCTCAGCGCATTGTTAACGGTGAAGTACCCAGTCCGCTGACCTACTCAACTGTTTATTCATTAGATTTAGGCATGTTATTGGCTGGCACAAAATATCGTGGCGATTTTGAAAAACGTTTTAAAGCGGTACTTAAAGCGTTGAGCCGTCAAACCGGCGCCATTGTTTTTATCGATGAAATCCATAATTTAGTGGGCGCAGGATCTGCAACGGGCGGAACCATGGATGCCTCTAATTTAATAAAACCCTTATTAAGTTCGGGTGAACTACGTTGCATGGGCGCTACCACTTATGAAGAATATCGTAATTATTTTTCCAAAGATCATGCTTTATTGCGTCGCTTTCAGAAAATTGATATCCCCGAGCCAACCCCAGATGAAACAATTGCAAATCTTGGATGGCTTAAAAACCCGCTTCGAAAATTATCATCAAATTCAATATACCCCTTTGGCTTTACGCCGGGCGGTGGAATTATCATCCCGCTATATGGCTGACCGGCATCTGCCTGATAAAGCAATTGACGTCATTGATGAGGCCGGTGCTTTTCAACGTTTGCAAATCCCAAGTAAACAATTAAAAATAATTGATTGTAGTGAAATTGAAGCCATAGTGGCCAAAATGGCTAATATTCCTATCCATCATTTAAGTGGCTCTGACAAGCGTCAATTGAAAAATTTGCCAATTCGCTTAAAGAGAAATGTGTTTGGCCAAGATATGGCTATTCAGCTTTTATGTGATGCAATTAAGTTATCAAGATCTGGTCTTCGTGATTTAAATAAACCCATGGGTTCATTTTTATTAACTGGGCCAACCGGGGTTGGCAAAACTGAAGTAACACGGCAATTAGCGAAAGAATTAGGTATTGAATCTGATCCGTTTTGATATGTCTGAATATATGGAAAGACATTCCGTGTCGCGTTTAATTGGTGCGCCTCCGGGTTATGTGGGGTATGATCAGGGTGGTTTACTCACAGAATCGATCATCAAACAACCCTATGCTGTTTTACTGTTAGATGAAATTGAAAAAGCTCATCCAGATATGTTTAATGTATTATTGCAAGTCATGGATTATGGTCATCTGACAGATAATAATGGTCGTAAAGCCGATTTTCGTCATGTCATTCTCATCATGACTACCAATATCGGTGCTCACCGTTTAGAACGTCAGAGTATGGGTTTTAATTATCAAGATGCTTCTCAAGAAGGATTAGAAGAAGTCAAGCAATTATTTTCTCCTGAATTTAGAAATCGTTTGGATGCGGTCATTCCGTTCCATTTCTTAGAAACGGATATCATTTTAAAAATCGTTGATAAAAATATAAAACAGTTACGTAAGCAACTAGCCTCTAAGCATGTGACTGTGAGCATTACCAATGGCGCCAAGCAGTTGCTAGCTAAAGAAGGGTACGATCGAATTATGGGGGCAAGACCTATGGAACGTTTAATTGATGAGAAATTGAAAAAACCATTAGCTGAAGAGTTGTTATTTGGCAGTCTAAGCAGCGAAGGTGGGGAAGTGAGAATAGGTCTTGAAAATGGCCGCTTACAGATTCAAACCATTAGTATGGCCGATTTAGCAGCCTCACTGCCGACAGCTTTAGCTGAACCCGAAGATTAATCAGGCATGTTTAACCTCGTGAACCCTTAACTAATCAGAGACTTCTTCTTCAGATCGAGGTTTGCCGCTATCACGGTAAGTAATTCTTCCTCGAGAAAGGTCGTAAGGGGTTAATTCCACGGATACTTTATCACCTGTTAAAATTCGAATATAATTTTTCCGCATTCTCCCAGAGATATGAGCAGTTACCACATGGCCGTTTTCGAGCTTGACACGAAAGACGGTGTTTGGAAGCGTGTCTATCACCACGCCTTGCATTTCTATATGTTCTTCTTTTGCCATAGGGGCATAGAATGCCATAAAATTCTTGCTGAGTACAGCAAGAATTTTTTCTGTTTTTATGCTCTGCTCGGCTAAGCCGATGCTCGCAATGAAGGGGGAGCGCTTCGCGCTGCTCCCCCTTGCGATCCCCCATGGCGTAAGGAATTAAAATAGAGATTTATGTATAATTAGAGTTTTTCTAATTTTTAGGCCAATGTATGTCTCAAGTGAAAGTTTTACCGACAGTTATTTTATTGGCTCCTTTGGTGTTCAGTTTCGCGTTTGCAATGGATATTTATATTCCGGCTGTTCCAGCGATGAAAGAGGTTTTGCATACCTCCCAAGCGAACATACAACTCACTTTGAGTATTTTTATGTTGGTTTCAGGGCTTGGCCAATTGATTTTAGGACCTGCTGCCGATCAATTTGGTCGACGAAAATTAATTCTTTGCTGCATTTTTTTATTCTTCTTTGGGTCTTTGGGTTGCGCTTTAGCCAATTCCATTGAGATCTTACTCCTTGCGCGTGTTTTCCAAGCCTTAGGAGGTTGTGGAATGATGGTGGGAGCATTTGCAATCGTTCGTGATTTATTTGCTGGTAATGAAGCAGCCAAAGTTTATAGTTTTCTTAATTGTGGGGTAGGCATGTCGCCATTATTCGCCCCTATCATCGGCAGTTATCTAGTAGAATGGTTTAATTGGCGAGCAGGATTTATTTTTTTAACAATAATGGGCCTACTAATATTGGTCTCGACTTTATTTAAAATAAAAGAGACTTTATCTCCTGAAAATATTCTTAAAATAGATCGTAAGATTTTTTTGCGTTATTGGAAAATATTAACCAACGCAACTTTTATAACCTATACTCTTTGTGCTTCTGCTGGGCTCATTTATTTTTTTGTATTTTTCTCATCTTCTCCCTATATAGTCATAAATTTATTGCATGTTTCTGTGAAAAACTTCGGTTATTATTTCTTTACTGTCGGAACTACTTTTTTCCTTGGCAGTTTGCTCAGTGGAAAGATTTCAGAAAAAGTAGGGATATTTAACACCGTATTGTTAGGCACTATTTTGATGTTAACAGCCGGCTTAATGATGTGGGCCTGGTATGCAATGGCTGGCGTAAGTACGCTTGAGTTTCTGTTGCCATCTATGCTCGCGGCGGTGGGCGGTTCCTTCATGATGGGTGCAGGTTTGGGTGGCGCAATGCAACCTTTTGCCGAAGTGGCGGGTTCAGCAGCAGCCTTGGCTGGATGTTTAGAATTTTTATCAAGCGCTATTTTTGGCTCCATGATTATGAGTCGTCCGGTGCATTCAACTAATCCCTTGAGCTTCAGCATGATAGTTTTCAGTTTTCTTTCATTAGTAGCAATGATCTGCTATCACCGATATTCGCAAAGCTTAGATAGAACTGACTTTAAGTAGTTGGAAACTTGCTAAAATTTTTTCAAATTCAAGCGTATTTAAATGGCCATCGGATGTTTTTTCCAATGGCGCAGAGTTGTCATCAGCATGACAACCGTTCGTCACTAAGAAAATAAAAACAAAATATTTATTCCCGTTTTTAAAATAGTAAGTGAAATAATCATAATGATGACACATCCCAGCTTCCCAACTATGCTGCTGATAAAATCGATGACCATTTATTATAATAGTTTGCGATGCTGGAGGAGGGGAGTCATCGGGAACATGATCAATGATCAGCATAACTAGATATTTATCAGGAAAAGAAACCTTAGTCAGTGATCGAGGCATAATAGTTATTCCGGCAAAGCCAGGCTGATGTTCTAAATCAGTGATCGGTTGTAACGGATCGAAATAAAAACCTCGTCGAATATCTTCAACTGCTTCTAATCGAGTTACTGGAGCGGGATATTGAATTTTATAACCCAATCTTTTATTGGTGTAAGTCACCCAAGTCATATCCTTAGCGCTAGCCATTAGCCAGATAGTCAATAATATAAATAATAAAGTTAATGAAAAAATCTTCTTCATATTATTTTATGAAAAAATCCCCCTTATACAAAAAAAATTCGTATGTTAGAATAACATTTTTTTAAGATGTTAAGGATAATTATGAAATTTTTTTTTAAATTTGTTCTTCTTCTGTCAATTTTAGTGTTTAATATAGGCAATGCCCAAACTTCAAATTCTGTTTCTCAATCCTGCAGCCATATCGTAGCTCCCGATATGTGTCAAAAAATAGGGCAGTTACTTATTGTAGGTTTTGGTGGATTTAAACAAAATGATCAAGGCCAGACTAATTGGAACGACCTCAATGGCACGGTATTTAACGAACAATCCAACGTTGCCAAAGACATCGCTGATCAGCATGTCGGAGGAGTCATTTTATTTAGAAAAGTTTACTGGGACAAAAACACGGGTCAATATGTTAAAAACCGTAACATAGTCAATGAAAAGCAGTTGATTGAACTGACCAAAGCCCTCCAAGCATATAATAATAAAACCCGTGAGCAACAAAAACTTCCACCATTGCCACTTATTATTTCCGTCGATCAAGAAGGTGGGGCCATCAATTCTTTAGCATTTACAAACTTACCCAATTATAATGCGCAAGCGTTAGGAAAAAACGATGCCATGCATATGAATGATGCAACAAAACATCAACAAGCATTGGATTTTACCCGTCAGTATGCTTTACAAACCGGCCAATTATTGCATCGCTTCGGGATCAATCTAGTTTTTGCGCCTGATGTGGATGTCAATATCAATCCTATCAACCCTATTATCGGTGCCTTGGGTCGTAGTTATTCCGAGAACCCTCATATCGTTGCCGAGCAAGCGGAACAAATGATCAGTGGTTTCCACCAAGAAAATGTGACACCTGCTTTAAAGCATTTTCCTGGACATGGAAGCTCTACGGGCGATACTCATAAAGCGCTTGTCGATGTAACCAAAACTTATCAAAAAGATCAAGAGCTCATGCCTTTTAAAATTTTAATTGGTAATGGTTATGATGATTTCATTATGAGTACGCATGTTATTAATGGGCAAATAGATCATACTCAATGTGTTCCAGGAGATGCCAATAATGAGCAAACCTGGTGTCCCGGTACTATGTCTTATAAAACTCTGACTGAGTTATTAAGAAATGAGTTACATTTTAAAGGTATTATTGTTTCAGATGATATGGAAATGGACGCCATTGCAGCCAACTATCCATTACAAACGGCTTTAGAGAAAGCTTTAAATGCGGGAGTAGATATGTTTATCGTTGCCAATCATGAAGCAGATAATACTTCTAAATTTGTTGATACTATTGCACGGTTAGTACAAAGTGGAAAAATTAAACCTAGTCGAATAGAGAACGCTTATCAACATGTGATCGCTGCTAAACAAAAAATCATTAAAATGCAAAACCATATATAATTCCCCTCTCCCGTCCGGGAGAGGGTTAGGGTGAGGGAGCTCTATATAGGTACTTCTCAGATTTTCTTGCCACACCTTTATAAATGCTGGGAGAGGGGGAATAAATAAACTACGGAATTCCTTCTAAATATTTATCGGCATCTAATGCCGCCATACAACCTGTTCCGGCCGAAGTTACCGCTTGGCGATAGATTGAATCGGCTACATCACCTGCCGCAAAAACACCTTTGACACTGGTAGCAGTGGCGTTGCCAGATAAGCCTGTTTTAACAAAAATATAGCCATTATCAGACATATCTACTTGACCGCGAAAAATTTGCGTATTGGGGTCGTGACCAATCGCTATAAACACCCCAGAAACAGCTAGATCTTGGGTTTTTTGCGACGTAACATCTAGTAGCCGAACGCCAGTCACTTGTTTATCGTCACCTAAAATCTCATCCACCACTTGATTCCAAATGATAGAAACGTTGGCATTTTTTGCTTTTTCTTTTAATTTATCTACTAATATTTTTTCTGCACGAAATTGCTCACGGCGGTGGACAATCGTGACCTGTTCAGCAATATTAGCGAGATATAACGCCTCCTCTACCGCGGTATTGCCACCGCCGATGACCGCAACTTTTTTGCCACGGAAAAAAAATCCATCACAAGTTGCACAAGCAGACACTCCTTTGCCCATGTAAGCTTGTTCAGACATCAACCCTAAATAACGTGCCGAAGCTCCTGTGGCAATAATGAGAGCATCACACGTATAATGGCCAAAATCTCCCTCTAATATAAAAGGGCGTTGCTTTAAATCCACTTGCTTAATATGGTCAAAAATAACTTGGGTTTCGAAGCGTTGAACGTGTTTTAACATTCTTTCCATCAATGCCGGTCCTTGCAGACCTTCCACATCGCCAGGCCAGTTGTCTACTTCGGTGGTGGTCATTAATTGTCCGCCTTGTTGTATGCCCGTAATCAATACGGGCTTTAAATTTGCTCGGGCCGCATACACGGCTGCAGTATAACCCGCAGGTCCAGACCCAAGAATTAGTAACCGATAGTGATTATTTTTCATTCTTTTTCCTATGAGAGTTATAATAATTAGACTTCGTAAAGATACCGTATCATACCTGTAAACTACTTGTTGCTCCATTAAATATAAGGAATAATAGGCGGATTATAAATATCGTGGGAGTTGATTTGGCTAGAAAAAAACGTAAAAAAAGGGATTCAGGGACCTCAAGCAATCACAGATTAGTCATTAGTAACTTTTTGCTCTTGAGGCTGCGTGAAGGATTATTGATCTTAATCCTCACGTTATCAGGGTTTTTATTATTGGCTTTAGCCACTTATCATCGAACTGATCCGAGTTGGTCTAACTTAGTCACCGCGAGTCATGTGCAAAATGCGGCTGGACGTGCTGGTGCATGGATTGCTGATATTTTGCTGTATTTATGTGGCTATTTGGCATATATCATTCCTCTACTGCTTATTTACAATGGCTGGTCGCTTTTTGAGCGTAGAAGTGAAGAAATCGAAAAACCATCTTTAAACATGCTGATGTCGAGCTTGCGTATCCTGGGTTTCATATTAATTATTAGTGCTGGCGCAGGCTTAGCAGGTTTAAAGAATCAAACGATTAATGTATCGATGACTTTTTATGCCGGTGGAATATTGGGAAATACGTTAGGCGCCACTATGGTCAATATTTTCAATCCGGCAGGCGCTTTATTAATTTTAATTGCGATATTATTAATAGGCCTAACATTGTTTACCGGTCTATCTTGGATGCAGGGATGCGAATGGTTGGGCAACTTGGCATTAACGGGATGGCGATTGACGTTGCAAAAATTCCAAAACATACTTCTTGTTAAGCAACAAAAGCCACGACCAGTTCAATTAAATGCGACAGTAAAATCAGAAGTAAAACAGGAAGCTATAAAAACCGAAGAAGAACCTCCCAAAGTCTTGACCAAACCTAAACTAAAGCCAGTAGAAGCAGAAGACATTTCTAAAGAAATGCGTCGGGCGCCCCGTTATAATCAAACTGAATCGGATACATTACCAGATCTTTCCCTATTAGATGCTGGCCATAATAAAAAAGAGTCCAAATAAGTGAACAGGAATTAAATGCCTTATCAAGGCAAGTAGAAGCGCATCTGGCAGACTTTGGCGTAGCAGTGCAAGTGGTCGGTGTACAACCTGGGCCGGTGGTGACACGGTTTGAACTACAATTGGCGGCAGGAACAAAAGTTAGCAAAATAAGTAATTTAGCGAAAGATTTGGCACGCTCACTCTCTGTGACCAGTGTGCGTGTCGTCGAAGTTATTCCAGGTAAATCAGTAATTGGTTTAGAACTTCCCAATAAAGACCGAGAATCGGTTCACCTTCAGGAAGTATTGGCTTCAAAAGCCTATGCCAATGCCCGTTCAGCACTCAGCTTAGCGTTGGGAAAAGATATTGCCGGTCACCCGGTGGTGGTTGATCTAGCAAAAATGCCACATTTACTAGTCGCAGGTACCACTGGAGCGGGTAAGTCAGTGAGCTTAAATGCTATGTTATTAAGTCTTTTATATAAGGCTACCCCTCAACAATTACGAATCATCATGATCGACCCTAAAATGCTGGAGCTCTCAGTATATGATGGCATTCCACATTTATTAACCCCGGTCGTGACCGACATGCGTGATGCGGCCAGTGCATTGCGTTGGTGTGTGATGGAAATGGAAAGACGTTATCGATTAATGTCAGCATTAGGCGTTCGCAATATTGCCGGTTACAACGTTAAAGTACAGGAAGCCGCTGAACGAGGTACGCCTTTACTTGACCCCTTACCGAGAGCAGACGATGAAGACCAAAGGGCTTTACAAGCCTTACCGCAAATTGTGGTATTAGCGGATGAATTTGCCGATATGATGGTGGTGGTTGGTAAAAAAGTTGAAACATTAATTGCTCGCTTGGCGCAAAAAGCCCGTGCTGCTGGGGTGCATTTAATTCTCGCCACTCAACGTCCATCGGTGGATGTGATCACCGGCTTGATTAAAGCCAATATCCCTACACGTATCGCCTTCCAAGTCTCATCAAAAATTGATTCGCGAACTATCCTTGATCAACAAGGAGCTGAACAATTACTTGGTAATGGAGATATGTTATACTTGGCTCCCGGAACCGGGGTACCTGTGCGCGTGCATGGTGCTTATGTCAGTGATGATGAAGTCCATCGTGTAGTTGCCGAGCTGAAGAAAAAGGGCAAACCCAATTACGTTGATGAAATTTTAAATGATCTTGCCAGTATAGAAACAAGTGGCAATGGCTCTGAAGATGCCATGGGCATGGTAGAAGGAGATGCTGAACAAGATTCGCTTTATGATGAGGCCGTGGCCTTTGTCGCAAAATCAAGGCGGGTGTCAGTATCAAGTATTCAGCGTCGCTTTAAAATTGGTTACAATAGAGCCGCAAGAATAGTTGAGGCCATGGAAAATGCCGGGGTGGTCAGCAAAATGGAGAATAATGGTACCCGGGAAGTTTTAGTCCCTGTGACTGAGTGAAGTGGCTTTTGACCGATGTTCGAAACTTCGGAAAAAGGAAAAGCAGATGCATGGGCATTTGCCGAGTCCGTAGTTTAACTTTATGGAGAATGGATATGAAAAAATTTTCTTTACTGAAAAAATTAACTGTCGTTTGTTTATTTATGGTTTTTCAATCAGCCTATGCAGAAGGAGATGCCAGTAGCTCTTTATCACAATCATTAGGCAATTACACAACTTACGAAGCCAATTTTCAGCAAACGAGTTATGGTAAGAAAAATCATGCAGCACAAAAAAGCCATGGAAAAGTTTATATGATGCGTCCAGGCAAATTTCGTTGGGAAACGGCTCAACCCTATCAACAAACAATTATAGCCAATGGTAATACTTTATGGATTTACGATGTAGACTTAAAACAGGCATCCCAACAATCCGCCGCAAAGCGTGGTTTTAATCCAGCAGAATTGTTAACTCGGCCAGTCGCAGATTTAACTCAAAAATTTACGATCACTGAAGAAAGCAATGGTTGGTATAAATTGGTACCAAAACAAGGGGGTAGGGGCTTTAAAGCTGCATTTCTCCAATTTCAACAAAACAAATTAACCGGCCTCAAAATTATCAATCAGCTTAATCAAACCAATACTTTTACTTTCAGCCAAATACAAATTAACCCAAAACTTAGCCCTGGATTATTTCAGTTTAAAGCCCCCCACGGAGTCCAAATTCTAAAGGGATAAAATCAAGTTCATTGCAAGCATCTGCTCAGCCCACTTTAGTACGTCATCCCGCGACTTGGTCGCGGGATGACGAATCTTGTATACATGTCGTTTTTCCTGGTGATATGATTATAGTTTTATATTGGTAATTTCATGGTGTTGCAACCTGATCCTTCTATACCTTTAGCTACCCGCATGCGCCCACAAACTCTTGCCGAATTTGTGGGTCAAACACATCTATTAGCCAAAGGTAAACCTTTATATCAAGCTATCGCCCAAGGCCATCCCCATTCCATGATTTTTTGGGGACCGCCAGGAACTGGTAAAACAACATTAGCAGAATTAATTGCCCATAACTGTAACGCGGAATTTGAACAGTTATCCGCCGTATTAAGCGGAGTCAAAGACATTCGTGAAGTCGTTGCTAAAGCCAAAGAGACCAAAGAGCACACCCAACAAGCGACTATCTTATTTGTCGATGAAGTGCATCGATTTAATAAAGCTCAGCAGGATGCTTTTCTACCTCATGTTGAAAAAGGCACCATCATTCTAATTGGAGCAACCACTGAAAATCCTTCATTCGCATTAAATAACGCACTCTTATCACGTCTACGTGTGTATGTTTTAAAACCTCTAACTGCCGAAGATTTGCTAATTATTATCGATCATGCTTTAAAAGATAAAAAACGTGGCTTGGGAAATCGACCTATTCAACTCGCGCCAGAACTTCGACAAAAAATTGCTGAATTTGCTGATGGCGACGCACGCCAATCGTTAAATATTTTAGAAATATTGGCTGATTTCGCCGTTAATAAAAATGGTAAAGAAATCATCGAAGAAAACACTCTCAATGAAGTGTTACGAACCGGCATACGCCGGTTTGATAAAGGCGGAGAATATTTTTACGATCAAATTTCTGCCTTGCATAAGTCGGTGCGCGGTTCCGATCCTGATGCTGCACTATATTGGTTTTCACGAATGATTGATGGCGGATGTGATCCAGAATATTTAGCTAGACGCTTGTTACGAATGGCCAGTGAGGATATTGGCAATGCCGATCCACGCGCTTTGGATTTAGCATTATCCGCTTGGCAGACTTATGAACGTCTGGGCTCGCCGGAAGGCGAATTAACGCTTGCTCAAACAGTTATTTATTTAGCTTGCGCAGCCAAAAGTAATGCGGTTTATACTGCCTATAACGAAGCCATGCGCGACGCTAAAGAGTTAGGCAGCCTTGAAGTCCCCTTAAAATTGCGTAATGCACCAACGCGATTAATGCGGGAATTAGAGTATGGTAAAGAATATCGTTATGCCCACAATGAGGCTGAGGCCTATGCAGCAGGTGAGCAATATTTTCCTGACACAATGCCTGAAAAAAAATACTATCATCCGGTGGAACGAGGTTTAGAAATTAAAATCAAAGAAAAATTAGCCCATTTAGAAATATTAAAACAAAAGGCAAGGAAAAATAAAACTTCATGAACACATTAATTTGGCAAATAATTGCCGTTTTATTGGGCGGTGCAATTGGCGCATTATGTCGTTTTGGACTTTCGTATTGGGTCCAAGAGCAGACTAAAACAGAGTTTTTTCCTTGGGGAATATTATCAGTTAATATTATCGGTTGTTTGTTAATGGGTATTTTCTTTGGGATAATGGTAGAACGATTTGATGTGGGTCCAATTATTCGTGCAGGAGTTTTTGTGGGCATTTTAGGTGGATTTACCACATTGTCTAGCTTTAGCATGGATACAATTACCTTGATTTATGCCGGAGAGTATTTCGCTGCCTTGACATATATCATATTGAGTATTGGCGCCGGAGTATTTGCGACTGCACTAGGTTTGGCTATCGTGCGTATTATTTTATAGGAAAAAAAAATGTTAGATCCAAAGTTATTAAGACAAAACCCAACCAAATTAGCAGCAGAACTGGCGCGACGAGGCTATTTTTTGGATGTTGATTTATTTATGGAATTAGAAAATAAACGTCGCGATATCCAACTAAAGACCCAGGAATTACAAAGTCAACGTAATCAAATTTCCAAAGCTATTGGACAAGCCAAAGCTAAAGGCGAAGATGCCACTTTGTTATTAAATAAAGTGGCTCATATAAATTTAGAATTGCAAGACTATGAAAATAAATTAACTGAGGCCCAACAAAACTTGCAGGAATTTCAGTGGCAATTACCAAATTTATTAGATAGTTCAGTACCGGAAGGCAAAACTGAAGTTGAAAACGTTGAAGTACGTCAATGGGGCAAGCTGCCAAAATTTGATTTTCCCATTCAAGATCATATTACCTTGGGGGAGGGGCTAGGGGGGATAGATTTTGAAAGTGCAGCAAAATTATCCGGTTCCCGATTTGTCGTATTGCATGGCCAATTAGCTAAGTTGCACCGTGCCTTAGGGCAATTTATGTTAGATTTACATACTCGACAACATGGGTATCAAGAAGTTTATGTCCCTTATTTAGTCCAACAGCAAGCATTATATGGCACTGGCCAACTGCCAAAATTCAAAGAAGATTATTTTTATGTCGGCGGCGATAAAAACTTGTGTTTAATTCCCACAGCAGAAGTTCCTTTAACCAATTTAGCTCGGGATGTCATTTATAACGCGGATCAATTACCGTTAAAATTAGTGGCGCAAACTCCCTGTTTTCGTAGTGAAGCCGGCTCTTATGGTAAAGATACGCGCGGCATGATTCGTCAGCACCAATTTGAAAAAGTAGAGTTGGTGCAATTAGTAAAACCTGCCGATTCAATGACTGCATTGGAAGAATTAACAGGACATGCCCAACGGGTTTTACAAGAGTTACAGATCCCTTATCGAGTCATGTTATTATGTGCGGGGGATACAGGGAATGGCGCAGCTAAAACTTACGACATTGAGGTTTGGCTTCCTGGACAAAATTGTTATCGGGAAATTTCTTCGTGCAGCAACTGCACCGATTTTCAAGCACGGCGCCTACAGGCGCGTTGGCGGCCGCATCCAAATGAAAAACCAGAATTATTACATACTTTGAACGGCTCTGGCTTAGCGATAGGGCGGACATTAATCGCCGTAATGGAAAACTATCAAGATTCTGAAGGAAATATTCGTGTTCCAGAAGTATTGCAAAAATATTTACAACAAACTGTCATTACCCGCTAAAACCAGAGAGACGATGAAAAAAAAGCAACTGATTGATACTTTAGGTTTGATTCCGCACCGCGAGGGGGGGTATTTTTCTGAAACTTATCGTTCCGCAGTAATCATTCAGACAGATCGGAATCCACGCGAGCGTTTTTTATTAACTTCTATTTACTATCTGTTGACGGACGATAGACCTATTGGTTATTTTCATGTTAACAAATCTGACATTATTCATTATTTTCATTCGGGTTCACCCTTGACCTATTTCATTATTAGCCCTGATGGTGTCTTAGAGAAATTTACCCTAGGCAATGATGTTGCTAAAGGGCATCAATTCCAATTGATTGTCAAAGGTGGTTACTGGAAAGCGACTGTGCTTGAAAAAGGAGAATTTGGCTTATTAGGCGAAGCGGTTGCGCCTGGATTTGATTATGCGGACATGCGTATAGGTACTCCAGAAGTATTAAAGTCTTTATTTCCAAAATTATGGCCGGATATTTCCGCCTACGTTCACCCTGGATAAAATTGGGATATTGCTCCAGGAAATTCTATGGTATAATATTTCTTATTTAGGAATATTAAATGATTTTATGGAGGAAATTATGAAAATATTGCGTCCGCTAGTATATTCCATTCTTCTCGCTTGTTTCGCCCACGTTGCTAATGCAACAGAAGCAACCATTTCTGATAAGAAATCCGTAATGGATATGAGTATTGCCCCGGCATTAAATATAAATAAATTACAATCCGGCAAAGAAACCTTAAATGTCGGCCATTACAAACAATTACCGCCTTTTTATTTTACTAATAGTGATAGTAATCAGCCAGGTTTTGGTCAGGAGATTTTTTCTGAAGTCGCTAAGCAAGCCGGAATAAAAAATATTAATTTTATTGGTTTTGATAATGCAACCAATCTCAATCAGCTGCTAAAAGAAGGCAAAATTGATGTGATTGCTAATTCTTGGGACCTACCTGGAATGCGGAAACAATTCTTATTAACCACTCCATATTATTCAAAAGGTGGCTTGAGTTTCTTATATTTTAAAAATAGCGGGCCTTTTCGCTCACTGGACGATTTAAAACATCATTCAATCGGAGTGCTCAAGGACGGTTACGCTGCCCGTTATTGGCTTCCGGCTCATAGCATCGCTCCATCTTCACCGGTAAAAACATATAGCTCGATCAACGACTTGATGACAGCATTAAATGAAGGGGAAGTGGATTTGGCGATCGTTTATTATCCTTTAGCCCGCTATGCGCAAACCAAAGTAAATAATAAACTCGAGGTTTTGTTAATTCAACCTATCAACGACGTCTATGCAGTACGCAAACAAGACACGGCTTTGCAACAAATATTGAATCAAGCTATTAATAGCTTATCCGCTCAGGGTACATTAGAAAAAATAACCAAAAGCTACCTTGATTCTAAATAAAAGCGGTAGCCAGTTCGTGCCATTGGGTGGTATAGCGTAAAGATTTTCTTTCCGAGCACGTTTTCCATGTCTGCTCTATGCCTTCGGCGGCAATAAAAATTGCGCGGCCACCCATTCTCTCATTCACAGCATCCATCATCGTCATGATTTTTTGTCTCTGGTTTTCTAGATGATTATCCATAAATAAATCATTTTGCTGATGAGTATTTTGACAAATATTCATCAATATAATGCCAGATTTATGATAGCGATAGTATGGCAAAAATATTTTTTTTAGACTAATTTTTGCCAGATGAATCATTAAACGACTGTCCGCAGTTGGCTCAGCAAATCCAACCATAAAACCCTTTTTATATTGTGGTTCGCCCTCTTTAAAAAAATTCGTGTGAATAAATATATATAATGCTTGTGCTTTTGAATTTTGTTGACGTAATCGAACACAAGCACGGGCAATATGGTGGCTGATCGCTTCCTCCAAATCTGACAACTGATTGACCAATTTACCAAAGGAACGCGAAGCAATAATATTTTTTTTAGGTTTCACCGTTTCCATACCTATACATGAAATACCATTTAATTCCAACACAATTCGCTCTACAGTCACACCAAAGTGCTGACGCATTAGGGTAGGATTACTATCACTTAATTGCTTGGCAGTGCCAATGCCTAAATTTTTTAATTTTTCTGTTAAGCGTCTACCAATGCCCCAAACTTTTTCAACGTCAATATCAGATAATATTTTTCCCCGTAACTCGGCATCACCTAAGTCAAAAATCCCGGTTAGCTGTTGGCGCTTAGCAATGAAATTTGCAAGCTTCGCTAAAGTTTTACTTGGGCCAATGCCGATAGAAACGGGAATGCCAACCCATAGCTTTATTGTTTGGCGAATTTGCGCAGTGTACGCCAGTAAATCCAAATGTTGAAAGCTGTCTAAGCGCAAAAAGGCTTCATCTATCGAATAGACTTCTATATCTGGACAAAAATACCATAATGAATTCATGATTCGTTGGGAAATATCGCCATATAATTCATAATTAGAAGAAAAAACCGTAACTTTATGCTGTTGACATAAGGCTTGATATTTAAAGAACGGCGCACCCATGGGAATACCTAAAGCTTTTGCTTCATTAGAACGGGCAATAATGCAACCATCGTTATTTGACAGCACCACAATAGGTTTTTTTTCTAAGGATGGATTAAAAACTCGTTCACAAGAGGCATAAAAATTATTGCAATCTACCAATGCAAAAATAGCCATTTTATAGACTGTGAATTACGTTGGTTACCACACCCCAAATATAAATATCTTGTTCAGCATTGACTTCTATTGCTGAAAATTCCTTATTTTCTGGCATCAAGTAAATTTTCCCCCGCAGAGTTTTTTTTAAACGTTTTACCGTTAATTGACCATTAATAACGGCAATAACAATTCTGCCATTGGTTGGCTCGAGACTTCTATCGACAACCAAAATATCTTGATGATGAATACCGGCCTCAATCATGGATTCGCCAGATGCACGCACAAAAAAGGTAGCGGATGGATGTTTAATTAATAATTCATTTAAATTTAACTCGCTTTCTAAATAATCATCGGCAGGAGAAGGAAATCCAGCCGAAATAGTAGAACCATAAAAAGGCAAGAGGGGGTCACGGTCGACAGGTTGAGAAATTGCATAAATTATATTATTTGATACTTGCATAGGTTTCCTTTATTGTTTTTATATTAAATTTTAGGTTCATTGTACTTTATTTAACTTATAGTGAGAATACAGTTGATATGAATTCTAAAAGGGTGATTATCATAATAATCACCCCTTTATTCTAATCGTACTCTTGTTAACAGAAGATAACTTTTATAGTAAGATAAAAGCGCGTCACCCCGCGATCGAGTAGCGGGACGACAAACCTGCAACTTAGACTTAGGATAAAAATGGCCAAAAAAACTTATCTCTCTAAAGCTGTACTGGTTTCTAGCTTAGGCGGCGGTTTAGAAATGTATGACTTTACCATTTATATTTTCTTTACCCCTATTTTAGCTACGTTATTTTTTCCCAAACAAAACCACTCGATCTCTTTGTTGATTACCTTTGCGGTATTTGCGGTCGGATATTTTTCCAGACCACTCGGTTCAATGATATTTGGCCATTATGGTGATCAATTTGGCCGTAAAAAAGGTATGTTAATTTCCATAGCGATCATGGCCATTTCAACCACCTTCATGGGTCTATTACCCACTTATGCAACATTAGGAATTGCTGCACCTGTGCTCCTGATAATTTTAAGATTTCTTCAAGGATTGGCTGTTGGTGGTGATTTGCCTGGAGCGCTCACTTTCGTGGCTGAACATGCCGATCAGCACCAAAGGGGCTTGGCTTGCAGTCTAGTCTTTTGTGCCATCAATATAGGTATCCTTTTAGCTTCAGCCGTTAGCGCACTATTGGCAGGATTACTCTCTTATGAGCACTTACAAGCCTGGGGATGGAGAATAGCATTTTTTTTAGGTTTGGCGATCGCTATGATTGGCTTTTATTTACGTTATCAAATTACCGAAACGCCTTATTTTACTGAAATCGCCAGAATGCAAAAAATAAATAAAAATCCGCTACGTCACTTATTCAAAATTCATACCCAAGAAATTTTAAAAGGTATTGGATTGGTATGGCTTTTTTCGGCAATTATCGCCCAGATATTTTTGTACATGCCAACCTATCTCACCCTCATCAGTCACCTCAAATTAAATAAAGCACTGATCATCAACTCAGCAAATACGTTATTATTCTCTTTATTGATTCCAATCATCGGTTATTTATCCGATAAAATTGGCCGTCGATTTATCATTCTCGCTAGCGCGCTCTTAATGATTTTTCTAAGCTATCCTTTGTACAGCTTACTTAATTACGATCACCTGGCTGTTAAAATAATTGCCTTGATTTGTTTTTCAATTTTATCGGCGGGTATCGTGGGTGCAGTCCCCAGTTTATTATCTGAAATGTTTTTAACTCATGTTCGCTATTCTGGAGTGGCCATTTCTTATAATATTAGTTTTGCTATCATTGCTGGACTCACCCCTACTATTGTGACTTATTTACTTTATAATTTTCATCGACCAGAAGTACCTTGTTTAAATCTTATCTTAGCTGCGGTGATTACTTTCATTGCTGCTTTTACTGTAAAAGATTTACATCAGCAACCTTTAAAAACTATGACTCATATTTGATGTTGAATTCAGACCAGTTCAATGCCCTACTTTATATATTCGTCCGGTTTGTAATCCCTCGACACTTTTGCTAAAAGCCAAGGCGACTCGGCCTACGGAAACCGGTTCAAAACCATGAAAATATTCACCATATTGACCCAGTGATTCACTGACAATAGTGGGACTCACCGCATTAATACGAATGCATTTAGGCATTTCAATGGCAGCTCCACGAACAAAACCCTCTATGGCTGCATTAACCATCGATGCTGAAGCACCAAAACGGATAGGCTCAACATTCAATATTCCGCTAGTTAAAGTAAAAGAACCACGCTCATTAATGTAACGGCAACCGATGAGTACCAAATTTACCTGGCCCATCAATTTGTCATTAAGACCCACTTGCATATCCTGAGTATTAAATGATGTCAATTCTTTAAATAATACTTTACCGGCAGTTGCAACTAATGCATCAAAACTTCCAACTTCAAGATACATTTTTTCTATGGAAGCAGGATCGGTGATATCGACACGGATATCACCGCTTTTATCTCCAGCGGCTATGACTTGATGCCGAACCCCTAACTCCTTCACCACAGCACGGCCAATAGTTCCAGTTCCCCCCACGACAATTATTTTCATAGCAAGCCTCCTTTTTGTCTAAATCAAGATGTTACTACTTTACCGGGATGATCAGCAATAACGTTAGGTGCTATAATTAGCAGATGATTAGAACTTTGAAAATTCTTACCATGATGGCAACATCGTTGGTATTTAACCATGCGTGGGGTGGATTCCTGCCGCCCACACCCGTTGGTCAAGCAGGCGTAGTTTCGGCGCAGATTTTAGCTACTCAAGCGGGAGTAGAGATATTGAAATCCGGCGGAAATGCCGTTGATGCTGCTGTGGCGGTCGGCTATGCATTAGCGGTTGTCCATCCCTGTTGTGGAAATATTGGTGGCGGGGGCTTCATGTTGATTCACTTAAAAGATGGCAAAAATTTAGTGATTGATTTCCGCGGGACGGCGCCTGCAGCAATAAACAGCAAGTTATTTTTAAATGCGAAGGGTCAATTGGATCCACAATTATCCCAAAAAAGTTATTTATCGGTGGCTGTACCCGGAACAGTGATGGGGTTAAATACCGCTCTTAAAAAATATGGCACTCAGCCCTTAAGTAAGGTCATGGCGCCAGCCATTCGTTTAGCGGAAAAAGGCTTTATCCTTAACGACAATGATTTAAGAATCTTAAATACAAAAACCAATGATTTTAAAAAACAAGGAAATGTGGCAGGAATTTTTTTAAAAAATAATCGTCCTTTTGAAAGTGGCGATCGTTTAGTTCAACCACAGTTAGCAAAAACCTTAAGGGAGATAAGTCAGGGAGGAAGTGCAGCTTTTTATCGGGGAAATATTGCTACAAAAATTGTCGACGCCAGTCGTGCTCATCATGGGATCTTAACCGAAAGCGATTTTGCTGAATATCAAGTAAAAGAACGCGAGCCCTTAACTTGTTATTATCGCAACTATAAAATAGTGACCGCCCCTCCCCCTAGTTCTGGCGTCACAGTGTGTGAGATCCTTAGCATCTTAAATCATTTTCCATTGGGTCAATGGGGTTTTCATTCTGCTGCAAGCGTCCACTATAATGTTGAAGCGATGCGTTATGCTTTTGCTGATCGCAATCAATTATTGGGCGATCCAGATTTTATTACCAATCCAGTTAACCGCTTACTGTCTGCTGAATACTCTCAACAAATAGCTAAAAAGATCCTACCAGATCGCGCCGGCGATTCGAATGCATTGGAAAAAGATTTTAATTCTGAAGGTGCACACACCACTCATTATAACGTTGCCGATCAATGGGGCAATGTCGTCGCGGTTACTTATACTATCAATGCTTTTTTTGGCAGTGGCTTAATCGCAGGTGATACCGGATTTTTTTTAAATAACGATATCGATGATTTTGCCATTCTAGCTGGGGGAAAAAATATGTTTGGCTTAAAACAAGGCCAGGCTAATTTAATTGCACCGAGGAAGCGCCCACTCTCCTCTATGAGTCCTACTATGGTTTTTAAAAACCATCAATTTTATATGGCGCTGGGTGCTGCCGGTGGTCCAACTATTATTACTACCATTGTGGAGTCTATCGAAAATGTATTTGATTATGGTATGGATATAAACGCTGCGATCAATGAACCACGCTATCATTTTCAATGGTTTCCAGATTTAATTTATTTAGAACCCTATACTTTATCAGCAGACACGCTTCAGAAATTAAAAACTTTTGGCTATCAATTTAAGCAAGGCTCACTGTTTAACACCAGCCATTGGGGGCAAGAATTGATAATTCAAAAAGATCCGGAAACTAGTATTATTTATGGAGCAACCGATAATCGCTATGGTAATAGCAGTATTACACTAGGTTATTAGTTACTCTGCTTCCCCTCTCCATAACCCTCTCCCAAGGGAGAAGGGAAAAAGTATATTTTGTCTAAGTAGTATCTTTGACCTAATTTTTTTATATAATGTGCTACTCTTTATTAGTGCGTCCCGATGAGGTAAATCAATGAAAGTGGCCATTCTGTCTCGAAGAAAAGACATTTATTCTACACGTCGGCTCGTAGAAGCAGCTCAAGCCAGAGGCCATGAAGCGGCTATCGTTGATTATCTTCGTTGCCATATGAATATCACTGCCGAAGAACCCTCAATTCACTATAAAGGACGTAAACTTCCCTTATTTGATGCCATTATTCCTCGCATTGGCACCACTCGAACTTTTTATGGCACCGCTGTGGTGCGTCAATTTGAAAGTATTGGGACTTTTAGTATTAATTCTTCGCTTAGTATTAATCGTTCGCGAGATAAGTTGCGCTCCCTGCAATTGCTCTCTCGAAAAGGTATTGGCTTGCCGGTAACTGGGTTTGCACATTCTCTAAAGGATGTGAGTAGACTGATTAAAATGGTCGGTGGCCCCCCGTTGGTAGTGAAATTAATCGAAGGAACTCAAGGAGTTGGAGTTGTTTTGGTGGAAACCAGAGAAGCTGCCTACAGTATTATTCAAGCATTTATGGGTTTGAACGCCAATATTATTATTCAAGAATTTATTAGTGAAGCAAAAGGCTCAGACATACGTTGTTTTGTTATTGGCGATAAAGTGGTAGCCGCTATGAAACGTCAAGCGGAGCCGGGAGAATTTCGTTCTAATATTCATCAAGGCGGAGTCGCCCAACCGACTAAAATTACCCGTGCTGAACGTGAAATGGCCATTAAAGCAGCGAAAATTATGGGTTTAAAAATGGCTGGGGTGGATTTATTAAGATCAAATCGCGGCCCTTTATTAATGGAGGTCAACTCTTCTCCCGGCTTAGAAGGCATTGAAGGAGCAACTAACAAAGATATCGCCGATATGATTATTCGTTATATTGAGCGTCATGCCAAACCTATCGGCCCCAAAGATCATTATGAGGGATGAACTGATCATTAATGGAATTATTATTCCATTGGGCAAACGCACCACCATTATGCTGCCTATGCCAAAATTATACGACTGGACACCGATGAATATGCCAGTACATGTGATCCGTGGAAATAAACCAGGACCCGTATTATGCGTAACCGGCGCGATTCATGGTGATGAAATCAATGGAGTAGAAATTATCCGCCGCTTTTTGAAAAAATCATTTCAAAAAGATTTGCGCGGAACTGTTATTGCCGTACCCATTGTCAATATTTATGGATTTCTTTATCAAGATCGTTATTTAATGGATCGCCGAGATTTAAATCGATCATTCCCCGGTTCTATTAAAGGCTCATTGGCTTCGCGATTAGCCTATTTAGTGATGAATGAACTGGTTGCGAATGCAACCCATTTTATAGATCTACACACGGGCTCACTGCAGCGCACCAACCTTCCACAGATTCGCACTAATTTGGATTCATCCCAAACTGAAAAATTGGCTAAAGCGTTTAATGCCCCGGTAATATTGCATTCCAAAGAGAGAGATGGATCGCTGCGCCAGGCAGCGAATGATCGAGGAATTCCTTTATTATTATATGAAGCTGGAGAAGCATTACGCTTTGATGAAAAGGCCATCCGCATTGGATTAAATGGTATTTTACAAGTGATGCATTCTTTGCATATGTTACCTGCCAAAAATCACAACCGTTCAGCAATCAATCATCATCATTCATCGATTGCTCGATCCAGTTTGTGGATGAGAGCGCCGCATAGCGGAATTTTGCGCTTTTATACATCGTTAGGAAAAAAAGTTAAAAAAGGCGAAGTATTGGGAGTTATTGTTAATCCAATAGGCGAAGAAGAGTACAAAGTCGAAGCGCGTATCTCTGGTATGGTTATTGGGCAAATTAATTTACCTTTAGTGCATGAAGGGGCAGCTCTCTTCAATATTGCTTCTTTTAAAGAAATTGAGCAGGTGGAAATAGATGTCATTGACCAAACTGAAGAAGATTTGCCTCCCTGGATAGAGGTTTTATAATAGGTAAAGGTTAAATACATATTTTTCCCCTCTCCAGCCGGAAGAGGGGAAAAAATTTAGAGGATTTATGATAAAAAAGCTGCAAAATATGCTGCTTATTGGCTGGCGCGAATGGTGTGCTTTACCAAACTTAAATATACCCGCTATAAAAGTTAAAATTGACACAGGAGCCAGGACTTCGGCATTACATGCTTTTAATATCCATGCTACACAGAGAAAAGGTAAAAAATATGTGAATTTTTCAGTTTTTCCCCTTCAAGGTAATAATAAAACAATAATTCATTGTGAAGCACCCGTGGTCGATGAGCGGAGTATTATGAGTTCGAATGGTCATCGAGAACATCGTTATATCATTACCACTGAAATTAAAATTGCTCAACAATTGTGGTCGATTGAGCTTAGTTTATCAAACCGGGATCCGTTAAAATTCCGTATGCTATTAGGTAGAGAAGCTTTAAAAAACTTAGCAATTATCGATCCTAATCGTGATTACTGCCAAGGTAAAATTAAGAAAATTAATCTAAAAGATATTTATTAATCTAATAAATCCCCTCTCCTAAAGAGGTACTATCTCAAGTGACTGTCCGCAGTACGTCAGCTCGAATAGGAGGCAGGAATTTCGTGCGGTTCTCTGGATACCGGCCTTCGCCGGTATCCAGGATAAATAATTGTCAGCTGCTAAATTAAAGATAAGTATTGATTAACGATTTGCGCTGGAATAAATCTATTAAGTGCTGTTTCTGGAATTTTAATTTCAGTGTTTAAGGCTTCTTCAATTTTCAACGTTAATGCTTGGACGTTATCCATTGGCACCAACCAATGATTGAGTTCACCCGCTAAAATTTCTCCAGGTCCAGATGGGCAATGGGTGCTAATGACCGGCGTTTTGCAAACGAGTGCTTCAGCAATCACTAAACCAAATCCCTCCCGATCCGAACATAAAACCATCAGCCGCGCGTTCTTTATCCACGGATAAGGATTAGGTTGAAAACCTGGACAAATCACTCGATCCTCTAAATCATAACTGGAAATTAAAGCTTTTAATTCGGCATTAACCCGGGTTAGTAACACTAACTTGCACTGGCTTTTTAGATTTTTAAATGCCGCTAATAATAAATCATGGCGTTTTTGGCCAACAAAACGTCCAACATGGATAATATAAGGTTCTTGTGGCAAATTTGGCACAGTTTGTTGAGCTAATTCTTGAATGTGCAAATGATCGATAGGGTTATAAATAACACGAACATGCTCGGGTTTAGCGCCAAAATTATTAATAATATCGTCAGCCACCCCTTGCGAAACAGCGATCAAAGGTTTTTGGCTATAAATACGTGTATATCTCCCCTGCCGATGCCGCGCTTTACTCCCACCGTGTGATTGCCGATAAGCATTGATTTCCTCAGACAAAGTATTACAAATACGATAGTAAACATGTCGATTTAATTGCGCTTGATAAACTATTCGATCGGTATCAGTTAAAGTTGATATAATTAAATCAAATGGATGACCGGAATTTATTTCTAAAGCTAGAATTTTTTTACGTAGCCTTTTAGCTAACAGATAATTATTTAAAAACCGTAGGCGTGTTTCCCTACCCGTTTCGCTGAGGATATGAATCTGATAAATATCCTTAAGTGGATAATCAATGATATTTTTTAATAAAAAAAGGTGAACTTGGTGACCTTGCTCAGCCATATGTTGGGCTAGAGTTAAAAATACTTTTTCCGCGCCGCCTCCAAAAAGGCTTTTGATCACCAAGCCAATCATTTTTTTAGACATTCTGCGATTGGCTCCCCAGGATATGCAAAGCCTCTAAAACTTGAGTGAGGTGATCGCCATGTTTTTTTTTGGTTAGTTCGGGCATGTTTTCTTCCTCAGCGACTTGCAATTCTCGGGCGTCATATTCCCAACGATGTAAGACTTTAATTTTTTCTTCGCGAGTTAAAGTATCATCCTTTACCACATCCATCGGCTTCCGATAGACGCTAGTGGGATCAAGAAGTGCTTTATCAACGTTGGTCATGAGCTAAAACTTATAAAGCTGAAAATCAATAAAAATATCGCTAATAGCAGGCAAAATACACCTAAGCTGAAGTAAGCGACGCGATTTTGTTCAAAATACATCATGGTTCGAGGCACTGCATGAGGAAAGTTTAAACGAACGATGCCTTTAATTAAAGTGAGCCATGCTAATAAAGTGATGACAATACGCCAATCTGCTACCCAAACATTATGCACTAAAATCATTAATATACCTAATATTATGGAAATAAATGCGGTTAAAGTAATACTTCCTGGTTGTTCAGCCCATTGTTGAAAAGTTCGAAAAAATACTTTGTGGTTAAATAACATGCTAAGCCCGATAATGAGTAAGTATATACCCAATGCGCGGCCTAAAAATATAGATACTTCCATAATATCCTCCATTTGATGATAATTTTATTATAGTCTATTCTGAGAATTGTTCACGCAAATGAGCAGCTATTTCCCTCTCCCGCCAGGGAGAGGGGATCTACTACAAATTTTCAATAATCGCGTTACCGAAAGCAGAACAGCTCACTTCTTTAGCATTATCCATTAAACGGGCAAAATCATAGGTGACTACCCGCGATTGGATTGCACCTTCAACTCCCCGAAGTACTAAATCCGCTGCTTCACGCCATCCTAGATGACGCAACATCATTTCTGCCGAGAGTATTAATGAACCTGGATTCACTTTATCTTGGCCAGCGTACTTTGGAGCAGTGCCATGAGTGGCTTCAAATAAGCCAATCTGATCACTTAAATTTGCGCCGGGGGCGATACCTATGCCCCCCACTTGTGCCGCAAGGGCGTCAGAAATATAGTCACCATTTAAATTTAAAGTGGCTATCACGCTATATTCCGCAGGACGCAACAAAATTTGCTGCAAAAAAGCATCAGCGATAACATCTTTAATAATGATTTTTTTCTTGGTTTTTGGATTAACAATTACCTGCCAAGGTCCCCCATCCAAAGGAACTGCACCAAATTCTTTACCCGCTAATTCATAGCCCCACTCCTTAAAAGCACCTTCCGTATATTTCATAATATTGCCTTTATGGACAATCGTCACCGATTCGCGCTGGTTTTCTATGGCGTATTGAATAGCTCTTCGAATCAATCGAGAAGAACCTTGTTCAGAAACCGGCTTGATACCAATTGCACTGCTCTCAGGGAAGCGAATTTTTTTGACACCCATTTCATTTTGTAAGAAATCTATCAGTTTTTTAGCTTCCTTGCTCCGCGCAGGCCATTCAATGCCCGCGTAAATATCTTCGGAATTTTCTCGAAAAATAACCATGTTGACTTGCCAAGGTTCTTTCACTGGACTTGGAGTGCCGTTAAAATAACGAACAGGCCGCAAACAAACGTACAAATCCAATTCTTGACGTAATGCAACATTTAAAGAACGTATTCCACCTCCTACTGGAGTTGTCAAAGGTCCCTTGATACCCACTTTGTATTCACGGAGGGCAGCTAAGGTTTCTTCAGGCAGCCATTGATCATGACCATACACTTTTGTGGCTTTTTCACCCGCGTAAACTTCCATCCATGAAATTTTACGGCCTCCACCATAAGCTTTGTTAACCGCAGCGTCCACAACCTTACGCATGACTGGAGTGATATCAACACCGATACCGTCGCCTTCGATAAAGGGAATGATAGGTTGATCAGGAACATTCAGTAACAAATCTTTATTAAAGGAAATTTTTTCGCCGGGTTTTGGAACCAGAATATTTTGATAAGTCATAGCATGCGCTCCTAATTATTTTCCGAAAAAAGTCTATCACGCCTATCTTTTAGCAGCAACATAGCATCCCCATAGCTAAAAAATCTATAATTTTGTTCCACTGCGGTTTTATAAGCTTTCATCACCAAATCGTAGCCGCCAAAAGCACTGACTAACATTAATAAAGTGGTTTTAGGCAAATGAAAATTCGTCAGTAGCCCATCTATGATTTTAAATCTATATCCAGGTCGGATAAAAAGACAAGTTTCACCTCTGTAAGGCTGAGCTTCATCAACACCCTGCCCTGCAGCGGTTTCTAAACAGCGCGCCACGGTCGTTCCCACCGCGATCACCCGTCCACCATGAGATCGACAATCACTCATCGTAGCGCATGCGTCTTCATTAATGCTGATAAATTCACTATGCATTTGATGAAGATCTAAATTATTTTCTCGAACAGGTTGAAAAGTTCCAGCGCCGATATGCAAAGTAATATAGGCAAGCTTCACTCCTTTTTGTTGTAGCGCATTGAGCATGGCTGCATCAAAATGTAAACCTGCTGTCGGTGCGGCAACTGCCCCGAGCTCACGAGCATAAATTGTCTGATAACGATCCCTATCGATATGCTCCGGAAGACGATCTATATAATGTGGCAAAGGTAAAACGCCATATTTTTCCAAAAGAGATAGCAGAGGATGTTCCGACTCAATCCGAATATGATATAGATCTTTATCCTTTTTAATAATCCATGCTGAAAAAGCATTGGCTAAAAAAATTTGACTCCCATCCGCAGGCGATTTACTGGCCCGGATATGCACGATCGCCTCTTTTTCAGCTAAAATTCGCTCAACCAAACATTCAATTTTACCACCACTGGCTTTATGACCAAATAAACGAGCTGGTATCACCTTAGTATCATTAAAAACCAATACATCACCAGAGTTAAACCATGATAAAAAATCGGCAAAGTCATGATGACTAATCAGTTGTTGAGGTATATTAACATGTAATAAGCGGCTGGCACGGCGTTCAGCTAGCGGGTACTGAGCGATTAAGTGAGGTGGTAAATGAAAATCAAAATCATCAAGTTTCAAATTAAGCCTGCGGAATGTAAGTTTAAATGCTAATATACTCGGTATTATCAATTTATTCATAACGAAATGCCGTGGGGTTATTTTAACATGCTGTTCAAAAAAAGCCAACTCGGGTTGCGATTGATGCGACAAAGTCTGAAAGTTTTCCAAGAGCAAAAAAAATTGCTTATCTTGCCTTTAATCGGTCGCAGTTTTTTTTTCTAGTATTATGTGGGACTTCATTTTTAGCTTGGTCAATTCGCATCGGTAAAATTGATTACCAACAATTATCGACAATGGAAATTTTGCTCGGCTATGCCATTCTGTTGGTAGCTTTTTTTTTTGCTAATATACTTTCGTCATATTTTAATACCGTATTAGTCTTTAGTTTAAACCAGTACGATCGGGACGAAAAACCTCAATTTAAGTTCGCAGCAGCTGCACAACGTTTAAAAGCTATCGTATTATGGCTCAGCACGCATTTTACATTTGGTATGGCCGCCAAATTTTTTCCTCAAAAATTTAAAAAAAATCGATTATTATCCGGATTGCATTGGTCATTTGCCACCTATTTATTATTTCCAATGATGATTAATGAAAATGGTGGGATTTTAAAAATTTTAAAACGTTCTAGTCAATTAATGCATACTCAGTTTGGATCTCTACCTAAAATTAATTTTAGTTTTTTTTGGATAATGATTACAATGCGCGTCATAGCATTTATACCTCTCATCATCGCCTACAGCACGCGTGAAAGAATATGGATATTACTAGGATTCATCCTCACCGGACTATTAATTTTTATGGTGATGATTTTTCAAAATGCTTTATCGGTAGTACTCTCTCAGGCTTTATATCAATACATTGCCCATAAAAAAGTTATCCGAAATTTTGAAACTCAAGATTTGGCAAGCGCGGTTTCACATCATCAGTAGGAGATTTACTATTGTTGCTCCCAGCAGAATAATTTAATCCAGGTTTCCACCCTCCGTTTAACTGTGCTGCCTTCAAAATAGCAGCTTCACGTTCAAGACCCATGCTTGCTATTAATAATGAAAAGTTTTGTTTATATTCTTGCGGCTGTTGTTCCAATTGCATACGTAAGCTGTTGATTATTGCTTCTGACTCTGTAAGTTTTTGTTGTTGGTCTTTCAGCTCAGTTTGAATTGACGTCATTTGAGAATTTAATTTCTTTAAACTATTTTGGTTTTCTAATGCTTGAGAATTCAGTTTGTTTTCGAGTTCTTTTATTTGTTGCTGAAAGTTTTCACTTATCTCCTGTGCCGATTGTCTTAATTCATTGATTATTTTTTTATATTCTTCAAGTTCTTGTTCTTGCTTTTTAGAGTCAGATCTTATTGACTCCACTATAAGTTGATTTTCAGAAACTTTGGAATTCAATTTTTGAATTTTGACTACTTTTCTTTGAATATTTTTATTGGAGGCAATTATTTGATTTTTTAGACCTTTTATAGTGTTTTTAGCAACAATATTATTCTGTTTTAAATCCTCAACATCCCTCTCTAAACAGGTTTTGTAAGCAGGAGTTTTATTTTTTAATTTGGCCTTTTTCCTTTTAAGCCTTTTTTTGATTTTTTTTGGGTTATGTTTAGATTTTTCATCTTTAACTTCATGATCATTCTCAATAGGTTTTTTTTTACTTTCATTTATTTCTGTTGTGATTATATCTCGAGGCTGGTTCACCGGCGGCTTAGAATTGACAGGCTCAATTAAGATCGGCCTCTTCTTTTCTACTGAAATCGTTAAATATTGATCATTTTGGCGAATAACAATTTCATTACCAGGCACAGCAGAATTTATAAGTTCAAAGATTGGAGTTTTACTTCGGATGATTGGGTCATCAATACATTTCTCTTCAATAGATTTTTGCAAATTTTTAATCGAGAAAATTATTTCCACTAAGCTAGCGTTTTTAAGATCATTGGTATCTATAAAAATATCAGCTTTTTTTAGCATTGAAAAAAGAAGCTTTTCTCTTAAAAAATGAATATGTTGATTACACACTGCAAATATCGAAGTAAGTATTCGCAAACGATGATCAGCAGTCAGCTGCATCTTCCCTAATGGTTTGCAAGCCATAACTAAAACTCTTTTTATAAGCGCTTGACCGTTAGTTAATAAAGCAATCATTTCTTTATTATGTATGATATATTGCTTGAAATAGAAATTAGCAAGATGGTTAAATTTTTCAACAATCGATAAATATACTTCGATACGTTCAGAATCATCCAATTCACATTTAAGAAGCCGATTGAATGAATCATCTAATTTAATCGTCAAAGGATGAAAGAAAGAAAAAATATTATTTATAGACATGGATAAATCATAATATTTACCGATATACATTGAACAAATCGTAAAAATGGAAGCTGTATAAATGTAAAGGTCTTCATACCGCGAAAAATTGAGTGAAACTAGTAATTTTACTAATTGATATAATTTAGGAGTTTCTTCATCATTAAATCTTTTCAAGTAGGATACTATTTTATAAGTATAAATATGAGATTTATAAATAAATAAATGGGGAGAATCTTTATCCATCAATTCACAAACTTTTAAACTTAAATTAAGAAGTTTGATTTGAGTAGAAAACATTTCTTCTTCATTTGAATAATGATTGATTAATTCACAAACAATTTCAATAAAATAAGAATATATGTTACCAGCATGTAAATTGATATTAATTTCATCCTGAAAACTCATATCACTTAACTTATCCATGGCAATAGAAAATTCTATTTTAAATCTATTTAATTTAGAAAATTTATTTGTACCTAATATAATATCATTATTTTTCGTATGTGATAGTAACTTTGTCGCTTGCTTTTCCGACTGTAAAATTTCATTTTTAAGGCTACGAAAGAGATCTAGATTATGAGAAATAGATTTCTTTTCTTGTACTTTGAGATCAAGATTTTTACTTTCTAGATCTTTTTCTTTAGGCTGAGGTTGGCTTTGATAATATATATAATATGTTTGTATTTCGTTTAACAAATTTATATTATTAAAATTAACATCCATTTGTTTGATCTGATAAATTTGATCAATAATTTTTGTTAATTGATATCTTAAAGTTGATTCAATATGGCGATCTTTAATATATTTTTCCCAAATTATATAAATAGAAGCTATTGATTCTTCGCCATCATTATTTAAATTGTTTTGAAAATAAAATTTTATAATTATAAGAAAATTAGTAAAAAACTGTAGACTTTGTGCTAAAGATGTTTTAGGTGAAAGATCGGTATACTTATAATGATTTTTAATTAATTTCTGGGAATATTTTGTTATAAAATGAATTAACTTCTTATTTGATGTGACCGACTTCTGGAAATACAAAATAAT
Organism: uncultured Pseudomonadota bacterium; assembly: GCA_963818985.1. Taxonomy (GTDB): domain Bacteria; phylum Pseudomonadota; class Gammaproteobacteria; order Coxiellales; family Coxiellaceae; genus JAFEDN01. The sequence continues at coordinate 89,945 of CAWFUJ010000008.1, read as the reverse complement.
CATGAAGATAATTCGACAAATTAATTCAAACTCATTTGTTAAACTTTCTTGTGCATTGAGTTCCAAATCAAGTAATGCTTTAAGACTAATATATAAAGCAGGTGTATCTAAATTAAGCAATTCTAATTGATTAACCACATAATCACAGTAAATAACCAATTTCAAGAATTGAGTATTTTCATTAGCTTTAATCAAACCTAATACTTGTATAGATAAAACATTAAAAATTGACTTTAAATTTTCAGACTCCTTACTAAGATTAATCTGAAAACCTATATTAAAAAGTTCTTCAGCAAACTTTTCCATCTCCTTTTCATCAGTTGTAAATTTATTTATAATAACGCTTTGATCAATCTTTACTTCAGGAAAACGTTTTTTCGTTAAGATTAAGGCTTGACTGATTTGAGTGCTGAGTTTTTCAAAAATACTTTGCTTCATAAAAGTCCTTTAATAGTAAATTCTAACATTAGGAAGTTAATTCTAGGATTGATTTTTGTAAAATTGAAGGATGCCCGCCTTCATTATGAAAACTGAGATTCGGCTTCCATGATTTATTTTTGCTGGTATTCGTAGAAGAAAGATTAATAATAGTTTTAGCTATAGCTTGGCGTTCATGTGCAGATGACTGAATTAAAGCAAAAGATTTTTCTTGAAATGCTTGCTCTTGAAGAAACAACTGATAACGTAAATCTCGTATTTCTTGATCCATTTCTTCAAATAATTTTGCATTTTTAGTTTGATTGATAAAATACAATGTGGACAAATCTTTCATATCATTTTGCGAATGTCTAGTTAATGCTTCTGTTCTGCTTTTCTCAAGTTTAAGTTCATTCTGAAGTTCTTCCTCTCTAAGTTTTTGTTTCTTAGCAATCTCTGTTAATTTTTGTTCAAGTCGGAAATTTTTTTCTTTCTCAACTTTCAGCATCTGCTCATAGGTTATATTGAGATTTTTCTCATCCTTTAACTCTTTTATCAAAGAGGATTTCTCTGCCTGGATGTCGTCAACCTGAGAACTCAGTTCAAATTCCAAAGTAGAAATTTGCTGTTTATAATTCATCTCGGTTTTTTGTAATTCTTCAACCTTAGTTTTATTAGTTTTGTTGAGTTTAATGACTTCTTCTAGGCGATTCTGTATATCAAATAATTTTTGCCGGTCCTGATTTTCCATTTTAAGGGTCTTCTCTTTCTCTCCTTGTAGGAGTTTCTCCTGCATCTTATATAGTTTACGTTCTTTCTCTATAATTCTCTGGGAATGGTTTTTTTCTTCCTGAAACTTTTTTTCACGACTATCAAAATCTTTTAGCTTAGATTTTAAAGAAATTATTTCCTGCATATAATGCGTTTCCAATTCTTGCATTTTCGCAATTTTCTCTTTACTCTTTTGATATTTTTCTCTCACTATTGCTAAACAATCCTTTATCTCTAAAAAATTTTTCTTGATCTTCTCAATCTCAGTTTTCTGATTTTCATCAGTAACTATGGTCTTATTTTCTATTTTCGTTTCTACCTCACAGGGTTGTGTGGCCGGCGCTTCACTTTGTACTATTAATGAGATATTCGCATTCTTAGTATTCTTTGATAAATTTTTATTTTTTTTAGACTTTTTTTTCTTCTTTTTCTTAGAGCTTGTACTAAGCTCATTTTTTTGCTCAATTTTCTCCAATGTAGAAGACGCAGGCTTTAATGTCTGAGCGGGAATTGATTCAGCTAAATTCTGTAGTAAACATATGCTTTTAACTAATTGCTCATCATTGCAAGGCGTGGAAATAACAAAGTAGCTATATTTCTTTAATAAATTAGTCAGAACCTTACCTTCTTCTACTTTAAACAATTCCCGGTGATTATTAGCTATTCCATAGATTGTATTTAATATCATACGACGATCATTATTAGTTAAATCCATTGATTTTAAAGGTATGAGAATATAACGTATTACTTTTTTGGCCAAAGATTGCCCATTGTTCAACAACAATTGTTTGTTGGTTTTATTTGAATAAGTATATTGCCTAAAATAAAAATCAGCGATATATATGAGCTTATTCATCGTCAATAGAAACACTTGAATGTATTGCGATTCTGATAATTCCTTTCCCTTTATCTCATTAAAAGCGTCAATTAATTTTTGAGAAAAATCAGTGATAAACGACAATAATATTATTTGATTATCTGTTGAAGTGTTAATTTTTCGAATAAAAATTTCGCAAATCCTGGAAATGAGTTCAATTTGACTACTATAGCTTTCAAATTCTAAACATTTTATTAAATAAATTTTTTTTATAAGTGGTTTTAATTCGTCAAAATTATTATATCCACTATTTAATAATATTATTAATTGATAAGAAAAAAATTCAGTCTGATAACGCGTGAAATCAATATTATCTTTCGATAATATTTGACTCAAAGCTATTCCTGCATTGACTATCTCAGATTCAGCTTTAAATAATTTCTCGTTATTTAGTTCTAATTCACTAAGTTGACGAATAATTCCAGCTAAATAAGAACATATCAACCCTACATGAGTATCAATATTCTTTAACATATTTTTATCTAGATTCTTTACCACAGCAATAATCTCTCGCAGTAAAGTTAGTTCAGTTATTGATATCAAATAATTTATCTTAAGGGCTGTCAAAAATATATCATTAGAAATAATTAACGGTCCTCCAATGTGAATGGAATATGAGGGAAGCTTTTTAAATTCGTATTCTTTCCCTTGCAAAAATTCACTAGCAGCGACAACAGATTTCTCAAGATCTTCTTTAAATTTAGGAGTAAAAAATATTAGCCTTTCTCTCTCAGATAAATTATCTTTTTTAGAATGATATATTTTTTGATCATCAAGTTCTTTCACGATTACTTTCTCGTCACCCCTTTCCACACAGTGATAATATTCCTTCATTTCTTCCAAATGCGATAAACTTAGCTTGTGGTCAGCAAAATAGTCCGGAAAATTTTGAATGATATGAAAAATATCATTATTTAGTTCAGAATATATAAATGAGGCATTAGAATCAGAAAATGCGACCAATTTTATTTTATTTAGCCAAGTAGTATGCATGAAAGAAATCAACTCTTCTATATCTTCGTTAGTATATTTATTTACAAAATTAAATTTGATAATTCTTAACAAATTTATGTTTAATAAAAAATATTTTTCAAATGGAATAGAGATAATAGCTTCTAATTGTGCAAGTAGCTTTAATAACTTTTTTAAAGCATACTGATTAATTAGCCCAATTAATTCAGACGATTCAGTCGGCTTCTTAGAAAGATTCATTAGTAAAATGTTCAATTTCGTTATTAAAATATTTAAAACTTTGAGGGCTAAATCAAAATCAGTCATCAAGGCTTTTGATTGAGTGAGTTTAATTTCAAAAATTTTTTCAGAATAGGTAAAAATTTCAGGTTCAAGGGTTAAACCCAGCCCCAGGTAAATAAATAGATAATTATAATGAATTGTAATATATAACGTTTGAGATTCATCTGTTTCCATACCCATTAGTAAGACTTCAATTGCCAAATTTAAAAAATTAGTTTTTAATTTGATAGACTCCGAACTCAATGGGAGGGATTGAGCAGTAGCAAAAATATTATTTGCTAATTCTGCCAGTTCAGGATTTAGAATATGAAGTGGTGAATTTGCTTGACGGCTAATATTATTTAATTTTTTTGTAATTTTTGTTTCTTTTATATCCTTGAGAAAAGAAAAAGTTTTTACAGTTTGGTCAAGCATTCTAAGGATTTTTGCCTGGACTTTAATAAAATTGTCCTTAGTATATGTAGAAAATACTGGGGTTGAACCTGGGAATTTATTTAATTCCATTATATTATTGTTCATAAACATCCTTTTATTAGAAAAAAATACTAAATATAAACTTTATCTTTTATAAATCAAAAATGGCGGAGTAAGTCCGTGTCTGCCTAATACTCTGACATAAACAATTCAAGTCAGAATGTCAGCTTTGTTCAATAAATGAGAACAAAACATTTTAGCGGGAGTGTTTATACTACCTATTTATTTCTTATTGTCAAAAAACAACATTACCCAAACTAGATAGGATTGACAGATATGCGTTACAAATGCATTTCTGTGGAGCTTTCCCATGTTCTATATGAATATATTGTCCACCAAAAAATTCTTAGCAACTTTCAAACCGGCTACTTGAAGACTGCGATTTCCCCATAGCATCTGGAGCCGGTGCAGTAGTACTGCTTTCATCAGAAAAATTAAAATTAGGACTCCAGTTACTGGTATGAGTAGCTGTTGTTTCCGGAGGATGACCTTGTTTTTGCTCTAAAACAGAAGTGACTCCTTGTTTACTTTTTGCTTCATTTTTTCCAATTTTCTGTTCTATAATCGATTCAATTGCCTTTTTCATAACGGCTCGGCGTTCAAGTTCCAATGTTTCAAGTAATATTAAAGAATTTTTTTTATACTCCTCTTCCTGCTTAACCAATTGCATGCCTAGGCTAAATATTACTCGATCTTTCTCATCCAATAATTGTTGCAAAATAAAATGTTGTTTATAAAAATAACTGCGTGACTTAACTAAGTCTTCCTGAGATAGTATTAAACTTTTTTTTGTCATTTCGATTAAACGCTCATATTGTTCCAGCTTTGTTTGCAATGCTTCTATCTGTTGCTGATTGCTTTTACTCATGTTTTGGACAGATATTGTTAGAGCACTATTTTCTTGTTCTAATCGTTTTACTATTTCATCGGTCGATTCAGATTGCCGTTGTTGCTTTTTTAATTCCTCTTGAGCGGATTGTACTTTTAAATTTAAATCTTTTATCTCTTGTCCATGCTGCAATTCTTTATTTTCCAGAAGTTTAATTCTAGCTTTTCTATGTTGATTTTTTTTAACTGATATAGCCAATTTCTCCTCTAAAGCTGCTATCTTTTTGACATCATTCAGTTTATCTTTGTCCTTTATTTCTTTTTCTAAACTATAGATTTTTTCTTTGTTCTGGGTCAATTCATTTGAGGTATTTTGATCCTCACTTTCTGCTATTAAGATTTTCTTGTTAGATTCTTTCTCTTTAACGACAGAATTATTCTCAGGGAGAGATTTAATTTCTTTTGGAAACTCAGTTACCGCTTGAGCTGGGCTATCGGTTCTTGGGGCCAATGTTTGGCATATTATTGCTGAGTCGCCTGAAGATGATGTCTTCGTTGAATTCCTTTGTTTTTTCTTTTTCTTCGCTTTAGTTTTTTTAACTGGTTTGCTATCTGCAACTTCTAAGTTAAGTTTCATTTTCTCCGGAGTTGAAGATTTGAATTTATTTGAAGTATTTACTTTCTGGTCGCGCAGAGAAATACTTTGAATAATAGGGAATTTAGTTTGCTTAGATTGATCACTTAGGAGCACTTTTTCAAATGCCGGTTTGCTGTCACCTTCAATAAGTTCCTTTTGTAGGGATTTTATCGAAATAATTGTCCCCGATAATTCTTCATTTCGCAAATCAGCAATTTCTATAAATCCGTCAGCTTTGTTTAACAGAGAACGTAGAAGGAGACCTTCCTTTGTTTTTAACCATTGTGCTTGGTAAGCGCATATTCCCTGTATCACCATCAATATGCGAGAGCGAGTTGCAACGCCAGGTTTCATAGCTTTCAATGGCTCCAAAATTTCTACTTTGCTCCTATTAATAAAACTTTTGGCATTATTCAATAAAGCGGGTTCAACCTTATTAGTAACCATATATTGATTAAAATAAAAATTAGCCAGATAGCAGAAATTTTCAAACATAGATAAATAAATTTCAATACGTTGAGCATCCTCTAATTCAAGTTTAAGCATCGAATCGTATACTGCAACTAATTTAACTGATAAAGGATAAAAAAAATTAAATAGTTGAACTAAATTTTTTGCCGAACCATAATCTTTGCCGATATACCGAATACATATTTCCCATATACTTTTAATTTGTGCGTTAAGAAACATATAGTCATCAGCAATTTTTATTGACACTAATTTTTCTGTTAATCCTTTTAATTCACTATCATTTTCCTTATTAAATCTACTTAATAAGGTTAAAACTTTACACCCATATAATTCAGAGTGATAATAAGATAAAAAGGAACATTCATCGGTTAACATTCCACAGAGAGTGAAACATAGGTCTAGTAGCTTCTGCTGGGTGGAAAATATTACCTCTTCCATTAATTCTAATTTTTGTAGTTGACGAACAATTTCAATTAAATAAGTACATATATCTCCACATGGGTTCTTTATTAGAGCTAAAAATTCTTGCGTATCTTTAATATTTTTCTCCTCTTGAGGATTGAGGGTATCTAACAGACTCATCGCCTCCAAATAGCCGCTTTTTAAATCATCCAATGTATAATGTTGTCCAACAAACGTTATCATCGGTACATGTTTCAACGATTCCTTCCTGTAAAATTCTGCTTTTTTCTCCGTTAATAACTCCATTGCTTTCTTTTCTAAAATTATTATTTCTTCTTTCAAATTTTTAAAAATATCAATTTTTGAAAATACCACTTGCTCTTTACACTCAATGGGAAGGCCACTCTCAGGTGGCGCTGTAGAAAATACATAATGTTCCTTTATTAAGTTTAAAAGAGCTTTTGAATCCTCCGGGATAGAAGGTCTAATCTGATAAATCTCCTCAATAACTTTTAGGAATTGCACTCTTAATAAAGTTCTTACCACTAGATCATCCATATGATAATCGCGAAGGAATTTTTCCCAAAAATCATATACGGGAGTAATCAATTTTTCCGCATAATCTTTCAAATCAAACTGAAAACAAAATTTTATGATTTGTAGAAAGCTAGAAAATACTAGCACACAGTCTTGCGACGAAAGCAGCTCTAATTTTTTATTAATAAACTTTTTGGAAAAATCTTTAATAAAGAGAATTAATTGATATTTATTAGCAGGTAAGGACATCTCGAAGTGCTTTATAATTTGAATGATAATTTCACAATTGAGTAACGTCTCATCTTTTAGACTTTTTTGTTCTGTCAGTTCTAAATGGGTCATTTTTTTTAAGGCAAATAATAAATCTGGTTGATTAATAAGCGATAATTTAAGCTGACTAAGCGCGTAATTGCCATAAATAAGCAATTTCAAGTATTCAGTATTTTCATTTTTATTACTATTTTCTAATATCTTTTCTGCTAAATTATAAAGAGTTGATTTTAAATCAGCGGTACTTTTATCAAGCTTGACCCCCAAACCTACATTAAGTAATTTCTCGGCCAGATCCTCGACATCTATTCTGCGAATATCAGCTTGATCGGTAAAATTTTTGGAAACTTCATCTAATTTACTTAATAAGCTTTTTTCATCAACTTCACTTAAATCAGGAACAAATTCTTTGGTGGAAGCCAAAGCTTCGCGAATTTTAACGCAGAGTGCTGCCCAATCATCTTTCATAGAGTCTCCTTTCGTAGTTTCTTTAACTTGAACGCTGGTTACCACTTTCGTATGCATGGGAGGCGGCAACGCCGTAATTTCATTACTTGACTTACAAATTAATTGTTTTCAATAGATTCTATAGATATCTTAAATTTTTTTGTAGTTAAAAATCAACCGCCCTGGTTTTTAAATATTCCTCTCATTAGCTGCCTTATAGTCATGGATACTATTGTGTTTATCTACTAGCTTACATGATTTTCAATAGTTCGATAGCAACTATATGCTCTATATGAATATATTGTCTTCCAAAAATTATCAGCTATTTTCAAGCCGGAGACTTGGCGACTGCGATTTTCCCATCGCACCTGGAGCCGGTGTAGTACTAGTGCCTTCAACAGCAAAATTAAAGTTGGGACCCCATTTACTGGGATGAGAAGCCGCTATTTCCGGAGGTTTTTGTTTTTGCTCTCTATCAGGAGTAACTCCTGGTTCACTACTTACCCCATTTTGTCCAATTTTTTGTCCTATAATCGCTTCAACTGCCTTAGTCACAGCGAATTGGCGTTCATATCCCATGGCGCTAATTAATGCTAAAGAATTTTGTTTATATTCTGCCTCCTGCTGCTCCAACTGCATGTGTAGGCTAGATATTTCTCGCTCTTTCTCAATCAATGAGTGTCGCGAAACAAATAGTTCACTATGATAAATATTGCGTGACTTTACTAATGCTTCCTGAGCCAATTTTAAACTCGTTTGAGTCGTTTCGATTAAGCGCTCATATTGTTCCAGCTTTATTTGCAATGCTTCTATCTGTTGCTGATTGCTTTTACTCATGTCCTGGACAGATATTGTTAGAGAGTTATTTTCTTGTTTTAATTGGTTTAATTGATTTAATATTTCATCGGTCGATTCAGATTTCTGCTGTTGTTTTTTTAATTCAGCTTGAACGGATTGTAGTTGTAAATTTAAATCTTTTATCTCTTGTCGATGCTGGGAGTCTTGAGTTTCCAGAAGTTTACCTTTTTCTTTAATTATCCCCTTCTTACGTTGGGATATGGCCAATCGCGCCTTTAAATTTTCTATCTCTTGGGCAGCACTCAGATTAGCTTCAGTTAAATGCTTATTTTCCTTCTCTAAATCATGGATTTTTTCGTTGTTCTGAGTCAATTCAATCGAGTTATTTTGATCGATACTTTCTGGTATTGAGATTTTCTCTTTAGATTTTTTTTTGCCATTTAGGCAATTTAATTTAGATTCTCTCTCTTTAGGGACGGGAGTATTTTCAATGGGAGATTTTGTTGTTTTTGGAAAATCAGTTTCCCCTTGTACTGTGTTATCGACTCTTGGAGCCAATGGTTGGCATATTATTGCTGAGTTCTTTGGAGATGATGGCGCCAGTGATTTTTTTATTTTCCAAAGTTTTTCCTTTTTATTTTTTTTAACTGATTTTCTCTCTGCAACTTCTAAGTTAAGATTAATTTTCTCCGGAGTTGGAGATCTGGATTTCTTTGAAGTATTTACTTCCTGGTCTTGCGAAAAAATAATTTGACTAGTTGGTAATTCAGTTGGCTTAGACTCATCACTTGGAAGCACTTTTTCAAATGCCGGTTTGCTGTTACCTTCAATAAATTGCTGTTGTAGGGATTTTACGGGAGTATGCTCAGGGAGAGATTTAATTTCTTTTGGCAAATCAGTTACCGCTTGAGCTGGGTTATCGGCTCCTGGGGCCAATGGTTGGCATATTATTGCTGAGTCGCCTGAAGATGATTTCTGCGTTGAATATTTTATTTTCCTATTTTTTTTCTTTTTATGTTTTTTAACTGGTTTGCTATCTGCAACTTCTAAGTTAAGATTAATTTCCTCCGGAGTTGAAGATTTGGATTTATTTGAAGTATTTACTTTCTGATCGAGCGGAGAAATACTTTGAATAATAGAAAGTTTAGTTGGCTTAGATTCATCACTTGCGAGCATTGTTTCAGCTGCTTGTTTGCTGTCATCACCAATAGATATCTTTTGTAGGGATTTTATCGAAATAATTATCTCCGATATTATTTCATTTACCAAATCAGTTTTTTCTTCTATAAAACAGTCAGCTTTTTTTAACAGATTACGTAGAAGAACACCTTCCTTTTCCTGTGTTTTTAATGATTGTGCTTGGTAATGACATAATCCCCCTATCACCCCCAGTATGTAAGAGCGAGTTGCAACGCCAAGTTTCATAGCTTCCAATGGCGTCAAAATTTTTACTATGCTCGTGTTAATTAAAATTTTGGCATTCTTAAGTAAAGAGGGTGAACTCTTCTTAGTAACAATATATTGAGTAAGATAATAATTAGCCAGATTGCAGAAGTTTTCAAACATAGATAAATAAATTTCAATACGTTGATCATCCTCTAATTCAAGTTCAAGCATCGAATCGAAAACTGCAACTAATTTATTTGATAAAGGAGGTAAAAAAGCAAATAGTTGAACTAAATTTTTTGGTAAACCATTATCTTTTCTAATATACCGCATACATATATTCCATATACTGATAAATTGTGCGTTAAGAAACGGATAGCCAACAACTTCTATCGATACTAATTTTTTTATTAATCCTTTTAATTCACTATCATTTTCCTCATTAAATCTACTTAACAGGGTTAAAACTTTACACCCATATAATTCAGAGTGATAATAAGACAAATAGGAACGTTCATCGGTTAGCATTTCACAGAGGTTGAAACATAGATCTAGTAGCTTCTGTTGAGTGGAAAATATTACCTCTTCCATTAATTCTAATTTTTGTAGTTCACGAACAATTGCAATTAAATAAGTACATATATCCCCACACGGGTTTATTATTTGATCTAAAAATTCTTGCCTATTTTTAATATTTTGATCCTTCTGTGTATTTACCCTATCTAACTGACTCATCGCCGCCAAATAATCTCCTTTTAAATCATCCAATATATAAATATCTCCAGCAAACGTTCTCATCGGAACATGTTTCAACGATTCCTCCCTGTTAACCTCTGCTTTTTTTTTCTCAATTATCAAGCCCGTTGCTTTATTTTCTAAATTTATTATTTCTCCTTTCAATTTATTAAAAATATCAATTTTTGAAAACACCTCTTGCTCTTTACTCTCACTGGGGAGAATAATCTCAGATGACACTACATAAAATGAATAATAGTCCTTTATTAAGTCTAAAAGACGTTTTGAATCCTCCGGGAGAGAAGGATTAATCTTATAAATTTCCTCAATAGCTTTTAGGCATTGTTCGCTCAATTGAGTTCTTACCCCTAGCTCTTCAATATAAAGATCCTGAATAAATTTTTTCCAAAAATGATACATAGAAGTAATCAATTTTTCCGCATAATCTTTCAAATCGTGCTGAAAACAAAATATTATGATGTCTAGAAAGCTTGAAAATACCACCAAACAGTCTTTCGGCGAGAGCCCCTCTAATTTTTTATTAATCAACTTTTGGGAAAAATATTTAATAAAGAGAATTAATTGATCTTTATTATCAGGTAAGGCCATCTCAAAGGACTCTATAATAGGCGTGATAATATCACAACCTAGCATCGTCTCATCTTTTAGACTTTTTTGTTCTGTCAGATCTAAATGGGTTATATTTTTTAATGCAATTAATAAATCTGCTTGATTAATAAGCGATGATTCAAGCTGATTAAGCGCGTAATTGCCATAAATAAGCAACTTTAAGTGTTCAGTATTTTCATTTTTATTACTCATTTTTAATATCTTTTCAGCTAAATTATAAAGAGTTGATTTTAAATTAGAGGTACTTTTATCAAGCTTGATCACCAAACCTACATTAAGTACTTTATCGGCCAGCTCCTCAGCATCTATTCTACGAATACCAGCTTGATCGGTAAAATTTTTGGAGACTTCATCTAATTTACTTAATAAGCTTTTTTCATCAATTTCGCTTAAATCAGGAACAAGTTTTTTGGTGGAAGCTAAAGCTTCGTGAATTTTAACGCAGAGTGTTTCCCAATCATTTTTCATAGAATTTCCTTGCTTAATTTCTTTTTCTTGTACGCTGGTTACCACTGTCGTATACATGAGTGGCGGCAATGAATTTGATTTTTGTTCGGCAAGGATAGATTTCTCTAATTCTCTAATCGAGTTGATACTGCTTAATAATTGACAATTTTTTAATGCCAAAGGCGTTATAAAACCATCAAGTTTCCTTAATAGGGAATAAAGCACCTTACCCTCATCTTGATTAAAAAATCCTCGTTGTTGGTTAGAAAAGTTGTAAACTATTTCAAATATTGAACCACGATCCTCCACCGTCAAAGCCATTGACTGTAAAGGGGTGAGAATATACCTTACCAAACGTTTAATTAAAGAATGAGCATTAGTTAACAATCCCGAATCACGTTTATTTGAATCAAAATACTGTTTAAAATAAAAACCAGCAAAATAGCTTAACTTTTGTAGCATCGATAGAAAAACAAGAATGCGTTCTGACTCGGTTAGCTGCTCTTTGTTTAGTTCCTCAAAAGCGTTCGTTATTTTCTTAACCAAAGGACTAAAAAACGGTAGTAATAGGGTTAGGTTGTCCGAATTAGAATTAATCTTATTAATACAACTCTGACAAATATCGAAGATGATATCAATTTGGGCATTAAACCTTTTAAATCCTAAACATTTTATGAGGAGAATATTAGGTATGAGAGGGTTTAAACGTGCAATAACAATCTTGCATTCAGTATTTAAAATCAGCAACGCTTGATGAGAAAGGAATTGAGTACGATAATGTGGAAAATCAATATGATCTTCCGCCATTATTTGGTTAATAATGATTCCCGCATCGAGTATTTCTGTTTTAATTTTAATCGATTCCACATTATTTGGTTTCTTTTCTAGCTGACGAATAATTCCAATTAAATAGGAACATATAAATCCGGCATGGGCATTAACTTGCTGGGAGAAATCGGGAATATCGTGCTTTGATTTTTTTTGCTCATTTAGGGAAGTTAAATTATCTAATGCGAGTAAATAATTAGTTTCCATAGCCTTGAATAATACATTCTGAGGAATAACAAGAACTTTTCCAACTTGGGCTGCATGCGAAGGACCTTGTTTAAATTTATGATCTTCTGGCTGCAAAAATTTCATCCCCAGATCAACCGCCTTTATAACAGTCTGTTTGAGTTCAGCAGTAAAGAGCTCAATCCTTTCTCTACCTAGCAATGCACTTGTTATATCACCAGGTAGATTAGTTTTCTCGTCGGTAGAAAGCTGATTTTTTGGCGGGAATTGTATAATTTTTTTTTGACCATTATTCATAAATATTCCTTTTATTTTTATTTGGTAAAGTCGGAGTTAATTAATAATTTAATGACTTGGTTTATAAATCAATTATTTTCAATAGATTCTACAGATATCCTAGAATTTTTGTACCAAAAAAGCAATCAAACCGGTATTTTAGTAAATGGCGGAGAGAGTGGGATTTTAATTCATAACTTTATCCATTGATTTATAAAGAAATTATTTTTGAATATTTTCATAGATACCCCGAAAAATACCCCACTAAATTTGGCACTTGAAAATCTATCGAACCGCAGTCCTACGGTAATTCATTGTCCTTGCCACGGCAACTCCGGAATTAGCAATTATTTGTGCGGAGCAGTCGTTGTCGAGGTAGATGTTACTCTAGCAGATCGTTGAACTCGAGGTGCTGAAATACATCATGCTGCTGGGACTGAAAGAAGACGATGAAGCGCTAGAGGAGGACGTGGTGGATGGTTTGTTGGGTTTGGGAGTAGACCAAAGCCAGTGCTTTAGGCCAAAAGAAAGTTTGGATGGATGTTTTTAGTCTGGTGGAGTAAAAAAAGTAGATGATAGATTACATTTCTAAGCCGCCTATGCGGCGGTGAACCCAAACTTTACCATAAAAAAATTAATTATGGCGCAGGTTTGCGGTATTTTTAGGGTTTTTACCCACTGAAAATAACAAACACACAATTCTTTGATTTTATTGTATTTTTAAAGAGCGTTTAAAATTTTGGTCAAAATTCAGGAACAGTTGATGAATAACTTAAACCGTATGTGCTAAACCCTTCCTGAATAAGTTCATGACTCTCGCGTTTTTCTATACATAGTCGAAAAGGCTGTTGAGTGGTTGAACTTTTGAGCAGAATATAGGGCAAATCACTAGTACATGCCCTTACTTTGGTAGCGCTTCATTGCTTCATCTAAACTAATTTCGTGTCTTTTCGCTCGACGTCTGGCCAGCTTTTCAAGGCTGCCTTTGATGTGTTGCCGTCGATATTGCGCATATTTGGTCACACGATTATGAAGAATTTCACAAATGTCTGTGCAGTGTATATGGTCAATCAAACAAGAAAACCATTTTGTCAAATCAAGTTGCTGGAATGCAGCCTCATTTTCAGCAAATATACGTAATTTGCTACCCAAATAGCTGCCCCTTGTAGGTTCGTACTGATATTCAGGGAATGATACGCCCATAGGTATCCTACCTTGCTGGTCTTGCATTTCTACTAAGGCTAAGTGGAGCTGAGTGTAGCATTTACCCCATAATTCGTAAAACCCCATATTAGAGTTGTCAATGAGTGTGATTTCTAAATAATGTTTCATTTCATCTCCTAAATGCGAATCTCTGAAACGTATGCTAATCTTTTTTACCGAGATAAAAGCTAGAAACACCTGCTGCTTCAATCATTTCTTTGATCTGAACAGCTTTTTCTCATGAGATATCGAGTTTAATCTCAAGTAAACCGTTGGCTTTGGTTAACATGGAAAACAACCTTACCTTCACCTTTGCGCTTTTCTTCGAGCAAATAAGGATTTCCCCAAATGAGTTTTTTGCCTCCCGTTGTAAAGCGATCCATAAAATCTTTTGGTGTAAAGCCTCGTTTTGAAATTCCGCTAAGCCCGCCGCTTTTAGTTAACGCGCTTGACAAATCAAAACGCTTACTTAGGCGATCAATTTGTAAATATAACGCAGAGCAATAAAACATGATTGGCTTAATCATCCCTTTGGCATCAAAATATTCTGCATCAGAAAAATGAGATTGCAAAACAGTTAACACCTCCTCTACAAGCTTGAGGAATTAAACAAAATAAAGACAATTAGGGTATGTCAATGGCCTCATTATTGCTCAAAATTGCCATTGCCTAATTGGTCAACGAAGTCTTCTAATAATAGCGCGCTCGTGCGCTTACATTGACTAGATGGCACAACATAGCCACGAATCAGGCCTGTAATGGATGCAAGCACACTTCGTAGATTTTTATTTTTGGCAAAGTGTAAATCGAAGGATAGAAAATTTTACCTCTGCCGCCGTCATTACCTTGCCCTACGATCAACTGCGATAAACCATCCGTTCGGGCGGATATTCCATATACTCCGGCTACTCTGCTGCCCGAAGATATAGGTCATCCAATATGGTGGCATTTTGCTCATTTGATCCGCTTGGTATCCACATCAAACTACTGCATTCTTTGCCCCTCCGCCTTAATCATTGTATAAATCACGTTATCGACTTCGCACTCCTGGAACTTCCAGCTAAATAAGGATTTATAAAATGCCTCGGCTTATTGGCACATCAAGTTTTGGTCTTTGAGTCTGTGAAAATCATTTGGCATACACAGCCCTTTTGGCATCATCTAACGCAGATTTTCTATATTGGCTTTCTTCTTCCCAAAATAGATATTTGTTTCGGTCTTTAGCATAGGGAACAGAAAAAAGAGGAGTCTTTATCCGAGTCTTATACAATTCCTCTTTTTGAGAATTAGAAAGTTTTTCATATTCATTCTCAATACCTTGACGCAACTTATCTAGTGGAGTTTTAAGATCCTTTAAATTAAAGGATACTTCCTCGGATAAATCCAAAACCATTTCATCAATATTTAACCCTTCTGATAACTGAGCTACGGTTATTTTTTCTTCAAAAAATTTATTTGAAATCTTTTTTAAAGTTAAAGACAAAACATGCTTGTTCATTAATAAATCAACTATCTCTAAAGGGAAATTATCTTTAGTAGATGATTCCGACTTATAATCATGAAGTAAATTTAAAAAAATTCCAAATACCTTAAATAAACGTTCAGGAGAGATCTTGAATTTTGGAATAAATCTACAGATTTCAAAAAATGCCGGAAGAAAATTTATACATAATAATCCAAGATAAAATCTGAAAATCTCTAAACGTAACATTAATGCTTGAAGAGAAATAACTTTTATTAAACCGTTATCCAGAATCTCTTTAGCATTAAGAGAAAAAATTTCCTCAGCAATTTTTAAAATATTAACGGTAACTAAACCAGATTTGAATGTTGCTAGGTTAAATTTTGAATTAGGAGATTCATAGAATTGATTAAATGTAATTACACTAACGGTGGTCAGTGGATCACTTATTAGCATTTCTTCGCGACTTACATTAATTCTTATAAATTCCCCAGACAAAAAAAGTTTTTTTAAAAATTTCATATTGTATTCAATTGACAAGCTCATACATTCTTCACAATTCTCTGATTTAGGAGGATGCAATTCAGGAGATTTCAGTTCATGCAAGGCACGTTTATAGTAAAGATTAGAAATCTGTTGATAAGCAGGATAGTATACGGCATTGGAAACTTTGATCTCTAAACAATCGCCTTCTTCTCCAGTGGGATGATGATAAGTTTTTCTTATAACATCAACGGGAGTGACAGATTTCAAAAAACAATCTTCTATTCTAAGCGCTAAACCCTTTTCTGGTTTGACATCACATAAATGATATCCATAATAATAATATAGTAATGGGCTATTAAATAAATAATAGTAATCTCCGATTAGAGGGTCAAAATTTTGATTATATTTGCCAATATTTTTTATTATCTCGCCCATAAATTTTTCTTCGGATATACCTTTGCTTGGGTCGCTATGTCGCTTCTGATTATAAATAGCCATCCGTAGAATATCTCTATATGAATTCAGTATATTTTCTTTGAATTCATTTTCACAAAGCGCTTCGATCACTTTGATATTTTTTTCTACTTCTACACTTTTATTTAAGTAGAGAACTATTTGTATCAATAAAATAAATATTATTTTGAGATTTTTGACAGAAATACTTGATACTGAATTTATTTTATCATCAGTAAAAAAATAGGATATTTTTTCTAATGCCTGGGATAAAAAGACATCTTTAATCTCAGGTTGAGTAGGGTTAACTTCACCAATATTTTTTCTATGAGATTTCTTTTCAAGATCGTCAGCTTCTTTGAAAAGAAAAGCAGTTAACTTTTGTGATAATTCCCCTCTTTTCTGATACAAATAATATGATTTCCTATGCTTCCATAATTGATAAATGGGTAAAATATTAACTAAAGAATATCTTTTTTCCTCATTTTCACTTAATAAAGCAAATGAATCAATAAATAATTGAATTGAAATTTTTAATGATTCAGTAGGAGCCCGATAATAACTAAATTTATAATGGTGATCGACCCATTTATCCCACCTGGTTATAAATTTTGTTGACATGGGAACATCATCATTGCCATACATTATGCCCAAATAATATTTAATCAATCCAATTTCCCTCTTAGATAGATTATTCGTCAAATTATTTTCCAAAAAGCGTAAATAACAGAATGCCATAAAGGGCTTTTTTTCCAGGGCAGCAATAGCGGTTCTTAACATATATTTAGGAGAGTCAATTAAAAATTGAACACGGTCAGATTCAATTTTCTCAATATCATTAATCAATTTAAATGCTTGTAAAATTTGTGGCCCATTATTAATTCTTAATAAACATCTCAGTAAACATAATTTACTATTCCTTATCTGAATTTTTTCAGAGGTTTTAGTTTCTGAAGAGAAAAGTCGACTTTGTAAATCCCTAGTAACTTTAGCAAGATAAGCATCAGATTGATCATCTGTCAGACTAGTGATATCTTGTAGAGCAGGATTTTTAGTTAAGCTACCTGATAATAAGCTTAATAAATTATCAGCTAAAAAAGACAAGGTTTGACATTTTTCTTTAGGTAAACTGTAATCAATTTTAAAAGACGTCTCTTTATTCATACAATTCAATAGCAAATTGCAATTGATATTTAGCGCATTTTCACTTGACGTGGCATTGTAAACTATTTTAAATTTACCTTTGGTTGTCAATAAAGATAATTTTAACGCCGCGATAGTGAGCGATAGTTGCGCCGCCATCTCAAAAGAAAAGCCTTCATTATTGACCTTGATGTGCAAAAGACTATCCAATAACATCAAAGGAAAATCAAGCCTTGGGTGAAAATACAGCTCAAATCCTTTCGTAGACATTTCAAGTTTGGCATCAACACTTATCTCGAAAAATTGGATATAAGCATTAGCATGGATTCGAAAATCTTTAAATCCTTCACTGGTAACTAGGGATTCCCAACCCGGGATTCTGGCGTATATTACGGGGCCGTCAATATCAATTGGCGATTTTTTCTCCTCCGGGAGATTGGTCATCTGTGTCGAGCGTTTTACCTGAATTAAGCCATTAAATAAATGAATGGGTTTAATCCCACCAATTAAAGTCAACCCGCTTTTTAAACTGATATCTAACATAATAAAAGCCACGATGATATCGCCGATATTTATCTGTCCAGAAATACTGGCTAAAATTGCAGGAATATCGACAGAAAAAACCAGGCGGCCCTTATTTTTCTCAGCCAAATTTTTTAAGTCAGCATAATTTGATTTCTGTATAGCTTCCATAAAATATGGATCATTTACCGCCTCCAAAGCGACTGGGAAAATTTTTTCTAAAACTTCTAGCATAGTTTCATAACCATCACGCTCTCTGGGTGAGAGTAAAATTTTGGCAAATTGTTTAACGGATAAAAAATGCATTTTCAGAAAATTGGGCATTTAGAGACGTTAAACCGCCAACTCCAAACCCGCATTCGACACTACCTTGTAATAATTTTTCATCTTTTTTTGTTTTAGTTTCCATCACCTGAAAATTAGCGTTTATACCCGCACTTAACGCAGCGGTTTTATATTCGACGCCAATGGCTAAGTCTTTAATTTTTAAACCAAGCACTTCCAACTCTTTGTCAGTTAAAAACTTACCCTTAATTATATTAGGCATTTCCATTACTAAAGAACCACGTATGGGAGGAAATATGCTTGTATCAAATGCTGCATCAATTTTAAAACCAGGTTTTGGTTTTAAAATAATGTCAATTTCTATCTTGCTTAATTTTCCTATACCTAAATTAATTTCATCGGCTAATTTAATACCCTGACATTTTATTTCAGTTTTTTGATCGTGAGTAATTTGTATAGGAAGAAAAAACTCATTATTGTTAAAAAGGCTTTGGATAAGCGGTAGTTGATGCAATGGAATTTTTAAAGAAAATGACAAACCCTTCTTATACGGCGGTGCTTCTCGGCTAGAATAAACAAAGCGAATAGGAGTGCTGCTGATTATTTTTTGAATTTCAGGAAAATCCGGCATTAATGTTTTTAAGCTTTCCACCGATAATAAGCCTTCCTCATCAGTAGAGTGATAATCAATTAAATAATTCCATTTAGAAGATTGTTTTTCTTCAAGTTTATAAATATTGATAAAAAAGGAATCTGAAGAAAATTCAATTTTATCAGATTTCACAAGGTATTTGATATCAGAAATACCATTGCTCAAAATAGTTAATATTTTTGTTTTGTAATTTCTAACTTCTGACTCTTTATCTTCTAAAAAAAATATCTTCCCCAGAAATTTCTTAATCTCTGTGCTTTTAATATGACCTTGGATAGTCAGTGCAGATATATCTTTATTATTCATTTTAAATTGTATTTTGTGATCAAAAAAATTCAAGTCGCCTTGCAAGACAATCAGAGTTTCTTTACTTTTTTCGCCTTGAACACGACTGATTGCTAATTTTAAAGCGCTGATGCTGATGAGTGAATCAAATAATACCCATGGTTCATCACTGGTAGTTAAAAAAATTTCAAAAGTTCCATGAGCTGGATGAATATTGGTGGTTATTAGCGAGATCTTAGGGCTTTTATTTGTTAACCAGTCTGGTAATTGCAGACCAACGAAGTCTTCTACAATTTTGGTCATATATTTCGGCGTACTGCACTTATATTCTAAAGATAATTCCCAACTTTTAAGATCAGATGGCAATTGACTTTTTAGTTCTAACTCCTGATACTCAATAATGGCCCCTATAAAAACTTGCGTGTTTTTTTCTGTGAAAACAATTTCAATTGGAAGCGTAACGGTGTCAAATTTTAATCCAAAAAGATTTATTTTACTTGCTTTTAATTCAGTATAAAAACTGCTTTCGGTCAATCCATATTTATAATTCAATGCTGAAATGGAAAGCATATTGTAAATAGATATAATTTCAGCAGGTAGCATTGATTCAATATCTAAATTCCAAATTGCCTTAATTCGATCTAGGCGTGGAAAATTAAAATCTTTATGGTCTTGGTTGCTTAAATCAAATTGATAATCAAGATCGGTTTTTTTTATTTCCAGTCTTAAATTTCCTGGATCTAATAAAATGGCTATGCCGCTGGTGGTTTTTTCAAATCTTACATTGTCAGGAACGAATAAATTTAACAATTCGGCCAATGGAGTAGATAGGAAAGTGGCTATTTTTTCAAGTCCAAGTCCTTGGCTGATTTGTTCGATCATGGTTGCAATAGCCAATGTCGAATGAGACTCACTTTGTTTATTTTCAGGAAGATTGTGTTGAAATTTCTTCATGTGCTTGCATTAAGGGTTAGAGTAGATGAATTATTGGTAGACCCGATTTCTGACATACCCGATAATTTCTGGATTCTCTTCGATAAGCATTCTTTAACAATTTTGCTTATATTTTCTTGAGAAGCAAGGTATTGTTGAGGTTTACAACCATCCGGTCGTAAACCTATGTTTTGTCCGTTAATATTATTTACCACTATTGGCTTATCATCCAACATCATAATAATTGAATTAGAAACAAAATAAGCTGTATTTTTATTGGTTAGAATGACTGCGTCTCCTTGTATTTCTTCACATTCTTCACGATTAAATGTTGAGACCAAATAGAGTTTATACTTTGGTTCAGGAAACATTTCAAAACTGTTCCGTCTGCCAGTAACGAGAATGTTTGTAAACTTCACTTTTATTTCACTAGGATCTTGCCAATTTTTAGGTTCATCATTCGATTTTCTAAGTTGAATATGCCCTGGGTTTTTTTCTATGATATTCCATAATTCTTTGGTTAAAGCAGGGTTTGATTTTGAAATCGATTTCGATGTATTAATTTCTCCTGGAAATAAAATTTGATTAAATTCTTCTTCCTGAACAGTGAGTGGATTTAATTCGCCATTTTGATTAACATAGTAAAGTTTAAGAGATTCAGAATCTTTTTTAATAAAAATGTAAGTTCTTTTATATTTATTTTTCAAATTTTCTTTGTTAGGCAGCTTTGTCAACAAATATATCTCATGTTCTCCATATCTGCTTGGAATAGAAATAGAACATTTTTTTAATTTTTTTCGGCATTTCTTGCAGCAAGACTTACTCACACCTAAAATTATTTTTTTATTTAATCCATTTTTCTCATACATTTCTTGTATGTTTTTGGCGTCATTCCCTTTGAGTAGCCCTGCAACACATTGCATCTCAGCATGTGGCTCGGCATTTTTAGCATTATTTTCTGCTTGACTTAAACCTATATCCCATACCGGAGTTATCATCAATACCTTGCTGATACCAAATGTTTTATAAAATGCATGATTGTTTTCGGCTAGGACCGCTTGAATTAATTCAATATGAGTTGCTTGCAAACCGTAAACAAATTGTTCCCTCTCTCGATTTTTGTAATTTGCGGCGATATAACAGATACCATTGTATATCATCACTGCCACGGTATCACAAGTAAATTCAGTTTGAGTATGCAAATCCTTTTTAATTCTTTTTCGTGACTCAAATTTATTTATTATAATTTTCCTTAACTCTGCTTCATCAATCGGCACGCATAAATATCTTTCCCGAAGCTGTTCCATTATTTCCTTACCTGAACGTCTTTTCAAAAAATTTTCGAGGTTTTTTTGTTGACCACTATAATTACTTTTAAGGGTTTCATTATTAAATGCAGCCTCTTCAAATGCTGCCATTGATTCCTTAGAAATACTTATATTTGAAGTCACTTCTGGCACTCCCCTGGCGCTAGATAGATGATCTTTAGAAAAGATTAATCGTAAAATATTATCAGCCATCTTATTTTGAAGGGCTAGATCACCTTCTCTAAGATCTTCTGAATATGGAAGTCTTGGAATTGGTGGGCCTACATAGGTTGGCCTTTCTTTTTCAAATGGAAAACGTTGACGTCGCATAGATTATGTGTGAACTACTATGTTTTTCCTCTACCACTCGGAGTATAGCCGGTAAAAGTATATTCTGGCGTAAAATTAGACTGGCCTAATGATGATACGCCTCTTCGTTTATCAAAAGAATTAATAATACTATGAGTATAAAATCCCTCAGGAAGAGCATTGGTTTGGGTAGAGCCCCGACGATGGTAAGTTGATTTATTGTCAGAAAGGGCTGAAGTAAAGCTACCACTGCTACTTGAGCTGCTTGAGCTATTTTGAAATGAATCACTTTCCACCATTCTTTTATCATCACCCTCCTGCTTTGTGGTTTTCATTCTCTTTGAATCCTGGCTTGATAGACTAAAGTCAGCTGGTGTTGTTTTCTTTTCTGTCAACGAAAGAGAGCGCATTGAAAGAATTTTGTTTACTTCCTCCTCCATATTACTGATGTTTTGACTGCGTACGGGAGATTCTTTTTCACTGTTTTGACGATAAAGCTTAATGCATGCAAGGAGTTCTTCATATCGTTCTAATTGATATAAGGTAAATATTTTCATACCCAATATGCGGGGATTAGTTCCATATACTGACAAACCTTGTTCACAGTACCCAAGAGCCAATATGTAATCTTTGCTATCATAGGCGTCAGAAATCTTGGCCAAGTTGGCATTCACCGCGACTAGCTCTTGCACCTCCTTAATTTCTTTTTCGTGTGCAGGATTGTCTTTTTTACTATGCGCATTATATAAGTCGATACACGAAGGAATTTCACTGTATCGACCTAATTTATATAAGTTAGCTATTTTAAAATATAATATATCTGCATCTACTATATGTGACAATGCGTCGTTTATATATTTAAGGCAGAGGTTATAATCACCTCGTTGATGTGCCTCTGCAGTCTTGGCCATTAGCGGAGCTACCTTAGCCTTCGATTCTCTCATCTTGGCGTGATTGATACCCTTGGCTTGAATGGCTTCAGAAGATATTGGTACTTCCAAAAAGTAAAACCTTTTACAATTTACCGATTCATATAACCCAATACACTTTTGCATTTCAGCAAATCTTTCCATTTCAGCCAAGATACATATTTTTATATATAACAAAGATTTATCATGAGAGTCTTCAACAAAAATATGATGATGCGCTATTATAGCCAGGTTTATTTTGTCTAATGCTTCTGATAGTCTTTTTCCTGAGAAAAGTTGATTCGCTTCAATAAAGAAATCGGCAACTTTAAATTCTTTTACCACATCATGCCAGTTATGCTCCTCTTTTTTTGAATAAGTTCTAAAGGTGGGCATTCTGGGTGCAGGTGGTTCGTCAAGAGGCGTTGGAACACGCGGCGGCGCAGAAATAGGGAGATTGATTTTCTGCTCATACTCATCGCTCGACAGGCCAGGAGATAGTTCTGCTCGATAACCCTCCCAAGATGAGTATGGCTTAAGACTTAATTTATCATATTTTATAGAACTATTTGAAATAACGATTGGAGTAGTATTATTATAAAAATCTAAATTGGTGATGTTTGCAGACTCTACTCTAGCTTGAGTTTGCGGATCATAAAATTCCACTTTGATGTTAGCACCACCTGAATTTTTTATTTTTCCAGTTTCATTTGGTTTGATCCTTATATTGTCGTTTTTATGTGATATCCATACTGTAAAGTCAGTATTATTGATAACTTCTGGCATAACTAAAGTCCTTTTTAAAAATATACAATAAACCTACCACATTCTTTCAATTTTACCAATAGGACGCTGTCCCAGCCACGGAAAAATATCCTTTTCTAAACGTTGCAGAATTCTGGCATTTTGATCATCAGTCCACTGAGAACAAAATTTGATATGCCATTCACGGGCAATCGCCTCAAAGCTGCTTTCAGGTGCAAGTTTCCTTCCACGTTTATTTAACTGCTTCACCATACCGGGATCAACATTGTTAATCAGTAGTTGCCGGGCTTCATCTCGTTTTGCTCTGGCATCAGCCAAAGTGACCTCAGGGTACATACCTATGGACAACAATTTTTCTTATTCCCAAACCGGTACTTGAATCGCCACAATTTAGAGCCATTGGTGTTAACTACCAAAAATAACCCCTTACCGTCAGCCATTTTAAACGGTTTTTCTCGAGATTTTACTTTCCGAACTTGTGTATCCGTAAGCGCCATTGGCGGTATCCTCTTTTTAAAAGGTAAAAATTACCCCCAATAATACCCCATTTTATCGCGGATTTTAGGAGTACGTAATGGACATCAATGGAATAAGATTACCGAAAAAAAATTAGTTATTACCAGCGCTTCAGAAATATTTCGGAGCCTATGGGAAGGAGAAATGGCGGAGAGAGTGGGATTCGAACCCACGTGGGGCGTAAGCCCCCAACCGATTTCGAGTCGGTGCCGTTATGACCGCTTCGGTATCTCTCCAATTGACACATTCAATCGTTTGGCAACTTGCTGGTAAGCCGTCATGACTCCACCCAAATCTTGACGAAAACGATCTTTATCCAAAGTTTCATGGGTGATCGCGTCCCAAATTCGACAAGTATCTGGACTCAATTCATCAGCTAAATAAATTTTTTCACCCAACAAGCCGAATTCTAATTTTGTATCGACCAGTATTAAACCACTCTCGGAAAAAATTTCACTTAATATCTTATTCACCGCAAAACTGAGTTCAGACATTTGATCTAATTGATTTTGTGTAGCCCAACCCAAGCTAAGTGCATGATAATCGCTCACTAAAGGGTCGCGAAGCTCATCGCTTTTTAAAAACAATTCATAAAGCGGTGGCATCAATTTCTTTCCTAGATTGATACCCAAATGCCGACATAATCGACCAGCGGCAATATTATGGATATTAGCTTTTATCGGCATCATATTTAATCGTTTTATCACCGATTGGTTTTCACTATTTAAATATTCAAAATGAGTACGTATGCCAGCTTTGTTTAGCGCAGACATTAAAAAAGCGTTGATTTGATTATTAATTGCACCTTTGCCTAGTAATTGCTCGTGTTTAATACCGTTAAAAGCGGTAATATCATCACGAAATTTCATAATCAAAAGAGAATCTTGTTCAGTGGTATATAAAGTTTTTACTTTCCCTGAATAATATAAATTTTGTTTTTTTAAAGTCATTTTACCTGGCTACCCGGCGGAGTGAGTGGCGGAACAGTTCCAAAAGGCGCTTTATATTGCACAGGCGGTACCGGATAATAGCTTTCATCGGTAGGATTTTTAATACCCGGCGGCACAACAATGGGCGGAATAGTGTTTGCATAGGCGATGAATTTAGACGACCTTTGGGTGTTGCTTCCGGAACAACCGGCAACAACAAGAAGCATAAACACCAGTAGCCATTTTATATAAACCATCACTTAAATTCCTACTTTTAAACATCCAGCTTGCTGCAGCGCATCACGTACTTCGTTGTGGAACTTTTCACTTAAAGGAGTCAGTGGCAATCGAATACCCTGCTCTATCCGACCCATTTTTGCTAAAGCCCATTTGACTGGAATTGGATTGGACTCACAAAATAATGCTTTATAAAGCTTTTGGCAAGGACTTTCAACTTGCTCTAGACCTTGTTGATCCTTTTCTAAAGCTTTGATGCAAATTTGATGGATCTGATTTGGCACAACGTTAGCCGCGACTGAAATAACACCTTTTCCACCAGCTAAGATGAAGGCGCTGAATGTCGCATCATCTCCGCTAAATAAATCTAATTCTGAATCCAGTAATTTAGCCACCCTGTTTAAATCGCCGGTTGCTTCTTTAACCCCAACAATATTTGCATATTGACATAAACGCAATATCGTCTCTGGCAACATATCGCATCCAGTCCTGGATGGAACGTTATAGACAATTTGCGGTATAGGAACTTTTTTTGCCACCATTGAAAAATGTTGAAACAAACCTTCTTGGGTGGGCTTATTGTAATAAGGAGTCACTATTAAGGCTGCATCAGCGCCTATTTCCATCGCATGTTGGGTTAATTCGATGGTGTGTGCCGTGCAATTGCTACCTGTGCCGACGATCACCGGCAGGCGATCATGAACTTGATTGATAACACGTTGTATTAATTCACTTCGCTCGTTCATCTTAATTGTCGCAGCTTCGCCAGTGGATCCTAAAATTACTAAACCATCTGTTTCGCTAGCGATGTGCCATTCAATTAATTCTTCTACCGCCCCATAATCAATTGAGCCATCCGCATGCATGGGGGTAACTAAAGCAACGATACTGCCGTGAAACATACAAAGCCCTCTTAGACAAACTTGAATTTTATGCTAGTCTTGGGTGATCTTGCAACAATAAAGGTGTGATGATGGCGAATATCAGTATTGGCAAACCGGTTCCTAATTTTAAATATGACGCTACGGATGGTGATCGATATCAATTAACAGATTGTCAGGGCCATTTCCTTATTCTTTATTTTTATCCAAAAGACCATACCTCAGGATGCACTCGCGAATCCGAAGATTTCAGAAATAATTATAATGAATTTCAAAAGCATGGAGCAATAATCTACGGTATCTCGAGAGATAGCTTAAAAAGCCATAAAAAATTTATTGACCAATTAAAATTACCTTTTCATTTAATCAGTGATAAAGATGAAAAATTATGCCAATTGTTTGAAGTGATCAAACCTAAAGTGATGTATGGCAAACCGGCACGCGGCATAGAGCGCAGTACATTTTTGATCGACCCTCAAGGCATTCTGCGTCAAGAATGGCGCAAGGTGACAGTCGAAGGACATGTTGCTGAAGTACTTGATTCTTTAAAAAGCACTGTCATCCCGGAATTTAGTGCCGCTTAGCGAGCTTGTGAGCTTAGCGGTTCTTACAATCCGGGATGACATAGAATTGAATTACTTGCTTATTTTTTTAAAATGATCGCTGGCTCTCCACCAGTTGGATTATTGGTTCGTTTGCGAATAGCGGAACCGGCAGATAATAAGGTTTGACTATTTTCCGAGTGTTTGCCAAGCACTTGATGATCGTCACTGAGTTGTTTAATATTTGTCTTATCCTGAACATCTTTTTCGGTGTATAAAGTGCCCGCAAGTACACTACCCGCAGTTTTAAGTACTGAATACCCCATATTTCCTAAATATCCAAGCATCGAAGAAGATTCTGCCGAAGGTTTGATATCTTGATCAGCTTGTTTTGAGGGTTGTTTTTCCTTACCTGAAACCACAAGATTAATTATATGGTGAATCTCCACATGATTGTGAATTTCCGCAAGATCTAAGGCACTTTTATTAGATTTATTAGTAGCATGAACGTTGGCATTTGCCGAGAGTAATATTTTTACAATGTCTGGAAACCCTTTCTCTGCTGCTAGCATCAGTGGCGTAGACCCAAAATTCAGGGCTTGATTAACGTTCGCGCCAAGCGAGATTAACATTTTAACCATCTCCGCATTACCCTCTACGATAGCGATTAAAAGCGGGGTCCAGCCTTGGCTATTTCTTGCGTTCACATCCAGCAATGGATTGTTTTTAAACAAATCTTTAACAGCCTCCGGACTTTTCACCCTGACAGCGTTAAAAATACCAAGGTTTTTAAGTTCTGGTAAAACTTTATCAAAGCTCTTCTTTACCTGTTGACGAAAATACCATTTCCCTTGTTGCTTTGCTTCTTCACCAGACATGCCCCTCACATGAGGAGACAT
The DNA here is from genome assembly GCA_963818985.1 of uncultured Pseudomonadota bacterium. Taxonomy (GTDB): domain Bacteria; phylum Pseudomonadota; class Gammaproteobacteria; order Coxiellales; family Coxiellaceae; genus JAFEDN01. Next base: position 62,557 of record CAWFUJ010000008.1, on the reverse strand, counting down.
CTCTTCATGGGTTTTAATTTCAATCGGTTTTTTGGGAATATCAAGTCTAAAATAGCGTTCATGACCTGGGTTTTTGGAAACTAATGTTTGCATTAATTTGTAAAGAGAAGGCTTTTTATCTTGAATATTTTTTTTAGTGGCTTGTACCTCAAGTAATAGCTCATTAAATTGTAAAGGATTTTTAATAGCCTGTTTGACTAATGTTCCATCTTTTACCAGAAACATTTGAAGCCCCTGGTCGGAATTGGATTCTTTTGAACTATCTCTCACAATAAAAAAAGAATTATTATATTTTACCCCAATATCAGTTGGAATTTGATTCACCAAATAGATTGGATCGCCTGCTTTCGCTCCAACCATTGTTTTAATTTTTAACGATGGAGAATCATTTTCAAGAGCTTTATCTTGCCGTGCTAAATTTTTTATTAACAGGCTAAAATCTTTAATACCATGCTGAATAAAACTTTGCTCAGATTGCTTATCTATTTCAATCTTCAATGGCTGTAATTGATCATTTTTTACATAATAAAGAGTGACATCCTTACCTTTTACATCGAAAATATAACTGTCATTATATTTAGACAAATCAGTAGGTAGCGGACCTTCCACACAAAAAATTGATTTATTACCATTACTTAAAAAAGCAGCTTTAAATAACTTGATGCTCTCAATTTTACTTTTTTTAATATCTTCTAAGAGTTCTATTGATTCTTTTGCTTCAAAAATAGTTCCTGGCACAATTTGTGGGAATACAATTGATTTTACTTCAGAACCAGCTTTAATCTCTTTAGCGAACTGCACTGAAATTCTTTCCCAAACTGCTTTTAATGGAGAATTAACATCATTTGACCAACCCATAAATCCCAATTTCCCAACTGTATCAAGCAAAAATCCTGCTAAGGTGCTTTCTAAAGTTTTTTCTCCTGGTCTTAAAAGTGTCTTAGCATAATTTTCTATTATTTTTGACCAAAATACCGTGGTTTTATCGCAGGGCTTTAATTGACTATCCATGCTAAACGCGCCCATTTTGCTCAGGTGGGTGACAAACTCTTCAAGCGTTTTGGTAAAATTACCTTGACTGCCCCCTTGCCCTTGCTGTGCGCATACTAATTTTATAGATTCCATTAACTTGACGAACAGGTTGTCTAATTCTTTCAATGACTTAATCAATTGCTCCGCTTTAGCAATTTTAGCTTTAAGGATTTCTTTCTTTGCTGGAGATGTTCCTTTAGATAATTTAATCCAGCCAGCTATTTTTTCCTCTAATTGACTAATACGAGTGTTGATTTGCCCGTTAAATTTAACTATATCTTTTTCAACCAGCTTTAAATCTAAATCATAATGCGCGGGAACTATTGATTTCATTACCTTTACCTGAATATTATATTTTATTTTAAATTTTATGTATAAATTATACATAGAATATATTAATGAAATCTTAAAGATTTATTATATGAAGAAAGGTAAGATAGCTGAGCAGTAGATATTAGAACCGATACCTACACGGCTTTCGAAAGATAGCGTATTTGGAGAGTCAATATTTTCCGTCGCCAGGCGCTAGCTTTGTCGGCGGGTGGCAGAGGAAGCCGAATTTTCCGGGTGCGCGTATTCCGCGCGCACGGAAAATCGGCTTCCTCTGACAGGCCCCGCCATTGCGATTGACCCGCGAATCCCTGGCGACGGAAAATATTGACGAGGTGGTTCAAGGGATAAGTACTAAAAAACCAGATAAAAAAATTATCCCAATATCCATTTATGAATAGGCAAGTATTGGCTGCCGGTTGGAGTTGATTGAGTTTGATAGAGAATTAATTCTTTGGCTGGAACAGTGCAATTGTCTAAATAAAATGGTTCCGTGGTTAAGATCCCACTGCGCTTAGCACGACATAAAGTGATGTGGGGTAAGTATGGACGTTGTTCGCAGGGAAATTGGTGATCTGATACGGCCTTTTGTAATATTTGATAAAATTGAGCCAATGGAGAAGATAAACTCACATAAGCTGCTAAAATTTTAGAATTCGCATTAGGAAAAACGTCTAATTTTTTAATTTTAAAAGAAAATTTTTTAAAATTATGTAAGTCATTATCCAGGTCATTTATAAATACCGACAATAGTTCAATATTAATCACTCCAAAAAAATGCAAAGTCAAGTGATGATGACCTAAATGCGTCCAGTGTAAAGATGCATGAGTTTGCCAATGTGGATATTTATTAAATATGGTCATCAAACAGGATTCAATGATCTCTGTCGGAATCGGTAACCCTAGAAAAACATTACCCATGGCAGGTATCTAATAAATGACAATATTTGTGTTCATCAATATTGGTACCAGAGATAATGACCCCCACCTTCCGACCCGCCAAACGCTCACGCAAAGGGCCGAATAAAGCGGCAATACCAATGGCAGCAGCTGGCTCAACGGCTAACTTCATTTCATTAAATAAAAACCGCATGGCCATCACCATTTCCTGATCGGAAACAATGAAAACCTGATCGACAAACTGTTGGCATAATTCAAAGGGATAAGGTTCAGTTTTTGGAGCTGATAAACTATCGGCAATACTATTTAGATTTGGCCAAGGCATAGGTTTACCCGCTTTTAGACTCAAACTCATGACTGCCGCACCTTCTGGCTCTACGCCATAAATTTTAATATCCGGCAATAATTGCTTGTAGGCATTGGCCAGGCCACCAATTAATCCGCCCCCGCCAATACCGACAATAATTGCATCTAACTCACCTGTTTGCTGATAAAATTCGACCCCCAATGTGCCGGTTCCTAAAGCAACTTTTTCACCATTAAACGGATGAATTAAAGTTCGACCTTCAGATTGTTGAATGCTATCGACTCGCTCAAACAATTCTTGCATGTTTTCAGTCAGTTGCACTTCTGCGCCAAAATAATGACATTTGGCAATGCGAATTGGACTTGCAGTCTTGGGCATTAATACTTTGGCATGAATTTTCAGATGATTGGCAGCATAAGCAACAGCAATTGCGTGATTTCCAGCACTTATAGCTACCACACCGCGTTGGCGCTGCTCAGGAGTCATGGCCTTCATTGCCAACAAAGCCGCGCGCGCCTTGAAACTACCTGCATATTGCCATAGTTCCAATTTTAACCACAGCTGGGTTTTTTCACCTAACATATCGATGAGTAATGGCGAATGACACTGCCAAGCGGGAGTTACTAATATTCCATCGCCCAAAATTTCTCTGGCCCCTGCAATCGCTACTAAAGTGGGGCCAGATATCCCCTTCATCAATTAGAGCATTCCATTTAATTCAGAGGAAATTTCTTGTTTCATCCCGTCTGAAGGTCTGCCACAATTTTCAATTCGCGAATCACACCCAGGTGGATCCGTATAGCAACCTGTTAAGGTGAGCAACAAACCGACCAACAAAAAAAATTTTTTCATTGTTATTCTCCATAATAAAAGTTTCAATCGTGCAGCAATTCCCGCCCCTGGCGAGAAATGCTGTCACTCGTGCTCTGGTGCTACTTGGTAAATGCCGGGAGCATTACGCAAATAACCCTTATAATCCATTCCATAGCCAAAAACATAGTGATTGTCAACACTTAACCCAGTAAAATCAGCATGGATTAAACCTTCGGGTAAGCGTGCCCCTGTTTTTTCAACTAAGACTGCCGAATATACTGCTTTAGCTTGTTGTTGATGACAAAAATCAAGAATATTTTTTAGAGTGACTCCGCCGTCTAATACATCATCAACCACGACCACGGTTCGATTTTTTAAGGTAATACTAGGGCGCGCCTTCCAGATTAAATTTTTGCCCACGATATCATTTTGATAACGAGTGGCATGCACATAATCAATTTCTAAAGGAAAATCTAAACGAGGTAATAAATTTCCGAGTGGGATTATTCCACCCAACACCACACACAGGAAAATTGGATTGGAATCCGCTAAGCGATCGCTGATTGTCGCCGCCAAATAGTCGAACGCCTTCTCCACCTGTTGCTTAGTATGTAGACAAGTTGCCTTGGCATACACTTCATGGATATGTTTTGGCAAATTAATAATCAAGGAGCTCTCCTCACAACAATTATCTTTGATCATAGCATATTTATTCCATTATTTTTGTTGAAGGCAGCTATTCGCTGCATAGATTGCTTGCGATCATAATTCAACAAGGTATCTAAAGCGGCAATGGCGCCGGATCGATTATTACAAATTAATAGTAAGTCACAACCTGCCAAAAAAGCTTCAACAGCCCGCTCTCGATAATCGCCTCGGGAGGCTGCGGCATTCATGGTTAAATCATCACTCATCACCAAGCCTTTAAAGCCTAACTTGCCACGCAAAACTTCCTGCAGCCAAAATGGAGAAAAGCTGGCCGGCTTATTATCCATAGCCGAAAAAATAATATGTGCGGGCATTACGGCATCTAATTGAGACGTTAATGCAACAAAGGGCATTAAATCTTTATTCCATATCGTAGTCCAATCGCGATCATCAATGGGTAATGTTTGATGGGAATCAGCGACAACTGCCCCATGCCCAGGAAAATGTTTACCCACCGCCGGGAAATGATAGCGATGGAGCTCATTGATAATCAAATGAGCTAATTCAGTGACGATCTTGGGATCGTGATGGAGGCTACGTTCACCAATAATCTTACTTTTGCCATGATTGATATCCAATACGGGAATTAAATTCAAGTTAACGCCCACTTGCTGCAACTCGGTAGCCATGGTATGTAAATTTAAGGATAATTGGTGGAGGCAAGCTTGAGGGTCGCTTTGATAAAATTGACCCCAATGCGACATCGGCGGTAAAACCGTGAATCCATCGTGAAAACGCTGAACACGACCGCCCTCTTGATCGACTGCTATTAAAGCCTTGGGATTCACCCGTCGAATTGAGTCAGTCAGATGACGCAACCGTGATCGATCGTAGTAATTGCGGGAAAATAATACCACTCCGGAACAAACTGGATGCTTCAATAATTCGCTTTCTTCAGCACTGAGCAGAGTTCCCTCTAAATCGATCAAAATACTCATTCACGTCTCGAGGTCGATTTTTTATAAGCATGCGGGAGATGGCTGACGTTATCGGCAATTTTCTCGGTTTTGTTCACTGACGCTTGTGGCTGAACTTCATCGATACGCAAGATGGTATGCAAAGGAATATAACAGCGGCGCACTTCAGAGCAGTCGACAATGGCGGTTGACGGATCATAATCCAATAATGTATCCGCTTCGATAAATCCCACCAAGGTTTCTTCAGAAATATATTGCGCATAGATGACTTTTACTTCGTCTTGTTGAGAAAAGAAGATTCGATAAATGGGCCGTTCAACGGGATTGGTCATAGTGATTACTCCATGGAAGCTTCAATTTCTCTTAAATAGATTAATTCTTCTTCGGTCGATTGACGGTTTAGCACCCGATTACGCTGTGGAAACCGTCCAAACCGTTGAATGATGCTGTAATGATGATTGGCAAAACGTAAAAAGCTTTCATAAATCACCCGTGTTTCAGAAAAGGCCAATTCAGCTAATATCTGATAAGATAACACGGCTTGCTCTTGAAGTTGGACGTTTTCCGAATGTAATAAAGGAAAATAATAAAAAACTCGTTCAATTAAGCTAAGGGAATGATCCGCTTCAACGCTCATGCCTTGAACACAAACCTGTAGCGCTTTCTTATCCTGTGCAAATGCCTGTGGGGTATCGCGAAAAACATGGCGTGAAAATTGATCCAATAATAAAATTAAAGATAATTGACCGCGCGGAGTTTCCATCCAATAATCATATTCATTATCAATTGCCCTTTGCAGGTCTTCACTAAATAGATTTTTAATTTCTGCATCGGTTTCTTTATCTTCACCAAACCAGATACGCGCCCGATGTTCGCTAGGAATAATGGTCTCTTCCACACGACCAAGCCAAAATCGATTAATTTCTTCAGCCCTTTGAATCATAGGAGAATTGTACTATAGAAATGAAATTTTTAAAATAAAAACCCTCTTCTCGCTGATCTGGCTTTGAAGAGGGTTTTTAAACTATCTATGACTATAAGTTGTCTGCAACCCCTTGGTCTCCTCAATTCCCTTATAGCCGCCTCCCAATAATGGCAGAGCATCCGTTCCCTTTTGTCTTCTACCTGCTATAGGAAATACTAACAGGTTTTTAAATGCTGAAACTCCTGTGGTTGCCAAAACGATGTCAACCGGGCGAGCCTTATCCCCCTCAACATATCTAGCCGCTATTCCAGCACCTATTGCCAATGTCCATCCGAGTGGAATTAAAACCAAGACAATTTTTTCACTGCGTGTATCTTGTTTAGCATCGAGCGGCGTCGAAAACGTAGAACTCTCATCATCATTTAAACTTAAGTCAACTTGGGGATTTCTAACATTAGAAATTGCCCGTTTCAATATTGAGAGATCTATTACAGTTAAATTAACCAACAGCAGGGACGCTCCGGCTAATAAGGTTTTATCGATATCAAGTGAATCTGGATTGCCGATGCTATATAACATTAATGTCGTCGTCACCGCAGGCACTAATGAACTAACGGCAGGTTTTACATGGCCACGAACAAAGTTACCAAATCCAATTTCGGCAGAATTTTTACTCAACTTTGCTAAAATCAATATTTCACTACCTAAAGTGGTTACTAATAAAGTTGCAAATGATGCCCATTTATTAAATTGACTGCGATTATCAGGGTCATCATAACTATGAGGTAAAAGATGAGAGGTTGCATTGCTCACTCCATCTACAGCAAATTTAGTTGCATTACTCACACCATCTTTTAGAGTTGAAAATGCTAAGTCAACAGAAAGATTTAAAAATTGAGCCGCTCTAGACATAAGATTCTCCTTTTCTTAATGATTAATTAACTATGACAAAACTTGTAAAAACTAACATTAAAAAAAGCAAAAGGCCAGGAGAAAATTCTTAAAATTTTGTTAAGAAAAAATTAAATGCTCATATCCTGGATACCGGCCTTCGCCGGTATGACAATACCACTGTCATGCCGACCTTCACCGGTGTGAGAATGCACTGTCATACCGGCGAAGGCCGGTATCCAGGATTAATAGTTGTTTACGGGGAAATATTCAAGTTTTTTTAATTTCCTGTCTTTTGATTTACTTCACAATACGTTAAGATGTTTATTATCAAAATACGCCTCAAATGTTCATTCATCTACTTAAGGAGTTACTATGATTTCCCAAGCCACTTATATTTGGATCGACGGCAGTCAACCGTCGCAGACGCTTCGTTCCAAGGTAAAAATAATGGCTCACCCAGATGGTGAAATGGCGATCGAGCACTTTCCAGAATGGGGATTTGATGGTTCATCGACCTATCAAGCCCAGGGTAAGGATTCTGATTTATTGTTACAACCCGTGAGTTTTGTCAATGATCCTCTCCTCAGTGGTGACAATTATTTAGTATTATGTGAAGTGATGAATCCCGATGGCACGCCACACTCTAGCAATAAACGCGCCAAACTCCGCGAATTAATGGACAAATATGGTGAGCTACATCAACCTTGGATTGGCTTTGAGCAGGAATATACTTTATTTAGCGGCCAACAACCTCTAGGTTGGCCAGACCGCGGTTATCCTGCTCCACAAGGGCCTTTTTATTGCGGTGTAGGTGCCGATGAAGTGTTTGGCCGCGCAATGGTAGAAGAACATACAGCTGCTTGTATTGATGCCGAGATTATGATTTTCGGCACCAATGCTGAAGTCATGCCTGGTCAGTGGGAGTTTCAAGTCGGTTATCGTGGGATTAAAGGTGAAAAAGCTGATCCTTTAACGGTTGCCGATCATTTATGGTTTGCGCGCTGGCTGTTATATCGAATTGGTGAAGATTATGAAATTAATGTTCGCCTCCATCCCAAGCCTGTTAAAGGCGATTGGAATGGTTCAGGTAAACACACTAATTTTTCGACCAAATCCACTCGTGATTCTAAAGGTGGAATGGATGCCATTCACAAGGCCATCAAAGCACTGGAAAAAAATCATGCGAAACATATTAGTGTGTATGGGGCTGATTTAGAATTACGTTTGACAGGCAAACATGAAACTGCGCCTATTGATAAATTTTCAGCGGGCATTGCTGATCGTGGCGCCTCAGTGCGTATTCCTCGGTCGGTTGCCAATGAAGGGTATGGCTATTTTGAAGATCGCCGCCCCGGTGCTAATGCAAATCCATATGAAGTGGCGGCTGCATTGTTAGAAACAGTTTGCGGCGAATGATAAGTGTCATTCCGGAAACGCGAAGCTTATCCGGAACCCAGGATAAAGATCAGCATTGAGTAAGACCTGCGGGTTTAACTCGTTTTTTCAAGCACGCAAATTATTTAATCCTGGATTCCGGCTTTCGCCGGAATGACAAAACTAGCAGGAAAAAATAATTTAAAAAAATTATCCGTCGTTTGTTCTGAAACTTGCTTGACTGATATATTTTTTAATTGCGCAATACGTTCAGCCACAAAAATAACATATTGTGGCTCATTAGGTTTCTTACCTCTATGCGGCACCGGAGTTAAATAAGGCGCATCGGTTTCTATTAAAATTCTTTCTAAAGGCACTTTTTTAGCAACTTCGGCCACTTCAATGGCATTTTTAAAAGTAATAATCCCTGAGAAAGAAATATAAAAATTCAAGGCCAAAGCCTGTTCAGCCATAGTCCAACTTTCGGTGAAACAATGCATTACTCCTCCCACTGACTGCGCATCTTCTTCTTGTAATATGCGGATTGTATCAGCCTGAGCGCTGCGGCTATGGATGATCAGCGGTTTATTTAATTCCTTGGCAATTCTAATGTGTAAACGAAAATGTTCGCGCTGTTCATCTAAGCCGCTGTCGTTGTAATGATAATCTAATCCGGTTTCACCGATGGCGATGACTTTAGGATGCTTGGCAAATTTCATTATGTCCGCACGACTAATCGTAATTTTTTCACTGGGGTGAACCCCGACGCTAGCGGACACATCAGCAAAACGTTCGGCGATATCCAGAACTTCTTGCGCATGAATCAAATCCACACCGACACACAAAATATGTTGTATTCCCACCCGTTTAGCCTGCTCAATCAAGGCACCTAAATCACCTTGATAGGCACTCAGGTCCAACATATTCAAATGACAATGCGAATCAACAAATTGCATGCGACCTCCAGCTAATTAATAATTTTTCTAATAGCAATTGAGTATTCAGGTGGATGCTGTTACTTAATACCCATTGCCGAGCTTGTTGAAGTTCCGTTAGCAGTGCTAATAAAGCGCTTAATGAATAAAATTTGTTTATACGATCCAGCTGGATCAAACGATCATGATTCACCAGCAAACGCGATTGCACCCCTAATTGTAAACGCACCATGTCCAACAACAAAGAAATAAAAATATTGACCCATAATTCCAAATCTTGCTTCAAATAATCACTCACCTGCTCGATGGGATTAACTTTTTGCTGGGAAATCGCCAACAAATGCGATAATAGTTGATCTCGCAATTCCACATATTGATTTTGTGCTAAAGTCAAGGCATGCAGCGGTGAATGCTCGGCTATTTTCAATAATAATTCACTGTCCGCATTGATATTTAAAGTTTGAAATTGATGATTGAGCCAAGCTCCAGCTTGCAGCGGATCTTGACAAGAAAACTTCATGCGTTGACAACGGCTTAAAATCGTGGCTGGCAATGCACCTGGTTGATGACTAACCAATAATAAAATCACCGCCCCGGTGGGTTCTTCTAAGGTTTTTAGCAAGGCATTGGCTGCAGCTCTATTTAAAGCTTCAGCGGGATAAAGGATAACCACCTGATAACCGGCACGCAATGCAGTTTGAGCGACCACGCCGGTCAGTCGACGGATCTGCTCAATTTTTATATTCTTGCTGTCTTCAGGAACCAATGTTATTAAATCGGGATGATTATTCGCTAATACTAAATGACATCCCGAACAATGGTCGCAAGCTTGCTGCGCTTGTCCATCTGTTTGAGTGCACAATAAATATTGTGCAAATCTTTGTGCAAAATGAAATTTACCTAACCCTGGCGGTCCGGCAAGCAATAAAGCGTGTGCTAAACGATTTTGACGGTGATCGGATAGTAATTGTTGCCATTGTACCTGTTGCCAAGGATATAGCATACATCAACCCAGCCCATCAATATGAGTCATCGCTTGATTGAGCTCAAGCAATAATTGTTTTTGCACATCAACAAGGGGAAGATCGGCTTTGATAATACGGAAACGTTCAGGAGAATTGGCCGCTAATTGCAAATAACCTTGTCTGACCCGCTCAAAAAATTCTATCCCCTCACTTTCTATGCGGTCTTTACTACGGCGATTTTTTAAACGTTCAAAACCAATTTGCGCTGGGGCGTCCAATAAAAAAGTAATGTCCGGCTGTAAATCTCCTTGCACCCACTCTGCTAACGCCGCAATTCTTTCTCTAGAAATTCCGCGACCAAAACCCTGATAAGCATAACTGGCATCGGTAAACCGATCTGACACTACCCATTCCCCGCGTTGCAAAGCCGGTTTAATCACCTGAATAATATTTTGCGCCCGACAGGCAAACATCAGTAATAATTCCGTATCCGCAGCCATGGTTTCTTGATGATGTTGCAATAACACTTGGCGAATGTGTTCTGAAATTTCCGTGCCGCCTGGCTCACGGTTAATGACATAATCGATGTGCCGAAATTGAAGTTGCCCATTGATAAATTTCATGGCTGTACTTTTGCCAACGCCCTCTATGCCCTCAAAAGTAATAAATAACCCTGGTTTTTTCATCATCACTCACTTAACAGTTAAAGACTTTGATTGCAGAAATTCGCGATATTTTTGCACCGCTTGTCGATGTTGCTCATAGGTTGCAGAAAAATGATGCCGACCATCCGCCTGTAACACATAGTACAAAGCCTCGCCTAGCACGGGATGTAAGGCAGCATGGATGGAAGCTGCGCTCGGCATATTGATCGCCGTCGGTGGCAACCCTAAATGACGGTAAGTATTATATGGATTCTCATCGCGCAAATCTTCAGGGGTAATGGCAAGACCCAATGATTTGTGAACTCCGTATAAAACTGTTGGGTCGATTTGCAAATTCATGTTTTTTAGTAAACGTTGAGCAATTACTCCAGCTATCAATGGTCGTTCATTATCTAAAGCGGTCTCGCTTTCCACCAAAGAAGCGACAATCAATGCTTGGTCTATCTCTTGATAAGGAAGATTTGGCAGCACGCTGTTCCCATTCGCGAGCCAGAAATTCTTCCATACGTCGGTAAGCTTTCTGCAGAATGGTCAGATCTTTATTACCCCAAGTAAATAAATAGGTATCCGGGAAAAAACGCCCTTCTGGTGATTGATGTGGATGCCCAAGGCCCTCATGATGTCCTCATCCGTTTGATGGGCGCCCGCTTTCAAGATGGCAGAATTATTGGCAAAAATTTCACGCACTTGTGCAAAAGTAGATCCTTCCAAAAAGGTAACTTTACGCATGACCACCTGACCCTTGATTATTTTGGTTAACAATCGACTTGGCGTGGTTTTTGCATCAATTGCGTATTCGCCCGTCCGCAATTTTCTACCTTCGCCCCGCAAGCGAGTTAGCAGAATAAAAAAATCTGCATTAGAGATCAATCCCTGCTGTTTTAATTGCTGAGCAAACTGCCTAAGATGTAAATTGGGCGTAATGATGATGGTTGCAGTGCCAGAGGAAATTAAAGAAGTGGTCAAAAAGTGGTACCAGTTAATGGAGAGCCAAGTGGTCATCACCACCAATAAAAGCACCCAGAACCCTAAAAAAAATTTCCTACTCTGTAATGATGAGATCATAATGAGGGGACTTATTCATATTAAAAAAATCGACGAAAGATCAAGCTGCCATTGGTGCCTCCAAAACCAAAAGAATTGGACAGAGCCACATCAATTTTGCGTTGCTGAGGAATGTGGGGAACAAAATTTAAGTCACAGCCTTCGTCTGGATTATCTAAATTAATCGTCGGCGGAGCAACTTGATCGCGAATAGCAAGTATTGAAATAATGGCCTCCACTGCGCCCGCGGCTCCAAGCAAATGACCTGTCATTGATTTGGTCGAACTGACTGCTAATTGATAAGCATGTTCCCCAAAAGCAGTTTTTACTGCCTTGGCTTCTATCATATCCGCCATGGTCGACGTGCCATGGCATTAATATAATCGACTTTATTTTTATTAATACCCGCATCTCTCAATGCATTTTGCATTGATAAAACGAAACCTGCCCCATCTGGGCAGGGTGCGGTCATATGATAGGCATCGCTGCTCATCCCAAAACCAACCAATTCAGCATAAATTTTAGCACCGCGCCGTTTGCAAATTCCTATTCTTCTAAAACAATCACGCCTGCGCCTTCGCCTAATACAAAACCATCACGGTCTTTATCCCAAGGGCGACTGGCTTGTTCTGGTTCATCATTGCGGGTAGATAAGGCTCGATGGCAGTAAAACCACCGATACCTAATGCCGGTGTATGCCATTTCAGCACCGCCAGCAACCATCACCTCAGCATCACCATGGATAATCATGCGGGCTGCATGACCAATATTATGAGCTCCAGTGGTGCAAGCCGTCACAATTGAAATATTAGGCCCCATGAGATGGTGTTTCATAGAAACCAACCCTGCAGCCATATTAATGATGCTACCGGGAATAAAAAATGGTGAAATTTTACGCGGACCGCCACCATCCAATGCTAAACAAGCGGTTTCAATACCCGGTAAACCACCGATGCCTGAACCAATAGCAACCCCCGCGCGGGAAGCCCATTCTTCGGTGACTTCTAAGCCAGAATCTAAAACCGCTTGGCGAGCAGCTTCAACTGCATATTGAATAAAAAGATCAGTGCGACGCGCCTCTTTATCAGTTAGACTCAAATTCGGATCAAAATTTCGCACTTGAGCGGCAATTTTGGTGGGCAGTAAAGCGGCATCAAAGCTTTCAATCGCTGTCACTCCGCTTTTACTACCCAAAATAGCATCCCAGGCTTCGGACACTGAATTACCTACCGGGCTGACTATTCCCAACCCTGTTACTACCACCCGTCTTTTGCCCTTATTCATAGATTGCATTAAGCGACTTTCTCCTTCTGCTTTTCTATAAAGTCAATCGCTTGTTGGATGGTTGTTATTTTTTCTGCTTCTTCATCTTGAATTTCAATACCAAATTCTTCTTCCAAAGCCATCACTAATTCTACAGTATCTAACGAATCAGCGCCTAAGTCATTAACAAAAGATGAATCATTGGAGATATCTTCTTCTTTAACCCCCAATTGCTCTACCACAATCTTTTTGACTCGATCTGCAATAGTTGCTGCCATAATCACAATCCTCTTATTAAAGTTTAAAGTTTCTTGCTGGCAAAATTAATCCCAGCCCAAATCAAGCACTATACCATACACATTCCGCCGTTAATATGCAACGTTTGACCGGTCATGTAAGCAGCTCGATCAGAAGCTAAAAATACAATCATATTAGCAATATCTGCGGGAGTTCCTGTGCGTTTCATGGGGATTTTAGTGGCGATCCACTCACGTTGCTCTTCGTTGAGTTGGCTGGTCATATCGGTTTCAATAAAGCCAGGCGCCACTGCATTCACAGTGATTCCATGCGCTGCAACTTCCAAGGCTAAAGATTTGGTAAAGCCAATCATTCCTGCTTTAGCTGCACAATAATTAGCTTGCCCAGGATTCCCTATCACCCCCACCACCGAAGTGATATTAATGATTCGACCTTGCCTTTGTTTTATCATCGATTTCAAACATATTTTACTTAATCGGAAGACGGCGGATAGATTGGTGTCGATCACTTCATTCCATTGCTCTTCGCGCATTCGTAATAATAAATTATCTCGATGTACCCCAGCGTTATTGACCAAAATGCTAACTGGTCCTAGATCATTTTGTGCTTGACCGACCACTTCTTGAACGAGCTGTGGATTGCATACGTTCAATATATAACCGGCGCCGTTGACGTTAGCGGCTTTAAAAGCCACATTAATTTTTTCTACCCCTTCCTCAGTGGTCGCTGTGCCGATAACAGTGGCCCCTTCATGACCTAAAGCCAAGGCAATAGCCTGCCCAATGCCTCTGCTTGCCCCAGTGATCAAAGCTGTTTTTCCGATCAATGACATAATTTCTCCTTGCAAATTTCCGCAAAAGCCTGCCTCAATAAATCCAAATCGGCTGTAGGATAAGTATTGATTCTAGTGCTAATCCTTTTATTAAGCCCAGTGAGCACTTTACCTGGGCCGCATTCGACAATGAGATGAATATCTTTATCTTCCATTAACTGAATTGTTTCTACCCAGCGGACCGGATCGGTGAGTTGACGGATCAATGCCTGGCGAATTGCATCAGAGTCTGGGTGTTGGCAAACATCGTAGTTATGTATCACTGCAATTTGTGGGGAACGAATGACGATTTTGGATAAATCTGCGGCTAATCGATCTGCAGCCGCTTGCATCAACTGACAATGAGAAGGCACACTGACTGGCAATCGTTTAGCAATTTTAGCACCTTTGCTTGGTGCTAAAGCAATGGCACGGTCAACCGCTAGGCTATGTCCAGCAATGACAGTTTGCCCTATTGAATTAAAATTAGCCGGGCTTAACACTTCATCTAACTCAATAGATTGCTGGCATAATTCATTAATTTCACTATCATTTAAACCTACGATCGCAGCCATTGCCCCCATACCTTGGCCCACCGCTTGTTGCATATACCGACCACGCTTCTCGACTATTTTCAATGCATCAGCAAAGGTTAAAGCTTCCGCGGCCACTAAGGCGCTGTACTCACCTAGACTATGGCCTGCTAATAATTGAGGAGCAGCCCCGTGTTTGGCCAGCCAATATCGCCACACGGCAATCTCTGCAGTAAGTAAGACCGGTTGAGTATATTCGGTTTGATTAAGTTTTTGTTCTGGCCCTTCCTCGGCTAATTCCCATAAGTCATAGCCCAAAATGATGCTGGCTTCGACAAAAGTTTGGCGGACCACATCGATTCCAGCTAAAGAAGCCAGCATACCTATAGATTGTGAGCCCTGCCCAGGAAATACCATCGCTAATTGTTGTGTCTGCACCCTGTTCAACATTCACCTCTAAGTTACTAGCGCCCATTACGTTACCGCCGTCATCCCGCGGTCAAGCCGCGGGATGACAGCTACTGTCGCGGGATACAGCAAACCAGGATTAATACTTGACCAAAGCTGCGCCCCAAGCCAAGCCGGCACCAAATGCTTCTAACATCAGTATTTCTCCACGCTTAATTTTGCCCAGTTGAATAGCATGGTCCAAAGCCAGCGGCACCGAAGCAGCAGACGTATTGCCATGCTCGGCAACCGTTAAAATAACTCGATCCATAGGTAAATTTAAGCGTTTAGCAGTGGCTTCAATAATGCGCGAATTCGCTTGATGAGGGATGAGCCAATCGACATTGGCTTGTTTTAATCCGCCTTTCGCTAAAGTCTCATCCACAATACTGCCAAGCTGGGTGACTGCTATTTTAAAAACCGTATTACCTTTCATATAAATCGCTGGCGGTTGCGGATCCCATAAAGGATTTTTGGCGTATAGCGCATCGACATAGTGACCGGCTGCGTGTATGTGGGTACACAAAATCCCAGGTTCAGGGCTGGTTTTCAAAACCACCGCCCCAGCCCCATCACCAAAAAGTACGCAAGTGCTACGGTCTTTCCAGTCCACTGTTTTAGTTAAAGCATCTGCTCCAATGACTAACGCGTGAGTCACGGCTTTATTCTTAACAAATTGATCGACAACACTCAGGCCATAAATAAATCCGGCACAAGCAGCATTTAAATCAAAGGCAGGACAATGATTATTTATTTTAAGGTGTTGTTGAACAATGCAAGCCACACTGGGAAAAAGATAATCGGCAGTGGTCGTACAGACCACAACCATATCGATATCGTCGGGCTTTAAATTGGCATTTTCTAAAGCAATTTTTGCAGCTTTAATAGCCATGGTAGACACAGTATCAGGACTGTTACCCACTATGTGACGTTTACGAATCCCAACGCGTTGCACAATCCATTCATCGCTGGTTTCGACAATTTTTTCCAAATCAGCATTCGTCAAAATTGTTTCAGGTAAATAAGAGCCAACACCTATAATTTTACTATAATTCATTCTGTAACCCATGCTCAATCAATGAAGGGATATTTTTTTCAATTTCTAATGCGGCCTCTTCAATTGCAGAAGCAAATCCCAAAACACCAGCACGGCCGTGGCTTTTAACGACGACACCAGTTAAGCCCAGCAATATTGCGCCATTGCGCCGCTGGGGATCAATTCTTTTGGTGAGACTTTTTAAAATCGGCAAGGAAGGTAACACAGCTAAACGCGTCAACCAGTTTTTAGCAAAAGCTTGACGGGCATAGAATCCAATGAGATGCGCTACGCCTTCTGCAGCTTTCAAAGTGATATTACCTATAAAGCCATCGCAAACCACCACATCGGTATGTCCTTCAAATAAAGTGTTGCCCTCTACATACCCGATATAATTAATGGCACGATTTTTCGACAGTAATTTGGCTGTTTCCTTAACTTGTTCATTCCCTTTAATGGCTTCTTCGCCTATATTTAATAGTCCCACCCTCGGGTTAGAAATATTATCAACAGCTTTCGCAAAAATAGAACCCATTAAGGCAAATTGACATAAATGCTCGGCTTTAGAATCCACATTGGCACCCAAATCCAAAATCCGCACTTCTTGATTGTTTTGGGTGGTAGGAAAACGAGTAATAATGGCCGGGCGGTCAATACCGGGCAATGTCTTTAAAACAAATCGTGCGGTGGCTACTAATGCGCCGGTATTTCCAGCGCTGATACAGGCTTGAGCTTCTTTGGCTTTTACCAAGTTGATAGCAACTCGCATAGATGAATCTTTTTTATAGCGCAGAGCCGAAGCAGGAGATTCACCCATTTCTACATCTTGACTAGCGGCATGAATTTTCCAGCGAGAACTTAGATCGGAACCCGATTGCTCAATCAGCGGGGTAATAATTTCTTTGCGACCTACAAAAATAATTTGTAGATCAGGGTTTTTCCTTAAGACTTGCAAACCGGCCGGGACAACAACTTGAGGTCCATGGTCCCCCCCCATTGCATCCAGTGCAATCGTCTTTATCATGAACGGTTATTCTTCTTTTTCGTCAGTGGGGGCCTTAACTTGATAAACTTGTTCACCTTTGTAATAGCCATCTGGGCCAACATGGTGACGACGATGAGTTTCACCCGTCATTTGATCGACAGATAAACTAGCGACGGATAATGAATCATGTGAACGGCGCATGCCGCGCCTAGAACGTGTGACTCTGCTTTTTTGTACGGCCATGGACCCTCTCCACTTAGGATGATTAAAACCAGTGATGGTAACGTTGCAGAGGAAAAAAATCAAGTATTGTTGATGCTCCACCATTTGTTATTACTTAGAGCCTTTGATTAAATGCTGGTATTTATCCTGGATACCGGCGAAGGCCGGTATCCAGGATAAATATTGATATTTATTAAGGCGTTTTTTAAATTATTTTCTGTAAAAAGTCACATAGTTCTGGTTCTAATAGAATGCAAAGACCAAACATCCCTTCGCCGTGATCATCTCCTGGGTAACTCATGCTAAGCGCATGCAAAAATAGACGTTTTAATCCTAAACGACGAACATACGCATTAAAATCTTTATCTCCATATTTTTCATCCGCAGCGATAGGATAGCCTATATGCGCTAAGTGGACGCGAATTTGATGAGTTCTCCCAGTGATAGGAAAAGCTTCCACTAAAGTCATATTGGCAAATTGTCGAATAGGATTAAACCATGTTACTGCAGATTTTCCTTCGTGATTATTGACTTTGACAATCCGCTCGCCACTGCTTAAAACGTTTTTTACCAAAGCCTGCTCTACTTTGCGTTTACCGCCACTCCAAATACCACGAACCAAGGCCAAATATTGCTTGCGTGCGCGGCGCTGTTTGAGATATTCATGCCAAGTTAATAAAGTTTGTCTTTTTTTTGCCAATAACAAACAGCCAGATGTTTCACGGTCCAAGCGATGAATCAGTTCTAAAAAATGTAAATCAGGTCGAATTATTCTTAAAATCTCAATTAAACCACCTTGCAATCCTGACCCACCGTGAACGGCCATTCCGGCTGGTTTATCTATCACTAATAAACCCTTATCTTCGTAAACAATACGGTTTTTTAAATTGTTGGCTACTTCTTCTCTGGGAGTTTGAATAACCGCAGCGACAGAATCATCCAAAGGTGGAACCCGAACCTGGTCCTCTAATTGTAACCGGTACTCAGGTTTGATTCGCTTTAAATTGACCCTCACCTCACCCTTACGAATAGCCCGATAAACTCTTACCTTAGGAACACCCTTTAAGTGCTTGAATATAAAATTATCTATTCGTTGACCCACTGCCTCCGATTGAATTGTAATCATTTTAGCCATTATATTTCCGCCGCATACAAATAATTATTTTCGTAGAAAACTCCTTACGCCATGGGGGATCGCAAAGGGGAGCTGCGCGAAGCGCTTCCCCTTCATTGCGAGCATCGGCTCTGCCGAGCGGAGCATACAAATGATCCCTGTTGATGAAAAACATCAAAGCTGGTATAGTTGTTCTTCGCAATATTTGCAGTTTAACAAAAGCCTAAGAACTGATCCATGATTATCAGTGGCTTTGAAAAATTAAAAGTGATTCAGCACTGCTAAAATATCATGCAAGATTTGAATAGCACAGCAGACAGCTGGCAGGAATTAACAATGCGCTAAGAGCTTTGCTCTCCATCTGACCAAACCTAGCGCTGATGAAATAGGTTTTAAATAAATGAAAAGAATGCTGATTAACGCAACGCAATCAGATGCGTTGCGAGTGGCTGTTGTGCATGGCCTGCAATTAATTGATCTAGATATCGAACGTCCTGATTTTCAACAAAAAAAAGCAAATATCTACAAAGGCCGGATTAGCAGTATCGAACCCAGTTTAGGTGCAGTATTTGTCGATTATGGCGAAGAACGACATGGCTTTTTACCACTTAAAGAAATTTCTCGTGAATATTTTCTAACCGAAACAGATCCCAATCAAGAAAACATTGATATACGTTCAGTACTAAAGCTTGGGCAAGAATTGGTGGTACAAGTTGAAAAAGAAGAACGTGGCAATAAAGGCGCCGCCTTAACTACTTTCATTAGTCTCGCCGGTTCTTATTTAGTACTGATGCCGAATAATCCTCGCGCAGGCGGCATATCGCGCAGAGTTGAAACGGATGACCGCGAGCATCTGAAGGAAGCCTTTAATCAACTTAAAATTCCAGAAGGGATGGGGCTTATTATCCGCACTGCTGGAGTTGGCCGCTCTAAAGAAGAATTAGAATGGGATCTCAATGTATTATTACGTTACTGGGAAGCGGTAAAGCAAGCCGCGATTGCCCGACCGGGACCTTATCTCATTCATCAAGAAAGCGATGTTATTATTCGTGCAATCCGTGATTATCTGCGTCAGGATATGCATGAAGTGATTATTGACGAGGCAATTGCCTATGAGCGAGCGCGTCATTATGTCAGCCAGGTACGACCTGATTTTCTCGAGCGCTTGCAGCTTTATACCGGTTTTTTGCCTTTATTTAGTCGTTTTCATATCGAAGAACAGATAGAAAATGCTTATCAGCGAGAAGTTCATCTGCCTTCAGGCGGCGCATTAATCATAGATCATACTGAAGCGCTAGTAGCCATTGATATCAATTCAGCACGCGCCACCAAAGGCAGCAATATCGAAGAAACAGCATTTAATACCAATATTGAGGCCGCAGAAGAAATTGCTCGTCAGCTGCGTATTCGCGATATTGGCGGCCTAATAGTCATCGATTTTATCGATATGCTTCAAACTTCACATCAACGTGAAGTCGAAAACTGCTTACGCAATGCATTACGACAAGATCGGGCACGCATTCAAATTAGCCGAATTTCACGCTTTGGGTTGTTAGAAATGTCTCGTCAGCGGTTAGGCTCTTCATTGCGTCGCGCTAGCAGAATTCCTTGCCCACGCTGCGAAGGTCAAGGCACTATCCGCACTGTCGAATCATTATCTATTTCGATTCTTCATTTAATTCAAGAACAAACTGCAAAAACCGAACAGGTGCAGTTACAAGTGATGGTGCCTGTTGATATCGCCACTTTCTTGATAAAT
Source organism: uncultured Pseudomonadota bacterium (assembly GCA_963818985.1). Classification (GTDB taxonomy): domain Bacteria; phylum Pseudomonadota; class Gammaproteobacteria; order Coxiellales; family Coxiellaceae; genus JAFEDN01. The sequence goes on along the minus strand of CAWFUJ010000008.1, from coordinate 42,320 downwards.
GAAAAACGAATCCAGATTCATCAAATTGAACAGCAAACCCAAGCTGACATTATGATTATTCCCAACCCTCATTTTCAATCGCCACATTATCAGATTAGAAAATTAAAGGAAAAAAATCGTGGTTCCATTAGTTACGAAGTCATTAAACAACAACAAAAAAGCGGCAATCAAATTGTGCGCAAAAAAACCGCAGTCACAAAAGTAACTGAACCGGCTATAAAAGAATTCTTAACAACTTCATCTGCAGCACCTCCTTCCCCGCAAGAAAGTCGGAGGCGGCATCATTAAACGTTTTTGGGATGTAGTACTGGGTATGGAAAAAGAGTCGCCCGCCGCGGAAGAAAAAAAGACCCCTCCCCCTGCATCAACCCAACCGACTTCGGGCCCCCAACAACCACCTCGACACAAGCGTCAAGGTGATCAAAGCCGCAGCGGTGGCGGTCAACAACGGGGTGGACCACGAAGACAGCATTCCCAATCTGGCCAAAGAACTCAAACTCAAGGTGGCGGGGGTCAAGGCCAACGCCAAAATCAAAATCGTGAGCGCGCACCGCAAAGAAACCCAACAACTGAAAAACAAACGTCTAATCAATTACCACCTCAACCTAATTGGTCGCCAGAATATACTGAAAAATCTGAGCCAGAAAAAATCGAATCGGCAAAAGTAGAAAATCATAAAGCCGAAAATATCTACCAAAGTGAAACCCATGAACAAACAAAACCTGAAACTGTTCAAGAACCTACCCCCTTACCCGAACAGAAACAGCCAGAAAGTGAACCACAAAAACGATTAGAGCAAGTGACCACTAAACAAGACCATTTTGTTGAACAAGATCAACAAAAAACCTCGGAGGAACCCAAGCAACCTCAAGAAGAACCAAGACAACCTGCCGATCACGAACCGGAAAAAGAGAAAGAAAAAGAATAAATGTAGCCCCCTCTTCCTGATGGGAGAGGGGATATTTAAAAGATATTAAAGTAATACCTTCCATTTCCTTTCTAATATCCTGAATAAAATGATAATTACCATATTTAATATAAAGTACAAAATGCCCGCCATTAAAAAGAAAGGCAGCACTTCATAAGTTCTAGCAATCATTTGCCGCATCACCCCCATTAAATCTAATATAGTAATAGTGCTCACCAGTGAAGTGCTTTTTAACACCATGATCACTTCATTAGAATAAGCTGGTAAAGCCATGCGCCAAGCGCGAGGCAAAATGATACGTCGCAGCATTTGTGACTTTGATAAACCTAAGACCTGACACGCTTCCACCTCACCCTCAGGTACCGCGCGAATGGCTCCAACCAACAATGCGGCAGTATATGCGGCAGTATTTAATGCTAAGGCAATGACCGCACATCCCCATGGCTGTTTTAAAAACTGCCACATCAATGTTCCATGCAACCAAACCCATTGTCCACTGCCATAGTAAATTATAAAAATTTGCACCAGTAGCGGCGTGCCGCGAATAAAAAACACCAAGGCATCCACCGGAGCCTTTAAGTAAAACCGCCCTGACTCGATGCAAAAGGTGAAAATAATTGCCAATAATAAACCTGTTATTAATGAAATCACCATGAGTTCGATCGTAACCCATAATCCAGCAAGCATGTCGGGGAAATATTGAATAATATTCATGATCATATTAAAGCCATGTTTTTTTCAGTAAATTTTTAAAAGAAAATTGAGACAAAGTCGTTAAAAATAAAAAAACCATAGCGGCAATCATGTAAAATTTAAAAGGTTGATGGGTATTACTTGCAGCCATTTGTGCTTTGTTCATTAAATCAGATAAACCCAGCAAAGAAATTAATGCGCTATCTTTTAATAGTATTAACCAAAGGTTACCCAATCCTGGTAATGCATAACGTAATGCTTGAGGTAATAAAATATGGGAAAAGGTACGCAGCGGAGGAATACCAAGCGCCTGGGCAGACTGTTTTTGCCCTAAGGGAATTGACAAAAATGCACCTCGAATAGTCTGCGCGCCGTAGGCAGCAAAGATAATACCGAGACCAAAAATTCCAGCGATAAATGCATTGATTTGAAGATCGTGCCCTACTAGGAAACTCAGTAATGCGCCCACTCCAAAATAAATTCCAAATAATATTAGTAATTCAGGGACACCACGAATCGAGGCTGTTATCGCAAATGTCACCAAACGTATCAATCGTCTTGAGCTCAATTCCCCTGCTGCGCCGATGATAGACAAAATCAATCCTAGTATGAATGCACCCACGGAAACCGCAATGGTCATTAAAGTTCCTTGGGCTAATTGAGTGCCGTAACCTTCAAACCAATTCAATGTTTATCACCGAAATATTTATCTATTATTTTTTGATAGCTACCATCATTTTTTATATTAACTAGGCCGGTATTTAGCATCTTCAATAACTCAGTATTTGATTTTTTAACTGCTAAACCATTGCCTACCCCAAAATATTGCTCATTGTCAATCGGCTCACCTATTTGGGTATAAGCATTGGAATTTACCGGATTTTTCAACCATTCTAGCATGACCACACTGTCGCCAAATACGCTATCAACTCGACCCGCTTGTAAATCTAATAATGCATCTTGAATACTGTTATAGCGTTTGACTATTACATTTTTGCCATAAACACTGCGCACATAAACCTCAAAAGGTGTAGCCACTTGCAAACCAATAGTTTTACCTTTTAAATCAGCGGGCGCCAAAGATAAACGCGCGGATTTTGCTGCGATAAACACTCCAGTATTTTTAAAATAAGGATCGGTAAAACTCACCTGTTTTTGTCGTTCAGCAGTAATCATCAATGCACCAAAAATCACATCAAATTTTCCTAGCTGCAATCCAGGAATTAAACTATCCCAAGGTTGATTAACAAATTTGCAAGATAGTTGAACGTGGTCACAAATCGCATTGATAATATCAATATCAAATCCCTGCATCTGTCCTTGGCTATTCATTGACTCAAATGGTGGATAGCTCGCCTCCGTAGCAAAAACAATGGGCTTGGTATCGGCCGCAAAAATTACGCTACTGATTAAGCTTGCCATTAATATAACAATTATTTTATTGAATGTTTTCATACTGCTCTCCAGAAATAAATTGCGCAAACGCGCTGGTTTGCGGATGTTGAAACATTTGTTGAGCTGGGCCTTGCTCAATAATAATGCCTCGATCTAAAAACATGATCTGATCCGCCACTCGCCGAGCAAAATTCATTTCGTGGGTGGCAATGATCATCGTCATTCCTTGGTGAGCCAATGCTTTAATTAACGTTATTAATTCATTGATTGTTTTAGGATCTAAAGCTGAAGTTGGCTCATCAAATAACATGACCTCAGGGTGCATCATTAATGCTCTGGCAATGGCCACTCGTTGCTGCTGACCACCGGACAGTTGCGTCGGATAATTGTCATGTTTGTGCGCCAAGCCCACGCGGGCCAGCAAAATGTTAGCTTCTTTTATAACTTCCGTTTTTGATTTTTTTAAGACCTGTATTGGCGCTTCAATTAGATTTTGTAATACAGTCAAATGGGGCCATAGATTTAATTGTTGAAAAACCATTCCTACTTTGGTCCGAAAATTACGTTGCTGCTCTTCATTAAAAAAATGTCGTGAGGCTGAAAAATTTAATTTAATTTCACCTATTTGAATGTGACCCGCGCTGGGCTGCTCCAGTAAATTTAAACAGCGCAAAAGAGTGCTTTTACCAGCCCCGCTACCGCCTAATAACGCGGTTATTTGCCCTGGTTTGGCGCTAAATGAGATATTTTCCAATATAATATTTTTAAAATATTCTTTTTTTAGATCTTTAACCGAAATTTGAACCATATCTGCTCCATTATTCAATATTTATTCACTTATTTGCATATTAATGCATTGATTAAAAAATGTCAATATGACTAGACGCTGAGGCATCCCCTCAATTAAACTCCCCTGATTGAAAGGCTCGCGTTAATTGTCGAGGATCAGGTCAATAGAAATACGTAATAGCGTCCGAGGAAAAAATCGCTATATTCAAAGCGATAGCGGCAAGTGTTGGCTTGAAGCTGTCTGTCTAATTGTTGATGCCTCGCTAAAGCCCCCACCATCAATGTAATCAATTGTGCAAATGCGATGATGAAAAGTAGACATTCCAAACGATCAGCTTGATGCATCTGCAGTCCTCCCAAAGCCCATCCAAAGCGGTGTGATTTTTGGTCGCGAAACATTTCTTCGATTTGAAATCGTTTCCCATACCAACGAATCACTTCCCGTGCAGAATCCACTCCCATCGCGTATCACCTAAGCAGCGTACTCAAAAATCAATTGCCCTATCGTATTGCGATGATGGGTTCCAATCTCCGAAGATTGCAAGCCATTATATTCTCTGGCTATTTTAAAAAAGCTATCCAGACATTGTTTATCATATTTTCTTGTCACTGCTGCTTTTACTCCTGGCTCCAAACAGTCCTTCATGCCTTTGGATGCTAAAATTGCAAACAAATAGGTAATCAGTAGTGAAAGTGGTACTCCAAGACCTCCACATATAAAATAGCGATCTTCATTAGTAATATGGAAAGACCCATCATATTCCTGTGGATTATATCCCCTAGAGAAATAATCAGTGCCTACCAAACATGATAGCGCCCATCCTGATGTTGCTAGTCCTCCCAGGCACATTAAGGTAAGAGAAGAGCCTATACAAACTCGTCTTCTATGGATACTAAACTTTTTTTCTTCATCTTCACAATCCGTATTTCTTGTGGTTAAGCAGGTTTTAACCACTTCAATAAACTCCCGGAGCTGATCTGTGTTTTGAAATAGAGCTACCAGATTATCTTCTGCACCAAGCCAGGAAGATTTTAAATGTGGTGCTATTTTTTCTTCTCTTAAGGCTTGACGGATGGTTCTTTGATAGGTTTTATGATCCAGTAATTCTCGCTCATCTTCTCTATTGACTACCGGAGCAATCAATAATTGATTAGAATGAGATAAATTTTGTTCTTTTTTTTCTTCATTAAACATGATTTCTCTCAGTATGTTATGTATAATTGAGATAAAATAGCATAAATTTTAAACAATTTCAAGAAAAAGTATTAAAATAAACAGGATTATGGTTATTGAAAATATATTATTATACAAAGCGAATCTGTAAAATTTATACGGAAAAAAAGGACACTCGAAGACCATTGACTTCTGTCATGCCGGCAAAATATTGCCGCTTATCCAGAATAATAAGCGGCGATTTTCCTTAATTTAAGTAGCATACTCTAAAATCAATTGCGCTATCGTATTGTGATGATTGATTCCAAGCTCCGATGATTGCATATTTAGGTGTTGTGGCTACTTTCAGTTCACGCCCTATTTCAGCAATACCCACGACTCCGCTTTTCAGTAATGATTCCACCATTAAGCCAATATTATCAACGTGCCACTTCCAAAATCATGGTCAGCTCCTTGCTTAAACTTAAACAATAAACAAGCAATTATGTTGGCTTCGATGCCTTTTCTTTTCAAGCCCTTCTAAAATTGAGGGGTGCCTCAGGACTAGACGAACAAAAGTTACTGGCTGTATCATCGGCGCCATGACCTGCCTGACATTCATATTAAAATGGAGTAAAATCGGCTTTATGTATAAAGATTCAAGTCATGATAATGCAACGCTTCTTGAAGCGCTCACTGAGATTTTACGCCGAGGAGAAGCCGGAACCCAACAAGAGATCGCTGAGGCGCTGAAGGCTAAAGGGTTATCTATTAACCAAAGTAAAATTTCTCGTATGTTACAGAAATTGTCTGCCATTAAAGTAAAAAATACTTTGGGTCAGACGGTCTACCGATTACCTAAAGAATTGGCTCCCCCGCCCAATCAAACTCCGCTCACCCAGTTGATATTAAAAATCTCCGCCAATGAGACATTAGTGGTTATTCAAACCAGCCCCGGATCCGCTTCCTTGATCGCTAGAATGCTGGATTTTCAAAATTCTGAATCTGAAATTTTGGCCACTTTGGCCGGTGATGACACTATCTTTGTGGCCCCAAAAACAATTAAAAAAATCAACGAAACTTTAAATGAAATCAAAAAGTTGCTTGATATAATTAACCCACTACCTTAATTACTACTTCAATATTTCCCCTCGGGCGCTAGCTTTGTCGACGGGGCGAAACATGTCATCCCGCGATCAAGCCACGGGATGACGAATTCTTCAGGCCTGCCATTGCGATTGCCCCGGATCCCTGGCGGGGGAAATATTGACGGAGCTTGGAACAAAGTGCATAGTACTGGATTTAAACAATAAAGTCGTTTTTCTTAATGTTATCTTAAGGAAAAGTGTTTATAATTTGTAGTTCGTAAAGGTAATCCAGGGTTATTAAGAAAATGAATAAATTTTTAAATTCAGCAACTATCGTTATCATTGGTATAGGCGGCTTGGGTCTCACTTCCGAAAGCGCTTTAGCCACATCTTCAAGCTGGTCAGGCTTTAGTAGTTGGTTTAAAAGTAAGCCTGTCGTGAGCAAACCTTATTGGGTAAATGGCAGCCAAATTTTACCAACGGCTATCGTCAATAGCACCTATGCTCATCAAATTAATCTGACCGCTCTTATTCGCGACGACAGCACTGATAGCGCCGGTCAATTGGTTTTTATTCTCAGTGACAAACATCCTAATTGGATCGAACTCAGTAAAGATGGCCGCTATTTACAAGGCAATCAGCATAAAGTCATGAGCACCACCGCTCATATCGCCACTATTACCATTTCTGCTAAAAATTTAAAAACTAAACAAATCAGTAACCCGCAAACGTTTGAAATTCCTATTGAAAACATTGAATTCAATTTAAGTGAAGAAGCTTCAATGAGTCTAGATAAATTAATTAATTTAAAATCTAGTAAGAACATCGCCACGCCTCAACCTGAAATTCAAAAACTTCAAGAAACCCCCATTATTCAACCTTTACCTAAAGTTGTTAAAAATTCGCCTGCAGCTATAGCAAGCAAACCAGTCATTAAAGAAATAAAAATTAAAGAAACCGAGTCAATAGCTGATTCAGCTCAACATGCACCCAAACACATTATTGAAGAGAAATTACCTGAGTCAGCAGCTATTAATAACTCAGAAATTAAAGAAATAAAAATTAAGGAAACTCCAATACAAGATCAATCAGTTCAAGCCAACAACCCTCATTGGTCCAAATTAAATGAATGGGGTAAAAAATTTCAACCCCAGTGGCAAAATGATAACAATGAGTTCCCTACCGCTATTGAGGGAATTGCCTACCCACATCAAATTAATTTGAACGAATTAGTGCATGATAAATCTCCCGGCAAACATAAACTCATGTTTGCGCTTGATAAACGTCATCCAGAATGGCTGCAAATTAGTGCAGATGGCATGCACTTACAAGGCAACCAACAAAAAGTGAACACCCCTGCCAATAGCGTCGAATTTGGGCTGACGGTTACCAATCTTAATACCCAACAAAGTTCGACAAGAAAAATATTCAAGATTGCAGTGGACCAACAAGCAGCACAACCACGCTGGTCGATTGACTCATTTGCCGATGTTGCTATCGCTCAAAAAAACTATGAAGAGATTAATTTAAATGATTATGTGAGCGACCATATTCCCAACGATAGCTTTTTATTTTCTTTAACCCCAGGGAAAACTAATCCGGAATGGTTGAATTTACAAGCCAACGGTTTATTAACTTTATTAACTGATAAAATAAGCCAAGAAGATATTAATACCACTCAAATTATTTATTTAACTGCCATCAGCACCAGTAGCGGAAAATCGTCTTCCGTTGAAGTCACTATTAAAATCACTGCCAATGATAAATTGCCTGCACCTCAGTGGAAACCAAAGTTTCATTTAACCGATGCCATTATTTCCAAACCTTACTTTGTCGATTTGGCTGGCGCGGTAAAAATAGATAATCTAGCTGAAAATGACCAATTAACTTTTCAAATCATAGATCCATCCTTTAATTGGTTGCAAATTGGCAGTAATGGATTTTCTTTAGTAGGAAATGATATTCCAGAAAGTGCAGCCAACAACTCTTTTGAGGTGAATCTTCGTGTCACCAGCAAAATGAGTGGCAAGAGTCGTGATTTTAAGGGCCACATATTTGTTAATGAAGCACCACGGCCTTTCCAATGGCAACCCTTACCCATAGCTGCCATTAATAAATCTTATTCGTTAGATTTAAATCAATACGTCAACAGTAATATTAGGAATGACCACTTTAAGTTTGAAATCGATTTAACTAAGCTACCCAGTTGGTTATCTTTACACAATAATCAATTGCTAACAGGTACACCGCAAGACGCCAAACTCATTGGCAGTGTACAAGAAATCGAGGTGACGACTCATAGTCAAGTCAGCGGTTTAACCAGCAAAACTGCTTTAGATATTAGTATCAATGCCGACCAGCAATTAGCTCCGCAATGGAAAAAAGACTTTTTACAAAATTTTATTATCGATGATAACTATCGCAGTGATGATTTAGCGATGGCATTAGAAAATGTATACTCACAAGATGATTTAAAGTTTGAATATTTAGCCGGCCCCAATTGGTTGGGTTTTAATAGCTTGTGTCATTGCTTAGTGAGTCAAGGCAAGGTTCCTGCGAACGCTGCTGGAAAAGCATTTACTATTAAGTTACGTGTCCATAGTAAAGCCAGTGGCAAAACCATTGATTATCAACAATTGATGGTGGCCTATCGAGGGGTGCCACACTGGACTAAGACCACCTTACCCACGGTTAAAATTGCCCAATCAGAACGACTTGAAATTCCTTTAGCTGATTATACCCAAGATGATATCAGTGGTGATCAATTTGACTATACGATTGATGCATTGCATTCCCCACGATGGATTTCATTAGCTAAAAAAGATAATCAAACTTATTTAATGATCGATCCAAAAACCATTACTGCAAACGAAGTGGACACTGCGCAAACAGTGAGGTTGATGGCAACCAGTCAAATTACGCATAAAACCAGCGCACAATTGTTGGTTATTAATGTGTCCGCCAACCATAATTTACCCGCTCCTTCGTGGAAACATAGTCAAGGATTACCCGTGGCGACAGTCGGTGTAGGCCATGCCACTGACTTAAATGAATTTTTACATAGTCCAATACCTAATGACCGATTGACTATCAAATTGGCTGAAGAGAGTCCTACCTGGTTAAAAATTAAAGACAACCGATTAATGGGTTTACCACCGCGAAGCGCGATTGGTGGCCCCTATCAGGTGACTTTATCCGTGCATAGCAAAGCCTCTAATCAAGAAGCGATCATTAAAACTCAAATGAACGTGCAATTGGTGGTGGTCGCGAATGACAATATGGAAACTCATCAGTTTTATGATAATCATCAAAGCATTGTCATTCGTGGCTTGAAGAAAAATCACAAATATCGTTTATTCGAAGCGCGGGGATCACATTTCGATTATGGTCCTTTTTATTCACCTCACGCGATTAAAACTGCTCAGGATTGGGACGGTAATCCTTTTTATTCAGTCGGAAGCGACAAAGTGGTGGAATCAGGGGATGACGGTGTTTTATCGATCGTCTACTACACCTTACCCAACACTCCTGCTCCAGAATTTGAATTGATGATCTTGCGTTAAACTAACAGGGGAACTGCTGCATAACTGTTGCCTAGGCTTTATATTTTATTATAAAGTAATACAATTACTAAATTGTTATTAAATTTTAAGAAAGCCAACAGATGAAAAATACCCTAGAAAAAAATTTACTAAACGTATTTAAAAAGGCTCTGGAAGATAGCGACGACACTACCGTAATCCAGTTAGCAACCGGTTATGAAATTAAAGAAGTTGTTTTTGAATCTGAAGAAGGTGAAAAAGAAACTCCATTTACATTGGTTATTCCTAACCTCAGAGGGAAAATCAAAGAATGGGCGTCTGAAATTCTTAGCGAAGAATTTCCAGGTGAAATTAAGAAAATAAAGCCAGTTTTACATTGTTTTTCAGAAGACTCAAGTCTTTATGATGGATATCCCTCTATTAGTAAAGGATGCCATTACTTTTTAAGTTTTCCCCCTGAAACTATTAAAGCAGAATTTAAAAAATATTCTGACGATTTTTCTCCAGAAATATTAGAAGTTGCTCAAAACTTTATATTAAGGCTTAAAGACAAGATAGAAAAAAAAATTGAGTCACAAAAAAAAATTCTCTCTTTTTTTATTAGCACAGGGCAGATGGATCCCACCTACCTTTTACATAAGGCTTTTTTGAATCGCAGTTTTTCTTTAATGCGATTCTTAATTGAGGAAAAAAAAGCAGATTTTAATGCACATATTAAACAAATAGAGGTTCTGGATAACTTACCCCAAAAACAAGAATGGTGTAGTTTGGTAACCCATATGGTGAAGGATGCCCATCAAGAATTTCAAATGGTTTCAGAATTACTCAGCCTTTTATTGCGAAACAATTTAAATCCAGACACACCACATGCTTTCCATCTTAATGACTACATGATTACCCTGAGCCCATGGATTCCTTTTACAACCATGTTGGCGTTTCAAAGAGGATTGTATCCATGGCAACTCACATTAAAGTATTTATATAAACAAACCGTTTTATATAAACAAACCTTTATTAATCCTCAAAACAAATTAGCGATTTGTTTAGGGATGTATGATGCTAAAAGTCCTTTGTTCGAATTTCGAACCAATTATTTATATGAAAAAAAACTGCTAGCCATAATTTTCATGATGGCAGGTTTTAACTCCCAAGTAGATTTAACTCACTTAGAACCATTCATAAATCGATTCGAAAATAATTACGGATTATTGGCTGAGGAAATTGCAAGCTATAATGCTAAAATTCGCTCCTTGTTTTATATAGGGCTGCATCTTAATCGTATGCAAAGTCCATTAAAAATTTTATGTAGAGAAGATAAGTTAACCCCCGCCAGTCTTTCTAAAGTGCACCCTAAGAGATTTTCTTACATAAGACCACTCTCTTTAATTTTTAAATTTGCTGAAATAGATAAATCCGCGCATCAACTCATAGAGGGTGAAATAGTAGAGTTACAGAGGGTGCTTCGCATAAAAGAAGGATCTTATGCAGACCCAGAACGGTTACGATTTTAATTAGGTCAATTGAGCAAAATCAGTCATCCCATCTAATGAATATTTAATTCATCAAATCTCAGCATTGCTTGCTTTTATAGACTAAAATTAATTCAGAAATGGTCTAAAAAGGAACAATATTGAGCTGTTATTTAATATATAAAGAAGTCTCTATGAAGCATGAAGCCTCGATTAATGTCTTTTTTGTCAAACGCCTAGCTCGACTAGCTGGTGGCTTATTATTTGCAACTCATTAAGGGCACCGAGGGCACTAACTTAAGATTTGAAATAGATAGGGAAAATACCGCCAATCCTGACAATTGGGGAATTAAAACCGATACTTCTACCACCCCAACAAAATTTTATCTCGTTCGCCAAGGAGTTAACGCCATTGATATCGGTCCCGCACTTGTGGCCATCAAGGCCATTAATGATGCTAACTCCAGTTCAGCCGTCTTTAATGTGCAAGTTTTACCTGATTCAAATATTAATTTAGTATGGAGAAAAGATTATTCTATTTCACAAACCATTGGAGAAAACCCAAGCAATATACCGATTGATATTAATCTCATTCAATCTTGTATTGACGTAGCTTGCAATATCCAGGTTATTAATGATCAGATTACAAAAATTAATACCGCGCCGCCTTTATTGCAATTACCATCGGGAAAAACTATTCTAGTTGTCGGAGACAATGGGTCTTACTCCCTCACTATACCTGATCTCAAAATGCTTCCAAACTCAGATGCTGGGACTAAAACTTTAACTTTTAATGACGTCACTACCATAGCCCAACCCAATGACATCATTGTAACTGGAACTGGAGCATTACTCTTAAAACCAGAGCCACCCATTATCATTAATTCCTTCCCTCCAGGTAATACTGCTGAATTCTGGGATGGTGCTGGCTATTGGCGTTTATTTAGATCAATTCCCATCAGTAACCTCGATTTAGATAGCAAGTTAATTGTTGGCCTGGTATATGAGCTAGAAACACAAGTCAGTATAATAAATCCTAAAGACACAATGGCTGGATGGATTTGTCCGGAATCGGTGACTCCAGCTAACGTTACCACATATCAGTTTACCATTTGTAGCTTCACTAACAAAACCGGAACGGTCATTGGTTTATTTACTCCTACCCTTGCTAACACAAAAATACGGAGAATATACTCTTGATACTTCTAAATTTTTCACATTTGTTTCTGTCAATTATGAGATTGGTCAAGGCAACAAACCTAAACCTGCGGATTATCCAGTCATTATTTATCTAAAATTCACTCGGAAATAATTTTTAGAGATCAGGCCTGCAAATTTTTTGTAGATTTAGATTTTAATATTTATTTAAATGCATGTTTAATTCACTAAATTCCAGCGCGGCTTGGTTTTATAGACTAAAATTAACTCAGAAATGGTTTAAAAAGGAACAGCATTGGGCTGTTGTTTAATATATAAAGAAGTATCTATGAAGCATGAAGCCTCGATTAATGTCTTTTTTGTCAAACGCCTAGCTCGACTAGCGGGTGGCTTATTATTTGCAACTGGCTTATTTTTGTCATCTCCTGCTATTTTCGCCGCTGACAATCCCCAAGATGATGCCGCCTTCACCTGCTCGTCCGCTGTGAATGTCATGGATTGCATTAAACAAACCGGTACCGGAGCACCGGCGCCCACTCAACCTTTGGATGTCACTGCATTACCCATCAATAGTGGATTACTCGGTTTCACCGGGCCGGTCAGCGTCGGCATTCGCTATGATAATTACTTAGCCTGGATTTTGGACTTTGGTTATGTTCAGAGCTTCTTAGATAACAATGCCGCCGCCGCCCTTAAACTCAGCGCTGGTCTCAACGAGCGTCGCGCCAATGTCTCATTGGGCTATGCCATCACTCCCAAACAACAAATTAAACTCACCTATGAATATTTGACTCAAAACCTGCCTTTTGATTTTGCCAGCGGTAAAGTCGATGAATGGGTCAATCAAAACGCTTTAGGTGCTTCTTATCGGTATATCATTGGCCATAATATTTTAAAAAATATTGAACTCTATGGCACTTATACCAAAGCCTCGAGCAAAGAACTGACTGAAAAAGAAATGTATGTCAATAATCTCCTCACCCAAATTAATTACCGACGCATCGCTGGCGGCACAGAAATGACCGCTGGCGGTAATGTCACCCTAACCCCATTAAAAGGCACCATTCTAAAAGTGGGCGCCGGCTATAGCAGTTTGAGTTTTGATACCAAATGGCAAGATAAGGAAGCCACCGCCGCCTTGGTTTACAATGCCGAACTTGCACATTTATTGACACCAACGACTTTGGTATCCACCGGCATTGGTAACACCGCTTCCGGCAGAACCCATACCGCCAAAGTCAGTCAAATTTTACCGTGGAGTTTAGAAGCTTCACTCATAGGCCAGTATGTCGCCACCACCAATGACATCCCGGGCAGCACCAGCGTCAGTGCCAGCCTATCTTACCCAGCGCCCAAAACTTACGAAAACATGATCACCGCCGGACTCAGCTCGATTAAAGATTGGGTCGAGAAGCCCGTCATTTATCATTCGCGAGTATTAGCTAAAGCGGAAGAAAAATTGGTGCAAGTACAAATTACTACCAAACCCATTCCTCCTGCCACCGTTCCTGTGGGGACTACACTGAGTCCGCAAATTCAAACCAAAGATTATTTTCAATTTAATCCTGAGGTATATAATAAAATTAACTATCAAATTGTATCCGTTGTTAATAAAGCAGCTCAAACTCCTGCCCCTAACAATTTAAATCTGACGGTGACGCCTGTTGATAACTATCAGGCTATCGTCACTTCCTCAGCCCCCACCACTCCAGAAATGTTGGCCGCTGGCCAGAATGTGACTTACACCGTCACTCTTCAAGCCCAAGGTTATCGCAATGGTCAAGTGGTCAGTAATGTGCAAAATCCGTTTGACATCACCGTAGGGGTTAATCCAGATTTAGGCCAAGCGAATTGGGTAACTACGCCCACTTTACCCGCCGCCAAGCCAGATACCAGCTACAATGGCGGAATTCCCATCCCTCTTAATGACCCTAAATATATTACTCCAACAATATCTGGCGAAACTTTTAAGTTTGGACTTGTTGAGAATACTCAGGCCCCATGGGTTTCATTATCCGCCGATAATCTATCTTTGATAGCAACCAGTGGCACCAAAGTACCCAGTACAATAGAAAAAAGTGTGACCATTACTCTAAATGCTACCAGTAATTCGAGTGGGTTAACCGCAAAACCCACCGACCAATTAATTACTATTCCCATCAATAACACTATCGTGTTACCGACGTGGACCAATAACCCGTCTTTGCCCGCCGCTACTGATGGGGAAACTTATTCGCTTGATCCCGGAGTCGTTCCTCCTGTTAAAGTACTTGATCCTAATGCTGCCACCTCAGGGGGGTTCTTGACTCAAACTCTACTTAATGATAAGCCTTTAGGCGATACAGTCACCTTTAATATCACACCAGGTTCTGAAAATATGGCAACTCCATGCCGATGGCTAGCTGTCACTGCCGATCACCGATCTTTAACTTCAACCGGCATAGTCACTCCTGCAGCAGACTGCTTTGCTTATATCGATGTCACCAGCACCAAGGGGAATAGTGTTGTCACCAGCTCGTTGCCGCAGAATAAAATTACGGTCAATAGCGCAACATATACTTTGCCCAAATGGATATCGGGAGAAAAATTACCTAATGCGATTATTGTTAATGGGCAAAAGGGATCTTATATGGTTAATGGCACTGCTTATCCGTCTGCTGAAGCCGTATTAAATCCTTATATAAATACCACTAAACCTTTTTTAACCCAAACTTTAAAAAACAATGATCCACTGACCAGTGATTCTTTGAAGTTTTCAATCAAACCAAACTCTTGCTCATGGCTTAGTTTTACAGATGGGCAAGGAAGTCAAAAAACTCAAGATAGTGTCTCCGGGACGTTAACAGGGACAGCCACAACTTCTTGCACTCTTTACCTGTCGGTTCGTAGTGATACTGCAAATAAAAGTGAAGATATTGCCGCACAGAATATTACCGTGGTTAATTTACCTCGTCGCAATCCAGGACAAGACCCTTCGTGGAACTCTGGAGCTACATATACCTCTAAAGCTCTTGACCCCTATAACTCAACCGACAATAGCACTTATTTTACTAAAACAACTAATACCGCTGACAATAGCAGTGTGCCTGATAATTTAACAAACTTCGAGATCATTCACTCGACAGGCGAAGGGGTTTGTGGGGATTGGTTGACCTTAAACTCTGATAAGACCGCCTTGACAGGCACCGCCCCTATTCAAGAAAACACCACAACCTGCACCGTGAATCTTCAAGCCATAAGCTCATTTCAAATCGCGCCTTTGCAATTGCCACTCACGATCAGAATTAACAGTTCCGGCGCCCCTGTTTGGATGAATGGTGGCATCAACTCTTTGACTGTTAACTACCCCGTGACTGATCCATCCGGCTTTTATAAATTTTACTTGGACGATTTCATTGAGGGTACAAAAGCCGGGGTTACTTTTACAAAATATCTAATCAATCCTAATTTAGCTTCGGGGGGAATATCCGATCTCACCCAAGATCAAGCGCCTAGTAACAGACAGTATGTAAAAATAACCCCCAAAATAGGCGATATCGATAATGCGACCCCACCAAATCCACAAGCAAAATTTACAGTGGACGCTAATCTAACCACTTCATCGCCAGGAACTTTCAATGTACAAGTGAAGGCCGATTTAACTAATCCTCTACCACTACCAGGGGCTATTTTACCCCCCGCCATGGTTGGGAAGGATTATCCTCCTATCGATATCAATCCTTACACAAATCCTAATTCTCCATTGTATAGAACTAAAGTGAGCGCCACTGATGAACCTTTACCAGCAGATAATTTAGAATTCACCAGAAGTGATTTATCAGGGAAAGACAAACCCTGTACCTGGACACAGATTACCCTTAGCGGCACCCTATCAGCCATAAACAAAGTAGATACGTCCAGCGTTAATGATTGTTTTTTATATTACGATGTATATAGTGCAAAAAATAATAAGAAATTGGTAGGCGCCGGTAGCATTCTCATCCCAGCGAGCTTAACCCTACCTAATTGGTCAAACGGCAGCAAAATCACCGGGGAAATTAAGTTTGATACCACAAACATCGATAATAGCGATCCTAAAAATCGTATTGATTTAACTGCTATGCAATTGGCTTCATCTCAAACAGATGTATTAAAATTTGTTTTTGATGATACTGTCAATCATGACAATTGGACTATCCAACATAATGGTACTGATAGCCATTACTATCTGTTGAGACAAAAAAATCCCAACTTAAATGGCGGATCTTTTGATGCCAGCACAGTCGGTGGTGCTGAAATAGTGGCGATCATCGCATCCAACGAAAAAGGTACAGCTCCTTCACAACAATTATCCATTACCATTGATCCAGATTCAAACGTGCAACTGAGATTGAATCCTGGTAAGACTAATCAAACATTGGAAACTATCATCGGCACACAAAATACTTTGCCTATCACGGCCAGCGACGATCCTAATAATAATTTTGTCCAGACTGTCACTCAAAATGGCGACCTGATTTCTAAAGACACTATTAGTATTAATTCAGGAAATAATCCTACAGGTGCAGTGGTCACCAATACCAATAGCACCAGTAAACATATCATAGCTTATTACGATGATTCAATTAAAGGAATTGTGATCCCCAGCAATCTAAATCAAGAGGATCCAGGATCTTATTCCAATCCTACATTAACTAATATTGTCAGTCGTGCTCGAGGTGCTGAAGCAACTCCTAGCTTACCCATGCAAGGATACTTAACCATAAAAATTATTCCTGCACTGGAGTGGAAATCTACCCAAGCTTCCATGAAATTTGACGCCACTGATGTTAATCTAACTGGTTCAGAGAATGGTCCAATATTACTTAATGACATGGTTTATAATCCTGAGCTAGTTTCCAACTTGAATTTCAAATTTAATTCTGGTGATACTTCTGGGCGTTTTAAAATTCAACCGAATGGCTCTAATTGGTACTTAATAAGAACTCAAACTATTGAAAATGGCGTAACTGTGGTTGATGCCTCAGATATAACCGCACCCCAACCTCTGCAAATATACGAATGCTCGGGAGAAACCTGTGGTTCAGCTACCGCAGTCACTATTAACGTCTTACCTGATCCTAACGTTACCGTCCGGCTAAACCCAAATATACCAGCACAGAATTTGACAGCGTTGGTCAATCAATCCGCCGCTGTGCAGATTATTAATCCTAACGTTAACGAAAGCATCATTCAAACAATTGCTCCTCCAAATAATGCTCTTATCTCTGGAGATGCCATCACTGCGCCTTATGCAGCCGTTGCTACCAACCCTGCTAATAATAACAGCATCATTGCATACTACGACGGGGGACGAAATATTGTTACTTCTAATACTCTAGACAATGCTGCCGACGCGGGGGTCTATACTAATCTCAAATTACAACAATTAAATAGTAATGCCCGAGGTAAGACCATATCCTCTGATTTAGAACTAACCGGCTGGACTATTAATATCAATTCTTTTCCCCAATGGAAAACAACCGTTGCTCCAATTAAATTTGACGTCTTAGATTTAAGTGGAAAAGGTTCAACCGATGGTCCTATTCTTCTTAACATTATGATTGTCAATTCAACTTTGGTACCCGATCTTAATTTTAAATTGACTAATCCCAGTGCCGATGCTGCCCAAAATTTCACTATTATTCAAGATCCAAATAAAACCAGTGATTGGTATTTAATTAGGACCAAAAGAACAGAAAACGGAGTAGAATATGTGAGTGCTATGGACGTTGATAATACTACACCTTCGATTATTAATGTCTCCGCATGTTCAGGGACACAAACCTGCGCAGATAAACCATTAGCAATTACAATTAAACCGGATAACCTAGTTACACTCAAATGGATTGGTGGTAAGAACTGGATTATAAAAAACGATGGCAATTGGAGCAGGCAATGCTATTACAATGTCTACGATATTAATAATCAATTTGCTCCCAATAGGACTAGTCTAGCTAGTTATATTGGCACACTCCGAGTTAAAGATAAGCTTACAATGAACTGCGCTTACAACGGCGGCCCTAATGCAGATTTGGGAGAAACTTGTAAAAATAGGAAAAGAATTGGTTACATGGGTTCTGATTCAAGCCAAAACTGTGACAGTATATTTATGGTTTCAGCACAAAATTTAACTGATGGAGACCAATGTAATTACAATGGTGGAGACTCTACGAACTACGTACCCTTATTTCTCAATTTAACCAGTAAAGCAAAGGGTGTCACTTATGCTCAGTTTGGCGCAGGGATCAATATGACATTCAAAATTCGAATTCCAAACGAAAATGATTGTCAAATAAATCCCTAAGAGTTAATTTACTTCTTAGAGCACCACAATGCTCAGCTTTGGAAGGCACTTAACCCTTGTTGATCCTTATATTCTTCTTAAATCAATTCCAATTGCAGCAACTGGTCTAATTCTATTAGGGATAGGCCGAGTATTTGTGCGATTTGCGGCTTTGGCCAATCAAGGGCTAATAATACCGTTGCCATTGCCGGTCAACAGGGATTAATCCTACGCATATGGTTCACTTCTTTTAATTGAATATTGAGGTTCTTTTCTTCTTGTATAGCGATGATACTTCTCTAATCAAAATAAATAATGCTATTGACTCTTATCGTCCTCTTAAACCAATTCCAATTGCAGCAAATGGAATTATATTAGTACTGGCTCTTGCTCTTTTAATTGAATATGGAAGTCCTTTTCTTCTTGTACAGCAACAATGACTTCCTTAATTGAAATAAATAAAATCAGCGGCGCATTAGTTAAATTAGCAAATCCATATTTTAAATAAAATTTTTCAGCTTTTTCATGCTTGGCATCTACGATGATGCCAACGATCCCCATTTCATTTGATAAATTGACACAACGATACAAAGCATCCATTAAAAGACATTGACCCAATTTTTGATTTTGGACAGCTTTATCCACAGCTAATCGACCAATCCTTGCAATCGGGATCGGATACTTAGGAAATTTTTTCTTTAACTGACTTGGCAAATTATTAAAATTTATTTCACCAGCACTTAAAGTGTAAAAACCCAAAATTTTGGATGTATTGTTAATAAGTGCAACAAAAGTTCGACTGAGATTATTTCTTATGTGCTGGCCTGCAAATTTTTGTAGATAATGATTAAGCGCCTCTTCACCACAATCAAATGATAATCGATCGTGATAATTTTCTAATTTAACTATTTGCCATCCTGGGCTCAAGGTGGGCATCAATTATCTCTTGTTAAATATTCTTGCATAGCTGCTTTTAATTTGGCATTGGGCTTGGCAGGTTTTTCAAGTATAGATAAGAATTGATCACGCTCCATGTCGGAAAGCGTGATGATCTCGTGCATTGAAATAATTTTTTTAGCTTTTTCATAGGCTGCCTGAGTCATAAAGGTACTGATCGAAACCCCAGCTAATTCTGCAGCGCGAGTTAAAATATTTTTGATTCTTGCAGTCGTTCTTAAATCAATTCTTTTTTGTTTAAGCTGTTCAGATGCCATGATGAAAATCCTCCTTTTCTATTGATATTAAATGATTAAAAAATGTGTGTCAAATGTACGTGCTTCTTTAGATTTTAATATTTATTTAAATGAATTTTTAATTCACTGAATTCCAGCGCCTCTTGCTTTTATAGACTAAAATTAATTCAGAAATGGTTAAAAAATGCGGATGCTCACCGAAAATTTTCTTAAAGACAAGATCAATTTTTGGATCGAGGTAACGGCCCATCTTTTACTCTTGTATAATCTATTAAGAATCAAAATATAGATAATAAAAAATGAGGCTGCAATTATTGGTTAACCAGTAGATTCTTCAACCACTGCGCGTTCAATAATGATGTCTTCTTCTGGGACATCGCGGTGACCGGATTTAGCGGTGGTTTTGACTTGGCCAATTCGATCGACAATATCCATGCCTTCAGTCACATGGCCGAATACACAATAACCCCAACCTTCGGGGGTTTTGGATTTGTGATTTAAAAAATCATTATCAACTAAATTTATGAAAAATTGCGCAGAAGCAGAATGCGGGTCGTTGGTACGCGCCATGGCTATTGTACCACGCAAATTTTTTCCACCTAGATCTGCTTCGTTCATAATGGGTTTACCTGCAGATTTAGCGACCATGTTTGGTTTGAACCCACCGCCTTGGACCATAAAGCCTTTGATGACCCGATGGAAAATTAAGCCGTCGTAAAAACCTTCTTTGGCATATTTTGAAAAATTTTCAGCGGTTTTAGCCGTGTTTTCTTTATCTAAGACGATTGATATTGTGCCTAGATTTGTTTCTAATTTTATCATAATATGATCCTTTTTTTAGATATCCCCTTACCTAATCTTTCCCAGAGGAAGAGGGAATAATGTAATAGACAGGAATTTTATCATATACCTTTCAATAATTACACCAAGTTCAGCAATTCGCGGGAACTCGGTGAAATTTATTACTTAATTTAAAATAATTTGATACGATATGAAAAGTTTTGAACAGGATAATCGAATGGATGAGAATTCAAAAGATTGGCGCCGACTTTTCGGGTTGTCATTTGCCGCATTAGGCGTTGTTTACGGAGATTTGGGCACAAGCCCATTGTATGCTTTGCGTCAAACCTTGATGCATATTGCAGTCGATACCATCAATATTTATGGCATCCTATCGCTCATTTTCTGGTATCTCATTATCATTATTTGCTTTAAATATTTGGTGGTGATCCTGCGCGCTGACAACGAAGGCGAAGGCGGGATTGTCGCTTTGACCTCTTTACTGAGTCAAAAAATCAAGAAACAAAAAGGTCTACTCATCTTTGTCACCATCATCGGGATTGGCCTAATTATGGGTGATGGCATGCTAACCCCCGCAATCTCAGTGCTCAGCGCGATTGAAGGGCTGGAGATCCTTTCCGACAACTTGGCTGACTTTGTAATACCAGTGACCATCGTGATCTTACTCTTATTATTTTGGTTACAAAAAGTCGGCACCGGCAAAATTGGCAATCTGTTTGCCCCAATCGTTTTACTATGGTTTATCGTGATTGGCATACTCGGTTTGAAGGAAATAATAAAAGACCCGCATATTCTACTAGCTATCAATCCTTATTATGCTTTTAAATTTTTTGTCACCCAAAAAGAAGTAGCATTAATTACGCTGGGAGCCGTGTTTTTAGTCGTAACCGGCGGCGAGGCTCTTTATGCCGATATCGGTCATTTTAATAAAAGCTCAATACGCTTATCTTGGTTCTTGGTCGCACTGCCGGGATTATTACTCAATTATTTTGGTCAAGGCGCCTATCTAATTACCCATCCCGCTGAGACAAATAATCCATTTTATAATCTTTCCCCGCCTTGGTTTTTGCCATTTTTAATTTGCCTGGCAACGTTGACCACTATCATCGCTTCTCAAGCTATTATCACCGCGGTATTTTCTATTTTTAAGCAAGCAATTTTATTGAATTTAATTCCACGTTTTAAAATTATTCAAACTTCCGCAATTGAAAAAGGCCAAATTTATTTACCGATTATTAATTTATTTTTAGCAGCAGGCACCTGTGGATTGGTATTGATGTTTAGATCTTCTGCAAACTTAGGTAATGCTTACGGCATCGCGGTCAACTTAGATATGACTATCACCACTCTGCTGGTTGCACAAATAGCTTATCGAATATGGAACTGGAGTAGCTGGCAATTGGTGGTTTTCCCTTTGCTATTTCTATTTGACATCATCAATTTAATGGCTAATTCATTTAAATTATTAAGTGGTGGTTGGATTCCATTGGTGATCACTTTTATTGGATTTATTATTATGTCCACCTGGCGTAAAGGTTTTAAGCAATTACGTCGCATTAATTATCAGCAAGCGATTACCGACCGCTCTACCATTATCAGCGAACTCAATGCTAAAAGTATTCCTCGGCTACCAGGCACCACTTTATTTATCACTGATCCGTATGACGAAATGGGTGGTAGTTTGTTGCATCACCTAAAAATTAATCGTATTCTGACTAAAACAGTCATATTTGTGAGTGTATTAACCGAAAATAAACCTTATATTCCATTGGCAGAAAAATTTGAGCTCATGCAAAAAGCGGAAGGATTTTTTCTTTTAAATATCCATTATGGATTTGCGGAAGATATTCATCTGCCTAATATTTTAGAATTAATGCTTAAAACCAAGCATTTGCCATTTCAACTAGACGTGAAAAATATGGCTTATTTTGTGGAGATTATTTCAATAGAAATCACTAAAACAAAAGTAGATAATTTATGGGGATGGCAAAAATATTTATTTGCTTTTATGTTACGTAATGCAGTGCCAGATATTCAGTTCTACTCGCTCCCTTATAATAGAACCGTTGCAATCGGCACTTATTTTAGACTTTAATTTTTATAATCTTATAGAGGAGTAAAACATGGCTAATGAAGGTTATCACGAACCCGTAGATGAATTAAGTGATGAAACCCGCGATATGCATCGCGCAATTGTATCATTGATGGAAGAGCTGGAAGCGGTGGATTGGTACAACCAACGCATGGATACCTGTAAAGATCCTGAATTAAAAGCCATTTTACGCCATAATCGTGACGAAGAAAAAGAACATGCGGTTATGGTCTTAGAGTGGATACGCCGCCGTGACAGCAAATTGGATAAAGAACTTAAAGAATATTTATTTTCACAGAAATCATTAATCGAAATCGAACATGAGCATGAAGATTAATTCGTCAATATTGACTCGCAAATGCGTGTCTTCCGAAAGCGGTGTCCCTATAAGCTTTCAATATTAAATCCATTTGCGTAATCAATATTTCCCACCGCCAGGCGCGAACTTTGTCGGCAGTGCGATTGTCCCGCGATTCCTGACGGTGGGAAATATTGATGGGGTTACATATAAGACTTCTGTGCACAAGATTATCCCACCCAAGCACGGGCATTTTGAAACAATCGCAACCAAGGTCCATCTTCACCCCAGTTATCTGGGTGCCAGGAATTTTGTAGAGTGCGGAATACTCGCTCTGGATGGGGCATGGTAATCATCACTCTGCCATTCGCCGTGGTTAAGCCAGTCACCCCACCTGGGCTACCATTGGGATTATAAGGATAAGCTTGCGTCTCTCTATAATGATGATCCACATAGCGTAAAGTAATCAACTGGGCCTTTTCAACCTCGGCAAAATCTTTTGCTGTTGAAAATTCAGCTCTACCTTCGCCATGTGCCACAGCAACGGGGATAAGACTACCAGCCATCCCATGGAAAAAAATGGAGGGAGAAGATTGAATCGCGACCATCGCCACTCGCGCTTCATATTGTTCGGAATAATTGGTTTTAAAAGCTGGCCAACAGTCCGCACCTGGAATTAAACTCTTTAAATCAGCTAGCATCTGACAGCCATTGCATGCACCTAAAGTAAATGTATCAGCACGTTGAAAAAATCGACTAAATTCATCACGCAATAAACCAGAATTTAAAATCGATTGCGACCAACCTCGTCCTGCACCCAATACATCGCCATATGAAAATCCTCCGCCGGCCGCTAAGCCGATAAAATTTTCTAAACGAATTCTTCCGGATAAAATATCAGTCATATGCACATCGACACAGCTAAACCCAACTCGGGCAAAAGCAGCCGCCATTTCCATATAGCCATTGACACCCTGCTCTCTTAAAATTGCCACTCGCGGCTTGGGATTTAAATTTAAAAACGGAGCGCTGATATCCTTGTTCATATCAAAACTTAATTTGACGGAGAGGCCTGGGTCATCAGTGGATAGTAAATTCTCATATTCTTGTTGCGCGCATTCTGGATTATCACGCAAAGCCTGTAATCGATAGCTGGTTTCCATCCACCAGCGTTGCAGTTGGCTACGCGATTGCTGATACAGTAATTGGTCGTTGCTCTCAATCCGCAATTCATCTTTGTTATTAGGCTCTCCTATGACATACACACACGATGTTAATTGATATTCTCGAAAAATATCCATCACCGTAAATAGATCGTTTTTTCGAACCTGCATCACTGCGCCTAATTCTTCGGTAAATAAAGCCGCGACTGGATCGCGTCCCAATTCTTTACCAATTAAATCATCTATGTAAATATCAATACCCGCATGACCGGCAAACATCATTTCACATAAGGTTGTTAATAGCCCTCCATCAGAACGATCATGATAGGCCAATAATAATTGCTTTTGATTGAGAAGCTGAATGGCTTGGAAAAAACGTTTTAATAAATCCGGATCGTCTACATCAGGTGGACGTTGACTCAGCGTCCCATATACTTGTTCTAGCGCTGATCCGGCCATGCAATGACAGCCTTCGCCCAAATCGATTAAAATTAATTGACTTTGACCTTGGTCTATCCTTAATTGCGGAGTTAAAGTACTACGTACATCAGCCACCGGGGCAGCAGCGGTTATGATCAATGATAAAGGTGCAGTCACATTAATGATTTTACCGTCTTCTGCTTGCCAGTGAGTTCGCATGGACAAGGAATCTTTCCCGACGGGAATACATATTCCCAATGCTGGACATAACTCAAGGGCAACGGTTTGCACTGCGGCAAATAAACCTGCGCCTTCACCTTTATAATCGGGGGCTGCCATCCAATTGGCTGATAATGAAATTTTGCTGATATGTTCAATTCGCGCCGCTGCTATATTGGTCAGCGCTTCACCCACGGCCATTCGTGCTGCGGCAGCAGGATGGATTAACGCGATGGGTGCCCGTTCACCAATGGCCATCGCCTCTCCCGCGATACCCACATAATCTCCGCAAGTCACCGCCACGTCTGCAACAGGTACTTGCCAAGGCCCCACCATTTGATCACGGGCGACTAAACCGCCAACAGTGCGATCACCGATGGTAATTAAAAAACTTTTACCGCTGACACAAGGGAATTGCAAAACTCTTTGCACTGCTTCTGCTAGGTTAATATCTGCAGTTTTACACCCTGGCATAATCCAAGTTGCATGTTCCGCAGAGCACTCACTACGCGGCATCTCATCAAACAAAACTGATATGGGCATATCGACGGCAGTATTATTAAAAAATGGATCTTCTAAAATTAAATCAGGTTTGTTGGTGACTTCACCAACGACGGCAAAAGGACAACGTTCCCGCAGGGCAATTTCGGTGAAATAAGCTAAATCTTTTTTAGCAATCGATAAGACGAATCTTTCCTGGGCCTCATTACACCAAATTTCTAAAGGGGTCATACCCGGTGCTGCATTGGGGATGGCGCGCAAATTTATGTTGGCGCCCTTGCCGCTTGCAGCCACTAGCTCAGGTAATGCATTGGCTAATCCTCCAGCGCCCACGTCATGAATACTCAGGATCGGATTTTTTTCTCCTAAGCTCCAGCAAGTATTAATGACTTCTTGACAGCGCCTTTGCATTTCAGGATTGGCACGCTGTACCGAAGCAAAATCTAATTGCTCGGCGTTTTCACCCGACGTGCGTGATGAAGCAGAGCCTCCGCCCAAACCAATCGCCATCGCCGGACCACCTAAGACAATCAATTGCGCTTCTTCAGGTAATGATTTTTTAAATAATTGAGTTTCACGAATGGCACCGATGCCCCCCGCTATCATAATCGGCTTATGATACCCACGATAAGACTTACCATAATCTGTCTTCACGGCCAATAAAAACGTCCGGAAATATCCTGTTAAGTTGGGCCGCCCAAACTCATTATTAAATGCAGCTGCGCCTATCGGGGCCTGCAGCATAATGTCTAATGCCGAAGCTATGGCTTTAGGTTTGCCGATATCGATTTCCCATGGTTGAGAAAATTCTGGAATTTGTAAATGCGATACCGAAAACCCAGCCCAACCTGCTTTGGGGGTTGCTCCGCAGCCGGTTGCAGCTTCATCGCGAATTTCTCCCCCGCTGCCGGTTGCAGCACCTGGGAAAGGCGAAATAGCCGTGGGATGATTATGCGTTTCTACTTTTAAAACAATATGCGCAGGCTCGTGCTGGCTCAGAAATTCTTTGCTTTCAGGATCAATTAACCATCTTTGTATGATTGAACCTTTTAATACCGCGGCATTATCAGCGTAAGCCACTAACACTTGTTGCGGGTTATTTTGAAATGTAGAGCGAATCATTCCAAACAAAGAGTTTTCTTGCGGATGGCCATCAATCACCCACTTGGCATTAAAGATTTTATGCCGGCAATGCTCGGAGTTTACTTGGGCAAACATCATTAATTCCACATCGGTCGGATTGCGTTTTAAGTTTTGGAAAGTTTTTAATAAATAATCTATTTCAACGTCATTTAGAGCCAAACCCAATTGTTGATTAGCGGTTTGTAAGGCAAAAAGGCCTTGCTGCAAAATATCAATGGTGGCCAATGGCTGTGGCTGATGGGACGCAAATATAAGCTTTAAATGATCGATATCTTCAAATAACGATTCTGTTAATGGATCATATAAAGTTCGTTGCCATTCAAGATTATTTTCTCCAGGGTGATCTGGAAGATGGCGAAAATGGTAGCGCACCCCTCGTTCGATGCGCAACAAAGGTTTTAATCCACAATTTTGGATAATTTCTGTTGCCTTGGTGGACCAGGGTGAAATGGTGCCCAGGCGCGGCACCACCCATAATGACAACGGTGGAGGTTGTTGCAAGGAACAACCTCTCCCAAGAATAGAAGACATTTGTTGAGCTTGCTCTGGCTGCCAATCTGCTTCAACGTCGGCAAAAAACCAAAACTCAGCTTGTAAATCCTGAATTATTCCTGACTGGGCCTGAACCTGCCGCTGTTTTTGCGCAAGTCGAAATGGTGTATAAACTTCAGGCCCTTGAAAAAATATGACCACAATAAATTATCTCATTATTCTTTTCGCGTTTTTATGATGATTGTTTAGGCGGTATAGAAGTATTTTTTTCTTGGGTGCGTTGACTTTGAACTGAGATCAAATGCACTTTGAAAATTAATACTTCATTTGGCCCAATTGCGCCTTGTGCGCCTTGCTCGCCATAAGCTAATTCAGAGGGAATATAAAGTTCCCAAGTTGAACCTTCTGGCATTAATTTTAACGCTTCTTGCCAGCCAGCGATCACCGCATTGAGGGGGAAAGTGGTCGGTTGCCCACGTTCATATGAACTATCAAATACTTTGCCGTCTAACAATCGTCCTTCGTAGTCCACGCTAACGATATCGTTATCCGTTGGCTTAACCCCATTGCCTGGAGTAATAATTTTATATTGCAATCCGCTGGCTGTTGTCACCACACCAGGGCGTTCTTTATTGGCCGATAAAAAGGCATTGCCTAATTGCCGATTTTTTTTGGCATTTTGCTGCATTTGAGTTTGCATTTTACTACTCGAATTTTTTTGTAAATCCTGCAATTCGCGATGAATTTCGTCGTTGGAGAGTAGAGTTGGGCTGTCAGCCATGCCATCTCTTAAACCTTGGGCAAAGAGGTTTGGATTCACTTCCAGGCCATGTTTTTTAAAAGACCTTCCAGTTTCAACCCCCATTGAATAGCTTAGGCGATCGGTCTTATTGGGTAATGTACTGTTGTCCACAGCACTGACGGTACCGATCCAAAATCCTAACATTCCAATTAGAATGTTTATTATCTGGCGACTCATATCTTCTCTCCTTAATGAACGAAAACTAAAAACATCAATTTTAACAAGGCTGTCAGAAAAACACCAATAGTTCATTGACTAAGGCCAACATTTTTTTAAAATGTGCACCTTGCCAGTAGATTTTATGACACTGTTGACATTGAAAAAATTTTTCATAGTACATTTTAGTTTTAGGCAGAAGTTGATCAAGGATGGCCTGCTTTGGCACGGGCTCAATAAACCCATTGCAAACCAGACAACGCGAAAAAACTTTAACTTGTTCTCGTAAATTAAATCGATCTAACACTTCACTGACTTGCTGTTTAGGTTTGACATTTCGCAGCCAATAACCGCGAGTGACGATTTTATTTTTTAATAGACCTAAATCGCGAGTGAGGATAATTCGGCTTTGTTGGAAAGCAATCCGCACAATTTCTACATCATCATAGCCATTATCATACCAAACGTCAAAACCTAATAAACGTAGGTAGCGAGCCAGAGTGCCTAAATGTACGTCTAAGATAAACTGAGGCTGGCGCAAAGGTTGGGGACGCAAATGGGTCACAGGGCTAATATCAAATGCTTCAAACACCGGATACACAGAAACTTGGTCATGGTCTCGTAATGGATAATTAAAATCTTTAGATTCGCCGTTGACTAGAATCAAATCGACTTCGACATGCGGAACCCCTATGGCCTCAATCGCATCTTTAATAGCTGGATTACCTTGAAAACTAAAAACAAAATCTTGTTTACGCTTTTCTATAGGAAGAAAATCATTCAGTTCTTCATAAAAACGAAATTGCGCGCTATTCATAATTAAATAATAGGATTTTTTGCATAGATAATTTATGTTATTATATCTAAATGAAATTAACAAATTTAAAAAAAATCATCATCGAGCAATTTAGTCAGCAACCAGGATTGGCTGCTGTTTTTGCTATACGGTTCCTATGCTAAGGGCACCACTAAGCCCGATAGTGATGTTGATATCGCCTTATTATACGATGCCCAGCATATTCCTTCGTCCTTAGAATTATGGGAACTTAAACAAAAATTGGATAATGCCCTATCGCGCGAAGTTGATCTTATTTGTTTGAATAGCGCCGATCCCATTATTGGTAATCAAATTTATAAGCACCATCAAGTGATTTTGATTAATGAAAAAAATGGTTGGGTTTCGCAATATAGCAACCCATGCTTATAAAGAAATAAATTATGATATTGTCACATCGATTGTCCAAAATCATCTTAAAGATTTTGAGGAATTCTATACAACAGCTTTAAAATTTTCTGAAAAATTGGAAAAATAAGGCCTGTTAACAATTGTCATGACGACCACCAAACCATCTCGTATCGCAGACGGAAAGATATTTTCTGCTATTCAGCCAATGTCATAAGTTCGGCATTGCCGCCGGTGGCAGTGACATTGATGGTGACAGTCACTTCATCACATAAACGTGTTAAATAATGTGGACCGCCGGCTTTTGGGCCGGTGCCAGATAGTTTACAGCCGCCAAATGGTTGCACGCCGACTACTGCGCCAATCATATTGCGATTAACGTAAATATTTCCGGCTTGGATTCTCGATTGAATGTGATTAATCGTGCTATCAATCCGGCTTTGAATACCGAATGTTAATCCATATCCTAATTTATTGATCGCATCGATCACTTGATCAAGTTGATTAGATTGATAACGGATTACATGTAATATTGGGCCAAACACTTCTCGTGTTAATAATTTTAAATCTGCTAATTCATAAGCCTGTGGCGGAAAAAAAGTTCCATATTCACTATGAATGGGTAATTCAACTTTATAAATTAATTTTGCCTCTTTTTGCATTTTTTCACTATGGGCTTGCAAATTTTTTCGCGCATCCTCATCAATTAATGGGCCAATATCGGTGCTTAAATAACATGGATCATCGACAATTAATTCTGCCATGGCGCCACGCAACATATGAATAACTTTATCGGCAATTTCTTCTTGAACATACAGCACCCTTAATGCCGAACAGCGCTGGCCAGCACTGTCAAATGCTGAGGTGATCGCATCTGCTACTAACTGCTCCGGTAATGCGGATGAGTCGGCAATTAACGCATTAATTCCTCCGGTTTCCGCAATTAACGGCACAATTGGTCCTTGTCGTTGGGCTAGAGTTTTATGTATTCCTTTAGCTGTGTCGGTAGACCCTGTGAATATCACTCCTTGAATGCGCGGATCACTCACCAACGCCGCTCCCACTGTTTCTCCACGCCCTGGCAGCAATTGCAACACAGCGCTAGGTACACCTGCCAAATGAAATAATTCCACGATACACTGTGCTACCAAAGGGGTTTGCTCTGCTGGCTTCGCGATCACTGTGTTACCAGCCATCAATGCTGCGGCTATCTGACCGGTAAAAATAGCCACCGGAAAATTCCAAGGACTGATACAGACGATTGGGCCACGACCACGCATAAATAAAGTATTAGTTTCTCCAGTAGGACCTGGCAAAATTTGTGGGGTAAGTGTATGTCGGGCTATATCGCAGTAATAACGACAAAAGTCCACCGCCTCGCGAACTTCAGCAATCCCCGCGGCCAAAGTCTTGCCCGCTTCTCGAACGGTTAAGCAAATTAATTCAGCTCGATGCTTTTCCAACAATTCCGCCGCTTTTAACAATAAATCGGCGCGCTCATCAATGGAGTACTTTTGCCAATCAACAAAAGCCTGTACGGCATTTTTCAGGGCTTGCTCCACATCCGTTTTGCTAGCCGATAGACAGTGGCCAACAATTTGCCGATGATCGCTTGGGTTTTTGATTATTTCTGCCAGCTGATTATTCATGGGTTGACGCAAAGGGGTTGCTTGCCATAAATAATTATCAAATTGCGACATCTGATCAGCTAATTGCTGTCGTTCGCTTAAGTGGCTTAAATCTAAGCCTTTAGAGTTGACTCTTGCCTTCCCATAAAGATCTTTGGGCAACGGTATCCGTGGGTTACGAATTTCTGCATAGTTGCGAACCAACGTCACTGGGCTGGCTATTAATTTTTCCAACGGGGTTTTGACATTGGCAATTTGATTAACAAAAGAACTATTGGCTCCGTTTTCTAACAAGCGCCGCACTAAATAAGGTAACAAATCCTCATGACTGCCAACCGGACCATAAATTCGGCATAAAAATCCTCTGGCAATTAATTCATCATGCAAGGGTCGCCCCATACCTTGTAGACTTTGAAACTCAAAATCAAATCTCTGATCTTGGTCCATCATATTTAAAATCGCGGCAACTGAATAAGCATTATGAGTCGCGAATTGTGGATAGATGGCATCTTGCGCTTGAAGAATTTGTCGAGCACCAGCCAAATAACTCACATCGGTGTTCGTTTTTCTGGTGAAAACGGGGTAATCATTATACCCACCTATTTGAGTGAGTTTGATTTCTGTATCCCAATAAGCGCCTTTAACCAAACGAACACTCACGCGCTTATTTTTTTGTCGCGCTAAATCAATTAGCCAATTAATCAATGGCAAACAGCGCTTTTGATACGCTTGAACCGCTAAGCCCAACCCTTCCCAATCGTCGAAATCAGGATGGGTAAATACCGCCTCGAAAATATCCAAAGACATCTCTAAACGATCGGCTTCTTCTGCATCCATAGTTAAAGCGATATTTGCTTCACGGGCTTGTTTAGCCAAGGTATGTAATTTTTCAATTAAAAATGGAACCGCCATTTCTCGATGAGTATAAATATATCTGGGATATAAAGCCGATAATTTCACTGAAATGCCAGGTCCATGAACAATATCTTTAGAATCTAAATGAAGTTTTTGATTTAATTCTGCAATGGCCTGTTGGTAAGCGCGGAAATAACGATCGGCATCTTCGCGGGTGCGTGCAACTTCTCCCAGCATATCATAAGAAAATAAATAACCTTTTTGAACCATTTGTTGCGAGGCTTTTAAAGCTTGATCGATGCTATGCCCAACTACAAATTGATTCCCCATAATTTTGACGGCCTCAAAGATCGCCTTCCGGATCACGGGTTCTCCAGCGCGCCGAAGCAGTTTATTCCATAACCTATCAAATTGATATTCAGGTTGGTGACTATCTAAAATTCTGCCTGTTAAAGCAAGTCCCCAAGTCGTCAAATTAACAAACGCTGATTGACTTTTACCGAGATGGTTTTGCCAATT
Source organism: uncultured Pseudomonadota bacterium (assembly GCA_963818985.1). Lineage (GTDB taxonomy): Bacteria > Pseudomonadota > Gammaproteobacteria > Coxiellales > Coxiellaceae > JAFEDN01. Next base: position 10,336 of record CAWFUJ010000008.1, on the reverse strand, counting down.
GGCACTGGTCAATTTATCGCGTATTAATAAATTTTCGGTTTCTTTGTCGGGGATACGCAACAAAGACTCAGCAATGCACATCAGCATAATACCTTCGGTGGTGGACAAATCATAATGCATGATCAGCGCTTCTATGCCTGTTAATTGCTGAGTTTGTTTGCGCACGGTAGCCACTAAATCAGCGGCAGTATCACGTATTTTTTGTTCCATTTCCTGAGAAAAATTTACTAAAGATAATAAATTTTTAATATAGCTGGCTTCATCACCACGATAGGCTTGGATAATTGCTTGTCGCAATTCATTGTAAGCTGGCAATGGTTGTTTATAAAATTTCATCTTTGAATTATTTATTTTGGGTTTGAAAGCGTTGGATGCTCTGTTCAATTTCTTGTTGTGCAGCCTGAAGGTCTTGCCAACCTGATATTTTAACCCACTTTCCAGGTTCCAATGCTTTGTATTGTTCAAAGAAATGGACAATACTTTTCAATAAAATTTCTGGTACATCACTTAACTTTTCAATATGCGCCAATTGCGCACACACTTTTTTTATCGGCAATGCAAGAACCTTACGGTCTTGGCCGGATTCATCTTCCATATTCAAAACGCCAACAGCGCGCGCACGAATCAAAGTTCCAGCTTGCACGGGGACTGGAGTTATCACCAGCACATCGACCGGATCGCCATCACCTGACAAAGTATTGGGGACAAAGCCATAATTAGCTGGATAATACATAGCAGTCGGCATAAACCTATCTACCGATAATAGACCACTGTCTTTATCCATTTCATATTTAATCATCCCTGCCTGAGCAGGTATTTCAATAATCACATTGATATCATCAGGATTATTTTTTGCTGGCGCCAATTCTTTAATATTCATAACAATCTCCGTTTATTTGTTTTAACCAAACCCCGTCAATATTTCCCACCGCCGGGCGCTAGCTTTGTCGGCGGGTGGCAGAGGAAGCCGAATTTTCCGGGTGCGCGTATTCCGCGCGCACGGAAAATCAGTTCTCTGACAGGCCCCGCCATTGCGATTATCTCGCGAATCCCTGGCGGTGGGGAATATTGACGGGTGTGACAAAAATCTTGAATTGATTTTGGCATATCCTCATCAATTATTAAACTTAATGGACACTACTAAATTTTTTCTCGTCGTTGGCGGAAAAAATCTTTTAGTAATTGAGCACATTGTTCGGCTAGAATTCCGCCTTGCCAAGCAATTCGATGGTTCAATTGTGGGGCATCTAAAATTTGGAAAACGCTGCGCACTGCGCCGGCTCGGATGTCCCAGGCGCCAAATACTAAATTCTTAATTCGCGCTTGTAACATAGCACCTAAACACATCGCGCAGGGTTCCAATGTCACGTAAAGCGTAGTATCCAACAATCGGTAGTTGCCTAATCGCAATGCGGCTTGACGTAAAGCCATGATTTCTGCATGCGCACTTGGGTCGCAAAGCCCAATTGGCTGATTCCAACCTTCACCTACCACTTGTTGGTTATAAACCACCACGGCCCCGACCGGAACTTCTTGCTGCTCTTGTGCACGCCGCGCTAGGGAAAAAGCTGCATTAATCCATTGCTCTGATTCACTGATTGCTATTCCCATTCAATCGTCGCAGGGGGTTTGCTGGAAATATCATACACGACTCGGGAAACCAACGGTACTTCGTTAATGATTCGTTGACTTACCTGTGCTAAAAAACTATAAGGCAATTCAGCCCAATGGGCGGTCATAAAGTCAGTTGTTACTACTGCACGTAAGGCAATCACATATTCATAGCAACGCGCATCACCTTTGACACCCACCGATTTTACCGGTAAAAAAACCGCAAAAGCTTGGCTAACTTTTTCATAAAAACCCCCCGCTTTTAATTCTTCAATGTAAATTGCGTCGGCCGCTTGCAGGGTTTGAAGGTATTCGTCCTTAACCTCACCTAACACCCTAATTCCTAAACCAGGACCAGGGAAAGGATGACGATGAACCAAATCACTGGGCAAACCTAATTGGATGCCTAATTGGCGTACCTCATCTTTAAATAACTCTCTGAGCGGTTCAAGTAATTTCAGCTGCATTTTTTCAGGCAAACCACCCACATTATGATGAGATTTTATGACGTGGGCTTTGCCAGTTTTGGTTTTTGCGGATTCAATCACGTCTGGATAAATAGTGCCTTGTCCTAGCCATTTGATCTCTGACAATTGCTGAGCTTGCTCTTCAAATACACGAATAAATTCTTGACCAATTAGTTTGCGTTTTTTTTCTGGATCTTCAATGCCCGATAGCGCTTGGATAAAACGCTCTTTGGCATTGACGCGAATAACTTTTACGCCTAAATGTTTAGCAAATAAACGCATCACTTCGTCGCCTTCATTCAATCTCAATAATCCAGTATCCACAAAGACACAAATCAATTGATCAGCAATGGCTTCATGAAGTAAAGCCGCGACCACCGATGAATCGACTCCACCAGATAGCCCCACTAATACACGATCCTTGCCAACTTGTTGACGAATTTGTTGGATGGTATCGCTAATAATATTGCCGGCAGTCCAAGAAGGAGTACAGCCGCATATTGCTAAGATAAAATGCGCTAAGATTCTTTGCCCTTGATGGGTGTGAGTGACTTCGGGATGAAACTGCAAACCATAAAAACGTCGTTTGAAATCGGCAATACCCGCATAAGGTGAATTGTCCGTGCTGGCAATTATTTGAAATCCTGCAGGTAAGGCGGTGACATAATCGCCGTGGCTCATCCATACATCTAATAAGGGTTTACCTTGGGAGGAAACATGGTCTTCCATGTGAGCCAATAAGTCTCGAGAATCTTCCACACATAATTGCGCATATCCATATTCACTTTTATTCGCCAAGTTGACTTGACCGCCTAATTGCAAAGCCATGGCTTGCATTCCATAACAAATACCTAATAGCGGACAACCCAAAGAAAAAATAATCTCGGATATTCTGGGAGTATCGGTGCGCGTCAAAGTCTCTGGGCCGCCTGATAAAATAATTCCATGGGGGTTGAAATCGAGAATTTGCTGATCTGTACTGTCGCAATTCATCAATTCACAATAAACCCCCTGTTCCCGAACGCGTCTAGCGATTAATTGGGTGTATTGAGAGCCAAAATCAATAATTAAAATCCGATGTTGATGAATATCTTGAGTCATTTAATCTGAATCCACCCAATAATTGGGTGCTTCTTTAGTGATGATCACGTCATGCACATGACTTTCACGGACTCCAGCTTGGGTGATGCGAATAAAGTGAGTTTTATTGCGCATTTCTTCAATGTTAGTCACCCCGGTATAACCCATGCTAGATCTTAAACCACCTACGAGTTGATAAATAACCGCTTTTAATGAGCCTTTAAATGGTACTCGTCCTTCAATTCCTTCTGGCACGTACTTACCCACTTCACTTTGTGTTTCTTGAAAATAACGGTCACTAGAACCATCTTTTTGCGACATGGCGCCAACCGAACCCATGCCACGGTAAGATTTATAAGATCGACCTTGATATAAAACCACTTCACCTGGCGCTTCTTCGGTACCAGCAAATAAACCGCCAATCATGACGGCATGCGCGCCCGCAGCGATGGCTTTACAAACATCTCCGGAAAAACGAATGCCACCGTCTGCCACCACTTTCACATTGGTATTTTTAAGCGCGGTGGCAACCCGATTAATTGCGGTAATCTGTGGTACACCGATGCCGGCCACCACGCGAGTTGTGCAAATTGAGCCTGGGCCCATGCCGACTTTTACTGCATCGGCTCCCGCTGCTGACAACGCTTCAGCTGCGTCACCGGTGGCAATATTTCCAGCCATGACTGGTACATCAGGATAGTTTTGCTTAATCCATTTGACTTGATCAATGACCCCTTTTGAAAATCCATGAGCGGTATCCACCACGAGGATATCAACCCCTTCTGCGACTAAAGCCGAAATTCTATCAGTCGCTTGTTCACCTGGCCCTACTGCGGCTCCCACCCGCAATTGTCCGGCACTATTTTTGCAAGCAAATGGGGTTTGTTGAGACCGAAGAATATCTCTGACAGTGTACATTCCGCGTAATTCAAAATCTTTATTCACAATTAACAGTTTCTCTATCCGATGTTGGCGGAACATATTGATAACTTGCTCCCGACTTGCACCTTCTTCAATGGTAATTAATCGTTCCTTAGGGGTCATCAAATTAGCAACGCTTTGATTGCGATCCGTTTCAAAACGAATATCTCGATGGGTGATAATACCGACTAATTGCTTCCCCTCAACGACTGGCATGCCGGAAATATGATATTCTTCGGTTAATTTGATTAATTGGCCCAAGGTGGTGTTGGGAGTTAAAGTGATAGGATTGGCCACTATACCGCCTTCATAGCGTTTAACTTTACGCACCTCAGTCGCTTGTTGCTCAGGGCTCATGTTTTTATGAATGATTCCTATTCCGCCAGCTTCCGCCATAGACACTGCCAATTTGGCTTCGGTGACGGTGTCCATAGCTGAAGACAATATAGGAATATTAAGAGCAATATGAGTGGTCAAATGAGTGGTCAGAGAAACATCTTTGGGGAGAACGGTTGAATACCCAGGCAGAAGAAGAACATCGTCAAAGGTCAAGGCTTCTTCGAGAATTTCCATACTTTTACCCCATCATTAAAAGCAAGTCATTATAGATGATTTTAAAATCAAAGTCGAGGGCAACAGTCTATGCACGAGCGGCCTTAGTCGGTATGACTCTAATACTTTTCATATCGATAGCTTTTAAGATACAGTAGTACTGTACAAAGTATAGAATTCTACTATCACTTAATTTAAATATTTAATTAATCAAAATTAAAATCATGAGAACGAGATGAAAAAAGATAAACCACCACAACAATTGTCAATTGACTCAGAAAATAAAATCGATTTATTCACTTTAATTCATGAGGTGAAAAAGACTGAAAAATTAGATGCTCATCCTCTAGATGATCAAACAATTACTGTGCTAATGAGTTCTATTAAACAACCTAAGCTGCGGGTTTTGATCAAAAGTGCACAAATGCCTGCCTTTGTCAAGGGTTGGAAGCTCAGCGACGGGATTAACACGCTTTTTTTAAATCAGAATCATCTTGACGATAAAGCCGCTATCACTTTAGCTGATGGATTAGCGACCAGCTTAAATCTTAAAAAACTCTGTTTAGATGACAATGAAATCAAGCGCGCCGGCGCTCTCGTGCTTGCAAAAGCCATGACTGAGAACAAAAGCATTAATTTTTTATCTTTAATAGATAATCACATCGATGAGATTGGCGTTAACGCTTTACTTTCTGCTGTAAGAACAAATCCACACTTACAAGAATTATTATTTAATCCTAAAAAGTTCACCGCCGCCAATAAAAAAGCTTTGCTTGAATTACTGCAACATAATCACACGCTCTCTAGCGTGGGCGAGTGGAAAAAAAATTCGACCCAAGAGTTAGATATTTTGATCCAAAGAAAACTCATGGTTAACAACTACATAAATGTTCACGGACCCAAATTACAAGAACAATTTAAAGAAATGCATTATTATGATGCGAAGGCGGAGCGGGTAGAAATTCCCACTAGTGAATCTTCAGGAATGTTTAAAGTTAAGAACTGGTTTCGTGGTCAACCTCCCCTAGTCGAAATTCAGTACCGACGTACCCAACAAAAAAAATCTTTATTATTGCTGGATTGGCAACTACTGATTCCCCCCGATATTCTCCCAAGAATGTTCGTTTCTTCTGGGAAAACATACTGAAGACTGACTGTGTATTAGTGGCTTGGGTTAAAAATACCTATCATATGGTCCTCCCTACTAAGATCACTGATTTATTGACTTTACATCAGCAGTTAACAGCAATAAATTTTACCGCTGCTCGTGCTGAGGATATTCAAGATAAACTGACCAAGATCGTTGATATTAATAGATTCGTCTTTGCTGATTATAGTTGGACAAAAACACAATTGGATCAGTTGTTTTTTAAAATCCATCGAGTGAGTCCTTACCTCCCGTGGTCAGATATTAATAAATTTTCTCTAGAGTTTTGTTTAACTTATCTGCTCAATCATCGCAATAAATTTGACTTAGTCGAATCTATTATTAAAGGGACTTATTTTCCCCTTATCAATCAAATAGATAATGCTGCCATCCTAATTTTATTTAACGCCACAACTTTAAAATATATACCCACAATTCAAAGAGCATCGTTCGAAATTGACGATGAGGAAAAACTCCCAGTACTGGCTAAAATGGCTCATTATTTACCTAATATTACCGAACTTGAGCTGTCCATTATAAAACAAGAAACTGTATTAGTTAAATTAGCTGAGATATTGAAGCATTTTACTCAATTAACTCAATTAAAAATAAAATTGAACCAAATTCGCAACTTAGTTTTACTGACTGCACCATCCATTAGTCAATATCTCAGGAGTTTACAAATTATATTTAACAATTTGCAATATCCTCTTCTTGAATTGTCAAGTCTAAATAAATGTCTCAAATTAGACTTGTTGGAATTGCACGGAATTAGTATACATTTTTGATAACTGGGAACTGCCTAAAAAGTTAGCGATCTTAGTATTATCCAATAACCGCTATCTCAAGTTCGATGCATTAAAATTAATGCGTCAATTGAAAGGAAGAATCCATTTGCGATCAGACCAACAGTTTTTTTCATTCTCTTGTACTGATCCTGATAAAATCTCTAGCGAGGCAAAATTCTTTAAAACGACTCCCAGGGGTATTTCTCTTTGCACCCCCGAAGAAGTAAAGTATGAAAGTGAACGTCTACGCACTTTTTTTCGCAGCACTGCAACACTTGCTTCGAATTTGGCTAAGAAGAAAATGATATTTGATAATCATACCAGTCTTGATGATTGCCAGAAAGATTGTTTTCCACAATGGTACCTCGTCGAAAATAAAGATGACTGTTTTAATGTCCATGATAATCGTCTGACCGTAGCCAATTGCATTATCGTTTCTGAGGGAGAATTGCAGTTTAAAAATAAATCGACAGATTACCAGGACTTGTCGCCGTCACTCGTGGATTTTAATTCTTTAGATGAAGAATTTTTACAAACCACCGCAGCAGCTTGGCGAAAAGCCCATCCTCAATGGCAAGAACAAAAAACTCAATTCACCACCCGCCTATATTTAGCAGAGTTCGAAGCTGATCTTTCTAAGAAGTGGATATTGCTCCCCAGCCGCGAGATCCATGAAACCATGCTTTATTTTGCTTGCTCAGACCCCACCGCTACACTTCGCTTCAGGCTAATGCTACCTACTTACCAGATAGCTGTTAGCGTGACTCGCTACCACAGTCGAGATGAAAAATCTCTACCGCCGCTAAAATTTCGTTACCTTTGCGCTTCGGTCCCCCTGTTTCCATTAAAATTAACTTCGCAACAGATCGGCAATCAGTCAGACCCTGCCATCGATGAATTATTTAAAAAACTAATCGCCGCAGCACTTAATCCTACTCCTGAATTTGAAACGCTTTATCCCAACGCCGTGAAATTTTGGCGGACAGCCCAAGAAATTTCTAAGCTAAAAATATCGTTACAAGCTAAGCAACTTAAATTAATCAATTTAATTTCGATCTATTGTGGAACCGATGAGATGACTGGCCCAATCCGCGGTTTTACCGTGGGAGAAACTAAAGGGAATAATTGTTCTACTTTATTGGGTTACAAGCTGCCGCTTGGATTAAACAAAGTCGCCAATGTGATGTTAGACCAAGTCGGTGCTTGTCGACATCGAGCTTATATTTTCGTCTTATTGTGCAATGCAATGCACATATTGAATGACACCTTGACAATACCTTGGTTTTTAACAGAGTGTGAAATACATACTTTTCCTACTGCCCTATCAACCCATGGCAATGGCAATCAAAAATGTCATATCTATAAATATTTAGGAGGCGTACCTGCCGACTATAAAATTGAACCGTTAACCATTCCTAAAGCTCAGGTTAAAACAACGCCGAAAGTTAAACAAAGTGAAAATTTAACTCCCACCCTATTCAAGCCAAAACTCACTGAAGAACAAAAACTCATGGAGTTTACTCTGCAAATATTAACCACCGTTGCAGCTGAATTTAAACCTTACATACATACTCTTTGACTGGCTATCATTATACCCGTTTTTGGCAACGACTGCTTCAGCAAAACTAGAGCGTTGATCACATACGACCAAGACTGTGTTCCTCACGGGCTGATGTTAGGTCTAGCTAAATATTTACGCGCCCATCATCCCGATTGGCATTTTGAGTATATCAGTTCATCCAAAGAATTATTAACATTATTGACGGTAAATATTGTTACCGACACAGGCAACTATTGGAAAAGCAGCCAGGATTAGTAAGCCGATTAATAGCTCACAAAGTACCGGTCATTCTATTGATTAATTGGACGCAAATTGACACCACCCGTTTTCATTGTCTATTGGATTTGGAACCTAAGTTGGAAAATTTCAGCCTTGCCTCGTTCGCCCAATCTATTTAAAGTTATTTCCCTGGTGAGTAAAACCATGAAGGCTCAAAGTGATTTACTGGGACGGTGTAGCAAGGTCCCCATTCCTAGTCAATGTCAGCCTGAACTCAATCAATTATACTCAGAAATAAGTTTTGAAGGCAGTCTTTGCCAAACCTTATTAGCTGATACTCCGCTCCCTGATCAGTCATTGGTAGTCATATTAGATCACGATCCATTTTGGGAAAACCGCCTCAAAGGTCAACTAAAGATTGATGCTAAAACTAAAAAGCCCAGTTTATCAGCCAGCCCCTTGCTGTCAGCGTTTGATGAAAAAAAACCCAAGCCCTTAGTTCTGCAAAATCCGCCGTCCGATCCTCAAAACCAACAGCAGCTTGACAAAGAAGTCGCTAATTTTTTTATGAAAATGTATGCAAAGCAATCGGTCTTGATCAATGGTCAAGTCCGCCCAATCAAATGGCCAGCAGCACCCAAGAAGTTTAGGTTATGGGTGCAGTATTCCCTTTGACGCCGTCCTTCCTGGCTGCCATTACTGCGAGACTCAGATCAAATAAAATCATGGGCTGGCCAGCATGGTTGGAAAACCGTTATTTTCAATCCCTGAAACAATGTTTACGAGACTTTTTTCCTGTCACTCATAGTTAAAAATGATATCGTCACTACCACTGAAGGTCCTGCTGATTTAGAGGCCGACAGCAAAACTCACATTTTGATCACCGTCACCGTATTACCGAGTGAACAGGAGTGGCAACGCTGGTTCGGTGAGCTGGAAACTATGTATCAGCGAGGTCAACTTCAGAAGCAAATGGCTTTATATATTAAACCTGAGGCAGAACTGCTGGAGGAAAAAAATCAAATTGATCAGAGTAAGATAAGAGGCCGGGTCTTTGAATCTAATCAACCTTTAGCGACCTTGGCCGACCTGCAGCGCCAGAAAAAAATCCCGGCTGATAGTCGAATTGTGTTTCTTCATAGCGAGATCGATGGCGATAAAATTATCGAAGATTACCATATGCAGAAAGGCAAGCCTGGGGAAATCCCGCGCTTTCCCCGCGTATTACAGGGAGTTGCCCGCCTACTCATTGAAGGAGGAGAGGTGGTATTAATCGCCACCGAGGCTGAGGCTCTGAATACCTCTTTATTTTATCAATTAGAACCCACATCCATGCGGGATATTTATGGTTAAATGGGGAATATATTGTCATTAAAGGCTTTTTGACGCTCATTATTCATCGCGAAGGCCATGAACCTAACCCATTATTTCGCATTTGTGGCGCGCAGCAACAACATTGGAAGTTCGCGGACTATCGTCCTCTATTAACTGATAAAGACCACGATTCCGCTTGGCAACGATTGGAATTATTTCACCAGCTCACTCAAGATCATGGCTACTCAGAGTTTAGCATTACTTTATGCAAGGCATTACTGGAAAACATTGGCCTGGGATCTTGGCCGTCGATCGAACATCTATTAAACGCAGTGGAACAAACCACCACCACGGCTCTTACCAATTTTCGGCGCGTACTTGCCAAGTTATTATTTTGTGTTAATGAAGATGTATCTGGACAGGAATGTAGAACGAATGAGTTAAAAATTTCTCATACGACTCAGGTTAGTACCGCCTCATTGGCGGAAGAAAAACACATGCCGGAAGCTGCTGATGTATGGCAAATTTTAGCTGCGTATCCTGCCGATACTTTACTTGAAATCTTTCAAATAAAACACTGGCAAGAAGTAGGTAGTATTTTTAACGTATATAATAATAATACGGATTCATACGCGAGATATGCTTGGCAATTATGGCAGTCATGGCAACAAACTAT
>CAWFUJ010000007.1:0-267087 GCA_963818985.1 uncultured Pseudomonadota bacterium | reverse complement strand
TACGAGCAGGCCCTCGACGACCAGGAGGGCGTGACGACCCAGACGCTGGGCGGGTTCGACGACAACCGGCCCGAGAGCCAGGGCGGCTACGACCCCGGCGTGCGCTCGTGTTACACCACTTGGCACGCGTACCATCCGAAGCCGATCGCCGGCACGACGAGTCACTTCATCGAGGAGCAGGGTTCGATCCAGGCGTGGTGCGGCGCCATCCGTCTGTTCGCGGAGGCGGCCAAGAACGCCGGCCCGAACCTCAACCGCCGCACCTTCGTCGAGTCGATGTCGAAGATCACGAGTTTACCCGGCACGCTCTCGCCGGTGTGGAGCTTCAGATTGGGCGGAAGGGACCGGCCGACCCAGTACCAGGTGGTGAAGGTGCACAACAACGTGCCGCCGTCGTCACAGTGCAAGCTCAAGACGAACCACCAGCCGCAAGGCACGTGCTGGGTCACGGTGCAACCGTTCAAGCCGCTGCCGGCGGGGTGAGGACGGTCCGGCGCTCAGGCGATGATCGTCGGCGAGGGTGGACGGCCCTCCAAGATGTCGTCGAAGCGGGTCTGGACGCGCCGCGCAGTTCGGGGTGGGTGAGGATGTAGAAGGTGTCGGTCCGGACTGCGTCCAGCACCAGCTGGGCCACCTGGTCGGGCGGGATCCCACCGCTCACGAGATCCTGGATGAGGCCGCGCATCTCCGCGGCGCCTTCGACGTCGCGCTCGGGCGCCCACGACGGGCGGTTGCGCAATCGGTTTCCGCGATGCGGGTCTGCACGAAGCCGGGGCGAAGGACCGAGAACGCCGATGCAGCAGATGTCCACGGCCTCGAGGTCCTTGTACAGCGTCTCGGAAATCGCGACGACCGCCTGCTTCGTCACGGTTGTCAGGGCCGAGGAACGGTGCGGTGGTGAGGCCCACGATCGACGCCGTGTTCACGACGTGGCCCTCGCCCTGCTCGATGAACAGCGGCACGAAGGTGGCGATGCCGTGCACGACGCCCCAGAGATTGACCTCGAGGATCCAGCGCCAGTCCTGCTCGGGAACCTCCCAGATCGGACCGCCCGTGCCGACGCCAGCGTTGTTGTGCACGAGGTGTACCGCGTCGAACTCTCTCAGCGTCCGGTCCCGCAGCTCGCCGTCGACGCCACGTCCGACACGTCGGTCACGGCTGCGATGACGTCGGCACCGGAGGCAGCGAGCTGTCCGCAGCCTCCTTGAGGGCGTTCTCCTCAGTGTCGGCGAGCACGACTTTCATCCCCTCGGCCGTGGCCGGTGTGGCCACCGCCTTGCCGATCCCGCTCGCCGCTCCGGTGATGACGGCGACCTTGCCCTGTAGCTGCTCGATGGGACCTCCTTCAACGGACCTCTTCGCAGTCAAGCACGGCGCAGACGGCCGAGCCACCGCGCCGCTGCGGCGTCCGGTCAGAAGAGCCAGGAGAGCGTCCCCGCCGAGACCAGTACGAGATGCCGATCGCACACCGGAGAGCGGGACCGCCAGCGCACCCAGCTTCGCCATGACGGAGCGCGCCGGTGGGTGGCGGCCCGCGGCCAGGATCACCATGGTCACGGCCACCTCGCCGAGGGCGAAGACGACGGCCAGGGTCAGCAGGTTGGTCGTGCCCCCCTCGTGGAAGAGTGGGATGTAGACGGCCAGGTTGTCGCCGCCCGCGGCGATCGTGACGAGCAGCCCCGCCGTGAAGCTGCGCCCGACGGCCCGCTCGGTCGCTGGCCGCCGGCCCTTGCGCGCCAACCCGGCGTCCTCGGTCGCGGGGCCCCGATGCCCACGGACAGCGCGATGCCGCGGAGGCCGATGGCCAACGGCACCAGTCCGAGGAGGCCGACCGCCGCAGGGAGAACTCGTACAGCACGGCCGCCCCCGCGGCGGCCACCGCGACCACGACGACGAACCCCGCCACCTTCCGGCGGCGATGCGACGGGCGCGTTCCAAGGGCGCGCCCGCCACCATCGTCAGGTCACGACGCAGTTGTCGACGTTGGTGCCGACGAACGCGATATGGCGACGCCCACGTCGGCCGCGAGCCCGGCCGCGGCCAGGAGGACGGTATCAGCTCGGGCAGGGCATGGCGGGACCGAAGGGCCGGTCCCCCCGCAGGGTCACCCGGTGGGCGAAGCGGGCCGCGTCGCCGTAGTCGTCCAGCGCGTAGTGCAGGGTGGCCCGGTTGTCCCAGAACGCCACCGACCGGCCTGCCAGCGGAAGCGGCAGGTGTATTCGGGTTGACGCAGTGGCGATAGAGCATCTCGAGGATGGCGTTGCTCTCGTTTTTCGACAGCCCGAAGGAGCGACTGGGTGAACTGGCCGTTGACGAACAGCCCGTTGCGCCCGGTTTCGGGATGGGTGCGCACCACCGGGTGCAGGGCGGGTACCAGCTTCTCCCGCCAGGTGCCGTTCCATTCGTAGCCGCCGCGGGCGTCGACGTCGGCGGCGAACCACGGGTCGTGGTGGATGGCGATGAGTTTGTCGCACATGGTGCGGACGCTGGGCGCCAGGCCGTCGTAGGCGTCCTGCAGGCTGGCCCACATGGTGTCGCCCACCGACCTCGGGCGCCTCGAGCATGTAGAGGATGGACCCCATGGCCGGCGTCTCGAGGAACGTGACGTCGGTGTGCCACCAGCTGGCCCGGTCGACCTCGCCGTCAATGGCCAGCACCTCTGGGCTCTCGTCAATGGACGGCAGCACGGATGCGCCTCGGTCACCTCGCCGAACTGCCGGCCGAAGTCCGCTTGCTGGTCCGGGGCGAGGGACTGGTCACGGAAAAAGATCACGTGGTGGGTATTCGAGGCGTCGCGGATCGCCGCACCATGTCGGCGGCCAGGGGCACCGAGAGGTCGACGCCCGAGATTTCGGCCCCGATAGTGGGCGACAGCGGGTGCACACTGAGGTCCGCGGCGAGGGTCACCGCTGCAATTGTGCCCGACATTGCCTAATTGGCTCGCCAAGCGTGACGACGGCATGAGGAAAGGGATCGCCATGAGCGCAGACGACCGGGCCCGCCTGCCCCGCCGGTCCGCAACTATTCGCCCTGGTACCAGTGGATGTCCCGCCTGGCCGCCACGGTGCACGAAGATCCACTGCCCGAGGACGATCCGGCGCCCTGCCCAGTGGTTGGACTGGTCGGCGGGAGCGCCTGGTCGAGCTGTTGGGGCCCGGCCCGGCCGGGTGCCGCTCAACGCTCGAGATGCTCGATCTCGACCGCTGCGACGGCTACCGGCGGGACAAGATCGTGTTCGACACCGAATACGACATGTCGGTGCCGGCCTACCTCCTGGTGCCCGACGGCGCGGACCGCGCCCGGGCGCGGCGGTCCTGGCGTGCCACGGGCACGGGCCCGGCAAGGCCCAGGCCGTCGGTCTGGAGTTCACCGACATGCCCGAACACCGACTACGCGCTGCAGTGGTGCGGCAGGGCTATGTGGTTCTGGCGCCCGATCTGCGTTGTTTCGGCGAACGGTTGGACTGGAATCCCGAGGACCACTACGCCTGCGACACCAACCTGGTGCACGCCTCCATGGCGGGTTGGAATCCGCTGACCCAGAACGTGTGGGACCTGCAGCGGGCCTCGACGTGCTGAGGGACCATCCGCTGGTCGATCCCGGCCCGCATCGGCATGGTCGGGCTCTCCTATGGCGGCACCGTGACGCTGTTCACCGCCGCCCTCGACCAGCGCGTGGCCGCCGCCGTGGTCAGCGGGTACTTCTCGTCGTGGGCGGAGAGCCACAAGATGCCGTGGAACATGTGCGGCTCGCAGATCGCTGCATCGGCATGCTCGGCCGACTGGAACACGAAGATCTCGGCGCTCTGATCGCGCCGCGGCCCCTGCTGATCGAGACCGGGCACCGAAGACCTCTGTTCCCCGTGGCCGCCGCCACCGAGTCGGTGCGCCGCACCCGGCTGGTCTACGACGCCCAGGGCGCCGCGACCGGCTGGTGCACGACGTCTTCGAGGGGGAGCACCAGTGGCACGGCACCGAGGCCCGGCCCTTCCTGACCACTGGTTGGCGCACGACCCGGGCTGAAACTCGGCGAATGCGTGCAAGCGGGAGACTGACATAGGGCGCTGACGAGGAAGAGGTAGTCGCCTCGAACCGATGCGTACCGGGTCACCCTCGAGTCGGCAAGCTGACTCCCAGATCGAACTCGACAGGTGCCTCAGTCTCGAAGTGACTGACCGTCGACGGTCACCTCGGTGCGGTCGGGGTAGAAAGACAACATCCCTCTCACTTCGGCGGCCTGAGCCGTCGGCGTCTCGTAGCTCCACGCGATGCCGTCGTGCATCTCTCCGTCGATGTCGAGAGACCAATATGACGCCTTACCCTTGAACGGACAGTTGGTATGGAACGTCGTGGGCCTCAAGAGGTCCATCTGGACGTCGTCTGGCGGCAGGTAATAGCGGGAGGGCAGCCCGGTCTCGTCGAGCTTCATGGCTCTATCGGTGGTGGCGAGCAACCGGTCGCCAAGTCGGACTTCCACATGAGCGGCGGTTGGGACGATGTTGATCGTGTGGCCTGGCGTCATGACGCCACAGGCTACCGGTGGGTCCCTGTTCCAAGTACGCCCACAACTGGCGAACTGGGGCATCTATTCGCCGACGGCGATCAGTTAACGAGGTGATCGTGGACCTTGCGGGTGGATGGTCTCGCCTCGGGCCAGCATCTCCACAAACTGCTCGATACGTTTTGCTCGGGTCTCCAACTTCTTTGCCCTTCCGATCCGATAAAGGATGGAGTACCGATTCGCACTCGTGAGCGTCTGAAACATTGCCTGGGCACGAGGATTGGCATTCAGGGCGTCCGCCAAATCCTCCGGAACCTCCACGTTCGCTTGTCCGGCGTAGGCAGTATTCCATCGACCATCCGCTTTGGCCCGCCGAACCTCGGCTTCTCCTGACCGATGCATTCGACCAGAGGCGCTCAACCTCTCGGCGATGGCGATGTTCCGTTGAGACCAAGAGCTCCGAGCGTTTCGGGGTGTGAATCGTCGCCGGTACGTTGCGTTGTCACGACGTTCGAGCTGCCCATCGATCCAACCAAAGCAGATCGCCTCGTCGAGTGCCTCGTCGTAGGAGAGCGTTGTCGGGTGCGTCGTGCCCTTCTTGGCTAGGACGAGGCACACGCCTTGTGACTTGGAGTGGTGGCTCTTCAACCAGGTCCGCCATTCGGCAGTATCAGCAACCAAAAGCTCTGGAAGATCCACCGTTTCACGGTATCCCGTTGCGCCAGATTGTCCCATCGTCCCGATGGCGTACGGGGGCAGGGTCGATGATCCTCGTCAGGTCGCGTTGTTAGCGCAGTCGAAACAGGTGCGGCCGGCAGGCAGTGCGGCCAGACGCTCGGCCGAGATCTGAGAATGGCATCGTTCACATACCGAATAGTCTCCCGTCCCGAGCCGGGCCAGGGCGTAATCAAGGTTGTCCAAGTTCGTTCGGGCTCCAGCGAGGAGAGCAGCGACCTGCGCTCTTTCGTAGGCGATGGTTGATCCCTCGGGATCGTGCTCGTCATCGGCGTTGGCGTTGGCGTTGGCCGAGGCGTCCACAATTGCGTCGAGATCCGCCTGCATTGCTCGGATTCGAGCCAGAGTTTCAGCTCGTTCCAAATCGATCGCATCACGAATGGCTGATTCGTCCATCTTTGAAGATCTCCATCATCTCGGACTCGACCTCCGCTGCGTCGGGATTGAGTTCCCGCACTAGGAAACAATGCCCGCCGGGTATCCCCATGATGCCGGATGTCCTACGACTGGCCTTCGGGATCAGTCTGAGATGAGAAAGAGGCCGGTGAACTCAGTGATCGTGCTCAACCACCTCGGGACCAGCCTCAAGGACCGAGCAGTCGCTGCACTGAGCAAGCACCCAATGACCAGAAGAGTCCCACGACGGCACCCACATCAAAGCTCACCGATGGCCCATCGCCAAATGGAATGTGAGCTGCAATTTCGGCATACACCAAGGCCACCGCCAACGCCGACGCAACGACACACAGCAGTAAGGCGGTAATGGTGCGACCTTCGTTCGAGGGCGTCTTAAGGCACGCGAAGATCGCCGTCAGAGCTAGTAGAGCTACGGTCCGCAAGCGCATCGTGTGGATGCACGTGCATCATCCAAGAGCCGTGAGCCGACTTCGGCGATGGCTGTGAACGAACCCGGCTTGGGCTCATCTGCCGATGGCAAGGGCGAGAAGGGTATTGACGGCAGTCTCGAACGGACGGGGACTCTGCTGTACCTGGGCGAGTAGAAGTCCCCCTTGGAGCGTGGCGAGCAGAGTAGTGGCGAGGTCGTCCGGGTCGATGTCCGACGGGAGCTTCCCGTCGGCATGAAGGGATCTCAGCCCATCGCCGATGGCGGCTGCCCACTGATCGAACCCTGCCGCGATGAGCGCTCGGGCCTCGGGGTCACTCTCGGCGAGTTGACCAACGAGCGAGCCAAGTTGGCAGCCCCCCTTTGCTTTGGTGCGCTTCGCTGCGGTGATCACCATGTTCCGCCAGGCTTCGACTCCGTTCGCGCTGCTGAGCGCGTGCCGCTGGCGATTGACGATGGTCTCGGCCTGGTAGTCGATGACCGCCTGCACGAGTTCGTTCTTGTCGGGAAAGTAGTGGTACATCTGAGAGCCGCTGACTTCCGCCGCCACCTTGACGTCTTCCAAGGTGGTGCCCGCGACCCCGCGTTCATGGATCAGGGCGGCGGCCTCCTCCACTATTCGTGCCCGGGTGCGTGCTCCCTTTGGGGTGAGCTTCGGCCGGTCACTCGTCTCGTCGACCATGCACCAATGTTAACAGGATTTCTGAGTTTGACAACCCAGTTCTGAACTGTCAGAGTGAGTCGCACAACCCATTTTGGAGCGAGAGGACAACACATCGCATGACTGACCTGAAAGGCAAGACAGCTCTGGTCACGGGCTCGACGAGCGGGATCGGCCAGGCGACGGCCATCGCCTTGGCCGCCCGCGGCGCTCACGTACTGGTAGTGGGACGCAACGAACAACGAGCCAAAGACGTGGTCGCCGAGATCGAAGACAGCGGCGGCAGCGCAACGTTCCGGCTCACGACGTTGAGCGATCTGCGAATCGGCCCAGGACCTGGTCGAGTGGGCCACTGAGGCAGGCGACGGTCACGTCGACATCCTCATCAACAACGCTGGCGTCGCCTTGCTCGGACCAAGCAATGCAGCCACCGAAGCAGAGTTCGACGAGACCTTTGCACTGAACGTCAAGGTTCCGTTCTTCCTCGTCGCGTCATTGGCGCCAGCCATGGCCGAACGCGGATGGGGTTCGATCGTCAACATCTCCACGATGGTCGCCAGCTTCGGACAGGCGGGCATGGCCCTGTATGGCGCCAGCCGAGCGGCTCTCGAACTGTTGACGAAGACCTGGGCCGCCGAATACGGCCCGAGTGGTGTTCGGGTCAACGCCGTTGCCCCCGGCCCGACGCGCACCCGCATGATGGAAGCAGTCCCCGACGAGATGGTGAATCAGCTCGCAGCACTCGCACCAGCAGGTCGCGTGGCTCAGCCCGAGGAACTTGCTGCGGCGATCGTCTTCCTCGCCAGTGATGATGCCAGCTTCGTCCACGGCGTCACTCTTGCGGTCGACGGAGGCCGGGTCGCGACATAACTCCAGATCCCACCCGGTGCCCACGTGCTCGTCGACCCGCTACGGGTCTATAGCAACCCGGGAGAACCGGTGGACGCAACCCGCCAAGAGCTGTCCTGCCTGACCAGGCCCACAGAAAACGAGAGGAAATACCAATGAGCACACTCCCAGGAAAGACCGTGCTGATCACGGGCGCCAACGCCGGGATCGGCAAGGAGGTGGCCCGGCAACTGGCACTACGTCCCGAGATGGCGCGGATCTACCTGGCGTGCCGGAACCGAGATCGGGCGACAGCGGCAAAGGCCGAGCTCGAAGCAGCGACCGGCCGGCGCATCTTCGACATCGTTCTCATGGACGTCGCCGATCTGGGTTCGGTGCGCGCCGGCCTTGAGGCCATCAACGGATCCGTCGACGCGCTGGTCATGAACGCTGGTGTCATTGGCCCGCAGACGTTGGACTTGACCGCTGACGGGGTCACCACCGTGTTCGCGACGAACGTCCTTGGCCACGTCGTCCTCCTCGAAGGGCTCCTGGCCGAGGATCGGCTTGGCGAGGTTGCGGTCTTCGCCGGAAGTGAAGCAGTCAGGGGGGTCCCGAAGTTGCGGATGAAGGGGCCAACGTTCGTCTCACACTCCGCCGACGAGTTCGCCACTGTCATCGACGGCAGCTATTTCGCCGGCAAAAAAGCTGACTTCAACCTCGCTTTCGGGCAGGCCAAGTACATCGGCGCCCTATGGATGGCCTACCTGGCCCGCCAACACCCCGACCGCCGCTTCATCACCGTGAGCCCCGGCAACACCACCGGCACCCAAGCAGCCAGTGACCTCCCATTGCCGATGCGTATAGCGGCCAAATACGTCATGCCCACCCTGGGTCTCTCCCACAAACTTGACGTGGGCGCGAAGCGACTGGTCGACGGCGTCACCGACCCGACCCTGTCGAGCGGCGTGTTCTACGCCAGCGCGGCCAACACGCTGAAAGGTCCCATGGTCAACCAAGCAGACTTCCTCCCCGACCTGGCCAACCCGTCGTTTCAGGACCACGCCAACGAGGCCATCCACCGCTTCATCACCGAACGTCGTTCTGAGCCTCGTCGATTGGAGTCCGATCGCTAAGCGGATCTCTCGCCTTGCGTCATCCACAACGCCCAGCTGTGATGCCTTGTGGATGCGTCCTCCCTCCAGACAAGGCCGGCAACCGGTGCGTAGAGCACTCTGAAGACGACTTGGAACCTGATCGACCACCTGCCATTTAAAAGAAAGCTCACCGACCCGATGGCGTACGGGGATTCTTCTGAGACCGTCCCGCCGGTGGATCAGGATGAGTTTCTACACGGTCCCGCGAAGAATGAGAGAACGACGCGGCTCGTCGTGCGCCGCCCACGGACCCGCACATCAAGGGGAACGCAGCCCCGTTTTCGACCATCGGTGAACCTGAAGCTCTGGGGAAAGAAGCCAGGTTTGTGCAGACAGGCCCGGTATGTCACCGACACGCTCCCACCGTGTGGCGACCATGGGTTCTGTTGCACCACGTAGGACCGCGCCCCATGGGCGATCGTTATCGTCACTGTGGCTTCCGGATAGACAACCGGAGGGAGCTTGTACCCGGTAAGTTGAGCCGCTCGGCCGGAGTTGGGCGGATCCATGGTCGCCAGCCCTGCCCGCCTTCGGGAAATACCCAACGCCGAATCCGATGTCATGCGGCCCTATGGGCGGCAGAGTGCCGCTGGTGAACTGTGTCGCTTCCTCATAACAGGTGAGGACCTGAGGGTGCGTCGGAGTGCCGACGACAGTGGAAGAACCTCTGGCATCTGAGGGGCCGCAGGGGCCATATGCGAGGACGAGAACCGTGAGGGCAACCCCGCCAAGCCACCAAAGGCGTCGGGCAGGTCTGGTAGCCACACGACCATGATGACCCGTTCACGACGCAACCGTGGCCTGCCCATGGTGCCGGAGTGGGGCACCCTCACCCGGGGTAGCTGAAGCTCAATTTCAGGCAGGCCGATCAAAGGCATTTGCCGAACTCGACCCCGGGTGAGGCTCAGTCCTGCGCCTTCTCGCCCTCGTCGGGGTCGCGTGTTCCGGCGGCGTCACGCAGCACCTCGTCGAGCGACGCGTGCGCGCCACCCTGGGGGTCGTCGGTCGCCGGGCCGCCGCCGTTCGCCTCGCCCTCTTCCCAGTCGTCGGACGCCATGGCGCGGACAACCCGTGCAGCCGCGAGCGCCACGGGCGGGCTTTGCCCGCGGGCCGGGCGTGCTTCGCCACTAGAGGAAGCTGCGCAGGACCGTGTCGAACGCCGATGCGAGGACGACCCTGCCGTGCACGTCCTTGGCGGTGGGAACCGAGACCGGGTGCGCGGTGGGGACGTTCATCAGGGAGAGGACGGCCGACACCGGGGTGCCGGGGCCGAGGTAGATGTGCGACGCGACCTGCTCGAGCAGCGTCGTGGTGCCCGTCGGATCGGAGATCATCGACGTGATCGAGAGCTTGCCCGTCGCCAGCTGCCCGAGGTTCGACGACGGGTCCACCGCGTGCAGGTCCACTCCGACGTAGTGCGTCACCGGGATGCCCAGGTGGTCGAGCCCGGAGATGATGGTGTCGGGCGAGTGGAGGTCCAGCGTCTCGATGGGCACGGTCCGCCCTCCGGCCAACGGCAGGCTCAACGAGCTCGGGACCTTGAGGACGTTGGTGCGCCCCCCGGTCGTGTGGAACACGAAGATCTGCTCGGTGTGGTCGGGGCCCTTCACGATCGCCAAGAGGTCGTTCTTGCCCTGGGCGAGAAGCGACGCCGGCACCGCCACGTGATGCACCGCATGGTCGATCTTGTAGAGGCTGATGCCGATCCACCCGCCGACGAGGGCGAGGACCGTGAGCACCCCGACTCCGCCTCCGATGAACAGGCGGAAAACCTTTGCTTTATTATATGGCTGCAGCATTGGCCGCTGCGCAACAAAATGCAGATCAACGTCGGGACGATTACTTAAAAAAGGATATCATTGCGCCAAAGAGGCTGAAATTTCTTTAGGATTTCTTCAAGCCCAGTTAAAATCCAAGCTCATCAATGGTCCTGTGCAATGATCACCCTGAGTAAATTACAGCAATCTGTCCCCCATCATCCTTTATTGCAAAAATTGCTATTAGAAGTTCAAGAACATATCAAAGAGCCTTAGCCCCACTGCCATCTTCGTCATTACAAGCGCTAGCGAAAGCTCGCAATGACTGTCCAGAAGTTGAATTAAAAATACACTTTTTCCATAAAACCCTAAGATTAGTAACCTATAATTATAAACACATGACTGAATAAGGAGATGTGTATGGAGCATTTTATAACCCAATTAGCCGAATGGCAGCATTTGGTCTATGAGGCTTCGCAGAAAACTGGTTATCATTGTGCGGAAAATGTAGAACATTATTTGGTGTTGACTCTCGACCACTTCACTACTGAAAAGAATTTGGCTGATGTGATTGTGGCGATGGATTTTTTATCTGCGCTAGAAAAATTCGGCCGAGAAGGTGGCAATGCCTTAAGAAAAGTGGGCGATGAATGCTTGTTAATCGCAGGACTTTTTCCAGAACGAGTCAAACGCAGACTGGTGCCAATAGAATATTTTATTAACATAGGTCAAGAGTCGTATCGCATTTTGTCGCAGACTAATTATAAATTAGTATATGATCAAGTCCTATTTGAAAAGTTAAGCAAAGAATTCCAAAATTTAATATGCGTATTACAAACTATGCGTAAGATCGGCAAAAAAAATTACATTAGTTCCTCTTCACAAGGTGACATGACTATGGAAGATATACTTAGCATTGACGAGTTATTCACCGAAGACGAACGACAAGTGCGCGATTCAGTCCGGCAATTTGTTGATGATCAATTGATGCCGATTATTAGCCAATGTTTTGAATCAGCTCGCTTCCCGCAGGAAATAATTCCGCAAATTGCGAAACTAGGCTTATTAGGCATGAACCTGCCCGAACAATATGGCGGTAGTCATGCGCATCCGGTCGCCTATGGTTTAGTCTGTCAAGAACTGGAAAGGGGGGACAGTGGTTTACGCAGCTTTGTCTCAGTACAAAATTCTTTAGTGATGTTCCCTATCTTCAAATATGGAAGTGAAGAACAAAAGCAAAGATGGCTACCCGTTATGGCACGTGGTGAAGTGATTGGCTGTTTCGGCTTAACTGAAGCAGAATCAGGCTCAGATCCAAGCAGCATGCGCACCACAGCAAAAAAAGTTAACCATGGCTGGTTATTAAATGGAAGCAAGTTATGGATCACCAATGCCACCTTGGCAGATATTGCCTTAATCTGGGCTAAAACTCCTGAAGGTATTCGTGGTTTCATTGTTGAAAAAATTTTTCCAGGCTATGCCAGCCAAGAAATCATTCATAAATTATCATTACGGGCGTCCTCAACTGGAGAATTAAGTTTTCAAAATTGCTTTGTTCCTGAAGAAAATATGTTACCGAAAGCAACGCGAGGTTTAGTAGACGCCTTACAATGTTTAACGGAAGCGCGTTATGGCATTGCCTGGGGAGCGATAGGTGCTGCTAGCGCCTGTTATGACATTGCATTAAATTATGCGAAAGAGCGCCAACAATTTAATAAACCTATTGCTGCTTTCCAATTGGTTCAATCATCGTTAGTAGATATGTGCAATGAAATTAATAAAACTAAATTATTAAATTTACATATAGGTCGTTTGAAAGCTGAAAATAAAGCAAATTATGCCATTATCTCTATGGCCAAGATGAATGGCGCCAAAACAGCCTTAGAAATCGCTCGAAAAGCCAGAAATATTTTAGGCGCGAACGGAATAAGCTTGGAATATCATGTGATTCGACATATGAATAATTTAGAAACGGTTTTCACTTACGAAGGCACGGATGCTATTCATCATCTGATCGTCGGCAAATATCTAACCGGTTACGACGCCTTCAGCTAAATTTTCAAAAACCCTGAAACGTGGCTGCTGTCATCCCGCGGCTTGACCGCGGGATGACAGCTAATCTCCGTGGATGACGGTTGTGTTTAGTCCAATATTTCCACTTTCCCATTTTTTTTCAAATGGATCAGTAACAACGAAATAGCTGCGGGAGTGATGCCTGGAATACGTTTTGCTTGGGCAATGGTTAAGGGCTTAATCGCGGTTAACTTTTGTTGCAATTCTGCAGATAATCCAGAGATTTGATCATATTGAATAGTTTGAGGAATTTGAGCATTTTCATATTGCTTTTGACGGGCGATATCATTTTCTTGTCGGACTAAATAACCTGCATATTGAGCCTGAATATCGATTTGCTCAGCCACTGATTGATCATTGACTCCAGGAGCAAGTGAATCGAGTGTCATCAAATGATGATAACTCACCTGCGGACGGCGCAATAAATCCCAGGCATTGTATTCACGTTCTAAAGTTTGATTAAATAAAGTTGCAAACTGTTGCGCAGCAATCGTTTGTGGATGCACCCAATGGTGCTGAAGGCGTTGCTTCTCTTGCTCTATGGCCTCACGTTTTTCGTTGAAAGCTTGCCAACGAATCTGATCAACGCACCCTAACTGATAACCCATTGCTGTTAACCGTAAATCAGCATTGTCCTGACGCAAGGATAATCGATATTCAGCACGACTGGTAAACATTCGGTAAGGCTCGCTGGTGCCCAACGTTATTAAGTCATCAATTAAAACCCCAATATAAGCTTGATCACGACGCAATATCCACGGTTGTTTTCCCTGTACTTGCAATACTGCATTGATGCCTGCTATCAACCCTTGGGCAGCCGCTTCTTCATAACCGGTAGTCCCATTAATTTGACCCGCAAAAAATAGGCCTTTTATATATTTATTTTCTAAGGTGGCGTGTAAATCGCGTGGATCAAAAAAATCATATTCAATAGCATAACCTGGGCGAGTGATGTGCGCCTTTTCTAAGCCGGGGATACTATGGACAAATTCTTGCTGGGTGGAGAAAGCTAAGCTGGTAGAAATTCCATTGGGATATACTTCGTGAGTATTTAATCCTTCTGGTTCCAAAAAAATTTGATGCGAGTCACGCATAGCAAAACGCTTAATTTTATCCTCGATGGAAGGACAGTATCTTGGACCAACCCCTTCAATTTTGCCGGTATATAAAGGCGATTCAGCCATGCCTTCTGCAATAATCTCATGGGTACGCGAATTAGTGTGGGTAATATAACAAACCACTTGGGTTGGATGCTGATCAACTCGTCCCAAAAACGACATTACCGGCGTCGGTGTATCACCCATTTGTTGCTGTAAACCACTGTAATCTATCGTGCGGCCATCTATTCGCGGCGGAGTTCCGGTTTTTAAGCGACCCACTTTTAAAGGTAATTCTCTTAGGCGATTGGCTAGCGTTAAAGCTGGGGAGTCCCCGGCTCTACCGCCTTGGTAATTATTTAAGCCAATGTGAATTTTTCCTCCTAAAAATGTGCCTACCGTTAGAATCACAGTTTTAGCAGAAAATTGTAAACCCATCTGCGTTATCACGCCGGTGATACGATCATTTTCAATTAGCAAATCATCGACGGCCTGCTGAAATAAAACTAGATTAGGTTGATTCTCAAGTGCATGCCGGATTGATGCTTTATATAAAATTCGATCGGTCTGAGCACGGGTCGCACGAACAGCGGGTCCTTTACTGGCATTTAATATTTTAAAATGGATACCAGCAACATCCGTTGCCTGAGCCATTGCGCCGCCTAGCGCGTCAATCTCTTTTACCAAATGACTTTTCCCAATGCCGCCTATTGCAGGATTGCAGGACATTTGGCCCAAAGTTTCGATATTATGGGTCAGCAACAAAGTAGCAGCGCCCATACGTGCAGACACTAAGGCCGCCTCGGTCCCCGCGTGTCCGCCACCGATGACGATGACGTCGAATGTAGTTGATGATGACATTGATAGTTAATCCGCATAAAATGCTGGTGACAATTCTAAATTCAGTAATTGCATGATTCCCTCTCCCATCCGGGAGAGGGGATATATATGGGTTTGAGATTATACACTAAGTTATCGATCTGAGCATAATATGAGAAGAATCACTCAGTTTTTTCGTTTATTCAAAATCAACATCATTTTGATGCGGTATACTTTCACCCCTGAAGTGGTCGGATCACGATATGCTTTTGTGTATTGGTTAGCCTTTCTCAATCCTTGGCGACTGACAGCCAAAAAAAGTCGCTCGCGTGGAGAATCGATTCTATTTGCCTTAGAATCTTTAGGCCCCATTTTTGTGAAATTTGGCCAATTGCTTTCAACCCGGCGTGATCTACTACCGGAAGATGTTGTCGATGAGTTGGCTAGATTACAAGACCGAGTTCCACCTTTTCCCAGCCAAATCGCCCGCAACATCATTGAACAAGCCCTAGGCGCTAAGATAGACATTTTATTTTCGCAATTTGACGACACACCCTTGGCTTCTGCTTCTATTGCTCAAGTTCACAGTGCCATACTTCACACCGGTGAAAGCGTCATTGTCAAAATTTTACGTCCCAATATCGCCTCGATAATCAAGCATGATATTGCTCTTTTATATTTGGTTGCACGATTAACTGAATTTTTATGGACTCAAGGCAAGCGTTTGCGCCCTGTTGAATTAGTGGCAGAATTTGAATATACCCTACTTGATGAATTAGATTTACAACGCGAAGCTGCTAATGCTTCACAATTACGGCGTAATTTTATCGATTCAACGACTATGTACGTGCCTAAAACTTATTGGAATTACGTACGAACCAATGTAATCGTCATGGAACGGATTCATGGTACTCGCATCTCAGATAAATTGGTTTTACAACAACTCAATTGCGACTTAAAAAAACTCGCTGAAAATGGTGTGGAAATGTTTTTTACCCAAGTGTTCCGCGACAATTTTTTCCATGCTGATTTACATCCTGGCAATCTCTTTGTTGATACCACTTTTCCGCAAAATCCTAAATTTATTGTTGTTGATTTTGGAATTATGGGAAGCTTGAGTCCTTCAGATCAGCATTATTTAGCACAAAATTTACTAGCTTTTCTTGATCGCAATTATCGGCGTGTTGCCATTTTGCATGTGGAATCGGGTTGGATCCCAGCAGATACTCGAATTGATTTGTTTGAAGCAGCCATACGTACTGTGTGCGAACCAATTTTTGAAAGACCCTTAAATGAAATTTCTTTCGGACAATTATTATTGCGATTATTTACTACTGCTGCACGATTTAAAATGGAAATACAACCACAATTAATGTTGTTACAAAAAACTCTTTTAAACATCGAGGGGTTGGGTCGGCAGCTATATCCGCAACTTAATATTTGGGAATCCGCCAAACCGTTTATGGAAAGATGGATCCGCGAACAAAAAAGTCTAAAAAAATTAGCTGAAATTGCAACTGAAGATTGGCATGAAACGGCAGCAAAAATTTTAAAAACTCCCAAACTATTTTATTCAGTTCTGCAACATTTTCAACTCAGTCAGCAATCGCCTTTCCATGTGGTCATTCAACAAAAGAAGGGTATTAAAAAGGCCAGAAAACGTAGCTTATTACTTGGCGCTGGTCTGACATTAGTTATAGTAGCCGCATTGAATAGTTTTAGACATTGGGGAAATTTCACCCCGGATATTTGGTGGTCTTGGACCGCGGCTATCCTATTAATTCTAGTTGCGGCATTTACATCAAAGGAATAAGCTTAGCTTCCATAATGATAGCGACAGCTTATAATGATTAAATTTTTATCTTGGATAAAATACACCAAACGATGTTCTTGATCGATATGGCGGCTCCGTAGGTTTATCGTGAGAGGTTATCACCATCGGCTCATGATTACTGGCAGCGGTTTTAATAGCTAATTTTAAATGTTGCCTTAATTGACTATATGACATTTGCATCATAATCAAACTCCAAGATTTGTACAACATACTTGTAGATTCCAAAAAAATATCAATAGATTCAACTATGGATATAATTAGATCTTTAAAAAAACCCTTATTTTCGCTTTATCACGTATAGTCAAGCCCTTGATTTATAACGGAATTAATTGTGGCAAATATTGTACAAGAGATACCTAGGTCGCCTGGCATATTTTATTCATTAGAAATGTTTAAATAGAGGCCATAAAAGAGATTTATTAGAACGCAGGGGAGCAAAACATAGAGAGGTAAAGATGAAGGTTAGCATAATAAATAGATTAGTCCGCGCCCTGATATTCACGATACTGGCCTTATTTATTGGCTTTGCCCATTATATGAATGCTAATCCACACTGTGAAAAACTTGACACGGGCCAAGTATTTGAACAGGTTGAAGCTCTGCTTAATCACCGAAAAAATAACAAAAAAATTGGTAACAACTTTGTAATTAAATTTGCCCCATATGAAAAGATGGAAGATAAATTAAGTAACTAAGTTTGATCGGGTATTGCATCCAGAGTGACAATGCCTTCTTTAATGGCCAATAACATCAGTCCCATATCATTTTTAATATTTAGTTTTTGAAAAATACGGCTACGATAACTGTGGACAGTGCTAGTACTGACATGCAATTTTTGCGCAATTTTTTTCACTGAAAAACCACGTATCACCATACTCATTACTTCCATCTCACGGTCTGACAGATCAGAAAAATGATTAGTTGCTTGGGGCTTCAGTTTTGATACCACTAGTTTCTGGGCAATAGCCGGACTAACAAAACGTTGTCCTGCATAAACTAATTTAACCGCTTGAATCAATTCATGTTGTGGGGCGTTTTTAGTCAAATATCCCAGTGCGCCGGCTTCTAATAAACGAAAAGGAAATAAGTCATGGGAAACAGCGGAAATGATCAGTATTTTAATTCCACGGTCATGTGATAACAATTTGTGGGTTACCTCTAAACCCGAAATATCCGGTAACTGAATATCTAAACTCACCACATCGGGTTTTAAATTTTGGACAATCTGAACACCTTCGGCGCCAGCACCTGTTTCGCCCACGACCTTGATAGAGGTGTCAGCCTCTAACATATTGCGCAATCCAGAGCGCACAAGCTCATGGTCATCAATGAGTACAATTTTAATCACTGAAATATCCTCAACCTAAATCACCTCAGCGCCCTCTATAAAAATAGCATATATTTGTCAAAGTGCGGCGAGAAAACGCGGGAAGTAAACATGCGCCCGACAGGATTCGAACCTGTGGCCTTCGGCTTCGGAGGCCGACGCTCTATCCATCTGAGCTACGGGCGCGCTTGTGTATTATCATATCAGCATGCTAGCATTTAGGGAATTTCTACGAAAATTGTTTTATTATTGGAAATATTTGTACTATGGATATCCATCCTCAACTCTGCATTGCCGTTGTTTGCGGCGGCCCTTCTCCTGAAGCAGAAGTGTCACGGTCAACTGCTCGCGGCATCGCTAAAGCCCTGCTTGAAAATTATAAACAAGTGCACTTGATTGAACTTGATCAAGAAATCGATCGCACTTTACGTAAAATTAATCCAGATGTGGTTTTTCCCGCAGTGCACGGCAAGTGGGGAGAGGATGGTATTTTACAAGGATTACTCACTATTTGCGGATTTGCTTATGTCGGCAGCGCGGTTGAAGCAAATGTACTGGCCATGGATAAAGTGCTTGCGAAACAAATGTTCAGGATAAACGGCTTGCCAATCGCTAACGAGGTAATAGTTGATAAACATCAAGATTTACAAGCGGCAGCACAGCGCATTTTAACAACACTTGGATCAAAAGTCGTCATCAAACCGGCCAGCCAAGGTTCAGGCTTAGGCGTCAGTTTCGCTGAGGATTTATCGACCATCAAAAAAGGTCTTGAGTTGGCCTTTGATTATGGCGATCGAACCTTAGTAGAGGAAAGAATTTTTGGTGCAGAAATTACGGTGGCGATTTTAGAACGTCATCGGGCTGAAGCTTTACCAGTGATTGAAATTATTACCCCAAAGGATACTTGGTATGACTACGAGCACCGTTATACCCCCGGTTTAAGTGAGCACATTATTCCTGCACCATTGCCCGAAGACCAATATCAGCGTGTTCAAGAGGTGGCTGTTTTAGCCCATCAAGTTTTAGGCTGTCGTGATTTGTCTCGAGCTGATTTTGTGGTACCAAAAAGCGGTGAACCTATTTTGTTAGAGGTCAATACCATTCCTGGGATGACGCCAACTAGCTTATTTCCTGATGCAGCAAACGCAATGGGAATGCCGTTCCCAGCTTTAGTCAGTTTTTTAGTTGAACGCGCTGCTGCGAGGAAATAAGGAGGGGAATTTTTAGATTATTTTACATGTTATGGACGTTAGCAAGCATGGGAGGTTCCGCATGATCATATTTGATCGGTTCTTTTTCTTTAGTTCTATAAAAAAAATGGTTTTCAATAAATAATCCATCCATATCTAAATTCATCACTAAATTGTCTATGGCTTCATTAATCGAACAAATAGGTTGATGACTGATATGGAAAGGAGCATTTAATAAAATTGGCGAACCGGTAATTTGTTCAAATTTATCTAATAATCGCCAAAAATAAGTATGCTGATTTTTATCGACAGTTTGTACTTCAGCCATCCCATTCACTTGGGTAATGGCTGGAAGTTTTTTTCGATAAAGTTCTTTGACTGGAATAGTAAACATCATGCAAGGAAATTCTTCTTTTTCATCCATGTCAAAAAATAAATGTGCTTTTTCCTGTTGTACCGATGCCGGATAAAAACAAAAATTCTCACTTTTTTTAACTATTCGATTTATTTTCTCGCGTATTTGACCATTACGTGGGTCTGCTAAAATACTGCGATTGCCTAATGCCTTTTGACCAAACTCTATCTTCCCTTGTACCCAGGCAATAATTTTACCTTCCGCCAATAATTCTGCTGCTTGAACCAGCATATGCTCAGCGCTTAAAGTTTGATAAGCAATCTTTTTTCGCAGCATAACTTCTTTATTTTCTACAAAAGATTTTTGGTTAACTTCCATTTCCGGTCCAAAAAAAGGTAATAAAGAAGATCTTTGCAAAGTTTTATGCTTCAACTGATGATGATAAAGATATAACGCAGCTCCGCATGCATTGCCGGCATTATCAGCGGCGGAATGGATATAAATATTATCAAATAGCCTACTTCGATATATATAACCGTTGGTCACACTATTCATCGCTACGCCACCGGCATAACAGAGTTTTTTTAAACCGGTTTTTTTACGCCAATAAATTAATAAATGTAACATCGCTCTATTCAAAGCATGTTGTAAACCAGCTGCCAAATCTTCATGCTGCTGTTTTAAAGGTTCATTAGGACCACGAGGTGGGATGGCATTTTCAGTCAACCATTGACGAAAGTGATGATCATTTTCTCGATCTAGAAATGCATTTTTCAAAAACCCTCGAATGCTAATTTTGCCTTCGGGTTCTAGCAAAATACATTCATGAAAAAAATCAGCAAAACGTTGTGGATCGCCATAGGCAGCTAAGGCCATGACTTTATTTTCTTCGTCAGTAAAACCAAGATGGTCACTGACGATGGCATACAACATTCCCACTGAACTACAGCAATCATAACTTTTTAATAATTGCAGGCGATTGTCTTTGCCATAAAATAAAGAAATGCTATTGGTTTCGCCAATTCGGTCAGCCACCAACACTAACGCCTGCTTATATCTACTTGGATAAAAAACACTGGCTGCATGGGCCCGATGATGCTCTACCGGGACAAACAATTTTTCCACTTCCAATTCTGTCCAATAGGTTTGAAGCCTGGCAATCTGCGCACTGGGGGCATAAATTGTCTGATAATGGGCCCGTGAATATTTATTTTGCTGAAAAAAATTTTGATAGGCTGAATAATCATATCCATGACAGATATATTGAACATCAGGCATCTTAATTTTTGCCCTATCAAGACAAAACTGAATGGATTGAAAAGGGAACTGTTGGGTATCTTTAACAGTGGAGAATCGACCTTCTTCACAGGCGGCGATTATAATTCCGTCTCGCAATAAGGCCGCAGCACTGCTAAAGCCTCCGTTTAGAGTCCTATTAATTAACCCACTATAACCCAATAAATACATTCAGGCCCCC
This sequence comes from uncultured Pseudomonadota bacterium, assembly GCA_963818985.1. Lineage (GTDB taxonomy): Bacteria > Pseudomonadota > Gammaproteobacteria > Coxiellales > Coxiellaceae > JAFEDN01. The sequence continues at coordinate 246,433 of CAWFUJ010000007.1, read as the reverse complement.
GCTTTTTATCCCCTCTCCCACCCCGCCAGGGAGAGGGAACATTATAAATGGCAGCGATACTCTATTAGGGCTTCAATTTCTTCACAAAGATGTATATAAACCAGCTGTATTTCGTCAACAGACTGGGCGGTTTTAGCCTTTACTTCTAATGCTTTTGCTGCAGCTTTAAAGCGCGGGGTACCGCAATAGCAAGCCCCTCCATAGAGGTAGTGAGCGATATCGGCCAGTTTTTTACTGTCTTGAAGGGTATAAGCATTTTGCAATTCTTTAAGGTCATGAGGCAAAGTTGATATTAGCTTTTTGATCATGTCCTTTGCTTGGTACTCGTCTCCATCTAAGATTTTTGCTCCTAACTCTAGGTCCACTACAGGTAGTTCTTCAACCATAAACGCTCCTTCATTGATGATTATGTACAATTGAATATACTATAACAAATTGGAAGTCAAACGTCGATAATTGATTGCTTCTTGTATATGTTGCTGAGTAATGGCATGGCTGGCGGCTAAATCGGCAATCGTTCGAGCTAGCTTTAAAATTCGATGATAAGCACGAGCAGATAAATTTAATGCCTCTATAGTCTGAGCTAATATTACTTGAGTGTTAGCATCTAAAGCACAATGCTGGGTTATTTCTTCTCCTGTTAAAGCCGTATTAATTTTATTTTGTCTTTGCATTTGCCGTTTTCGAGCTAAACAAACCCGACGCTGTACAAGATCGCTGGACTCATTATTCACACCTGTTTTATTAAGCAATACACTCGAAGGTAAAGCGCTGAGCGCAAGATGCATATCAATTCGATCTAACAATGGGCCGGAAATTTTGTGTTGGTAACGCTGTACTTGCTCAGCAGTGCAATGACAATGGCCTTTAACATCTCCCAGATATCCGCAGGGACACGGATTCATAGCGGCAATAAATTGAAAATTTGCAGGAAATTCAACTTGGTGAGAAGCACGAGAAATTGTCACAACCCCTGCCTCTAACGGTTCACGGAGTGTTTCTAAAACGGCACGGCCAAATTCAGGCAGTTCATCTAAGAACAGCACGCCATGGTGAGCTAGCGAAATTTCGCCAGGATAGGGAGGGCTACTTCCTCCCACCATAGCGACACCTGAGGCGGTATGATGTGGCTTACGAAAAGGTCGAAGCTGCCAATGGCGATAATCAAATCCATTTCGGCACAATGAATAAACTGCTGCCACCTCTAACGCTTCGGCATCATTGATAGGCGGCAAAATCCCCGGCAATCGCGTGGCCAGCATCGTCTTGCCCGCTCCAGGAGGACCTACCATTAGCAAACTATGACCGCCCGCAGCAGCAATTTCCAAAGCCCGGCGGCCATGTGCTTGACCTTGAACTTCAGATAAATCCGGGTACAACGCACTTGTTTTTTGCTCAGAAGGTGAGTGAGGTAATAAAAGTTGACAGCCAGTCAAATGAGCACACACCTCTTGCAGATTCTCTACTGCATAAATTGGAAAATCGCCTACCCTAGATGCTTCCGCTACATTGGCCGAGGGAATCATCAATTTCCTTTGTTGAGCGCGAGTAGCCATAGCAAAAGAGAGCACGCCTCGGCAAGGACGAACTTCACCTGACAAAGCTAATTCACCGGCGAATTCGTACTCTTGCAGAATATTTTTTGGAATTTGCCCAGACGCAGCCAGGATGCCCAGGGCGATGGGTAGGTCAAAACGACCTCCTTCTTTGGGTAGATCTGCCGGGGCCAAATTGACAGTAATACGCCGAACCGGAAACTCGAAGCCGCTATTCACAATTGCACTACGAACTCGATGTCGACTTTCTTTGACTGCGGTTTCAGGAAGACCGACGATGCTCAATCCTGGCAGCCCCTTAGATAAGTGCACTTCAATAGTAACTGGCGGTGCTTTAATTCCGACGCTGGCTCGGCTATAAACAACGGCTAAATTCATCGTTAGCTCTGTCTGCTCTACTTACTTCTCAGCCAATAATGCCTCCAATTCTTTTATCTTTTTTTCTAATTGCTCTAACTTATTGCGAGTTTTTAATAAAACCCCTACTTGCGCATCAAATTCTTCACGGGTTACTAAATCTAATTTATTAAAAGTGCTAAGAATCGCAGTACGTAAATGTTCTTGCATATTTTGCGGTAGATTTTGCAAACCAGGCGGTAATGCAGATAAAATTTGCTGCACACATTGATTAATATCTTTTGCTTGCATGTCGTTTTCTCCAACTAATAAAATTATATGTTACTACAATCATACAACGTCCCACACCCCCGGAATTTGACAGACGATTTTAGCAATGCTTTACTTATTAATTCCCCTCTCCCATCCGGGAGAGGAGGTAAATAATGAGGAGAATTATGTTTTTCAATAATATCCTTCAGGTCATTGGCAAAACGCCCATCGTAAAACTCAACAGAATTGGTGCGGAATTACCTTGCCAGCTTTATGTTAAATGTGAGTTTCTCAATCCAGGCGGATCAGTAAAAGACCGAATTGGCTATTATATGGTTGAGCAAGCCGAAAAAGATGGCCTCATCAAACCAGGAGATACTCTCATTGAACCTACTTCTGGCAATACGGGTATAGGTATTGCACTAGCCGCGGCGGTAAAAGGTTACAAAGTGATCATTACTATGCCCGAAAAAATGAGCAAAGAAAAACAAGTGGTGCTTGAAGCATTGGGCGCAAAAATATACCGTACGCCGACTGACGCCGCTTGGGACTCTCCAGAAAGCCATCTTTCCTTGGCAAAGACTCTACACCATGAAATTCCAAATTCCCATATTTTGGATCAATATTCAAATCCCAACAATCCAAATGCCCATTATTTTGGTACAGCTTATGAAATTTTAGAAGATATGGGACCAGATCTCGATATGGTGGTGATGTCCGCAGGAACCGGCGGCACGATCACCGGCGTAGCGCGACGTTTAAAAGAAGTGAACCCCCATATTGAAATCATTGGCGTTGACCCGATAGGATCCATACTTGGCGGCGGAGCTGAAATTAAATCATATTTAGTGGAGGGAATCGGTTACGATTTTATCCCCAAAGTTTTGGATAATAGCTTAGTAGACCGATATATAAAAATAAATGACCGAGACTCTTTTTTAATGGCCCGACGCTTAATTAAAGAAGAGGGATTACTGGTGGGTGGTTCATCAGGCAGTGCAGTGTGGGCCGCTCTGCAAGTTGCAGTGCATTTAAAAGCGGATCAGCGCTGCTTAGTTATCTTACCAGATTCCATCCGCAATTATTTATCAAAATTTGCCGATGACCTTTGGATGAAAGAGCACGGTTTCATTTAATTTTATGCTCCGCTTGGCACAAGTTGCGGTCATCCCGCGACTTGATCGCGGGATGACGGAAACACTGTTAACAGGATCTAAATGATGGATAAAGAAAATAAAGCTAAATTAGGCACTCGCGTTATTCACGGCGGGCAACATCCCGATCCTTTAACTGGGGCGGTGATGACTCCAATTTATGCGACCTCCACTTACGCGCAACGTAGCCCCGGGGAACATCAAGGTTATGAATATTCGCGCACCCAGAACCCAACGCGTTTCGCTTATGAACGATGTATCGCCGATCTTGAGTCCGGACAACGAGGGTTCGCATTTGCTTCAGGTATGGCCGGCATTGCGACAGTATTAGAATTACTGAACCCGGGGGATCACATCTTAGTCATGGATGATGTCTATGGCGGTACTTATCGATTATTCGCCAATGTGCGTGCACGTTCTGCTGGTTTAAATTTTTCCTTTGTTGATATGACCGATCTCGATCGAGTGAGTAACGCCATTCAACCTAATACCAAAATGATTTGGGTTGAAACTCCTAGCAATCCTTTGCTTAAAATTGTGGATTTGTCTGCAATCGCTCGCCTCGCAAAACAACATGGACTCATCAGTTGTGTAGATAACACATTTGCTACACCTATCAGCCAACGACCCATTGAATTAGGTTTTGATATAGTCGTTCATTCTGCTACTAAATATTTAAATGGCCATTCAGATGTGATTAATGGGGTTGTGGTCGTCGGTGACAATGAGAATTTAATTAAACAGCTTATCTACTTACAGAATGCGATTGGCGCTATTGCTGGACCTTTCGATAGTTTTCTGGCATTGCGTGGTTTGAAAACTTTGGCGATACGAATGGAACGTCACCAGTATAATGCCTTATATTTAGCTTCTTGGCTGGAAACGCATCCGCTAGTGGAGCATGTTTATTATCCTGGCTTAAAAAGCCACCCTCAATACGAGCTGGCAAAAAAACAAATGGACTTGTTCGGCGGAATGATCAGTATAAAATTACGTTGCTCTTTAGAAGAGACGAAACAGATCCTTTCACGCTGCCGTTTATTCACTTTAGCTGAAAGTTTAGGCGGAGTTGAAAGCTTAATTGAACATCCGGCCATTATGACTCATGCCTCCATTCCTGTTGCTGTCCGTGAACAATTAGGCATTAGCGATGGTTTAATTCGTTTATCCGTTGGCATTGAGGATGTCGAAGATTTGCAACAAGACTTAGCTCAGGCCATATCCCCCCTCCCACCCGGGAGAGGGTAAAACTTATCACAGGTGTTTCAAGAAGTACCCCCTCCTAGAGTGCAAGGGGTTTGGGTTGGGGTTTTGTTGGTGCTATCTTTTTCTTTAATCATACTGGTATTTTTCTTAGGGGCAGGCAGAAAAGAGGAAGAATTTTTAGAGCGCTTTTCCTCTTCAGTTCCCGGTTTCTGAATCCGATGCTGATCAACGAAATCTTCTAAATTGTAAGCTTCCGTGGACTGGAAAGGAGGGATATACTTTTGGTCTTTATTCACATCCACAACATTCACAACTAATTGTTGTTCACGTTGAATCCGTAGGTTGGTCTGGGTCATTTCATTAAGCTGGGTAATTAACTCTTGCCAAAAATCGTCTGTTGCACTTGTAGGTTCTTGTCTAGCTTTTTCGATCAGTTTTATCAAAATAAAGGTATCGTCAGCTCCCTTCCAAGTCTGCATACGTCGATGTAAAAATGCAATGAATTTTTCAGGACTATCTCGCATACATGCCGCAGGAGTTTCAAAAGAATCCCGACAATCTCTTAAAATTTCCGCGGTCTCTTTACATATCGTTCTTTCTATCCAATCCCTATTTTCATTGCTAAAGATTTTATTTACTATGGGGACTAATAACTTAGCGTCAAGGTTATAAATTAAGGTCTCACAAGTCTTCGCATCCAGCGTGCCAAAAACAAAGTTATAAAAACCTAAATCTTGTCCAGCTAGAGCAGCTGAAAGTGTTTGACAATCCAATCGAGCCATTAAAGCTTGAGCCAAGGAGGAATTCAGTTTCTTTAACACTTGAGCAGCAGGCGTTTCAGAAAATTTATCTTTAGCCCTCATTACCATGACATCAGACAAACATTGGTCATTTAGTTTAGCGATCAATTCATAACATTGTTGAGGACCCTGATAATAAAAAAACTGTCGGCCAGCTGTTTCCTCCATCCGAGTAAATTTTATATGGCAAATAGCGGCTAATATTATACCATTCATTTTGTTTACGAGTTGTGTGACAATCCTCCCGGTATGTTTAGCAAAAAATATAAATGCAACAGGAATTTCACCTGCTGGCGGTAATTTATATTCAAATAAAGTAAGCAAGTCCTTTTGATCTTCTAAGGTAGCAATGACATGTTCAGCAACGCGCTTGTCTTCTAAAAAAGCATCAGCTAGACTTCGCAAGTTGGTGGCTTGTTCTTTCCCATGTAAGATTTGGCGTAAAGAATCGTTATCTAACGTTATGACGGTTTTTATAAATTCTTCATTATTTAAAGTAGAACTAAAACCCCACAAAGGACTTTTTCTGCTCATCGTTATCTCCTTTTATAATTTTTTACCAGAAACATTTTAACTTTGGAGTATAATCATGCGAATTCACCCACCCACAAAAGCCATCACCAAAAGCAGCTCTATTTCAGGTATAAGAGCAGCCATTGGCGCAACAATCTCTATCTTGATTCAAGAGAGCAAATCAGTCAATACCCAGCCGAAGGCCGAAAAAGGTATAAACATACCCAGTATAAATTTATCACGCAAGGGGTTAGAGATATATTTTCCCTATAGTAACATCGCTTATGCAAAAGATTTCTATGAAGCGCTTCAGACAGAAGGTTTTGTTAATATTTCTTTTACAATACTCATTAAAGAAGCTGGTAAAAAGACCGACTTTTTAGAATTCAAAAATAGCAAGGGTAAAACGTTTAATAATAAAGCTAAACTGGTCAAGGTAGTAATTAAAGATCACATAGAAGTAGGAAGATTTGTCGAAAGATGTTGTCATTATGCCAATACTCTAGGAAGAGGTGCTGCTTTATATGATTTATATATCCGAGCCAAGCACCCTTTACCAGAAATTAAAGCCGAGCTAAAGGATATTTTTCAAATAAAATTTCCTCATTATACTTTTCCTGATGCCGATTACGAAACTAAATTTATTGCTACTTTCCATAAATTCCGCTTTAAATTCGAGGACCTCCCATTTATTAATGATTTTTTTAAGAATATAAGAAAATTTTTTCTTAATAGTCTCGAAGAATATAAATTAAAGCACCAAGAAATTGTAAAAGCAAAAATTCTGGAAAAGAATTTGCATAGAGAAGAAGCAAAAGAGGGCTTAGGATTCCTTGCCATCGTTGATGAAGATGCAATCAAAGTATTAGTTAAACTGAGTATTCGATATCCTGAGAGAAAATTGGGCTTCATGAATCCTGGTAATGCAATAACACCAGGGGGAGCGGTTATGCGTGGTCGGGGAACCTTGGAAGAAGCATTCTGTCGTCAGAGTAGCCTGTGGCTTGATCTCATCATCAGTACCCATACTCATCCTCGCAATCACCCTTTCATTAATTTTCTCCATTCTTTTGAACCCTTGACCGAAGCGAGTTATAAAAGCCACATTGAAGAAGTGGTGTGTATAGAGCAAATCGCTAAAAAATTACCTGAAAAAGATCGCTATGAAATAAAAAGAGGAGCAGCTCATTATGCGGAAAACGTTTTACTGGTTAAAAATCCAGATGCAGAAGTAGTGCCTGACAATATAGCGCTGCTTGGTGTCATATCCGTGGCGGCTATTGATCTAAGAAGACTGGTACCAGAATCCGATAGTGGAGAATACTTCACACTCGGACGTCTTGATAGCAAGAGGTTTACGGCCGACACGGAAGCCACAATACGGTCAGCTTTAAATAAGGCGAAGGCAAAGAGACTTGAAATATTAGTTTTATGTGCACTGGGTTGTGGTGCTTTTGCAAATCCGCCCGAGTTAGTGGCGGGTTGTTTTAAAAAAGTTTTTTCTGAACCGGCTTATTTAGACTATTTAAAAACTACCCTAGTCGTCTTTGCAATTTGGCAAGACTCAAGAAGTTTGCAAGCATTCGAACGGGTCTTTTCGCTGACTCGTCAGCGAGATCTCAGCTTTTTATTAACGGAGAGAGATTCTAAAGACCAAGATTCTAAAAAAGTCAGAATTGATAAGGAAAGAAAGTCTGAAAAAATTTACCGCCGTCGAAACAGTTATCCTTTATTTCAGTCTACAAGCAATGAAGAAAAAAAAGGGAGGCGCCTTTATTAACTCACAGCCATTCAACCCCTTGCTTGAGGATCACCAACCAGCAAGGATGAGCTCAATTCCACCAATGTTTTTTTGGTAGTGATTTTTGGCAACGGTTCAATTGGATTTGATACATATTAGCGATCCGCTCCACTTTTCTCGCAACTTGTTTCAACCATTTCTTTTGCTCATACGATCTTTGTGAATACCCATTGATGCCATCGTGAAAAGCTAAATACAAATCATAAGCATTATCAGCAGAAATCCCTAATTTCTTTTCCGCTCGAGATCCATACCATCCTATAAAATCATTCGCAGCGGCAAAATCTGTTCGATCCGCATTCCGTTGACGTGTGGACCTTAGATAATTTTGCCAAGTGCCGTCCGTGGCTTGCGCATAACCGCGGGCGGTTGTGGGACGCTTCCAAGGTATTAACCATAATAATTTTTCTCGCGAAGGTTTGGCATTCGCGTTATAACGAGATTCTTGATAAATAATGGCCATTTGCACTGAATAAGGTACACCCCATTTCTTATAAGTAGACTGAGATGCCCAATACCAATGGGGGTATTGCGAGTAAATTTTACAAATATTTAATGGATGAGTCGGTGCTACCGGTGCGCAACCAGTCAGTAAAATAATTAATAAAATACCCAGGGCTGCATGGTGATGGCTCATATGGATAACTCAGCTTTTGCACTTTCTCCTAAGCGAAAATGTTTTCGGCAGGTGGCGATATAGCGTTCGTTGCCACCAATTTCAACCTGTTGGCCTTCTCTGACAGCTCTTCTATTGTGATCAATACGCAAATTCATGGTAGCTTTGCGCCCGCAATGACAGATCGTTTTGATCTCGATAATAATATCTGCTAAAGCCATTAAATACATACTGCCGGCAAAAGGTTCGCCTTTAAAGTCGCTACGCAGTCCATAAGTTAATATGGGTATGTTCAAATCATCAGTCACATGCGCTAATTGAAGCACTTGGTTTTTACTTAAAAAATGCGCCTCATCCACGAACACACATTTAATATTGCGATTTTGATTTAACCGGTTTTCAATAATTATATTCAAGTCATCTTGAGGTTCTATAGTCGTAGCCGCTGCTTGTAATCCGACACGGGTCGTAATTTTTCCTAATCCGTAGCGGTCATCAATACTCGGGACTAAGAGCAAAGTATCCATGCCTCGCTCATTGTAATTATGACTTGACTGCAGCAAAATTGTGCTTTTGCCGGCATTCATCGCTGAATAATAGAAATGCAATTTGGCCATCTTGCGATGAGTATAACACAGACTAGTAAAGGGTGAGCGAGTTATCTATTTTTTTTGCCCATGCGATTATTCCTCCCTGCAAATTATAAACTGAAGAAAAGCCAAATCTTTTCATATAGGCAACAGCCTGGCGTCCACGCGTCCCGGATTTGCAGTAGACAACTATTTCTTGATTAGGATCCAATTCATTTATCCGGTTGGGTAAACTACTTAGCGGAATAAAGGGTCCCTCCAAATGACAGATCTGCCTTTCAAAAGGCTCGCGAACATCTAAGCAACAGATTTTTTTCTCCGTTTGCAACCATTGATGTAACTGTGTAGGTTCCAATTCAGATAAATGACAACTAGGCTGATAATCAAAATCTCCAAAAGTTTTTTTACCTTGACATACTTGACAGTCAGGATGGCGCTCAAATTTTAATTCACGAAAACTCATCGATAAGGCATTAAATGTTAACAATCTCCCCTTGAGTAGATCACCGATATTAATAATGTATTTAATGATTTCAGTTGCTTGGATAACTCCCATCATGCCAGGAAGAATTCCCAGTACCCCTGCTTGACTACAATCGGCTGTCAAGCTGGATGGAGGCTGTTCTGGAAACAAACAACGATAGCACGGACCATCTTTTACACTAAAAACTGAGCACTGCCCCTCAAATTGATAAATACTCGCATAAAAATTAGGTTTTTTTAAATACACACAGGCATCGTTAATTAAATAACGGGTGGCAAAATTATCAGTCCCATCCGCAATAAGATCATAATCTTGTATAATCGATAAAATATTTTCGGGCATTAAACGCACATTGTGAATTTGAATGTTAATATTTGGATTAATAGCCGCTAATTTTTCTTTAGCGACATGGGTTTTATGTAAACCGATTTCATTTGAGGTATAAAGAATTTGCCGATGCAAATTAGATAATTCTATCGTGTCATTATCAACGATGCCTAGGCAGCCCACCCCAGCAGCAGCTAAATATAACATGAGTGGCGAACCTAAACCTCCAGCGCCAATGCAGAGAACTGAAGCGTTTTTTAAAGCTTTTTGACCTTTTTGACCAATTTGAGAAAGATTAAAATGTCGACTATAGCGTACTAATTCTTCCGAATTAAAATCCATGGTAATAACTCACCTTGTGGATAGGAACGTTCTGCGTTTGCTGGTTTATATACCCTGAGTTATTACAATCCACTAGAATTGTTCTCCTGTCGTTACTTTAAGTGGTTTTAATTTTCTTGGCGACACTCAGGGTTTGCACATGGGTGGCGCTCGAAAAGCCCCATATCCCGCCCTCACGACCTATTCCAGAGTTTTTAACCCCGCCAAACGGTGCATCAGGATGCGTAGTAAATGCTCGGTTAACCCAAGCCGTGCCACTGTCTAAGCGCTGGGCGATCATGGCAGCCTGCTGCCAATCACTTGACCATACCGATGCTCCTAAACCCATGGGTGTGGCATTCGCGCGATCAATAACCTCATCCAAATCCCGATAAGTTAAGATCGGTAATACTGGGCCAAACTGCTCTTCATCCACTAAACGCACGCCTTCTTTAATTTGCGTAACTAACGTGGGTTGATAGAAATATCCAGGGCGTCTCAAACTTTTGCCGCCCGTGATAATTTTGGCGCCAGCACGTTTGGCATCAGCAACCAAAGATTTAATTTTTTTCAATTGCGCTGCATTATTTAAGGGCCCCATCTGAGTACCTGCTTCTAGGCCGTCCCCCAATTTAATCGATTCGGCAATTTTTTTTAATTCAGCCACTATCGGCTCAAAAATACTCTCGTGAACATACAAACGCTTAATAGCAATGCAAATTTGACCGGTATTAGTAAAAGCACCCCAAAAAATAGGTTCGGCAACTTTCTGAATATCAACATCAGCTAAGACAATGGCTGGGTCGTTACCACCTAGTTCTAATGTCACTGGTTTTAAATGTTTAGCAGCTATTTGCGCAATTTTCTTACCGGTACTCACTGAGCCGGTAAAGGTTATTTTATCTATCCCGGGGTGTTTGGTTAATAACGCTCCGACCTCATCGCCACCACTAATGATATTAATAACCCCTGCAGGGACAACTTCGCGTAACAATTCCCCAATGCGTAAGCTAGTCAAAGGGGTGTAAGGTGAAGGCTTTAATACCAGGGTATTTCCAGCTAACAAAGCCATGCCTAAGTTGCCGATTGCAATATACACTGGATAATTCCATGGGGTAATCGCAGCGACAACCCCGATGGGTTTGTGGTGTACCTCGACCTTTGCTTCTGCATCATCTTGTAAAATGACTGCAGGTGGGTTCATTTTTGCGATATTTCGTAATTCTTCTACGCTGCTCTCGACTTCTCCGAGTGCATCAGCCAACGGTTTTCCTTGTTCACGGGTTAGCAATTCGGCTAATTCTTGACGATGGTTATCTATTATCTGCGCACATTGACCTAACAACTCACAACGTTGCGCAAGCGTGGTTTGTTTCCAAGTTTTAAAAGCATGGCGGGCAGAGTTCACAGCGGCATCGACTTGTTCTGCGCTGGCCGCAGGGCACTCACAAATAGATTGTTCTGTCGCTGGGTTAATAACTGAAAAGCTGGAGGATTCCCCATTAAAACTTTTACCGTTAATGGTCATTTTGAGTTGGATCATAGGCACTCTCTATCTCCGTATATAACTTTACAGCCTATAGTATCCCATTAAATAAAAAGAGTGTCATTACTTGACAGTCAAGATCAATTCCCTCTCCGGTCTGAGGAGAGGGAGTGATCGGATTCTTACCACCACCACCATCTTCGGTCGCCCCTGACGAGCGCTAATACCAATGCAACTAAAAACAAAACCAAGAATATATAGAATAAAACTTGCGCAAAGCCCAGAGCTACACCCGCTATTCCCCCAAAACCGAGTGCTGCGGCGATTAAAGCCACTATAAAAAATATGACTATTAAGCCTAACATAATAACCTCCTTCTAGATTGATTATATCCTACCCTAATTATAGCATCTTTATAAATAATATTTATATTATCAAGAGCTTATAGAACCTGAATTATGAGTTTTTGTTAAATTTAAAAAATGTATGTTTTTAATTTAAAAATAATATGTCATCCCGGAAAATGTGCAGCATTTATCCGGGATGACATACTTTGGGTGCGTTTTCCGAGATGACATACCACTCGAGCTCCCGATAGTGATTGACACCGTGGATGGTCTACACTCTGAGTTCTAACCGTTTTTTTACCACAACCGGTTTAAAAAATAATGAGCCGCAACAAAATCATCCGCCCGCTCAATCACCTACTCTATCATGATTTAGGTCGCCGCCAATGGTTTGTAAAAGGGTGATGGCCGCTAGCGCAGCAGTTTCGGTACGCAGAATTCTCGGGCCCAAAAATAAACTCTGAAACCCAGTTTTTTCCGCTTGGATCACTTCTTGCTCAGAAAAGCCACCTTCTGGACCAATGATCAGGGTGACTTTGCTGACCCCCATTAAATCGGGTAAAGCTTTAGAAGGGGTAAAGGGGTGACATATTAAACATAATTCCCCCTTTGGTTGTTTTAAGAAATCAGCAAATTCACATGGCTGGAAGACTTGAGGAACGATGCAACGTCCGGATTGTTCACTGGCACTGATCACCACCTTTTGCCAATGTTGTAATCGATTGGATATTCTTTCGGTACTTAATTGCACCCCACAGCGCTCGGTTATCAGCGGGGTGATGCAGTCCACTCCTAATTCCACAGATTTTTGCACAGCGAAATCCATTCTTTCACCACGACTAATGGCTTGCCCTAAATGGATTTTCAAGGGGGATTCATTTTCTGTGGCGATATACTTGTTAACTTTAATAATGGCATGCTGTTTGTGAGTATCTTTTAATATGGCAAGGTATTCACCACCAAAGCCATTAAACAACTGCAAAGATTCGCCGATCCGTAAACGCAAAACTTTTAATAAATGCCGACTATTAGCTTCGTCGAGGGTGATTAACTGTTCTTCACTCAAAGCACCTGAAAAAAAAATTCTGGGAATAGCCATAATTATCCTAAGCTGTCATCCCGCGGCTGTTAGACTCATCAAGCCGTGGTCTTTTTATGACTGCGTCTCCAACCTTTTACTGTCGATTGACGAACTCGGGCTACGGTTAAAGCATCAGCTGGCGCATCATGCGTGATAGTGGAGCCTGCGCCAATAGTCGCATTTTTACCAATGGCTACTGGCGCAATCAATGCGCTATGTGCACCAATAAATGCGCCATCTGCGATTTGAGTTTGATGCTTATTTTTACCATCATAATTACAAGTAATGGTGCCCGCGCCTATATTCACATGACTGCCAATCACTGCGTCCCCTAAATAACCAAAATGATGAGCCTTACTTTCTTGCCCTATAAATGATTTCTTCACTTCGATAAAGTTGCCTAGTCTTACCCCGGACTCAATCACCGTGTCCGGTCGAACTCTGGCAAAAGGGCCAATTTGGCATTGATCGTCGATCACGGCACCCTCAATGATACTATTTGCAAAAATTTCAACGTTCTCGCCAATTTCAACATTTTTTAATAATACGTTAGGGCCGATCCGGCTGTTTTTACCGATGACCACCCGACCTTCAAGAATCACATTAATATCTAAAAATACGTCGGGAGAGATAGAGACTTCCCCACGGACGTCGAGACGTTGCGGATCTGCTATAGTCACACCCGCAGCCATTAATCGGGTCGCTATTAAACGCTGGTAGTAGCGTTCTAAGACAGCCAGTTCATTACGGTCATTAATCCCGCGTGTTTCTAAATTTGAAGCGGGTTTAGTATCGGCAATGGGGATCTGCTGTTGAGCTGCTAAAGCAATGATATCTGTCAAATAATATTCATTTTGTTGGTTGCTATTTTTTAAATTTGGCAGCCATTTTTTTAAATGATAAGCGGTTGTCGCCATAATACCGGTATTTATCTCTTTAATTTTGCGCTGCTGTTCGCTGGCATCACGGTGTTCAATTATCGCAACCACCTGATCTTGTCCATCGCGGATGATACGGCCAAAACCTTGGGGGTCATCCAATTCCGCAACAATCAATCCTAAACCGTCGGCAGGTGTTACCGACAGAAGATCATTTAAAGAAGCCAATGAAATGAGTGGTACGTCACCATATAAAATCAATACTCGATCGTTGTCATCGCAATGGGGTAAGGCTTGTAATACGGCATGGCCCGTGCCTAATAATTGTGATTGTTCGACCCATTGTACGGGTAAATGTTCCAGGATCTTTGAAACAATGCTCCCACCATTACCATAAACAACATAAACTGCTTCAGGGGATAATTGTTTGGCAGTGTGTATAACATGCTCTAATAGAGGCTTGCCTCCTAATGGGTGCAAAACTTTTGGGAGGTCGGAGATCATCCGCTGACCTTTTCCCGCGGCTAAAATAATGACCTTTAAACCCATACAATCTCCATCCTTGGGGGCTAAGTTCGATGATGTTTACGTAGCATTTGTATCGCGCGTAATTGTGCCGCCGCCTCGGCTAATTCTGTCAATGCCGTGGAATATTCGACGCCGGCTTTACGCTCGCTTAAGGTTTTCTCGGCATGGGACATTGCTGCTTGTGCAGCAGCCTCATCCAAATCTGCGGCACGCACAGCTGTATCTGCTAAAATAGTGGCCACGTCAGGTTGAACTTCAAGCATCCCACCAGAAATATAGAATATCTCTTCACGACCTTCAGTTAATTCCGCACGAACTTGACCTGGTTTTAACGCCGTGAGTAATGCGGTGTGGCCTGGATGTATTCCTAACTCGCCGACGCTACCGGTAATTGATAAAAATTTAACTGTGCCATGAAACAAGGCTTTTTCGGCACTGACAATGTCTAATTTCATTATCCCTCCTGGTGGGAGAATTTTGTGATAGTGAGCTTAAGTTATGCTTTTAGCTTTTTCTATGACCTCTTCAATTGAGCCTACCATATAAAATGCTTGCTCTGGTAAATGATCGTAGTCACCTTGAATGATGCCTTTAAATCCACGAATTGTATCGCGCAACGAAACATATTTTCCAGCTTGACCGGTGAATACTTCGGCTACAAAGAAAGGTTGTGATAAGAAACGCTCAATTTTGCGAGCCCGTCTGACTATCAATTTATCATCATCCGATAATTCATCCATACCTAAAATAGCGATGATGTCCTTTAGTTCTTTATATCTTTGCAAGGTTTGTTGTACGCCACGCGCAACTTGATAATGTTCTTCACCAATCACCAGTGGATCTAATTGACGACTTGTCGAGTCCAGTGGATCAATAGCGGGATAGATTCCTCGTTCGGCAATTTGCCTTGACAATACCACGGTCGCGTCCAAATGGGCAAAAGTCGTCGCTGGAGAAGGATCAGTTAAGTCATCCGCAGGAACATAAACCGCTTGGATAGAAGTAATGGAACCCGTTTTCGTTGAGGTAATTCGTTCTTGCAATTGACCCATTTCTTCGGCCAAAGTCGGTTGATACCCTACCGCCGACGGCATACGTCCTAACAATGCAGACACTTCTACTCCTGCCAAGGTAAATCGATAAATATTATCAATAAACAAAAGCACGTCTCGGCCTTCATCGCGGAAGTTCTCGGCAATTGTTAAGCCAGTCAATGCCACTCGTAAACGATTGCCAGGTGGCTCATTCATTTGACCATAAACCAATGAAACTTTATCTAACACTTTAGATTCTTTCATTTCATGGTAGAAATCATTGCCTTCTCGAGTACGTTCACCCACTCCAGCAAACACTGAGTAACCACTGTGTTCGATAGCAATATTACGGATCAATTCCATCATATTAACAGTTTTACCGACGCCGGCGCCGCCGAACAGACCTACTTTGCCGCCTTTAGCAAAGGGGCAAAGCAAATCAATCACTTTGACTCCAGTTTCTAAAAGCTCGGTACTTCCAGCTTGCTCCACAAACGATGGCGGTTTGCGATGGATTGATTTCAAAACATTCGACTCAATGGGGCCCGCTTCGTCAATAGGTTCACCTAAGACATTCATAATTCTGCCTAAAGTTTTTTCACCCACGGGTACTGAAATGGGCTTACCGGTATTGACTGCTTCTAAATTGCGTTTTAGACCTTCGGTGGTTCCTAGTGCGATACAACGCACAATGCCATCACCTAATTGCTGTTGCACTTCTAAAGTGATATGGTGCGAATCAATGCGTAACGCATCATAGATCTTTGGCACTGAATCACGACCAAATTCTACGTCAACCACCGCACCAATGATTTCTACCACCTTGCCAGTTGCTGTCTGTTTAGTACTCATTTCTATTTCCTCAAATAAAATCAAATTTGATTATTCAATAGCTGCTGCACCGCCCACTATCTCTGCTATTTCTTGTGTAATGCTGGCTTGACGTGCTTTATTATAAATCATTTGCAGTTCTTTAATGAGCTCCCCTGCATTTTCGGTCGCGCTTTTCATTGCCACCATCTGCGCGGACTGAAAACAAGCTATATTTTCGATGACGGCTTGATAAACCTGTGACTCAATGTATCGTACTAACAGTTTATCCAATAATTCTTTAGCGGAATCTGGTTCATAAATATAATCCCATCGACCTGCTTTTGTTTGGTTGTCTATCCCCGCGCCCTCAGTTTCAGTCAGAGGCAATAACTGACGAATGATTGGCTTTTGAGTCATAGTATTGACGAATTCATTATAACTCAGATAAACCGCATCAATTTTGCCTTGATCATATTGATCCAGCATCACCTTGACCACACCAACTAAATCCTGCACCGCTGGTTGATCACCCAAATTTTCGGTTACGCCTAATATTTCTTGAGAATGGCGTTTAAAAAACAATTTTCCTTTGCGACCAATCAAGCATAAGTCTTGCTGCACCCCTTTCAATTGATGCTCTTGCATAAACTTTAGAAGACTACGAAATAAATTAATATTGAGTCCACCACACAAACCACGGTCACTGGTGACGACAATGTAGCCGATGCGTTCAATATGTTTGCGTGCCTCTAAGTAGGGATGATGATACTCACTGCTACTTTGCGCTACATGGCGAATGACTTGACGAATCTTAGTGGCATAAGGTCGTGAAGTTGCCATACGTTCTTGGGCTTTACGCATTTTACTGGCAGCTACTAGCTCCATAGCCCGAGTTATTTTCTGGGTGTTTTTAATACTGACAATTTGTCCGCGTATTTCTCTTGTTTGCGCCATTGCTTAATAAGCCTGTGTATTTTTGAATTGTTCTACCGCCGCACGCATTTTTGCTGAGATTTGATCATTTAACTCCGGTTTAGCATTGATTTCATCGAGCAAATCTTGATATTGATCATGTAAATAACTCAATAATGCTTCATTAAAAGCTCTCACTTTTTTTAGTTCTACATCGTCTAAATAGCCTTTTTCACCAACAAACCAGCTAAAAGCAATTTCCGCCACACTGAGAGGTTCATATTGCTTCTGCTTTAAGATTTCCATTAATCTTTGGCCACGCTCCAATTGTTTACGGGTCGCTTCATCTAAATCTGAAGCAAACTGCGCAAAAGCTTCTAATTCGCGGAATTGTGCCAAGGCCAAACGAATGGTGCCGGCTAATTTTTTAATAATATGCGTTTGCGCGGCGCCGCCCACACGAGATACCGATAAACCTGAATTGATCGCTGGACGAATGCCGGCATTAAATAAGTTAACGTCTAAAAATATTTGGCCGTCAGTAATAGAAATGACATTGGTGGGAACAAATGCCGAGACATCTCCCGCTTGGGTTTCAATGATTGGCAGTGCAGTCAATGAGCCCGTTTTGCCTTTGACTTTACCTTCAGTCAGTTGTTCAACATAGCTGGCGCTGACGCGAGCAGCCCGTTCTAATAAACGCGAATGTAAATAAAATACGTCTCCAGGGTATGCCTCTCTTCCGGGTGGACGACGCAGCAATAACGAAACTTGTCGATAAGCCCATGCTTGTTTAGTTAAATCGTCAAATACAATGAGCGCATCTTCGCCTTTATCGCGGAAATATTCACCCATAGAACAGCCAGAATAAGGAGAAATATACTGCATAGCAGCGGAATCTGCAGCACTGGCTGCAACGATGATGGTGTGCGCCATCGCATCATGCTCTTCTAATTTACGAACCACGCCGGCAATTGAAGAGGCTTTTTGGCCTATAGCCACGTAAATGCATTTCACTCCGGTATTTTTCTGATTGATAATGGCATCGATTGCAATTGCGGTTTTTCCGGTTTGACGATCACCAATAATCAGTTCACGTTGTCCACGGCCGATGGGCACCATGGCGTCGATCGATTTAATACCAGTTTGCATCGGTTGATTAACGGATTGGCGATGAATCACCCCAGGCGCCACCTTTTCGATAGGTGACATCTCGGCAGCTTCTATAGGACCTTTGCCGTCAATCGGCTCACCCAATGCGTTAACAACCCGACCTAATAATGCTTCGCCCACTGGCACCTGTAAAATTCGGCCAGTGCAGCGGGCCGTCATGCCTTCTTGCAAATGCTCGTATTCCCCCATCACGACTGCACCAACAGAGTCACGCTCCAAATTTAATGCTAAGCCAAAGGTATTATTGGGAAACTCAATCATTTCGCCAAACATCACATCATCTAAACCATAGATGCGCACGATACCATCTTTTATATTGACCACAGTGCCTTCAGTACGAACACGGGGGGCCAAATCAAATTGGGCAATACGTGATTTAATCAGATCGCTGATTTCAGTTGCTTTCAATTGTTGTGTTGCCATATTTTTCTCCCCAAATTTATATTCTGTCAATCGCGGGCGTAAACAAAGCCCCACTTCCACAGTATGTCATCCGCGGCTGCCAAGTCTGTCATCCCGCGCAAGCGTGTCATCCCGCGGGATGACAGACTTAGTAGCGGCGGGATGACATCTTGCATGAGATGACATATGCCGTTTCATCCTTGTAAATTATCACCCAAACGTTGCAGCTTACCTTTAATAGAACCATCCATAACCCAATTGCCCATACGGATAATGACACCGCCAATCAAATTTGGATCTTCACGAAAATCCACCACAACCTTAGAGTTTAAGTAGCGTGTTAATGTTTCTGTCATTCCGGTTTTCCGACGGTCGTCCAAAGCATAAGCTGAGGTGACAGTCACTTCTTTTAACTGACGCTGTGCAATCAAAAGTTGTTGATAGCGCTGAAAAATGCTCGGTAAAACGGCGGTGCGTTTGTCAGCCATCAATAATGCCAATAAGTTTTTAATTTCTTTATTGCGGGTCTTTGGCAGTTTCGGCAAAGCCTCTTCAATAATTTGATCAAATAAATTCTGCAATTGCTCATTCTTTATCTCGGGATTATCAAACAAAGCACGAGCGTGTGGATCATTGGCCACATCCGCCAAGAGTTGCAAGATTTGTTCCCACTCCTCAACGCAATGCTCCGCATTCGCCAATTCAAATATGGCTTTAGCATAAGGCCTGGCAATTGTTAAATTTTCCGCCATTTTTGTTATCCAGAGTGTGTCTTAGAGTTTTGCGCATCCAGTTTAATCATTAAGTCATCAATTAGGCGATCATTGCTAGCTTTGTCTACTTCGTGACCCAGAATTTTTTCGGCGCCAATCACTGCAATATGAGCGATCTGTTTAACAAGGTCAGCGCGAGCTTGATTATATTCGCGTTTTATTTCTTCTTGAGCCAGTTGTAGCAAGCGCTCTCCTTCCTCGCGAGCTTGAGCCTTTGCTTCTTCAATAATATGCACTGAACGTTGATGGGCTTGCTCTAAAATTTTAGCCCCCTCATTTTTGGCTTCTTTCAGTTGCTCAGCAATCTCATGTTTTGCAACCTGTAATGCTTGCTCACCTTGTTCAGCCGCAGCTAAGCCCGCCGAGATTTTGTCCTGGCGGTCTTTCATGGCTTTGACAATGGGTGGCCAGACAAATTTCATCGTAAACCAGACAAAGATGGCAAACGTGATCATCTGACCAAGTAACGTTAAATTCATATCCATGGTTAGGTACCACCAATCACTTTAGTTAAATGCCCGTAGACTACACTCAGGAACGGGTTTTTGGCGAAAATCATATATAATCCCATTGCAATACCGATCGCCGCAAACGCGTCGACTAAAGCGGCCATTAAAAACATGCGCCCCATTAACATGCCTGTCAGTTCGGGTTGACGGGCCACGCCTTCTAAAAACTTGCCACCCAACACCCCGAAACCGATCGCCGTCCCCAAAGCGGACAAGCCGATCAGCAATGCCGCAGCAACCGCCGTTAAACCTTGTACATTAGCCACAACTCGGGCTACTTCAAGATATTGTGAAACATCTGCCATAGTATCTATCTCCTCTGGTTAAAAAATTAGTGAGTTTCCTGCGCCATATTTAAGTAAACAATAGTCAGTATCATAAAAATAAATGCTTGAATGGTGATAATTAAAATATGGAAAATCGTCCAAACTGAACCGAGTGGCCATTGCATCCACCAGGGCATCAATGCAACCAATAAGAAAATTAATTCACCAGCAAATAAGTTTCCAAACAAACGCAATGATAATGAGAGTGGTTTAACGAAATCGTCTATTAAGCGAAATATTACATTAACGGGGAGCAACCACCACCCAAAGGGGCGCGATAAAATTTCTTTACCCCAGCCGCCCAAGCCTTTGGCTTTGGCGTTATAAAATAAAATTAATATAAACACCGTAATCGATAATGCGAACGTTAACATGGGATCGGTCGTTGGTACCGCTTTAAAATGATCCGCGCCTACCGATCCCATAAACCGCGGCACTAAGTCAACGGGCAATAAGTCCATAAAATTCATTAAAAACACCCAGATAAAAATGGTTAGCGCCAAAGGGCCAACCAGCTGAGTTTTGCCATGGAAAGATTCTTTTACTAAACCATCTATAGATTCTATGGCGAGTTCCACGAGGTTTTGCCCCTTGCCAGGCACTTCATTGTGCATTCTGCGGGCGATAAAATAGAAAAATGCCAAGCATAATACCCCTAGGACAATAGAAACCAGCATGGTATCCAGATTCAACACCCAAAAACCATGATCAGGGCCAACGACCCCTGTTTTCACATTGATCTGCCAGTGAGTCAAATGGTGCTGAATATAATCAGCGGCGGTTAATGCTTTTTCACTCATTATTTTTTACTTTCTCATTACTAAAGGCGTCAACCAAATAGCTAGGTAAACAGCCACAAAGTCACTAAAAAAAGGTAGTATAGCCAAATTTGGCCATAATCTGGAGATGCTAACCACTAAAAAAGCGCTAAACAGCAGCTTAGTTAATTCACCCCAATAAAAAGCTTTGAGGATACGACTTGCCTGTCGAGCATGCATTGCCACGAAAAAACGCGCCGCAAAATAGAGATTTGGCAAAGTGGCTGCCAAGCCTCCCAATAAAGCTGACACTCCAGCAATCCATCCGGCTATAAACCAGGCTCCAGCGACAACAACTGCTACCAACGCTTGCAATGCTACTAATTGGAAAGCGATCTGTCGAGGAGAAACAGTCATTTCTTTATCATCTGCTGCTGCGAATTTACGGATGCGGGGCGAATTATACAGGCTTGTGATCGGTTACGCAATAAGATATTGGTTCAATTCTAGTGCTGTTCCTTATTAAAATTTAGGCATATTACATAATGTTTAAATAATAGAGATTAAATATTGAAGAACATGATGGATTCAAATCTTGCGTAAAATGGACACCATTCTGTCTATTTAAGCATTCTTTAAGTTAAGTAATGTACAATATGTACTTATGAAAAATCCTAGGCCTCAGCATTGCTCTTTATGTGGTATAGCCATGCACATTCGTTTCTTAGAAGGGCGAAATCGCCTAGTCTGTGATGTTTGTGGGAATATTGCTTATCAAAATCCAAGCCCGGCCGCAGGGGTATTATTGGTAAAAGAGAATAAACTGCTGTTGGTCAAGCGGTCCGAAGAGCCTAAAAAGGGTTATTGGGCCTTACCAGCAGGATTTCAAGAAATCGACGAAAGCCCCGAAGAAGCTGCACGACGTGAAATGCACGAGGAAACTGGACTCACGGTGGGTCATTTGGAGCTTTTTGATCTAGTTTATAATGACGTTAATATGCTTAAACCGGTTAATATGGCTGTTTTTTTAGCTCGAGAAGCCGCTGGTACCTTAAGTGCCGGCGATGATGTCTGCGAAGCGGCTTTTTTCCCTTTGAGCAGATTGCCTAACAAAATTGCCTTTTCACAAATTGATCGGTATGCGCAACGTTTGCAACCCGCCCGCATATAAATTAATCCTTTTATTTTCAAAAGCTTACCTTTGTTCTGGATGTGCTATACTATTAATAGATGTTATTAAGTACATAAATGGAGAAAGATATGAAAATTAAACAAAATCTAGTAAAGGCAGGCACAATTGCAATAGCATTTGTCGGAACAGCATTGTTAAGTAGCTGTGTTTTTGACACCGGTTATGACGGCTATTATTCAAGTTATGGGTATGGTTATACAACTTATCCAGCCGTGAGCTATGGTTACTACTCCTCACCTTATTACTACGGATCAGGACGATATTATCGACGTGGTTATTACTATTAATTAGAAATAGAAAAGGGGCAGCAGTTTTAATGCTACCCCTTTGTTTTAGGCCATCCTTGACCTATAATCCAGTCCTTGGATCAGTATCCCTCAATCCCCGTCCATGAAACTGAGGTTTTGTATGAGTGATAATTTAGCAGATTCTCAAATCCTTTGTAGGGATGGTGAGGCAACAAAAATATGCCCCGCCTCTGCGACAAATAAAAACTCAAATAATATCAGCGTCTTAAACGCAGAATTGGTGAAAATTACAGCAATTTCAGATTGTGATTTGGGTTTTTAACCATAAGGGTTTTACTAGATTTTCCTACACGGATTATTCTTTCTTATATGTGAGATTTGGTCGACATGAAAATCTGTTATCAAAATGGCAAATTTATTGCCGAATCTCTGGTTTATATTTCCTGCCATGATCGCGGTTTATTGCTAGCTGACGGTTTATTTGAAACTGTACGTTGCTATAACGGACGCGCTTTTGGCATCAATCAACATTGGCAGCGCTTGAATGCAGGCGCAAACCAATTAAACATTATTTTGCCTTTGAGCAAATCTGAATGGGCTTATTCGATTTATGAATTATTACGTATCAATCATCTCCAAGATAAGCCCAGTGGCAGCCGTATCACTATAACTCGCGGTCCTGGCGAGCGTGGTTTGGCGGCTCCAACCTCTCCTACTCCGACAGTTTTGATTACGGTTTTTCCTGTTTCCATAACGGCACCAAATTTGTACAGATTAACTTTAACCCCTTATATGCGTAACGAATTTTCACCACTCGCAAGTTTTAAAAGTTTAAATTATCTTGATCAGGTTGCCGCTTTACATCAAGCACAATCTAAAGGTTTTGATGATGCACTTATAATGAACACCCAAGGTAGAGTTTGCTGTGCCAGCAGTGCTAATATTTTTTTAGTGAAAAATGATCAACTTTATACGCCTGCCATTACTGAAGGTGCGTTGCCTGGAGTGACACGCGATCAGATTGTGATGGTCGCTAACAGGTTATCGATAAAAACTTATGAAGGCCAAATTTCACTTCAGACCCTGCATAACGCCGATGAAGTTTTTTTATCAAACAGCTTGCGTGAAATACAAGCGGTCACTCAAATTGAAAAAACTAGATATCATCCTAAGGAAAATTCTATGACTCAAATACTTCTGCAAGCATTAAAATCAGAAATTGAATCAGCTATTTGATCCCTCACCCGCCCGCCCTCCGGGCACCCTACGCCATGGGGGATCGCAAGGGGGAGCTGCGCGAAGCGCTCCCCCTTCATTGCGAGCATCGGCTTTGCCGAGCACAGCATAAGAACAGAGCAACTCTCACTTACTCAGTGGGAGTTGCGTATTAAGCGGCGTAAAAATGGTACCAAGGCAAAACTCACCACGGCTAGAATGGCAGAAAGAAAGCCAAACCATAAAAATGCATGATCATAAACCGGTAACGATTGCAGTGGCGAAAGTTTTTCAGAGATCGCTGCAAAGTTAGCAAAGGTTCCGCCCAGCGCAAAAGAAGCGGCTTGAGCAAAAAACCAAACCCCCATCATCATTCCAACTAAATGTTTAGGAATGAGTAAGGTGATCATAGATAGCCCCACAGGCGACAATAATAATTCTCCTATTGTCTGCAATAAATAACTGGCTGCTAACCATCCAGAAGGGATGAATCCATTACTTTGAAAAAAGTGAATACCCACGGGTAAAATTAAAAATCCTAGGCTCATAAACAACACCCCCAAGGTAAACTTCATGGGGATAGATGGATTTGCTTTTTTTCTACTTAAGCTGACCCACATGCCACTTAATAAGGGGCTTAATAAAATGATATAAAGCGGGTTGAAAAACTGCATAGTGGACGCATTCAATGGTATACCGAAGAAATGCTGCTCCATATTACGGTCAGCGAATAGAGTCAATGAAGTAAACGTTTGATTATACAAAGCCCAGAAACCCACCGAGATGGCTGTTAATATTAAGCAAGCAAACATTTTTTTGCGATTGACCTGCGATTCTTTAAAAATAAAAATCATCAATACAATGCCAAGAATCACTGCACCTACTTCAACAATCGTGGTCGTTAATTGAGGATAATGAAATGCACAAAAACATAGCCCGGTGACGACAATAAAACCCAAATAAAATAACCCTTCAAACCACCATCTGAATGGATTACCCTTGACTGCCAAACTGTACTCTGGAACTTTGCCAGCCAAATTTAATCGCTTTCTTCCAACTGAAAACGTAACAAAACCAATAATCATCCCCAGTGCCGCCAATAGAAATCCTACATGCCATCCATAGTGAATAACCAACACGCCTGCAATAAGTGGAGGAATTAAAGCGCCGATATTTATTCCCATGTAAAAAAGGGTAAAGCCACCATCACGACGTGGATCACCTATTTCATACAAATCACCGACAATCGCGGAAACATTGGGTTTAAATAAGCCGTTGGCGCCAATCAGAATACTCAGTCCTATAAAAAATACACTTTCGTTAGGTATGGCGGTAATTAAATAGCCTAAAACCGATAGTAATCCGCCAATTAATATGGCTTTTTGAAAACCTAGAAATCGATCTGCAAGATAACCACCGAGAATGGGGGTGATATACAGTAATGAACTATATGTCGCATAGACTAAATTGGCTTTATGGTCTGGATAATTGAGGCCTTTCGTTAAATAGAGAATAAGAATAGCTTGAACCGTATAAAAACCAAATCGCTCCCAGAGTTCGGTCGCACATAATAAGTAAAGCCCTTTGGGCTGTCGATATAAAGAAAGCGACTCGGATACTTTCATTTAAGTTTTTCCTTAGTATGTATATAAAATTTCCATAATAACTGTTTATTCTATAAACATCAAGATGCAGCAATTTCTTGCAATTGAAAACTGTTTTTTTAAAGGGATTTATTGAATAAGGGATAAGATCCCTGCTAATTTTTCTAGGTTCTGATAGTTAATGACAATTTTGCCTCGGCCTTTGGAATTGTGACGTATCGAAACATGGGCCCCTAATTTTTCCGATAACTGATTTTGCATGAGCGCAATATCTTCTTCAAGCTGGACAGGCGCTACATTCTGCCGAATATTGCTAAGCTTTGATGTACCTCTCACTAAGGCTTCGGTTTGTCGAACTGAAAGGTCTTTGGCCACCACTTGATGAGCTAAATTACGTTGTACATCGCCTGTTAACCCTAATAATGCACGGGCATGCCCCATCTGAATTTGCCCGGTCACTAATAAATTTTTAACTTCATCGTTCAACTGCAATAATCTCAATAAATTACTGACCCCGGCCCTTGATTTTCCGACAGCTTCAGCAACAGCTTCATGAGTTAAATCAAATTCTTGCAATAATCGCTGTAGAGCTTGGGCTTCCTCTATTGCATTCAAATCACGACGTTGAATATTTTCAATTAAAGCAAATGCCATTGCAGTTTGATCAGAAACTTGTCGAGTTATAGCAGGAATTTCTTTTAAACCGATCATTTGTGCTGCACGCCATCGCCTCTCTCCGGCAATGATTTCATAACGATGATCAACGGTGGGCCTAACGATAATTGGCTGGATAATACCATGTACGCGAATAGACTCAGCTAATTCCATTAATTCTTCTTGACCCATTTGTTTGCGTGGCTGATATTGCCCTGGGAAAACCTGATTTAACGGTAAGTGATATAATGCCGTTAAAGAACGATGAACATCTGGATGGTGAGTACCTTTGAGTAATTCGTTTAAACCCAGCTCACTCAGCCCCTTGCCTAATTTTCTCATTTGATGGTTCCTCCAGTTGATGATCTCCTGGTCAATTCACCCGCTAAGGCCAAATAAGCGACCGCGCCTTGTGAACGTTTATCGTAAGAAATCACTGGCAAACCATGACTAGGCGCTTCTGCTAAACGCACATTGCGAGGGATAACCGTGTGATAAACTTTATCGCCAAAATGCGTGAGTAATTGCTCTGACACATCCACTGTCAGGCCATTGCGCCCATCATACATGGTGCGTAATAGACCTTCAACTTGGAGATTTGGATTGCCAGTACGGCGGATATTTTCTATCGTGCTGAGCAAACTCGTTAAACCTTCTAGGGCATAATACTCACATTGAATCGGCACTAGAACGCTATGCGCTGCATTTAAGGCATTGACTGTTAACATATTTAGGGAAGGCGGACAGTCAATCAGAATAAAATCGTAAGCTTCCTGCACGGGTAACAAAGACCCTTTCAGAGTGTCATCATGATTCTCGCCACGTAATAAACGCACTTCCGCAACTGTTAAATCACCATTTGTTGGTAACACATCATAATACCAAGGCGTGCTGATGATGGCTTGCTGAATGGTGCATTCGTTCAACAAAACTTCTTTCATGGAGTATTTTAGTTGTTGCTTATCAATACCACAGCCTACCGTCGCACTTCCTTGAGGATCTAGGTCAACTAATAGCACTCGGTGCTTGGTAGCACCTAATGATGCAGCCAAATTGACAGATGTGGTGGTTTTGCCGACTCCACCCTTTTGGTTAGTGATGGCAATAATTTTAGCCACAAGTTACTCCTGAGTGTTCTAAGCTTATTCAGGAGTGACTATACAACTTTAGAATATTAACGTCCATTCTAGAGATGCACTAATAAGGAGCCGGCTTCGGCCTGAAAAACAGTCGGACGTGTGTTGTTCATTCGTTGTCTTTCTTCTCGCTCCTCTGCTATTCGACGTAGTTCATATATATTCATGGCCTTAAGCGCTGTTAACTCTGCTCGAGGCGGATTTTTACTGACTTTCGCGTTAGCTGGCGCTGCCACAGGTTTAACTCGAGGTGGTGTGGGCTTTGTGTTTGGAGCTACTTTTGGTTTCGGACGGTGGTGGTGTTTTTTTCTAAGAAATTGAGGCTGGTTGGGGACAGGCACTGGCTCCAACCCTTTGTTGGGTACTGGTTGTTTTACTTGTCTTACGACTAATTGAGTTTGTACTATATGATTTTGGTTCGCTTTGCTTTCTTTATTCGTATGGTCACTTTTCGTAGGTTGAGGTTGAGCGGATTTTTTAAGAGGAGTGTTTACTGCGATTGCTTGGTCTGGTTGTGTTCCTTGCTGAGGCTCGACAGCAGCGGTTTTCTCCTCCTTCGGCAATAAAGCAGGTAATAGTTGTTGAGCAAGCAGAATTACTGGTAAGAATCTTGGGGGGCTACCAGTGGTCAGGGTTTCATCTGTTATAGGCTTAGCGGAGGGTTCATCCTCTAAATCTAAATCTGAATCTGAATCTGAATCTAAATCTTCGCGGCAACTTGTCATTGTCCCATGACTGTCTCCTTGCTCACCTTCTTTTTTGGTCGGTTGTTGAGGTTGAGAACCTAATTGTAAATTTTCAATTTTGGGTAGACACTTGATGAGATTTTTTAATCGTAACTCTAAGTTATTGTTAGAGCCCAACTTTCTAAAAAATCCCTTATTTTTTTCAGCTGAAATTTTTGCTTTAATTTCTGCTCTAATCTGCGATAAAAACTTTTGCAACAAAGCCTGTCTTCGCCAAGATAGTATTAATAGATTTTCAGCCAATCCACACAGCATTGTCACCCTTATTATCAAATCACTCAGCATAATTGAGTCACGATGCCACCAATTTTTTAGCGGGGTCAGCCAAGATTTTTCTTTTGAAGGTAGTCTAATTTTGCTGGGGTTAAATTGAAAAACTTTTCTAAATTCTTTAGGATCGTAGGTTTCAGCAATCAAGCAATTGTTTTTAAAAATTTCTTTTTGCTCAGCAGAAGGAACAAAGGTCTGTAAGGCAGGATCTTTAAAATATTTGCTTAAACCATTGCCCGTCCGGCATTTTGTTCGCACTTTGAATTCTTGAATAGGGCAAACGCCTAATCTGCCTATTGTTTGGTTAAAACCCTGGGTGACCTCTGGGTTATTATAACGATCGACCAATATAACCGCGAAAACTTTCACCGTGCTTATCCGCAAATTTTCAGAAAACCTTTCCCAGGTAGCGGTTTGGCTAAC
Source organism: uncultured Pseudomonadota bacterium (assembly GCA_963818985.1). Classification (GTDB taxonomy): domain Bacteria; phylum Pseudomonadota; class Gammaproteobacteria; order Coxiellales; family Coxiellaceae; genus JAFEDN01. Next base: position 217,948 of record CAWFUJ010000007.1, on the reverse strand, counting down.
GCTTAATGGCTGACGTTGCATTTGTAAATCAATCGCAATCACTAATGACGGAAAGCTTTCTTTTGGGAATAAATTTGTGAAATCTGGGCGGGCTAAAAAACCCATTAATTGATGACGGGTGTGCGGGGTCAAATAAAGTAAATTATACATGAGGACTTCAATGACGATGGCCATATTCTGTTTTAAGACTTTGGGTGGGTAAGGTCCTTTAAGACGATGAAATATAATTAATAGCTCATCAAACCATTTTTGCAAATACTTCAATTCTCGAAGATACGATTGATTATCTTTATAAGATAAATTGGATTTTCTTTGTGAACTTTTCATGGAGTTCCCCTTTAATGCGAGAAAACGATCCTTTCAAAGAACACTCCTTGTTCTCTACTCTTTTTACCAAATGTAAGCAATACTGTCAACACGACTGATTAATTTTTATTATTCTTAATGATGAGCACGTTTCTTGTGCTATTAACGCCTGGGATCGCTAAAGGCTGGAGGCTATAAGCAAGGTTGAGTGTTTGCAGTTCATCTGCAGATACGGCTCCTTTCATTAGCAACCAATACCCATTTGAATTCAGAAGATGTTGGGTTTGTTTCAAGATTTGATGAATTGGGCCGAAGGCACGCGCGACAATGGTATCGAATTTTTGTAAAGGGCGCCAAGCTTCAACTCGCTGGTTTATAACTTCAGCGTTATTCAAGTCAAATTCGGCTTTAGCTTGGATAAGAAAACGGGTTTTTTTACCATTACTATCGAGTAAAAACCAATGTTTCTCCGGGAAATACACAGCCAATGGGATGCCTGGGAAACCTGCGCCGGTGCCAACATCTAATATGATGCTTCCATTAATGTATGGAGCAATAGACAAACTGTCCAAGAGGTGATGGCTGATCATTTCGTCCAACTCGGTAATTGCAGTTAAATTATAATGACGATTCCATTTTTGCAAAAATAACAGAAACTCTATTAACTTTTGTTGTCGGGTGCTGTCTAGACTTAGATTCAATTGTTGTAATCCAGAAGAAAACGATTTTTCGGCAAAATCAGGCATTAGGCTATCCTAATAAAAAATAAGCATATTACATATTTTTTAAGTTAAAAACGATTAAATACCAGCATTTATTGGATTTTTAATATAAATTTACTTTAATGGAAGCATATGTTTAATTAAATATTTGTTATAATTAGGCAACAGTATATTAGCAAAGATTAAAGATAGACAGATATGATTCAAGAAAGTATTTCATTAAAGCCCTTTAATACCTTTGGTATTGACGTGAAAGCCCGATTCTTTTGCGAAGTGAATTCTATTGCTGAACTGCAGGAGATTTTGCAAAGCCCCCGTTGGCAACAGATGTCAAAAATGGTTTTAGGAACAGGTAGTAACATACTTTTAACCCAAGATTTCCCAGGACTGGTTATTAAGATCAATTTAAGAGGCATCGTAAAAATTGCCGAAGACGATCAACATGTGTGGATGACTGTTCAAGCTGGAGAAAATTGGCATCAATTTGTTTTATACTGTTTAGAAAAACAATATGCAGGCGTTGAGAATCTTTCTCTTATCCCAGGAACGGTAGGTGCTGCCCCTATGCAAAACATTGGTGCATATGGAGTCGAATTGAATACGGTCTTCGAACGGCTGAATGCAATACGAATCCTTGACGGAAGTCTGCATACATTTGATCATGCCTCTTGTCATTTTGGCTATCGGGAAAGTGTATTTAAAAATATTTTTAAGGATCAATTTATTATTACCGATGTAACCTTTCGCCTTAATAAAAAACCTGTGTTCCACGTTGAATACGGCGCAATCCAACAAACGTTAAACGAAATGGGCATCGCTGAGTTAAGTATTAGGGCCATCAGTGCTGCGGTTTGCAAAATTCGCCGGGAAAAACTACCTGATCCAAAAGTAATTGGTAATGCTGGTAGTTTTTTTAAAAATCCAATTTTTTCTGCTCATAACTTTAAAGATTTTCATGAGAAACATCCAGAGATTCCTTATTTTAAAAATGAAGATGGTCAATATAAAATTCCCGCAGCTTGGTTAATTGAACAATGTGATTGGAAAGGCCGTCGATTTGGAAATGTCGGTGTGCACCAACATCATGCTTTAGTTTTAGTTAATTATGGTGGTGGCACTGGTCAGTCGATCAAACAACTCGCTAACGATATTCAAGCCTCAGTCTTTAAGAAATTTAATATCGAAATTTTGCCGGAGGTGAATATCATTTAATCCCCTCTCCCATTCGGGAGAGGGTTAGGGTGAGGGGATTACTTTCCAATACAAAAACTTGAAAAAATTTTGCCAAGCAAATCGTCGGCACTGAAATCTCCGGTTATTTCACTCAATGATTGCTGGGCTTGACGTAAATCTTCGGCTAATAATTCTGCCGCTTGATGACACTGAAATTGAATTTGCGCATTCCGCAAATGATCTAATGCTTTATCTAATGCGTGTAGATGTCTACGTCTTGCGGTAAATATCCCCTCCCCCAAATTAGTAAAGCCCATGAGTTGTTTAAGATGATTTTTTAATAAATCTAAACCCTGTTGAAATTTAGCCGAAACTGAAATGATCACATTTTTTTGATCGCAGCGAATACTGGGATCCTCGTTTATTAAATCAATTTTATTATCTAATGATGACAATGGGTACTTTTGTTTCTATTTCAATTTGGGATTTTTTTGTTAACTCTTCTCGAGCATCGATGATCCACAAAATGACATCTGCTTGCCCCATCACCGTTTTAGTACGGCGCACGCCTTCTTGTTCAACAATATCATCCGTTTCACGCAATCCAGCCGTATCAATGATATGTAATGGCATTCCATCTATTTGAATAAATTCTCGCAGTACGTCTCGAGTTGTCCCGGGAATCTCTGTCACTATTGCCGAATCACGACCACTTAAACTATTTAATAAGCTCGATTTACCCGCATTGGGTTTCCCCACAATGACAGCATTCATCCCCTCTCGTAATAAAGTACCTTGATGAGCTAATCTATGCAGGGTTTCCAAATTGGTTATTAACGATTGTAAGTCGAGATTAACAGTACTTTCACTGATAAAATCAATTTCTTCAGTAGGAAAATCAATAGCTGCCTCTATAAATATTCGTAATTGAATTAATTGTTCGATGATTTGCTTTACTTGTAAGGAAAATTCACCTTGTAAGGAACGTAATGCACAACGTGCAGCCAGCTCGGAGCTGGCATCAATTAAATCTGCAATGGCTTCTGCCTGTACTAAATCTAATTTTCCATTTAAAAAAGCTCGCTCGGAGAATTCACCTGGACGTGCTAAGCGTGCTCCCGCGATCAATACGTGTTGCAATAAAATATCTAAAATAACTGGGCCGCCATGACCCTGTAATTCTAATACGTCTTCACCTGTAAAAGAATGGGGAGCTGGGAAAAATAAAGCGATGCCTTCATCGATTGCTTCACCTGTACTCGAATAAAAAGGGATATAAACTGCTTTTCGGGGTTTCGGTAATTGGCCTAATATCATTTGGGCGATTTTAGGTGCATCATGGCCAGAAATACGAATAATTCCTAGCCCTCCTCGGCCAGCGGGTGTTGCAATTGCAGCGATCGTTTCTTTATTTCTATGCATTTATTATCTTCCTGTCATCCCGGGTAGGCCTAACAGGCCTACCCGGGATGACATGTAAAAACAATTAATTTTTATTTTTTTTACTACGCTTAGTTTTCTTTTCAACTTTGTATTTATTTTTATGTTTTTCATGGTAAACCTTCATAATATACCATTGCTGCAAAATACTGGCGCATTGGTTAACTAACCAATACAAAACTAAACCCGCAGGAAAAGTTAAAAAGAAAATAGTAAAAATAACTGGTAAGAACATCATCATTTTGGCTTGCATTGGATCTGGCGGCGGTGGGCTTAACCGTTGCTGCAAAAACATACTGACGCCCATTAAAATGGGTAAAACATAATAGGGATCTTGCACAGACAAATCTCTAATCCAAAAAATAAATGGCGCCTGCCGCAGTTGCACGCTTTCAATTAAAACATAATATAAAGCAATAAAAACTGGAATTTGTACGATCGTAGGCAAACACCCACCTAAAGGATTAATTTTTTCACTTTTGTAAAAATCCATCGTAGCTTTGCTGAAAGCTTGTTTATCATCACCAAAACGCTCTTTTAATGCTTGTAAACGAGGTTGTATTTCCCGCATTTTTGCCATAGATACATAACTTTTCTCTGATAACTTATAAAATAATAATTTAATTATTAGAGTAGTTATGACAATTGACCAACCCCAATTTTTTACCACAGAATTAACATGGTCCATTACCCAAAAAATGATTTTAGAAATCATCCATAACCAGCCATAATCAATAGTTAAATCTAATCCTTTACCTAAGCCCTTTAAATACTTAGCAATTTCAGGACCTATATAAAATTGTGATTGCTGCTGTTCGCTGGCGCCTGGTTCTATTCTTAATTGTGGGCCCACATAACCAATGGTAAACGTATTATCAAAAACACTACTATAAAAGTGATTAAATTGATTTGAATCAGGTATCCACGCCGTTAAAAAATATGGTTCTTGCATGCCAACCCAACCGCCTTGAACATTGCGATCAATTTGAAGCTCTTTTAATTTTTTAAATGGCAATTTTTCATAAGGTTTATCTGGGCTAGAAATGGCAGCGCCATTATAAGAACGTGAATGTGCTGAGCCTTTAACTGGAACATCTCGACGAACTATTTGTTTATAAATGTTTCCTATCCATGGGCTTGTTCCTAAATTTTTGAGTAGATAGTTCACTTGGATATTATATCTATCGTTTTCGAAAGTAAATGTTTTGGTAACATCTAGACCGGTAGAAGTTTTACCGGTTAACACTACACTTAAGTTTTTCTCATTCTTGGATAAGTTATATTGGGTTTGCTGACTTTGAAAATTGATTGATTCAACTTCATGGGCATTATCTTGCTTTAACCCTGTTTGAGCTAAATATAAGCGATTTGGATCAGAGCTTAATATCGTCATCGGCTGACGAGGTTCGTCTAAAGATTCATCATACTTGAGTAATTTACCTTCAACTAAATTGCCGCCGTGTAAATCGATAGTTATTTGGAGTACATCGGTTTTTACGGTAATTAACGATGATGGATGAGGAGAAACAGCCATTGTCGATGTAGGTGAAATAGGGACATTCTTTGGGGGCGTAGTCGTAGTGGAAGGTGAACTGACAGTTGAATACGAAGGAGGGACAAAAGCTGAAGGTGCAGGCTGTTGTACTGAACCTGAGTTTATTGGATTTTGTTCAACAGATTTTTTTGGATGCTCCTTCATCCAAGCATCCCACAATAACACTCCCACGAATGCTACCGCTAAATATATAACTATACGACGATATTGTTTTAACTTACTAAAATTAAATTGTTTTAAATTCATTATTTAATCCTTTTTTTCTTGTTGTAAGAGAACGGGATCATAGCCACCCGGATGCCAAGGATGACAACGTAATAAGCGTTTTATAGTTAAATAAATACCTTTAATGACCCCATATTCGTTAATTGCCTGCCAAGAATATAAAGAACACGAAGGGTAAAAACGACAACGATTCCCTAACCAAGGACTCACTAAGTAACGGTAGCCGATTAACAAACTCAAGAAGATTTTTTGGCTAATAAAACCAGTTGCTGCAATAGCTTGTCTAAGCATTGTCTTAACCCACATTTTCCTGCCCCTGCGGCCTGTTGGCGCGTCACTACGACTATATCATACCCTGGTAATACAGTTTGATGTAAGCGAAAAGATTCCCGAGCTTGGCGCTTGATACGATTGCGTAAAACTGCCAGAGGTATCTTTTTCTTGCCAACAATAATTCCTAACCTAGGATATTTTAAACCATTGGCATGATAAAATAACGTGAAATAACTACCCAGTAAGGGCGACTGGTTTATTAAAGTATCTTGAAATTGGGTTTTTCGAAGCAAGCGTAAACTTTTTTGAAAACCATTTTTTTCAAACACTTATGCGTTTTCGACCCTTGGCGCGGCGTGCGTTAATGACTTTGCGTCCCCCCACGGTGCTCATTCTGGCACGAAAACCATGGGTACGTTTACGATGTAGATTACTGGGTTGATAGGTTCTAAACATAGGATTCCCCTAAAGCAAAAATTGTAGCCATCATAAAATAATTTTTAAGCACCGTCAATGGGTAAATAATAATCAAAGTAGTAGTAGCATGTCATCCCGCGGCTTGACCGCTGGCCTGTCCTCGGAGAGGAGATCCATACTAACTTGCAGCTTGCTTGGATCTCGCAAATCAAGTCGCGGGATGATGGTATTAATATAATAATATTTTAAAATATTATTGTTGTTATAAGGAAAGGCCATTTAGGTGGATAAGTGCAATTTTTTATATTATAGCAAGACCTTGGAAATTATTTTATCTGTGGTCTTTCGGTTAATAGAAAGGATAAGCTTGTGGATACCTCTGGAAAAATATCTTTTAAAATGATTTTACCCAGCTTATTCACAAATAGTTAACAGGTTAACAAGGTTTACACTGGGTTTCGTATTGAGTATGATATCTTATCAATAATTTTATGAAAGGGATTTTGGGCTATGAAAAAATACAAGCATGTCTTATTAGCAATTGAATTGGACCCAAAAGCCGATTCTCGTTCATTAGCAAAAGCCATAGAAGTCAGGGATAATTATCAGGCTAAGTTATCAGTTCTTCACGTAGTGGAACATTTAAGTAATTATGGGGCAGCTTATGGGGTATCAGCAGGGGTTGATATTGAGGAAATTTTAATCAAAGAAGCGCAGTTATCTATCTACAAACTAGGGAAGAAATTGGGATTACCGGATCAGGATTTGCTAATTAAAGTAGGCCCTGCGACCCAAACAATTATCGAAATGGCCAAAGAGCTTGGGGTTGATTTAATTATTTTAGGCAGTCATGGTCGTCACGGTATACGTTTATTGTTGGGTTCTACCGCTAATGGCGTTTTACATGGTGCTTCTTGTGATGTACTAGCAGTTCGATTGAAAGACTAGTAATACCTCTCAGGATTATGGGGTTTTTCGTGCGGACAACAGAAATTGGCAAATATTATCCTCGGTGGACTTAAAAAGGTGATGGGGATTTTCTGTTGAATGTAAACTATTAGCCATAATCACGAATATTAATAATCCGTTGTAGCGAGTATTAATATACCCCGCTAAAGCACTGACGCCTTTCATGGTACCGGTTTTTGCGTGAATGGGTTCCCCTTTAGCAAAAGCAAGCAAACGACTACGAAGTGTACCGTCTTGTCCTGCTATCGGCAGTGAAGTCAATAAGTCTGTTTCCAGAGCAGGCTTTTGATAAGCATAATGTAGTAAATTGGCTAATTGACGAGGGGATACTTGGTTGTATCGTGATAACCCAGCGCCATCAAATAAATGAATTTGATTAAAATCTATATTTGCAGGAGTTTCTAATATTGTCTTGATAGCATTTAATCCATTTTGCCATGTTCCTTGAGAATGATAAAAAACCCGTCCGATCTGCTTTAATATAGAATTGGTATAAAGATTATCTGATGATTTCATCATATTTTTGATGATGAGATTTAAAGAAGGTGATTGATGAGTTGCAATCACGATTGAATTTTCTGGAGCTCCTAAAATTTCAATGGAACCGTAAAACTTAATCTGATTTTTTTGTAAGCTATTCGCGATTAATACTTTTGCATATTTAACAGGATCGCGGATGGCCAAACCAAAGTATTGTTTTGCTGGCTGGTTAGCGATGCAACCACTGATATGATAGGTATTATCGCTGTCACTCAATACCGATAATGGGCAGTTACGACCTTGGGTGCGGGTGATGGTATTATTGTCAATCTTTACTATTCCATTTGGAATAGTAGTTGACGAAGAAGCCGGTAGACCATTTTTTTTGGCTGGTGAAAGAATAATAGCAAAGCGATTTTCATTAAGAATAACTGCATTCAATGGCGCGGCAAAACCGAAAATTAAATCATGCACTAACCAGCCGGGTGCATAAGGGGCTGAACCATAAGCTGTGTTATCTAAGTAAACATGACCATTTATTTGATTGATACCGACAGTTTTTATTTGATCTAATAAATTTAGTAATTGTTTTTCAGTCAGGGTGGGGTCTCCATTGAACTGAACATAGAGATCACCATTAAGAATTCCTTGAGCAATTGTACCGGTAAAACGGACATGGGTTTCGAAATGATACTCAGGTTTTAAATAATCCAAAGCAGCAATGGCGACAAAAAGTTTATTTACACTAGCAGGGGTAAATAAGCCATCTGCATTCCGTTGATATAGGATTTTACCAGATCCAATTGCTTGGACAATGACACCGATATTAGCCCGTGGAGAAACATTTTTGAGGATGGTGTTTATCCCAGCAGCTAAATCGGCCGAAATTATTGTCGATAATTTAGTTGTATGGGATTTGTGGATTTTTAAATTAGAATGAGTGGTTTTTTGCGCGGCCTGAACTATAGTTGGGTTCATGGTTATTACCATCGTAATCCACAATAAATAAAAGCCTTTGCAAAATTTGTTCACAACTTAATCTCTTAAAAAACCAATAAGTTAGGAATAGTAACGCGAATTAGGGTGGAAAAAAAGAAAAAACCAGGCGATTACTCAATGAAGGACGAAGAGAGCAACTCTCAATAACGCCTATTTCCCACTTTGAGCTATTATATACATTAGATGGTGTGTATTGAGGTAAGATTATGTTGAGAAAAATGGTAAGACCCGACGCTAAAGGCAGGATTACTCTTGGTCATTTGGCTGATAGTTCCTTAAACGGCGCAAATGGAGAAGAAATTTTCGAAGCTTATGCTGAAAATAACACCCCAGCAGCATACCGTATTTTTTGGTACTATGGGCCGAATAAAAAAGAGATCACAATTTTAGCAACCACCCCTCATCCTTAAAATCACCTCTGACCATATTTTAAGGGATAGACTTGGGAGAAACCCCCTAAATATATGATTTTTACTTCTTTGTGTTTATATTGTTTGTTACTTTTTATTTTGTGTAGGTGTTAACTTAATTTCTTTAATATTTAAGGGGCGAAGAAATAATAACTAAGTTTTATTAACGAAATATGAAGAGATTTTTTTTATCAAATGCCCCTTGCTTTATACTAATGATTTTTTATATTCTTAGATGATAGATAGGAAATGAAGGGGGCCATATGACAAGATTTTTATTAAATGTTAACCATGATCCTGAGCTTAGACAAATACTAGATGGGATGATGAATAATACCTTAGGCCAGTTAGACTACGATCATCCTTTAAAAGGTATATTCCATCATTCAGCCTTGGCCACATTATTCCGCCAAATCTGCTGCGATACCTTTATTAAAGAAGAGTTAAAATCTGCAGCTAAAAATGAAAATAAGCTTACACAATTGGAAATAAAAATAGATTCAGAACCCAAAAAAATTTCCTTAAATATTTTTGAGCTTCAGCTCTTGATATTAATGGGAGCAACGCAAAAGTTATTGACTAGACCCAGTGAGAAAATAGAGCGCGGCGATGTGCAGGAAGCAAAATATTTTCAAGATGAGCGTAGAAGAAAGATCATTTTAAATTCATTTGAGGCTTTGGGATTATTTAATCCCAAGAGCTCTGGGATAGTAGCCGATAAGCCTATGAATACAATAGTCTGTGGTGGTTTCTCGTTTCGTTTTTGGGATCGAATGATTACCGCACTAGAATTTATAGTTGAATTTCTAAAGAAATATCAACAACCTATTCAAATCATCATCGCCGGGGGTTCTCGTCGTTTAAAAGATGATTATCGAGATCGCGGATTTTTACACTCAAAGCTTCCAGATAAAATAAAAGAAATTGCTAAATTGGATGATGAACTGGAGATGCTAAAATTTATTACCGAATATTTTCTGATTATATACCGAACAGAACATCCTGAGATTTTTGATTATATTACTGTTTCATATACAAGTACTTTACCTCAGATAGGAAACACTCGCGCACATACCCAAGATGTTGCTGAGGAAATCAAAGTTGAAAAAAGAGATGCCTTGACTAAAATAGTAACCGAACCGCCATTTTGGGTGTACCAACTTTTAACTCATCAATATAAAATGAAGAATAATGGAATTCAGGCTATTGTCGGTCCATCACACCCCAGTACTACCATTGAGGATTGTTATGATGCATTGGCACGTGCAATTTTTATAACTGTCTTACAAGTTATGGTTAACAATCATCCTGAATTAAGTCCAAAAGAAATCGATCTGATCGTTAAGCAGTATAAAGACGCTTATGCTGCTAAAAAATATGACTCCATTATTTCTAACCATATGACGACTTCTTTAAGCGAGCTTAAACCTTCAAATTTAACTATAAGCTAATAGCATTCAGCACAGTTTGTTGATTAACAGCGACAAGCTGAGCCTTACCGATATTTGATAAAAGCACAAGTCGTAATTGATTATTTGAAATTTTCTTATCGGCTAATATAAAAGTTAATAATTGCTGGGGATTTACTTGGCGAGGGATTTTGGTTGGCAAACCAACTCTTTCGATTAAATGATAGATTCTTAAATAATCTTGGTAGGGAAGTCCAGCGAATTGTTGAGATAAATTGGCCGCAATTATCATTCCTAACGCTACCGCTTCACCATGTAACCATTGCTCATATTTGAAATAGCTTTCAATGGCATGTCCAACAGTGTGGCCAAAATTTAGAAGAGCACGAATCGAATGTTCTTTTTCATCTTCAGTAACAATATCAATTTTAATTTGACAAGCTCGTTGGATCACATTAAATAAAATTTCTCGATCACGATCTAATAAAAGTGTTAAGTTTTTCTCTATATAAATAAAAAACTCCGCATCTTTTATCAGAGCCGCTTTAATTATTTCGGCAATGCCAGCGTGAAAATGACGGTCAGGTAAGCTGCTGAGAGTTTCAATATCGATAATGACAGCTTTAGGTTGATGAAATGCACCAATTAAATTTTTACCTTTTTGATGATTGATGGCGGTTTTGCCGCCAATAGCAGCATCAACTTGCGCGAGAAGTGTAGTTGGAACTGAAATAAAGTCTACGCCGCGAAGATAACATGCCGCAGAAAAACCAGCTATATCATTAATGACGCCTCCGCCTACCGCAATAACCGTGGTATCGCGGTGATGGCCGAAATTAATCAAAGCATCTAAAATTTTGCTAAAATTTTCTAAATTTTTTTGTTGTTCGCCATCGGCTAAAATTACTTTGTCACACTTTAAGCCTTTAAAAATCTGATGGATAGAATTTAAATAAAGCGGTTCAACCGTCGTGTTACTAATTAACATGACTTGTTGACCACGGATAAGTGGTAAAAATAATGATTTATTTCCTAAAAGAGCAAAGCCAATATAAATGGAATAAGCATGGCCTTGGTGTTTGACAATTAATTCTTGCATAAGGCTCGGTTAAAAAATAAATTCGCATCTCTATGAATTTGTTGAGCGACGTCTTTTGGTGAAGGAAAACTCTCGGTGTGATAACAAAGAGTGGCTAACTCTAGATACCAAGGTTCGCGTTGCAAATTAAGTATTTTTAATTTTTCTGCTTGATATTCCCCAACAATTAATGGTCTTTTATTTAATTGCTGACTAATACGAAGTAATTGTGTTTCAAGTGTCACTTGTAAATAAATAATAAGACGACTATGGCGTAAAATTTCACGATTTTTTTTAATGGTGACACAACCACCTCCCGTGGCTAAAATAATACCTTGCTGCAGGGCTAGGTTTTCAAGGATTAACGTTTCCCGGTAGCGAAAACCATCCTCTTGTTCATGGTAAAAAATACTAGCAATGCTTTTTCCAGAATTTTTTTCAATTTCATGATCACTGTCATAAAAACTTAAACCACTTATATTTGCCAGTTCTTTGCCAATAGATGTTTTTCCAGCTGCCATGGGTCCAATTAGATAAATGTTATGATGATTAAACATAGAAAGAAATGATTATTTAATTTAGAATATCTCTAGATTTTAACAAGGAATAATGATTATGTCTACGCATACCTTAAACTTAACTCCTAAAGTTTATGAATATTATCAAGTACATGCTGTTCGAGAACCAAAGATATTAAGCGAGCTGAGAGAATATACGGCCAAAGAATTCAGTTCAAAAGCCATTATGCAAATTTCACCTGAGCAAGGTCAGTTTATGGCATTAATGGTAAAAATAATGAATGCTAAGAAGATTTTAGAAATTGGGACCTTCACTGGCTATAGTGCTTTATGGATGGCTTTATCATTACCTGCGGATGGAAAAATTGTCACCTGTGATGTTAATGCAGATGTAACTGAAGTTGCTAAAAAATTTTGGCAACAAGCTGGGATGCTTGAAAAAATTGAATCAAAATTGGGGGAAGCCTCGGCTACTTTGCAGCAATTAATTTCTACCCAAAAAAATGTGTTTGACCTTGCTTTTATTGATGCGGATAAAGTAGGGTATGATCAGTATTATGAACAATGTCTGCTTTTAGTTAGGAGCGGGGGAGTGATTGCGATTGATAACACTTTACAGGATGGCTTGGTAGCAGATCCTGAAAACCAAAGCCCTAACGTAAAAGCCATTCGACATCTAAACGATAAAATATTAAATGATCGACGTGTTTTAATGAATATGCTTCCTATTAGTGATGGTCTAACATTGGTTTATAAGCTGTAGAATGTTATCCGTGGTGCAGGGCCGCGGGCCGTGTTTATTCCACGGACCCGTGTCTGTGTCATCCCGCGTTGTTTTTAAGAGTCATATTTGATGTTCATTTTTTCTAGTAACCCAGCTAACGTATCATTATCGTAAAATTGGATATTGAGCCAGCCTCCTCCTTTGGCATTGTTATCAGTTTCTAAGACTACTTTTGCGCCCAATTTTTCGGAAACTACCCGCTCTAAACGGGTGATATCTGCTCGGTACGTCGGAACAATAGCCGATTGGGTTTGCATTTTTTTGACCTGCTGTTCAATTTGCCTGACCGACCAAGCCTGGCTAATACAACGCTGCGCCAAGGTAAGCTGCTCAGCATGACTTAAACTAGCTAAAATTTTACCGTGCCCCTCACTGAGCTTACCTTCAATTAACCATGTTTTCACTCTTTCATCCAAACGAAGTAAACGTAAAATATTAGTGATATGACTGCGTGATCGACCCACAACTGCCGCAATTTCTTCATGAGAATACTTAAAATCATCGGCTAATCGCTGCAAGGATTGAGCTTCTTCAATGGGATTTAAATTCTTACGTTGAAGGTTTTCAATGGCGGTAACCGCTGCTGCTTGTTCATCACTATAATCATTTATTAAGCACGGTACTTCATTTAATCCTGCCATTTGCGCGGCCTGCCAGCGCCGCTCGCCAGCAACAATTTCATATTCTTGATCAGCACGCTGCCGAACGACAATGGGCTGAATTAAACCGCTCGACTGAATAGATTCAGCTAATTCAGCCAATGCACTTTTATCAAAATCTCGGCGTGGCTGAAAACGACCACGATGCAATCGTTCAATGGGCAATAAATTAAATAGTGGTTTTTTATTCACGATGGGTCAACAACCATTCGATAACGGCCATCCTAATGGCCACGCCATTAGTAATTTGTTCGAATATGACCGATTGCCGACCATTTGCAACACTTGCCTCAATTTCAATTCCTTGATTCATCGGGCCGGGGTGCATCACAATTGCATCCGGTTTAGCGAAAGATAAATGCTGAGGGGTTAATCCATATTGATTGAAAAATTTGTCTGGATGGGGAATGGCCGCTGCTTGCATTCTCTCCCGTTGAATTCGTAAAGTCATAATCACATCGGCATTTGATAATCCTTCTGGCATAGATGAGTATGTGTTCACTTGCCAATCTACGACCTCTGCGGGTAAAAATTCGCTGGGTCCGATTAAGCGGATTTGATTGCAACCCATAATTTTAAGCGCTTGAATAAGAGATCGTGCCACGCGTGAGTGAGCAATATCGCCAATGATGGCTACAGTTAAGGCTTTAAAATCATCGCCTTTATGTTGTCGTATAGTTAATAAATCTAATAAAGCTTGCGTGGGATGCTGGTGACAACCATCCCCGCCGTTGACAATCACGGCTTGATGTTCTATCTGTTGTGCTAACCATTCATTGGTTTTTTCCTGATTATGTCTAACCACGAATAATTGGGTGCCCATGGCGGCGAATGCTTTGATCGTGTCTAATAAAGATTCTCCCTTAACCGTGGAAATATTGCTGATAGTCGGGTTGAGAATGTAGGCCCCCAAACGAAACGCTGCGATTGTAAATGAAAATTGAGTGCGGGTGCTTGGTTCAAAAAACAGATTAGTGACCACATGACCCGATAAAATATCCAATTGGCGATTTTTTTTTACAACTTCCGTTAAAAATATATCAGCTCGGTCGAGGAGGGTTTGGATCCGTGCTTTGCTAAGATCGGTGATACTCAGTAAATGTTTCATATGGGTAAGAATATCCTAGTAAACCTATAATCGTCAAAGTTGGATGACAATCTATGAATGACTTGCAAACCAGGCTTCTAAAATTAATTTGGCGGCGTAACTATCTAACGACGGCAGAGATTTGACTTTAGTGTTGCTGTTTGATAATTGGCGCTTGGCTTCCCGGGTGGTGAGTCGTTCATCAATGGTATAAACCGGGAGCTGACAAAGCTCATTCAAGTTGCGCGCAAATTTTCTGGCGGCGAGGCTGATGGCTTGTTCCTTGCCATCCATTCGATAGGGTAAGCCTACGACCAGAGCTGAAGGTCGCCAGGTCGCTATTAATTGCGTTATTTCATTCCAGTCAGGAGTGCCTTTTTCAGCTAACAAGGGGTCGAGTGGAGAAGCAGAACGAGTAATGGATTGGCCAACGGCTACTCCAATTCGACGCAATCCAAAATCAAATGCTAAAACAACCTCAAGCATGACCAGTTTGATGTGAAATTTGCTCAATATCTATGCCAATTAATTTCGCAGCGGCATGCCATCGTTTTTCAGAAGGGGTCTCGAACAAAATAGACGCATCGTAATGAGTGATCAGCCAATCATTTTCTTGTAATTCCTGCTCAAGCTGACCTGCTTGCCAGCCGGCATATCCCAAAGTAACAATATATCGATCGGGTCCTTTACTGTCAGCAATAGCTATTAAGGTTTCTTTCGAAGAAGAGAGAAAAACTTCATGGTCCTCATCATAGAGGACAAAACCATGTTCTTGGCCTATGGGTCCGCCCATCATGACTGGCTGAGTTGAAACAACTGAGGAGCCAGTGGTGATGTTAAGGTGTTGTAAAACATCAGATAGTTGCATGTTTAAAGGCTTATTGATAATTAACCCCATAGCCCCCTCTTCATTGTGCTCATAAATATAGACCACTGATTTTGAAAAATTGGGATCATCTAAGGTGGGGAATGCAACCAAAAAGTGATGTGCTAAAGAAGTTTTATTTGGCGAGGATTTTTTACCCATATCGCTAATTATGTCGGTTTATAGTCTATTTATCAAGGAAGAATTTATATAGCTCAGGGTTCTAAAGCATCGTCTCTTAATTCGTCGCGCAAACGTTTTTCTTCTAGCCAATCTTCAAGACTTCTTTTCTTTTTAAGCAATTTCTTTTTGTTGTTAGGATGATTGTTCACATTAGTGCGGGGAACAGAATGATCGTTAACTTCTTCCTCAAAATGATTCATGTCAAAGTCATTCGTTTCATAATAATCGTCTTCGTATTCGCTATTTACGTTCATGATACCAATCTCCGAATAAGACAAAGTTATAAGGTGGGACTGGGAGCAGACTTGCATCTGCTCCCAGAACCGGAAAGCTTACTTTCCGCCTTTTTTTCCACCCTGGCCGCCTTTGCCGCCTTTATCACTTTTGCCTTTGCTCATTTGTTTTTCCTCATTTGGAAGTTTCAATTGTTGACAACAGCATCCTGTGTCAACTCCCTATAAAGACAGATCGTTTAAGGATATGTCTTCATTCCGTTCGCCATTAAGGCTTAAAAACTTTTTACCTAACCTGGATTCGGGGTTTCATTTCCACCATTATACCCATTGTCGTTGTCATGATCATTATCAACATCATGATCATTGTTATCAGGATTAAGGTCATGATCATAATAATCACCA
The DNA here is from genome assembly GCA_963818985.1 of uncultured Pseudomonadota bacterium. Taxonomy (GTDB): domain Bacteria; phylum Pseudomonadota; class Gammaproteobacteria; order Coxiellales; family Coxiellaceae; genus JAFEDN01. The sequence continues at coordinate 201,758 of CAWFUJ010000007.1, read as the reverse complement.
TTATCATAATGGTCTGGATTATTTTGATCTTGATAGAAATCTTGCTCGTTGTCAAAATTATCATTTTCATCATCGGATGGCGGTGGAGGTGGCGGTGACAATGGCTGAGCAGGAGAAGCCTTTACTTCGGTGGCACTGAAACATCCATGTTGACAATCAGCTTGAGGATGTATTTGAAACCGAGTTTGATAAGAAGAGCTATTAGAATCAACATTAGAACTTGCTTTGATAACTTGAGAAAAGCCTAATCCCACCAACAATGCTAAAGGATAAACCACTAGCAATTGATTTTTTAACATTGTTATTACCCTCCGGCGAATTTTGGTTAAAACTGATTCGAAGATTACTCCCAAAATATAGATATTGCAACTGTCTATTCCAAAAGTCAAAACTTTTTTTTATTCTAAAAACAGAGGGCTGGCAGTGACTATTGGGAAACTCTTTGGCATAATATTAACCTTGTTTTATGGGATAATTGACATGTTTTCTCTAATACTAGCATCGACTCAGCAATGATCAGCGTCGCCGCAAACCTTCGTGCTGTTTTGCAAAAAATTCGCGAAGCGGAAAGTATTTTTAATCGTCCCCCGGGGACAGTCAGGTTATTAGCGGTGTCTAAAGGTCATGATAGTTATTCTATCAGACTAGCTATGGACCAAGGACAAATGTCATTTGGAGAAAATTACTGTCAGGAAGCTCTCACTAAAATCCACCGGCTGAACAATAATAGATTGGAATGGCATTTTATCGGGGCTTTGCAGAGTAATAAGGCTAAAGCGGTAGCAGAAAATTTTTCCTGGGTTCAAAGTATCGATCGTTTGAAAATAGCAGAGCGCTTGCATCAGCAAAGGCCAGACCATCTACCACCGCTGAATGTTTGTATTCAAGTCAATATTAGTCATGAAGCTAGTAAAACTGGAGTGGATCCCCTGGAGCTCCTTGATTTAGCACATGCCATTTCACCATTGTCGCGTTTATGTTTGCGAGGGTTAATGGTCATTCCGCAGCCTTGTGACAGCTTTCAGCAACAGTTGCATATCTATCAAAAAGCCTATAATTTACATAATGAATTACTTGAGAAGGGAATGGAACTTGATACATTATCTATGGGTATGACCCATGATTTTATGGCCGCAATTGCGGCCGGTAGCACGATGGTAAGAATTGGCTCGGGTATATTCGGGCCTAGGCATAGTCATCCCGCGACTTGATCGCGGGACGACGAACTTCTCACGGGAATGACGAAATGAAAAATATTAATATAGCTTTTATCGGTGCGGGTAACTTGACTCGGGCCATTGTGGGCGGCTTGATCATAGATAAGTTTGATTCGCAGCGACTTTGGGTTAGTAATCCCTCTCAAACTAAATTAGATTTTTTCTCAAATCAGTTTGGCATTCATACGACTTTAGATAATTGCCAGGCAGTAAAACAGGCCGATGTAGTCATATTAGCCGCTAAGGCATTAAGAATTCCCGGTATTTGTGAAGAAATAAAAAATAGTCTCAGTCACCACCCTCTAATCATTTCAGTCGCAGTGGGGACAACCAATTTATTGTTAGACAAATGGTTAGGGTCACAGTATTCAATTGTACGCGCCATCCCTAATACGCCAGCCGTGGTGGGGGCTGGAGCCACCGGCTTGTATGCGTGCAGCCGAGTAAGCGAAGATCAAAAAAATATGGCTGAAGCAATTTTTCGATCAGTAGGGATGAGCGTATGGGTTGAGGAGGAGAACCAACTCGATTGGGTCTGCGCAGTTTCAGGATGTGGCCCGGGATATATGTTTTTAATAATGGAATCGATTGAAGAAGCAGTGGCCAAAATAGGATTGGTTCGAAAAGACTGGCGTTTGCTTATTGCTCAAACAATGCTAGGCGCGGCACGTTTGGCATTAGAGTCCGATCAATCACTAGCGGAGTTACGTCAGCATGTTGCATCTCCCAAAGGCACGACTGAACAAGCGATTAGAGTATTGGAAGAAGGAAAACTTCGGCAATTGTTAGCCGGTGCTATCGAAGCAGCGGTTCACCGAGCAAAAGAAATTGAGAAATTGCTGACTTCTTCGAGCGAATCTTAATAACAAGGGACAGCAATGGCCATTATTATATTTGTTATAAACCTTTTAATAGATTTTTATCTCTACATTTTGTTATTGCGTTTATTTTTCCAAAAGTACCGGGCGCCTTTTTATAATCCGATTTGTCAATTTGTAATGCGGGTTACTAATCCATTATTGAAACCTACCGCACGTTTTATTCCCGGTTATCGAGGATTTGATTTGGCAATAGTGGCATGGCTTTTAGTTTTGCAAACTTTATTATTTTTTTTCTTGATTTGGTTCAGCAGCAAAATTGTGCCGAATGTGCTGGGTATCATCATAATGGCAGTGGGTAAATTAGGTGAGAAGTGGCTCGACTTGATATTTTTCGCAATTTTAATTGATGTCGTCATCAGTTGGTTTCCGGCATTGCGAAATTCCATGGTCGCCCCGATTGTGAAATTATTGGCAGACCCTTGGTTGCTATTGGGACGTCGATTTATACCGGTCATCTCTGGATTTGATTTCTCTCCGCTAGTGATTCTCTTACTACTTAAGATCATTTCATGGTTAGTATTTTATCCTTTAGTTAATTTAGGCTTGCGGTTAGCATTAGCAGTGGCGTAAAAACCTCACCGGAATTAAGGAGGTTGTGATGGCAAATATTTTCGACAATGTGATTTTTTTAAATATTATAAGCACGTTGGTTGCAGCCATTGTGCTGGCATTGGCATATTTTATTACCAGTGTCATTTTAACTCGGAAAATGGAGGATGATAAACAAAAACAGCGAATAAAAATCCGCTTGTTTTATATCATTTTTGTCATTTTTATCTTTCTTTTAGCGCGAATTTGGGTTGAAGGCTTTACTCAATTGTTAGCGGTATTGGGTTTAGTGTCAGCAGCATTGGTCATTACCAATAAAGAAGTGATCATGAATTTTTCCGGATGGCTAATTATTATTTGGCGTGGACTTTTTTCGGAAGAAGATTTGATTGAGATTCAGCAGTTCAAGGGATATGTACAATCCATCCGCATTTTATATTTTACTTTATTGGAAGTTGAGAAAGGCTCGCATAATATTATAACTGGCCGGGTTGTTCGCATTCCGAATGGTTTAATTATTAATAACGCAGTCATTAACTTTTCTCCTGCGCATTTACTGGAACAGCATCTTTCTGTATTGTTTGATCGCAATACCAATGTTAATTTAGCAAAATCGAAATTTAAGCAAATCGTTGATGAGACTTTGCATGCTTTTTATCATCAAAAAAAAGAATACACTAAAACTTTTTTAGAGCGCAGAAGTCGTAAAGTGGCTTCAATGATCCATTTATATTGTGTAGTTTCAGCTAGGCCTAAATACGATTTGCCAGGGGGCATTCTTCTGACCGCTCGATATTACTGTTATACTAACGACCATGAAAAAATCGAACAAGATATCTGGGATAAGCTTTTCGTTTTTTTAGCAGGAAATGATCAGGTCAAGCTGGCCTAATTTCCCCTCGCCTGTCAGGGAGAGGGGGAGGGAGAGGGAGAGGGGAAATGTGAGAAACATTGCTGATAAAGTTAATTTACATTAAACTATATTTATCGATACACGAGGAGTTTGAACAATGAGTGAAGCTATAAAATCAGTTAATGATGAAGCATTTGCGAGCGAGGTATTACAATCCCAGCAACCTGTGTTGGTTGATTTTTGGGCAGAGTGGTGCGGGCCTTGTAAGATGATTGCTCCGGTTTTAGAGCAAGTGGCTTTAGAGTTAGAGGCTCGAATTAAAATAGTTAAGATGAATGTGGATGAAAACCAGCAAACTCCGGCCCAATATGGGATTCGTAGCATTCCTAGCTTAATCTTATTTAAAAATGGCAATGTTGTGGCCAGTAAAGTAGGCGCATTAAGCAAAGCGCAATTAATGGTTTTTTTAGAGGAGCATTGCTAATATCTTCCTTGACAAATTTAAATAAAAGGCTAAACTTTCTTTAAAAGGACGCAATCCTTGGAGTATTTTCCGTCGTACTCTCAAAATCCAATCGTCAAACCCCATTCCAATGTACATTTTTTAAAAAATAACGAGAGGTATTATGAATTTAACTGAATTGAAGCGCAGAATTCCTGCAGAACTCATGTCTATGGCTCAGCAATTGGGCATTGAAAGAGTTAGCAATATGCGTAAGCAAGATCTCACCTTTTCAATCCTCAAAGCGCAGGCACAAAAAGGCGAAGACATTTATGGCGATGGTGTATTAGAAATATTACAGGATGGATTCGGATTTTTACGATCAGCGACCAGCTCGTTTTTAGCAGGCCCCGATGATATTTATGTTTCACCTAGTCAAGTTCGACGCTTTGGTCTCCGTACAGGAGATTCCATTTCTGGTAAAATTCGTCCTCCCAAAGAAGGGGAGCGTTATTTTGCTTTATTACAAGTAGAAACGATTAATTTAGATCCGCCAGAAGAACTCAGAAATAAAATTGTTTTTGAAAGTCTGACCCCTTTATTTCCCAATGAACGATTAACCATGCAATTGGGTAATGGCAGCACTGAAGATATCACCGCACGCATGATTGACTTAGTGGCGCCGATTGGTAAAGGACAGCGCGGCTTAATAGTTTCACCACCGAAGGCTGGTAAGACCATGATGCTACAGAATATTGCTCATTCAATAGCTGAAAATTACCCGGAATGTATTTTAATGGTGTTATTAATTGATGAGCGTCCTGAAGAAGTAACGGAAATGGAACGTTCAGTCAAAGGTGAAGTGGTGGCCTCAACATTTGATGAGCCAGCAACACGCCACGTACAAGTGGCGGAAATGGTCGTTGAAAAAGCCAAAAGATTAGTGGAACATGGTCGCGATGTCGTGATCTTACTTGACTCAATTACCCGTTTAGCACGTGCATACAATACTGTGGTCCCTGCCTCGGGCAAAGTATTGACTGGAGGCGTTGATGCCAATGCACTACAACGTCCGAAACGTTTTTTTGGTGCTGCTCGTAATATTGAAGAGGGTGGCAGTCTAACCATTATCGCCACTGCTTTGGTGGATACTGGTTCAAAGATGGATGATGTGATTTACGAAGAATTCAAAGGCACAGGCAATATGGAAATTCATCTTGATCGTAGAATTGCTGAGCGACGTTTATTTCCATCTATTAACATTAATCGTTCTGGTACTCGTCGTGAAGAATTGATTACCAAGCCTGATGAATTACAAAAGATGTGGATTTTACGCAAAATTCTACACCCAATGGATGAATTGGCCGCCAATGAATTTTTGGTCGAACGCTTAAAATTAACCAACACCAATGATGATTTTTTTGATTCGATGAAAGGCTAAATTCCTGAGCGGAGACCGGCATTTTCTTTCCCTTCCTCCTGACGGATCCAGTACGTCATCCCGCGATCAAGTCGCGGGATGACGAAACTCAAAGGGGAAAAAAATTATAATATGAACACACGCGCTATTGCTGCCAAAATCTTAACGGCTGTTATCCGTGATCATCAATCATTGACTGAGGCATTGAATTTAAAATTTTCGTTAAAGGCAGATGATCGAGATAGCGCCTTAGTCAAACAATATTGTTATGGTACTTTACGTTGGTATCATCGGCTTAAATTGGTTGCGCAAACACTTCTACATAAACCGCTTAAATCTCATCATCAGGATATTGATACCTTATTATTGGTGGGTCTTTATCAATTAATTTATTTAAACACTCCACACTATGCCGCGGTCTCAGAGACTGTGGCAGCGACAAATATTTTAAAAAAACCATGGGCAAAGGGTTTGATAAATCAATGCTTAAATCAATTTATCAGAGATTCATCTCGGCTTTTGCAGCAAGCTGATAGTACACCGGTGGGCAAGTTCTCTCATCCTCAATGGATGATAGAAAGAATACAAACCGATTGGCCCGAACAATGGCAAACAATTTTGTCAGCGAATAATCAGCAAGCACCTATGTTTTTGCGGGTCAATCAGCAACAAATTAATCCTGAACAATATATCTTGCGGCTTAAAGACGAACAAATTAACGCAAATACGGTGACCGAATTACCTCAGGCTTTGCAACTAGAGCAACCTCTTTCGGTTGAAAATTTGCCGGGGTTTAAACACGGATTGTGTAGCGTCCAAGATTTAGCAAGCCAATATGTTGTCAATTTATTAGATTGCCAGCCGGGATTTCGGGTATTAGATGCGTGTGCGGCACCGGGAGGCAAGGCATGTCATATTTTAGAAACGCAGCCGAACTTAAAGTTAATTGCCATTGATCAAGATCCGAATCGACTCAAACTGATTGAATCAAACCGGCAAAGATTGCAGCTATCTTCCATCGCTTTGCAATTATTAGCAGCAGACGCCAACAGACCCGAGTTGTGGTGGGATGGCCAACCATTTGATCGAATTTTATTAGACGCACCTTGCTCAGCGACCGGTGTGATTCGTCGGCATCCAGATATAAAAATCTTACGTCAACCTGAAGACATTGGCGTATATGCACAACAACAATATGCTTTGTTGACAGTCCTTTGGCCTTTATTGAAGCCAGGGGGAAAACTTGTCTATAGCACCTGTTCGATTTTTGCTGAAGAAAATGTGCAAGTGGCTTTGCGATTTTATCAGAATACGCCTGACGCGCAGCCTATGCCATTTTCTATTAACAGGGGAGTGCCACAAAAAATTGGCTGTCAATTACTACCCGACCCACAAGCCAACGATGGATTTTATTACGCGGTGTTTTATAAAAAATAAATGGTATTTAATAAAAAATAAATGATGGTTAATAAAATAAATAATATTTAATAAAAAACAAATGTCATCCCGGATAAATGCTACGCATTTTCCGGGATGACATAATTCACGCTACACATTTCGGGGATGATATTTAATTTATGCTACGCATTTTTCTGGGATGACATTTAATTCATGCTACATGTTTTCCGGGGATGTCATTTTATTCAGGCTGCGCATTTGCCGCGATGAAACGATTTTTTAATTTTACGTAATATTCAGCTGAATAACGTAAAAATTCTATTTCCTCTGACTTTAGCGGCCGTACTCGCCGAGCGGGAGAACCCAGCCAAAGATAACCGCTGGTTAGCACCTTTCCTGGGGTGGCTAATGTGCCGGCGCCCAGTGCGTCAGGAAAAGGCATATTTATCTGGTGAGTGAAAGTCTCACATGGGAAGGGGGAGTCAGCCCCACCCAGTAGCGAGTCTTGCGTTGCAGGAGGTAACGAATGTGACGAAGCGTAGACAGCGAAATCATCGAGCCGAAATCGCGTGAACGTTATTTCAGCCCCGAAAGCACAGTGTTGTCGTTGGCCGATGCTCTTGGGCGAGCAGCAGGCAATAAGTCAATGGTAGGTAAGACTGGCGAAGGTGAATCCAAGATTGACTCAGCACCGGGGTCGTAGACGTTGGCGAGATGATAGAGATAAATAGAGCAACCTGAGAAGTCCTCAAAACTCTCCAGGAAGGAGTATCGAGAGTACAAGTGGAGCAACACTCCACGAGGCCGAAGAAATGGTTTTGAGGATGGCTGAATCGACCGTAGTAGCAGGGAATCGGCTAATCCCCGAGGAGCGAAGGGTCGGTGGATTTAACCGAGCGTAAAGGAGAAACCATGACCATACACAGCAAAGATGGGCAATCAGGGAAAACGAAACTGGAACGCATAAGCGAGCGATCAGCAAAGGACAAAGATATTGTGTTCAACAATGTAGGGCACATCATCGACTGGACGATGCTGAATAAAACCTACGCACTGCTGGATGGGAATAAAGCAGTGGGTATAGACGGCGTGACGAAAGAACAATACGGCAGGAATTTGGAGAAAAATCTAAAACAACTGCTGATACGAATTCGTCGCGGCACGTACAGGCCGAAACCGGCACGAGTGGTTGAAATACCCAAAGAAGACGGAAGCACCAGACCGCTGGCGATCAGTTGTTTGGAAGATAAATTGGTGCAGGGTGCAGTCAATGAAATATTGACCAGCATTTATGAGCCGATTTTCCTTCCGGTATCTTATGGATTTCGATCTGGAAAGAACTGCCATCAGGCACTGAAAGCGTTAAATAACTACACGTCCCGTTGTTATAATGGAGCAGTGGTTGAGATCGATCTCCGAAAGTGCTTCAACACGATTCCGCATCAGGGAATCCTGAGTTGCTTAAGGAAGAAAATCTCAGATAAACGCTTTCTGAAATTAGTGTGCCACTTGCTGAAAACTCCAGAAATTACGGAAGACAAGCGAGTGGTCACCAATGAACGAGGGTGCCCGCAGGGTTCGACGTGTTCGCCAACATTAGCGAACATCTATCTTCATGAAGTGATTGATGAATGGTTTGAAAAGATCAAACGAGAAAACTTTAGAGGGGGAGCAGAAATGGTGCGATACTGCGATGATATGGTATTTATCTTCCAAAATCTGGAAAATGCGAAACGCTTTTATGATGTGCTACCGAAGAGATTGGAGAAGTATGAATTATCTCTGAATGCAGAGAAATCACAACTGATCCGATCAGGACGGAAAGCAGCGGCGGAAGCGGCAACGCAGGGGAAGCGCCTGGCGACCTATCACTTTCTGGGATTTACATGCTATTGGGGAAAATCGCGAAAGGGGTTTTGGCGGCTGAAATTGACTAGTCGGCGAGACCGCTTCACGAAGAAACTCAAGGGCTTGAGAAAATATCTCTGGGAGAACTTAACCACGCCGAATACCTTAGGAGTACTCTTAACGGTAGTACGGGTGGTTAAAGGATGGATAAACTATCACGGAGTGTCTGATAATCAGAGACGAGTGAGCGCATTCATCCGGTTCAGCGAGCGCATATTGTTCGACTGGTTTAACCGCCGAGGTAGAAAGCATCCAATGAACTGGAGGACTTTCGGGCGTATACTTCAGAAGATACAATTTCCCCGCAGATGGAAGACGGTTTCGATGTTCGATGTTTTAAAAGCAAGCAGATAGAAAAAAAAAATTTCGCGGTTAAATCGGGAGCCGTATGCGGTAGTTCCGCACGTACGGTTCTGAGAGGGTCCTACCCAGGTGACTGGGTGGGTCTACTCACACGATCACATTTGACTCCACCTGCACGCCGTCCATTAAACAAACACCCATGCCAATTAAGCTACAATCATTGATAGAACAACCATGCAAAATGCAGCGATGGCCTACGGTGACATAATCACCCACCCAAGTTTTAAATCCTTGTGGATTATATGGTCCGGCATGAGTGACATGTATCACTGTCCCGTCTTGAATATTGCTGTGTTTACCAATATGAATTGAATTGATATCGCCGCGCAAGACACTCGAAGGCCAAATCGAACTATCGGCTTCCAAAATCACATTGCCGATAACGACAGCACTTTCGTCCACATAAGCAGAATGATGAATGCGAGGTTTGTGTTCCTCAAAATTTCTAATAGTCATGAGGATTATAGTAATAGACCTTCTGTCCAGCTACAATGCTCTTTAATGAAGACTTTATTGCAACTTTTAAATGATGCACAGCGCGAGGCCGTGTCAGCGCCACCTGGGCATTTGTTAATTTTGGCAGGGGCAGGCAGTGGTAAAACCAGAGTTTTGGTCCATAGAATTGCCTGGTTGATAACAGAAGAACACATTTCTCCCTATGCCATTCTAGCAGTGACTTTTACCAACAAGGCCGCTTATGAAATGCGTGCTAGGATCGAAAACTTATTGAGCTCTAGTCTTTCAGGCATGTGGGTGGGAACTTTTCATGGATTGGCTCATCGACTGTTACGCATTCATTGGCAGGCCGCCAATTTACCGCAATCATTTCAAATCATCGATGTTGATGAACAGTTGCGCTTAATCCGTCGGGTGCATAAAAATTTAGAGCTAGATGAAAATCAATGGCCTCCCAAACAATCTCAATGGTTTATCAACCAGAACAAGGAAGATGGCTTGCGACCTCAAAAAGGCACAATGGAAAGTTATTTTGACGAAACCATGCAAAAGGTTTACGGAGCTTATGAGGAATTATGCCAAAGAAGTGGTTTGGTGGACTTTGCCGAATTACTGCTGCGTTCATTAGAGATCTTGCAACAACATGAAGATATTCGTTTACATTATCAACATCGATTCCAACATATATTGGTCGACGAGTTTCAAGATACGAATACCATCCAATATAAGTGGCTGCGTATGTTAGCTGGAGATCTAAGTTGGATGATGGTGGTGGGCGATGACGACCAATCCATTTATAGCTGGCGCGGTGCTAAAATTGAAAATATTCAACGTTTTGCTAGGGATTTCAAGGGTTGTAGGACCATTCGTCTCGAACAAAACTATCGTTCCACGAGCATTATTTTACAAGCCGCAAACGCTGTGATTGCTCATAATCGCAACCGATTAGGCAAAAATTTATGGACGCAAGATGAAGCGGGTGCCGAGATCACCATTTACGCGGCATACAATGAGCGCGACGAAGCACATTTTGTGGTTTCAACGATTCGCGATTGGGTAAAACAAGGTTGTGCATATAAAGATATAGCGATTTTGTATCGCTCAAATGCTCAATCGCGGATATTAGAAGAACGTTTAATCGACGCGCAAATTTCTTATCATATTTACGGCGGCCTTAAGTTTTTTGAACGTGCTGAAGTTAAAGACGCATTGGCTTATTTGCGTTTGTTAATGAATCGTCACGATGATGCGGCATTTGAGCGCGTGGTTAATTTACCAACTCGCGGAATAGGCAACACCACTTTGGATGAGCTAAGAGAAACTGCGAAAATAAATCAAGTTTCTTTGTGGCATGCCGCACATCAATTACTTTCTGAGACTAAGTTAACCGTACGCGCAGCCAATGCACTTCAACAATTTATACGATTGATAGATGCCATTGAATTAGATACGCAAGGCAATACTCTAGATGAGAAGACCGATTACACTTTGCATAGCAGCGGATTACTGGCTTATTATCGCAAAGATAAAACCGAGAAAGGAATTTCACGGTTAGAAAATCTTGATGAATTAATCACCGCTACTCGCCAATTTCGTCCACGCGAAGATATTGAAAATTTATCAATATTAGATGCCTTCTTAACACATGTAGCGTTAGAAACGGGTGAAGGTCAAGCGCCAGCAAATACCAACAGCGTGCATTTGATGACGCTACATTCAGCAAAAGGACTGGAATTTCCATTGGTTTTTATGGTGGGATTAGAGGAAGAATTATTCCCGCATAAAATGTCGATGGAGTCGGGTAGTGGTATTGAGGAAGAACGGCGTTTATGTTATGTGGGCATGACGCGGGCGATGAAAAAACTCTATTTAACTTATGCAGAAACACGTTTTTTACATGGTATGGAGAAATTTAATGTGTCATCACGATTCATAGCGGAAATACCCTCGGAGTTAGTTAAAGCGGTAAGACCGCAGGTTCAAATCAGTCGCCCAGCTACATGGATGCCTCGTCAAAGTATCACTGAGCCGGAAGAATCGATCGGATTGCGAATAGGTCAGCGGGTGCGCCATGCGCATTTTGGTACCGGGATTATTACCAACTGTGAAGGGCGTGGCGAGCATACGCGCATCCAAGTGAAATTTGATGAAAATGGGTCAAAATGGTTAGTCGCAAGTTATGCCAAATTGGAGCCGGTGTGATGCAGCCTTTTGAGATTAAACCGGCTACTATAGCAGACGTTCCGCTCATTTTATTATTTATAAAAAAATTAGCCAAATATGAAAAACTACTGAACCAAGTCACCGCCACAGAAGAAATTTTAAAAAAAACTTTATTTGGTGAACGAGCATATGCTGAAGTTATTATTGGTTATTGGGAGAATCAACCCATCAGTTTTGCAGTGTATTTTTATAATTTTTCTACTTTTCTAGGTCGTCCTGGTATCTACTTGGAAGATCTATTTGTTGAAGAAAATTTTCGTGGCAAAGGCTTAGGAAAAAAAATGCTAAGCTATTTAGCCAATCTGGCTAAAGCCAAAGAATGTGCTCGCCTTGATTGGTGGGTATTAGACTGGAATGCTCCCGCTATTGATTTTTACAAAAAAATTGGCGCCAAGCCAATGGATGAGTGGACAGTATACCGGGTTACCGAGAAAGCCCTTGATGATTTGGCTGAAGACGCGAATGTCATTCCGGAAAATGCGTAGTGTTTATCCGGGATGACAATAATTTTTTTCCAGAAGGACAATGACTATTTGTCCGAGATGACAATTATTAAAAGCAATGAGTTTCAAGTAAAGCAGATTCAATCGTTAATCCGGGTCCAAAAGCCATAGTTAGAACTTTATTTTTATGATTAGCTTTTGTCAGTGACACCAATAGTTTTTTTAATACAAATAAAATCGTCGCAGAAGACATGTTGCCAAAATTTTTGAGTACCTCATGAGCCTGCTGGTTTCTTTCTACATTAATCGCTAACGAGAGTTCAACCGCTGCCAAAATTTCTTTACCACCCGGATGAATAGCAAAATAATCGATTTCATTAGCTGTTAATTGCAAATGCGATAACAAATTTTCTGTCAAGGGCTTAACGTGTCCTGCAAGAATCGAAGGCACATAATTTGATAAACGAATATCAAAACCGCGATCTCGAATATACCAAGCCATGGCCTGGCGCTCATAGGCTAATTCACAACGAAAAGATTTTAATAGTAAATTATTATTGTGAATAGGGCGACTATGAACCAAGGCACAGGCTGCACCATCAGCAAAAATTGCATTGGCGATCAGGTTATCCATGCTGTCCATCGGTTGAAAATGAATGGAGCATAATTCGACACTGACAATTAATACATAGGCTTTTAGATTTTGCCGACAGATATTATCGGCTAGTTTTAAGGCATTAAATACGCCATAACATCCCATAAAATTGACGCACGTTCGTTCGATATTCGAATTAAGATTAAGTACGCCAATTAATTCAATATCTAAACCTGGAGCATACATGCCGGTACAACTGACTGTGATCAGATGCGTAATTTTGGTTAGGTAGTTTGGATCGATGCCATCATGGATGGCTCGCATCGCTAACTGGCATGCATTTTCTTCATAAATTTGCATTCGCCGCGAGGTCGCAGCTATCGCAATATTTTCTGGCACTTGTCCATCGGTAGACTCAAGCTTAATGACAATATGCCGATAATCTATGGCCGATTTTTTATATAAGCGTATGAGTCTTTTAGTTTGTTGCTGATCATAATCAAGCATTTTTCCCATGTGTAAAGCAATTTCTTTTTGACTTAAACATTGATCAGGTGTGGCGGTGCCTATTTGTAAAATATAACTGTGATTCATTTTCGAAATTTTATCATTGCGGTAAAACCCCCTAAATATTGGGTTTGTGAAAACGCGTAAAAACCGTGATTTAAAATGCTAGTGCATAGCTCTTCGCTATTGGGAAATAGTGCCAAGCTTTTAGCAATATAACCATACACATCCGCGTTGCCGTGGAAAACTATTCCCCATAACTGCGTCCAAAAAGTCAATATTTTTGCTTGCCATGCTGCTTTATATGGATTAGCAGGACGAGAAAAATCTAAAAATAAAGCGATGCCACCTGGTTTTAATTTTCGGTAAAGAATAGTTAAAAGTGCATCTAAATCGGGGGCATTACGTAAAGCATATCCGCCAGTCACAATGTCAATAGAATTATCAGCGACCGGTAATGCCATCATATCGGCGAGCACATAATGCAGTTGCGCGTGATTGGTTTTTTTCGATGCCAAATGCAGCATTTCAGGGCAAATATCAACAGCAATAATTTGACTTTGGGGGTTATGTAAAGCCAACATTTGGCAAAGATCGCCAGTCCCGCAAGCTAAATCTAAACAAACAGGTTGAGAGTAGGGTGGAATTGATTTGATTAATTCTCGTTTCCAAGATTGATCGCGCCCTAAAGATAATACTCTAGTGATCCATTGGTATCTAGGAGCAACAATTTTAAATACCGCACGATTGATTTGGCGCTTCTCAACCGGGTTTTTTAAAGCGGTGCCGTCCCCCAAAGAAAATCGTTGGCTCATAGAGTCCTCCTTGAAGTAATAGTTCGTGAGCTCACCCTGTGAAGAATGTCCACTTTGATAAATTAACCTGGATCATATGTCTTTCAGTGGTGTTTAGCAATTACGGTTTATTATTCCCCTGGGTTTCTCATTCACAATGACTGGGGAGTCTTTGATTCTTTTTCTTGATCAGGGTAGAATCCGGAAAAATATAAGATTTGAAAAAATTAACATATAATTGGAACTAAACATAATGCAAAAAGATATAAAAGACATAAAAGAATTCAAGCAACCGAAACCAAACAAGATATCCTTTTTAAAATCTACCCCACAAGTTATTTTTGATATGATCTTGTCTTTTTCAGGTCCTAGTATCGGAATGTTATTGGCTTCCAAATCAGCTTATGCTTGGTCTCAAGCGCACTGGGAAAAAAGAATATTTTTTACAATAGATCCCTCATTGCCAGATTTACTTACTCCATTCACCATTTATCGGCATTATCAAATATTATTCAAAACTAATGAGTATCGAACCGGAATGAGATTGGCTCATCCCTTACTTCCAGCTTATATTCAATCTCGATGTTCTGAGAATGATTTACAAAAATATTCTCCACAAGACTTGTTAAAGAAGGCTGCTGAAGTTGGTAATGGACTCATGATCCAATGGCTAACAGCCCCACAGCGAGGCCATGACAGGGTAATACCTGACATTTTGGATGTTACTTTAAGCTTACCCGCTAATAAAGAGCTATTAAAATTAATAATCTCCGCCGCAGAGGAGCAAAAACGACCTTTCCGTATCGGAGAACTATTTTACATATCTGATTCATCTGATTATTTTAGAATTGGAATGAAAAGTTTAGTTGAATTATGGGTTGATGAGTCGTGGGCTGATGAGGAAATGCGCTATGGTAAAGAGATGCTTCATATAGCTGCATATGCGGGAAATTTAGACTGGGTTAAAAAAATAATAGACAAGGGTGTTAATCCTGTTCGCAAAACACTGGAACTTGCAATTCAATCGGGTAACCTAAATTTAGTTTTGTATCTAATTAAAAATTTTAAACTACTAAATGTTCTTAAGCCAGCCATATTAAAGTATGAATTAGCCGCTCTATTATCTTTTGCTGCATCTTATGGTCGGTTAGATATCTTTAAATGGTTGGCCTTAGAATATGGATGGTTGCTAGTCTCAGAAAAGGAAAGAGAAGAAATTTTAAAATCGGCTGTGAAATCAAATAATTCAGATTTGTTATCATGGATATTATCTCTGGAAGTTAATCATTACCGGAAGCTTCTACCTGGGCTTCTACTTGAGGCAGCTACTCAAGGTAATGTCCAGATGATGAAGTTGATAATGTCTGATGAGCTTAAGCCTAATAGGGAAGTTTTAAATCGTGCAGCCAGAACAGGAAATTTACAGGCGGTGGAACTGATCATGTCTTCCGGCATTGATCCTGATCAAGAAACTTTAAACCAAGCAATCAAATCAGGTCGATTAAACTTAGTTAAGCGGATATTAGAGACAGTGAGACCCGATATAAATACTCTAAAAATTGCAATCGAAGAGGGCGTACAGCTAATAATAGAAGATATAATGACTCGTGTTGATTTTGACGAATTAGATTTATTAGAACAAATCAATAAGGCAAGCGACGGTATCAGTTACGGCGTTACAGCATTCATTGCTGAATGGCTAATCAGCCAGTTGAGTAAAGGACGCTTTGAAACTAATAAAAATAGAGACTTGTTAGAATCAAATGCAATAAAGTTATTCTACATCAATGCCAAATTTAAGGTTGTACCAGTCGTTAAATTGATGCTGGAAGAAAAAACACGAAACTATCTATCCTTCAGACCTACACAAGAAACGCTCAATTCTCTAGCCAGCATAGGTGATGAATCCCTAGTGGAATCTTTACTTGTTTCCCCCCCAAATTTGCAACCCACGATGGAAACAATTCAATTAGCGATGCAATCTGGCAATCGATTGCTGATCAAAATGTTAATTGAGTCAGTGATGAGAAATACTGATGACGATCTTTTGATAGTAGCCAAGGCTATATTCCAAACGGCTGTAAATGAAAATCACCTTTGGTCGGTGCAATGGCTAATGGCCAAAGACCGTGGCGAAAATAGACTTATGCCGATAAAATCAATGATTCACTATGCAAAATCAATTGGCCATGAAGATAACTTTTCAAAAATTATTCTCTGGTTGAAAGAGCAATTGAGTTACCATTTGTTATTTTCTTTCAAGCTATTTAGTGAGGTTTTATCTTTCTTACCCGCGGTTGACCAATCTAAACTTGCTATCATTTCAAAAGAGGGCAAAGCATTCACTAAAGGATATTGGCAAGGGCAATCTGCGTTGACAATATTCAATCCATCCACAACTCATTGTTCAAACTCCTTATCGCTCAAAGAGAAAGAGGATTTTAAACCGCATAGGTAATAATAGATAGAATCACTAATGTCATGCCGGCTAAAGTTGGCCAATCGATGGTTTCACCTAGCGTTAGCCAGGCGATCAACACGGTGGATATGGGCATGACGGCTGTCGCCAACGACGCCATTAACATATCGACTTTTTCAGAACCTAGATACCAAAACACATAAAAAAGGCCTGAAGACATACTAATAATAATCAATATTAATAAATCAAACATCGAAAAACTCAATAATTGATAATCGTGATGAATCAGCATAATGGGCACTAAAATCACCGCATTAATGAGATTGATAATGGCAGACATCAGAAAAATTGGTAATCGATTGGCTTGTAATTTGGTCAGAACATAATAACTTGCTTCAGGAATAAGCGCGATAAATATTAAAAGTATCCCAAGTAACGATGCCGATTCTTTGGCATGATTGCCAAGCTTACTACCACTAATCACAATTAAGCCGAGAGTAGCAAACCCAACACAGATAATTTTTTTTAAAGTAAATTTTTCTTTAAGAAATATCCAACAGCCTATTGCAATTAATGCGGGTAAACTGCTGGTGATGATTCCGGCCAAATTTGCGTCTGTATAACGCAGGCCTAAAACCATAAAAAAATTAAACAAGGCTCCTGCGCACACGGCTTGCATTAAAATTAATATCCAATCTCTGCGAGTGATCTTTTTGCAGAGCTCGGCGATGGGAATTTTGCCGGCACTGCTGAGCCAATGGAACGGTAGTAAAAAAATAAATGCCAATAAAAAGCGCATAGATATTAAGAAAAGCACGGGTGTGGAGGAGATCAAAAACTTTGAACCAACAATATTTATGCCAACCATTGTTTGTGATAGAACTAATAAGCCAAAGCCGGCAAAACTTTTTGAATGATGTTTCATATTTTATAATTAATGGCAATGGTTTATTATTATCGACAATTTTTATATACACAAATAAGGCTGATTGAACCATTGAATTAAATATGACTATTTATCCTGGATACCGGCCTTCGCCACTGTGTCATACCGGCGAAGGCCGGTATCCAGGATAAATATCCGCCTTTATTCGTTTTTAATGGGACAGCCTGCATACACAGAGGCTTTTTCAACATGTTTAAAGAATATATAAATACCAAACAATATGCAATGAGTCATTTATGAACGTTATTATCATCCATGGATCATGGCAATCTCCGACGGTTGGCAAACTGTTGCCAAACTTTTATTTAGGAAATACTGATGGCTAATGTTTTTTATATTTATATGCTGGAATGTAGTAATGGTGCTTATTACACCGGTTACACGACAGATATTGATCGGCGTTATGCTGAGCATCAGCAAGGCTCGGATCGCTGTAAATATACCCGTAGTTTTCCACCTCGACGCATGGCTGCGTGTTGGAAACTTAACGCCGATTTATCACTCATTTTAAAAATTGAACGACAAATAAAACAATTGTCTAGACAAGAAAAAATTCGTTTGACGAATGAGATTGATTTAATGAACTTTTTCTAAGTAGGCAATGCATAAGGTACTGGGAAATCTGGATTTTCTATCATAAATTCCTGCAAGCCCTGGTTGCGTAATTGACAGGAAGGGCAGTGTTGACAACCGGCGTGGGCAATTCCCTGATAACAGGTAATGGTCTCATTCAATAAATATTCTAAAATTCCGAGTTCTTTGGCAATCGATAAAGTTTCCTTTTTGCTCATATGGATCAAAGGGGTACGAATTTCAAAGTGTGGGTCATTTAAATCTAAACGCAGTTTTTGTTCTGCTAGATTAATATACTCTCGGTTGCAATCGCGATATTGGTTACGAGCGCCATCTATCTCAATAACTCCCATATAGATGCAATGTGCGCCCAAACTCTCGGCATGAATTCCAGCGATATGAGCCATTAACCCATTGCGACCGATCACTAAAGTGTTAGCGGGCTGGTCTTGTGACTTCACTATTGGCAAATCTGAGTCGATCAGTGCATTAGTAGTAATCTCAGCCAAACATTTTAAGTCAATTTCAGTATGATCGACACCCCAATCTTGGCAAATTTTTGCCGCTTGGGTTAATTCTTGCTGATGGCGTTGGTGATACCTAAAAGACAAGCTTAATACCCCCTCCGCTCGAAATTCTTGAATTGCTAAGGCAAGACAAATCGATGAATCCATCCCACCTGAATGGATGACGAGTGCTTTTTTGTGAAGATTGATTTTTTTTCTCATAATTTTTTTCTAGTTTAAGCCTCTCTTAATAATTCTTTAAGACTATTTTAATCTTACCCAAGTAATGTAGCTCATAGAGATATCATATTGGAGTAATGATTATGACAAACAACACTAGAATGAACAATTTTCGTCGCATGGCTGAGCGTTTGGCGTTAGGTCAAAAACTTTTAACTACGCAAGAAAAAATGACAGCCATGATGCAACAAGTCTATCTAAATAAGGTTGAAATGGAACCAAATAGCCGATTTTCCAAAATACGTTTAGTATTAAATCCCGGAAAAAAACACGTCCCCCATTAAGCGTATAGGGATATTTAAAAAATAATTTTCGTAGAAATCCCTACGCCATGGGGGATCGCAAGGGGGAGCTGCGCGAAGCGCTCCCCCTTCATTGCGAGCACCCCACCCCAAAAACTGGGGAAATATCAGAAATGACGCCATTATAAATCAAAGATTTACAATGGCGTCATTAGAAGCATTGGCTTTGCCAAGCGGAGCATAAAAACAGGAGCACAATCGCTGTACTCAGCGATTGTGCGTCTAGCTATACGTCAATATTTTCTGCACTCAGTGCATTGTCTTCGATAAATTGACGGCGGGGTTCAACCTGATCTCCCATTAGGGTGGTAAAAATCTCGTCAGCACTGACTACATCTTGGATGTTGACTCTTAATAAACGTCTAGACTGCGGGTCCATGGTGGTCTCCCACAACTGATCAGGGTTCATTTCTCCTAAGCCTTTATAGCGCGAAATCACCAGACCTTTTTTGGCCTCATCCACTAGCCAGCCATAGACTTGGCCAAAATCGGCAAATGATTGACGCTTATCGCCGCGTTGAACAAAGCCATCTTTATCGAGCAGATCGTGAATTTGGGCTTGGGTTTCAGTAATATATTTATAATCATTGGAATTAAGTAATTCTACCTTAAGCAGATATTCTTTACCAAAACCATGGTTTTTAACAATAATTTTTGGATAGAAATATTTTTTATTGATATCAGCTTGAACACTAATTAAGTAATGGATTCCTGGCTCCTTATTAATTGCATTCATACGTTCTTGTAAAACATTAGCCCATTGAGTAACCGCAATTTCGTCGCTTAATTGAGCGCTGGTCAAAGGTTGTATTGTTAGTAAAGTTTCTAAAATCAAATGCGGATAATAACGTGATAAACGTTTAATGCTGTTTAAGGCGCGGCGATAATGCTCGGCGATAGAGGCAAGTGCAGTGCTGGCAATGGCGGGAGCTTGTGAATTAGGATGGAGCTTAGTTTCATCTAAGGCCAATTGTAATAAATAGTTTTCCATGGCTTCATCATCTTTAAGATATTGCTCATTTTTGCCTTTTTTTACTTTATAGAGTGGTGGCTGAGCAATATAAATATGCCCACGTTCGAGTAGTTCAGGCATCTGTCGGTAAAAAAATGTAAGTAACAAGGTCCGGATGTGTGAGCCATCGACATCGGCGTCGGTCATTATAATGATTCGGTGATAGCGTAATTTGTCAGGATTATATTCCTCTCGGCCAATGCCACAACCCATAGCAGTGATTAAAGTGCCAACTTCCACTGACGCAAGCATCTTATCAAAACGTGCTTTTTCGACATTAAGGATCTTACCTTTCAGTGGTAGAATGGCTTGGTTGCGGCGGTCCCGCGCTTGCTTTGCTGAACCACCTGCGGAATCACCCTCAACTAAGAACAATTCGCATAATGCTGGATCTTTTTCTTGGCAATCGGCCAATTTACCCGGTAATCCAGCAATATCCAATACGTTTTTGCGACGGGTCATATCACGCGCTTTACGTGCGGCTTCGCGAGCCCTGGCGGCGTCAATCATTTTCATCACAATGGCTTTAGCTTGTGAAGGGTTCTCTTGTAAGAAGTCTTCTAATTTTTCAGATACACTCGACTCTACAACAGGTTTAACCTCTGATGAAACTAACTTATCTTTGGTTTGAGAGGAAAACTTCGGATCTGGAACTTTCACAGAAAGCACGCCAGTCAGGCCTTCACGTGCATCATCGCCAGTTGTAGCAACTTTGTCTTTTTTGGCGAGGCCACTTTTTTCTATGTAATTATTAAGGGTGCGAGTCATCGCGCCGCGCAATCCAGCTAAATGGGTGCCGCCATCGCGTTGAGGAATATTATTGGTAAAACAAAACACATTTTCTTGGAAACCATCATTCCATTGCAATGCGAGTTCGACGACAATATCATCTTTTTCTTGAGTAAAATAAAACACATCTGGATGAATAGGGGTTTTATTGCGATTAAGATGTTGAACAAATGCTTTAATTCCACCCTCGTATTCAAATATGTCCTTTTTTCCTGTCGCCTCTTCAAACAATTCAATTTTGACGCCTGAATTTAAAAAAGACAGCTCACGTAAACGTTTTGCTAGAATTTCATAATGAAATTCAATATGAGTGAAAATTGTTGGGCTTGGTTTGAAGTGTACTTCGGTGCCGGTTTCGTCGCTATCGCCGGTAATTGCCAGTGGCGCTTGAGGCTCACCTAATCGATAATGTTGTTGATAGACTTTTCCATGCTGGTAGATGGTTAAATGAAGATCTTCAGATAATGCATTGACCACTGAAACCCCCACCCCATGCAAGCCGCCAGCGACTTTATAGGATTTTTTGTCAAATTTTCCGCCCGCGTGGAGAATAGTCATAATTACCTCCGCGGCGGAGCGACCTTCCTCTTCGTGAATATCGGTAGGAATGCCGCGACCGTTATCACGGACCGTGATGGAACCATCTGCGTTCATAATGACGCGGATATGGGTGCAGTAGCCGGCGAGCGCTTCATCAATTGCATTATCGACCACTTCGAACACCATGTGGTGCAAGCCAGAGCCGTCATCAGTATCACCGATATACATTCCTGGCCGTTTACGAACAGCATCCAAGCCTCGCAGCACTTGAATGCTGGAAGAATCGTAAATGTCTTTTTGTGTGGTTGGGCCCTTTTCCATGAACCGTAAATTTTACCTTGTTTTGCTGGAAATAGCGAGGAATTCTCGCGGTATTCAGCAAGAATTCCTGTATTGACTGCTTTTGATTTACCGCATAATATTTATGGTTGGTTTAACCAAACGTGAAGGTGATTTTGATGAGTGGCGATTCCCAATATAATAAAGATTTTTATGCCTGGGCATTACATAGCGCCAAGCTTCTGCGACAAGGAAAGTTTAAGGAGGTAGATGTGGAATATATGGCAGAGGAATTAGAAAGCATGGGGAATAGAGATAAACGTGAGTTACTTAGCAGATTAGCAATTCTAATCGCGCATTTGCTGAAGTGGCGGTATCAATCTGATCGGCAATCCAATAGTTGGAAAGCCACAATAAAGGAACAGAGAATTCAGGTATCAGATTTATTAGAAGAAAGTCCTAGTTTGAAATACGAGCTTTTTGAAAAACTAGATCACGCATATGAAAAAGCGGTGTTAATTGCTGTTAGGGAAACTGGATTTCCTGAAAAAATCTTCCCAGAGAGCTGTCCTTTTACATTAGAACAATGCTTCGATCGCGAGTTTTTCCCTGAATAAGTCAATTCCCGATATTACAATCTTCAACCTCCACCTCGAGTATCAACATCATTGGTTATTCGATCAATTTAATTTGTCTTTACCTGCAGGTAGTTGGACATGCATTTTGGGAACCAGCGGAGTAGGTAAAAGTACGCTATTGAAACTGTTAGCGGGCTTGCCGACAGGGGTTGACCATCCGGTAGATCCTCAAGTGATAGTCACTTCAGACCGTATGCCATTGACCGGGCGCGTTGCCTATATGGCTCAGCAAGATTCATTAATGCCCTGGTTAACAGTATTGGAAAATTGTTTGCTGGGCTATCGGCTTCGTCAACAATCTGTGAGCGGCGAGGAAAAATCCAAAGCATTAACGTTATTGTCACGTGTGGAATTGAGTGATGCTACCCATCTATATCCCGCGCAATTATCTGGGGGCATGCGCCAACGGGTTGCATTGGTGCGAACCTTATTGGAAGAGTGCCCTATTGTGTTAATGGATGAACCATTTTCGTCGTTAGATGTGATTACTCGACTGAAATTACAAGATTTAGCGGCCGAGCTACTTGCCGCTAGGACTGTCTTATTGGTTACGCATGATCCTTTAGAAGCCTTGCGATTAGCTGACCGTGTTTATGTTTTGAGTGGGTCTCCAGCTGCGCTAAGCGAACCCTTAATCCCTGATGGCTATCGTCCACGTCCGCCGAAGGATCCGCATGTGTTACAAATTCAGGGGCAATTATTAGATTTATTAACTGGCAATTCTCGCTGAGTACAGCGAGAATTGTCTCCTGTTATATCCTCCCCTCGGCGAAGCCGATGCTCACAATGAAAGGGGAGCGCTTCGCGCAGCTCCCCCTTCGACCCCCATGGCGTAGGGAAGGGTGATTTATTTTATTAATCAAGTAGTTAATCCGAGGATTGCTAATGAAGGTATTGCATGCGCTGGTGCTTACGTTAGGGTTTCTGTTTGCTTGGCAAATTATGGTGTGGTTATTGCAATTGCCCACTTATATTCTGCCCGCTCCTTTGGCGGTTTTTAAGAGCTTAATTGATCATGCCTTGTTAATCGCCACCAATGCTTGGCCGACAATACTTGAAGCTTTGCTGGGGTTAATATTGGGTACCCTCGGCGGCATGGCTGCCGCCTTGGCGATAAGTTATTTTCGATTGGCTCGCGCGTGGTTTTTGCCAGTTTTAATCATTAGTCAAGCATTGCCAATTTTTGCTATTGCTCCCTTATTAGTTATTTGGTTTGGTTACGGTATTGCATCAAAAGTTGTCGTCTCCATGTTGATGTTGTTTTTTCCAGTCGCCAGCGCTTTTTATGATGGTTTGCGAAGAACTCCGATTGAGTGGCTGTATCTGGGCAAAGTGATGGGCGCTTCAAGACGAAGTTTGTTGTTGCGAATACGTCTTCCCGCTTCTTTGCCGGCACTGGGCAGTGGATTACGTTTGGCCGCCACGTTTGCCCCCATGGGCGCAGTTATCGGCGAATGGGTTGGGGCGAGTAAAGGATTGGGATTTTTATTGCTAAATGCAAATGCTAGATTACAAATTGATTTAATGTTTGCCGTCTTATTAGTGTTAGTAGCTTTGACTTTAATTTTGTACTTTTCTGTTGATAAGCTACTAAAAAGGATTATTTTTTGGCAGATCTAACTTAACTTCTTTGTTTTTGTCATCCCGGATGTTAGAACCATTTAGCGAGCTTGCGAGCTTAGTGGTTCTTGCAGTCTGGGATCCATTTTTGAATTTTTTGAACTAACATATTGCCAGCACATGCATGGATCCCAGATATATTTAGTGCCGCTAAGCTCGCTAAGCGGCACTAAATTCCGCGGGATGACAGGCGCTTAAAATTACGGGATGATCAGACTTAAATAGAGCTTGTTCGGCTCGATTACCGTGCCTCGAACGCTTGCTATATTTTTTTGTCTAACTTTAGTGCTAATATGCGCTTCAAGTTCAAGAAGGTTTTTTTATGAAGCTTGTGCATATCCTTATCGGTCTAGTTTTTTTAATTTTTTTAAATCCGGGGTTGGCTGACCCTGTACAAAATCGACCTTTAACTATTGTTTTGGATTGGTTTGTCAATCCGGATCATGCGCCCTTGTTAGTGGCTGAGCAGCATGGTTTTTTCGCAGCGCAAGGCATAACAGTAAAAATAATTGCTCCAGCTGACCCTGCCGATGGCCCAAAATTAGTAGCCGCTAAGCAAGCGGACGTGGCAATTACTTACCAGCCACAATTAGTTTTACAAGTTGCGGCAGGACTTCCTTTGGTTCGGTTTGGTACTTTGGTGCCAACGCCACTCAATTGCTTGGTCAGTCTAAAGACCAGCCATATTGAAAAAATTACTGATCTTAAAGGTAAAAGTATTGGTTACAGTTCGGGAGCAATTGATAATTTCATGTTGCAAGTCATGTTGAGTCGGCATGGGTTAACGCTCAAGGATGTTAATTTAATTAATGTTCGTTATGATTTAATGCAAGCACTTTTATCCAACAATATCACTGCTTTTGCCGGCGCGATGCGTAACATCGAGCCTATTCAGTTGCGACAAGCTGGATCTATCCCCCAAATCTTTTATCCAGAGGATAACGGGTTTCCTGCTTATGAAGAACTGATTTACGTCACTCATCGTGATCACTTGCAAGATAGGCGTTTAATTGCGTTTTTAAAGGCAATGAAATCCGGCCAACAATACTTAATGGCTCACCCTCATGAAACTTGGCAGGAGGCTATTAAAAAGTATCCTGAATTAAATAATTCATTGAATGAAACGTCTTGGTTAGCTTCCATAAATTTGTTTGCAAAAGATCCTGCGCATTTAGACGCTGCTCGCTATCAACAATTGGCAGAGTTTATGAAATATTATGGTCTGATAAAAACTATTCCCACTACCATTGATTACGCGGTTCAGCTTTTTTAAATGCAATTTATTCCGTATTATCCCCTCTCCCGCCCGGGAGAGGGGAAATGCTAGCTCAACTCTTCCAAAACTCCATGTTTCACGTGAAACGTTTTGGCTTGATTGATACAAACCATATCTTCAAGTTCCGGTATAGTTATTCCCGTAATAAATACTTGCGCTTGGAGTTTTGCCAGCACCTCAGCCACCAAGCGCCGCTTTTCTGGATCCAGTTCTGAGGGAAGATCATCGATTAAATAGATTGGACTCCGATGGGTAAGCTTCTGCATTAATACTCCCTGCGCAAGATGCAGCGCATAAGCTGCTAATTTTTGTTGGCCTTGAGATAGATGATCGGCGGCTGGAACTTTACCCGCATATAATTGCAAATCAGCGCGCTGCGGACCTGATTGAGTGTACCCTAGTTGCTGATCACGGGTTAGATTAGCGGTTAAAACTTCAGCTAATTCTCTTTCATGTGACCATCCTCGATAATAACGTAGATGTAAGTCAATGGACGGTAAAAAGCTTTGTAGTAAATCAAATAATAAGGGCTGCAGCTGAGCTATGTAATTTTTTCGATAATGATCAAATAATGCGGCTGATTTAATGATTTCATTATCCCAGATACTCATTTCACCTAATGGCAGTTGTTGTTTTAAGCCCGCATTGCGCTGTTTTAGTGCTTTGTTAAAATCTTGCCATTGCAAATAAAACAATTGTTCCACGTGAAACACTCCCCAGTCCAAAAATTGACGACGTAATTTAGGCCCGTCATGAAAGTAGCGATGACTATCGGGAGTGAGTAATTGTAAAGGTAATTTCTTGGCGAGAAGCGCCAATGAGGTCAGTGTTTCGCCACCCAGGCGGATTTTTTTCTCGCCACTGCGAAAGCGCTCTACACCTACGGGTACCATTTGACTAGATTGATTTAAGTTGGCAAATAAGAGAAATTGATTCGCATCATGATGAATAATGCGATGTGCCAGATGAGTACGAAACGACCGACCCAATCCTAAATAATAAATTGCTTCTAAAACGCTGGTTTTCCCTGAGCCATTTTTACCAAAAAAAACATTCACCCCAGGCAATGGCTCAATCGTCGCTGCCAAAATATTTCTAAAATCATTCATAACTAAGCGATCAATAGACATATTTTCTCAATATTTTTAGTTCGGGTAACATCTATTCCCTCTTCCATCCGGGCTAACCTATATATACAGAAGTCTTACGAGTTTAACCCAACCCCCGTCAATATTTCCCACCGCCAGGGATCCGCGGTCAATCGCAATGGCGAGGCCTGTCAGAGGAAGCCGATTTTCCGTGCGCGCGCGGGATACGCGCACCCGGAAAATTCGGCTTCCTCTGCCACCCGCCGACAAAGCTAGCGCCTGGCGGTGGGAAATATTGACTAAGCAAATGGGTTGAGTATTGAAAGCTTATACTAACACCGCTTTCGAAAAACGATGCATTTGCAAGTCAATATTTTCCGTCGCCAGGCCCGAGCTTTGTCGGTGGGTGAAATCGCCATTGCAAAAATAATTTTCGTAGAAAATCTTTACCCGATGGGGGATCGCAAGGGGGAGAGAGCTTCGCTCCTCCCCCTTCATTCCGAGCATCGGCTCTGCCGAGCGCAGGATATAAACAGGAGCAATTTTCGCTGTACTCAGCGAGAATTGCGCCCCCGCCATTGCGATTGACCCGCGATTCCCTGGCGAGGGAAAATATTGACGGAGGTGGTTCAAGGTAAGGATTTCTGTGCATAGGTTAGTTTCACTAGGTAATTCTAGAAGTAGTTTTATAGAATATCCCCTCACCCTAACCCTCTCCCGGACGGGAGAGGGGAAATATATTGTTTACATCCTCATCGGCATAATTACAAACGCCTGATCTTTTTGACTATTGGGTTCTTCAATCAATAGACTATTATTACTGGCGCTGGAAAATACCAGTCGAACTTCATCAGTTTGAAGTGTATTGAGTACATCTAACAAATAATTAACGTTAAAGGCCAACCCAAATTCAGGTCCTGAATAGCTAATATTTATCTCTTCCTCAGCCAACTCTTGCTCTGGATTATTGGCAAGGATCCGCAGTAGTTTAGGTTTTAATTCAAAGAAAACCCCTCTAACTTTGTCGTTACATAAAATGGCGCTGCGGATGAGAGCTTGTTTCAATTCCTCACGATTAACCAATACTTGCTTATCACCATTTTTAGGGATGACTCGTTGATAATCAGGAAATCGACCTTCGATCAACTTAGAAAGAAAAGTATAATTTTCTCCGACTGCTTGAATATAAGTAGTACCAATCGCTAATGTCACCTCCTGATTAGAACTATTTAATAAACGCATCAGCTCAAGAACACCTTTGCGTGGAACAATCACTTGAATTCTGTGGTCCTCATGGATCGGCACAGCGATGGCATTCGCCGCCAAACGATGGCCATCGGTTGCAACCGTACGCAAGTTATTGTGAGTAAATTCGAATAACATACCGTTCAAATAATAACGTACATCTTGTTGAGCCATGGCGAAATACGTATGCTGCAACAAATGTAATAAATCTTGTTGAGGAAGGGCGACTTGTAAATTGATAGTTTGCGCTTCGGTATTAGGATAATCTTCTGCTGGCAAAGTACTTAAAGTGAAGCGGCTGCGCTGAGAACGCAGCACCACGTGCTGCTTGTCTTGATACAGCTCAATAGATGCATTTTCTGGAAGGGCCCGACAAATATCTAATAATTTACGCCCCGGCAAGGTAAATTGAGTGATTGCTGGGTTAGCCGCGAGAAATTGGCTATCACCCGTCAATTCGATTTCTAAATCGGTACCGACTACCGATAAACGGTTCTGATTTATTTTGAGTAAGACGTTCGACAAGATCGGCAGCGTCTGCTTACGATCGACAACCCCCATCACCATTTGCAAAGGCTTCAATAAGGCTTCGCGTGCTAAGGTTATTTTCATTATCAGTCTCCTTATGCAGATAAAATACGTAATAAATTTTTATAATCCTCTTGGATATCGAGGTCGCTGGCCAATAATTGCTTAATTTTTCGACAGGCATGGAGTACAGTGGTATGATCACGTCCACCAAATGCATCGCCGATTTCCGGTAAACTAAAATTCGTTAATTCTTTAGCAAGTGCCATAGCCAT
Source organism: uncultured Pseudomonadota bacterium (assembly GCA_963818985.1). Lineage (GTDB taxonomy): Bacteria > Pseudomonadota > Gammaproteobacteria > Coxiellales > Coxiellaceae > JAFEDN01. The sequence goes on along the minus strand of CAWFUJ010000007.1, from coordinate 173,433 downwards.
TTGTCTAGGACGCGCTAAAGAGCGATTGCGTCGCTTCGACATTAAATCAGCTCACTTTAATTTTGTAATATTCAGCAACGGTTCGTTGAATATTTTCAAGAGTAATTAGTTTAGCATGTAAGGTTAATAAATCTTTTAAGGCTTCACGCGCAAAATCAATTGTCATTGTTTTTCCAGTAAAATGTGCATTGGCTAATAACGCGCTTCAATGCGCCTTCAAGTTCACGAACATTCGATTGAATATGCTTAGCAATAAAAAAAGCCACTTCTTGGGGCAAAGCCGCTTTGGTTGCTCAGCTTTGCGTCATTAAAATAGCCACTCGCGTTTCCAGTTCAGGGGGCTCGATGGCTACGGTTAAACCCCATCCAAATCGAGATTGTAATCGTTCTTCTAAGCCTTAATTTCTTTCGGATATCGATCACAAGTTAAAACAATTTGTTGCTGACTATCAAATAAAGAATTAAAGGTATGGAAAAATTCTTCTTGGGATCGATCTTTACCAGCAAAAAATTGAATATCATCAATTAATAAGGCATTTAAACTGCGATAATAACGTTTAAATTCATTCATCGCATTGCGTTGCAAGGCTTTAATCATATCGGCAACAAATCGCTCGGAATGTAAATACAAAACCTTAGCTTCCGGATTGCGTTCCAGTATAGAATGGCCGATAGCATGCATTAAATGGGTTTTACCTAAGCCAACACCGCCGTAAATAAAAAGAGGGTTATATGCTTGACCTGGATTTTCAGCCGACTTGCATCGCGGCAGCGCGTGCTAACTGATTAGATTTTCCTTCCACGAAATTGGCGAAAGTAAAAGTTCTATTTAAATGACTTTGAGAAAAACTAGTATTTTTTAAAATTGTAGGGGCAATTTTTTGAGCATTCTCCACAAACGCGGGCTTTTCTAATCGCGTACCGATTCTGACGCTCACTGCTGGGGGCGTAGTACTATTGCAAAGATTTTGTAAGGTAGCAGTAATTTTAGCTAAAAAGTTATCATTAATATAGCTCACCACGAATTGATTGGGCGCTAGTAAAATTAAATGATTGGCTTTGATTTCTGCCTGCAGGGGGCGAATCCAAGTATTAAATTTCGGCGCAATAATTTCTTCGCGCAGAGTGTCTAAGCATTTTTCCCACAGTACTATATCCACTAATCAAATCCTCAATGTGACATGAAATCCTGAGCCTGTCATTTGATGGCTAAGCTCAAAATTACGTTCGACATTGTAACGTGCTGTGGATAACTTTTCTATAGAGGATAAAAAAAGAAGTTCTTGCCTTAAAAACAATTAATTTTTTACCAGATAAAAGATTGAATTAACGTAGGAAAATCTAGAAAAATACATCGGAAATCAACGGACTTTAAAACCGATAAAAATCGATTGTACTTGTCAAAAATTAATGGCAACAAAAAATATAAAAAAATCAACTGGTTAGAAGCAAAAATTTATATAGGCTCTAATAAGAAGCTTAAGGTTTTATTAAAAGTGTTTATTAATAAATTAAACCTTAAGAAAAGATTAAGCGAAGCAGCGAGAAGTGCACTATATTCTTTTAACCAGCATCACCCGGCTAAGTTCAATCAATGATCAGCCGATCATCATTTGGGGGCAGTAGCGATGAAAAAATCAGAAAACAAGAAAATGTTAAAATCTTATTTAGCCATCATGGTTATGATGTGCTTACTGGTGACTCTCGCCTGGATGTAAATCGGGGAGAAGGGATTTATAATTTATCGATAAATAGAAAACCCTCAGTACATAGGGTACTTTCGTGTATAATCTGAAACATGCAATATAACTCCACTCAATCAACAGTTTTGATTATTTTATTGTGGTCAGTACTGATAGCGATTTCCGGCTGGGTTCGTCCACTCTATTATTCAAGTGAAGAAATGCACTATGCCTCAATCGCTTGGGAAATGTGGCAGCACAATCACTTTATCTTGCCAATCCAGAGTGGATTGCCCTACGCTGAAAAAGGTCCATTGCTTTTTTGGCTGATTCATTTAGGTTGGAAGTTATTTGGTGTTTCAACCTGGTGGCTGCGTCTATTACCAGAATTATTTGGATTAGCAACACTTTTATTGCTGCCTAAATTTATTTTACAGTTATGGCCTTCGACAGAAAAAAATTCAGATGAAAACCTGATAGCAAATAGCGCTCCGATTATGTTGTTAGGAAGTTTTTTCTTTGCAGCAAAAATTCCCATGATGCGCTTCGATATAATCGTAACTTTTTTAGTTTTATTATCATTATATTTTTTAATATTATCTATCAACAATAAAAAATACTTGATTTTATTCTCAGTGAGTATGGCTTTAGGCTTATTGACTAAAGGTCCGATTATTTTTTTATTTGTCTTGCCAGCAGCTATGACTGTTAAATGGTGGGCTAAAAGTGACGATTCTTGGACCACCGTTTACTTGTCTATAATGGGTGCAGTGCTATTAGGCATTCTCTTAACATGTGGATGGTTAATTCCAGCTATTCATCAAGGAGGCTCGAATTACACTGCTGCATTATTATTTACTCGGTCCATTGGACGCATTTGGCAAGTGAATTCTTATTTGCAGCAGGAATGGTTTTATTACTTTTTTGTTTTAACCATGATGTTATTACCCTGGATTATTTGGCTGCCATTTTGGCGGTCTTTGTTAGCTTTTTACCACGATAGTAAGCGTCAAAAAATCAATAGCGGTTTGCGTTTTCTTTTTATAATAACCGGGAGTACCTTTGTATTTTTGACTTTTGTTGCCCAAAAGGGGCCGCGTTATTTCTTACCAGCACTTCCATTTATTATAGTGGTGATCACTTATATTTTAATTAAATATCAGTCCCAAGTTAAACGAAAGCATCAATTTTGTATTGCTATCGGCTATTTAATTGCAGGTTTAATATATGCTTTGCTTCCAAAGCTAACCATGTTAAAAATGCTTGCGAAACACCCATGGCTACAAGATATTTCTCCATTATGGGGTTGCTGTTTAATGCTGGTCGGATTATTTTGGCTGCTATGGCGAAGTGCAAATTTTTCAAGAATTATGACTGGTCTTACCATCAGTACTATTTTATTTTGGAGTTGTTTTAATCTAGGTATAACAAAATCTCAAGCAAAATTTTCTGATTGGCGTTCGTTAGCGCAACAAGTTCATCAAATGCAATTAGATAGTATCCCAGTCAGCTATGCAGGTAGCGATCAAGTTTTAGAGTTTTTTGGCCAATTACGTCAGCCACTCGAGCCTTTATTTAATAAAAAGTCCGTAAAAAAAGAGGTCCTAAAAACCTGGGCGCAACAACATCCAGATGGGTGGATAGTGATTCGTAGTTATAAAATATCGCCAATGCAATTTGAGCTAGTTCCGTCATCACACTATTATAAAAAGGAAACAATATGAAAAAAATTTGGTTATGGCTTAGTTTAGCTATGATATTTTATGGCGGTATGGCTATGGCAAATAACGTCATTTCGCCCATTCAACCCGTTTCAAGCATTTTGAAAAAGCTAAAAACCACCAATTATGTTTCTTTTCAAAAGATTGAATTAAAGGGCGAGGAATATGAAGTCACTGCCTTGGATGATAAAGGTGAAATTACTGCCATTCGCGTTAACTGCCATAGTGGTGAAGTCATAGCAATGAAGGTAGTGAATGCTCATGTCTCTATGCTTGATACAATAGATAAAGTAGAAGCCTTAGGATATTCAGACCTTACTAAAGTTGAATCGATCGATGATTATTATGTCATTCAAGGATTAAATCCGGCAGGGAAACCGATAACTTTGCGTTTCAATGCAGTAACTGAAAGTATTATTAAAACCTGAATTGACACTATTCTATTATCCCCTCTCCCTGATGGGAGAGGGAATTTTATCTATATTCTGCTGGAAATTGTAAATCTTGCGTAAGAATAATATTAAATAAATAACCCGGACGAATTTCTAAAGTAGGCTGCACATTTAAATTTTTTCTGAGTAACTGATCAGCAGTTTGCGATAAACTAATACCTAAATTCTGCGCCATCATTTGATTAATTGAAGGTTGATTATTTAGATTCGACTGTTGAGGTTGACTCAATTGTGCGCCTGCACTGATTAAACTCATCATAATGGCTGAACCGAAAATGCGTGTATAATGGTTATTGACTTGATCTTTAAAACCGGCATAACCGCTGACATCTGCCCCCGGCATACCTAATATTTTTAAACTTTGACCATTCGGAAAAATCACTCTTTGCCAGACTATTAACACACGTTGCTGACCATATGAAATTGAAGAATCATACACTCCCTGCAATTTTGCCCCTTGAGGAATGAGCACATAAGATCCTGCTTGCGTATCATAAACATTTTCACGTACCTGTGCGATAATCGGTCCTGGTAAATCAGAATTGATTCCGCTAATTAATGTGGCTGGAATAATCGTGCCAGTTTTTATTTCATAGGGACTCATTGGATCTTTAACTTTTTCCGAAGAATAATCGGTGAGACCTTGCTTTGTTTGGTTTATAAAATCTTTGTTTTCTGCTTGCCCGTTAGTGTCAACATTTTTTCGCAAATTACTTTCCCTAAAAGTCTGATTATCTCTTTGCATTAGATCAGCAGAACTTAATAAATTTTTCGAATTAATATCCACCTTAATTTGATTACTGCTAATGGCAGCCTGCATCGCTTTTTTATCGTCTTCAATCGATGGTTGAATGGAGTTAACCAAGGTCGTGGGTAGCGGATGAGCAGAGATCGATGGCTTAATCAATGATGCTTGATTAATTCGCGCATCCTTAAACCATGCAGTGTCAACCTCACCAGAAAAATCATGAACTGCATCACTATGACTGGCTGAATGAGCCGGAAGAAGAGTATCCTCTCTCCATAAATTAAAGATAATCAAGCTGGTTATTGCTATCAAACAACCCATAGCAATAAAAATTAATTTTTTGCGCATCACAACGACCTTTGGATATTGTTTCTTCATAATTTATTCCAAATCATTACTCGCTGTTGTTGTCGCCCAATACCAGATATTAATTCTGCATTTCTAAAAATCTTATCGACGACAAAATAGGGATTTTTAAATCTATAATTAACAATCTCTTGGGTATTCGCATTTTTTACAAACAAAACCGGTAAATCACTACTGTTAATTCGATTGGGAAATTGAATGTAAGTATGCGTTCCATCATCAAACACACGAATTGGAGTCCATGAGGGGATTGGATGATTAGGAGTTATCTGATAATTAAAATTCAAATGATTGATCTCTACCTTTGAAAACTGGGTTATCACCGAATCACGATGTGAGTGATCCAAATCGTTTTGGACCAATTGCGGATACCAAAAACGCACTTCTCGCACATATTTACCATTTGAATTAGATACTAATTTTAAAATGTACGCGCGGCGATCGGTAGTAATAAAAAAGTCAGTGCTGATATTCGCTTTAGCTGGCTTAAGCATGACATGTGCTTGGCGAGTTTTATTGGATCCCGAATACGCTAAAGAGAATGACCATCGACTTGGATCGCCACAACTGACGCTCGTTACCTGTTCTCCAGGTTCTAACGACACCACAGTCAATTCCAAAACATTAGCAGCAATGATAGGCTGTGAGCCAGAATTATAAGGAAACTGAACAAATTGATCAGTTTCTATGGTTTTAGTAATTCCAGTTTTAAGATACTCTTGATAAGCATGAAGCAATGCAGGGTTGTGATTGTTTTCCAGACGATATGCCATCGATAGTTCTGGTGGCGGAAGTGTGACTGTTTTCTCAATAATACGATTCGCAGAGACAAGTTGTGCTTCAATAACAGGTGGCGATTTGGTACACCCCGACAATAACAGCACTAAAAAAATTAAAATCAAAAACATAATCAACCTCATTTTTAAAAACATAGCGAGACGTTATTCATGATTTTGGCTTTGTGACCACATCAAGTCAGTGACATATATTCCAAATGGATTATCTGTCAAAAAATGCGAATTCACTGAGCCAAACTCAAAATGTAATTGGGCCATCCATCGATTTTTTTCTATTAACTTGCCATTGATTAAATCAGTTTTGCTTTCATCCCAAGTTATTTGCCAAGTGTTTTTGCTGATAGGCATTGAGTTAACAATCTGGACGTTGATAGAAAATTGATTGGCCGATTTAAATGGGTCATTTGCAGCATAATATTCATGTAAAAATGATTTGGTTTTTCCTGCAGAATACGCGTAAACCTTGTTTAGCATATTTTTTTCTGCAGCGGTATCATGAATCAAAGAACGTGCATTGATAATAAATTGATTGAGAGCATAATTAACCACTTGTGGATCGTGCGCAGAAGTGGGGTGGGTAGAATGTATTGAGTAGGGCATCCCTTGACTGGTTTCCACAATAAATGGCTGTATTGAAGAACGCAAGGCCATTTTACCCATGAAAATAGCTTGTATAATTACCACTAACAGACATGCCCAAAATGCCCATTGCCAATTGCGCCTTGCAGTTGCTAAGTTGTGATAGCGATCATTCCATTCGCTCCGACCAATTTCACCACTGATATAAGGATTTTCAGAATGACAATTTTTTTTAAAATATTTCATATTGATCTCTTATCAAAGTGAGCAGGAACAGGTTTTACAGGCTGAATAGTTAAAATCGTTGAAGACGATTGATTGGTAACAGAGCCAGTTGCTATTGAAGAAGAATGCGATGCATGATTTTGTTGAAAATAATCAATAAATAATTGCAGCGTCTGTTGAGGAATTTTTTTAGCAGCTTGCCAAAATAATAATGAAGCAGCCACTGACCAAGCATAAATATCGAAACTATCGAGTTTATCAGTGGAAAAAAGCGCGGAAATTTGCGAAAAAACTATTGAGCCTGAGTCTATTACTAAATACAACGCCAAAAGCTTAAAGCTATGGCTAATAACCACATCAATTGTACGTCGTGCAATTGTGCGGCTAAAACTAAATGTACCAAATGCCAATGTTAAGGCCGATATGGAAATAAAAAAAGTTGTTATTAAATATGTGATTGCTAAGTTAATTGCAACCGCTATAAATGCAGTTAAAGTAATCACATATGCACTGGTGACCAGCAGAGATCCAATACTAAGATTAACAAGCCCGGAATTTTTAATCGGCGCTAAAATTTTATTAGCGATAGTGAGTCCCTGTAGAACAATAGAGGCTGGATCGACGAGATGATGTGTTAATTGCAAGCTCATTGATTGAGTCGTAGTAACGATTGATGACAACCATGGAACCGTATTGATCATAACCGTATAAAAAAAGGCGATGGTAAAGAATTCTTTAAGAAAACTTGCCATGGCTTCTGTGAGAGATTTTTTATCGAAAGCTTGCCATAAACACATCCAGGCAATGGCAATAATACCGAATCCATTAAACAGCCACTTACCCCAACGTAAGAATTGAGAAGCATATCCAGAAAAAATCTGCGTGTAGTTATTAATGGTTGCGGTAATTAAATCTGTTTCATTCATATTTATATCTATCGGTAATTAGGGTTATTTAAAGGATGTTGATCAAGCACGCCGGTGGTATTGGAATTGCCATGAGAGATTAGCTCATTGAGCTCAGCAGTGGCGCTGGCTTCTTTCTGAATTTGTTGAGCATAAAATAATGCTTGAGAATTGGCTTGAACCATCAACGTTTGCCTTATTAATTGTAGTTGTGATATTTCTTCTGAGGCAATTTGATTGGCCACTTGAATGGCTTGTGTTTGGCCGATAACATTTTGCGAATATTTTTGCAAAAGTTTTAAGCGGGATGTTTCGTTGGTAAAATCGGCCGAGCTCATCCCTAGATTAAGTAAGGCATTATTAATGGACTCTAAGGTACTGCTGGTTATTTTTTTATATTGATCGTTATAATTATCCATGGAAACATAACCTGGAAATAATTCATGGAATCGTTCATCGACATCTCTCGCAGCATAAGACAACGCAGTGGATTGGTTCAGTGTTTCTCCCAATTGGTTGATCAATGCACTGGTATCGCTCCATTGGTAATTATCAGAAGACAATTGTTTCAGCGCATCTAATTGTTTATCCAGAACTATCAATTGATTTTCTAAATCGGTAATTTCAGTTTCAAAATAAGCAAATGTTTGAATGATATCCCAATCTAGGGTTGGATCATAAACTATTTGTCCTGGAATAATTGCGGAAGCTAAATTGATTGGGAAGATAGCGGCGATTAATAAAATAAGTTTGTATCTCATAGATTTTTTCTTAACCCTAGTGCCGCCGTCCCGCAGACAAGCCGCGGAATGACGGCACTGATTTATTCCAGTTCTCAAGTCCTTGATGTTTTAACCATTGACTGACCCACTCATCTCCATAATTTTTGTGGCAAGAAAGTAATTGCTGGCTTTTCTCAGCTGATAAACCTATAAAAGCTAACGCCAAAGATTGGCTGTCACTCAATCCCAAGTCAATTAAACGATTTCCTTCAGGAGTGACTATATAATAATGGCGTTTGGGTATTGAGCCTTGAGAAATAATTGCAATTTGTCGCTCATTCAGACCGATCTTTTTATATAACGATTCGATTTCTTTTTCTAATCTCGGATTAGGCAAAAAGATTTTAGTAGGGCAGGACTCGAGGATGGCGGCGGTTATTGAATTCAAAGTACCTTGGCTTGGATCATACAAATCAGTCAATGATTGAGTGGCAAATACGACCCGTGCATTTTTCTTTCTTAAGGTTTTCAACCAATCTTTTAGTTTTTGGGCGAATAGGGGATGTGAAATGTATAGCCATGCTTCTTCGAGAATTATCAAGGTGGGTCTAACGCCCTTATCGCTTTCCAACCCCGATTCAATTTGATCAAAAATATAAAAAAGAATGGGTAAATAAATATCGACGGATTGGTTTAATAACCAATTCATTTCAAATGTTTGTAAATAACCGATTTTCAGCTGATCTTCATTGGCATCTAATAGCTTCATTGCGCCAGACAGAGTGTAAAACTGTAGAGCATCCCGTACACAATTGTCTTGAACAAGTGCGCTGAATACTGTCAAATTTCGATGATTCATTTGAGTTGAATCTGCCAGAGCCAGAATGGCAGTATGGATAGCAGACCGAATGCGAGGCTCCATTTTTACATTTTGTAATAAAATTAATTTTTCAATAAATTGACAAGCGCGAGTTTGTAAACTTTCTGTTGAGAGATCGGCAAGGGGACTGAAGCAAGCTTGTTGTCCTTGGCCAAGATAATAATGATGGCCCCCTAAAGCTGCTGTTAAAGCTTGATGAGATAAATCTTTATCAAATATAAAAACTTTAGCATGATCATATCGTAAAAATTGAGCGACCAAGAAATCTAAATAGGTGGATTTTCCCGAGCCGGTGGGCCCTAAAACAACTTGATGACCGACATCGCTGACATCTAAATGGAATCTAAAAGGAGTCTTGCCCGTTGTTGCGGCATAAAAAACGGGTGGTGAATAAGCAGGTAATAATGAAGATTTTGAACTAAATTCTGCTCCAGACCAAATACTAGATAAGGGTAAAACATGAGCTAAGTTGAACGAATGGATAAATAAACGGCGTGCATTGCAACTCCCATGCCCGGGTATCGATCCAAGCCAGGCATCTAAGGCGTTGACGTCTTCTCGATAGCAAGCAAAGCCATTTTTTTGCAAATATTCGCTCAGTGCTTGGCAGGCTTGATCTAAAATAGTTATTTGTTCATGAATTAAAATAACCACACTAGTCCAATATCCAAATCGCACTTGATGATTATTATTAAATGTTAATGCACCAGTGATCTCATGACTCATCTGCTGTGCATCAACATTAGTTTTTTCGGTGGGTTTTCCAGAAATGGTTTCTTTTAAAACCCCGACAAAACCTTTAATCTTATTATTCCAGTTTTTTTGATAGCGTTTCATTTCACGTTCTGTGGTGGATTCACTCAGTGCTATAAATCTATTAGACCAACGATAAATAAGTGGATAGGTGCCCATTTCTTGAAGAAGACCTGGCACAGTCGCTTGGTTTAAGTAGCCATTAATGGTTAATGCATAAATATGTTGATGGCCAATTCGTGGTAAATAACCACCTAACAATGGTTTTCGTCCGAGCACAACATCTAAAAAACAGCCAGTTGCGGGAGGGGTAATAGGTGATAATTCGCCGCTAATACATGTGTTTAAGTACCTAAGCAATTGCGAGCTATTCAATCGAGTCAATACTAATGCATTACTTAAAAGTGCAAGGCAATGGCCAACCGTTTCTTTAAAGCGATTTAAATAATCAGTTAATGAAGTGGTTGCTGTATCAGCGGTTAAGCCTTCTACGAACCATTGACGTGTGGTCTTAACCATGGGCAAGGGAAATTTCCAAACTAAAGTTAAGAACTGCAAATTTTCATAATGAATTCCTTCCGCTTCAAAACTTTGCCTGCGTTCCTCGTCAATTAAAGCTGCGATTGCGTTCGGAAATGCACCTTTCTCAGGATAAGTGACACTTGGGGCTCTTAATTCGTCTACATGCAACATCCAACCATCTTCTAAGTTATTCATGGCACGATTAAAGTGAGTTGCCGCCTCATCTAACTCACTACTTGTAGCAGAATGGCTGTCAATTCCGCGAAATTGAAAGCTTTGTAAAAAAGCCCCATCTTTATTGAGAATAATGCCATCTTCAACGAAGTGAGCATAATTTAATAGATCAGCTAAACTTGCTTCTTGATTTTGATTGCGCCATTTCATTAAATAATTCCCCTTTGGCCTATATACACTGGCACACTTGGACGAACGAGTATGGGTTTGGCATGAATTCCGGGCTGCGCTGAATAGTATTTTAGATAACGAATATGTCGTTTATATAAGGCCAGCATGTCTGGATCAGCGCGAGTAATTAATAGTCCCACGCAATAACCGCTTAGAAAACAGGTTATGGCAATAATATCCATCAACACCACAAAATGGCCTGAAAAAGCAATGGGTAAACATAATCCTACATTTAAGAAAAACAAAGATCTGTCAACACCCAACATTAGGATTGGCCGATTTAAAGATTGATAATAAATAGCGAGAGTGTTGTGTTTTATCATATCTTTTTCCTAAAATACCGCTCCAGCACCAAACATACGATTTAGAAAAGAAACTGCCGCAAAGGCGACGCTCAACCATAAAACAATGTTAATAATTTTTTTAAATCCATCACCCCATTCTCCGAATGCCAGCATTAAGCAGGTGACAGCCACCATAATAATGGACATTGAGGTTAATACCGGCCCGCTGATCGATTTTTGCAGAATATCTAATGTCGATTCGAAAGGTAAATTCTCCCCCCCAGTGGTACTTGCGAATGAAGATTGGAGAAAACAGTATGAGAAGCTAAGCCAATATTTCAAATAAGAATTTCTCATGGTTTCTACCTCTTAATGTCACGATTTCTTTTATAAAACCTTGTTGATGCTCGCGACGCATTGCAACAATGGCGTCTACAGTATGTTGGATAAGAGTGAACGGCGGATTAGTTAAACCTGCTTCCATCACTAAATCTATAATTCTTTGCACCGCATGTTCGGCATTGTTGGCATGGATTGTGCCGAGCCCCCCAGGACAACCGGTGTTCCAAGCCTTGAGCATATCTAATGCTTCAGCACCTCGGACCTCGCCAATTAAAATACGATCTGGTCGCATTCGCATAGCAGATTGTAATAAATCACGCATAGTGACTGTTGCACTGGTGGACATGGCAACGCTATTGGGCGCGGTGCATTGTAATTCAGGTAAATCTTCTAAAATTATAAATCGCTGAGTTACATCGGTTTGTACCGCTTCATGTATGAGGGCATTGATCATTGTTGTTTTTCCAGAGCCCGGTCCACCACAGATTAAAATATTTTTTCTTGCTTGAATTAATTGAGTTAATAATTTAGCTTGTGTTTGGCTAATTCGTTGCGAATTAACATAATCATCGAGCGTAAAAACTTTGTCGCTATGTTTTCGAATTGTAAAACAAGGTGCAGCAACTATGGGTGGTATCGCCGCAGTAAAACGTTCGCCACGCATGATCTCAAAATTTGGTAATTCAGCTTCAATACGCGGTTGATTTTGAGAAATCACTAAACCATGAATACCTGCAATGCAATTGATAATCGCATAGGCGTTTGCGGATGATAAATGACCCATGCTAATCTGCCCATTTAGCATAGAATCAATCCATAATTTACCATTTGGATTGAGCATAATTTCGTGGATGTTTGGGTCGGATAAAAAACCTAAAATTTGAGGACCTAAGTCACTACATAGCTTCTTATATAACCGTTGATGACTGACGGTAAAATCCTGCATTAAAACTCCTGCAATAATGAAAACAGGATTAGTTTGATAGCCAAAGCAATTCTAGACAATACAGTAATTCTCGCTAAGACAGCAATTCTCGCTGAGACAGCAATTCTCGCTGAGTACAGCGAGAATTTCTTCCTGATTTATATCCTGCGCTCGGCGGAGCCGATGGTCGGAATGAAGGGGGAGCGCTTCGCGCAGCTCCCCCTTGCGATCTGAAGTATCCCCACAAATTTTACCATACTCTAGCTAACTCCGTTTCAATTTGTGTGGTCAAATTTTTATAATCAATAATAAGTTCATGCAATTTGTGAAACTCAACGATTAATTGTCCTAAATAAAAGTACGAAAATACTTTTCTATCCTTCACTGTATTGGACTGGAATACTCTTTGAAATCCCTGGCTGTGTCCAATCACTCCGATAATCCATAGAGTAATCTGTACAATGGCAGCCAGTAACATGAAAACTCCCCATCTATAAACACACCGGGTCTCAATCTGTCTACTTCCTAATCCATAACGAGTATTTTTGATATCTCTAAAACTTTCCTCTATTTGCATTCTCTTTTTATAAGCATTGAGAACTTGGGTCGTGGTATATTCCTTCGGTAAATTCGTCGCTAATACCCAAGGCTCTTTCGCTAAACGCTGATAATTTCCATTGGCTCCATGATAATTTCGAGGTAATTTAGCTGGCCTTTTTCTTTGACTAACCGCCGATCCTCTTTTAGTAATTACTCGGCAGCGTCGAGGTTCACTCTGGGTAATATAGGCCTGATCATAACATTTAGCCCGAATACCAATCTCAGGAAACAATTCACTGACTTCTTGCCATTGCCCTTCCTCTGACAATTTAACATACTTGCCACCTCTGGCTCTCACCAACCAATACCATTGTTGGGATTCTATGGCGGCAAACCAACTGTCTCCAAAACCAGCATCCATGATGATTAAAACCTCTCGTCCTTCCGGTAGACAACTCGACAATTTCGATATAAATTCTTTTTCCCGATCTTTAAGCTCCCCCTTCTCAAATACTTCTCGGTACAGGGGAATAGTTCGTCCTTGCGTAGCCACTTCTGCACTCAGCATCTGAATATCCTGATTATCTTTTAAATAACAAAGATCTATTACCACCGGCGAAACTTTATCCTGGGCGATGTATTTAAAAACATACTGCGAAAGTCCACTATATATCCCAGCTAATTCCCCGTATAAATGTTTATTTCCTAGCAAGCGATCCACTTTCTTGATTCGGTGCTTAAGTTGAGTTTCACTGTCTAAATGTCTTCCAATACCCGCAATCGACAGCCTCCGGCTATGTTGTATCCCAGTCGCTACATCCATCACCGCTTGCAGTCTTTTAGCGTGTATCTCTGGACAGCATTCTTCCAAATGAAAAAATAACAGTTCGTTAACCGACATCTTGAATATCCTTATAGCAAAATTAATTCCTCCTTTTTAATAAATTTTCATTTCAATGTCACTTCTTTTCGTGGGGATACTTCAGATCGCAAGGGGGAGCAGCGCGAAGCGCTCCCCCTTCATTGCGAGCATCGGCTTTGCCAAGCGGAGCATAAAATTGAGAACAATTCTTGCTGTACTCAGCAAGAATTGTTGCCATCTAGTTAGAAGTCTAATAACCTACTCCTTTTCAGGGAGAAAAGTGCATGGCCAAAGGCGTGAGCAGGCGCATGTTGATAATGATTATCTGTGTAGGAGTGTTATTTGGCCTCATATTTGGCTATAAAGTTTATGTCGGCTTTAAAATGGATAAACAGGTTAAGACCAAAGGTATTCTCCCCATCACGGTCTCAGCTATCCAGGCTACTCGTCAACCATGGGACCAGGAACTTTCAGCAACTGGCAGTTTTTATTCGGTATTGGGAATTGATGTCACCAGTGAACTTGCAGGATTGGTAGTTTCTGTCAATTTTAATGATGGGGATATTGTCAAAAAAGATCAGGTTCTGGTTGTGCTTAACTATAGTACCGAATTGGGTCTTTTACAGGGTTATCAAGCTCAAGTTGACATAGCAAAGATTAATTATAATCGGGATAAAGCGCAGCTAGCGGTGCAAGCCGTGAGCCAATCGCAAGTAGATACTGATCTCGCTAACTTGCGAATTGCTCAAGCGCAAGTGGCCCAACAACAGGCTACCATCGCAAAAAAAATCATTCGAGCCCCTTTCGCTGGGAGATTAGGAATTAGTCCAATTAATCCAGGCAATTATATCAACCCGGGGAATAAAATTGTTAGTTTGCAATCGTTAGACCCAATTTATGTCATTTTCACCTTGCCACAACAAAATTTAATGAATGTCAAAGTGGGGCAAACGATTCGTATTACTACCAATGCATTTCCTAACCGCACTTTTGTTGGCAAGATTAACGCAATTGAGCCTATTCTCGATAGTAACACCCGTAATGTATCAGTCGAAGCGATTGTCCCAAATCCTACCCTTGAATTATTACCAGGTATATTCGCAGCTGTGCAAATTACTGTGGGCCCGCCAGTGAATTTTTTAACCTTGCCTCAATCCGCAGTTAGTTTTAATCCATATGGTGAAATTGCTTACATTATTAAACAAAAAGGTAAGGATGCTAAAGGAAAACCCATTTTAATTGCAAATCAATCTTTTATTACAGTGGGCGAAACACGGGGTGATCAAATTCAAATTTTGTCCGGCATTGCTGAAAATGATCTGGTTGTTACCAGTGGACAATTAAAGCTGAAAAATGGCAGTCAAGTTGTTATCAATAATACAATTGTCCCCAGTGGTAATCCCGCGCCAAAGCTTAATAATGAACATAATTAGGTATATATGAACATTACCGATATTTTTATTCGTCGCCCAGTACTTGCAACTGTTGTCAGTTTGATGATTTTAGTATTGGGTTTGAGATCAATCAATTCATTACCCGTGCGTGAATTTCCTAATACTGAAACTGCTATTATTACCGTAACCACTTATTATCTAGGCGCCGATCCTGAAACAGTTGCAGGCTTTATTACTACTCCTTTAGAAAATTCTATCGCTCAAGCCAGCGGTATTGATTACATGACTTCTTCGAGTATTCAAAACATTAGCACGATTACCATTAATTTATTATTGAATTATGATTCTAATGCCGCTTTAAGCGATATCAATAGTAAAGTGAATGCCGTTCTTAATCAGCTGCCGCCGCAATCACAACAGCCCGAACTAACTATTTCTCCGAGTGAAACAATTGATGATATGTACATTGGATTTTATAGCAATGTCTTAGCCAATAATCAAATCACAGATTACCTCGTGCGAGTTGTTCAACCCAAATTACAGGCCATTAATGGAGTTCAAGCTGCAGAAATTATTGGCGAAAAAGCTTTTGCAATGCGCGCATGGCTTGATCCCGTGAAAATGTCTGGTTTTGGAGTGACTGCCAATGATGTCAGTCAAGCGATGGCAGCAAATGATTTTATTTCGGCAAGTGGTCGCACTGACGGTAATATGATTGCCGTTAATCTTAGCGCGACAACAGGATTACATAACGTCGAAGAGTTTCGTAACTTAATTATTAAAGCTCAGCATGGTGCGATTATTCGGTTAAAAGATGTCGCCAATGTAACCCTGGGAGCACAAAACTATAATTCATCGGTGCGCTTTGATAGATTTAGATGCCGTCTACATTGGCATACAAGTCGCTCCCAAAGCTAATGTTGTCACAGTTATAAAAGAAATCGAGAAAGTCCTCCCCAGTATTCAGCAACAATTACCAACGGGTCTGAAAGCAAGAACCGTTTATGATGCATCGAAATATGTTCATGCTTCAATTCATGAAGTGGTCAAGTCGTTGGTTGAAGCTTTGGTGATAGTGAGCGTTGTGATTTTTTTATTTTTGGGTTCATTAAGATCTGTGTTTATTCCAGCCATTGCGATACCATTATCATTGATCGGTTCATTTCTAATTATGTTACTTTTTCATTATTCGATTAATTTATTGACTTTACTTGCTTTGGTATTGGCGATAGGTCTGGTCGTCGATGATGCAATTATTGTGGTGGAGAATATTGATCGCCATATTGAGGAGGGGATGAAGCCGATAGATGCTGCACTACGCGGCGCTCGTGAATTGGCTAATCCAATTATTGCCATTACTATCGTATTAATCGCTGTTTATTTACCCATTGGTTTTTTGGGTGGGTTGACGGGTGCATTATTTACTGAGTTTGCATTCACTTTGGCTGGCGCAGTTACTATTTCCGCAATTATTGCCCTGACTTTTTCCCCCATGATGAGTTCCAAAATGTTAAAGTCTATCGATAAAAATCATGCTAAAAATAAATTTTCAACTTTTATTGATCGTCGCTTTGAATGGTTGCGGGTGACTTATGAAAATAATTTGCAACATTCGTTAAATTTTTTATCGGTAACAATTGTCTTTGCCATCTTAATTTTTACCAGCATTTACTTTCTTTACATAACATCTAAATCTGAATTGGCTCCCAATGAAGATCAAGGCGTTATTATAACTCAAATTACTACTGCGCCGAATTCTTCCTTGGACCAGACTGCATTATTTTCTCGACCAATGGCTAAAGCTTTTTTATCGTGGCCCCAAGTCGATCATTCTTTTGAGCTTGAAGGACTGGCGGGTTTAAACTCAAGCATTGTCGGTGGTAATTTAAAACCATGGGATCAACGCAACAAAACCGCCATGCAATTATTGCCGGATGCGCAAAAAGTATTGGATCAAATTCCCGGGTTAAAAGGCGCAGCTTTTCAACTGGCGCCTCTTCCCGGTGGAGGCAGGGGATTGCCTGTGCAATTTGTTATTCAAACACCAGACCCATTTAGACAGCTCAATGAAGTCGCGCAAAACTTTATGGAAGAGGCTAAAAAGACCGGTCAGTTTGTTTATTTAGATAGTGATTTAAAAATTGATAAGCAGCAAACGACCATTGATCTTGATCGTGATAAAATTTCCCAAATGGGACTGACCATGCAAGATGTCGGCAATGTGCTATCAGCCAATTTAAGCGAGAATTACATAAATTATTTCAGTATGGATGGGCGCTCATATCAAGTGATACCGCAAGTGCTGCGTGATCAGCGACAGAATTATAATCAAATCTTAAATTATTACCTAAAAACGATCAATGGTACCATGGTTCCGTTATCGACGGTCGTGAAGTTCAAAAATACGGTGGTACCTGAACAAATCAATCATTTTCAGCAAGAAAATTCTGCAACTATTTCTGCTATTTTAGCGCCTAATATTACTCAGGGTCAGGGATTACAAACCTTTAATAATATTGCGCAACGAATTTTTCCACCTGGTTATAGTGTTAATTACGCAGCTCAATCGCGACAATTTATTCAAGAGAGCGGTGCGTTGGTCCTGACTTTCTTTTTTGCCTTGATTGTTATTTATTTATCGTTGGCGGCTTTATTTGAAAGTTTTCGTGATCCGTTTATCGTATTGATCAGTGTACCCATGTCGATTTGCGGTGCGATGATTTTTATAAGTTTAGGTGTAGGAGGCGCCACTTTAAATATTTATACGGAAGTGGGATTAGTCACTTTGATTGGATTGATTAGCAAGCATGGCATTTTGATTGTGCAATTTGCCAATGATTTACAGTTAGAAGGTAAAAATAAGCGCGAAGCCATCGTGGCGGCCGCTGCTATCCGTTTGCGCCCAATCTTAATGACGACTGCGGTCGATGGTGTTAGGAGTTTTGCCATTAATTACCGCTACCGGTGCAGGTGCTGTGAGTCGATTTAGTATTGGTTTAGTGATTGCTACCGGGATTTCAATTGGCACTATATTTACATTATTTGTCGTGCCCGCCATGTATTTATTATTGGCCGACGACCTTCATTTAAAACCCGCCATCGAACCGGTCACTGAGATTAGTTAGGTATGCTTCTATTTTGGCTCGGGGCCGTTTGGAGCGGTGGTCAGTTTTTCATCGCCTTCTTGGCGAGGTTCTTTAGTTTTACTATCTGGATTAATTGACTGAGCTGCTTTTAAATTAAGAGGTTTGTTAAGCCAGTGGCAAAGACTAATCAAGTCTTCATTGTTTAAGATTCCTGCTGCTTGTTTTAATGCCACATAATTATTCATATAGCTATATTGGTCCAGCGCGTGTTGTTGTTGGCTTTGATAGAGTTGGGTTGTATCATTTAATAGATCCAATAAAATTCGGGTTCCCACTTGATAACCGGTGGTTGCTGAAACTAAAGCGTTTTTTGCCGATATAATAGACTGAGCATCCGCTTTGATTTGCGCTGTATTGGAGACCACGCCCAGAAATGCTTGTCTGGTTTGGGCAACCACTCGACGATAGACAACTTCTTCAAGAGCGCTGGCACTTGCATACTGATAACGTGCTTGACGGGTATGGGTGACTACACTCCCGCCAGAATATATCGGGAGGGTAGCAACCAAGCCAACTCCCGTACTTTGTTGAATGATATTTTCAGTCTGAGCCGGATCGGTAAAAGTTAGAGTGCGATTAAATAAGCGTTGATCAGAAAAACTGCCCTGAATAGCTACGCTAGGCAAATGACCGGCGAACTGGATCCCAATATTTTCCTTAGCCGCTAAAACCACAAAATGTTGGGCCTGCAATTGATAATTTTGTTTTGATGCAGTTTGCGACCACTCATCGATATTGTTGGGTAGTGGAGTCGCGAGCGGAATGCCCTTATCGCTGAGGCCGTCTAAAACATTATAATAATGATTGGTAATTTGATGTAAAGTTTCTTGAGTATTTTCTAGGGCATTCATATTGGCTAGTTCTTGTGCACTAGCTTGATCATATCTAGCTTGAGCCTCGTAGACATCGGTGATGGCGACTAAACCCACGTCAAATTTTTTCTTAGCAGTGTCATAAGCTTGGGCCAAAGCTGCTTTATTAGCGCGAGTAAATCGTAATATGTCATTAGCTTGCAGCACATTTAAATAAGCCCTGACAGTTCTAGTGATTAAATCTTGTTGAGCAAAATAATAATTGGCTGTGGCTGCTTTAATTGAAGCCTCCGCATAGGCTATGGATTTCCATATTTTCCAATTAAAAACAGGTTGATAAAGATTTAAAGTAACCCCGGTGCTAACAAAACTTCCGTTCCTGAAGAAAGCGGCATCTGTAGTAAATTGTTGATTATTTAAGAAAATCCCTGCGTCAGCGCTTATATTTGGTAACAAAGCGGCCTTAGCCAATGGCAGTTGTTGCTCTGCAGCAAAAAAATCAGCTTCCGCTTGTTTAAACGATGGGTCATTTGCAACCGCTTGTTGATATACATCCAGTAAATTTTCAGCTTGGGAAGGTGAGCTAATAGCGGCCATCATAAAGCCCAAACAAATGATGTAAGCCCTTAGGCTAATAATAGCTCGACGCATCGTGTTATTCCTCTTAATAGGTCAAGAAGCATACCATTATGTCTTTAGGATTTCACTAGAGATCTGCATCTAAATGCTAGGGTTAGATTTTTGTAAAACTCACCACCTTTTTGGAATTATCCGATCGAGAACCAGTACTTGGAGACCCTTTCGAGAACATGGGTATGTTAATCCTTATTCTCTGAATAATCGATGTCTGTTTAAAATACATCTCTTCGAGTTTTAAGCAAATTTTATCTAAATTTTTTTCGAATTTAATCACAGAAGAAGTTTCTTCCAGGGTAGAAATGGCCGCCTTCCACAGATCACTTTCTATTTTATCCTGAGTCAGTTGAGTGTTATTTATTAACCTTATTACATTTCTTTTTTGAAATAATGAAATTTTATTTGAAATAATTTCCGTAAGAGAATCAGCCATACTTTTACCATAAGAATATGGAAGTAATAATTTTACTAGCCTCAAATCTCCATTTTTTGTTGCAGATAGCAGAGACTGGCGTATTGTTAAATTTAGAACTTTGTGCTCTAAAATGGATTGAACTAATTTTTCATCAGGGAGTGGGTTTTGTCTTAGCACAAAAAATAATGCTTGATTATAATCCTTTAAATTATTTAAATCGGCTTTTTTCAACAGTAAGTTGGCTATTGCATCTTTTTTTAGATTAATAGCATAATCCAAAAACGTTCCGAATATTGGATGTTTAAAGTTATAATCAATAGCTCCATTTTTCATTAGCCATTGGATTGTGAGCATAGAATTACTTTCGATAGCATCAAACATAACTTCATTTAAATTCAAGGTTATTTTTTCATCTTTACAATCTCTCTGTAATATTTTAATTAAGTTATGTTGACCTTGTGCAATGTATAAAACAAATTTTTTCTGTAAATTTTTCTTTAACTCTTCATCGCTCATTTGCTCAAATTCGATTTGTTCTTTCTCTAAATCTATCTCAACTTTAATTTTAATATGAGGATGGCTTTGAAATGCTTCGCCAATTAAACGAGCTTCCTTATAGGGTATGGCACGTTTGATTTTATCCGTAGTCGTTTTATAATCCGAAAAAAAATTAGTACAATAGTGAATATATAATGGATGGGGTGTAGAGGCCCAAGCGTTATGCGATGTAGATCTAAATCTTATTATCCAATCGTAAGAATGTTGCAGAAAGACAAGCCCTGGTAAACCGCCGCCTGCAAAAGTCTCACCTGTTCCGATACCGTCGTCGGAAATCCCTAAAACCTTAGCGGCTGCAACATGAATAAGCCCAGGTCGAAATCGGATAGATTGATTATTCATGATGGGAGGTTTATCTTCTATGACAGGAATTTTTTTGTCTTTAAACGTGAATGGTTGGCTAAATTTATTTAATTTATCTATTTCTCCAGCATTATGATGGCAAGTAGGAAGTATCTCAATCGATTTATGCTCATCTTGAGGGATACTGAACCAAACAAAACTTTGTCTATTAGTTAATTGATCAAGAATTGCTATAGATTGCTCTGTTAGAATTGCTTTTTCAGAATTACCTTGTCTTTTATTTAGTCGATAGGCATTGCGCTGTTTCTCTTTCTCTGCCCTCATTTGTAACCTCTCATTTTTAACCACGAGAACACTTATTTTTGTTCAATTATACGAAGCCAATCTTAAGAGAGGATTAAGAAAAGCCTGATTAGATATCTACTGACAGTACTTTATTGAAGGTAATGAACAGTAATAAGAAATGGTTTGAAAAAGCATTAGAACAACTCAAAGACCCACATTTTCTAGAATAGAAAGCTGGAATAAAAAGTTCTATAAAAGATATGAAAAGATAGGAGGCAGTTATGCAGCAATAGAAGCCTGAATCAGGTTAATAGAAGAATTTAAAAATGACCTTTTTAACCCTGATATACTATACGCCTTGGGTTTCTATAAAGGCTTTTTCTACGGCTGCCAGAGTTTGTTGTATGTCCTTAGGCCCATGCGCTAAAGAGACAAACCCGGCCTCAAAAGCCGATGGCGCCATATAAATTCCAGCGTTTAACATCGAATGAAAAAATTGATTAAAACGACTGGTGTTGCAGGCCATAATTTGTTCGAAATAATGAATAGTATGCTCTGGAGTAAAGTATATTCCAAATAAGCCTGTGCATGAATCAACTAACAATGGAATTTTTGCAGCGGTGGCAAGCTGACGAATGCCATCAGCTAATTCAGTGGTGATCTGACTTAATCGTTCATAATGAACCTCTGTCAATTGCCTTAAAGTGGCTAAACCGGCCGCCATAGCGATTGGATTACCCGATAATGTACCTGCTTGATAAACCGGCCCTTGAGGAGCTAAATAGGCCATAATATCTTCTCGGCCACCAAAAGCACCCACGGGCATGCCGCCGCCGATAATTTTTCCTAGGATTGTCATGTCGGGACGAACATCATATAACCCTTGAGCCCCCTGGGGACCCACTCTAAAACCAGTGATGACTTCATCAAAAATCAAAAGACTCTCGTATTGATCGCAAAGATCGCGCAGACCTGGTAAAAATTCTGGCAACGGGAGCATTAAATTCATATTAGCGGCGATCGGTTCCACTATCACGGCAGCAATGTCGTCCCCCCACCGTTCAAACAATGCATTGACAGAATCTAAGTCATTAAAACGAGCAACTAAGGTATCGGCAATTACATTGGCCGGTACACCCGGTGAACTGGGTACTCCAAAGGTAAGTGCGCCTGACCCTGCTTTTATCAATAAACTATCGACATGACCATGATAACAACCTTCAAATTTAATAATTTTATTGCGCTTGGTTGCACCACGTGCAACCCGAATAGCGGACATCGAAGCCTCGGTCCCTGAATTAACCAAGCGTATTTTTTGAATATTGGGCATGCGTCGACAAATTTCTTCTGCTAATTCAACTTCAGCAGGGCAAGGTGCACCATAACTTAAGCCGTGCACAGTTGCGGCTTGTACCGCCTCTATCACAGCTGGGTGGGCATGACCCAGAATCATGGGACCCCACGAGCCAACATAATCAATAAATTGGTTGCCATCGATATCAGTGATATAAGCGCCCTTGGCGCTATGAATAAAGTGGGGGATACCTCCAACTGCTAAAAAAGCTCGAACCGGAGAATTTACCCCCCCTGG
Organism: uncultured Pseudomonadota bacterium; assembly: GCA_963818985.1. GTDB lineage: Bacteria > Pseudomonadota > Gammaproteobacteria > Coxiellales > Coxiellaceae > JAFEDN01. The sequence goes on along the minus strand of CAWFUJ010000007.1, from coordinate 150,583 downwards.
AATACATTGTTGGGCTTTAACAAATAATTTTTCAGACCGAGATATCCCTACGACATTAGAAACTGTTGGCATTTTCGCTCACTCCTATTATCATTACGTTAGAGGTACGGGTATTATGCCATATAAACAATTTATGTGTCTGCTTTGTGGGTTTATTTATAACGAAGCAGCAGGCTGGCCGGAAGATAATATTGCTCCGGGTACGCGCTGGGAAGAAGTTCCAGAAGATTGGGTATGCCCAGACTGTCGGGCTATGAAAGAAGATTTCCAAATGATCGAAATATAAATTTTAGTAAGCACGGTGCTCATATTATGAGATGTCAAGGTAAAAAAATACTTATCACCGGTGCTTCAAGCGGAATCGGTCGTGCGTGTGCCGTAAGTTTCGCCAAAGAAGGGGCCGATTTAATTCTATGTGGCCGTAACAAACAACGGTTAGATGAGATCGCGTCGTCAATCAGTAAAGAATATTCAGTCAAAATATTGCCATTAATATTTGACATTACCAATGCACAAGCCGTAGAAGAATGTTTGGCGGATTTACCACCCGAATGGCAGAATATTGATGGTTTAATTAATAACGCCGGAATGGCATTAGGATATGACAAACTTTATTCTGGGAACATTCAACAATGGGATCAAGTAATAGATACCAACATCAAAAGCGTGGTGTACATGACCCGTTTTATCGTGCCAAATATGGTAAAACGTAATCAGGGCCATATTATCAATATCGGCTCAATTTCCAGCCGCACGACCTACCAAGGTGGCAGTGTTTATTGTGCGACAAAATTTGCAGTGCGAGCATTAAACGATACTTTACGCATGGATTTACATGGCACTCCGATTCGAGTCACGCTGGTTGATCCAGGCATGGTAAAAACTAACTTCTTTGATGTGCGTCTTCAGGGTGATCAAAACAAAGTTGATGAGTTATTTGCAGGAATGAATCCATTGCTGCCTGAAGATGTTGCAGATGCCCTGGTCTATTGTTTTACTCGTCCTGCGCATGTTTCTATTCATGAAATCAATATTATGCCGACCGATCAAACGGCTGCACATATGATTTATAGACAAGAGAAAGAAGAAAAAAAATAGTGGTTTTACATCTAACTACGGTTTAACAATGACGAAAATAACTATGCCGATCAACAGCAGAGTGGGGATTTCGTTAAACCAGCGGTAAAATTGTGGTTTAAACCGATTGGCGTCGCGCTTGAAACATTTTAATAAATAGCCACAGTAGCAATGATAGGCCCAAAGCAAAAATACAAGACTTAATTTTGCATGCATCCAACCTTGAGTTTTATACCAAGGCCAATTATTGGTTAATAACCATACGCCAAATATGGTGGTTAATACCCCGGCTGGGGTCATAATAAAATAAAATAGTTTATGTTCCATGATTTTAAAGCGCTGAATACTGATTTGATCAGCGCTTAAAGCATGATAAACAAAAAGTCGCGGCAAATAAAAGAGTCCGGCAAACCAAGAGACCATAAAAATAATATGTAGAGCCAATATCCAACGCATGCCCTATTATAACCTGGTGTAAGCATTTTTTGGAGCTTGTGGTAATAGGTAATAAGTGATACATTATGCTAAAATTATACAACTGTATACTTAGTTAGCTTAGGATGATTTATCCATGAATCCATTGAGTCCCGATTCACCAATAATTTTTACTCTTGCCGCTGCCCAAAAAGTTAAAAGCCTGATCGACGAGGAAGGTAATCCTCTGCTTAATCTAAGGGTTTTTATCACCGGTGGCGGTTGTTCTGGATTCCAATATGGATTTACTTTTGATGATAAAATAAATGAAGATGATATTATTATTGAAAAACGATTAGATGATGATGAAGAAGACGAAGATGGCGATACCGGAGAAGGCGATAACGATGAAGAAGAGGATGACGGTGGCACTGGCACCGGCACCGCTGGCTCAGGGATTGGATCAGTTAAATTATTAGTGGACTCGATGAGTTTCCAATATTTGAAAGGCGCTAAAATTGGCTACCGCGAAGATGTCAATGGCGCACAATTTGTCATTAGTGGTAATCCCAATGCCAAAACTACTTGCGGTTGTGGTTCTTCATTTTCCGCATGATTCTATTCACAGTGTCAGCTATAACAAGTAAAAAAGGAAACTATGCAATCTTGTGCATCATCTGAAATTGAGGAAGAAGACATTGCGCTCGGTCCGCAAAACCCTGCTTACGACCTTGATAAAGCCGAGCAAGCCATTAGATCTTTACTTACTGCTTTTCATATAGACGCCACTCAAGAATCGATAATGGATACACCTAGACGTGCAGCACAGGCTTTTTGTGAATTATTAACGAATCGACCCTTTAAAGTAACGACCTTTCCCAACGTTCATCATTACGATGAGTTAGTCATCGTTCGATCCATCCCTTTTCATTCGTTATGCGAACATCATTTGTTACCTTTTTATGGGCATGCACATATTGGATACTTACCTGAAAATCGTATTATCGGTTTATCTAAGCTGACCCGTCTGGTTGAACATTTTTCTCGACGTTTGCAGGTACAAGAAAATTTAACGGCTCAAATTGCAGATTGGCTACAAACTAATTTAAAACCTAAAGGGGCAGGAGTTATTATTGAAGCCGAGCACTTATGCATGTCTTTACGGGGTGTTAAAGCCTCAGGGACGAAAACAGTTACTTCAGCATTAAAAGGAAAATTAAGAAACGACCCTCAAACTAGACAGGAATTCTTGCAATTAGTTGCCAAGTCTTAAAGCGAGACACGTCTCGCGTGTGATGACGACTTTCATATTTCATTGCGAGCACCCCACCCCAGAAACTGGGGAAATATCAGAAATGACGCCATTATAAATTAAAGATTTACAATGGCGTCATTAGAAGCATCGGCTCCGCCAAGCGGAGCATAAAAACAGATTATACCCACAACGTATTCCACGGAATACTATCTGATTTTAACGACCAAATGGACAACACCAAAATCCAAGAATAATTAATGATAGCAAAATTAATTAGCATGATTAATAAACTGAACATTTGGCGAGAGAACGAATTTGTATAACGCCTAATAATTTTATAGGCTAATAAAAGACTCCAAAGGGTTGCAAGCAACAAAACAATAAATTTGAGATCGTTAATCCAAATAAAACTCAAATTCGCATACTTTTGTAACATGCTGCTGGTGTTTGCAGACAGTCCGATAAACACACTACAAGCTCCGAGAGGAATTAACGCAAGACTTAAATGATTAAATCGTGACCATGTGAATTGTCCAATAGTTTTAACCGCAAGACTAATTAAAATTGTCAAAAGAGTTCCAATAAAAAAACCAATAAATAAAATGTATGCGACAACTTCAAAACCATACATCCAGGTGAACATATCCCCACGCTCTGGATAATGAGTAAATATCCACCAAGGAACGTTCGTATCGAAGACCCATGTCATTTGATGCGCTAAAAACCACGAATCAATCACATCACGAGAGTGTGCAAACCAAAAGCTGTTACTCCATTGAAAAGCGCCTAATGCAAGGCCACACAACCCATAAATAATCAGCAGACTATCAAAAAAACTATTCTTCTTGTCACTGTAGACAACAATTTCTTCATTTGGTGAACGCAATGTTAATTGCACTGCGTTTTTAGCGATACCACATTTCCCACACATTAAACAATTCGCAGCACCTGTCATCTGCGGTAAAGGTAACAAGGTTGGGCAGCGCACATTATTGATTTGTTGAATTTGATTTGTATCCCACGGTTCTTGCAGGGGTTGATAGCGCCATGGCGCAAGTCTTGCTAACAAATTAAATACGCCAGTGACAGGACATAAGTATTTGCACCATACTCGACTTGATTTTCCATATAAAAAGCCAACGACCATTGCGGCTACGGTTGAACCACCTAAAATTAGTAATACCGGTTTTGGATATTGATAAACGCTGGTCATTTGTCCATAAAGCGTGGTGATTCCAAATGCCACAAATGGCCATCCTCCCCATCGGATCCATTTTGGAATACTTTTTCCTCGCCCATAACGATTCGAAAATTCAGAAAGTGCTCCTTCGGGACAAAGTACTCCACACCATAATCGTCCAAAAAAGATAATACTGATCAAAACAAACGGCCACCAAATTCCCCAAAAAACAAATCCAGCAAACAACGTTAAATGATGAAACAAAGTTGCGGACTCATCGGGAAGCGGCAAAAAAACAGGGATCAGTATGAGACATGCATAAATTAAAATGATGGCCCATTGCGTATAGCGAATTAATTGTTGATGCCGGGCTAACCAATGTCCGACATTTGCAAGATTATACCGCATGGGTTTGGTCTTTTTTTGTTTTAAGTAAAAAATAAATCACAATCCAATAGGCGCTATAGATGATAATATCCATTAAAGATGGAGCTGCACGATAACCCACAAAACTTGATAACATCGGGGAAAAAAATCCGCCTTCACTGATTAAAAAAGAAGTGTTCCAAACTTTACTGTGTAACGGTGTTAGAAATCCAGATGAAATTAATCGATCGATACAGCTCAGTAATAATCCCCCGCCTAACAATAATAATAAGACTTCGGTAACCTTGAAAAAAAATCGCCAGGAAAAAATTTTGTTGCCTAATTGCAACAGAAAAATAGTCCCGACCGCAAGCAATACCCCTAATCCTATGATACTCATAGTTTTGATTGAAAAATCACTTGTGAATCCTAATCCATAAATAAAAATGCATGCTTCACTGGCTTCTCTTGTCACTGCGAATGTGACAACCGTAAAAATCGAAATATTTCTCCAGAGAGTTGAGGTATTTTTTTCAAGAGAATGATGCATGTTTTTTTTAAGGGCTCGGCCATTTCCTCGCATCCATTTCACCATATAGACAATCATGCCGGCTGCAAGTAACGTGATGCCTGCTTGGAAAAGGTTGGCCGAATTAGGGGATAGAACATGATTGACCGTCATGAGTAAAAAACTGAGTAAAATAGCACAAAGCAATCCAGTGGCAACACCCATCCACATAAAGAAAAATCCGGAATGTCGTTCAGTTTTTAACTGGCTCAACCAACTATAAACAACTCCAACGACTAGCAATGCTTCAACGCATTCTCGCCAAATAATAAATAAAATTTCAGAGGTATTTAAGTTAGAAAGAGATTTGTTAGATTGTGTGAGGTTGGTTTCTGCGGTTAATGGTATGGTTGTGCTTGCAAATATAGCCGATGGTTTTTCAACCATCAGAGTAGCGGCTTTGGTGTGAGGATTAAAATCATTGAAAAAGACATAATTGCCGGCCGATAAACCCACTTTATATGTTTTATCCATATTCTCATACACTTCAACGGATGTGTCTGAATTTTCAAGCTCAACGGGCACACCCGATTTATTAATGATATGAATAATAAAAGGAGTATTTTCTGGAATTATATTTGGAGAAAATTCAATGCTAGTTGCATTTACGTAGACATTGACGGTGATGGGTTCTATGTTTTTCGCAAATACAGCACCGATCCAGCCGATCCAAAAGACCAATGTGATGAATAAAAAACGACTTGGGCTGTATCGCAACATTAATAACCGCCTAATTTTCCTATGCCAGTCCACTTGAATAAATAGCTTTGCTTAAAGTGCCAATCGACAAATTCAGTGCCTAATACTTTACTGTCGGTATCAGTATGCCAGCCAAAATGGGGATCGGTTTGTGCCTCAAAAGTCACAATATAAAATCCTGGTCCATTCAGTTTCACATTATCACCATAATGTGCACCATCCGATGCAACCATAGCCATTAACTTGCATGAATCTTTATCCGCTGTGGTATGCATTCCACCGCAGACCAGTGGTTTGGGGTCGCCAACTTTTTGAATTGTATAATTAACATTAACGTTAGGTAGCCAATCTCCAGGCGCGAATCCTCGTGCTTTCAAAGTTGCTTTCGCATGAATATCGACTTCTAAATGAATGTCAGATTGATTGCGTGGCAACATCATTCCGGTTGGCACCATCATGATCGGCTGTAAATAGACGGTGCCGACATTTAACTGGGGTGGAATAGATGTTGTATTTATAAAAGATAGATTTGAATGAGTAGATTCCGCAACTTTTTTCGCATTATTTAAAATTTGCTCGCAACTTGAGACAGGGGCAACCTTCGAATTTGCCTGCGGTAAAGCACACAAAGGCATTTCAGCAGCAATCGCCGTGGTTGTGATCAAAGCAGTGAGCAGGATTAATAACCATTTGCTTATATTATTCATTATGCTCTCTGGGTGATGGGTGTTTAAGTAAAATGATAATGAGAATCATTATTATTTGCAAGGGGGATGCAATAAATGATTGATCAGTCGGGTGGGAATGGGAAAACGGTCATTCTATCACTGCAATCAGGCAAAAATTGCTTCCTGTCATCCCGGAAAACGCGTAGCGTTTATCCGGGATGACAGCTTTGTTTTTCCGGGATGACAGAATGGAATCAAATTTATACATTATTCGTTTTTTGGCCCGGTTGCCGTGGTTGTTCTATACAGCCACACCATTAATGCCACTAAAGTGATAAAACCGAGCGCATAAGCAACCATAGCGAAACTTTGTGGAACAATGCGCAGGGCATCCGAGCTTTGTTTTAATACGAAAGGAATGGCAACAAGCACGCCCATCAATGCAGCACCCGCCACTAACCCACAGGCGAGTAAAGTACCTCTTTCAAACGATTGATCAATCACAGTCTGGGACTGTTTTTTCAGCGCATATTGACAAACATAATTTAGAATTCCGCCTAAAATAACTGCGCTCGTCACCTCAGGTGATAAATAAATTCCTATGCCAATTGCTAAAATAGGCAAACGCCTATTATATTTTTTGAGCCATTCATCAATAAAAATAGCGATTAAAGCAATGCCTAGGCCAATACCGATATCCTGCCATGGTAGTGAATGACCAAAAACACCTTGAATAACGGCAGTCACTAAAGCGGATTGAGGCGCGCCTAACATTTGAGTCGGATCCATATTTGCCCTTGGGAAAATTCCGGCAATACCATAGGCTTTAAATAATAATTCTAAGACTGGCGCAATAACCAATGACGCAACAGTCACGCCAATCAGCAGCATGACTTGCTGCTTCCAAGGGGTTGCACCTACCATTTTGCCGGCTTTTAAATCTTGCAAGTTTTCTCCGGAAATAATCACCGCAGTTGAAACAACCACGGTAATAATAATGACAATGGCAACGGCTATTTTAGTTATTGCGGGATTATCATGAGCTGAATGACCCAGTAGTAAATATAATCCAATGGCGCTTAACAAAGCCGAACTTAAGATTAAACCAGAAATAGGATTATTAGTAATACCCACCAAACCAGTTAGATACCCGCAGACCGATGCTAACAAGAAACCAATCACTAATAAATAAACGACGCTGAAACCGCTAAGCACATAGCAAAAAGTTGAAGTCAGTGGTTGGCCGGAAACATTAAAAAAATGCAGAAAAACGAAAAAAGTGCAAATGGCTAAAAAACTAATGCCAAAACAAACATAGTTGATAGGAATATCGTGTTCCGTACGTATAACCCGTTGATTTCCAGAAAGAGGGTTTTTGGCCGCGCGCAGAGTTCGAAAGGAGGTTGTCAAACTGACCGTAATCGGTTTAACTAAAGTTAGAATCGTCCATACACCTCCAAGTAGCATGGTGCCGACCCCGACATAGCGGATATGCTCGGCACGAATGGCCATGGCCATATCGTAGTAGTTGGCTGCTGAGGGGAGGCCGTAAAAATGCGAGTAAAGAGGAATTCCTATTCCCCAAGCTAAAAATAAACCCACTAAAATAGCGATACAAGCTTGAATACCAACAATGAATCCTGCCGCAAGTAATGCCGGTGAAAAACCAAGAGTGAAACCAAATAAAGTATTGTTACTAACCACCCAAATCGGTAAATTTTCAGATAAAACTTTAAACCCGGTTTGACAAAGACTGATGAAACTGCCAACGATACCGCCTTTGATTAAATATTTCATTTTAACATTGCCGGTAGCGCTGGCTTTTAGAACGTTGCCAATCGCCGTTCCTTCTGGGAAATTCAAATTGGGGTAATCAAGCATCACCCTGCGTAACGGCACGGAAAATAACACGCCTAATAATCCACCGCACAAAGTTAGCATGACTGTTTCCCAAAATTTAAAGTATTGCCAATATCCGGCAATCAGTAACCCTGGTAAGACAAATGCGATGGTACTGGCAACCCCTTCACCTGCAGAAGCGGCAGTCTGCACGATATTATTTTCTAACACGTTATGTTTTCTAAAAAAACGCAAGGCCCCCATGGCAATAATCGCAGCAGGAATAGATGCAGAAATAGTTTGCCCTAATTTTAAAGCCAAATACGCATTAGAAGCGCCTAATATAATGGTGAGAACAATGGCCAAAACCACTGCTTTAAAAGTAATTTCTGAAATAGACTCGTCAGCGCTGATCAGTGGTCTATCTCTGTCTTGGTCTTCTAATGTTTGCTCTTGTTCCAGCATCAATGCTGCTCCTAGACAGAAAATGTAAGATGGTATTCTGACTTGTTTTAAAAAAAAGTCAATCTAAGCAGAGAGCCATAGCCTTTATTAGAAGCACCCGTCATTGCGAACGTGAGTGAAGCAATTTAGTGCAGTATTTCTACAAGGTTCGACTGGGGATTACTTTGCTAACGCTTCTAATGACGCCATTGTAAATCTTTGATTTATAATGGCGTCATTTCTGATATTTCCCCAGTTTTTGGGGTGGGGTGCTCGCAATGACAATCTGTCAGATAAATATCAAACCGGCTGCTTTGTCCAGAAAGTGTAAATGATGGTGGAGGTCCTGGGATAGACTCGGCGAGACGTGGTCTTTTGACAACTACTCTATTGATCGCAGTTTGCAAAGCCAAAGTTAATAATTCAGGGGCATCCTCATCGTCGCCAACGATTTCTCGTAAAACGCGCATTTCTTTTTTCATTAAGGCGGTTTTTTTTCTACCAGGAAACATCGGATCAAAATAAATAATTTGTGGTTTTTGCGCAGGCGTTAAACTCTGTAGATATTGCCGGCTATCGCCCGTTATCAGTTGCCATGATAATCGCTGCGCCCAGGGTCGTTGTTCCGCGCGCTGCCAGGCATCAGTTAATAATGCGGCAATAATCGGCGAACGTTCAATCAATGTCATTTTGGCGCCTAGGCAAGCTATCACAAAAGCATCACGGCCAAGACCAGCGCTGAGATCACAGACGGTGAGATTTTTTTTCTTATGCAAACCGATGGCTCGAGCTATTAATTGTTGGCAGCCGCCCCCGTGGTGATACCGATGTAATGCTGCGCCTCCAACAAAATCAGCAAATATTGGCCCCGGTGCGCCAGGATGAGTTAAACATAATTCTAATCTTCGTTCAGTGAGCACTAATAAAATTGGGAAAGTATTTTTTTCGCGAGGAAAAATTAAGGGAATAGCTAATTTTTCAGCTAATTGTTGCGCGAAGATCTGAAGTTGCGGAAGAGTATAAGTGATAGCGATGGCCAGGCTCATATTAACCAAGCAGATGATCTAGTAGTTGCCCAGCGATATCGAGATTGAACAATCGATTTAATTCGCGGGCGCAGGTGGGGCTAGTGACATTAATTTCAGTTAGGTAATCGCCAATGACATCTAATCCAACAAAAATTAAACCCTTGTTGCGAAGAGTTGGGCCAACTTGTTGAGCAATCCATAAATCACGCTCGGTCAATTCACGGCCTTCAGCAGTGGCTCCTGCAGCCAAATTACCGCGGAAATCATTTTTCGCTGGAATTCTTGCTAAGGCATATGGTACAGGTTCGCCATTAATTAATAAAATACGTTTATCGCCTTCACTAATTTTATCGATAAATTGCTGAGCCATGACCAAGCGTTGGCCATGGTCAGTCAATGTTTCAATAATGACGGAGAGATTGACATCTTCAGATGAAGCTTTGAAAACCGAGCGTCCACCCATCGAGTCTAACGGTTTAATAATCGCAATTTTTTCCTGATAAACAAAGCTTTTTAATAAATCGGTTTTTGAAGTCACCAAGGTTTTAGGACAGCATTGCGGAAACCAAGCAGTAAATAATTTTTCGTTTGCATCACGCAGGCTGGAGGGTTTGTTGATGACTCGCAATCCTTGGCGTTCTGCTTGTTCGAGTAAGTAAGTCGAGTGAATATAATTCATATCGAAAGGGGGATCTTTACGCATAAAAAAAATATCTAAATTTACTAAAGGCTGTTCAATAGCTTTTTCGAGATGAAACCAATGATGTGAATTATCCTCAACCGTAATTTTTTGCATTCTTCCCCAAGTCATTCCATTTTGTAACCAGATTGAATGCGGTTCTAAATAATAATTTTCCCAACCTCGTGCTTGAGCAGCGAGCAAAATGGCAAAGCTAGTATCTTTCTCCACATGAATTTTGGAGATCGGGTCCATCAACATCCCCATCAGCATTTGACTTTCCTCATCTTAGTCAGTTCAGCTAACTCTTTTGCGGCTGCTAACAATGCTAGACGGGCAATCACACCGTAGGCATAAAAATGACTTTCAACATGGCTTTGTTTGGTAATATGACAATAGTTTTCTAATGGTAAAGGCTCAAAGTCCATGCCTGGCGCATTCAAATTTTCACGCGGCCCACGTTGTTTATGCACTCGATAAAAACCGCCAATAACATGTCGTCCAATGGTGTAAATAACCGGTTCTGCTACCAATTTCTCAAGACCGGCAGTTTCAAAGGTATGCACGCCTTCTTGGATGATGGCCTTGGTCACGGGTGCTCCGCCTTTGATAGTAGACATTTTTTGACGCTGTTTACGGTTCAAATGTTTGAGCTGCTCAGGGTCATCTATCATCATCACCGCCATGCCATAAGTGCCTTGATCAGCTTTAATTACTAAAAATGGCTTTTCGTTAATTTGATACTCTTGATATTTTTCAATAATGCGTTGAAATACCAGCTGAGCTCTTTCTATTAAACATTTTTGGCCTTCGTCATTTTGAAAGTCAACGTCGGGACATTGATTGAAATAAGGCATGATTAACCAAGGGTCAAAATTAAGCAATGATGCGAATTGTTCACAGACTTCTTGATAAAAGCCAAAATGGGCTGACTTTAAACGAGTAGTCCAACCCAGTTCAACCGGGGGCAAAATTTCTTGGTTAATATTTTGTAAGATTTCAGGAACCCCGGCTGATAAATCGTTATTGAGAAGCACGCAACAAGTGGAAAAATTTTCCACACTCACTAGATTATTATTGCGTATCAATGGCTCTAATTGTATTCGACGTCCTGAAGGAAGAGACAATATTTCTGTTTTAGTTAATTGTGGGTTTATAGAACCAATTCTTACATCAAATCCAGCCTGCAATAAAATTTCTTGAAGGACAGCAACGCTTTCAAAATAAAACGGATTGCGAGTATGGCTTTCTGGTATTAATAAGATTCGGGTGACTTGGGGACAAATTTCAGCGATTGTCGCTTGCATGGCTTGCACATATAACGGCATGCCATTAGGGTTGAGGTTATTAAAGCCGGCTGGAAATAAATTGGTATCGACCGGCGCTAATTTAAAGCCGGCATTACGCAAGTCCATAGATCCGTAAATAGGTGGGCCAGATAATTGCCATTGTTTGCGAAACCAAGTTTCAATGGAGGCTGAATGGCTCTGTAAATACTGACTGATATTATTTACGGCCGCGGTATTGATCATTTACAGTTCTCCGACACAAATTTTGAATATTAGTCCCCTCTCCCGCCCGGAAGAGGGGTAGGGAATATGCGTTAGTATAGTTTTTCATGGTATCATATTCGACTTATGGGGTGGAATGGAAAAATTATTGGTGTAATCTTCGGCTTAATGCTGGGGCATCCGCTGTGGGTTTTGATCGGTTTTATAGTAGGGCATCTATTCGATATCGGTTATTTTCAGCGTTTTCTGCAAAAAGGTAGGGATAGGGGTGCTGCCGAGGTCCAGAGAATCTTCTTGAATAGCACTTTTTCAGTGATGGGCTATTTAGCGAAAGCCGATGGACGTGTCAGTGAAAGCGAAATTCGTACAGCTGAACAAATTATGCAGCAAATGAATTTAAATGCAGAATTGCGATTGGAAGCCATCCGTTTATTTAACCTGGGTAAGCAAGCTGATTTTGATTTATCGGCGGCGATACAAAATTTAAGGGGCGCTTGCCGTCGAAATCCGAATCTATTACGTACTTTTTTAGAAATACAAATGCAAATTGCCAATTCAGAAGGTCAAATAAGTGCAGGAAAGCGCAACGCTTTACGGACCATATGCCAGGAGTTAGGTATCAGCGGTTTTGTCTTCGATCAATTTGAACAACAGGCTTATGCTGAGCAAAGTTATCAACGCTATTATCAGCATCGTCAAGATCCGGCGCAGCATTTAGCAGATGCTTATCAGATTTTGAATATTTCAAAAGAAGCAACCGATGCAGACGTTAAAAAAGCTTATCGACGTTTGATAAGTCAACATCATCCCGATAAATTAATGGCACAAGGTTTGCCACCCGAAATGATTAAATTGGCTAATGAACGAACGCAAAAAATTAAAAGCGCTTATGAAACTATCAAAAAGTCGCGAGAAAGTATGCAATGATAGCTGCTAAAGATTTAAAATCTTCACTGACTTGTTTACTCAATGGCAAAGTAATTGCTTATCCAACCGAGTCAGTTTATGGACTTGGTTGCGATCCATTTAATGAGAGTGCAGTTGAACGAATATTGCAAATAAAAGGCCGTTCTTTGGCAAAAGGACTCATTTTAGTAGCGTCCAATTGGCAACAGGTGGTCGGATTGGTAGAGCCGATTCCTCCTTTAGCTTTAACTCAAGTATTAGCCGGTTGGCCTGGTCCTGTCACTTGGGTTTTTCCGGCCAGTACCACCCCGCCCGCTTGGGTATGTGGGCCAAACCACACAGTGGCTTTGCGAGTCAGCAGTCATCCGGTGGTCCATGAACTATGTGAAGAGTTTGGTGGGCCAATTGTCTCGACCAGCGCCAATTTTCAGGGTGAGCCGCCATTACGCAGTTATCGTGCGGTAAAACTGGTTTTTGAATCACAGGTGGATTTTATTTTATCGGGAGAGGTCGGAGAACAAGCTAAACCAACCACCATCCGGGACGCTGTGACCGGAAATATCTTAAGAGCCTAATTTAATTTCCCCTCCCTAACCCTCTCCAAGTTGGGAGAGGGGAATATTCTAAATTCTTCGGCCCTTTGATTTCAATTTATAAAAAATAGTTAAAAATATGACTGAACCACAGGTCAGCATGCTTAACAACATGCCCATCACCAAAAGTTGATCATGGTGAATAAAACCATGGATAAGAGTGGCTGTTTGAATAAGGAAAAAACCTAAAAATGTAAATTCAGATATTTCGTTAGCATGTTTGATTCTTATTAATTTTATGGATTGAGGAATAAACAATAAGGCATTAATAAATAATCCTAAGCCAAAAAGGATTTCAAAAATTTTTTCTAGAAGCATTTTTTAAATTGTCTCAGGTAAAATCTTTGTTAATAATTGATAATAGTTGATCACTTTCATTTTATACCGAGCATTTAATGTAGGCGTAAAAGAATGATAATTGGCCACTCCGCGCCAAAAGTCGGTAGATTGGACAATCTTGGTGCTTAATATCCAAGTGCCCGCCATGACATTGACACAAGGATCATATTGCAATAGCTCTTGAGTATAACCATATTTTCTAATCTTTGGTAACCAGCTTGAATTGACCTGCATTGGGCCATAATCATAAGTGCCATTTTTATTGGGGTGAGCCACTCCCACGTCGCCACCTTCGGTCGCAATGACCGAAATAATAACTTTAGCAGGGACGTAATAAGTCACTGCAGCTTGGTTAATACACTCAATGGGTACGCCATGAATTAGCAAAGCGCTGGCCACGGAAAACTCCTTCATGTTAAAAAACTGGGAGGAGTATCTTCACATATCATCCGACAAAAGTCCAGTCTGTGATCATATTTTTCTCAGTCCAAGAAATCGTATAACTTTGCTTAGCATGCATTTTTGCAATATATTAAGGTCTCCAACATGGCAAACGGCCCCAAAAAACGATAGTTGTATAAATATTCTATGTCATCCCAGATGTTAGAACCACTAAGCTCGCAAGATCATTAAGCGCACTAAATTCCGGGATGACAGGGCTTTAACAATTTCTGACCATGTTGCCGTGGGATTTGCAATGACGATATTTAAAGGATTAAAAGGAATGAATAAGGTATTGAGTTTGTATGGTCTTTGTTTTCTGTTCATCTGTTTCACATCCCAGGCTGAAAGCATGATCACACCAGGCAAGCATTTCTATGTTTTGCCGTTGGGGACTTCCGGAGGAGAGCTGGAAGACAATCTTTCTTCCTATCTAATTTCGGCGGCTAATTCTCCAGCAGATTTTGTGGCGGTGGATGCAGGAACTTTATGTTCATCGATCAAGAAAATCCCACTCAAAGAATATAGAAAACTTGGTATTCAATCTTCAGAAAAAAAATCCATGGGAGAAGTTCTGCTGACCCAATATATTAAAACGTATTTGATTTCTCATGCTCACCTGGATCATATCAACGGTTTGGTCATGTGCTCGCCTATTGATAGCCATAAAGAAATAATGGGCACCGATACGACCATTGATTACTTACGAGATAATATTTTCAACTGGAAAATTTGGCCCAATTTAACAAACGAAGGTTTCCTCCCACAAATCAAGCAGTATCATTATCATCGTCTAAGTTATGCCAACCAAGATTTATTGCCTGGCACGCAGATGAAGGTAAAACCTTTTTTGCTTAGCCATGGCAATGGATATCCTTCAACCGCATTTTTGTTGGAATCACACGGTTATTATCTGTTGTATTTTGGTGACACTGGACCTGATCCCCTCGAGCATAGTCAAGACATTCATCTTGTATGGGAAGCCATTGCACCGCTGATTCGAGCGCATATGCTGACTGCTATTTTTATAGAAGCTTCTTACCCTAATGATCGACCGGATAAACTTTTATTTGGTCATTTAACACCAAATTGGTTGCTATTTGAATTAAAAGATCTGGCCCATATTGTCAATCCACAAAATCCGTTAACTTCTTTGCAAGGGCTTAAAATTGTGGTTACGCACATCAAACAAGGGCTGGAAAAGCAAGAAATCAATCGAATTATTAGCGAACAATTGGCTGAAAAAAATAACTTAGGGGTTAAATTTATAATTCCCCAACCCATTCAACCGATGATTTTTTAATAATAAAGGCCTTTATTAAATTGGTTAGTTACTTTATATAATCCCACAAAGAGAATTGGTAAGTTCTCAGAAGCCCAGGGCGTGTCATCCCGCGTAGGCGGGAATCCAAGTTTACCTGTGCATTTCGGTGGTGCAAGAATGGATCCCCGCCTGCTGGGGGATGACAATGCCCCGGGTTTCTAAGAACTTACGGGAATTGCTGCTGATACTAGGTGTTGCTTAAAGAGTTCGAACTATTAGTATTTAAATTCTCTACCAGTGGCAGAGAAGATTTAGATTTTTTTAGCCAAAGATGAAGCGATGACGCACAAGGTTGATTAGAATCCCGTGGTGTGGATATTGTCATCATATCCGCCAATTTTTGTAACCTAGCTTGCAGTATTTCTCTTTTCATCCTGAGTTCGCATGACAAATTGTTTAATTCCATTTCAGACTGGCTACTAGTATTAGAATCATTATTTCTTAATTCGCTTTCATTCAATACACTCTCATGGTCTAATTTTTTTTGAATACCCTCAAGATCTTTTTCTGCTTGGCTAATAATTTTTTCCGCATTGGCAGTCAAAAATATGATCTGTCGATGAGCTTCTTGCTTTACTGCTTCTATATACTGATCGATTAGAGTTTTATGTCGGTCACTTATTATTTGTTGACGTAGCTGTTTGATTACTTCTTGCAAATCTTCATTTCTTTTTCTTAATAACTCTAATTCTTCAGGTGAAGCAGCTTCCAATGCGATTTTCGCTTGAATTAGATCTCTCATGTCTTCTTTATCTTCTTCCGCAACTGTACTTAGGTTAAACTTTTGGCCAAAAAAGTAATTACACAATTTGTCATAGGATGCAGTCTCACTAGTAGAGTAAGATATCTTTTCACCATTTAATTCTTTTAACATTTTTTGTAGAGTGATTAGCTCTTCAGAATTTTGTTCTTTTAATTTTGTGACAATAGTAAATCGAGTGTATCTAGCCATTTGCAAAAGCAAAATGTCTAAAGGTAAAGAAATACTCATTCCTGTTCTAAATCCATATTTATACAAATCACTGTCTTTTTGTTCAAATTTATTCGGATCAGAGGTAGCTTGAAATAGAGCAGAATATTCTCCTTTTTTTTCATCATGGGTTGATATCTGAATTCCCAAATTATTTTGTTGTAGATACTCTAAGTCTATACTAATTCTTCTTGACACAAGTCCCAAAAATTTCAAGAAGTTATAAAATCCTTGGTCGCTCCATAAAGAAGTGGAATAGGATTTAGTTTCATCATGAGAAGAGCCATCGATCCAAATTATTTTTCCGTTTGTCTGTCTGATAGCAAAATGAGTGTGAGATTCTTTATCCAGAATAAAATTAGAATTCTCTTTTTTCGCAATAGAAACTAACTGGGTAATAAATCTTTTTTGAGGATTACAGCCTCCATCCATGGTATAACATAAAAAATCAGTTGGGCTGGTTTTTTTATTTAAGTTAATAATAAGCTTTCCTTTTTCATCCGAATTTATGAGTAATATCTGTGGGACTAACGTTATAAAATGTAATGAAACAATTTTCAAATTTGTCTTTTCTTCTTTAGGGATAGAATTGTAAATTTTTTCACTTTCTTTTAGAGAGTCTTTATATAATTTAACGGGTGCTAATTTTTCTGGTGAAAAACCGTATGCAGTAGGGTAATCTGCCATAATATAAAAAAGAACATATTTCTGACCAGAAAGAGAAATAATTAATTCTCGATATATGATAATATCGGTTCGTTGAATTTTATCCCACTCTTTTTTTATTGCTTTAATAGTGTCGGGAGGGTTTTTTAATCCAAGTGTTTCTTCACTCAGTGAGACGACTTCTGTAATAAAAAGGCAATCATTATATTTTCCTGGGAATGCTTGTGGATAGCTCCCATCACCTTCCTCTAATGGACCACAACTGTTATATACCAAATACGGGGCGCCAATACATTCTTCAACTGGGCGATTATTGAAACGGGTAAAAATATGACGAGGATCTGTCTTGTTTATTGCTAATCGATATATCTTTTCTTCAGAGGTACGCATAATTACTTCTCTCTGCATTAATTTAATCTGGTGTTGGATTTGTATTGCTATATTACCTGATCTTAGGGACTGCTGCCAGCCCAAATTAAGAGTGGAGGTTGACTCATAATGATTACGGTGAGCAATTGATTCTGTGGAGTGGGCTTTTTCTTGCTAAATTTTAAATGGTATGGTATAATACATACGTTTATTTTAATGAGAGGTCATCCTACCAATGAACAATTAAAGCTTTTCCCTGGGTATTTTGGATAATTATCTGAAAAATCTTTATTTCTGGAGGCTTTAATATGTTTACCAAAACTCGCATTACTTTTAATAATTTGTCTTACCTTAACTCTGAAAAAAACATTTTTTCTAATTTAAATTTAACTTTTTTAAATGAAAAATATGGGGTTGTTGGGCCAAATGGTATTGGCAAATCAACCTTACTAAAATTAATTTTGGGTGAACTTTCGCCAACTGCTGGGACTGTTCAAGTTGAAGGGGAACTCGCTTATTGTCCTCAAGAGTTTCAAGGGTCTCAATCAATCAGCATCGCAAAGGTTTTAGGAGTTGCGGATAAATTACAGGCTTTACAGCGCATTAAACAAGGAAGTATCGATGAATCCGATTTTACAATGCTTGCCGATGATTGGGAAATTGAAGAGCATGTTTATCAAGAAATGTCCATTTTTTCATTAGGCCATCTTCATTTGGACCGTCCGTTGTCCAGTTTAAGTGGTGGCGAATTAACGCGGTTGTTATTAGCAAAAACTTTTTTAACTGGTGCCGATTTTATTATCCTTGATGAGCCAACCAACAACTTAGATTTAAGCGCCAGAGAGGCGCTTTACCAAGCAATAATTAATTGGCGTCAGGGTATGATCATTGTGGCGCATGATCGTGAACTATTAAGTTTGATGGATAACATCATTGAAATTTCTTCGCTTGGAATAAAATTTTATGGCGGTAATTATGCTGCGTACATTGAACAAAAGCATATTGAACAACAAGCTGCTAAACAGGCTTTGTTGACAACTCAGCAAATTCAGCAAAAGGCGAAAATGCTGACCCAAGAGCGCCGCGAGCGTCATGAACAAGCCCAGGCCAAAGGTCGACGTACACGCAAACATGAGATTTCAAAGGTCGGAAATTTAAAGAGTCGAATCGAATTAAATAGTGCTAAAGGTCGAAGTGAAAAAACTCAGCGCAAAATTATTTTGCAAGGAGACCGTAAATTATTCAGGCTAGAAAATCTAATTGACGATGCAAAAAGTAAGGTTGAAACGCGTCGAGAAATTACTGTCGATTTGGCGAAGACTAAAGTGCCAAACGGCAAAATGGTGTTAGAAATTAAAAATGTGACTTTCCAATATCAGGATTATTCACCAATTATCGAAAACTTTAGCTTATATCTGCAAGGACCACAACGAATAGCGTTGATAGGCGATAATGGTTCTGGCAAAACTACACTAGTGAAGTTAATACAGCAATACTTGAAACCGCAAAAAGGTTTAATTACTTTGGGTGTGGAGATTGTTAGTTATTTAGATCAAAAGACTCAAATTATCAATCCAGAGTTAACAGTTTTAAATAATTTTCTAAGTTTAAATCCTGATATTCGAGAACTGGATGCACGATATTTTTTGGCTGATTTTTTATTTCGTAATGATGCAGCATTGAAATTGGTTAAAAATTTGAGTAGTGGTGAAAAATTGCGTGCAGCATTGGCTTGTATTCTGATGTCAGCGAAACCGCCGCAATTATTAATTTTGGATGAACCTACCAATCATTTAGATCTAGACAGCATAGTTCATATAGAATCTGCTTTAAAAAATTATCAGGGTTCTATGATCGTAATTTCTCACGACCTGCAATTTCTTAAAAATATCGGCATAGAAGAAATTATTAAAACGCCGTTAGTGGAGTAAAAACAATGTGTATGTCATCCCGGAAAATGCGTAGCGTTTTCCGGGATGACAGATTAAGGGTAAACTATGGTCTCTTTTTTTTTATCCAGTTAATCAAACTACCTAGTTTGATAATTTCTTTCTGTCTTGGCGAGAAATCACTTTTTAGTTTAATCGTGGTATTTTTATTTTTAATGGACATGGTTAATTCGGATTGATTAAGTGCATGATGTAGATTAGAAATTGTTAAAATATCATTTTGTGTTAGGCGGTCATAATCATTAGAGTTATCAAAAGTTAATGGCAAAATACCAAAATTAACCAGATTTTGCCAATGAATCCGGGCGAAACTTTTGGCAATAACAATTCTTAATCCTAAATAGCGTGGACATAACGCAGCATGTTCACGGCTCGAGCCTTGGCCATAATTTTCGCCGCCAACTATGATATGGCCTTCTTGATTAGAAGATTGCATAGCACGTTCAACATAATTTTTATCCAATGCACGATAAGTAAATTCACTGATTTTAGGGATATTGCTTCGATATGGCAGTACATTTTCACCAGCCGGTAGAATTGCATCTGTGGATATATTATCGCCCACTTTTAATAAAATAGGTAGAGCGAATGATTCTGGCAAACCCTCGAGCTCAGGAAGAGCGACTATATTAGGACCTTTAATCAAAGGGACATGCATGGCTTGATCAAGTGGCAACGGATATTCAATCATCGAAAAATTGGTAATAGGCTTTCTCGGTAATTTTACCTTCGGATAAGGTATATTAAGCGTGCGAGGATCAGTTATTTTCCCTTGCAAAGCTGATGCAGTTGCCGTTTCTGGACTGCATAAAAATACCAAATCGTCTTCAGTCCCCGAGCGCCCTGGAAAGTTGCGTGGAACCGTGCGTAAACTATTTTTGTGAGTAGCCGGTGCCTGTCCCATGCCAATGCAGCCGTTGCATCCAGTTTGATGAATGCGCGCACCTGCATGAATTAGATCAGCCAGATAACGCTGGTTTACTAACTCCTCTAAAATATTGCGTGAAGCAGGATTAATATCAAAAGAAACGTTGGTGGCAACTTTCTTACCTTTAACCATTGCTGCGCAAATCGCATAATCGCGAAATCCCGGATTGGCGGAAGAGCCAATGTAAGCTTGATAAATTTCTTGACCCGCCACCTCGCTTACGGGGACTACATTTCCCGGACTGCTCGGCAAAGCGATCAGTGGTTCCAAAAGCGCAAGATTTAATTCTTCTTGTCGGTCATAGGATGCTCGAGGGTCGGCCGATAATTCTTGCCAATCCTCTGCACGATCGCGGCTGGCCAAAAAATTCCGCGTTATTTTATCCGAGGGAAATATGCTAGTGGTGGCGCCCAATTCCGCGCCCATGTTGGCGAGCACATGTCTGTCCCAAATGCTAAGATTTTTTAGACCCGGGCCGTAATATTCGATAATGTAACCGACGCCTCCTTTCACATCGTGCCGCTTTAAAAGCTCCAAAATTGTATCTTTGGCACTGACCCAATCAGGTAATTTGCCGGTGACTTTAATCCCCCAAACTTTGGGCATTTTAATGTAAAGTGGTAATCCGGCAATGGCACTGGCTACGTCTATTCCTCCACAACCGATTGCAAGCATGGCTAAAGCACCTGCGGCGGGGGTGTGGCTGTCTGATCCGGCCAAGGTTTTTCCAGGTTTGCCGAAATATTCCATATGCACTGGATGACTTACGCCATTGCCGGGGCGGCTAAAATGACAACCGAAACGTTTGGCGGCGCTTTCTAGAAAAAGATGATCGTCTGGATTTTTAAAATCGACTTGAATTAAATTATGATCTACATATTGTGCGGATAATTCAGTTTTTATTCTTTCTAACTGCATCGCTTCTAATTCTAACATTAGCAAAGTGCCGGTGGCGTCCTGTGCTAATGTTTGATCGATCTTCAATCCAATCTCTTTTCCAGGAATCATTTCACCTTCGATCAAATGAGACTGAATTAATTTTTTAGTGAGGTTCATTTTCATTTAGGAAATCCTTTTCTGAATGATGAGATAAAATGAAATAATTGTAGCTTAAAGTTGTCAGGGTGCATACTGTCTCAGAGACTTTATTGAGCAGTGATAAAGGATTTTAATAAGTCATTATCCTTAAATAATCCCACTGCTGCATACAAAGGATAAGAATGAATGGCATCATAACGAAATAATTTTGAATGGAAAAACGGATGCCATAAGAAACATTCTGATGATGATCCAGAAAATAGCGCAAGCTTTTTAGGTGGCCCCCTTTGCTACTTTTTACTTCAATTGGCAAAATGTGATTGCTGCTATCATTGATCAGATAATCTATTTCCGCTTGGCTTCCGCGAACATCGCGGTGCCAATAATATAAATCTGTTTTGGTGTTATTGTCAGAATAGGCCAGTAATTCTTGTCCAATCAATGCTTCGCATAACTAGCCGCGCAAATTAATGGTTTTCGATCTACTTGGGTAGACTATCTTTTAAGCGATTCAAATATAATACGTTTCATAAAGGCTCGCAGGTAATTCAAGGATATTTTAGCATATTATGCATGTTATTCAAGGATAAATTTTAATAAATACCAAGGATAAATTTTAATAAATACGCAGAAAATTCAGGGTATTTTTTGAATCATGCAACCCGAAGCTAAGATATGTTTCAGCAATTCTCGTGACTGTCGGGATCAGGTTGAATAGGATAGCACCACACCACCAGTCGGCACTTGACCTAGGGTTTGGGATTCGGGTCGTATGCCGCACTGGCGCATGAGCTGGGATCGCTGACGACGAATGTTTGCTCTTCTTACCTCGACTATGGATCAAGATTGAATACCTATGAGCTTGTCTGAATATAAACCAGACAGGCAGCCCTTAACCGCATAGTAAATATGCAGCCAGGTATGTTCAGCAATAAGTAGTTCAATCTGCCAGAATCGACAGTTTAAAAAGAAATGCAAATCGTTTAAGCTATCTTCAGCCATGGTAAGTTTCCTACAACTTAGTGTGGTTAGTACCGGCCGGGTGTTTGCGCACCTAGCCGGTACGCTTATATTGTTAACTTATTTTACTTTGGAAATCAAGTTAATCCTATAGTAAAAAAAAATCTTCACTTGTGTTATACATAGTTTTTTCTTGCAAACTATTGAAGTCCCATTTTAAAGGTTAAAATATTGTCTAAAATTTTTAAGGAGAAAGATTTGTGCGATCTACAAATTTAATTTCTAGTTCATTTAATTCCTCTCTTATTTCTTCTAATTCTTCAAACAATTCATCTTCGGCTGTGGTTTCAGTCTTGAAAGAAATGATGGAAAGACTAGGTTGGCAAGATATCAGTGCCGATATTTATCGAGCCGAAGCAGAGCATGAATTATCAAATCAGCAGTTAGCAACAGCAGTAAAATATTATCTAGAAAAAAATGATACGCATAGCCGTGGACAATTAATTAAAGCATTAAAAGCAAAGCGCAAAGAGATTAGATCTGGATACAATCATGCCATCAAACAACAAAAATATTATGAAGCACAAGCTAAAATAGAAGCCGAACAAAAAACCACGAATTCATCAAGCTATCTAAGCCAATGGAGCCATTGGGTATTTGACGGTATAAAAACTTTTTTTGGCTCCCCCACCGAACAACAAATTGAGAAGTAGAGGAAAAGGTGAGATCAATGGTGAGGGGCTTGCCGATTTTTCCTATCCGGGATCCATGCATGTGTTGGCAATATGTTAGTTAAAAAAGGATCCCGGACTGTTAGAACCACTAAGCTCGCAAGCTCGCTCAGTGGTTCTAACATCCGGGATGACATAGAACAGAATCAAAACTATTCATTCTTTGTCCTAATTGCCGTGACAAGTTGAAGATTTAAGTTGAAACGGTCTCTTAGTTTAATTATACTAAAATGCATATTTAAATCGGAGCATTGATTGCATGACGCGTTATTTGGATCCTAAAACGGATGTGGTTTTTAAAAAAATCTTTGGTCAACATCCTCATTTGTTAAAAAGTTTTCTCAATGCCGTCTTACCATTAACAGCGGACAGCATGATTGAGTCGTTGGAATATTTATCAAGTGAAATACGCGAACGGTGCCGGAAGAATGGCTGTTGGTACCAGAGATTAAAGAGGCGGTGGCATTGAGCGAAACAGCGGCCTATTCACCGGGAGAATTGTTGACCTATGATAAATATTGGGATGCGATCAGTATAGAAAAAACTTTGATTAATGGTTTTTATCGACAAGGTAAGACTGAAGGTCTTGAAGAAGGTCGCACGGTGGGGTTGGAAGAAGGTCTTGCTAAGGGCCTGATGGAAGGTCGAGCTGAGGGTCGAGCCGAAGGGAAGCGAGAATCGAAATTGCAAATCGCCAAAACTTTATTGGCAATGGGTATGCCTTTAGATAGAATCAGGTCAGTCACGGGTTTATCTTTGGTAAATATTCAAGCTATTGTATCTACGGTCGAACAAGAAATATCTTAATCTAAACTAACTAAGCACCCTTATCGATTGGAGTTATTAAATAAATCACAATGGCAATTTGGTCAAACCCTCTTTTAATTAGATGTTCGGGTGGATTCTTTAGTTCATTGTTCAAAATTTCCAAATTAAAGTGGCTGCTAAATAAGGCGTTAATCTCTTCGTTAGAAATAGAATATGGAGGGCCCTTAATTTTTAAATCGGAACTAAAATTTATCAGTAAGATTTTGATTTTATCTCCCAATATTGATATTAAATGCTCAATATATTCTTTACGGACATCAAATGGTAAGGCTATTAAAGCTCGATGATCAAAAACGGCATCGACTTCTAATAATAACTTTGAATTCAATTTAAAAATATTCCCACACAGTAAGGTCAAATTATTATATTCATAGGAGACAAAATTTTTAAAATGAGTCATTTTGGGCTTAACGTTTAATTCTTGAAAGAACTCTTGACATGCTATAGGGCTTAATTCAACACCGGTGACTTTTAAATTTTGGGTGGTTAACCAATGAAGATCTTTGCTTTTACCACAGAGAGGTACCAAAACATGAGCGCCGGGTTTTAACTTCAAGGTATGAAAGTAGTCAATCAATTCAGGGCTAACGGAATCTTTATGAAAAGGTATTTCATGATTTCGCCATTTAGATAACCACCATAAGTGATTTATTTTTTTAGTTAACCACATAAGTCCTTTCGTTGCCATACAATCGAAATAAGTATACTATAAATTTAGGAAAATAGAGATAGGAGATAGAATGGAAGATGTGCCGATCAACGATGACCTTGAGGAAACTAAAAAAATAATTAATAAGCTTGATCTTCGTTCAGTTGTTAAAAGATTAATTACCGTAGAGCAATGGTCAGAAGAAGACGCATTGGCGGTAGTGAAACAATATCGTAATTATTTATTTTTAAGAAAAAAATATCCTAAATGGTTATTACCTCCTTCCAAAGATATAGATGAAGCTTGGCATGCGCATATTTTACATACGCGGGATTATCGCGACTTTTGCCGGCTTATTTTTTCCGATACAGAAGAACAATTCTTGGACCATAACCCAGCTGTCGATGAACAAAACTCAGAAGACTATGACAAATTATTTGAACAAACTCAGCAATTGTACAAAGAAGAATTTGGAGAATATATTTATCAGGTTAGAGGACTTTCAATTTTTCGCAAATTTTTGGATAAAATTATTGATAAATTAGTTTCTAAATATCCTGCTCTTTCCGTACACTTAGGAACATAATTAAATTTTTTAACCATTCGCTTGTGTAAAATTTATTTTAATGTATAGTGTATATTTTTATTAGTCGATTAAGAGTAAAAAAAGTTATGTTTTTGGTTATTGGCACTATATTCCTTGGCGTGGCCCTATTCATTTTATTCAAGTAAACATGATTTGAGCAGTTATTTAAGTTGAGCGTGTATGGAAGAAGCACAGTTAATGTTTAATGGCTTAGCCAAATATTATGATTTAATTTATTCTGCTAAGTGCTATCAACAAGAAGCGGATGGTATCGTCAATTTCATCAATCGATATAAAAACTCTCCTGGAAATGATTTATTAGACATTGCTTGTGGTACAGGTCAGCATTTATATTATTTAAAAAAGTATTTTAATTGTCTCGGCATGGATGTTAGTCAAGAAATGTTGGAAATTGCCCAAATCAGAAATCCTGAGCTCCATTTTCAACAAAGCAGCATGATTCAATTCAATTTAAACCAAAAATTTGATGTGATTACCTGTTTATTTACTGCTATAGGTTATGTCATGACGCTTGAAAATTTAAAAAAAACTTTCATTAATTTTGCGTCTCATTTAAAATCCGGTGGCATAGCTATTATAGAACCGTGGTTTACTAGAGAAAATTTTCCAACAAATGTTACTTGGTTTAATAATTATGCTGATGACAATATAAAAATTGCGCGAATGGGAAATTGCAAACTAATTCAAGATATTTCCGTCTTAGAATTATCTTATTTAGTAGGCGAAAAAAATTGTGATATACAATATTTCAAAGAAAAACATCTTATCGGTATGTTCGAAGAACATCAAATTTTAAATTGTCTACAAGAGTCAGGTTTAACTGCCAAATTATTAAGAGAAGAGGCTTGGGATAACGAGCGCGGGATTTATATTGGAATTAAAAATTAAAATATTTACTTTGACCTCTTGTTTTTTTAATTTTTTTTTAAGATAATGGAACCTGTTCGGTTAAATTAGCATATACAGGTAAATAGGATTTTAATCTCTTAATAAATGTTTTTTATTTTCTTCACATTTTATCATGTCATCGTAAGGTCGAAATTTGTTTAATTGCTGTATATGACTATTTTTAATAGATTCCAAATTTTTAAAATTTGGTAATGGGGGAAGGGAGGTTTTTCTCTTCATTAAATTAAAACAATAAAAAAGGGGAAGCTTATGAAAAAGTTTGTTAGTTTATTTAAAAAGAAAATAGCTAAATCAGCTACTTGTCTTTAAATTCCTAACCCACTATGTTTAGATGTAGTGGGTTTTTATTATTTTAAGTATGTATTCATCTTGCTTAGTTTGTTTTGATCTTCTTTAATTGATAATCCCATTGTTCCATTAACTTCTTTCAATATCTTTCTCCATTCTATTTCCCCCTCTATATTTTTTACACAGACATTATTAATACTTGCATCGAAAATAAGGTACTTCCTTATCCCATCTAAAACTTCTTGGTTAAAAATATATTGTGAGCCTCCCGAAGCATTCAAAACTTTAATTCTTTCTTCTAATCTGGATTTATCTTGTTCTTGAGTAGTTGGAATTTTTCCATGTTTACACTCAAATTGAATACGTTCAACGTTCCCCTTCAAGTTGGCCATTGCAGTACCAATTTTAGCCATCCATTCAATTTTTTGATCAATAGTTTTTTGCATTTGAACAGCGGCTCTGGATTTAGCATCAGACTCTCTTTGTTTGATATCCGCATGCCATTGTATGTAATATCCCAATAACCCAGCTGTAAAGACTAAGGTGAAGCCTATTCCTTTAAATAAATCCAAAATTCCTGGGCGTTTTTTGCTTTTTTCTAACGCACCAACAATCTCGTTTTTTATTTCTAGAATGTCATCCTTGGAAAGAGACCGATTGGAAGTATGATTGTTACCTCTCTCTTCTTGCGCTGGATTCTTGTCACCTTCTATCATTCTAATCTCTCTATTCTATTAATTAATCATTTTTTCTATGGTTTCTGTTTAATATTTTGACATATTTTCCTTAATGGAGTATTAAATAAGTACATTGATTCAAAATGAACCATAGTTAGAATAGCTCTTGCAATCTTCTGTTTAATGTTAGTCGTTGATTTATATGAATTTTTATTAAAGTAACTAATATGATCAATGCCAAACTTAGGGCTGAATTGGTTTGAGGCCAATTATCCAACCTAAGAATGTATGATCCGCAACCAAGCCAATTTTCTAATAGATTTCAATCGGATACATAGCTTATCCCTATGCCAAATTCGGATGAGGCTGCCCCTTAGGGCTGCCCCATTACAATGGAGGCATTTATACAATCTTTAAGGTAAAAATGATTAAAGACTAATATTTATTCTGGATACCGGCGAAGGCCAGTATCTAGGATAAATATTAGTATTTAATCAATTTTTCTTGATATGGTTCAATATAATTCACACTTTAATGGGACAGACCTCAGGCTGCCCTGGCTAAGCATAGGAAATCAGCTATTTTTTTGGGATAATATATTTCTAATAGATTTTATAACTATCGAGGTTTCTGGTTTAACCCCACGCCAGAAATAAAAAGATTCAGCCGCTTGTTCGACTAGCATTCCTAATCCATCTACAACGAGGCGGCAGCCTTGAGCTTTGGCCCAGTTCATAAAGTCTGTGGGTTGGTTACTGTAAAATAAATCATAGCAAAGAGTGTTCTGGCTTATAATTTTAGAGTTTAATGGTAAATGGCTTCCGTTTACTCCGCAGGAGGTGGCATTGATAATCAAATCAAATGGTGCGGATTTAATCGAAGCCAATTGGTCAAGATGTGGTTGTATCGGTCCAAAACGGGAAAACTCTTTGGCCAGTTGTTGAGCCTTATGAATGGTTCGGTTGGCGATCATCAAAAATTCAGGGTTCTGATCCAACAATGGTTTAATAATTCCGCGTGCCGCCCCACCGGCGCCAAGTACTAGAATTTTGTTTCCTGCGAAGGACCAATGTAAATTTTTTAAAAAATCATTAACCAATCCAGCGCCATCGGTATTATCTCCAAAGCATTCGTCATTTTCAGTCCATTTCAATGTATTAACAGCGCGTGCTATTTCGGCGTGCGGAGTCAATTGTTGGGAATAAGAATAAGCTTGCCTTTTAAACGGCAAAGTGACATTAGCGCCATGAATTTTGAACCGTTGTTTTTCTAATGTCTCTGAAAAAGAATCGATATCGACCAATAAAGTTTCATAAATTACATTTTGTTGAGTTTGCGCAGCAAACTGTTTATGAATCTCAGGTGAGAGACTATGTTGGACTGGATTACCAATAACATAATAGCGAGCGATTGAGGGTTGATGAGCTTGCATAGATAATTGTACTTTGCGCTGAGTTTATTGCGATTTAATCTTAAGTCCACTGTGGAGTCAATATTTGTCCCTTAATAGATAGCCAGTCTTCGAGCACCCTTACATAAGACAGCGCATTTGCCAGTCAATATTTTCTTTCGCCAGGCGCTAGCTTTGTCGGCGGGTGGCATAGGAAATCGATTTTGCGCGCGGAGTGTACTCACGAGCACGGAAAATCGATTTCCTATGACAGCAACTGTCTGTCAACTCTATTTTTATGTTTTTTTTTCAGACAAATTGGCGTCCCATCTCGTGTTATTTTTTACCATTGCATTCATCATCACTAACATTTTTCGTGCGCAGGCTATGATCGCTACTTTCTTCTTCTTGCCCGCCGCGCACAATTTTTCGTAATAGGCTTTGATCACACTATTGTGCCGAGTGGCCACTAAGGTCGCCATATACAACGCTGTGCGCACCGGGGCTCTTCCTCCCCATATTTCTCGCACACCTCTCTGATTCCCACTGTCTTTGTTAAAGGGCGCAACTCCAACTAACGCTGCTATCTCTCGTCTACTCACTTGACCTAGTTCTGGCAAATCAATCACTAAACTAAAGGCTGTCACGTCTCCGACTCCTTCTACGCTTTTTAATAGTTCCACTTGATTCCGCAACACTTCATTTTCGTCAATTCGGGCTTTTAGCTTTTCTTCAACTTCCTTTAATTGTTTCTCTAAAAAATCCATCGTCTTCTTGATTTGTTTACGCACGCTTTCTCCTGATTTTGCATAACGATTCTTTTCCATCGTCAGCATATCTACCAATTGACGACGCCGTTGGTGATAGTCACTCAGTACTTGCGTTTCATTCCTCACGGGCGCCAACATCTTTGGTTCCACTACTTCTCCAAAATGCGCAATCACCTTCGCATCTATCTTATCCGTCTTTGCTAAACATCCCAGTGCTTTAGCAAAATCTCTTACTTGACGGGGGTTCACCACCGCAATATCAAAACCCAGCTTCTGCATACCTCGGACTAATTCCACTTCATAGCTGCCACTCGCTTCCGCAATCAGTAAACAAGCAGGGTACGCGCTTAATTGATTTCTTATCTCCCGATAACCTTCTGCATTATTTTCTACCCTGAAGTACTGTCCTGTTGATCTCACACACACATCCAAATGCTTCTTCGAAACATCGATTCCCACATAGTGTTTATCGCTACTTTTTGGCATAATCATCGCTCCTTAATGTTCTCCACCTCGCCGATGCGGAGTCGATTAACGCTCCAGGCAACTGTTCGAGATATATTGAGGAAGTTAAGCATGGCGACCAAGCTGTCCCAGACGGGCTTTTCGCCCTAAGGCCCCGACGGTCTACCATGCTTGGTTTTGCCCTCGACCTGCGAGGGCAAAACTTTTATAACACTTACCATCTTAAGATACGAGGCCCCGCCATTGCGATTGACCCGCGAATCCCTGGCGAAAGAAAATATTGACGGGGGTGGTTCAACGGAAGGACTCCTGCGCATAGGGACGGGAGATGGGACTTTACGCGCTGTACTCAGCTTAAAAATAACGGCATAATGATGCTGATATGAAAGCCGAATTAACTTTATTAGTAGAAAATGCCCTTGAAATGCTATATGCCGAACAGTTGTTACCGGTGGAGGTGCGCGCTCCTGTTAATATAGAGAAATCTAAAGATCCGCAACATGGTGAATATGCCTCAAATATCGCTCTTATTTTGGCAAAAAAAACTGGGAAAAACCCACGGGAATTAGCCGGATTAATCGTTAAACATCTACCCCTTTCCTCACCAATATCAAAAGTTGAAATTGCTGGCCCTGGATTTATTAATTTTACCCTAACAGATTCGGCATTTGAGCAGATAGTTGCCCAAGTACTTTTAGCAGAAAATCATTATGGATGGTCGACAATGGCTGCTGGACGTCGTGTCCATCTCGAATATGTTTCGGCTAACCCGACCGGCCCTTTGCACGTAGGGCATGGGCGTAGTGCGGCGTATGCGGCCTGTGTTGCTAACCTTTTAAAGGCAGTGGGATTTCAAGTCCACCAAGAATATTATGTGAATGATGCCGGCCGGCAAATGCGGATTTTGGCATTTAGCACTTGGATTCGTTATCTACAAACATTTGGTGAACAAGTAGAGTTACCAGCCAATGCTTATCAAGGTGATTACATCATCGATATTGCCAAGGCATTACATGAGCGCTACAACGATCGTTTCCGCAAAAATCCCAATGCACTCGCTACGCAGCTAGCAGCTAAATTCCAACCCGATCAAGATGCCGATCGTTACATTGACGCTTATATAGAAGGCGTAATAAAACTGATTGATCAAGAAAATTTTAATATTATCCAAAAAATAACTCTAAATGAAATTTTAGCGGATATAAAAGATGATTTATTTGAGTTTGGCGTTATGTATGATGCATGGTTCCACGAGAGCCAATTAATCGAAATGAATTTAGTGGAAGCGGGCATTGAGCTGTTAAAAAAACACGGCCACGTTTATGAAAAAGAGGGTGCAGTCTGGTTTCGTGCCACCGATTTTGGTGATGAGAAAGACCGAGTATTAATTCGAGAAAATGGCCAACCCACTTATTTTGCCCCAGACATCGCTTATCATTTGCATAAATACCGTCAAGGCTATGATCATATGATCGATGTCTTTGGTGCAGATCATCATGGATACGTAACTAGAATTCGTGCCGTTTTAAAGGGCTTGGGTGAAGATCCACAAAAATTAACGGTGTTAATCGTTCAATTTGCTAATTTGTTTCGTGGCAAAGTCAAAGTTTCCATGTCAACCAGAAGTGGATCTTTCGTTACTTTACGAGAATTGCGCAACGAAGTTGGCAATGATGCTGCACGCTTTTTCTATATTATGCGCAAACCAGAACAGCACTTAGACTTTGATTTAGAGCTGGCTAAGGCACAATCGACAGATAATCCTGTCTATTACATTCAATATGCCCATGCACGTATTTGTAGTGTTTGGCGTCAATTAGCAAACACTGGTTTGCAATGGTCCAAGGAAGAGGGTCTGCAAGAATTAAATCTATTAACTGCTGAAACTGAAAGGAAATTATTACGCCACTTGGCTAATTATCCGGAGTTGCTGCAACATGCAGCCATGCACTATGAACCGCATCTGTTGGCACATTATCTGCAAGAGCTGGCCAATTTATTCCATGTGTATTATAACAGCGAAAAATTTTTAGTTCCAAATGTTGAGTTGCGCCAAGCCCGTTTGTGCTTGATGCGTGCAATTCAATATGTATTGGCTAGCGGCCTCGCACTTTTAGGCATTTCGGCTCCGGAACAGATGTAACTTGGAGGAAACATGCGAAAATTATCCATTATTTTGTCCAGCTTGATAGGGATAATTTTATTGGTCACGGTTTTTGTTCCACTAGGTATGGGTTTTTGGGTACAAAAAAAATATCCAGAGA
The DNA here is from genome assembly GCA_963818985.1 of uncultured Pseudomonadota bacterium. Lineage (GTDB taxonomy): Bacteria > Pseudomonadota > Gammaproteobacteria > Coxiellales > Coxiellaceae > JAFEDN01. Next base: position 118,794 of record CAWFUJ010000007.1, on the reverse strand, counting down.
TGTTATCAACGATCGCTAATAATCCTTATATGTCGGTAAAGATCGTTAAATTTAACCGAGGTTGGTTTCACTCGCAGACGATACTGCAAATCAATATTTACAGTACTTTAGTTCCTGCCAATGGTGAAGCTGTGACATTAAGTCAATTTAATATTCAGCAAAAGATTCTGCATGGCCCAATTATTTTCATAAAATCAATATCTGGCTCACGCAGGCTAGTATTAGCGCGTGCTGCTTTACAAAATCAAAGTCAAGATGAAAATCTAAATTTTAGAGCTAATACGTTATGGACAATGGCTAATGGTCTAAATACTCAATTGGCAGTCAAGCATATACTGCTCGGTAATGAACTGCAAAGAATTGAAATCAATCAGTTGAATGGTAGGTTGAAATTTACTCCTAATAACCATCATTTACAGGCAAATCTTTCATTAGGAGACGCGGCGGTTTATGCCAGTAATCTGGAAAAAGTCGAAAATAATTTGATTGATTTAATTAAAATTTTGGAGGGGCAGGGGTTACGGGTTAAAATGGATATTTATGAGATTAATAATTTATGGTATGGAAATCGTTCATTTGCTGCTAGAAAAATTATAATCTATCCATACACAGGAACAGCTTTTATCGCAGATAATTGGCATGCGGAAATGAATCAGGCGCAACAAAGTGGATTAACAAATATAAAATTCGTCAATTATGTGGATCGCATACTCGATAAACAATTAAAAATAAATCAGTTAAAGGTAATTTTAGAATTAAGCAATATGAATTCAAAAGTATTAGAAAACTTTGTCCAAGTTTTCATGGCTGGTTCCGATCTACAGCGTCTAAAATTATATCCTTTGTTGATAAATCTTTTAAGTAGAGGCGTGACGATTGATCTTCGGCAATTACAATTCAATACTGATGAAGGAATTGTCTCTTTACAAGCGCAAATTTTTTCTCCAAATACCGATGATACCGAGTTTGGACTAATGCATTTATTAGAAAATATTCGTATGAAGGCAACGGCTATAATGCCAAAAATTTGGCTGAAAAATAATCTCACTAGTTATTATCAGGAAAAACAAAGAGCCAATCCAAACCTAAAAATTGATCCACAACTTGTCGCTAATCACTATTTGGATTATTGGATCAATCATCATCTTCTACTTTCACAGGATCAACAGTTGACCATGGGTGTTGATTATAGCAATGGTAAATTATTAATTAATGGTGAAAAGCCATCGCTGAGTAATTTTATTAGTGATGAATCACTGAGTGATATTCATGGGTAGAAGCCAAGCAACTTTACGCTCGTCAAAACAAAGCCCCCGACGGCAACTCAATTGGTTGGTGTTATTATTAGTTCTGATTGCAATGATATTATTAGTCCGCGCTTATTTAGATTATAGATCAAGCCATCTTCTGCAAAATAATTCGCCGACCGTACGCATCAGCGCGCAGCCATCGATGCAATTTGATTTTTATACTGTGCTGCCAAAAATGTTAGTGACCACACCGCTTGTCACCAAGGTTGTAATCCCGGCTGAACAATATATGCTGCAAATCGCAGCCTTACGACAAGATAGTGAGGCACAGCGTTTAAGTAATCAAATGCAAGCTCTGGGTTTCCATGCTTTTGTTCAAGAGTACCGAAACGCTCAAAGCGTATGGTTTCGAGTGATTTTAGGGCCTTATTCATCTCTTGATATGGCTGAACGCGACCAACAACGGTTAAAACAGCATCAGATAGAAGCTGTTTTATTAAAACAACAGCGCTAAGTTATTGATAATATAATATTTATAAATTTTTTTTGATCTATCAACCTCTGCACAATTAATTAAATCTTAAGATTCAAGCAGTATAATATTCTTAAAGAATAATTATTATTATAACCAAGAGAGATAATCATGAGCAGAGCCGGCAAACAAGATGATTTTTTTAGCGAAGACGATGGCAGTTTTGGATTTTCTGAAGATAAAAGTTCAATACACGAAACGAAAGAATCTGAGTTAAAATTCACATTCGATCACATTATTAATTTACAAGAAGAGCATACTAAACAAGCTTTAAGATCAAACCATAAAAAAGGAACGATGGACCCCTGTCTTTCACTGACTGAACAAGGCAAACAATATTTAAAAGAAAATAATTATATAGAATTTACTTTTACGCGAATAGAAGATCAAATAAAAGCATCAAATCTTTCGTCTGATATTAAAGAAGAATTTCTTTCAGTTATTTCTGCCATTAGTGAGAGCAGCGATGAAATATTTAAAAATACGATAGAAGCAGCTTTAGAACAGTCCTTCCGAAGTGAAAGATTTATTCAGCCACGTATTATTATTATTTTGCAGAAAATCGAAGGCAGTTATTCAATTAAGATTGAGGATAATGGAACTGGTTTTTCTCAAAAGTATATAGCTAAATTTAATGATTCTTCAAACTTCGAAAAACATGTCTCAGAAAAAAATGGTGGCACTGACCTGGGTGGTATAGGACAAGGCATGTCCATGTTGAAAGATAAAATAATAAACAAGTTTTCAGGTACGATTGATATCTCTAATTCAGAATCCGGCGGCGCACAAATTAATATTAATTTAACTAAATTGCCGACCAAAATAGCAATAGATGTTTCAGAGGATGAGCTAATTGCACGATTAAATCGAGGTTCTAGAAGGGCGCGTCAACGCGCAGAAGTAGCGGAAGAGAAGACTCAGATTGTTGAATTAGAGGAGGATAAGGGCCAGGCGGAAAATACACCATCTATTGTTGAATTGGATGAGCAAATTGATGGGGATGATTCAGAAGATATCTTTTGTCATCTTGATGAGGATATTGAAGGCGATGCAATGGCTGAATTTGACGCTCAAAATGAATCCTCGGAATCAGAGGATCAGCAATCTGTAGCCGAGATGACGCAAACGGTAAGCTCTCCAATTAATTTCTTCAAACGCCCTTCGGCTTCAGAATCTAAACCACAAGCTTCTGGGCAGGGTAATCAACAGCCTGTCAAGTCAAGGATTTGCGGTTTTTAAAGAATCATGAGTCACCAAGCCTGCCTCAGACATGCTAGTAAATAGCTGGCGGGCTTGTTTCTGAATCAACTTGTCATCAAGCACATATCCAGCCTCTGCTAAATTTTTTTGTTGCTGAGATATCAAAGCAAAAATTGATTGTGGAGGTTTTTCTTCGGTAAAGAAAACTCGATAAGGCACTTTAATAGCATCTTTTAATTGTTTTTTACCATAAAAATTTAATATTTGTTTTGATGAGTAAGGAATTAATAGCATGGCCGTCCATAGATATTTTAATGCAATTTCGGCGTAAGGTTGAAAAATAGGATTTTCTCTAGAAAAAAAATAAGTACTGGCGAAAAGATAAGCTTGTCCAAGCAGTAATGCCCCTGGAGTTAAATGTCTTATCAGCAAATTTGGTAGCTCTTGTAAATCGTTCTCAACTTTTTGATCTGCTTTTTCGTAATTGATTGCTTTCCCAGCCCTAATGTACTTTTTTACCTGTTCAATGAAATAAACCACCACCAGATTGGCTGCAACACCTGAGCCCATTTTAACGGCTTTTAATAGGGTGGGTAGATGATGCTTTGCCGGAGAGGGTTCTTGTCGACGGACAGGGTGATTCACCCCCCAGGCTAAGGTGTAATAATACAGGCCACATAGCTGATTAAAAGCATGTAAATTGGGTTGTATCACCTGGCCCCATAAGTGGCCTGCCACGTGAAATTGGCGCAGAATGGTGCTATGAGTATTAAATAAAAATTGTGAAATATGGATAATATCTTTGTCTTTATCGATGGTAGAGGCTAACTCTTTTTGATCCAAGGCCTCTATAGCGGTCAATAGTGTCATTGCCTCAACCAAAATGGTGGCTGGAATTTTACTATCCGCTAATTTGTCTAATTGGTTCTTAATAATGTTTTTTTTCATCGTTTTAATTTGACTTTTTTTCAAATACTATATTTCAAAATCCACCTGTATAATATCATAAAAAATGCTTCAGTGAAAAGATGATGAATTTTATGGATAAAAAATACCATTGTCAAAAATAATTTCCGTAGAAATTCTCTGCCCGAAGTTGGATCGCAAGTGAGAGAGCTTCGTTCCCTTCCATTTCGAGCATCGGTCTGCCGAGCCAGGATATAAACAGGAAGCACAATCGCTGTATTCAGCGAGAATTGCTGTTGAAATACCAAGCGATTGCCCCCAATTACTGATTATTGGGGTAAAACTCTATATTTGGAGATAAAATTGGAACAATTTCACGGCACCACGATATTATCAATTCGACGTCAAGGCAAGGTAGTGATTGGCGGAGATGGACAAGTTTCTATGGGTAATACCATTATGAAGGGTAATGCACGTAAAGTACGGCGTTTATATAACAATCAAGTGATCGCCGGATTTGCTGGAGGCAACAGCCGATGCATTTACTTTGTTTGAACGATTTGAATCAAAATTGGAAAAACACCAAGGCAATTTAGTGCGGGCCGCGGTAGAATTGGCCAAAGATTGGCGAACGGATAAAATGCTAAGGCGTTTAGAAGCGTTATTGGCGGTCGCCGATAGTAAATCCTCTTTGATCTTAACGGGTAACGGGGATGTAGTAGAACCGGAAGATGGTTTGATGTGCGATAGGCTCAGGTGGCCCCTACGCTCAAGCAGCTGCAAGGGCATTATTAGAGAGTACAGAATTAAGTGCCTTAGAAATTGTTAAAAAATCATTGACGATTGCCGCAGATATATGTGTATTCACCAATCTAATTTTACCATTGAAGAACAAAACAGCGAGATGTAAATGACACAAACAATAACAAATTTGGAGTCGACCATGACTCCAAAAGAAATTGTTTCTGAATTAGATCGTTTTATAATAGGCCAAGAAGAAGCTAAGCGCGCGGTTGCTATAGCCTTGCGAAATCGATGGCGGCGGATGAAACTATCCGAAGAATTGCGTAAGGAAATCACGCCGAAAAATATTTTAATGATAGGCCCTACAGGGGTGGGGAAAACCGAGATTGCTCGTCGTTTAGCCGCATTAGCAAGAGCACCTTTTATTAAAGTAGAAGCGACTAAATTTACCGAAGTTGGGTATGTGGGTCGCGACGTCGATGCAATTATTCGTGATCTAATGGATATTGCTGTTAAGATGACTCGTGAACGTGCGATGGAAAAAGTACAGAGCCAAGCTTTGGAATTAGCAGAAGAGAGAATTTTAGATATTTTGGTACCCCCGGCGCGTGGTGAACTGAAGGATCAGCCTAAAACCAGTGAAAAAGTAACAACGGACAGAGAGTCTGCAGCTCGACAACTATTCCGTAAAAAATTACGAGAAAATGAGCTGGACGATAAAGAAATTGAAATTGAATTAACGGGTGGGGCTACTTTAGAAATTATGGGTCCTCCAGGCATGGAGGAAATGGTCGGTCAGTTACAAAGTATGATGGAGAATATCGCCGCTAAAAAAACCAAAACCCGTCGGCTTAGCATAAAGGCCGCATTGAAAAGCTTGCAAGAAGAAGAAGCGGGTAAATTAGTTAACGAAGAAGAAATTAAGTCACACGCTTTAGAAAACGCCGAACAAAATGGTATTGTTTTTATTGACGAGATCGATAAAATTGTCCGTCGATCTGAATTTGGCGGTGATGTATCACGAGAAGGGGTACAGCGTGATTTATTGCCATTAGTCGAAGGTTGTACTGTGGTGACCAAGTATGGTGTGGTTAGGACCGACCATATTTTATTTATTGCCTCGGGTGCTTTTCATTTGGCACGGCCTTCAGATCTTGTTCCTGAGCTACAAGGTCGCTTTCCCATTCGCGTTGAATTAAAAGCGTTAAAAACCGCAGATTTTGTCAGAATTTTAACTGAACCTGACGCATCTTTGACTAGGCAGTATACTGCTTTGATGAGCACCGAAGGTTTTAACTTGCAATTTTCTCCCGAAGGCATCCAACGTTTGGCGGAGATTGCTCAGCAAGTGAATGAAAAAGCTGAAAATATAGGCGCACGCCGATTACACACTGTGTTAGAAAGGCTATTAGAAAAAATTTCTTTTGAAGCGACAGATCGTGCTGGGGAATCAATGATCATTGATGCCGCCTACGTTGATTTACAATTGGCGGATTTGGCCAAAGATGAAGATCTAAGACGATCTATTTTATAATAAGAAAAGGACAGCTATGAAGACAACTGGGTCCAAAACACATTTTGGTTTTCAACAAATTCCAATCCATGAAAAAAATCAGCGAGTGGGTGAAGTATTTTCTAGTGTGGCTGAAAAATATGATTTGATGAATGATTTAATGTCTTTAGGCATTCACCGGCTATGGAAACGTTATGCCATAGAATGTTGTCAATTAAGAGCAGGTCATTATGCACTAGATATTGCAGGAGGGAGCGGCGACTTAAGCGCTCGGATAAGTTCGGTGGTGGGCCATCAAGGCCAAGTATTTTTAGCCGATATTAATGCAAATATGCTTCGAGTTGGACGTCAACGATTATTGGATAAAGGATTGTTTGCTAATATCCACTATGTGCGTGCTAATGCTGAACTATTGCCGTTACCGGAAAATTATTTTGATCGAATCATCATCGGCTTTGGATTACGAAATGTGACTGACAAGTCTGCGGCCTTAACTGAAATGTATCGAGTTTTGAAGCCTGGAGGGCGGTTAATTATTTTAGAGTTTTCAAAACCAATCATTAGTTTATTACAGCCACTTTATGATCTTTATTCATTTAAGGTGCTGCCTTGGTTAGGGGAATTTATTGCCAACGATGCACAAAGCTACCGTTATTTGGCCGAATCGATTCGCGTTCATCCAGATCAAGAGTCGCTGAAAAAAATGGTGCTCAGTGCTGGATTTGATCGTTGTCATTATCAAAATTTAAGTGGCGGAATAGTCGCTTTACATCAAGGAGTTAAATTTTAATGATGTCATTAGCGTACAGTGCTTTAGAAACAGCGATAAATCAAGCTTTAAAATTAGATCCAGATACCGCGGCTCGCCTGGCCAATTTACAAGGCAAGGTCATTAAAATAACTTTAACCGATTGGCAAAAAGATATTTTTCTTTTGCCTGGGGCCCATGGTATAAAGTTATTAAACGAATATGTTGGCAATGTCGATACTACTATTTGTGGAACTTCGCAGGGATTAATACGCGTTGCCTGTGCAGGGGGGAGCGGAACAGCATTATTTGATCAGGGCATTGTTATTATTGGTGATACCGAACTTGGCGAAAAGATTCGCGATATTTTAAGAAGAGTAGATTTAGACTGGGAGGATTTTTTATCACGTTTTATGGGTGATAGCATCAGTCATGAAATTGCATGGCGAACTAAAAAAGCAGTTAAGTTTGGTCAAGAAACATTAGGTAAACTTGGCGAGCATATTCGTGAATTTTGTCAATTAGAAGACCAATATTTACCGAAAAATGAGAGAGTGGAATCTTTTTATCAAGACGTTGCTCGTATCCGCGATGACGTAGATCGGGCTGCGGCACGTTTAGATCGTTTAGAACGAAGAATAATGGCAGCCAAAAATAATGAATAAAGTGCAAATATCTGCTTCTATTTTATCAGCGGATTTTACCCGATTAGGTGAAGAAGTTAATCAAGCGTTAGCGGCTGGAGTTGATTGGATCCATTTTGATGTGATGGACCATCATTTTGTGCCTAATCTAAGTTTTGGACCTGTGGTCTGTCAATCGATGCGTGCGGCGGGAATTTCAGCTCCAATTGATGTTCATCTGATGGTAGAAAAACCTGAACAATATATTGAACCCTTTGCTAAAGCAGGTGCGAATTTAATTACCTTTCATCCTGAAGCTTGCAAAGATGTAGAAGCTTGTTTGCATCATATTCGTGCGCATGGGATGAAAACCGGCTTGGCACTTAATCCAGATAAATCATTAGGATTGGTGCAGAAATATTTGGCCAATATTGATTTATTATTGTTGATGTCTGTTTACCCTGGTTTTGCCGGTCAATCATTTATCCGTGAAACTATAGATAAAATTCGGCAGGTTAAAAAATTGATGGTAGAGATCAATAGCAAAGCTTGGTTAGGAATTGATGGAGGCATAAAAAACTCGAATATTGGTGAAGTGACAGCCGCTGGTGCTGATTTTTGTATTATTGGTTCAGGGTTATTTCATGCTGACGATTACTCTACGCATATGCGCGATATTCTATCTAAGGTTGTACGATAAGAAATCGTCATAGCCCCTCTCCCACCCGGGAGAGGGGAAACAAATTAACGGGACAGAATTGTTTAACATGCTATTAATCATCGATAATTATGATTCATTTACTTATAATCTGGTCCAGTATCTACGAGAATTAGGCCAAGAAGTGATTGTTTTTCAAAATAATAAAATCACTATTCAACAAATAGCAGAAAAAAAGCCCAGCTATATTATTATTTCCCCTGGTCCCGGCAGGCCAGAAGCGGCAGGAATTTCGATTCCACTGATTAATGCTTTTTATGCTCACATTCCAATTTTAGGTGTGTGTTTGGGGCATCAAGCCATTGGAGCAGCGTTTGGTGGAGAAATTATTGCTGCGGAAAAAATCATGCATGGTAAAACATCCTTAATCTACCATCATCAAAAAAATCTATTTGCGGGTCTAAAACAGCCATTTACCGCTATGCGTTATCATTCATTAGTGATAGATCCAAAAACTTTATCAGCAGAATTTGAAATAACAGCGTGGACTCAAAACTCCTCGCATCAATTAATAGATATAATGGCCATTCAGCATCGTCATTATCGATTAATGGGTGTACAATTTCATCCAGAATCAATTGCCACTGAACAGGGTCATTTGCTATTAAATAATTTTTTAAACCAAACATGATAAAATGAATTCGAAAGCAAAATTAAATATAATTGTGGCATTACCTTGTGAAGCAAGATTATTATTGGATATATATCATTTATCTCTTATTGAAAATCCAAGTAATTTCCAAGTATTTTCTAATAAAGATCGCAGTATCCATCTAATAGTATCAGGGATCGGTAAAGTTTGTACCGCTGCTGCGGTCGGTTATCTGCATGCGTGGACGGGTGCTAATGCACATACTTGTTACCTAAATATAGGTATTGCCGGTGGTTTTCAACTATCTATTGGATCAATATATTTAGTGCATAAAATTATTGATGCTACGAACAACAAGACTTTTTATCCAACTCCCATCTTACCCGGGTTTTTATCTCATATAGCAATTATGACCGTTGAGCAAATTCAAGCTCAATATCTACAACAACATTTACTAGACATGGAAGCGTCAGGATTTTTTTCTACAGCCACTTGTTTTGTGACGCAAGAACAGGTTCAAATTTTAAAAATCATCTCAGATAATTCCCCAGAATCAATTCAAAACATTCATCCTGCAATGGTTATTTCATTATTTGAAAAACAAAAGGAAAGTGTTCAGCGTGTAGTCGACTATTTATTAAATTTATCAGCTTTCGAATTCGATCAGCAATTAAATTTAATACACCTTCAAGAATTTCTTGGACGCTGGCATTTCACCAATTATCAACAGTATGAATTACGCGAGTTACTTAGACGTTGGCAAGTGAATAAGCCAGAAATCAATCCATTAACCTTATGCCAATTAGAAGGGAATTCCAAAAATGTTTTAGGATTTTTAAACAATCAATTACTATTAATGACGTCATAATAATTGATTTCATAATTATGATACAATGATCCAATGCAGACAATTTACATCGAAAAATCAATTAAAAATCATCCCCGCGTGGAAAAGATTGTTCAGCGGGTAGGTCGAGAAGCATTAATTATTGAGTGTGAGAATTATCGGCAAGTTTTTAATCCTAAGTCACAGAATTTTCGCCTGCAAAAACAACAGCCGGCATTAATTTTAGCGAAAAAAACTGGCAGATTAGTCGTACCTACTCCGGAAGGTTTTGGAATAGGTGGTGAGAACAATTATTATTTTTCTCATATGTTGAATTGCATATATGATTGCCGATATTGTTTTCTACAGGGGATGTATCCTAGTGCTCATTACGTGGTATTTATCAATTATGAAGATTTCATGAGTGAAATAAACCAAGTTTTAAATCAGCATCCTTCCCAGATCGTATATTTTTTCTCGGGTTATGATGGAGATTCGCTTGCATTTGATAATATCAGTGGTTTTGTCGATAATTTTCTACCTTTTTTCTCTAATCATCCGAAAGCTCTATTGGAACTACGTACTAAAAGCACGCAAATCAATAGTTTGTTAGAACAACCTGTCCTCACCAACTGCATTGTTGCTTTTAGTTTCACACCAGAAAAAATATCAAAAAAGGTAGAGCATAAAGTTCCTCCACTCAAGAAAAGATTATATGCTATGCAAAAACTAGCAGATGCAGGTTGGCAGATCGGATTACGTTTTGATCCATTAATTTATGATCCTGATTTTCGTGATCAATATCAAGAACTATTAAAAGATATTTTCTTGCTTATTTCCCCAGAAAAAATTCATTCAGTGAGCGTAGGACCATTGAGATTTCCACAAAAAATGTATCAGGAAATTGTTCAGCTTTATCCACATGATCAGTTATTGGCTCAACCATTATTGAAACGCGGTCAACAGATTTCTTATCCAGAATCAATTGAGATAGAAATGAAACAAACTGTTTTAAAAATTCTACAAAATTATTTACCGAAAACCTTATTGTTTGAGTGCAATGCATTATGAAAAAAATTATTATTAGTGGTTCCTCTAGCGGTATTGGTCGGGCCATTAGTCAACGGTTATTATCGATAGGTCATACTGTCATTGGATTAGGACGTGATCATACAAAGTTTAATCCGGGTGATCCGCATTATATTCCTTATTCAATAGATTTTTCTCATCCTGAGAATGCGAATACCATTTTGCGGACGATTCAACAGCAGCACCATGATATTGACGTGATTATTGGTAATGCAGGTTATGGTAAATTTGCCAATTTGGAGCAGTTTTCTACTACACAAATTTGTGATTTAGTGAATGTTAACTTGATTGGTCAGGTGTTGTTAGTTAAAAATTTTTTGCCTAATTTGAAAAAAAAGCGCCATGGAAAAATTATATTGATAGGTTCAGAAGCTGCTTTAAAAGGTGCTAAGCAGGGCAGTATTTATTGTGCCACTAAATTTGCCGTGCGGGGCTTTGCGCAAAGTCTGCGGCATGAATGCAGTGCGGCAGGTATAGCTGTGACTTTGGTAAATCCAGGCTTAGTGAATTCACAATTTTTTGAAGGTTTACATTTTAGACCTGGACCCTCACCGGAAAACGCTTTGCTTCCCGAAGATATTGCTGATAACATTATTCACTTAATTAATTTGGACAACCGGTATGTTGTAGATGAAATTAATATTCAGGAACTAAAACATGTAATCAGCCGCAATTCTCGCTGAGTACAGCGAGAATTGCTCCTGTTTTTATCCTCCGCTCGGCGGAGCCGATGCTCGGAATGAAGGGGGAGCTGCATTATCTCGCTGAGTACAGCGCGATAATGCAGTCTGTTTTTATGCTCCGCTTGGCAAAGCCAATGCTCACAATGAAGGGGGAGCGCTTCGCGCAGCTCCCCCTTGCGATCCCCCCCATGGCGTAAGGATGAGTGATTTATTTTATTAAATTAGATGGTTAAACTCTGAGAATTTAGAATTGTAAAACCGGAGCTTGTCATCTCCCGCGCAGGCGGGGATCCATATTTGCCTTCACATTTTGGTGAGTGCAAGAATAGTTCCTACACGAGGATGACATGTACTGAACTTAGGAGTAAATAGCTTATGAACTATGTATTTAAAATATTTATTGCAGGCTTATCGTCATTAGCAATGTCTGTTGCTTGGGCTGAAACGTTACCGTCAACACATCGTGTTGCTGAGTTTTCAAATGATCGAGTCAATGTTTGGAAGACCACTATTTTACCAAATCAAAACCAACAACTTAAAATGCATCGACATGATTTTGATCGCGTACTGGTTTCGCTGAGCAATGGCACATTAAAAATTACTAATAATAAAGGCCAAGTGCATTTGCTAAAGTTGGAAAAAAATCATTCCTATTATTTAACGAAAGATCCGGTTAATGAATTTCATACCGATATCAATATTAGTCATGAACCGATCGAAGTCATGGTCATCGAGCTTAAATCCTAATGCGCGCTATTCCCCTCTCCCATCCGGGCGAGGGAATATTCATTTATCCTTGAGGCAAACTTGATGACGAAGGAGCTGCCGGTTCTGCTGATACTTGTTGAGTTTTGCTTGTTGAAGTTTTTTTAGCTTCGGAAGCAATATTTTTTATTTTTTCTCCCCAGAGGCTATCTGGTTTAGGTTTGGTTTTTTCTGAAGTAAATATCGCCCTTAATTTTTCTGTTTGCTCATTTTCAATTATTTGGTCTAATTTTTTTAAATCTGATTTATCAAAAAAACGAGGAGATAGCGGAGTGTAATCAACTTTTTTGTCCAGCGAATATTTCTTGAAAGTTTTACCAGTTTTTTTGTGGATATGTTCTTTCAAAGAATATTCTCCACCAGTATTTTTATGGTACCAACGGCCAGTATCAAGTTTGGCATTATTCCAGCGCAAAAAGCTCTTTAAATCTTTGAATCGTTGTTCGGTTGGCCGAAAATGTCCAGAGTCAGCTGTGATTTCAGTAATAGTGCCATTGTTTACCTTCAAAGTTCCTGCACATAATACCCTCTCAGTGGCGATACTACTATGGTGAAATTTTCCAGGACTATCCTTAGCAATATACATGATCCTTTCAAAAGTTTTTCTACCATTTACTAAAACTTCTTTCTCTGCGAAAACATAGATGAGAGTGTCGATACGTCGGCTAGTTTTTTTACCAAAATGTGAGTCTGCAGGAACCCATTGATCATCATCATTTTTTTGGTCGACGTGGGCAGGGTTGTATATGCTATGTGGATGACTAGCTTTTACGTATAAGTACCCAGCAATAAATTTTGTTTCATAATGAGTTCGTTGCTTAGAAGTTAAGGAAATCAGATCTGCTCGATGATAAGCGATTTGAATTCTTTGCCAATCAGCTACATTTCCATGCCAGTTAATTGGTGGTTTTTGTTCGGCGAAATGAGCATCGGCCCAATTAAAGAAATTTTGAATTTTAGAACCGATCTTTCGCTGATTTATAACGTAATCATTATAACAATCAAAAAGGCTATAATTTTCAAAATGGTTTTCTTTGCTTTCAGACTCTTTTTTGCTATGAGGCTCATATAGGAGATTGATCGTAGTATATCCTTTTCCTTTTTTCATATTATTTTTTTTAGATTCTTCTTCATAATGAATGGCGAAATTATGCCGACCATCGACAACAAAATTGCCGCGAGGCTGTATATAGTTATTACCCAGATCTAATCTCATCAAAGGAATGTTATCAATTTTTTTGCTAACCCGAGACTTTGATTCAAACAGCGTTGTGCCAGAAGATGTTTTGTGCTCAGCTAAATCTGGTAAATCCAGTTCAGGTTCGATTGGTGAATCATAAAATTTATGATCATCGACTGGCGACGCCGATGACAGATCAGGCTCACTCGTTAAATCATAAATGTGCGGATCATTATCCGATGAGATGGCGCTCTCTGGACCATCAGATCGCTGATCATAATCCAGCGAGGTCCCGGGCTTATATTCTTGAGTGGAAATTAATTCGTCGTTATTATCAATTTTTTGTTCTATCTTCATTCCGTCAGCCCATCTCTTTTATACACGTATTGACCAGTATAAAATATAGATATTAAGGAGGGATTAAAACTTTATATTTTAATATTTTCATTAAAAACAATAGGTTAGATAGGAATGTGGGCGCGTTTCTGGCATCTGGGACATGTCATCCCGCACAGGCATTAGAGGTTCGCGGGACGACGGCATTGGGTTTTTAGTAAGTTAACATCTTACGCGGGATGGCATGAAGTTTAGTTGACTATTCATTTGTAATCATGTAACATTACATGATGCATTATCTTTGATCTGAGGTTCTTATGAAATTTTTCACTAAATTATTATTAATGTTAGTATTATCGGTAAGTTTTCTATCGGTGTATGCAGCCAATCAGGATTCTAAACCTTTGCCGGAAAAGACCATTGGAATTGTTTTACCTATGGACCATGCTGCTTTACGGACGATCGTGGATGGCTTTAAAGCAGAGTTATCTAAAAATTACCCAGGAAAAGTTAATTTTTTAATTCAAAACGCTGAGCATGATATCAATATTCAGCGTTCCATTATTCAAAAATTTATAAATCAAAAGATAGATATGATCGTGCCGGTAGGAACAACAACTACGCAAATGGCAGTATCCATGGTAACTAATCAACCGATAGTGGCATTAGCAGCCATGATTCCTAATTCAGTGCGTAATAAAAATAATTTAGCTAATTGTTTTACGGGAATTCGCGATGAAATTGACAGTGGCAAACAGATTGCCTTCATCCATCTTATTCTACCCAACTTAAAGAAATTAACTTTGATATATAGTGCAGATGATAAAGTTGTCCCTGAAGTAAAAGCAGCGATTGCTGCAGCAAAAGAATTGGGGATAACCATTCAACCATTGATGATTCAGAATTTAAGTGATCTTTATAGCGCCAGTCAACGTATTAGTAAAGACAGCCAAGCTATTTTTATTTTAAAAGATAATTTAATCGTGAGTGGAATTAACACTCTAGTATTTCAAGCTAAACAACGTCATATTCCATTGATTACTTCAGATGAAGGCAGTGTTAGTCATGGCGCTGGAACTGCTTTGGGAGTAGAGGAAAAACAAATAGGAGTTGAAGGTGGGGAATTAGCGGCAAAAATACTAAATGGGCAACAGATCAGTCAATTACCTATTCAAGAAATGAAAACCTTACTAGTTTTTATTAATAGTAAAACTGCTTCGGAACAGGAATTAAATATAGAGGATATTAAATCAGCAGCCAAGCAGCAGAATTATTCTATAAGAATTTATTAATATGGATATAATTGCCAGTACTTTTAGTCAAAGTTTATTATTTTTTCCCTTAGCCTTGGGAATTTATATTAGCTATGTGATTTTGCGGGCCACAGATTTAACAGTTGATGGAAGTTTTGTATTAGGAGCAGGGATTTTTGGTCATTTGCTAGTGAGCTGGCCGCATCCTTTTTTAGCATTTTTAGTGGCGGGCTTAGGAGGCGCGCTAGCAGGAATTGGCGTAAGCATCATTCAATTTAAAGGTCGTATCAATTCATTATTAGCCGGAATTTTAGCATTATTCATGCTATATAGCATTAACTTTAATGTGATGGGGAAACCTAACATCAGCTTATATGAAGCTATAAATTTGGGCAGTGTATTTGGCCAAAACGATATGAATAGCAATTGGTTATTTATCGCTATATTTGTCGCATTGATAATTATTTTATTAAGCTTGTTGTTGAGTTCGCGATTTGGCTTAGTTCTCAGAGCATTTGGAGATCATCAACACTTATTAAAACGCTTGGGACACCGAATTGAATACTATCGTTTTTTTGGCTTTGCATTAAGTAACGCATTAGTTGCATGGAGCGGAGCGATAACTGCAGAAATTAATGGCTATGCTGATCTAAGTATGGGATTTGGTATGGCATTAACAGGGATAGGCACCGTGGTTATTGGCCGACAAATTCTAAAGCCATTATATCGAAGTCACAGCTTTATTTTACCACTTGAATTCGGCGCTTGTGTGATTGGTGTGTTTTTATATTTTCTAGCGATTAATTTGTTTTTAACCTGGGGGGTAAATCCCATTAATTTGAAATTATTATTGGGGCTAGTGCTAGTATTTTTCTTACGGTTCACATCAAAGGGCAACGTAATCGTAGTAAAACAAGAGACATAATTAAAAATATGAATCAAGAAAAAAAATTATGTTATATAGAAAATGTAACTTTAAAGTTTCCTTCTTCAGCGCGCCCTATTTTAAACAAAATAAATTACTCGGTTTCCAAAGGTGACAGAGTCATGTTACTCGGTAGCAATGGTTCAGGGAAAAGCTCTTTATTAAAATTATTAAATCGTACTTACTCTCCTACTTCCGGAAGAATATATCTGGATCAAAAAGATTTACAAAAATTTCCAGCGAAAGAATTTAGCCAAAGGGTGGTCACTGTCACCCAAGATTTACGTGATGCATTATTTTTTAATTTAACAGTATTAGAAAACTGTTTATTGTGGGAAACCAGATTTAAAAATGTTTCATTTAAAATTAGGAAACAGCAGGAGCAAATATTTTATCAAAAGTACTTAACAGATTTTCATCCGCACCTAGGCAAAAAACTTGATATAAGTGTAACGGCATTATCTGGAGGCGAACGTCAAAGTTTAATCTTAGGCTTATGTTTATTGCATCCACCTGAACTACTATTATTAGATGAACACACCAGTGCATTAGATCCAAAAATAGCCGCAATATTAATTAAACACACTGAACGTTTACTACAGGAAAGAAACATCACATGTATATTAGCAACACATAACCTAGATATCGCTCTTAAATATGGCAATCGTTTATTAGCACTATCAGAAGGCGAGATTCGTCTACAAGCCGACGGCATAGAAAAAACCAAGTTGACCCATGAACAAATTCTTGAGCAATGTTATTTATAATCGATTGAATTTGTGGGTCGATTCGATTTTAGTTTCATGGTAAAAAACCACAATTCTTGCTCCGTTCACATAGAGTCTCAGAGCTGACCAAACTTAGTAGCTCGTTAGCGGGAACGGAATATGCCATACCGCGGCTTGACCGCGGTATGGAGCCGAATTGAACTAAAAAGAATGCAACTAAGTAGTCAATGTCTCTGAAATAGTTTGCGATGGTTTAAACTCAGGTTTTTCCTCCATAAGTGATTTAAGCATGCCAAAGCATTGACTTGCTAAATCACTTTTAGACGTGAAAAGAGTTTGGCCTGCTTTAGTTAAGGCCTTAACCGCGGTCATTAACTCAGCAACTAACCCTAACTGTTTAAAGTTAAATAACTTTAAAAAATTGTTAAATATGCCAGCTTGACAATCTGAGGCATAAAAAGTGATCTCGTTTCCCTCGGACCATACGGTCGAAGGCGAGAGGTTATTTTCTTTGCATTCTTTTAATGCTGCCATTATCTTATCCGCTCCGCCAGGAGTTATAACCTTCATCACAATACCTGAAGCGTTCATAAGGACCGCCTCCATTTGGATGATTGTTGCAGAAGAACTTGATGAAGATGTGCCAATTGAAGGTCCGGAACTTGAGGAACTTGAAGAAAGGAAGCTGAAGGAATTAGAACTTGGGGCAGACGATGAACTCGAAGCGCTGGAACTGGGGGTGAGGCTAGAGCTAGAAGAACTTGAGCTGGAAGAAGTTTGTTCTTGCCCCTTTTTTTCTTCATATAAGTCGCTAAACCTTTCCCCTCCAAATAATTCTTTTTGGACAGCCTTCATCATTTTCTTTCCCATCTCTTGAGGATTTATGCTTTTCTCTTCCTTGAGTACTCCATTTGAAGAACGAATATAGAATGCGAGGTCCTTAAAAATCACTTTGTTGGGATTAAAGTATATACATCCGGGATTATCCCTGTAACGGCAAAAGTAGTCATTAGCATATCTAGTTCGACCTAGTGTCTTGTCCTCTGGAGTTTGAGCTTCGGGAATAAAGCCCATTACTTTAAGAAAGTTTTCACAACATTGTTCGCCTCCTACTCTGTTTTCTAAACCGTCGCCTCCGAAATTAATCCCTTTTTCTCCTTTTGCGGCGTTGAAAAGAGGGAAATAAAAACATTCTTTGTTATTGGAATAAATTGCAGGCATTTCTAACTTTGGATTTTCGATGAATATTTTTGGATTATGGGTCTGCACTTTTTTTCTATAGTATTCGGAGTAAGTCCACTGTCCTAATTCTTCTAAAAGTTTGTTTCGATGCTCTACAGTACTGCGAAACACCATTTGCTGATCAAAACTTATATACATTTTAAAATCTTTACTTGGATCAGTTTCTTTAAGAGTAAATGTATAGTTCTTATAAAGCATTGACATCAGTCCCTTTAAAGCATCCTGCACGGTGATCTCTTGGCTTTGCACAGTGATGGTTGTTGTATTGTTATTATTAATCAACAAACTAATGATTTCCTCTAAGACGCCAGCGATTTTTTCGAAAAAATGTTTGGCGCCAGGATCACTATCAGTTCCATTCATATAGTAATAAGTAACATTGTGCTTCGCTTCAGAAAAACAGGTTGCTTTAAAACTAAAATAACCACTAGCGCTAGCCCTTTTAATCGCACTGATGGCTTTACTAATATCGGCCAACGTAGTCAAATGAGTAACTTGTAAGAAAACAGGGGGATTCATAAATAGATCACTAGCCAAAAGCTCTTGTAATAATTCATAAGCTGGTTCTTTATTCACATCCATTAAAAAAAATTCGCGCATATTTTCTCCTTCAGTTTAATTAATAATTCTGTCAAGGTATTTAAAAACACAAATGAATTGTTTTTCAACCAATACCATTAGCTTATTTTACATACATCAGACTGATTGTAAAAAAAGGTTTGCGAGATTCACAGCTCACTAAAGTTCATATTCAATAATAAATTCTGAAAAATCCTAAGGAAACATTGCAGGTATGTTAAAAACTATTTTTTCTGGGAAAAAGTCTTTTATATCCAAGCTGCAATTGTCGTCATTACTTTAGCCTGGCATGCCATTAAACGCTTAATTATCCATGGCAAAGGTTTTGCTCCTGCTTGCTCAGCAGCTTGGCCATGATGGTATTCATCGTCACGCATTTGCTTAACGATTTGTCGACTTTTGGTATCTGCCAAAGGTAATAATCCTAAATGATCGTCCAGATGCGCAGTGACCTGCCGCTCAGTTTCCTCAATAAAACCCAAGCTCCAGTTGTCACCACACAAACCAGCCACTAAACCAATACAATAAGCCTGTGAATACCAAATTGGATTCAAATAACTTCGATGAGATACTAATTCTTTTAAACGCTGTGCTGTCCATGACAAATGATCTGTTTCCTCATCCGCAGCTTTTGCTAAAACCTCATAGACCGCCGATTTATTCGCCATCGCCATTTGTCCAAAATATAAAGCTTGAGCACAAATTTCTCCAGTATGATTAACACGCATCATTTGGCTGCTTCTTTTCCGCTGTTCTTCTGATAATATTGGCTCATCCATACCTGCGGTAGGATTAGGTCGCTGGCTTTGAGGAATGGCGCACACTGTATTTAAGCCGCGGTCCAGCTGAATTAATACTTGATCGAGTATAGAATATTGACGCTTGTTCATACTCATAAACTAGCATAAAATCATAGAAATTTCACCGTTTATCACCTTTATGAAGGACAAAAAACATGGCTTCGAACATGTTAGCAGAAATTGAGCAACAGCCTCTTGGCGAATTCACAGAAAAAGCCTATCTTAATTATTCCATGTACGTGATTTTAGATCGCGCATTGCCACATTTGGCCGATGGTCTTAAAGCCAGTACAAAGGCGCATCATTTACGCAATGTCGGAATTGGGTTTAAAAGCGGGAGCAAAATATAAAAAATCAGCTCGCACTATTGGCGATGTGTTAGGTAAGTATCATCCCCATAGTGACACTGCCTGTTATGAAGCCATGGTATTAATGGCCCAAGATTTTGCGTACCGTTACCCTCTCGTAGATGGACAAGGCAATTGGGGGTCAGCCGATGATCCTAAATCTTTTGCGGCAATGCGCTATACCGAAGCACGAATGACACCTTATGCGCAAACTTTACTGGAAGAATTAGAGCAAGGCACTGTTGATTGGAAAGCTAATTTTGATGGAACACTTGAAGAACCCGTGTTATTACCGGCCCGATTACCCAATGTCATTATTGAACGGTACCATGGGTATTGCAGTGGGAATGGCCACTGATATTCCTCCACATAATCTTAGCGAAGTGGCTGACGCTTGCGTGCATTTATTAGAAAACCCTAAAGCCACGCTCAAAGATTTACTGCAAATTTATTAAAGGCCCAGATTACCCAACCGGCGCGGAAATTATTTCTTCCGCGCAAGAAATCCACACGATCTATGCTAACGGCAATGGTTCAGTGAGAATGCGCGCCGTATTTAATGAAGAAAATGGAGATATTGTTATTACGGCTTTGCCATATCAAGTTTCTGGCGCAAAAATTATGGAACAAATTGCTGCACAAATGCTTGCTAAGAAATTACCTAATGTCAGCGATTTGCGTGATGAGTCCGATCATGAATGCCCGACACGTTTAGTGATCACCCCTCGCTCTAATCGTGTTGATATCAGAAATTTTAATGGCGCATTTATTTGCTACCACAGATTTAGAACGCAGTTATCGTGTTAATCTTAATATGATCGGCTTGGATGGTCGGCCACACGTTAAGAATTTACTAACTTTATTAACAGAATGGCTAGGTTTCCGTTTACAAACGGTAACAAGACGCTTAAATTTTCGCCTCGAACAAGTTTTAGCACGGTTACATATTTTAGATGGTTTGCTCGTTGCCTTTTTAAATATAGAAGAAGTGATTGCAATTATTCGACACGAAGATGAACCAAAGTCAGTATTAATGAGAACGATTTACCCTCAGCGAAATTCAAGCCGAAGCCATATTAGAAATTAAATTACGTCACCTAGCAAAGTTAGAAGAAATGAAAATTCGTGGCGAACAAGCTGACCTCAGTAAAGAACGTGATACAATTGAAAAAATTTTGAAATCTGAAACGCGCTTAAAAAATTTAATTCGTCAAGAAATTCTGGATGATAAAGAAAAATATGGCGATGACCGGCGTTCACCTATTGTTGCCCGGCCAGAAGCCAAAGCTTTACGCGAGGAGGAAATGATTCCGGCAGAAGCAATTACCATCGTATTATCAAAGCAGGGTTGGGTTCGAGCCGCCAAAGGTCATGAAGTGGAGGGTGCTTCATTAAGTTATCGAGCGGGTGATGAATTTGCTATGCAAACCAATGGTCGCAGTAATATGCCGGTGATTTTTTTGGATAGTGAAGGCAAGAGTTATTCTTTACCGGCGCACCTTTTGCCATCAGCTCGAGGACAAGGAGAACCATTAACCAAATATTTGCAGCCAGCCCCTGGAGCATATTTTGTGGTAGTATTATGCGATGACTCCGAAAGTGAATATGTACTTTCCTCTGATTTTGGCTATGGATTTATAACAAAAGTTGAGAATCTATATTCCAAAACTCGTACTGGGAAAACAGTATTGAGATTGCAACCCGAGGCTAAAATATTAAA
Source organism: uncultured Pseudomonadota bacterium (assembly GCA_963818985.1). Taxonomy (GTDB): domain Bacteria; phylum Pseudomonadota; class Gammaproteobacteria; order Coxiellales; family Coxiellaceae; genus JAFEDN01. The sequence goes on along the minus strand of CAWFUJ010000007.1, from coordinate 97,495 downwards.
ACCGCAACGGATAATTGATAAAAACAGTCAATATTTAGCCGCGATTACTAACGAGGGGCGTTTATTACTTTTTCCAGTGGCGGAATTGCCAGAATTAGCACGCGGTAAAGGCAATAAAATTATTCAAATTCCAAACGCTCGTGCAATTAAACATGAAGAATTTTGTCAGATTTTGGCTGTTATTAATGAAAAAAGTAGTTTAACTCTTATTTCAGGTAAGCGGCAATTGCGTTTAACTGCTAAGGACTTAGCTAATTTCCAAGGTGAACGTGGACAGCGCGGTTCATTATTACCGCGTGGTTTTAGGCAAGTAGATAGTTGTCAAGTAGACTAAATATTCAGAAGCTCCCGCTAAAGGGAACTTTCTAGGATAGAATCAATATTAGGAAAAAAAAATCATGACTTATATTCAAAGTAGTTTGCTCACGAATGAAAAAATTGTTTATATGACTCGTATGCATTGGATTGTATTTGCTATGCCGGTTGTTCTGCTGTTGGTGGCTATGGTATTAACTGTGATCGGCAAAAGATTGTTTCCATTAAATTTGCCGTATTTGCCCTGGACTTTATCTTCATTGATGGTCATGATCTGTTTAGGTGCAGCAATCCTCGCTGGAATAGATGCTTTTATTCGTTATCAAACTTCGGAATATGGTGTCACCAATAAGCGCGTGCTCATTAAAACCGGTTGGATTCGACGCAATTCGTTAGAATTATTTTTAGATAAAGTTGAAGCTATTTATGTCGATCAAAGTATTCCAGGTCGAATTTTAAATTATGGTACCATCCGTGTGGTCGGTACAGGTGGGACCCAAGATCCATTTTTTTATATACCTGCGCCGTTGACATTAAGAAAGATCGCTCAACAGCAAATTGATTTGGACGTACATCCTTCTGCACAAAAGAAATAAATCATGTATGGCATTGTTTGGCTTAGAGAAGATCTTCGAATTCACGATAACAAAGCATTATACTATGCAAATCAACGATGTCAGGATGGAATTGTTGCAGTTTATATATTGAATCACCAATTTTTAAAAAGAACCTCGAACTGCCGCATGTAAAGTAGAATTTATTTTAAGAAGTTTGGAATCTTTACAAATAGATTTAAATAAATTGAATATTCCTTACAATCTGTAAAGTATGAAATGAGAGATAACATTTTAAAGCTAATTTTGTTTTTTATTATAAACTCTATTTAAAAATGGGAAAAAATCTTGGCTCAACTGAGGTTCTTGAATATTCCAAAATAAAATGCTTGCACCTAAGTAGGTGGTTGCAAAATTATATAATTCCTCAACTGTAAAACGTTTCCCGGTCTTAGAATTCCTATAAGTATAATCAGGCTCTTGTACCGCGAAAGCAACGAGTAACTTTCCCTGGTTTTCATTGAAAAAAGGATAACTATTTTTCATTTGACTGCGGCGATATGGGATAGCATCAGGGCCTCCCAGTCCAATATTATTTTCTTTGGCAAAATTAAACAATCTACTCATGTGATGGTGATCATCATTCCACTCACAAGGAATAAAATTAACGTATTGAACAACATCGCTATTCTTAAATGCCAGGCGCAATGTCTGCAAATTGCCAAGAACCGAATCGAAATAATGATTACAATCAAATGCAGATTGTTCCTTTTTTGTAAGATCAATGGCAGTTTCAGGTAAATTAATCCCATTAATTTTTCCATCAAACTGCTGACCGAGGGCCTTTAGTAGTTTTTGAAATCGTTCTTGAACATTAGGCTCCCATTGCTTTGCTACCCATCCTGCCGATAACGGTTGTCCTTCGCCAGGAAAATCTATTTGTTCCGCTACACCATTATTATATTTTTTATTCAACAAATAATCCGGCACAGGAATAATTTTAGGATCGAAAGACCTATCTTGAATTTGTATAAACAGTTCCTTATGGATGGACTGGAGGAATTTCAAATCAGCATTGACGAGATCAAAATTATAAACGTTTTCTTTGGGTTCTAAAGTTTTCCAGTAATAGATAATTTGTGCGCCTCTAATATGGGGATTTTGCAATAAGGATTTATATGAGCTTGCGGGCGCCCTTCCCAAAAAAAGATAAATGTCTGGTGAAGCATTGCTAACAAAGCTAATAAATACTAGAAGTATAGTTAAAAAATACTTTATTTTCTTCACAAAACTTTCTCTCATTAATTAATTTCAAGAATGGCTTCCCTAAATTTGAAGTAATATCAATTTTAGTCATCAATTAACAGGGCTTTCCAATCTTGAAGGATTATAATTTAACATATTTTTTGTGCTTTTATAACTGTGTGCGAAACATCAAGTATATTAGCTACTTGGCGCCCAGTGGTTTCTAATAGGCTGGAATTTTTTTTGTACTTTATGTAACTTTCTCAAGTCAAATTAAATTTACTTTAGCTTTTTCTCCGGCTATTTCCTGCACTAATCTCGGCACCAAATATCCAGGAAGCTGGTCTCGTATTTGTTTCAGCAATTGTTTGCCTTCGTCAACACTCACTGCAAAATGGGCAGTGCCTTGTACGGGGTCTAATAGATGTAAATAATAAGGTAATACTCCTGCATTAAATAATCGATGACTTAATTCAATCAGGATTTCTTTCTTATCGTTTATACCTCTTAATAAAACCGATTGATTCATTAAAGTAATGCCAGCATTTCGTATGGCTTTCAATACGTCACTTACATGATCATTTATTTCTTGTGGATGATTACAATGGATGATCATCACCGATTGTAGTCGAGTGCTATTTAAAATTGTAAGTAGGTTTGATGTTATTCTTTCTGGCAAAACAATTGGTAATCGGCTGTGAATCCGCAGTATTTTTACATGTTTAATTGCGGATAAAGATTTTAAGAGATTAGATAACACATTATCTTTAATAATGAGCGGATCTCCGCCACTTAAAATGACTTCTTCTATAGACTTATCGAAGCTAATATAATCCAATACTTTTTGCAAACCGGAGGTTCCCAAGACATTTTTTTCATATGGAAAATCGCGGCGGAAGCAATAGCGGCAATGCACTGCGCAAGCACCGGTCGCGACCAATAAAACTCGACCATGATATTTATGCAACAAACCTGGGATTGGATTGACATTCTGTTCTAGAATGGGATCGTGACCAAAGCCGGGTTTGATCTCAAGTTCCTTCCTCAAGGGCAGGATTTGTAACAATAATGGATCGTCAATATGACCCTTTTGCATACGTGCGACAAAACTGCGAGGCACACGCAAATTAAACGGTATAGATTGTTCAATTAGCGCAGCAAATTGCTGTTGATCCAGCGCCAATTCTCGACAAAGTTCTTGTGGATCAGTCACGGCATTTGCCAACGCTTGTTGCCAATCTTCAGTTAAATCATACATTTGTAAATGCTGGCAGAAAAATCACCAATTTGCAAGAGGGTGCAAGGATGCAAGGGGTCCATGCAAGGGGTCAAGTCCTGAATTGTGTCACAATTCAGGACTTGACCCCTATCTCGGAATTGTACATGTATAATTTATTGACTATTCTTCATGCTAGATTTAAGATATTAATAGTTTAAGTAAGTGGGTAATATGATATGATTAAAGAAGAAAAGGGTCTAAATAATGTTCCGCCGGCCAATAAAGAATATACTGAAAATAAATCTCAGCAGCAAGAAAAAAATGTTTTTGAGCAAATAGCTGCTACTTTTCAAGAAAATTATATAACCACCCCGAGACCAGTTAGTTTATTTGATCATTTAAATTTGCCAGAGTTTCTATGTCTCTCCAATCCTAACAATTTAAATCAAACTCTTTTTTATATGATCGAGTTTAACAAGTCGAAAGAATTTGTTTTTTTGCTCCGAAAAAATTCATTGGTCTTGCCATATATTAAAAGTTTAACATTTCAAGGCTCTCACTTTAAGCACTTTGTTATGGTTAATAACCGAGTGAATATATTGAAAATACTCCATGAATCAGAATCCTTCTTACAGGTAGAAGACTTTGAATTTGCCATAAAAAATAAGGCGGTGGATAATATATTTGATTATCTGGTTAAAGAAATCAAATTGAATCCCCAACAATCAGATAATTTGGCAATTTTGGCGCGTCAATATGGAAATATTTATGTTATACGCAAATTATTACCCGATAAACCTTTTTTTTATTTTGAGGAAATTCTTGCAGCTTTGAATAATTCTAATAATTTAGATTTTGAAAATATCTCTAAAAAAATTTCTACCTTGATATCAAAGGCTTATAGCTGTTCAGGAAGGAAAAAGGTTGATGAACTTTGTGCTTACTTTGAAGATTATGTGGCTGTTCAGTTTCCAAATCAGGCCAAATTTATTAGAAATGCGATAAAAACTGAAGATGAGCGAATTGCAGATCAGCTCATTGTAGCATTCGAAAATATTTATAAACAGGAAAATTATCAATTGATTTCTTTTCTTGATTTAATTGACCATAAAAATTTTCATGGGTTTTCAGAATTATCACAGCAGAAAATTCCTTGTTTAAATGCAACTCTTTATTGTTTGGTAGTCTTCAACCGGGCTGAGGTGATTGCTACTTTATTACAAAGTATTCCATCCTCACTTGCATATTTCAAAAAAATAAAGATCGGTGATTTACCTTTTGAGATTAGAAATTATGATGGAAGCGTTTCCTTGTTTGATCATGCGGTTTCTCGTGAGAAAATAGAAACAATGAAAATTTTTCAGCAATCAGGCTGGGAAATTGAGTTTTATCATTTACGTGTTGCTTTGGAGAATTATGCTGATCGTTCGATTAATTATCTTTTATCAGAGGTAAAATTGACTTCACCCCAAGTTGAAGAGTTAGCAAATCGTGCATGTCAATTAGGAAATATTGGCGTTATTAATAAACTAATGCCAGAAAATCCACTGTTTTATTTCAAAAATGTTTTTGATTTACTGCGCAATCAGCAACTTTATTCATTAGAGGAAATCTGTAATGATATCAAGCTAAAGGTATGCTTAGCTTATCGCTTTACGAGAGAAACTCAAGATGTTTCGACTGTCTGTGAGATATTTTTGAATAAAATAAAAAGAGAATTTTCGGAATTGGCGCCTATCTTTGTAGAAACGGTGGCGAATGCTCAGGAAAATTCCGAAATATGTATGAGAAATGTCCCCTTTTATGTTTATCAATTAGACTTAAGAGAGATCAATTATAAGTACACAGAAGTTTTATATCATTTAGTGTTTCTTGATGAAAAAGCAGTAGAAAAATCATTTTTAGATAAAACCCACCGTCACTATATTCCTATGATTATTCGTGCCGGGATTAAAACTTGGTTATATGGATTTAATAATTTTGGCGATACCCAACTTATTCTATTTCCTGAGACGTTGAATTTTTCAGGTTTGGATGTTCATGACTCTTTTCAAGATCTAAGACCGATCTCCTCGATTAAATTATCTAGTATCAGTATTCAATTAAAGACCGCAGTTGAAGAAAAATTTAGTCAACTTTTTTCTTTCGATCCGATAGCTATTTTAAAACAAGATATGGCGCTAGCCATGGCAAAGCATAAGTTTAATAACCAAATATTTGAAAAATTTAAACATTGCCGGACAATTGAAGAATTAAATATACCTATTTATTTAAGAGATATAGACTCAATTTTTCCATTACCTGATGATTTTAAAAATGAAGCAGATTCACTTTCTTTACGACTCATATTATTTGCTTTTGCAAACTTTCGCTATCAAGAAGCACAACAACGTTTGAGTAAAGACTATGTCAAAAGTACTGAAGAATTTTTTTCAGCACGTGATGCAAACTTGCTGACACCAACGTTTAATAATCGTTATAGCTCGATGGTTCCGTTCATCGAGAAGATAAATCAAAGACGTGAAATAGGGGAGAATAAATTTATAAACTTTGATACGGAAGGCTATCATATTCTTTGTCCCGAGCTAAAAATTTCACCACCCATTATTAATAGTGTTAAATTTGGTAATCATCGAGGATGGCAAATTTTGCATGGAGCTCTTAAACCCTGGCAAACCTGGAAAAATTGCGAGATGGTGTTTAGAACAATTCTTAATATGGATTTAACTACGATTCATACAAATCCATTATTATTTTACGAAAGAGTCGGTCATTTATCAGTGCTTTGTGGTGATACGAGTCCGCTCTCGCGAGGTTCTGGAGGATTTATTGAATGCGTATTCATGTATTTACACAATTATTTTAAATTGAAAGCGCCAAAATTAAAGCAAGGTTTTCAACTAGATTGTTTTGACATCATATACGATCTAGATCCCAATCACACCGGGAAAATATTTGTTTATATTTTTAGACTTGAATCTTTTGAGCCTTTTATACAAGAAGCAGTTAAAAAGCAGTACTGGAATGATATTGAAACCCGAAAGCTTGTTGAGTATTATAATTTAGCCGAACCCTTGCCTTTTCCAGCAAAAATAACTTCGCATAACTCTAAAATATGGATTGCATTATGTGGAGTTTCTGCGGGCGCTATGGTCGCCATGGCATGGTGGTTTAAGTCGAGTAGTCAGCCGCTTTCTTCTCGTTCGACTAACACGTTGGGATTGATGGGCCTGAGCGCTATAGTCGGATATGGACTTTATCGACATCGTAAAACTTCAAAAAATCAACCTCCTAAGCAAGTTAATTCGACTCGTCTGGGTGCCAGTAAAAAATAATATCTTGCACAATCTGTCATACGGGGATATCCTGCAGTTTTTTCATTTATAGTAGAGGTAATCATGCGGGTTCATGCTATTATCCATGCTGCCTTTGAAGGATTAGGGGCTATTCAAACTTGGTTAGATAGGAAAGATTTTAGTTTATCTGTCAGTCATCCGTATCGCGGTGATCAATTGCCGAATCCCAACACCTATGATTGGCTGATCATAATGGGTGGCCCGCAAGACCTCAAACAAATCCATAAATATCCTTATTTGCGCGATGAATTATCTTTAATACAACAATCTATAGATTTAAATAAAATGGTTTTAGGAATTTGTTTAGGTGCCCAATTAATTGCTGAAAGTTTGGGAGCAAAAACGGAGCCTAGCCCGGAAAAAGAAATTGGCATTTTCCCTGTGAATTTAACTGATTCTGGACATGCAGACCCAATAACTCGCCATTTCCCCGATCAATTCGCTGTCGCCCATTGGCATAGTGATATGCCAGGCTTGCCTGACGGAGCGACTGTATTGGCCACCAGTCGCGGTTGTCCTCGTCAAATTATTTGTTTTAAACCGCAAGTGTATGGTTTACAGTGTCATTTTGAATTAACGGAGGAAAATCTCCGTGAGATGCTTGGCTCTCAACCAGGCGATCTTGGATCGGGTCGATATATCCAAAGTAGACAAGAACTATTGCAATTTTCTTATCTTCCTATCAACCAAAATATGTGGCTTTTTTTAGATAATTTTACTAAGTTAAATACGAGTGTATCGGTTTAATATGTGGCCGCCAACTTATTCGATCAAACGCAGTTTACGCGCACGACGTGTAAATCTGAAAATCTCAGCACATGCTGGGTTGGAATTGATTTTACCCATGCGCTTTAAATTACAAGAAATACCAAATATTTTACAAGAAAAGCGGCAGTGGATTGAAAAGCATTTGGCTAACATTCAGCAGGTTGATAAAAATAAGGAGTTATTACCACAGCAGTTTCATTTGTTATCATGCGCTGAGGAATGGAAGATTTATTACGTATCTAGCTCTAATACACCTCAAATTATTGTACGCCCAAACAATGAATTGGCTCTTCTGGGGATCTCGAAAATATTTCCGCATGTCGCCGGGCCTTGACAGGTTGGTTACGGGAAAAAGCCCAGCATGTTTTACCACCTATTCTACAAGCGCTCAGTCTGGAATTAAATTTACCCTTTAAAAGCCTCACTATTCGCAGTCAAAAAACCCGTTGGGGAAGTTGTTCTTCGCGCGGAGCCATCAGTCTCAACTATAAATTAATATTTTTAAAACCTGAACTGGTGCGACATGTTTTAATCCATGAATTATGTCATACAGTTCATCTAAATCATTCATCAAAATTTTGGAAACAAGTCACTCGATTTGATGAAAATTGGCGATGTCACCATGCTCTCATAAAACGCAGCGAAAATTTGCTACCCATTTGGTTGTAAGCGTTCACGTAATAATGCCGTCGTCCCGCGTGGCAGTTTGTCATCCCGCGGGACGACGGCATTATAGATTTTAATCTTTATTCGGTAAATGCTCTTGCGGATTATTTACACAAATTTGTTTCATTCGGCTTTGATGGCCTTTGGTTAAATGGACTCGATTAAGTGGCACGGCAAAATATTCAGCTAACAATTTTAAAAGGTGTTCATTGGCTTTTCCCGCAACTGGAGAAGTAGCTAGCCGTATCTTCAGGCGATTACCATGAATTCCAACCACTTCGTCATGACTTGCATACGGTTGCACCAATAAATCAATATAAAGCTGTTCATTCTGCCAGCGATAAAACTTGGGTTGATTGATATTTTCGCTATCCATACGCTTAAATCCGATCAGAGGTAGGAGAGAATTATCGCATAAGCGTTTAATCATTGCTATCATGTTATGACATTTAGGGATGATTTATTTAAGGTTTAACATGGATGAAAATTATTATCAATTTTCTATTATTTATATTGCTTAGCTTTTCTAGCTCGTGTAATGCCTATCCGTGGAATAACCCTTATAAGCGTTCAGGTGCCGAAAATATAGGATATTTAGCTTTTATTAATCCGCCCAAGACCTTGGATCCAGCACGTTCATATTCTGAAGATGAAACTCAATTTATCGCGCAAATCTATGAACCTCCTTTACAATACGCATATTTATTACGACCTTATACTTTAACAACTTTGACAGCGACGCAAATGCCACAAGTGAGTTATTATAATTTTCAAGGAAAACCGCTTAATAATGATGAGAATTCAAAAGAGATTGCTTACACCGTCTATGATATTTACATCAAGCCAGGTATTTTATATCAGCCTCATCCCGCGTTTGCTAGAAAAGATAATGGGGAGTTACGTTACCACCATTTAAAATTGCGGAATTTATCGGGGTTTCATAAACTCAGCGATTTTAAATATCTAGGCACCCGTGAACTCAATGCCGAAGATTATGTTTACGAGATAAAACGCCTGGCCGATCCTAATGTTCAATCACCTATTTATGGTTTGATGAGTAAGCATATAATAGGTTTAAAAGAATTATCTGCTCGATTACAAGCCGCACAAAAACCTGCCACTGATAAATCAGATTTATATTTAAATTTAAATGATTTCCCTCTAGAAGGTGTTCAAGTTATCGATCATTATCATTATCAAATTAAAATTCATGGTTATTATCCACAATTTAAATATTGGTTGGCCATGCCTTTTTTTGCTCCAATTCCGTGGGAAGCTATCCATTTTTATTCCCAATCAGGGATGAAAGAACGCAATATTGGCTTGAATTGGTATCCCGTAGGGACTGGACCTTATCTCTTAAAAGAAAATAATCCTAATTTACGTAAATAGTGTTGACACAGAAATCCAAATTTTCATGGAGAACTTTACCCAAGTGAGGGGGAGCCTGGCGACGCAGAAAAAGGCTATCTGCAAAATAGCGGTAAACCTTTGCCTTTTATCGATAGTTTTGTGTATACATTAGATCGCGAAAGTATTCCACGATGGAATAAATTTTTGCAAGGTTATTACGATCAAGCAGGGGTAAGCCACCGATAGCTTTGATCAAGCTATTCAATTTAGATACTAAAGGTAATGCCAGTTTGACACCAGCATTGTTAAAAAAAGGTATCCGCTTAGCCATTACGGTTGAGCCCGGCATTATATTATATCGGATTTAATATGTTGGATGCTGATTGTGGGTGGCTATAGTGCAATACAACAAAAATTACGACAAGCTATTGCATCGCTTTTGATCAAGAAGAATTTATAAGTATATTTTTGAATGGCCGAGGTGTTCCGGCGCAAGGACCGATACCTCCTGGAATTTTTGGTTTTCAATCCGGCGCCGCGAGCATTAATCCATTAATTTATAATTGGGAAAAAAATCAAGCTGTTCGCCAAACCGTTGAGTGAAGCAAAACGATTATTATCGGAGGCGGGTTCTCCAAATGGTCGCGATCCACATACTGGTCAAGCACTTATTTTAAATTACGATGTGGCCACCTTGGGCAGCCCAGATGATAATGCGCTATTTGATTGGTTTCGCAAACAATTCGCAAATTTAGGCATTCAATTAAATATTCGTGCGACTCTATATAATCGATTTCAAGATAAAATTCGCAGCGGGGCAGTAGAAATTTTTGATGCAGGCTGGATAGCTGACTATCCTGATCCAGAAAATTTTTTATTTTTATTATATAGCCCGAATGGTAAAGTTAAATATGGAGGAGAAAATGCCGCTAATTATATAACCCCAAAGCGGATTCATTATTTGAAGAAATTGCAATATGCCAAATGGACCAGCACGACAACAAAAAATTAATCAATTGTTAGCCATTGTTCGACAAGATAATCCATGGATTTGGGGATTTTATCCAATCGATTTTCGTTTATATCAACCCTGGGTGCAGCCTCTAAACCAAATGCCATTGCCAATAATACCTTAAAATATTTACGTTTAAATGGCCCATTGCGCGCTAAATTACGCGCGAAATGGAATCCACCTATAACTTGGCCACTTTGGATATTACCCGCTATTATTTTAATTTTGATTTTACCATTAACTATTAGTTATTGGTTACGAGAACGACGGCCATCAACCAGGAGATTTTGATGTTAAACTATTTTATTCGGAAAATACTTTATTCCATTTTAATTCTGATTGGAGTGAACTTAATTACCTTTTTATTATTTTTTACCATTAACTCTCCTGACGATATGGCAAGAATGCAATTGGGAGAAAAGCGAATAACGGCAGAAGCAGTTGCTATTTGGAAAAAGAAGCAAGGCTACGATAAACCGCTTTTCTATAATTCTCATGCTAAAAAAAGTCATAAATTCATTGATACTTTATATTTTCAAAAATCATTGCGCTTATTTGAATTTGATTTTGGATTATCCACGGAAGGTCGTGATATCAGCTATGACATCAGTCAGCGCATGTGGCCTAGCCTAGCCATCGCAATCCCCACCCTTTTACTAGGCTTATTGGTTAATATTAGTTTTGCATTATTAATTGCCTTGTTCCGCGGGACATTTTTTGATGGATTTGCGGTATATTTTGTGTGGTTATCATGTCCATTTCCAGTATGTTTTATATAATCCTTGGTCAATATTTTTTTGGAAAAATGTTACGTTTAGTACCTGTATCGGGATATCAGCCTGGGTTATCAGCAATAAAATTTGTGGTTTTACCTATTGCCATCGGTGTTATCAGTGGGATCGGCGTTGGGACGCGTTGGTATCGTACTATATTCCTAGAAGAAATGCATAAGCAGTATGTGCGAACAGCTCGTGCTAAAGGCTTATCTGAATTAGCCGTGTTATTCAAACATATTTTGAAAAATGCGATGATTCCCATATTAACTGGCATAGTGGTTCTCATTCCTTTACTATTTTTAGGCAGCTTAATCATGGAGTCATTTTTTGGCATTCCAGGATTAGGAAGTTATACCATTGATGCCATTGCCCACCAAGATTTTGATATCGTCCGCGTGATGGTATTTTTAGGAACCATATTTTATATTATTGGATTAATTTTGACGGATTTTTCTTATCTCTTAGTTGATCCTCGAATTAGATTAATGGAGTAAAAAGTGCATTTATCCTTGCTACTCAGCGATTATTTGATCTATACATTAGTGATTGCATTAGTCGTGATGGCTATTTATTTTAGGCATAACCCGAATTGGCTAGATCCATGGCGGCAAGTTTTAATGACCCCTTGGGGAGGGATTTCGGCGGTTATTCTAGGCTTTTATGCGCTGATTGGTTTGCTTGATTCCATTCATTTTCAGGTCATGAGTCCACAACAGGGAATTGAATTGCGCAGTGTGCTCGATTTATTGATGAGTCCTTTAGACCAAAGATCTGAACAAACTTATTCTGCGCCTTTTGCCAATCATTTATTCGTTCAATCTATCATTGAAACTGCCGATGGTCACCAAACTCGTGGTTATCCGCATTTACAATATACCAATGGAAATGTAGCCGACATTTTGCAAAGAACTATTAAAGCCATTATTGGTGGAACGTTAAGCTTTTTAATTATATTTTTTCTATTGTTGTGGTTATACTGCATTCACAATTATCGATCCTTTACCCAGACTTGGCGAAAGATTTTCTTTGGCCAAACAACTTTAGCTTGGCGTGAAATATTTTCAACTTTTATCATTATGTGGTTAATCGTTTGGGTTTGTGCTTTATTATCGCAACATTATCATCTTTTAGGGACAGATAAAGTTGGTCGAGACGTTTTTTATCTAAGCGTCAAAAGTATTCGCACTGGTTTAATTATTGGCACACTGACCACGCTTTTTACATTACCTTTTGCATTATTTTTGGGAACTATTGCCGGGTATTTTCGTGGATGGATTGATGATGTCATTCAATATGCTTATACCACGCTAAGCTCAATTCCAGATGTTTTGTTAATTTCTGCTTCAGTTTTAATGTTACAAGTCTATATGGCGAAACATGCTGCCAATTATCCAAGCTTAGCAGTGCGTGCTGATGTGCGTTTGTTGGCATTGTGTTTTATTCTGGCTATTACCGGATGGGCAACTTTATGCCGTTTTCTTCGAGGTGAAACTTTGAAACTGCGCGAATTGGATTTTGTGCAAGCGGCCCAAGCCCTTGGCGTCAAACCGTATTTCAATCATTTTACGCCATATTATCCCCAACGTATTCCATATTGTGCTTATAACGTTGGTACTGGATTTCAGTATCTTAGTTTTAGCCGAGGCGGTTTTAACTTATGTTGGAGTGGGTGTCGATCCGACCACCATGAGTTGGGGGAATATGATTAATAGTTCGCGTCTTGAATTAGCGCGTGAGCCTGTCGTGTGGTGGCCCTTGCTAGCAGCTTTAATCACTATGTTTGGTTTGGTTTTATCTGCCAATGTTTTTGCCGATAAAGTCCGGGATGCTTTCGATCCATATTTGCGAATTCATTCCAGTTAGAGATAATGAATTATGAATCAATCACCATTATTGACTATTAAAAATTTAACGATTGCAATTGATGCTACCAACAAACCTGTTGTTGATCATCTTAATTTTTCAATTTATAAAGGTCAGTGTTTAGGTTTAGTTGGCGAATCGGGGAGTGGGAAAAGTTTAACTGCTCTGAGCATTATCCAATTATTACCACCAGCGGCTCGAATCAGTATAAATAGCCAGACTTTCTTAAATGGAAAGAATCTATTGGATTATTCAGAACATCAGATGCGTCAGGTGCGAGGCAAAGTTATTGGTACAATTTTTCAAGATGCAATGTCAGCATTTAATCCAGTCCTAACTATTGGGCAACAATTAATAGAAGTCATCCGTTTACACCAGGTCTGCACTTTTCGCAGCGCACAGAAGCGTGCTTTAACTTTATTAACAGAAGTTGGAATTGACGATGAAGATCGTTGTCTGCATTCTTATCCTCATCAATTATCAGGTGGGATGCGACAACGGGCAATGATTGCCATGGCGCTCTGCGGCAATCCCGAATTATTAATTGCTGACGAACCAACCACGGCGTTAGATGTCACAATTCAAAAGCAAATATTAATGCTATTACGTCAGCTCACCAAAAATAGACAGATGACCATATTGTTCATCAGCCATGATTTAGGAATTGTTGGTCAATTGGCTGATGAAATTGTGGTTTTAAGAAAAGGCCTTAAGGTTGAACAGGCCAGCAGAGATATTTTTTTTCATCATCCACAGAACAGCTATAGTAAAAAATTGTTAAATGCAATTTTGGCTCCGATTGCTAGAAAGTGCCCTTTATCAAGTGAAAATACTTTATTAAGAGTAAAAAATCTTAAAGTTTGTTTTCCAATTAAAAAAGGTATATTTCATAGAACCCAAGGATATATAAAATCAGTAGATGATATTAATTTCGAAATCTTATCTGGAGAAACTTTTGCTTTAATAGGAGAATCGGGATGTGGAAAAACCACGACTGCTAAAGCCATCATCCGTTTGATAAAAATTACTAACGGCCATATTATATTTTCCGGTACTGATCTAACTTATCTTTCCGATGCTGCATTACGCAAACAACGGGCCGATTTACAAATTATTTTTCAAGATCCATATTCATCATTGAATCCGCGCATGTTAATTGTCGATAGTTTATTGGAAGGTGTTTTTGCTCAGAATAAATCTATCTCGCGGCGTGCGGGGTTAGCCATAGTCGACAAATTGTTAGCACAAGTTGAATTGCCTTATTATTCTGTTAAATGGCGCTATCCGCATGAATTTTCAGGTGGTGAACGTCAACGTTTATGTTTGGCGCGGGCTTTAGCTTTAAAGCCAAAGCTTCTAATCTTAGATGAACCCACGAGTTCTCTGGATGTTTCAATTCAAAAGCAAATGCTGGCATTATTAGAAAAATTACAAAATGAAATGGGTTTATCATATTTATTAATTACTCATGACATTGGAGTGGTGGCATATTTGGCCCACCGAATGGCAGTCATGCAACACGGAAAAATCGTCGAGTCAGGCACAACAGCAGAAATTTTAAAAAATCCTCAGCATGACTATACTAAGAAGTTATTGTCGAATGTTATTTAATGATAATATTGATTATTGATTATTGATTATTGATTATTGATTATTGATTATTGATTATTGATTATTGATTATTGATTATTGATTATTGATTATTGATTATTGATTATTGATTATATGATAGTTTGATGCTAACACATAGTCCGTCAATATTTTCCGTCGCCAGGGATTCGCGGGTCAATCGCAATGGCGGGGCCTGTCAGAGGAACCCGATTTTCCGGATGCGCGGAATACGCGCCTCCGGAAAATTCGGCTTCCTCTGCCACCCGCCGACAAAGCTAGCGCCTGGCGACGGAAAATATTGACTCCGCAAATACGCCATCTCTCGAAAGCGGTGTTGGAATAAACTTTCAATACCAGCATCAGTTGCAGAGTCAATATTTATTATCGCCAGGCGCTAGCTTTGTCGGCGGGTGGCAGAGGAAATTGCTTTTTGCGCGCGGAGTGTACTCACGAGCACGGAAAAACAATTTTCTCTGACAGGCCCCGCCATTGCGATTGACCCGCGATCCCTGGCGATAATAAATATTGACGGTGAGGGTGACATTGAGTATCAAGAATATTAACTGTGTCAATGTCAGAATATGAATATCTGATTTAGCAGCTTAATAGGGAGTAAGCAAATGCAAACAGACAATGTTATTTTTAAAGTATTGCCAGGGAAAGGTGGGGATATTGGCAAAATAATATTAAACCGTCCTCAGTTTTTAAATGCTTTAAATGTGGAAATGTGTATTGCGATAAGAAAAAAATTACTGGAATGGGCGGAAGAGGATTCTATAAAAGCCGTTATTATTTCAGCGGTAGGAGAACGTGCGTTCTGTGCCGGCGGGGATATCCAAGCCATTTATAAAATTTGTTGCGATGAAAAGAATCATGCCAAGGCACTGAATTTTTTTCAAAACGAATATGCCATGAATGAACTTATTTTTAATTTTCCTAAACCTTATTTAGCTTTTTTAGATGGATTAACCATGGGCGGAGGAGTGGGTGTTGGAATTCATGGATCACATCCCATTGCCACAGAGCGGTTAACATTGGCGATGCCAGAAACCGGAATCGGTTTCTTTCCAGATGTAGGAGTAGGATATCATTTGGCGAGGTTGCCGAATTGTGTCGGTGATTATCTTGGTTTGACAGGTGAAAAAATTGGCCCCCGAGATGCTTATCGATTAGATTTAGTAAAAGCAATCGTACCTAGCGAACGATTATTAAGCTTAGAAACAGCGTTGATTGAGACTTTCTTTGCAAATGATGATTTTTTTGCGGTGACAGAAATTATTGCTCCATTCCATTTTGATCCTAATTTGGTAATTGATTTAGATGTTATTAATATTGGTAAAACTTTTGCTTATGATTCTGTCGAAGAAATTATTCTAACTTTAAATCAATTTTCCCAGCCTTGGAGCTTGGTTACAGCTGAAATTTTGCAGTCTAAATCTCCACTGAGCTTGAAAGTTACTTTTGAACATTTAAGGCATTGTCGCGAATTAGATTTTACGCAAACCATGGCAGAAAATTTGAATTTAACTAGACAATTTATTAATAGCCATGATTTTATGGAAGGTATCCGTGCTGCCGTTATCGATAAAGATCGTCACCCCATCTGGAAGCCCAATAAACTAAAAGATATTCGTCCTGAGATGTTGCGAGCTTTTTTCCCAGAATAAATTAAAGTGGGGCGGTGGCAATTGCTAGCCAGGAACGTTGTTCTTCATTGAGATCATCGAAAAGTAATTCATAAATTTCATTGTGGTAGTCATTAATCCAATGGATTTCTTGCTTAGTTAATAAATTTTTATCTATTAAATTGATAGCATAAGGTACTTTTGTTAAATCTTCAAAAGTATAAAAAGGTCCATCACTCGGACCATTGCTGACATTCGAAAAAGATTCAACAATTAAACATAAATTTTCAATGCGAATGCCATATTGCTCTGGAAAATAAATACCAGGCTCATTACTCACGATCATGCTAGGCACCAAGGGCACTTTGCTATAACTCGGAGCAATGCGTTGTGGGCCTTCATGAACACATAGATAGCAACCGACGCCATGACCCGTCCCATGTCCATAGTTCAAGCCGGCTTGCCACAAGGGATGCCGAGCCAATGCGTCTAAATGTTCACCGCAGGTTCCATGGGGAAAAATAGTATGGCGTAATGCTAAATGACCCTTCAATACCAAAGTGTAATGATATTTTTGCTCGGGAGATGGATTGCCTAAATGAATAGTACGAGTAATATCTGTGGTCCCACAAAGGTACTGACCGCCGGAATCAATCAAATACATATTGCTGTCATTAATCTGACGATTGGTTCTTTCACTCGAACGATAATGAACAATTGCGCCATTATCAGCAAACCCACTGATCGTATCAAAACTTAGATCTAAACATTCACGATCGACGCGGCGAAAAATTTCTAATTGGTCTGAAGCTGATATTTCTGTCACATCATTATTAACCCAATTGTTAGTGAGCCAATGGAAAAATTTAACCATTGCTAGTGCATCACGTCGATGAGCTTCGTGCATGCCCTGAATTTCAATTGGATTTTTACAGGCTTTCATTAATTGAATGGGGGAGGGTTCTAAATTGAGCTCCGCTTTTGTTAATTGCTTGGCCACCCACCAACTGGCGCTGTAGGGATCCACCCAAACTTTGCCAGATAGCTGATTAAGGGTTGCCGAAAATGCAGTATAAGGTTGTACGGTAATACCTTGAGATTGTAGATAGAGTTGGTCGCCACTGGTAATTTTGGCGGTGTCGATAAAGAAAATTGCTTGCTGACTAGTGACTAACGCATAGCTAATCGCAACCGGATTATAATCGACATCTTTACCGCGGATATTAAACAGCCAGGCTATCGAATCTAGCATGGTGACTACATGTGCCTGCGCATTTTGTTCGTGCATGATTTGACGAAGGTCAGCTAATTTTTCTTTAGCACTATAACCTGCGTTTTCTAGTGGATACTGCTGAATAGGATAAGAGGGTGGAGCTGGACGGTCTTGCCATATTTCATCAATAAGATTTTCATCTATTGCTGCCAGTTTGCCATTGACGGTCTCTAAAACTTTTTGCCATTGTTGAGCTTGAGAAATGGTTAATAAGCGAGGATCTACTCCGCAAGTTTTATTTTTAGCATTGTGTAGAAACCATTGATGTAATGGAGGCGTGCCTTGTAATTGTTTCATCAATTGAAAATGTTCGCTATCTAATTCAAATTCAGCTTGTAAAAAATAGCGTGAATCAGTCCACAGATATGCCTGTTGAAGACCAATGAGTGCGTCTCCAGCTGATCCAGTAAAATGACTAATCCATGCTCTGCGTTGCCAGCAACTGGGAACGTATTCATTATTGTGCGCATCACGGCTGGGGACGAAATAAAAATCCAGTCGGTATTGTTGCATCAGCTTTCTTAAAGCGGCCAATTTATTAGAGATTTTAGACATGATGATATTATTTCCTAATTAAATTTCCTAATTAACAATCGCTGATCGCAATGATTATAATTAAAAACGCTGTTTTTTGCTAGTTTCTCCATGAAAATGTACAATTGTCTGTCTTTCTTATTAAGGGAATAAATTATGCTAA
The DNA here is from genome assembly GCA_963818985.1 of uncultured Pseudomonadota bacterium. Classification (GTDB taxonomy): domain Bacteria; phylum Pseudomonadota; class Gammaproteobacteria; order Coxiellales; family Coxiellaceae; genus JAFEDN01. The sequence continues at coordinate 79,162 of CAWFUJ010000007.1, read as the reverse complement.
GGGTATTATTAACTAATGATGACGGCGTTTATGCCAAAGGCCTAGCTGTTTTAGAAAAAACCTTGCGCGAAATCGCCAATATTCATGTCGTCGCTCCAGATCGCAATAGAAGTGGTGCTAGTAATTCTTTAACGCTCAGTGTGCCATTGCGGGTTAAATATTTAGAAAATGAAATGATAAGTGTAGAAGGGACTCCTACCGATTGTGTGCATGTGGCTATCACCGGTTTATTACCTCATCCACCTGATATGGTCATCTCAGGCATCAATGCGGGTGCTAATTTGGGTGACGATGTTTGGTATTCAGGAACAGTTGCAGCCGCCATGGAAGGTCGATTTTTAGGTTTACCAGCCTTGGCTATTTCCCTTACTGGTGAACATAATCAACATTATTCGACTGCGGCCATGGTCATTTACAAAATAGTTGAACGTTTAAAAACCGAGCCACTACCAATAGGCACCATTTTAAATATTAATGTTCCGGATATTCCTTATTCAGAATTAAAAGGCTTTGAAGTGACTCGCTTAGGGACAAGACACGGTGCTGAACCCACCATTCGTCAAATTGATCCCCGTGGTCATCCTGTTTATTGGGTCGGTCCGGCTGGCGCTGCTGCTGATGCAGGCCCTGGCACCGATTTTGCAGCCATAGCTGAAGGACGAGTTTCCATCACGCCCATTAGAATCGATTTAACTAATCACGAAGCATTTGAGAAATTAATCCCTTGGGTTAGTAATTTATAGAGTTAGTGATTATAATCCAAAGAATTTTCGCAGAAAATTTTCACTACCCGATGGGGGTTCCAAGGGGGAGAAGCGGAGCTCTCCCCCTTGATTGCGAGCATCGGCTTTGCCGAGCGGAGCATAAAAAACAAGCACAACACAAGGAGGAATTTTATGACAGATGATGTTAAATCAAAAAAAGCGAAAAATAAAACGGATAACAAAACTAACATAAAACCCAAGGAACTTAAAGGAAAAACAACTGATAAAAAAAAGTCGAACCATGATAATCAGGTTTTGTTTAGCCGTCCGTCTACTGCTGTGTCAACAGAGACAGAAACGGATAAAGAAGATAAAGAGAACGCACACGAAGACAGCGCCCCCTCAGGTCTAGAACATGATCCCACCCGATTATATCTCCACGAATTAGGTTATAAACCGCTTTTAACTCCCGAAGATGAATTAGCGGTAGCGAGACGCATTCGCCAAGGGGATCAAGCGGCGCGAACTAAAATGATCGAATCAAATTTGCGCTTAGTCGTTAAAATTGCTCGTCATTATTGTTACCGAGGCTTAGATTTATTGGATTTAATTGAAGAGGGCAATTTAGGTTTGATGACCGCTGTTGAAAAGTTTGATCCCGAACGTGGATTTCGATTTTCCACTTATGCGACTTGGTGGATTCGACAGACAATCGAAAGAGGCATTATGAATCAAGGCCGTACGGTCCGCTTACCTATCCATGTGCAAAAAGAATTGAATATCTATTTGAGAGCTGCGAAAGAATTAACTAAAACTTTAGATCATGATCCAACCCCAGAAGAAATTGCAGAATTGATTGATCAACCCATTGAGGAAATCCAACGGGTGATGGCTTTAGCAACAGAAACAACTTCTATTGATGATGATGAATCCAGTCAGGATCAACGTAAGCCTTCTTTATCGGAAACTTTGGCGGATGAGCACATCCTCGATCCAGCTATTTTGATTCAGGACGACGATTTAAAACATCACGTGCAAGAATGGTTAGACAGTTTAGGAAGGCGTCAACGTGAAATTATTATCCGTCGTTTTGGCTTGGCGGGCCATGAGCCTGCAACCTTAGAAGATGTTGGCAAAGCAGTTGGTCTTACCAGGGAACGGGTACGACAATTGCAAATAGACACTTTAAAAAAGTTAAAAAGCATGATTAAAGCTGCAGATCATACCGACGAGAATGAAGAATAAAAAATCCCCTCTCCCTCTGGAGAGGGGGTTTATGTTACTCTGGCGCGCTTGCCAGTATTGAATGTTAGAGGTATATTAGGCATTTTTTATTCTATTTTTAAATTTGTGACTATTTTTAGGGGGCTTTATGCCGATACCGGAACAAGCTTGCACTCGTAAAAAATATGAAATAAGTGAGGAGCAACTGCCATTGTGCTGTCCGCTACCGGAGCAACGTCTTTGGGATGGGCATCCTCGTGTTTATTTACCGATAGAACATTCAGGACGAATAATTTGTCCATATTGCGACGCTGAATATATATTGAAAGCGAGTGATTAGCGTGAAATCTAATATGTTAACAATTTGCTTATCCCCACGAGTGTTAACGCTCCGTGCTTATTTAAGCCAAGCTTGTTTATTCTTCATGGTATTAACTGGCTTTTTTATCCCTATTTCTATCACCGGAACTGATATTTGTCTGGCCACCACCGCTGCTTTGGGTGTATTGAGCGGACGCTTCTTCACTGATATAAGCGACCTTAAAAAAAATCCCTTGGTTATAAGCTCATTGTGGATAATGGCTTTGGTGCTAATTGCGCTCGCTTGGAGCATTGCCCCTTGGAGTGATCGGTGGTCGGCGGTTCATAAATATTCAAAATTGCTTTATATTCCTTTATTATTGCCGCTTTGTCGAGAGGTTAAATGGCGCGATCGAACCATTTATGCTTTTTTATTTGCAATGTTGATTACGGTCGTTATTTCATATTTAAAAGCCTGGGCAGGTTTGCGTTTTGGTTCTTTCCCGTTGTACCCTAGTTTTGTTTTTTATACTCATATCGAAACTGGATTTTTAGTAGCCTTCGCAACCTATTTGTTGGCATATTATGCATGGAAACAGCCGAAATGGCGTGTGGTTTTATGGTCATTAGTCCTCGTATTTACGTATCAAGAATTTTTTATTAACGATGGTCGTACAGGTTGGTTAGCTTATATCGTTTTATTGTTGCTTTATGCCGTTCATAGGATTGGCTGGAAAGGTTTGTTTTATGGGGGAGTGGTGGCGGTAGTATTGATTTCCACTTGTTATTATATTTCTCCAACTTTTAAAAATACTTTTGAAGAATCAGTAGAGAGTGTCAATAAATACTATAAAGCGGGTTACGTTCAAACTTCGTTAGGGTATCGTTTAAGCTTTATTAAATTAAGCACGAATTTGATTAAAGAACACCCGCTGCTTGGCTATGGTACAGGCAGTTTTGCCACCGCTTATCTTGATACCAAAGGTATTCCGGGATGGAAAATATTGCGAACTCCCCATAATGAATATCTTATGATAATGGTTGAATTTGGTTTGCTTGGATTGATCTCATTACTTTTGCTTTTTTATTATCACTTTAAAATGAGCTTTAAAATAAATGAGATGATGTACCTGGGGCAAGCGCTGCTTTTAGCTTTCATGGCCAGTTCATGGTTTAATGCTTTTTTATATTTGTCTGTCAGCGGCCATTTTTTTGTGTTTTTTACCGCGTTGTTTTTTAGCCGTTACCAGGATGCTAATGCCACTTAAGGTTGCATTTCTAATTTTAGATGATCTGCATCATGTCCATCATGTGGCGCCTATCGCCTTCGAGTTATCACAAACGACCCAGTATCAATGTGTGATATATCTTCAAAATCACAGTCTATCATTAGTTAATAAGATAGCAGCTCTTTACCCACAGCAACGTTGTCAGCTTATCATTTTGTCTCCATCGATTTTTCGTAAAATGATGAGATTTTGGCGTCGTGGAATTTGCAGTGCTCGCCGTCTAATTAGACAACAAGCAAAAGAATTATTAACTTATCATGCAGTAGTCACTCCCGATTTAAATTTAGGTTGGTTAATTAAAAAGGCGCAGAGCTATCAAAAAAAACCTTTATTTTTTTTAACTTTTCATGGCGGAGGAAGTAGGGTCAGACCTTATCATTTATTAATGGATTACGATTTTGTTTTTCTTTGCGGGGAAAATCGTTTTAAGCAATTTCAGCAGATAGGATTTTTAGACAAGACGGAATATGCGATCACAGGCTATCCTAAATTTGATGTGATCCCAGTTGATTTTAAACCAAAATTATTTGTTAATGATAAGCCCGTCGTTTTATATAATCCTCATTTTGATCTAAAAATCAGTTCATGGCAGCCTTGGGGATTACAGATTTTAGAATATTTTTTTCAAAGCAAAGAATATAATTTAATTTTTGCACCTCATTGTAATTTGTTCCGTCAACATGTATCTATTCGTCAAATTTCGCAGAAATATTTTTCTGCAACAAATATTATTATCGATACGGGTAGCGAAAAATCTGTCGACATGACCTATTCACAAGCGGCAGATATTTATTTAGGCGATGTAAGTAGCCAAGTTTTTGAATTTATTCGCCGACCACGGCCATGTCTATTTTTAAATCCATATCATTTGGATAAAACCAATTATGTTTATTGGAATTTCGGTAGGGTTATTAACGATTTTAATTCTTTCACAGAGGCGCTAGAACAATCATCGAAAGATCATTCTTTTGCAGATGTGCAACAGCAATTTTTTGTTGAAACTTTCTCATTGTGCGAGCAAAGTTCTTCATCGCGAGCCGCTGCCGCAATTCGCAAAAAATGTGATAGGATATGAAAAAACACTATTAACAGAGAAAATAATTAATGATGGATGGGCAAATCCCTAATTTCGAGCATAGCAGGGTGTTGGTTTACGGCGATTTAATGCTGGATCGATACTGGTACGGGCATGCTTCACGAATATCTCCTGAGGCGCCGGTACCCATTGTCCATGTTCAGAATCATGAAGTGCGTCCGGGCGGAGCCGCTAACGTTGCGCTAAACATTGCAAGTTTGGGTGCAAAAGTCACGCTCATGGGTTTGATAGGTGAAGACCTTGAAGCTGAACAATTACGTAATGAATTACGCCAAAAGAATGTACATTGTGAATTTCTGCGGGTGCCTGGACATCCTACGGTGACTAAATTGCGGGTGATTGGTCAGCAACAACAATTAATCCGTATGGATTTCGAAGAGCCTTTTCGCAATGTAAATGACGAATCATTAATCAACTCTTACCAACTGGCTTTAGAAACTACGGATATTGTTATTTTATCCGACTATGCCAAAGGGGCATTGCATCGATCTGCACTCCTCATTCAGTTAGCACGCCAACGCAAAATTCCGGTATTGGTAGATCCTAAAACCACAGATTACAATAGATACCGTGGTGCCTCTTTGATTACCCCGAATAAAGCTGAGTTTGAAGCCATAGCCGGTGCTTGCATAGATGAGCAAGCATTAGAAACTAAAGCGCAAGAGCTGATTCAAGCTTTTGATCTCGGTGCGTTATTAATAACCCGTGGTAAAGAGGGTATGACTTTGGTGCAGGCAGAAAAGCCCGCTCAGCATTTTTTAGCCAAAGCCCGCGAAGTGTATGATGTGACAGGTGCAGGTGATACGGTGATTGGTGTCATCGGTGCCATTTTAGCTGCTGGCAGAGAAATTAAAGAGGCTGTGCGTATCGCAAATATTGCCGCGGGGTTGGTGGTGATGAAGTTAGGTGCTGCCGCCGTTAGCGTACCTGAATTACGCCGAGCAGTATTGCGACAAGGCGGGTTATTAGAGGGGGTATTGACCGAAGCGGAATTATTGGTCGCCGTATCTGATGCACGCGCTCATGGAGAAACCATCGTCATGACCAATGGATGTTTTGATATTTTGCATGCCGGTCATATTCAATATTTATTGCAAGCTCAAGCCCTCGGCAAGCGTTTAATAGTCGCAGTCAATGATGACAATTCTGTTAAGCGTTTGAAAGGTTCCACACGTCCACTCAATTCATTGATGGAACGTATGACCGTATTGGCAGCATTACGCCCCGTAGACTGGGTCGTGTCATTCTCAGAGGACACGCCAGCACGTTTAATTAATTTAGTAAAACCTGATGTGTTAGTTAAAGGGGGTGATTATCTTCCCGAACACATTGCGGGCGCTGATGGCGTCGTTGCGAATGGCGGTCAAGTGATTGTTTTAGATTTTCGTCCTGATTGCTCAACAACGAATATTATTAAAAAATTGGAGGAGAGTGTTATATGATTATAGTGACAGGCGCGGCCGGTTTTATTGGCAGCAATATTATTAAGGGTTTAAATGCAGAAGGATATGATAATATTTTAGCGGTTGATGAATTAACTGATGGCCATAAATTTAGAAATTTAGCAGCAGTTAAATATGCGGATTATCAAGATTGCGACGATTTTTTAGCAAAAATTCAAGCTAAAACTGCATTTCCTGAACCTATCCAAGCCATTTTTCATCAAGGTGCTTGTTCAGTCACCACGGAATGGAATGGACGGTATATGATGCGTAATAATTACGAATATTCCAAACACTTACTGCATTATTGTTTACAGGAAAAAATCCCAATGATGTATGCTTCGAGCGCAGCGGTCTATGGGGCAAGTACTACATTTGATGATCAGTCTTCTCATCAATTGCCAATTAATGTATACGGATATTCGAAGTGGCAATTTGACCGTTATATGCTGAGATTTTTACCTCAGGCACAATCGCAAGTAGTCGGTTTACGCTACTTTAATGTTTATGGTCCACATGAACAGCATAAAGGTTCAATGGCGAGTGTGGCCTTTCATTTTATGAATCAGTTAAAAGCGGGTGATGAAGTGAAGTTATTTGGTGGCACCGATGGCTATGCTGATGGTGAACAATTGCGAGATTTTGTTTTTATCGATGATATTGTTAAAGTCAATTTGTGGTTCTTAAAAAATCCTAAGCAAAGCGGTATATTTAATGTGGGTACAGGACAAGCGCGAAGCTTTAATGATTTGGCCAAATCGTTAATACAATTAAAAAAACGAGGCAATATTCGCTATATGCCTTTTCCTGAGCATCTAAAAGGAGCCTATCAAAGCTATACGCAAGCTGATATCAATTCATTGCGCCGGGCAGGGTATTCGCATGAATTTACTTCATTAGAAGAGGGTTTAAAAAAATATTTCGATTGGTATCATCATTAAGATCAATAGCTTGTTTTTTGAGAGGAATACGTCATACCGCGGCTGACCGCTAGCCTGTCCTCGGAGAGGATATCCATAGTGAATCTGCCATTGCATGGATCCCGCGATCAAGTCGCGGGATGACAAAATACTCGGGAGAGGGGATTTAATCAATATTTACTGGTGTCGATGTTATCTGGGATTTTACTTTTGTAGTTATCTGAATTTATATCACTATAATCAGAAGTAGAATTGCCTGAGGCTGATTCATTATTTGCATTGGTGGTGGCGGCACTTCCTGCAAAATTAGCGATGGCGGTATTGACAGCTTGTACCTGAGTTTTTAACATCAACGAGCTCGCTTCCCCTGATTGTAAGCTCACCATGGCTAAAGCGCCCAACATTTTTTCATGGTCTAAATGATTTTGATATAACTGGCTAGAGATTTCCGCCAGCAGTATCACCGATTTTCTTTGCAAATTTTCTATCGAATCGCTGGCGACTTCTTGATACCACTGGGCATTATTAAGCCGATAATTGGCACGATATTTGGCAATCTGCAATGGACTTGCATATTGATACATGGAAATTTTTTGTCCGTCAGCACCGGTAACCTCGATAATTTTGGGCTCTACGCCTATGGCGCGGCTGATTCCAGCTAAGTCTGTATCAGGATTAGAAGTTAAAATCGGTTTACGTTCTGCGGCAATCTCAGAAAGAATTTCAGTTGATACCGAGCGCGCCGCGGTCATTGAACGAATCGTCATTTGATAATTCTTATAAGCGTCATTTTTGCGAAATTCATCGATTTTTTGCGATAATGTTTTAGTCCCTTGCCGTTGATAAGTGGTCAACGCGCTGCGTAACTGACTTAAATTCAATCCATCGGTGAACGGTTGATATTGTTTAGTGGCAAAGCCGATAAAGTTTTGGCTATTTTTAATTTGTTCTGCAGTGTATGCATCTGGCCCGATTAAGGCTGCGAAATTAAATGCATCATCATTACGTTGCGGATTTCCAAGGTTTTTTCGCGTCCAAAACGAACTGACTTCAATCCCTTGTACCAGAGAATAAATGCTATCGCTGGCTTCTAAATTTTTTAATTGGTTGATGTAATTCTCACGCGCCTTAGATTCAGCTTGAATTTTTCTAACTTCAGGTTGCGAACTATTAGTATAGGTAACAGTTGAATCAGAAAATGGTTGTAATGCAATTTTGATTGCACGGTCGGTATCTTTCTGAACGTTGTCGCGTGTGCGGTTTTGAATACTTTCTTGCTGAGTATTTAACAGTACGGATGCGGATAGGCTTTTATCAAGTTGATAAGCAATCGTATTAATCGACTTCACACTGGCTTTAGCTAAAGATTCAATTTTATTACCCAATTCTTGAATGGCTGTGACCACTCGGCCGCCATTGTCCGCAGTAGGCGGAGGATTGCCGGTATTATTAGCAAAAGCTAGGGAACTACTGGCTAATAAGGCAGAAAGAGAGGCTGTTAATAATATATTTTTTTTAATCTTTATCATGTTGTTTTATCTCTTATCTATTTAATAATATCAAAACCAATTAATACCATCAGTAGAAACAGGGGGTGGCGTTACCTTATTAGTGGGAGTTGTTGGCTCACTAGATTCTGGTGCTGGTGTAGATGAATTAGCATTATTTTGCAGTTGGTTCTGCTTGGCTTTAGTTTGTTGCGCTTTGATTTGCTCAATAAGTGAATATGGATTGGCAGCGTTTTGCTGCTGAGTTCGAACATCTAAGTCGTCATTAATGCTTTGGGCAATGCTGGAAAAATATAAATTATTGAGGGATTTTCTGCAATAAGCAGTGCCAGCTAACATGTCAGTATAACGCTTTTGGTCGCCAAAGGGGCGATATAAAGTGTCGCAGTTATTCATACAGATTTGTAACGTATGTAAGTCAGAGGTTGGTATAGCAGGATCGGAATCCCCTTGTTGAATTAATGCGGTGCAACCGGAAGTATCATTAGGTGGTAATACCGCGGTGATATCACCGGCAAGCGCATAGCTGCTTAAGCTTAACAAACCTAAACTGACTATGGATAATAACAACGGCCGTTTACGCATAATCGCGATCCTCTAATGCTTTTAAAACTAACTTTAAACGATCAGGTGCAAACACCCGTCCTAATAATCGCAAACGTTCAAAAACGATATTGCGGCGAAGAAAAATACCCGGATTATCTTGTTCTGACTGAGTGTGTTCTTCTGCATACATCAGTACTTTGGCTGCAGCGCCTGGGTAGGCGTTATCTAAACACATCAATAAACGTAACCCGCGCCCGGTTTTCATGTGTGCTACCAATTCGACAATCGGCGCTTCTTGCTGGAGATCGATATTCTCGATGCTATCCAAAGCCTTGCCCAGCGCTTTAATGGCTTTTTCCAGTTCGGGATGATTATCTTGAGTCCAATCTTCCACGCCTTCCATAAAGCTGATCACCCGATAAATGGTCGGATCTTGATAATTGCGCCAAAATTGATGCACTGCTTCAAAACTTAAATCAGGCATATTCTTCTCCTTTAAGTGAGTTATTGTAACTGCCAAACCTTAAGGTATCATTAAATAAATGACTTATCTAACACGTTTTTCTTAATGCTTTCTTAAGGTTACCCTGTTAAGATATCAACCATTAGGTTCATATTTTAGTGGCTAATCCATTGTAAGCACGAATGAACCATTAAGTAAATCAAAGAGTTGAGGGGAAACAGTATGGGTTTTTTCAGAGTTATCAAAAAAAGCGTTGCTGCTGGTTGGAATGTCTCTGGGTGGGTCGGAACTGATCATATTAAGGATAATGCCAAAATGATCCAAGGATTAGTCGTGAGCAATTTCACCACCGACAAAGTAGCGCAGTCATCCCCTAAAAAAGAAAACTTTGCCCAATGTATGAGGCGCTTAGGCCTTAGCGAAGCTGATTTGGAAAAACGTATTAAAAATAGTCGTCAAATTATTTTAATTTGTTCGTTACTTAGCTTGCCCATGTTTATTTATACCCTCTATATATTCTTTTCTGGTCATTTTTTATCAAGTTTTGTCTGCCTGATGCTAACTTTTTTATTACTCGCTTACAGTTTTCGTGAACATTTTAACCGTTTCCAAATGCAGCAACGCCGCTTGGGGTGCACTTTTGAAGAATGGTTGAAGCACCTTTTAAACTCCAAAAACTCAAAAAATCAGCCTAAAGCTCCCAGCCAGAGTCCGGCGAGGAAACATGTATGAAAAAATGGTTACTACCTACGCTATTGTTATTGATGCTATTTTCAGGAGCTGCATTAGCGGATGCTGCTAATCCTTCTATTACTAGCGTGGCAGTGGCCGGTAAAACTGATTTATCCATCGCTTATTTATCCTCTGTATTTGGCAGTGTCACTGGGGTATTAAACGGCACTTCCGGACAAATGTTCGGTAAATTGATGTATCAATTTAATCAAGGTTTGTTAGTGGTCGCCGGCTGCTGGTTAGGTTTTACGGTATTGACCATGGTATTTAAGAGCGCAATCAGTGGTAGCTTTATGCAGCAAGATAATAAAGTGCCTTTAATTTTATTGCGCGTGGCTTTTGGTTTTGGTTTGTTAATTCCAAATCCCTCTACTGGCTATACCTTGTTACAAGGCATTGTAATGCAAGTAGTAGTACAAGGGGTGAAATTGGCCGATCAAGTCTGGGATTATGGCTTAGATTATATGAACAGTGGCGGAAGTTTATGGTCACAACCGGCTAACAATCCAGGTATGGTTGATCTTAAAAATGGGGGTGCCAGTTCCGGCGGTCTAGTGAGTGGTCCAGATTCAAATGCTATCCTAGGCTCTCAAACTAATGAAGCAAGTCTTGGTAATTTTGATAAATTAGGCATGATACAAAAAGTGATGGCCATGGAAGCGTGCATGGTTCAAAGTTCGATTGATTCGGAAAAAGACCAAGGCTCAGAACCTAACGATTTTAATTTATCGGGTCCTCAATTCAGCATTAATGAAAATTTAATTGACTCTCAATATGAATTTCCCAATGCAGATGGCTCTAACAACATCGGTTGTGGTGTCATTCCTTGGAATTCAATTGCCAGCAATTCTAATCTTCAGTGCTCTCCTCCCAAAGACGGCGTTGCCAGTGATGACAATACCAAGTGCGGTTATTCCCGTTTGGCAGTGCGGGAAATGATTTATACTTTATTACCAGCAGTCAAAAAATATGTTTGCCTTCATCCACCCGGGGCATCCAATCTTTCTTCCTCAGTGTGTAGTGGTTTGGAAAGTACCAACGATACCGATTATGCGACCGATGCGATGATGGGTGCATTGCTTAACTATGCAAATTTAATTAATCCTTTGGTTCGTCAAGATGTTGGCGGGAAGGATGCCAAGCAAGCACTCCAATTTATTCCTCAAGCCAAGAAGGATGGCTGGATGACAGCGGGACGGTATTATTGGGATTTATTGCGGGTCGAGGGCGCCTATAACGGGTTAATGAAGAAACCGGCTCCTTTAAGCAATTATCTTCCGACCACTTCCAAGATCAATCCACCGAGTGAAAATATTAGTGATAACGCTAAGTCCGCCGCTAATCAATTACTCAGTGAAACACCAGGGGAGAATGGCTATATTTTCAAAGTTAATGTGAAGGTTACTGCTGCTAGCGGAGCTTCTCAGGCGGGCGCAACCGCCGAGGCGGCCAGTCCTAAAAAGAGTGCCTTAAGCTGGTTATTCGCAATATTCTTGCCGGTCGTTGGGGAAATCTCGACCTTAATTATGCTGTTTAGCACTAAGACAGGTTCGCTTGGCCTTGGTCCTGAGCCGATTTTATGGTTGCATAATGTGGGCATGGTGTGTATCTCTATTGGTAGTAATCTTTGGTTGGGAACGGCCCTTTCAGTGTTCTTACTCATGATCCCTGCAGCCACTTGTAGTGCAGTTCAACCAGCTGCTATAAGTATAAAATCTGTAATTGACTGGATTCAACCAATTATGTTGGTGGCTGCCGCAGCGTTCTTTAGTTTGGGTATTTTTCTAGGATACTATTTACCCTTGTACCCTTATATGTTGTTTACTTTTGGGGTGATCGGCTGGATTATTATCGTCATTGAAGCCATGGTGGCCGCACCCTTAGTGGCGATGGGCATCACCCATCCAGAAAACCATGACTTTTTGGGCCGGTCGGCGCAAGCAGTGATGTTATTGCTAGGGGTATTTTTACGCCCTGCACTGATGGTGATCGGTTTGTTTGCTGGAATGATCCTGTGCCAAGTTTCGCTGAGTATCATTCTTTATACCTTTGCGGGCTTTGCCAATGATATCTTTTACATGCATGCACCAATCAGTGGCGCGCCAAGTGGCGATGTCTTATTGAACGGCGCTGCTGTGGCTATGGGTAATGTTATGGCCGGTGGGGTAGGCAGTACCTGGGTAATGCCATTGGTTTTGGCGTTGATTGTATTCCCAATGTTCTTGTCGATATTTGTTATGCTGGTGTATACCGCTACCACCAATTGTTTTAGCTTGATTCATCAGTTGCCAGATTACATTATGACCTGGATTGGTGCACCTGCGTCGCATAGTATGAACGCGAAAGAGATGGCCGGAGAAATAAAACAAGGTATGTCGAGTGGTGCAGAAAAAACCGCTAAAGCCTCGGGCGCCATGGCTAAGAAGGCTAATAAGAAACTTGGCGAAACTAAGCAAATGGATATTCCCGTACAACCTCAACCACCACAACATTAAACTTTACTAACCTCCCTTTTTCCAAGGGAGGTATAAGGTAAATATACCCGCTAAACCTATAGCAAAGATAAGCAATAGTGGCAACGTGATAGTAAAGGTAAAATATTGAACCAGGGTCATCCCTCCCGGTAAGTAAATAAATAAAAAAATCACCGCAATCTGAATGACCTTGATAAAAGTTGAACGATAAGATCGAAACTTATAATGATCTTGCTGAGGAAGATAACAAAGGACGACCATGGGTGTCACGCGCTTACGGAGGGTTATCAGCAACAAGCCTAGTAATCCTAAGGCTGCAATAAAAATGACCACCAGCGGGCTTATTTCCCAACTTAAATGGCGAGTAAATCCTAACGCCAAGCTTCCTATAAATGGCAATGCTAATACTGCTAAAATGACCTCGCGAATTTTATATCCGCGGGAAATCCTGGCAATAAAGGCGCCCATCAACGGCATCCACAATAACCACCAGCTATTGGCAAAAATCATCCATAAATCTAGCCAAGGCTGGTTAATCCAATGGTTTAATAAAGTTGGAGGGGCTAAAGTAATGTTAGTCAATGGGGCTAAAAACCCGTTGATCAGCCAAATCCCAACCGCTAAAAAAATAACCCAGCTAAATAGACCCGGAATTAACGGAATTTCTTTACCCAAAGCGCGAGTGACATTGCGCCGAAAAATCTTGGTTAGGGTGATGACCATTAATATTGTACTGACCAAGATGGGAGTGAGAGAAAAACCAGTGACGATCGGGGTAGTTGTCAAAACGCTCGCCCACAACAAACCCACTAAGGCAAAGGTGCTAGCATAAGCAATAATCGAGGCCGTACGTCCCAAAAAATCCACGCTGACGATCGCTAGAGAATTTTGTATGAGTGGATCTAAGGTTGTGGCCAAATAAGCATCCTGCCGCCGACAATAACTTAAATAGCCGAACATGACTGCCATTAAAGCAAAAAAGGCCCAGGGAAATAGACCTTCATACACCAATAATTGAGTAGTAGTCTGTTGGAATGCTGCAGCGTGAGCGGATGTTAGCGCCGGCGCAGTTCTACCGCATACGGTACAAATCGCTAAAAATAATGCTAAAAAGCAAACTTGAAGAAACACAATACGTGCCAGCCAAGCCCAAGGCTTATGTCGTGGGAGTTCATTTTCTTCAGCAATCAATCGCTTATTTCCCCAAGGGCTGAACGCAATAATAAGTGCAAATAATAACGCCAACCAGTGGATTTTATAAAATTGAACCAACGGCTGGGTAAAAAACCAGGCTATGATTCCGCAAATGACAAACAAGGGAAAGCCAATAATGGGGATTAAATGCCGGTAAGATTTCATGATTTTCATGCTATTAACTGTATCATATAGCAGTAAAATCGCAATTGAATATTCCCCTCTCCCGTATATCTAAATGGGTGCTTTTCGGTTTTCGTGTTACATTGATATAGTTATCCCCTCCACCCCATTCTTCTCTCGAAGGGAGAGGGAGAAGACTCCAATAGCCATTGATATACGGGTTTAATAGAGATAATTTTCTTATTAATGTTGATTGTTTCTTGATGATGATCCGTTAATAAAAGTGCGCCTTCTAAATTCGTTTCATCTAAGGCTTTTAATAAAGCGTCAATCTCCCTTTTTCGAGTTCCCTCGTGACTAATATCATGACAAACTTGGATTAATTCTTCGATTTTACGACCCTTTACTATGACAAAATCTACTTCCAAATTATTGGTAGTTTTATAATAATAAATTTTTTGATAACGACGGCGTAACTCTAAGAAAACTAAATTTTCAAGAAATTGTCCCTTATTTTTTGAGAATTGAAAAGAAATCGCATTAGCAAGCCCATTATCTATCATATAAGCTTTTTTATTATTGATGATTTGTTGATTGAGAGAAAAAGAAAATTGATTGATTGTCAGTATTAAATAACTTTGCTCTAGATATTCAATATAATTTTTAACCGTGTTGACGCTGCCTAAGCCCAAAGTGTTTTTTAATTTATTATAAGAAAATGGTCGAGACATATTGGTTACTAAATACAGCGCAAGTTCACGAAGAGTTTTTATATCTTTAATTTCATAGCGGTTAACGATATCTCTAAATAAGATATCTTCATAGGTTTGAATCAGTAAAGATGCTTTTAAATAGTGAAGATATTCGGGTAAACCTCCTTGTTCTAAAAATAGATTATAATATTTTTGTAAAAAGCTCGTTCTTTGATGTCATGAAAGTCATATTTTAATTTGCTAACTTGATAAAATTTTAGGTATTCGTGAAATGAAAGGGGAAATAATTCGATGTCTATGTGACGGCCGGTTAATTTAGTCCCCATTTCTTTACTTAAAAGTGAGGCATTTGAACCAGTTATATAAAATTTATAGCCAGAATCTTGCATTCTACGCACATAAATTTCCCAATCTTCTATATTTTGTATTTCGTCGAAATAGAAAGTTTTAAATTCTCCGAATAATTCGATAAAGACTTCGTGCAGAAGATTAAAGTCAGTCACTTTAAAATGGAGCAGACGTTCATCTTCAAAGTTTAAATAATAGAATTGGCCAGGGTAGTGTTTTTGTAAAAACTGGTTTAATAAAGTTGACTTGCCACAGCGACGAACTCCCATTACCACAATAGTATGAGGAAGTGAAAAATTCTCAACCAATTGAGGAAATTGGGTTCTTTCGATTAAATTTTCGGTAATCCGACAGCGGTCTTGTTGACTGACGATAATTTCTTTTAGAGCTTCTCTGTCCATACTGAATGATATCATTAATTATTGTTCACTGCAATGAACAAAATTGGGATATATTCCCCTCTCCCTCCGAGAGGGGCTTTGAGAGGGTTTAATCTTGATTTTTGGCTTGGGTAGATAGGACTTTATACATACGTTCGCTGATGAGTCCGTCTTGATATTTCTTATTCACATCGATAATCATAGGCTGGCCATATTCTTCGACCAATTGGCGAGTGGTGGCCGTTACTTTTTCAGGGTCGCTGTCTAGCAATATATCGCGAATTTTCTCATTAAATACTAAAAACTCGCGGATGGCCACCCGCTTACCGTCTATGGAAGGCACTAAACGTTGGCAAATAATCAGGCGGGCGGTTTCGATAATATCGATGGTACGGCCTAAACGTTCCTCATGGGGAAAACTGCCGACTAGGCGACGGATGGTTTCCGCGACGCCGTTACTGTGTAAAGTGGTATAAACAGGGTGACCGGTCAGCGCCGCTTCTAATACCGCGCTCATGGTCTCAGTGTCACGGGCCTCACCCACCAAGATCAATCTCGGTTTGCGTCGTAACGCATTGCGTACGCCGGCAGCAAAACTTGGCAAATGCCGTGGAATTTCCGCTTGGCTAATAATGGCGGAGGGTTTGAAGACGCTGTCATAGACGAATTCTATGGGTGCTTCATAAGTAAGAATTTTGCGATGACTATCGGGCTCTTCCGCTAATTGCTTGATAATAGCGGCTAATAAGGTACTTTTACCTGAACCTGTTGCCCCGGTCACATAAATAACCCCCTCTTGTGGGGCAATAGCCTCCACCACAGCTGACGGTAAATTAAGGTTAGCCAGGGAGGGTGGGGCTGAAGGAATCGTCCGGATAGTAATTTGAATGCCTTCATGGCCATCGACATGACATCCTGTGCCATTCACACGATGGCGAAATCTTTGTTGACGATTGGGGCGTACTTCGTAATGGGTATCTAAGTCCTCACCCCGCATAATTTGGGTAGTGCCATTAGGACCATAAATAGCATTCAATAGATCGCCCACCTCAGCATTGGATAATTTACGGTTAGTGATTTTATACAATCTTCCATAAATTTCCGCAAAAATGGACTCATTAGTTTGAATAGTGATATCTGAAGCGCCAATATGGTGACCGAATACCAACAAATCATCGATGTGTTTAGGCTCGAACCGCGTTGGTTCGTTTGGGTATAAATATGGATTATTGGTCTCGGTCATGTTGCTTACCTTATGGTTGTAAGTTCTGTTGAGGATTGACCAAAATTGGCTTCCACTTCGAGCTGTCAACTTGCAATTCTGATTGTGCGGTAATACGTAATACCCGGTCATCCACTCGCATTTGTTTGCTATCGCCGGTCACGCCTAAGTCGGCTTTGGCAACATAAGGTGCGCTCACCATCCCTTGGGCAAGCATTTTCCGATATAAGACCATGCCATTATAATCGCGGCGCAAACGGTTTAAGTTGCTAGCAAAAATTGAATTGGCTTGTTGTATACCATTTTGCCAGCCTTCACGGATAAAGCGATTCCAAAGTTCGGCTTCCGCTTTATTTTTTGGTAATAAGGTTCTATCTGGAACAGGTGGCCTCTTAAAGCTCATCCACAAATAAGCGCGCCAAGAAGGGGCCGCGCTCACGAATTTGGCTGGGGTGATGATTTGAAAAGTTTTTGCGGCTAAACGAATGGAATCATCGCTGGCTAAGTTTAAACTATTATCAGATTCAACTAACACCGGCGGTAAAACATTATCGTTTAATAATAATTGATTAAAATCAAAAACTTGATTTAATTCGCTTTGATTTTTTTCTAAAGATCGATCAATTTGTTCGCTACGCCAAGCTAAAGCACCCGTGGCGCCTAATGATAAGGCCGTTTCGTATAATGCTTGCCAGCGAATCGGATTAATTTGAGAATTGTTATTTGGGAAGGCTTCGATTTTAACATAGCCGATATCCACATCTGAAATTTCAATTTTTTCGGTCTGATATAAAGGTGGAGGACCATTGTCAACTGGAGGAGCTACCGTTGAAGCCCTAGTTTTGGTGGAGGCTTGGGTTTGAGATTGGCCACCGTTTTCTTGAGAGTGCGCGCAACCAGTCAGGACCAGGAGTACGGCCGCACTGGTTAATAATTGTTTAGAACGATTTAAAATCATCATTACCATTTACCTCTATTCTTTTCGAAACGTTCGTCTATTTTTTATACGCGAAAATATCTTAATTCTATAATTCTTTTAGCGGGATATACGACAATACTTGCTTTGTTATGCACTTGATAAGTGACATTCCTCAAAATATCTGCAATCACTTGATTTTCCACTGCAATAGATACGATGACCGGAATGGCCGGCGCATCGCCCAGGACTTTGACTTTATAGCCAGTCGCTTCTGCAATTTGCTCAAGTAAAGGCAATACTGGGCCATACCAATTAAGCGAAGTCATTTGGGTCATGCCAGTGGCTTTCGCATCGATCTCGGGAATTTCTGCTTTTTGAGTGACTGCCATCTGCATTGCTGATAATTGTTGGAGTGATTTACCTACCGAGGTAGCTGCCTCTGCTAGTTGAACTTGTGCGTCCTGATTATTTAATTCTGGAGGCGCTTTCTTACTGGCCACATAATGGAGGTTCACCTCTTGCTTAGTAGTCTGAGCGCAGCCTGCAAGCAGTAAACTGCCGGCGATAAGGACGATGTTCTTGATTTTCATAGCATTACCATGTTATATTAATAAATATTTAAGGGTTTTAACTTCAATGTTTGTTTACGTTAAGTACAGGTATTGTAAAGTATAAACCTTAAGAGAACATTAAAACCACTAGTATAACCTGAATATTATGAAACCACCAGTAGAAGCACATTGGCGAGATACTGCAAGGTCAATCCGTTTTTTTATCTGGGACGGAAAGGCGGCCTTTCCATTTGTGATTTTTCTACTACACATTCGGATATGGACTTTTGTAGTGGCTTTCGTCGCTATGATATTTTTTACTATATTAAATAGATATGGTTTTAGCCCCATTGTGTTTTTGCGTTGGTTAAGGTCCTCTCTAGCAGGAAAACGTAAAATAGCCATTCCCTGGTGGTTGGAATAATGTATGATGGAAATTGATAAAAAACTTATTGCAATAGCTAAACAATTAAAAGTGACGTTCACTTTTAAAGATCAGCCTATCTCTTACCAAGATATATTCTCAACGACAGGCCTTCTTCCGGGGTTGACCAAGCGAGCGAATCAGTTATCTTCTTTATGCCTAGGATACGGCCTGGGGGCCACTTTTGAGGAAACTGAAGGCTCTTTACTGGGTAATAAAGTGATTTTTGATGAATTCACTCCCGATATTCTGCGACTTTTATGCATTACCGATGTATTAAATGAGCTGGTCAAAACCAGCCCCAACCGCGAATTAGTCCCCCTCGACGAGCTGATGTATGATTAAAGACTGATATTTATTCTGGATACCGGCCTTCGCCGGTATGACAGACCTAGTTTATTTAAAAAATAATTTTCGAAGAAAATTCCCTACGCCATGGGGAGCAGCGCGAAGCGCTCCCCCCTTCATTGCGAGCACCCCACCCCAAAAACTGGGGAAATATCAGAAATGACGCCATTATAAATCAAAGACTTACAATGGCGTCATTAGAAGCATCTGCTCCGCCGAGCGGAGCATAAAAACAGACCGCAATTTCTTGCTGTACTCAGCGAGAAATTGCGGGCAAAAATTGACTTAGATAAGAATCGGGGGTGATAAGTTGTCCGTTTATCTTCAATTCATTCTGTGCTATTTCTAAAGCCGACATCTCCCTGTTAACTGTTTTAGGATCATTTATATCCCAACAAACTTGCCATAAATGCCAAGAGCCTTGCCTGTCTTGAGAAATAAAATCGACTTCTTTTCGATTTTCAGTTAAATAATAATTTATTTTATGGCCGGCACGACGCAAATCAAGGTAGACTAGGTTTTCAAAATAATGACCACTATTGTTTGCAAAACCAATTTTATAAGCGTGAGCCAAGCCTGTGTCTACTGAATAAAATTTCCTTGGATTAGAATGCACCTTGCGGATAGATTCACTATGAATAGAAACGGAATTAATTAGATAAGTATCTTCAATGTGCGATAGATATTCATGAACATGATCTTTGCCAATAGAATAACCTTGACTTTTGAGATCGTTGTAAATTTTCTGGACCGACAACGAGCAAGCGGTATTTTTAAGTAACGTATTGATCATATAATGTAGAGGTTGGGAATTTGTTAGGCCATAACGTTCAACAATATCTCTAAGAGTAACTACAGTGACATAATCTTGCAGAATTTGCCTACGAATTCCAATTTCAGCACTGTTACTTCCGGTATAAAATCCACTAGCTGAGTATCCTAAACTGAATGAATTGTATCCAGGCATATTAAGATATTTTTGTTCTAGGTTCAGGTTAATAATTTCTGGGAAACCACCGTTTTCGAGAAATTTGAATAGATACTTTTTAAGCTTATCTAAACTAGCCGCACCTAATAACTCGCTTACAGATTCTTTTTTAATTTGTAAGTATTCCATAAAGTTAAAAGGCCATATTTCGATGGCAAAAGAACGTCCACGTAGAGACGTGGCAATTTCTTTACTAAGTAGTTTTGCAGACGACCCACTCAAAAATATTTTAACTTGTTTGGTTTCAAAAAAACGGCGTACAACTAACGCCCAATTCTCGGCGTTTTGAATTTCATCCAAAAAAAGATAACATTCTTTTTGGTGATTCTCTGGATATAGAGAATAAAAGCCTTCAAGTAACAAGCGAAGCTTTTCCTGGGATAATGGATATAAACGATCATCTTCGAAGTTGATATATAAAATTTGATGGATATCTATTTTTTTTTCGAGCAGATCTTTTATAATCTGCATCAAAAAATGAGTTTTGCCTGTTCTCCTCATCCCAACCGCAACCATTATTTTGCCAGGAATTGGGAAAAAATCTTGAATCCGCAAGATACCTGGATCAAAAATGGATATTCGATTTTGGAATTCTTCAATAAGAGTTTTTAAAGTTTGCTGGGAATTCTCTTCATGCATTTAAACTGTCCTCCTATTAAGGATAGTTTATAATAAATCTATCCCTGTGTAAAGGACAGATTTTGTTTAAGCAGTGCTCCCTATTAATCAGTTAAACTATACATCCTATAAATTTAATGTTTTCTTAAGGAAAATCCTTTACAATAGAGCTTCATTGGTACACTTTGTACACATTATTTATACTTAACTATTAGGAAAAGGAGCATTAAATGAGAAATTCTATAGCAAATAACCGTTCTGGAGCTGACTTATCATCTCGCGCTAGCTTATTCAATTCTAGGGTCTCACAGGAGTTGGTTGCGCAAGCTAAAAGTATAAAAGAAGTCGGTGAACCATTTTTACGCATGCTCAGAGAGCAAGTTTCATCACATCAATTTAGATCTGGCTGATATAAATGACCAACAATATTATCAGTGAATTAGAGCAATTACAGACGCGCCAGCATCTATTGGCGCATTTGCGTGCTGAAAAACACCATATTGTTGCAGCCATCGAAAAATTCTATGCGCAGAATTCCCGGGATGATGCTCATAATTTACAAGCACTAGAAGAAATGATCACAGCGTTTGACCGGGTATTGAGCGCTGGAGATTGGGAAAGTTCATTATTCCTACGCAATACCGTGAAACCTTTGAAGGATATGCGTCAGGAAGCTTGGCAATTGCGGGAGCAAATGTTGGGTATCACTCATCACCAAGCGGTGATTGAGCCAGAATTAGCGCCTGGAATGATCAAAGTTTATATTGGAATTTTCCAAAATAAAGCCCATCACTTACGAGATTGGGAACACCAATTGAACGCATTACCGCAATATATCTTAGGACGACCCATTTATCGCGAGGAAACCGCTATAAAGCAAGCAATACGCGCTAAATTAATGCAAACATCCGATGCCTATGTGTGTGTTGGGGTCAGCGAAACAGCCATACAAACTGGAGAATATCATCCATTACGTGTGGATAAACAAGGCAATGAATTGTTGCAATTACTACCCGGCTCAGTCCGGAGCGAAAATATTTTAGAATTTGTGTATCAGGATAAACACTATTATTTTATTGAAGGAAAATTAATTGAAAAAACTAAACAGGTGTAATAATGAAAGGCGGCGGCGGACAACAACAACCTTCTGATCAAATCTCCAATTTTTTCTGGATGGTTGGATTAGCAGTGGGCGTGTTTTTATTTTTATGGTGGCTAAAAC
Source organism: uncultured Pseudomonadota bacterium (assembly GCA_963818985.1). GTDB lineage: Bacteria > Pseudomonadota > Gammaproteobacteria > Coxiellales > Coxiellaceae > JAFEDN01. Next base: position 57,414 of record CAWFUJ010000007.1, on the reverse strand, counting down.
GCGATTGGATTGTTATTCCAGTGTTAGGTTTCCGTGGTTTTGAAACCCATATTTTACAATTTATTGCCGAATGGTGGGGAAAATTCGCGGCATTGCTGCCCTGGCTACATTTACCGGTTTTCAATGCTCAAGAAATAGTGAATATAAGAGAATATATTACCACCACGCCGATCAATTTGATCAAATTTCAAGAGTTTTCTGCTATCAATAAGTATATCGGTGATTTCCTACGTTATCCGTCGATGATCATCATGGGTGCTTTAGCGATTTATACTTATTTTAGTCATACTAACAACCGTTTCCAAAAAGACTATTCCATGAACGATTTGAAAAAACAAGAAAGTCAAAACTGGCCACAGATAACCCCAGTTCTATCATTAGACTTATTAAAAGAAGATTTAGACGAAGGCCCTTGGGCCATGGCAAAAACCCCATTAATTTTCTGCAAAGAACACGACATGCTGTTAGTGGGAGATGGAGAAGATAATAAACTGGTTTGGAAATTGAAAGCCGAGCCTGCTTATCGAATATTTGCCTTGCAGTTGGGGGCGCCATGGCGTGGCCCGCAAAAACTACCGATCCATTTAAAGGCATTATTAGTGATCTTTGTCGCCCGAGCTTTGCGCGAACGCGAAATCGCCAATCGATTTTTAAAGCAAATTTCCGCATCAGCTGGACATGGCAAGCTCGACTTCAGCGGTATTGAAGAACAGTTAGAAAAATATGCAGAAGCGAAGCCACTTAAATGGTTAGCCCTCCGCCATGCTTATGTGGGTTCGTTAATGGCATCATTATTAGAAATGGCCAGAATAGATGGTGTGTTGGCTTCTTCCGAGTTTTTATGGTTGAAGCCCGTTGATCGCCGTATGTGGTATATGTTCAACAGTGTGGGGAGACAAACAGCGGTAGTCGAAGTGGCTGGCTTATTTGCCCATTGGCATGCAGAAAAGAAAATGAAGCGTGCTTTAAAGAATCCAATGGTGAAAGAAGCAGTGAGTGGGTTGGATGAAGAAGTGCAAAAAATTCTATACATTCCGGAAAGTGAAAAATGGCAGTAAAAGATAAAAATAGACGGCAGCGTGGCTTAGACTCGCACCAAGAACAAAATTATAAGCAGATTATCCGTGACACTCGTCCGTTAACTCGGCGTGTGACCGATTTTTGGCGCACACCCAAAGGCGCGGCGATTTCCTTAACCGCTATAGCCGTTATTATGTATTTCTTAGGTTTTTTAACCGAAATATTGTTCACTGTGGGTATCTGTATTTTTATATTATGCTTTATCCAAAAAAATTCTTTGCCATTTCGTATGCCCCAAGCATCAGGTGCTGATGACCATAATGATCCGCATCCTAAGACCGGAAAACCTACAAAAGCTCGAGGTATTTATTTCTTAGGCAATGAAATCAGTACTCAATCTGAATTATGGTTTAACAACGATGATATGCGTACCCACGTGCTGATCTTTGGATCGACTGGTAGTGGTAAAACCGAAGCATTAATTGGTATGGCCTATAATGCGTTATTACAAGCCAGTGGCTTTATTTATGTCGACGGTAAAGGTGATAACTCTCTGTATGCAAAAATATTTTCGATGGTCCGTTCCATGGGGCGCGAAGATGATTTATTGCTTATCAATTTTATGACTGGCGCCCGTGACGTCGTGGGTCCACAAGAAAAACGATTATCGAATACCTTAAACCCATTTGCGACGGGTTCTTCGAGCATGTTATCGCAGTTAATTATTAGTATGATGGAGTCCAGTTCCGCCAGCGCCGACGGTGATATGTGGAAAGGCCGAGCGATGGGCTTCGTTGAAGCCATTATGAAAGTGCTGGTGGTAATGCGCGATGCTAACCATATTTTGTTAGATGCCAATACGATCCGTAACTACTTTTTATTACCACGCTTAGAAGCGATCGTGATTGATAAACTTTTTATCCGTGATGGCCAAGAGGCAATTAGCTTAGCTAATCTACCCGCTTCTATTTTAGAGCCAATTAATAACTATGTATTCAACTTACCAGGCTATAACAAGGATAAAAAGGGCCAGCAAGTCTCTCAAGTATTAGAACAACATGGGTTTATTACCATGCAGTTAACCCGTATATTTTCCTGTTTAGCAGATACTTATGGCCATATTTTGCGTACTAATTTAGCTGAAGTAGATTTAAAAGACGTGGTATTAAATCGCCGTATTTTATGCGTATTATTACCAGCGTTAGAAAAATCCCCAGAAGAATTATCAAATTTGGGTAAAGTGATTATTGCGACTTTAAAAGTGATGATGGCCAGTGGTTTAGGAGACGCGGTAGAAGGGACTTATGCCGATTTAGTGACGAGTAAGCCAACCAATGCCGACACCCCTTATCTTTGTATTTTGGACGAATATGGTTATTATGCGGTAAAAGGCTTTGCAGTAGTGCCAGCGCAAGCACGTTCACTTGGCTTTTCAGTTGTTTTTGCGGGTCAAGATTTACCAGCATTCCAAAAAGCTTCTAAAGAAGAAGCCGCCTCCATTGGTGCTAACTGTAACATTAAAATGTGTATGAAATTAGAAGATCCGACCGAAACTTGGGATTTCTTTATGAAATCAGCTGGCGAATCTTATGTGACTCACGTCGATAGTTTCCAAGTCGATTCAGGCAACGTGATTGGAACCTATGCAGATGCCAAGGGTGCAAAATTAGAAAAACGTAATCGTGTCGATTTGCTGGATCTAAAAGAACAACGCCCTGGTGAAGCACATTTCTTATTTAAATCTAAGATTGTTCGGGGCAGATTCTTTTATGCAGCGCCGCCACCTGTTAAGCGGATGCGTTTAACGCATTTCATCAAAGTGGGTGCGCCTATCGATAACGATGTCAAAAAACTCAATAAGAGCTTTGATCATTTTAATAAATTGGTGGGCGAGGGCTCTATTATATTTAAGCCAGAAGTCGCGCCAGAAGAAGAAGTCGACAATGTCACGGGTTTATTGCAACGTCATCAGGAACTACCATTGATCGACCGCTCAATTACCGCGCTGAAGAAATTGCGTCAGGGATCAGCGGTAGATATGCCTGGTTTTAGCGATGCGATGCAAGAAGTTAATGAATTGAGTGATCAGGAACTTAATATTTTTATGCCGATGCGCACCAATCAATACTTAAACAAAGTGTTGCTGGATAAAAGTGAGCCGTTTACCAAACCGCTATTGCCACGCGGCACCACTCGTGATCAATTAGAGTATTTACAACGTTTATGCGGTAAAAATAGTCAACAAGCCATGAATATTGCTATGGAATTGGTACGTGATATGGAGCAGGGTACTTATTATCCACCCATCAACAAAGGCAACTTAGATTCGACTGAATTAGTGAGCTTGGCTAATCGTTTGATTGATAGTATTACTATAAAAAAACAAGAAGCAGCCGAAGCCAATAAAAAATAAGGCTATTATCTGCTTTACTTGACAAGTTTCATACCTTGGAAGACACTAAAACATTAGCGCATAAACTATAGGGAGGTTGTGAAATGTCAAGAATTAGTAACTCGGATTGGCAGGATTTATTGGAGGCCTTAACTGGAAAAAAAGATTTTACAGTTGAAGAAGAAAAAAATCGAGTCTTGCTGTTAAAAACGAAAAACCTAGCCTTTTTTGAGCAACTCCAGCAAATTTTTTCTTCCCCTAAAAATATTACCGATAAACTAAAGTTTGTTATAAAAAGATCGGGTCGATCTTCCCCATCAGAAGAAAAGAAATTTGAATCTGACAGCACAGTTTCTCTCATTGACGGCTATAATATTTTCGCAAGGTTATTGGAATATGGGGATCCGAAACTTAAAAAAAGCCTTATTTTTGATTGGGATCTTACTGGGGTAGATTGTCTAGTCGAAGATTTATCAGCAACGCCAGATCTCGTTCCTATACGAAAAACTGCCATCAATGTGCTTTGTTCAATTTTGAGGAAACTCAACTATGGGCAATTACACGCCGTTTTATCTGCCGGCGTTTTTAAGGCTTCAATTGTCGATAAAGAAAGTAAAACCGAAGGACCTATTGCCTTTATAATTGAAAAGATACTTTTTTTCGATGAGCAGAAGCAAGTCGTGATTTTTGACTATAAGCTTTTCATTAGCTGCCTTACATCCCCTCAAGCACATCTGGAGGAAAATTCTTCCGCTGGAGAGCACCAAATCCGTTTCCCATCTGCTATACAGCTACTGAATTATTTGCGTACATCCGTCGGAACTGAATTTATTATTAAAGCAAACGGTGACGGCGAAGAAAAAACTGGGCATATGATTCTTTTGGGGGATGTAAGTACTCCAACTGCAGCTATCTCTCAGCCTATTCATTTTCACTATGCCTTAGATTGTTCTAGATCAATGAATTGGCAAAATGATCCAGGCCGAACTCTTGATGAGACTTTATTTCCTCAAATTTTAAAAATAAGTAAAGAAATTGCTGAAAAAATCGGAGAGGTTGCCACTTCCTCCACTCAATTCTCTATTTATCCAATTAAGGGCCCGCAAGCTCCTGTTACATGTGAGGATTTTAAAATAAAAGAAACCAAAGCCTTAGAAAGATGTAAAGGCTTTTTGGATTCGATGGAAGCTGATTCTGGCACCAATTTATATGGTGTATTTTTACGCATATTCGAGCTTATAGGCCAAAGTCCTGGAGTTAATCATATTGTTGTTGGGGTAACAGATGGTGAAGATCAAAATGAAAACTTAGAAAGAAAAGCTCTGTTTCGCCGGCTAACTGAGATTTGTCGAGCCTATCAAACTTCAACAACTCCTCCCCAAGTATTCATAGTCACGATTGGCAGAAATGTTGCTGTGAAATTGATTAAAAAATTGTCCTCAGCGATGCAAGCAACTATTATTGAAGTGGAAAAACATGAACAGGTTGCCCAGCTATTTGATTACATTAGGCAAATGCATTTGCCTATGAAAGTTGTTGACGTGCTCATCAAAATGCAAGAAGAAGTTAAAGCCCAAGCAAGAATTTCTGTGTTTGATGGTCATCCTAGATCCTTAAAAAACATGGTTGTCACTGAGGGTCAAACCGTAGAATTTGGAGGTGCTGCGTATATCATTTCGCGTAAATCTTCCCACAAACCCCATAAAACTATCAGCGACAAGCCAGATAACCTTTGGGCAAAGGGTTCGCACTCTCGTCCCGCTCCTACAGGTAAGCAAGGTAAGGGTCCCGATATCGTAACAGAGTACCCTGAGCCAACACGTCGACATTCTTATCCGTAACTACTGCCCTCTGTCATCTACCAGAGAATGATCCCCTCTCCCTCTTGAGAGGGGCAAAACCATTCTGTACAAAATGCCCTCCAGGCTCAATATTTTAATGCTCTCTTAAGGTAATTCTGGTAAATTAGAGTGTATAAAATACAACACATCTTAGGAGTTATATGGTTAACCGTTTGAAAAAATTTACTTTATTGGCTTTAGTCGGTCTGACCACCATAGGTTTGAATGCTTGCACTAACGCTCCGGCTCCAGACCCAGCCACTTTAATAGTGCCTGTCGCTCCAAAAACAGCTGACCAAAAGCTGAGTCTTTACAACTATTTATTAAATGAGCGTGGAATTGACATTGTCAAAATCGGTGAAACTATGACCATCGTTATCTCCAGTGACGCTTTGTTTGAAACTCAGTCAGCGAATGTGAATGAGCAATACGTTAAAAATTTAGATGTAGTGGCCAGGCTGATTAATAGCTATGACACCACCAGTGTAGCCATCAATGCCTATACCACTGAGAAAGGAGACGTCGCTCAAGCATTAACTGAAAAACAAGCCCAAGAAGTTTTATATTTTTTAAAGAAAAACGGTATCGACACCCGTTTAATTTTTGCGCGAGGCCATGGCAATCTGTTTCCGATCAGCATCGAAGGCCCTAATCATCATTTAAACCGTCGAATAGAAATTAAATTTAAATTCCACCCAGAATCGAGGATTTATCAATCATGAAGTCATTCTCTCAAAAGATAGAACAACAAAAAAACTTTGAATATCGAGATAGTTTTCGATGGGTTTTAACGGGTCTAGTGATCATGTTGATCATTTGTGCCCTATTGACAGCGGCCGTTAGCTATAAGGCCATTTTTCCCGGACAACAAAAATATTACGCCAGTATGACCACCGGTCAGGTGATTCCACTGCCTCCTTTAAGCCGCCCGGTGGTGACTAATACCTATTTATTAGAATGGGCCAGCTTAGCGACCCGTGCTGCGTTTAATTTAGATTTCGTGAATTATCTAAACTCAATTAGCATGCCGCATCTGCGATATTTCACCAGCGGTGGTTGGAAGCGCTTTTTCTAAGGCTTTAGACACCTCCGGTTTATTAAAAACCGTGCAAGATAAAAAATTAGTGATGAGCGCGGTGGTTGCCGGCTCACCACTGATTAAATTTAAGGCTCAATCGGTGGTCGTTATATGTGGCACGTTTGCAAATGCCGATATTAGTGACTTTCGGTAGTGCCAGTGATCAACATCAACGGTCAAATGAATGTGTTACCATGGTTGTTTCTCGAGTTCCGGCGTTAGATACCCCGCAGGGCATTTTGATTACAGATTTTGAGGCTAAAATAACATGAAAAACGACGCATTATCTTTCGTATTATTACGTAACGCTTTTTATCGTGATGGCTATCGCTGTGCTTTAGTGGCGTTATTTATAGTCCTGGTAGTGAATTGTGGATTAGCTGCAGTTTTTGTTTACCAACTTAAAAATCCGCCGGCAACCACAATTTTTTGCAATTACCCCCGATGGGCAGGATCGTCAATAACTACAAATTGGACGACCCCGTATTTCCGGATGACCATGTGCTGCAATGGACCGCGAACGCTGTTCGGCAAGCATTTAGTTTGGACTTTTTGCATTGGTCAGATCAATTACAAGTCGCCTCTACCAAGTTTACTGCAGAAGGCTGGCGACACTTCTTAAAGCCATGAAGAAAAGCAACAACTTAGAAACTCTAACCAAATTAAAAATGGTTTCCGACGCTCAAATAACTGGCGCTCCACGGCTACTGCAAAAGGCGGTTTTAAGTGGACATTATGTGTGGAAAATTCAATTACCAATTTTGGTGAGCATGACCAATATGAAACAAATCATTCCGATGCCGATGGAAATCACCGTCATTGTGAAGGCGTACCAGTTGAGGAAAACCCAGAACGAATAGCAATTAATAATTTCTTGCCAGTGGCACAAAAATCCCAATTGCAATAAAAAATTGTCCCCTCATCCCCTCTCCCGGAAGGAGCGGGGGTAATAAAACACACTTGACTATAACATCATGTTTCCTTAAGGTATCGGATTAATTTTTAATGATTTCTTAAGGTATTGCTGGTAAAATGTACATTCTTAGAGATAAAAAACCGGATAGAGGTATTAGAAAAATGAAAAAAACCATGACCACTTTGTTAACTACCTGCATAGGGCTGATATGCTTGAATAGCTTCGCAGCTGATCCTGATATGGCAGCGTTATTTGGCGCCAAAGCGACTTCTCAGCCCGTGCCTGCGGACCCCCAATTAACCAGTGCAGTCACCTGTAAAAGCAGTGCTCTAGGCGAAACCGAAGTGAGTCAAGAAGCATTTTCTAAAACAGCTCGGCAAATGATGCCATTAACACCCGATCAAATTAAAACCTTACGTTATTTATTTGATCAAAGTCAAAAAGCCGCTGCGGCTGATCCGGGCGACAAGCCACCCAAACCAACTTCCAGTTCAGTCATGGTCAATCTTTCCCCTGGGGCTGCGCCACCCATCATTCGTTTACGCGCCGGTTATGTGACTTCATTAGTATTCTTAGATTCCACCGGCGAACCATGGCCGATGCAGGCTTTCGATTTGGGTAATCCCAAGAGTTTTAATATTCGTTGGGATCAGAAAGGGCAATACCTTGATGGTGCAGGCAATCGATACCTATCAATCGGGAAATTTAGCAGTTATGTTAAAAGAGCATAACACGCCAGTGATGATCACTTTGCTGCCCGGTCAACAAGAAGTAGATTATCGGGTCGATTTACGGTTGCCCGGATTAGGCCCGAATGCAGCGCCCAGCTTCACTGGATTACCTGATAGCGGCAACTCACAATTACTAAGCTTTTTGGATGGAGTGCCCCCATTAGGCAGTCAAGAATTGATTGTCAACGGCGGCCCTTGTCAAGCTTGGACCATGGGGGATCGCTTATTTTTAAGGACTCGATTAACGGTATTATCGCCGAGCTGGTTATCGACTATGCGTAGTCCGGATGGGACCAATGTTTATGAATTAACTAAAGCGCCTATTATTTTAGCATCAGCACGCGGAAAAATAATTCAATTAGACATTAAAGGGTTATAAAGTGATGAAAGATAAAAAAAATAAAAATCAATATGTTTGGTAATGCTAAATTGCGTGTGGTTATCGCGCTGTTGCGGTGGTGGGTGTGGCTACAGCTGGGGTATTGGTTTGGCAAGCCAGCGGTAAACGCGTATGGCCCAAGGTACGGCGAATGTATCAGGAGCGCCGGATATTGAATCCATTCCCGGCGCTGGCAACCCCACCATGCAATACGTCAAACAGCAGATTTCGAGAATGCCCAGAAAGCTGAACAAGCCCGTGCCGCAGGGACCAGTGCAGTTCCGACGATCAACCGCGGTAGTTTTGTGGGATCAATCGATACGTTTGGTCAATTACCCGGGCGCCGAATCAATGTCCATTGGACCCTAAAACCTTACCTGCTGCTAGATCCTAAAAGTTGCACCGTAGACAGTTTGCAACGTGCGCGTGAATCTGGGGTGAGAGCGTTAGAATTACGCTGCAAAGGTTGCACACTGCCCTCACTGAAAATGGCCGGCTATACGATTGGCGATTTAAAAGATGCAGGGTTAGACGCCAAATTTTGCGTGATTGCGGATTTACCGTCGATGAATTAAAACAAGCCGGTTTTTCAGCTGCAGAATTAAAAGCAGCAGGTTATAGCGCCGCCGAATTAAAAGCCGCGGGATTCACCGCAGCTCGAACTGAAAGCCGCTGGTTTTTCTGCTAATCAATTAAAGACGCTGGTTTTTCAGCTGCAGATTTAAAAGCCGCAGGTTTTTCAGCAGCTGAACTTAAGGCTGCCGGTTTTAGCGCTGCAGAATTAAAAGCCGCAGGAATTTCAGTGCTATCTGAATTTTAGCGGCTGCCGGATTTTCTCTAGCTGAGTTACGAGCTGCGGGTTTTAAAGCTGGATCAAGATTTACTCGCTGCGGACTTAATTTTGGGTAAAACCAATGCAGCCTGCAGTCCCGAAGAATTGAAAAAAGCACGTGATGCGGGCGCCTCAGCGCAAGCCATGAAAGATAAAGGCTGCAGCTTAGCGGCATTAAAAGCAGCCGGTTACACCGCTGCTGAATTACGCGCGGCAGGATTTTCTGCTCAGCAATTAAAAGATGCCGGCTTTAGTGCTGCCGACCTCAAAGCGGCAGGATTTAGCGCCGCCGAGTTGAGAGATGCAGGTTTTAGCGCCGCCGAATTAAAGGCTGCGGGCTTTAGCGCTGCGGAATTAAAAGCCGCGGGTTTTAGTGCCAAAGAATTAAAAGATGCGGGCTTTAGTGCTGCTGATCTTAAGGCTGCAGGTTATAGCGCCGCCGAATTAAAAGCGGCAGGTTTTACCGCCGGTCAATTAAAAGACGCGGGCTTTAGTGCTGCTGAATTGCAAGCGGCTGGTTTTAGCCCAGCTGAATTAAGATCCGCAGGTTTCAGCGCCGAACAATTGAAAGATGCTGGCGTGGGGTCTGAAGAATTAACGTTAGCTGGCTTTACGAAAGGCGACATTTTACGTGCAGGTTTTTCACCGACTGAAGCAGGTTATGTGAGCAACTCGCCGCTGGCAGCTCCAGTTATTGTGCAAACTCAACCAGCACTTTCTGCTAATGCCACCATGCCAAAAATTAACAGTAATTCGGCTGATGAGCGCTTAGCGGAATTAGAGCGTCAACAACAATTAAGAATGTCAAAGCAACAACGCCAAGAGATGGTGATGCAACAACAAGGAACGATGGCGATGCAAGCGCAAAAATTATTGGCCGGTTGGAGCAATTTTACGCCGCAAACCGGAGTGGACGCGATACCAGAGTTAAAACCAGTTGTAGCGAATTCTTCAGGTTTTAAGGGCTTAAATGACAAAGATGGTACACCAGTGAAAGCCGGAGACATCCTCTTCGCAGTATTAGATACAGCGATCAATACCGATGAACAAGGCACGCCTATTATGGCACGCGTAGTCGGTGGTCCTTATAAAGGCGGTAAATTACTCGGTAAATTTACCTTGGTGGATAAGCGGGTGATGCTGTCGTTCACGATGTTGAACTTAGCTGATCGCAGCAAGAGCGTATCCATTAATGCCGTGGCCATTGATCCTGAAACCGCGCGTACCGCGATGTCAGGCGAGGTCAATAGTCACTATTTATTGCGCTACGGGACATTTTTTGCCTCGGCGTTCTTAGCAGGTATATCTGATGCCGTTATGTCATCAGGTTCGACCACTCAGAACACGATATTAGGTCCAGTAACGGTGCGCGATGAGTTGAGTATTGGCCAATCAGCGATGGTTGGTTTAGGACAAGTGGGTAAGAAGTACTCGGATATATTAGGTCAGACGATTAATACACCACCGACAGTTAAAATAGCGGCTGGAACAGGGATGGGCATTTTATTTATGTCCGATGTAACCATACCGTTCGCCGATGCCAAGAATTAATTTAAATATAATAGAGGGTAAATGCCATGACAGATAAAAACAAATTCCACGATGAAGAATATCAATTTCCTAACGATGAATATGTTGATGATGATTTACAGCTGGAAATGCCAGCCATCGAGGAAGAAACTCCAATAGCGGCAGAAGAACTGATAGAGCAACCGCAGCCAGCAGCCAGCAGTGGTCTTCGGGCAATATGGGATAATCATAAACGGATTATTATCATTACGGGTGCCGTGGCTGCTATAGCGCTGGTTTTTGGGGTGGTGCGCATGATGCATAAACCTGAAGCGCCAGCTGCATCTGCACCGCCGGTGGTCCAGGCAGTGACTCAGCCAGTAGCGTCAGCTCAACCGGTGATTGATCCACAAATGGCCGATCAACTCACCGGTTTAAAACAAGATAGCATCAATAACACCGTGATGGTCCGTCAATTGCAAAGGCAAGTGCAGCAATTAGATTCTAGCCTTAGCCAATCACGGCTCAGCCAACAACAATTGAACCAAAGTTTGATGGTATTGGTCAGTCAAATGCAAAAATTAACCGATGAAGTGAAAACTTTATCTCAGCCAAAGGTAAAAGTGCATGCTGCTCCGGTCGCGAAGCCTGCCGAGCCAGTGATCACTTTCCAATTGCGAGCGGTCGTTCCGGGACGAGCTTGGATTGTCGCATCTGATGGTCAATCACAGTCAGTGGCTGTCGGCGATCATGTGCCGCAATACGGCACTGTCCAGAGTATTAACGCGGATGAAGGTATTGTCATTACCACCAGCGGGAAAAATATTCGCTTCTAATTTAAGGTCATAATGCAAAAAAACGAGGTTCAGCATGAAAGCTAAAATTCAATTTCAAGCCCTAAGCGTAGCGCTGGTGCTTAGCGCCTTAAGCTTCCCTGCTTTAGCCAATGATATCGGCAATGTGCCTGATGTTTTGATGGCAAACCTTGGAGTCATTGCCCAAATCATGCAGACTTTAAGCATATTGATTGGTTTGGGTTTATTTATTGGCGGTATGTTCCAACTAAAACGTTACGGAGAAATGCGGACCATGATGTCTTCCCAAATGAGTATCAGCGGGCCCATGATGACCATTATTGCTGGAGTGGCTATGCTGTTCTCTCCCGTGATGATTAGCACCCTCTTAGTTTCATTTTGGGGCAGTGGCGGCGTAACCGATCTGGCTCCAGGAAACACCAATTCAGGATGGGGCCAATATATGCAGCCGGTGCTGATGTTGGTGCGCATCATAGGCATTTATGCGTTCATGCGCGGTTTTGTCATAGCTGCCAAAAGCGGTAGCCATAGTGGCCAGCCGACAGTTGGCAAAGCTTTAGTGCATATTTTGGCTGGGATTATGTGTGTGCATGTGGTCGGCACGATGAAATTAATCCAAAGTATTTTAGGATTTGATTTTGCAATTTAACCGTTCTTTTTAATGTCCCCTTAAGGATTGATCAGTATAATAAATTTTAATAGATAATTTGATGTAAATAACGTATCGAGGTAGAAGATGTTTAGGGCAAAAGAATTTATGAGATCATCCGCTCCTTTTTTAAAGGTTGCTGGGATAGTTGCAGTATTAGCGGGGGCTTTATATGTGAGCTCAGCTTTGGCAGCGCCACCTGCTGCGATCGGTTTAACCAAGATTTCCGGATCAGTGGATAAAACGGTTACGCAATTATCGACCATATTAATCGACATCTGTTTAATTGCAGGTATTGGTTTTATTATGTCGTCATTTTTTAAATTCCATCAGCATAAGCAAAATCCCCAACAGGTGCAGATGAGTCAGGGCGTAAGTTTATTATTGATTGGCTGTGGATTAACTTTAGTACCGATATTAATACCAACCGCGTCAGTGGCTGTATTAGGCAGCACCGCAGCTAAGCCGGCGCAAGTGGGTGGTACCGATATCAAAGAACTCATTGGTGGCAAGTAAACACCGCATTATTTCTCACGAAAAAAAGGTCCAAAAACGGACCTTTTTTTTTGGTGCCGTCATCCGGGAGAGGGGAAAATAGAGTAAATAAACCGATTTTTTAATAGTCTCTTAAGGGTTTGAGTGTACAATAAGTACTTAAATTAATAAAAAGCTTGAATTAAACAATAACAAACAGAGGTAGAAAATGTTAATAGAAAATTTACACAAAAATCGCTTAAATGCAGCGATTAAAGCCACCGCGTTAGCGGTCGTCCTTGTAGGGGTATTTTATGCAGGCTCAGCTTTGGCAGCGCCACCTGCTGCTATCGATTTAACCAAGATTTCCGGATCAGTGGATAAAACGGTTACGCAATTATCGACCATATTGATCGACATCTGTTTAATTGCAGGTATTGGTTTTATTATGTCGTCATTTTTTAAATTCCATCAGCATAAGCAAAACCCTCAACAGGTGCAGATGAGTCAGGGCATAAGTTTATTATTGATTGGCTGTGGATTGACTTTAGTACCGATATTAATACCAACCGCGTCAGTGGCTGTATTAGGCAGCACAGCAGGTAAGCCGGCGCAAGTGGGTGGTACCGATATCAAAGAACTCATTGGTGGTAAGTAAAGTAATCATTTCACGAAAAAAGGCCCAATCGGGCCTTTTTTTTTACATAAATAATAAGTGATTACGAAACAGTGCCATCGTCCCAGGACAGCCTGGCGTTCAATTTAATCTTCCCTTAAGGCTAGGCTAGACAATTAAACTAAATCTAGATAAAATATTGTATCAACTTTAACTATTCGCCAAGGAAATGAATATGGTCAGAAAAATTTTAAATACAATTGTTTTTATTTTAATAGTTTGTGGGTTTGGATATTCAACTATCGCATTAGCCGTCATCCCAACCGCAGTGAGCTTAACAACGATCTCAAAAACTATCGACACAACAGTTCAAGAGCTGGCAACAATATTAGTTGATATCTCATTGATAGCAGGAATAGGTTTTATAATGGCCTCATTTTTCAAATTCCACCAACATAAACAGAACCCGCAGCAAGTTCAAATGAGTCAAGGTATCAGCTTATTATTAATCGGTTGCGGATTAACTTTAATCCCCATATTGATTCCGACTGCCTCAGTGGCGATTTTAGGCGATGCGGCTCAAAAACCGGCACAACTCGGCGGTAGTGACATCCATGAATTAATTGGTGGGAAATAGATGACAAGCGCCAGGGAGATTCAATTATCTGCCACTGAGAGTAATTGGCGCTTGTTCATGACCCGTAAGAATGACCAAGCATTTAAAGCCTTTGCCGACCGAGTTTTTAAACGTGACCACTACACTTGCCAATATTGCAATTTTCAAGTTGAGCAGTTTCAGGAAGTGGTTAATGTAGATGGTAATTATCGAAATAATCGTTTAGAGAATTTGGTGACTGCTTGTTGTTTTTGCACTCAATGTTTCTTTTTAGAAGCCGTGGGGAAGAGTGATTTCGGTGGGGGAACTTTAATTTATTTACCCGAAGTTGGTCAAGCGGAATTAAATGCATTATGCCATGTATTATTTACAGTGATGGCCAGTGGCAATAATATTGATGATATAAATGCGAAGAATACATATCGCGGAATGCGTCTCCGTTCGCAAGTGATTGAACAAGAATTGGGTGAAGGTTTTAGTAATCCGTCTTTATATGGGCATCTGCTAATTGATGCACAAGTCAATCCAGTGCATAAGCACGCAGTGAATAAAGAGTTATCAAAAAAAATACGAGTGTTACCAGATATCAGCCGCTTTACTGTGCAATTAGAGACATGGTTGCTGAGCGCCTTAAAAGATTGCGGGTCTAAGATTTAGCCGGGCCTTTTTTTCTAATCCCCTCTCCCGAATGGGAGAGGGGAAAAAAATCTGTTATTATAGGCCCCTATGTTTAGTCTATTAAAAAACTTTTTTCGTGGTTTAAATACTTTTTGGGCGTGGTTAAGTACCTTGCTCAAGCAAACCACCACAGCCTATTGCGACATTCAAACAGCCGACAGCCGAACTGTCTTAGTAGCCAATGATGGTTCTTTACTCAGTGTGCTTCGAGTAGAGGGCGTACAAATGCTGATTGGCAGAGATGAATTTGAAAATATTCTTGCCGGACTTCGTCAAACTTTGCAAACCACCATGTCCAATCCTGGCTACACAATACAAGTTTTTTTCTCCTATAACAAAGACGAAGTCCAAAGCGAAATTGCTGAAATTTTAGCTCCGGCCGAGGCCACTGCCCAACGCCTAGGCTTGCGTTTAGACGATTTATTTCAAGAAAGGATTAATTATCTAGGCAAGTTTTGTGCGCACGAAGAAGTCTATCTAGTATTGTGGACTCGGATTAAATCTTTAACTTCGGAACAAGCTAAACGCGCTAAAAGTGATAAAATCAAAGATATTAAAAAAAATAAAATCCCCCCATTTTTGCAAACCCAAAATATTTTGGCTGCCGTGGCCGATTTGCGTGAAAGTCATGATTCATTTGTGCGTTCGGTAGAGAACGACTTTAATACTTGGGGAATTATCAGCAAAGTATTGCCAGTGCACGAAGCAGTGTATGCCATGCGCCGCAGCGCAGATCCTGAATTTACTGATCGACATTGGCGTCCCTATTTACCTGGGGATAAAATAACAATTAAAGAATATAAAGAAGCGCGTGGGGAAATTTCTGATATCTTATGGCCATCTTTAGCTCGTCAACTATTGCCTCGTGATGCAGAAAATATCGATTTACGCACGGCAAGAATTGGTGACCGCATTTATTCTTCGGTTTTTATCGACTTATTTCCTAAAGAAGTTCAAGGTTTTGTGCGGTTATTTTCTCGAACTTTACAAACACATATTCCTTGGCGCATTTCTTTTTTAATTGAAAGCCATGGATTAGGTGCAGCTGGAATACGGTCAGCCATTGCGTCAGTGTTGACGATTACCTCTCGCCAAAATCGCTTGATTAGTGATTCATTAAAATTACTGAGTTACATTAATCTCAGTGCAGATGACGCTGTCGTGCGCTTACGCGTGACTGCCTCGACTTGGGCACCTGAGGGTGACATGCGCTTGTTACGCTCACGGTCTTCGATGTTGGCGCGCGCCATTCAAGGCTGGGGCACTTGTGATGTCTCTGAAATTTCAGGTGACAGCTTTGAAGGTGTGGTCTCCAGTATGTTGGGGATTTCTAGCAAAAGTGTGGCCACGCCGTCGATCGCTCCTTTGTCTGATGTGTTAAGAATGCTACCTCTTTTTCGCCCCGCCTCGCCTTGGTCGCATGGCGCTATTTTATTTCGTTCTCCAGATGGTAAACCTTGGCCATACCATCCAGGTTCAAGGTCTCAAACCACTTGGATTGATCTTTTTTATGCGCGACCAGGTTCAGGTAAATCAGTTTTATCAAATGCGATCAATTTAGCGGTTTGTTTATCTCCTGGGATCACGCGTTTGCCACGCATTGCCATCGTGGATATTGGCCCGTCTAGTAGCGGATTAATTTCGTTAATTAAAGATGCCTTGCCCCCTAACCTTAAACATCTAGTGGCTTATCATCGCTTGCGGATGCGCACTGACTACGCCATTAATCCATTTGATCTGCAACTTGGGTTGTCGTTTTCCCACTCCTCAAGAACGCAGTTTTTTAGTTAATTTTTTAACATTATTAGTGACCCCGGTTGGGTCTGAAAAAGCGT
Organism: uncultured Pseudomonadota bacterium; assembly: GCA_963818985.1. Lineage (GTDB taxonomy): Bacteria > Pseudomonadota > Gammaproteobacteria > Coxiellales > Coxiellaceae > JAFEDN01. The sequence goes on along the minus strand of CAWFUJ010000007.1, from coordinate 41,033 downwards.
ATGATGGTGTGGCCGATATGTCGGGCTTGGTGGTCGATGAACTTTATAAAAGTTTAGCAGATGAAGGAAATCCAAATGTTTATGCCGCTAATGTGGATGAAGATGTCGATGGGGTTTTAGAAGAAATTGGGTTTGTCCATGATCCACAAACCACTTGGTGGGAAGTGACCGATGCTTTATTTATCGCAGGATTTTTTCATGCAGCGATGTTAGCACAGCGTCATGCAATGCCGGTTTTAGCCGATGTAGCGGCTATTTGCCGTTTACCAGCGATCACAGATTTATATAGATAAAATTATCACGCCCACGGGAGAGTCATTAATTCAAGCGTATTCGCGAATGATTTCCAGTGCGGTGCGTGAATATCCCATTATTTCGCAAGTCACCCGTTTTGATTTAGGTGAAGCCCGAGTGGTGGCCTTAGATTTAGATGAAGTTGCGCGAAGCGGGGGTGATGCGGCCAATCGTCAAACCGGCGGTCATGTATATGTTGGCGCGTTATGTATTAGCGCAGACATTATTATTTAACCGAAGATAATGTGGCAGATATGCCGGAACCCTATCGTGATTATCATCGAGCACGAATTGTTGGAATTGCGCGAAGATCCTAAGCGGATTGTTTTTGATGAATTTCATCGTACTGCCAAAGTGCAAGCAGTGCGCGATCAAGTGATTCAAGATATGCGTGAAGGACGTAAATGGAAAGTGCAAGTCGCGTTAATTTCCCAATCTCTGGAAGATTTTGATTCGGTGATGGTGGAATTTGCTACCTCTATTTTTATTATGGAAGCGGGCCCAGAGCAAGCCGTGCAAAAAACCGCAAAGATTTTTGGTTTATCAGACACCGCGCAAACCGCATTACGAAATCGTGTGCATGGTCCACGCGAAGGTGGAGCTACTTTTTTAGCTCAATTTGCCACTAAACAAGGGACTCATACTCAATTACTGACTGCCACATTAGGTCCAGTAGAACTATGGGCATTAAATACCACTTCGGAAGATGTCAATGTTCGCAATCGTCTTTACCGGCGAATTGGCCCGCGAGTAGCTCGGCAATTGCTTGCAAAACGTTATCCGGCGGGCACCATCACCAAGGTACTTGAAGATCGTTTAGCAGAAATAAAAGAAGAAGGCGGATTGGTAGATGAAGATATACGTAATGGGGTCATTGAGGAATTGATTGAGGAGTTACTGAAAGGTTATAACAATGAGCAACCGACCAGTTAATCCTGCTGTCAACAACCCGCGGTTGATCAAAGCATTATTACGTCAACCGGTTGATAAAACTCCGGTATGGCTTATGCGCCAAGCAGGGCGGTATTTACCCGAATATCGTGCATTAAGAGAAAAAACCCCTGATTTTATGCAGTTTTGCCGAACGCCTGAACTGGCCGCTCTGGCTACTCTCCAACCTTTAGATCGATTTGATTTAGATGCAGCTATTATTTTTAGCGATATTCTGGTGGTGCCTGCAGCCATGGGTATGAATGTGCAATTTATTAAGGGGGATGGGCCGCATTTTCCTCAGCCTTTGTGCTCTGCGCGGGACGTAAACGCATTGGCATCGACCGACATCCTCAATCAATTAAATTTTGTATTCGAAGCGATCCGGTTGGTTAAAAAAAATTTGCAAGATCAAGTTCCGTTAATTGGTTTTGCAGGCAGCCCGTGGACATGCGCGACGTATATGATCGAAGGTGGCAGCAGCAAAATTTTTGCCAAAATTAAAAGCCTTTGTTACCGCCAACCTGAAATAATACATTCGCTATTACAGCGTTTGACCGAAGCCACTATCACCTATTTAAATGGGCAAATTGATGCGGGAGTGCAAGTCGTTATGTTATTTGATACTTGGGGGGGTGTATTATCCGCTGGAGATTATTCGCGCTTTTCATTAGATTATCTTCGGCAAATTGCTGCTGGATTAAGACGCCAAGTCAACGGCCAAACGATTCCGATCATCTTTTTTACCAAAGGCGGTGGTCAATGGCTAACAAAAATGGCACAGAGTGGATGTGATGCATTAGGCTTGGATTGGACCACCGATATAAGTGAAGCTCGCCAACTCATTGGTCATCAAGTTGCCTTACAAGGAAATTTAGATCCTTGTCTATTATTGGCTGAGCCGGAAAAAATTGAACGGGAAGTGGAAGTTATTCTACAATCTTTTGGCGCCCATCCAGGACACGTCTTTAATTTAGGCCATGGTATTTTGCCAGAAACTCCACCTGAACATGTTAAAGTGCTGGTGGACGCAGTGCATCGTTTTTCCAGCAGTAAGGACTAAAAAAATGGCTGAATTGATCTGTGGTTACTTTGCAAAATTATTGATTAAACTTGAGTATTTATTCTGGATTCCCGCCTTCGCGGGAATGAGACAAATAGGTATGTCATTCCCGCGAAGGCGGGAATCCAGGATAAATATTAGCATTTATGCCATTCTAGCCAAGGAATCATGCCAATGAATACGCTGGTTATTCTAGGTTCCGGTTTAGCAGGCTATATGCTAGCTAAAGAATGGCGAAAATTAGATAACCATTCACCATTAGTCATTATCACCCATGATGATGGAAGCTTTTACTCAAAGCCATTATTATCAACAGCACTCACTCAGAAAAAAAGCCCTAAACAGTTAATTATTGCTGATCATCAAACGATGGCGGCTGATCTGAATGCTACTATCTATACCCATGCGCCAGTCACCGCCATTGATCCACGCAATAATACCGTGACTTTTAATCAGCAATCATTAAGTTTTTCACGGCTGGTTTTAGCCTGCGGTGCCCAAAAGATTCCTCCTCCACTCTGTGGCGATGCAGTGGACGATGTGTATTCAGTTAATAATTTAAGTGAATATCAGGGGTTTTGTGATTGGTTAACTAACAAGAAAAAATTAGCAATTTTAGGCACGGGCTTAGTTGGCTGCGAGTTTGCTAACGATTTAACTAATGATGGATATCAGGTGACAATGATCGCGCCTGAGAATCATCCGTTAGCGATGGTATTGCCATCATCCATTGGCCATTTGCTCAGTCAAGCATTAACCAACAATGGAGTCACTTGGCAGTTAGGTCACCTCGCTGTAGAGGTCAATCACCATGGTCAACAATATGATCTTATTTTATCGAATGGTGAACATCTGAATGTCGATGGTGTCTTCAGCGCAATCGGGTTGCGCCCCAATATCGGATTAGCTAAGCAAGCTGGAATTCTCGTCAATCGCGGAATAGTCGTTAATCGGTGGCTTCAAACCAATTATCCCTATATCTTTGCATTAGGAGATTGCGCAGAAGTCGATGGACAGGTGCAAATGTATGTGGCTCCATTGTTGCAATGTGCGCGTGCGTTAGCAAAAATTCTTAATGGCGGTAGCGACCCAGTACATTATCCAGTGATGCCCATAGTCGTTAAAACACCAGCCTTTCCACTCATTTTTTCTGCGCCCCCTGATAATAATATGGGAGAATGGCATCTTCAGGGGGAGGGCTCTGATTTAAGTGCTTTATTTCACGATCATTCCGGTCAGTTGCGAGGATTTGTCTTAGTAGGGAATAAAATCCGTGATAAAATGGCATTAGCAAAACAATTACCCTTGGTTTTTAATGAGTAAGCAAGGGTGTCTTTTTATCGTGGCAACCCCGATTGGAAATTTGGGGGATATCACTTTTCGCGCTTTAGAGGTTTTAAAAACTGTCGATTTAATTGCTGCTGAGGATACTCGTCATAGTCAAAGATTGTTGAGTTATTACGGCATTCAATCCCCCTTGATGTCTTTACATGAATATAATGAGCAACAAAGAATAGCCGAATTATTACCGCAATTACTGGGTGGCAAACAAGTGGCCTTAATTTCAGATGCGGGAACTCCGCTGATAAGTGATCCCGGGTACCGATTAGTTCAAGCGATGCATCAAGCTAACATCCGCGTGGTGACTGTTCCAGGCGCTTGTGCGGCAATTGCTGCATTGGTGGTTTCGGGATTAGCCACAGATCGTTTTATTTTTGAAGGTTTTTTATCAACTAAAACCGTCGCGCGTCGACTAAGATTAATTGAGTTAGCAACTGAAATCCGAACGATCATACTTTATGAAGCACCGCATCGAATAGAAGAATTATTTACCTTATTAGTTGAAACTTTTGGCGAAGGGCGCTCGGCGACTTTAGCACGAGAGTTGAGTAAAACTTTTGAAACTGTTCAACACAACACTTTGGCAGAGTTATTGAAATTTGTGTCAGCAGATCCTCATCAGCAGAAGGGAGAATTTGTCATTGTTCTAGCAGGGGCTGCAAAAGTTGAAACTTCTATAGAACAAAGAGAATTGGAAAGCTTATTGCAGATTCTATTAGCAGAATTACCATTAAAACAAGCCGTGGCTTTAGCCACTAAAATCACCAAACAAAAGCGCAACTATGTTTACGAGCAAGCTTTGAAGATCTCAAAAACAATCCATCATCCCGCGGCTTGACCAGTCATGTCACCCCCGCGCAGGCGGGGATCCATATTCGCCCCACACATTTTGGTGGGTGCAAGAATGGATCCCCGCCTGCGCGGGGATGACATGCGCCGGGTTTCTGAAAATTTACGATCTTCTGTCCATTAGCTGTTGAGAACTTTTTGCGGTAAAATATAGTTGAAGCTGGCTAAACAGTCGCTGTTTGGGTTTAAACCTAAACAGAGGAAAGTCCGGACTCCATAGAGCAAAGCGCCAGGTAATACCTGGACGGCGCGAGCCGATGGAAAGTGCCACAGAAAAAAAACCGCTAATCTGTTAGTTTGATAGTATCACTCACAACTTTAGCAAGGGTGAAATGGTGCGGTAAGAGCGCACCGCGTTGCTGGTAACAGCGATGGCAGGGTAAACCCCGCTTGGAGCAAGGCCAAATAAAAATCTGCGCACAATGGTCACATTGTGCAACATGTGGTTCGCATGAAGATTTGGGTAGGCTGCTTGAGGTAAGTGGTGACACTTATCCTAGATTAATGACTGTTCGCGACAGAACCCGGCTTAACGGCTGGCTTCATCATTTTTTACAGGGAGTAATATGAGCACTAAAATTCAAGTTATTTTTTACAGCATGTATGGACATATCCATCAAATGGCAGAGGCGGTTGCGAAGGGTGTACGTCAAGTTCCAGATGTAGAAGTGGCACTTTATCAAGTGGCAGAACTGGTTCCTCAAGCTATATTAGAAAAAAGCGGTGCCGCCCAAGCACGAAAGAAATTTGAGGAGATTCCCTTTATTCAACCCAGACAATTAACTGAAGCCGATGGCTATATTTTTGGGACTCCGACTCGCTTCGGTAATATGTGTGCGCAAATGCGTAATTTCTTGGATCAAACCGGCGGTCTTTGGGCTGCTGATGCCTTAGTAGGGAAAATAGGCAGTGTCTTTACCTCTACCGGTTCTCAACATGGCGGTCAGGAAACCACGATCACCAGTTTTCATAACACATTATTACATTTAGGCATGATCATTGTCGGGTTACCCTATACTGAAAAACGCCAAACGACTATGGATGAAATTACCGGTGGATCACCCTATGGCTCGTCAACTTTAGCAGGTGACGGCAAGCGCCAACCTTCAAAAAATGAACTAGCAATGGCTGAATTTCAAGGTAAACACGTAGCAGAAATTACCCGCGCGTTAAAGAAAGGTAGGGAGAAGAAATAGTCCTAAAGAACCAATTGTCGAAAGGAACGACCAATTTTATCTTAGGTCTTTATCCTGGATACCGGCCTTCGCCGGTATCCAGAGAACCGCACGAAAGTCCCTGGGTAAAGAAAATCATGGCCAAACGTTTTTTCGAATCTTTTGTTCGTCCAGGTAAGATGCGGGCGTCAATATGGAAAGAGAATCGGCGCTATCGATTTGCATGGTTTTGCTATTGCTAAATGGAAAATACAGAGGAAGAATTACGGTTTTGCCAATGATCCCTCGTCCCTCTCGGCCAAGTAAATCATGGGTTCGAATTCCCCAAATATCTTGTAACACATAGGGTTGACCATGGCGCATGCCGACATAAATGCCGATATGACCTGGAAAATGCACCAGAGTAAAAAAAGGAACGGCTTGCTTAGAAAATATTTTCAATTTTGCTTGTCGGCTCATATTCGCTAAGGAAATCACGTCGCCCATCATCGCCTGTTGATGAGAGTTTCGTGGAAGCCACAAGCCAAAACTTGCTAAAATATTAGAGGTTGTGCTTGAGCAATCTCGCAATTCATATAAATCTCCCCAACCATATTGACCGCCGATAAAACTATTTGCAAAAGAAGCGATATTTTCAGAATTTGCCGGGATAGGGAAGATGTGGACTCCCGCTTTATCAGCCATCACCGTTTGCCCTTTAGCTTCGCCGTTATTCGCCAAAATTGGTATTAATATCTGCGTTTGATCGCCCTGTTGATCGGCAACCATGGGATAAATCACGCCCTTGCGCATTTTTTCTAATACTTGCGACTGATTATTATATAGAGGTTGGCCATCTTGTAGCGCAACGACAAAAGTATGTTTTTTCCATCCGCTGATAAAATCCTCAGTGACAAAACCCAAGTCGTGACAAGGAACCCATCCATAATAACTAGCGGTTTTAATTAAATACCAAAGATGATCTTTTGATCTTTGTAATATACGCACGGGGGTGCCAGGATAAACATAGGAGTTTATCCAATTATCAAAAGGATAGCCTTCTCCTGCGAGTTGAGGATCGTTATAGGCGGGGAGCAAAGTTGGGAAAATTCTTGCCTGCGTGACATGCACAATAATCGCTGGACGGTCGATTTGCGGAAACCCGTTTAAGTCAGCATTTTCTATTAAACTTTTTAATTTGTCGGCTGGAAAAATTTGATAGGTGAATTGCCAATTAGTTCGTTGCAGATAACGACTAATATCTGCTTTTGCCATTGCTAGTACTTTAGCATTGGTTTCTGCAGAGTGTGGTTCATCGTCCCATGGAGAAAAATACATAGTTAAAAACATGGATGTAACTTGTTTTTGCTCATCAGGTGAGAGATTGACAACAGCTTTATTAATCAAATAATTTTGTGGATTTTGATCAATTTTACTTAATTTTTTTTATATTTTTTTGACTGGCAGTATTCATAAAATACCAAGTCAAAAATAGGGCAGCTATTGCGATGGTCAATGCGGCTATCAACAAAAAAATAAAGATGCTCTTAGACTGCATACAAACTCCTCCCTTTGTTCCGCTCCTAGTCGCTCCCTAGGGGACTCGAACCCCTGTTATCGCCGTGAGAGGGCGGTGTCCTAGGCCACTAGACGAAGGGAGCTTGTTTTTATGAAGGTTTGATTATAGGTAAAAAATAGCACAAACACAATGGCTGTTGCTGACATATTATGTTAGGATTTCGACGTATTCCCTCTCTCATTCGGGAGAGGGGAAGTAGTACTGAATTCTCACAAGGATCTAATTTGATTTATAAACGATTAATGTTTCGTCTTACCAGAAGACCTAAAGTAAAAGCTGCAGAGCAGCCTAAGCATTGGGATTATCCTATTGAAGACCATCGCATTAGCACCAATGCCCGTAAAGTGCTTGCCAGTTTACAAGAGGCGGGGTTTTTGGCTTATTTAGTCGGAGGAGGCGTTAGAGATTTATTGGTGGGCAAACTTCCTAAAGATTTTGATGTGGCGACGAATGCCTCGCCTGAACAAGTGCGTAAATTGTTTCGCAATAGTCGAATAATTGGCCGTCGTTTTCAGTTAGTTCATGTCTTTTATCGTCAAGAAATTATTGAAGTATCCACCTTTCGTGCTCAAACTGCCCCGACCGTTAATATAGGACCTCAAAACCGAGTGACCGACAACACCTTCGGCACTATCGAAGAAGATGCGTGGCGTCGAGATTTTACTGTCAATGCGCTTTATTACGATATGCGCGAAAGAAAAGTGGTTGATTACACAGGTGGAATGCAAGATTTGCAGCAAAATTTGATTCGAATTATTGGTGATCCTGCCCAACGTTTCCATGAAGATCCAGTGCGATTATTACGTGCTATACGCCTCGCGGCTAAATTACAATTTAGAATAGACGAGGAAACCGAAAGTCAATTATGTGCTTTATCGACCACATTACAGCATGTGGCAAAATCACGGCTATTTGATGAAGTTCTAAAAATGTTTTTTACTGGCCATGCCCAATATACATATCAGAAATTAAATCAGTATCAATATTTCGGTGCACTTTTCCCGCAAACTTTGGCGGCCTTAGATTTCCCGAATATCGGCAATAGCCGTGCCTTTGTCGAGATAGCGATGGAAGAAACGGATCGTCGTTACCAAGAACAGCAATCTTTAAATCCTGGTTTTTTGCTGGCGGTGTTACTTTGGCCTGCCATTCAGAAAAAATTGCAAGAACATCCTCAGCAGAAATTTCACTTGGCATTGCGCCATGCGATTGAAGAAGTCCTCAAAAATCAGATGGAAGTATTGGTAATTCCTCATCGATTAACCTCGATGATGCGGGCTATTTGGCTGCTACAATATTACTTAATAAAGCCACGCGGCCAAAGAGCTTATCGAACTTTTTATCATCGTTATTTTCGTGCGGCTTTTGATTTTTTAGAATTACGAGTAAAAGTTGGTGAACCTTATGGTGAAATATTTAACTGGTGGCAGAAATTTCGGTATGAACAAACAGAAGAACGTGAACAAATGCTAAAGGAATTATCAAATAAAAATAATTGAGGAAGTAATGGCACGAGTATTTATTGGTATCGGCAGTAATATTCAACAACCTCTGCTCCAGGTGTTTAAAGCCACCGAGTATTTACAGAAATTACCTGAGACATCAATCTGCTTAGTTTCATCTTGTTACCAGAGTTCTCCGATGGGCCCTGCAGATCAACCTGATTTCATTAATCGTGTCGTCTGTCTTGAAACCGCATTGCTTCCATTGCAATTATTAGCTTTGACTCAAGAAATTGAGCAACGTCAAGGTCGGGTTAAACTTGTGCATTGGGGTCCACGGGTCATAGATTTAGATATTTTATTATATGGAGATCAAATCATTTCATTGCCGCAGTTAATTATACCGCATATTGGATTAAAGGATCGGGCATTTTTTTTATATCCACTGATGGAAATAGCTCCAGATCTAATTTTACCTGATGGTGAAAAACTATCAGATTTAAAAGCTAATTGTGTAAATTATAATATTAAATTAATGAGAGACAGCGCATGAACAGAACCGCTATCTATCCCGGGAGTTTTGATCCCATTACCAACGGGCACGTTGACTTAATTCAGAGAACTTCAAAGCTTTTCGATAAAGTCATTGTCACAGTCGCTACAAATACGCGTAAAGCAGCTTGGCTTGATGTGCATCAACGCATTGCGCTAGTAAAAAAAGCATTAGAAGATTATCCCTCAGTCAGTGTTTTTCCATGTGCGGGTGTGATTGCTGATTTTGCAAAACAACATGATGCCAATATAATCGTTCGTGGTTTGCGCACTGCAGCTGATTACGACAATGAATTCCAGCTGGCGGGAATGAATCGTAAATTGGCGCCGGAAATTGCTACAGTATTTTTACCAGCAAACAATGAATATGCTTTTATTTCGGCAACTTTAGTGCGTGAAATTATCATGTTAGGTGGAGATGTTTCATCCTTTGTTCCCCCGGTGGTTCTGGAGTACTTACAAGAATGGAAAAAAATATAATCCCCTCTCCCGGATGGGAGAGGGGATTAATATCCTAAAGAGGCAACTGTATGGCTTTACTTATTACTGATGAATGTATCAATTGCGATATTTGCCAACCTGAATGCCCGAATGATGCCATTCAACAAGGTGAATCGATTTATGAAATTGATCCAAATCGCTGCACAGAATGTGTCGGACATTTTTCCGAACCCCAATGCCGGCAAGTTTGTCCTGTCGATTGTATTCCATTAGCTTTTTTGGAAACTCAGGATGAATTATTAGCAAAATATCATCGCTTAACCAAGGAATCGAAAAAGTGAGTTTACCTTCCAATCATCTCGTCAATCAAACCAGTCCTTACTTACTTCAACATGTGCATAACCCGGTAGACTGGTATCCATGGGGCGATGAAGCTTTGCAAAAAGCTAAGCAGGAAAATAAACCCATTTTATTATCCATCGGTTATGCTGCATGCCATTGGTGTCATGTGATGGCGCATGAATCTTTTAGCAATGAGGAGATTGCAACGTTAATGAACCAATGGTTTATTAATATTAAAGTTGATCGTGAAGAGCGTCCCGATCTCGATAAAATCTACCAGACTAGTCATCAATTGCTAACTGGCCAACCTGGTGGATGGCCGCTCACAATTTTTCTAACACCCGATGCCCAAGTACCATTTTATTCTGGAACTTATTTTCCAGCGACAGAAGGATTTGGTCGCCCGAGTTTTAAAAATCTCTTAATTGAAATAGCTCATTTTTATCATCAACGACGCGATACCATAGAAAAAATGACCAAAACGTTAATCGAAGCTTTGGGCCAAATTGGACATATTCAGGCAGGGGAACAGGTTTTAAATGATGAACCATTAAAAAATGCACGCGATGAATTAGAAAAAACTTTTGATTTTATTCATGGTGGATTTGGACATGCGCCTAAATTCCCTTTACCCACGCATTTAGAAACGTTGTTGCAGAATTGGTATTATCACAACGGGCAGGATAAGGACGCCATTAACATGGTGCATCATTCATTGACCCACATGGCACGAGGTGGATTCAACGATCAATTGGGTGGCGGTTTTTTCCGATATTGTGTTGATGCTAATTGGCGAATTCCGCATTTTGAAAAAATGCTTTATGATAATGCGCAGCTTATACCTATTTATCTCCATGCTTCTGTCATCAACGCAGATCAGCAATTGCAAGCATGGGCGATAGATACTTTGCAGTGGGCGCTACGCGAACTGCGTGCCCCTGAGGGAGGATTCTACGCGAGTCTCAATGCCGATTCGGAAGGCATAGAAGGAAAATTTTATTATTGGGATCGACAAGAGGTAAGGAGCACATTATCTGCATTAGAATATTCTGCTGCAGAAGGTTATTATGGATTAAACCAACCGCCAAATTTTGAAGGCCATTGGCATCTTTATCTAGCCGAAGGTGATGACAGCGATTTATCAGAATATAATCAAAGAGCTCGCCAAACATTATTTGCTGCCAGAGAAAAGCGCATCCACCCGAGCTGTGACACCAAAATCTTAACTAGTTGGAATGCCTTAATGATTAAAGCGTTAGCCTGTGCGGGCCTAGTATTAGGCCGCCAAGATTTTATTGACGCTGGACAACAAGCTTTGGATTTTATTATCGATCATTTATGGAAAAATCAGCGTCTTTTATCGGTATATTCACAAGGTAAAGCAAATTTTTCTGGTTATTTAGATGATTATGCTTTTTTGTTAGACGCCGTTTTGAATTTCTTACAGGTTCGATGGCATGATCGCTATTTGCAACTAGCCATTCAACTCGCTGATCAACTTAGTGAATACTTTTACGATAAAACCGGCGGCGGTTTTTTCTTTACCGCCGAAGACCATGAAATATTAATTCAACGTCCGAAATTATTTGCCGATGAAGCTTTGCCTGCAGGTAATGGGATAGCAGTTTTAAGTTTGTTAAGGTTAGGAAATTTATTATCAAATAAAAATTATTTAAATATTGCAGAAAAATCTCTACAAGCAGCATGGCCACACATCATCAAACGACCCAGTTATTATGATAGTTTGTTATCGGCCTTGCGTGTTTATCTTCATCCCCCAACTGTTATAATTTTGCGAGGTGAAGAATTATTGATGGCGCAATGGCAGCGGGAATTCGCCGCACATTATTTGCCAAATTTCCTTTGTTATCCAATTCCAGCTTCTGCTGATTTACCGTTAGCGTTGCAAAAACCGATACCTGAATTTGGCGTCAATGCCTATATTTGCCAAGGCCAAACCTGCCGCGAGGTCATGCAAAACAAACAAGATTTTATTAATTATTTAATCTCTAATTAGCCCCCGTCAGAGGGAGGGTAGCAGCTAATGTTCCTCTTGGTCTAAATTAGCATTGAAAATATCATCTTTTTTCTTTTTCATAACCACCTCTTCTTAAATATTGGCACAATGTGTGCATTTTGTCAGCCTAAGAACACCGCGAAATCCAGCAAATAATAAATCTCACAGAGAGTCAGATTTGACATTTTTTACAATAAACAGAGGTTCTTTGGTCAATAATTATTTTTTCAAGCAAGGTCTGGCATTTGAGACAAGGCTTACCTTCTCGGCCGTAAACCCATAACTGGGTTACGAAGTGCCCTGGGTTCCCGTCTGTGTTTAAAAAATCATGTAAGGTGGAACCACCGGCTTTAATGGCGCGTGTTAGCACATCTTTGCAGGCAATGGCGAGATCGTGATAACGTGATTTGCTGATCTTTCCTGCCGCAATCATGGGAGCAATTCCAGCCTGGAACAGCGCTTCATTAGCATAAATATTACCAATGCCGACCACAATTTTACCATCCATCAAAAATGATTTGACCATGATTTTTTTATTCAGCGAGCGTGAGAATAAATAGTCGCCGGTAAAAGCTGCGGATAAAGGTTCAGGGCCTAAGTTTTTCAATAGGGGATGTTGTTCAATGGGTTGATCAGTCCATAAAATTGAGCCAAAACGGCGGGGATCCGTATACCGCAAAATCATGTTATTGGAAAAAAGAATATCGACATGGTCATGTTTTTTTGGCGTGTTAGGCTTTTTAAGCAGCCGTAATGACCCGCTCATGCCTAAGTGGATCATAAGGGTACCTTTCGCTGTCGAAAACAGTAAGTATTTCCCGCGACGTTGAATATCAAGAATGGTTAAGTCTTTTAAAATATGAGGCAATTGTTCTGGGATAGCCCAGCGCAATAACGAATAGCGAACAATGACTTGAGTGATGGTTTGGTTGATAACAAATGGCGCAAGCCCTTGACGAACCACCTCAACTTCAGGTAACTCAGGCATTTACTATTTAGGCAGCTTCTTTTCTTTAAATACGACATGCTTGCCATATTTGCCAGTGGCTGCATCCCAAGCCCATGGATCATATTTTTTGAGTTCAAGCTTTTCAGTGGTGTTACGTTTATTTTTATATTTGGTATAAAAATAACGAGTGGCTTTACCTTTTTTATCAGTGCCGGTGGATTCGAGCATAATTTTTTCACGAACGTTGCTGGCCATGGGTTACACTCCTCCGGTTTCTGTCGCTTTTAACCTTTCAAGTACCGCTTCAATGCCAATTTTATCAATTAATTTTAAGCCACGCATGGAGATTTTTAAGGTGACATAGCGTTTTTGACTGGGCAGCCAAATGCGGCGCTTATGCAAATTAGGTAAAAAACGTCGTTTAGTTTTATTATTGGCGTGTGAGACATTATTGCCGACCCGTGGACGGCTGCCTGTCAGTTTGCATACTCTACTCATTGCGGTTGCTCCGGCTAAAATAGTGATTAAGAGCCGATCTTTATAACAGAAGTGTAGAAGATAAACAAGAGGACGCAACCTTTTAGTAAATATTCGTCTAAATTCATATCAATATTTTGCAGGGCAACTCCTCACTACAAATATGTACAATAATTTTTTTATATTTGTACAGCTGTGGCTGCTACGTAGTGAAACGTCAAGAGAACGTAAGCGTATTGGCGGCTGTGGGCGGTGAAATATCGAGTGTGAGCTTGGGTGGCAAGTGCCCATGACCGTGATGAAATCCACCCTTCAAAAAATGGGCGGCAATATATAAAGTTCCTCTACCCTCATCAGCATCTAATTTGATACATAAGATCCGATCATCAACGAGCCCAGTAATTTCCTGAGTGAAGTACGTGTCACAATGAAAACAATTGTCGTCCAATTTCAGTGATACCTTAACTGGATAGCCTCCTATTAGATTTTCCAAACCGTTTTTTGGATTAAAACACCAACGACTTTTTGCTAACAGTTTGCTTGCTTGTTCATTATGACGTAGTGATAAGGGTAGTAATAAATAAACATTAGGGGTTTGGCTATCGATTGGAATTATCAGAGGATGACTAGAAGTCAATTGCCCCCTTAACCAAGAGCAAGGCTCTGGGACAAATTTTGATTCAGAGCAGAAGAATTTACACCCAGGTAATTTACTTTCTGTGCTTCGTAGCTTAGTTTCTTGCAAAAGTAATCGGGCGTCTTCTCTACTTAGCCCTTGTTCTTTAGTGAAGAATGCAAAAGGAGTTGAAGGGATTATTGTTGGAATTCGCGGAGATATGCTTAGATTAGAATTTATGGATGGTGGTGTAGTCGTAGAGGATTTTTTCTTGGTGAAGAAATTTGACCAATCTGGAATGCGATTCAAAATATCTAACACATCAAAATCTCCCAAGCAAGCAGTAATCAATACTAAACTGAGGTCATCGTGTTCTAGATAAGCGATCACTTTTAAAAAATGAATCCAAGGTATGTCGATAAATAATGGAGAACTGATAAAAAATTTTATTTTAGGTTGTAATATTAAAGCAACATCAAGCCAATTATTTTTAGCGCATTCAAGAACCATATTAGTGATGTATTGGTTTAATATTCCAGCAGGAAGGTTATTGAAAAAATCAGGAGGAAGATTTACTAGTATCTTAAAAAGAAATAGAACAAATTTTTTACCAGAATAAACAACCGCATATAGGGAACCGTTTAAAAATGAGAGTGAAGTTATTTTGGCATAGTGGAATTTAAAAAGCCATTCAATTAAGGCTGTGTGTTTATAATGACATAACAGCCAGAAGGCATTATATGTTTGGGCGAAATTGAGCTCAAAACCCGCATTCACCAAAATTTTAAAGTGTGCTTCTTTACCAAATTGCAAAGCGGTGTAATATAAACGATCTTCTGGATGACTTTCAAAAATATCTAGATTTAAATTGGGGATGTTGATTAGTTTGGATAAAATAGATGGTTCACAATACTTAATGGCTGCCTCTAAATAACTCATGGGAGTGGTGCTATACATGTCTAAAGCTGGATTAGTAATGAGCAAATTAATTAATGGAACATCCTGGCGGTATAATGCCAAAAATAATAAACTTTGATTTTCAGCATTTACGGCATTTATGTTGGCTTTTTTTTCTAGTAAAGAATTTATTAATTTCGGATTTCTTTCGGCTGCTACTTGTAATATATCAATACCTGCAGTGGTTTGTTGAGTTAGAGTTTCTTTTAAATCATCTGTTTCCAATAAGGCCTCAGCGACTTTGCTATCACCGCTCATTATGCCATGCATGAGTGCATTGAGTCCTTCATAGTCCTGCAGGAGGGTGTTTGCTTTTTTTCTTAATAAATACTGAACTATTGGTAAATGTCGCTCGTAAGCAGCGGTCATGAGTGCAGAACGTCTTTTAATAGGATTTGTCCAGTTGAAATCAATTAATATTCCCCAGTCTTTAGCCAGTTTTTCCAATCGTCTCAACTTGGGTAGATCGCCTATTTCGGCAATTTGGACTAAAACACATCCAGGTTTTAGTGAAATATTTTTTATTTTTAGCTGGTGATCGAGCATTTGATAAATTAATCGATTGCCCATCGCAATAGCCGTATCTAAAATATTGAAGCCATCAATCGTGCTGCTCGTCAGATCGGCTTCAGCGTTAATTAGATGTTTCAAAGCACTTAAATTTTCACAACGGATTGCAATAAAAATGGGAGCGAGCTGCTCATTATTTTTATGATTAATATTAACTTTTTTCTCTTTTAATTCACCAATATATTGAGTAACTTCCCACTCTTTGGGAGCACGGACAATAAAGTGGATTAAATTCTCACCTTTGGCATCTCTATAGCACAATAATGGTGAATCATGTTTTAGTTGTTTAATATCTTTAAGAATTTCTTTAAGCTCTGGACTTTTTAACAGAAATTCATAGGCATTCACAGTGGTGGTATTAGGAAGTGTGAGATTATCTTGCCGGGGATGAATTGCGATCAGACAGAATAGGATTTCTCTCAGATTGGCATTCTTTAAGTAATTTGGGTATTTACGAACAAAAAACTCCAGGGGCATCCGGTGTTTACCCCGAAATAAAACCAGTTGATCAATATTAAAGCCGGGCTTTGACTGATGAGTCATAATCCAATTTTGCAAAGATTTTAGGTCGCCTCTATCTATTAATTTCATTAGCTGACGATAATCAATACTATGCTTATTTTCTGAAGATTGGGTCTTTGACTTTGCTTTTTTTGTTGTTCTCATTGAACTTTCTCTTTAACATGCTTTTAGTATGAGTAGGCAACTGTCCAATATTAGCATTCGTATAGCAATTAATCAATATAGTGTCCTTAAGAGTTAAAGAGGCCTTTATTTTACCTAAATTCTCAGATGTATTTGAGCCAGGACAGAGGACGTATACCCCAAAACATGGCTATCTCGCAGTTGCAAATTGTAGAGTTGGCTAACATAATGGGACGAAAAACCTGATTAGAACTATAGAAAAATTTATTTATTTCACTTTTAGAGGTAAGAAATGAGATTTAATCGTTACTTTTCATCATATACAAAAAGTCCAGTGTGGTTATTTTTAAGTGGAAACATTTTAGGCGGATTTGCTGCTAATTATTATTACCGGAAACATCATTCTCTTTCATTAGAAAAAATGGCCCAAGATATGCATAAGCTTTCTGCAGAAAATGAGGAAAAGATAATAGAATTACATAAAAGAGCTAATTTAACAGCATCGATCAGACATACATTAGCATCACGATTGATTGCTCCCGAACTTACGATGTATGGCAAATTCATTAAGGATAACTCTAAAGAGAGCAAAGAAGGTAAAGCCCGACTAGGTTTTTTTGCTACCGTATATCCTTGGGCTCCGAGTGGAGCAGTGGGCATGATTGTAAATAAGAATACCGAAGATGAATTATTTGTTTTAATGGTAGTCGATCGACGCAAACAAATAAGTGGAAAAAATCTTATACTAAATTTTCCTCAAGGTTACTCTAATCATGGCATTCCTGGTAATTTAGGATCAATGTCGTTATGTAAAAATATGGATGACATCGAAGAAGCCATCGTAAAAAATAAGGGTGGCATAAAACCTTATAAGGAACAATATTCTCCTCGGAATATTGTTCCTGAAGGAATTCCATACGAGACTGACGAGCATCACCCTCATACTGTTATACGTGAAGGACGTGAGGAAACAGGTGAAAATTTAAGTTCAGAAAATATTCAATCAATGCGGCATTTAGGTTATAGCCAAACTCGTTTATCAAATGGTGTAAATGTATTTGTAGACTATTACCTTACCATGATACGTGATAAAACTGATTCTCCTATTCCACCTGATACGAATGAAATTATGAGTGTACATTGGATAAATTTAGAAAAATTACAAATTGAGGCCGCATCAAATCAAGGTTTTGTATGGGTCAATAATCAACGTTACGATATAGCACCTAAGGATTTCATGGTCATGCTACAGGGATTAAAAGCTTACCATTACTTTAATCCAACATATAGGTTACCACTGCACCTTGAAACAGCGATTCGAACGGCTGGAAGTTCAAAGCAATCTGGACTTAAATTTGTCTTTTTGGATACTCCATATCCAAATGTAGAGGAATATATCCGACCAAAACTGTCATAGATCACCTTGGCAAATCCACTGATAGATTTATCAAATAAAAATTTCGGTGGTTATATTGGTCTACAGCTGCGGTTCTGCCGAGCGTAGCCTGGCGTTATTTTCATAAAAGCCCCAGCTCAGACAATGAAATGGCTTGATTATCGGCTATGACCAGGTGGTCGAGCAATTTCACTTCTATCAATGCCAAGGCCTGTTTTAACCACGAGGTGATCTCCATATCGCTTTTGCTGGGGTCAGCAACGCCTGATGGATGATTATGAGCGACAATCATGGCGGCAGAATTATGATGTAATGCCCGCTTAACCACCTCACGTGGGTAAATGCTAGCCATATTAATGGTTCCATAGAATAAGATTTCAAATTGAATCACCCGATGCTTGTTATCCAGATATAAAGCTGCGAACACTTCCTGCTGGTAATCGCGTAAGCTGGCGATCATAAAATCTTGCGCATCGCGGCTATGAATAATCGGCTGACGGTTTTGCATGGCCTCGCGCAACGTGCGTCGACCCAGTTCGGCAGCGGCTTGTAATTGGCAATACTTTGCTGGCCCTAGCCCAGATTGCGCACAAAAAGTAATAAAATCGGTAGCAAATATCCCACGCAGGCCACCGAGCCTATTTAAAAGTTCTCGCGATAAATCAATCGCGCTAAATCCGCGACTTCCATGCCTTAATAAAATGGCCAACAATTCTGAATCCGCCAGTGCCTGCGCTTGAAATTTAATGAGACGCTCCCGAGGGCGATCATTGATTGGCCATTTCGAGATTGACATATTTCTCCTGATTAACTGAGTTAAACGCTAATTTGCCATTTTTTATGATATAGCGTAAATACGGGAATATGGCCTGGTTCAGATACATGTGAGATGAATTTAGATAAAATAAAAGACCTCTTTAACTCGTTCTTTTAAAGGAGGCTTTTTATACAGATCAAGAGCCTACAGTAGTGTCATACCGCAGTTGGAAGGTAAATAAAAACGCATTAGATGGAGATGGAAATTCTTCTGCTTGGATGATTGGGCGGACTTTTATGGACATTTAAAGTAACTATCCAAGAACCAGCTATACTTTTTATCTGGCCTATGAGGGTCCACTTCCCATAACATCTACACGCAAAGAAATTAAAGTAGATATCACGATTAAAGAAACCATATTTTATCTACCTGCAGAGCTTGCTGTACTGAAAAGCTGTGGTGAATATACTGATCTCCCTGAAGGAGAAAGAATTTTAGTCTATACTATTGGCGAAGTCATCACCGAAAAAACAGTCGCGCTTCTTGACAGAGCCAGAACAGAACCTCGAGATCTTTACGACCTCTGGTATCTAACACAACAAAATAATACTGTAGAGCTTAGCGAATGCCTAGAAGCAATTCATGTTAAGTTAGCCCATCGAGGCAAAAGGCTCGTAGATGTTCGTGATGAATTTTATAAAAAAGAAGCACGTCTTAAAAAAACATGGGAAACTAGGTTATCAGCACAATGGCAAATTTAGGAGAATTTGAGTATGCTTACCGAGCAGTAAAAAAATCGTTTCGCCAAGCAAAGATTATCGAAGCGAAGAGATTAAATTTAAACACTTGACTTACCTTGCCAATTTGAAAAAACTTGCTTAATAATTAGTCTGACTTGTCCTAGTTCAGATACTTTTGTATTTCAATACTCATTATTCTAAAATAACCTTAAAAAAGGAGGTGATAAAATATGAAAACACAAAACGAGCGTGAGCAATTATCTAAAGAACTTGAGCAAAAACACAAGGAACTCCTTGAAGCCTATGCTAGAGTACTTCATTCTGGTAAAGAAATTGAAAAAGATGATTTAATAAACTGCGTATTTTCGGCATGCCAATTCGGGAATATTTCAGCACTAAAACTTGCTTTAGGGCAACTAAAATCTGAAGCTAAATCTGTACTGCAATTAAACTGTACTTATTATAATTATGAGAACGGTGA
Organism: uncultured Pseudomonadota bacterium; assembly: GCA_963818985.1. GTDB lineage: Bacteria > Pseudomonadota > Gammaproteobacteria > Coxiellales > Coxiellaceae > JAFEDN01. The sequence continues at coordinate 21,441 of CAWFUJ010000007.1, read as the reverse complement.
TGAGAGTTACCTTGATCCTTTATCAATCGCCATTTCTCTTAATCACCTTGAAATATGTCGCTATTTAATTTTACAACATAAGATTCATAAGATTGAAGTTACTTGGAATATGTTCCGCTATGCAGCTAACAATGATCAAATTTTTTCTTTCTTGATAGAACATTCTAAATTAGAGCTTAATGAACTGACCAGTCTATTACATTACATGGTGGGTTGGGGTGGATCTCTTGCGATGATTAAAAAAGTATTCGAAGCAGGAGCAAATCCCTGTGATCCCTCAGAAGAGAATTCTTGTTTGGGTGTTTCGATAATTCATGAAAATATGGATGCTTTTAAATTCTTCTTGGAGCTTAAGCCCAACATTAATGTTTGTAGCGAGAGATACTCACGTGATAAATCTAAGATTACTCCTTTTTTATTGGCAACGATGAAGAAAAAGTGGCATTTTGCCAAACTGTTATTAGACTACAAAGTTACACCGGTTGACATAAATGCTACTCAACCTGGATTATTAGCTCCCATTCATTATTTTGCTCTAGGTCATTCAGAAGAACCCCAACCAGAGGAAGATGACATTTATCTTATTCGGAAAAAAGTTGACAGCCCTTTTCCAAATCAAGCCAGTTTATATAAAAATTTTTACGTCATTTTTACTGAAGAAAAACCTCTTGGGGGGAATGGGAGGATACCGGTAAATTATTATAATTCTGAAGGGATTTTTGCAAAAAAAGCAATCGATTATACAGCATGGAAAGAGTTTGCTAAAAAAATCCCTTGCGAAACGATTCAAGAGGCAAAACCTCTAAAAAATCAATTATCGCATGAAATTTTAAGTGCATTTTGGGAATTTCTTGAGCTTCATAAAATTGTAGAAAAACCTAGAACGCCCTACTCGAATAATTTAGAAGCCATACTTACTTTACTTGCTCAGGGAGCTGTGATTGAAATTCCTGACTCCAAGGACAATACAGATTTTCTTAAAGCTAAAAAAACAATCTTGTTTATTAAAAATCGACAAGAAATATTTAATCAGCTTTTATCTTTGGGAATGTTTGGTAAAAGTAATTATTTTACTGAAGGGGTAAAACTGATCACTGATTATGCTGTGGACGAAAATCCTGGATTTGTCCTATAATCTTTACTTCCAGCTACGTTTAAAAAAGATCTACCCTTGGTGGCAATTGACGGAGTAATAGCTATCCCTCTTCCGGCTTCATTGTTCCCGGAGCTTCACACTATCTATCTTTTTATGTTAGTGTGCTCGTCAGGAGAGATCTATGCACAAAGTACAATTAAAAATTTTAGACGCTAAGATCGGTGATACCATTCCTTTGCCCAAATATGCCACTGATGGCTCGGCGGGGTTAGATTTGCGCGCCTGTTTAGATGAGCCTTTAGAATTACTTCCGGGACAAACTAAACTGTTACCCACTGGATTGGCAATTCATATCGATGATAAAAATGTAGCAGCCATCATTTTACCTCGTTCGGGCTTAGGCCATAAATATGGTGTAGTTTTAGGTAATTTAGTAGGGCTGATTGATTCCGATTATCAAGGTCCATTAATGATATCTTGCTGGAATAGAAGCGACCAAATCTATACTTTTGAGCCGGGAGAAAGAATAGCTCAGTTAGTCATAGTTCCGATATTAAGGGCAGACTTTGAAGTGGTCGAAGAATTCGAGCAAACCCAACGAGGAGAAGGCGGCTTTGGCAGCTCAGGAAAAAATTAAGCCTGTTTATCAAATTTCAGAAAATATTCCTCAGGAAATTTTTCGTGCTTATGATATACGCGGTCCGGTGGACGATGATCATTTAACTCCGGATTTAGCTTATACGATTGGCTTGGCGGTTGGTGCACAAGGCCAAGAGCAAGGTGAGCAAGCTTTTATTGTGGGTCGAGATGGCAGGCTCTCGGGTCCCGAATTACATCAAGCTTTGTGTGCGGGATTACTGGCGAGTGGTCGCGACATTGTGGATGTCGGCATTGTGCCCACACCGTTGGTGTATTTTGCAACCCATCGTTTTGATATCACCGCCGGGGTCATGATCACCGCCAGTCATAATCCTGGCAATCATAATGGCTTTAAAATTGTACTTAAAGGCAAAACACTGAGTACCGCAGGAATTGCGGATTTGTACGAGCGAATCATACAGCGGCGTTTTATCAACGTCCAGGCGCCAGGCCAACAAAGTACCCTAACATGTATTATTGACGATTATATTAAATATATCGTTCAGAAGATTTCTTTATCCCGACCTTTAAAAATTATCATTGATTGTGGAAATGGCGTACCTGGCTGTGTCGCTCCTTCTTTGTATCGTGCGTTGGGTTGCGAAGTGGTTGAATTATATTGTGACTTGGATGGCCGGTTCCCTAACCATCATCCTGATCCATTAGTGCCAGAAAATTTGACTGCACTGATGGCTGCAATTAAAAAGCACGATGCTGATCTGGGTTTAGCCTTCGACGGTGACGGAGACCGTTTAGGTGTGGTAACCAATCAAGGTGAAATAGTTTGGCCTGATCGGTTATTAATGTTGTTTGCACAGGGAGTTTTAGCAAAAAATCCCGGTGCTAAAGTTATATTTGATGTTAAATGTTCGCTTTTTTTACCACAGGTTATTGAGCAAGCCGGAGGAATTGCCATTATGAGTCGTACAGGTCATTCGATTATCAAAAATAGAATGATTGAAGAAAATGCGGTATTGGCTGGCGAAATGAGCGGCCATATTTTTTTTAAAGATGATTGGTTTGGATTTGACGATGGTTTATATGTTGGCGCGCGTTTATTACAAATTGTTGCCGCTCAGCATAAATCTGCAAGTGCAATCTTTGCTGCATTGCCGAACAGCATTAACACCCCAGAATTAAAATTATTGATGGAAGAAGATAAAAAAATAGACTTTATGCGACGATTATTGAAAGAAGCGCAATTTTCCCAAGGTAAAATAATCACTATCGATGGACTACGAGTTGATTTTGATTATGGTTGGGGATTGGTTCGCTCTTCAAATACCTCGCCTTATTTAACATTGCGTTTTGAGGCAGATACCTTGAGCAACTTAGAAAAAATTAAAGAATTGTTTCGTCAGCAATTATTGGCTATTGATAATCAACTCACTTTACCTTTTTAGGACTCAGATTACAGCTGAGTAATTTTCAGTAGTATTCTGATTTTTTGAATCTAAGGGAATATCAGTAAACACTTCTTGAATTTGTTTTATTTTCTGTATTTCACCTTTTGTTTTATACTCTTTTAAGCAAGAATTAAGACATACGAATAACGAAGATAAAGATTGTTTTTCTAAAATAACAGGTATTCTTTTCAACCTATTTTGGTTGATATAAGAATTGATACACAACTTTAGTCCAGTCAGGTAATATTGATAAACGCGAATTGTTTGAGGATTATCTATAAATTTATTACAGAAATCATTAAAATGTAATAAATTCCGAATGCTTGCTGCAATGCTGGATTCTAAAGATTGACTGATGTCACTAAAAATATTTTTCTCAGTTTCAGCGATCGAAGCTTTGATATCATTATGAATTTCTGCTTGAGTTTTGGCAGGAATACAATAACCGTAAAAGCGAAATTTAGATAAATCTTTTTCCTCAATAGAATAGATTTTCTCAGATGATAAATGCATTTTTTCTTCGTTAATTTTATGATAGCTTTTCGTAATTTTATCTTTATAATATTTACCGTAAGCTGGATTCAATAAGGGCAAGTTTTTATTGGATTCAAATAGTTTATCAGCGGGCCATCCGAAATCTGAATCATATTGTGCTACTAAAAGAAAGCACTCTTTGTCATAAAAAAAATATCCATCTATCAAAGCCCAATGTGAGTGTTCACCTTTTTGATTGCTGGGAAATCCATTCTCAACATCGCAAGCAATAATGATTTTTGAGCCAGTTTTTACTATATCGCAAATCTCCTTAATATATTGATTTTTACTATCGGAGAATAACACGGCTTTTCCTCCTTCAAAACCTAACTTCTGAGCTAATTTATTAAAATGTTCAACATTATAAATGGGGCCAAATCCAGTGATTCCGCTTTCTTTGCCATAGCTCACCAATGAAAACGGAATGGGTAGCGAAGGGTCGCTGGATCTAATTCCGCTCCAAAAGGCATTAAACCCACAAGTTGGTCGGAATAATTCATTTTTTAAAGGAGGTCGATGTTTAGGAATATAATGATTTTTTTTATCGAATCGTTCATCCATCACCAATTGTAAAAAAGGGATTTTCCCTGAAGGAAGTCGGACTTCAAAACTTAAATCACTTATTATTTCTCGCTTCATAATCTTTTATTAGTCATGTTTATTAACTAATTATTATGCTTTTTCTTTATTAAGAGATTATTAATTAGCAAGGTGTTTTGTGGGAATATTAATTCATAAATAAAGCGCGAATTGTAAGAGTAAATATCAGAATTGATTAAATGCTGATATTCATCCTGGATACCGGTTGTAGTTTACCCCCGCAAAGGCGGGGGCCGGGATGACATATCACTGAGAATTGCTGTCGCCGTACTGTTGTTGATAAGCTTGAATAGTGCGACATTGCTCGGTTAAATCGGGTCGTTGTTTGAGATATGTCAAAACATCCTGAATGGTAATAATGCTATAAACTGGAATACCATATTCTCGGGTTACTTCAGCGGTAGCTGATAACGCACCTTGTCCTCGTTCTTGTCTATCGAACGCGATCAGAATTGCTATTAATTTAACCGGCAAACCGGCAAACATTTGCAGAGTTTCCCGGACGGTGGTGCCAGCGGTAATCACATCATCGACCATAACAATTCGTCCCTGCAAATTTGCACCGACGAAATGACCCTGATCCCCATGCGTTTTTTTTTCTTTGCGATTAAAACAATAAGGTACATCTTTTTGATATTTATTATATAACCCTACGGCCGTCGTGCTGACCAAAGGAATGCCTTTATAAGCGGGGCCAAATAATACATCGTACTCCAAGTTTGTTGCTTCTAGTGCATCAGCATAAAACTCGCCTAATGTTTTCAAACAGGCGCCACTATTAAATAAACCCAAATTAAAAAAATAAGGGCTAGTTCTGCCGGATTTAAGGGTAAAGCTACCAAACGACAGCACTTTATTTTGATATAAAAACTCAATAAAAGCAGTCTTGTAATTTTGCATGCTGCATTGTAATCTATCCAAAGAAAAAGAGGAACATATGCGTATTATTACTTTGAATGCCAATGGTATTCGTTCTGCCGCCAAAAAAGGTTTTTTTAATTGGCTAGAGAAGCAAGAAGCAGATGTGGTTTGCGTTCAGGAAACTAAAGCCCAAGAAAAAGTTTTAGGAGACGTAGTTTTTCGGCCATCGTCATATCATTGTTATTATTTAGACGCGGAGAAAAAAGGCTATAGTGGAGTTGCGATTTTTTCCCGAGAAAAACCTGATAAAATCACCACTGGTTTGGGATGGCCACATGCCGATCAAGAAGGGCGGTATATACAGGCTGATTTTGCTACATTTAGCGTAGCCTCATTGTATATGCCTTCTGGAACCAGCGGTCCAGAGCGCCAAAAAATCAAATTTGATTTTATGCAACGCTTTATGCCTATTTTAAAAGAAATCATGAAGTCTAACCGCCCATTTATTATTTGCGGCGATTGGAATATCGCCCATAAGAAAATTGATTTAAAAAATTGGCGTGGCAATCAAAAAAATTCTGGATTTTTACCAGAAGAGCGAGCATGGATGGATGAGTTATTTGATCAAGTGGGTTTTGTGGATGCATTTCGCGTCATTAATCAACTTCCAGAACAATATACCTGGTGGTCTCGCAGGGGCCAAGCTTGGGCTAAGAATGTGGGCTGGAGAATCGATTATCAAATTACCTCGCCGCATTTTAAAAATTTGATAAAATCGGCAGCCATCTATAAAGAAGAGCGTTTTTCCGATCACGCCCCGCTCATTATGGACTATCAACTTCTTTAGTATAGTTCAGAGCCAGCGTTTGGGCCTGAATGATTTCACCGACTCCTTTTTTTGCTAAACTTAATAAAAAATTGAGTTCATCATTTGAGAAAGCGTCGCCTTCGGCAGTGCCTTGTAATTCAATAAAAGAGCCGGCATCATTCATCACCACATTCATGTCAGTATGCGCTTTACAATCTTCTAAATATTCTAAATCTAAAATTGGAATTTGTTGATATATTCCGACTGAGACTCCGGCCACTAAATGTTTTAGTGGGTTTTGACTAATCTTGCCAGAATTGAGGAGATATTGAAGCGCATCAACTAATGCTACACAAGCGCCGCTAATCGCTGCAGTGCGGGTGCCGCCGTCGGCTTGTATGACATCGCAATCTATCGTGATGGTGTAGGGCTGCAATAATTTCAAATTAACCGCAGCGCGCAGTGAACGGCCAATTAATCGTTGAATTTCAATGGTACGGCCTTGCTGTTTACCATGTGCTGCTTCTCGATCGATCCGTTCATGAGTGGCTCGCGGCAGCATACCATATTCGGCTGTCACCCAGCCTTGCTGGCTATCGCGCAAAAAACGCGGTAGCGTATCAGCAATACTTGCATTACATAATACTTTGGTTTCGCCGAAACATACCAGAACCGAACCTTCGGCGTGGCGCGTATAATGTCGAGTAAAGCTAATCGCCCTCAGTTCATCAGCGGCTCGACCACTTGGACGGACACTTGTTAATTTCATAAATCATTTACCGGTGATAATTAGACAATAAGCTTAACATAATTTAAAATTCAGTGCAGTCCATTTGTCTGACATTTAGAAATGAATATGTTATGATTCAAAAATGATTGCAAGCATGACAGCATTTTCAAGGCAATCCAGTCAAAATGACTGGGGCGGGTTGGTGTGGGAAATACGAGCAGTTAACCACCGTTTTTTAGACATGAGTATCCGTTTACCAGAGTCTTTTCGTGGATTAGAAGCAGTAGTGCGTGCTCGACTGAGTGAAAAGTGTCAGCGCGGTAAAATTGAGGTGGGTTTAAAATTTCTGAGTCCACCATCTACCTTATCAATCAATGAAGAAGCCATAAAACGATTAGCCCATGGTGCTGAAAAAATACACGGATATTTTCCTAGCGCGCATATTGACTTGTTATCAGTGCTGACTTGGCCTGGAGTTTTAGAAACAGAGACCAAGAAACAAGAGGAAATGAATCAACACGCCTTGGTGTTACTTGAAACTGCGATCAATGATCTAGTCCAAATGCGTCAGAGTGAAGGCGGGCAAATTAAAGCATTTATATTGCAGCGCTTAAACGCGATAGAGCAGATGGTAGATAAAATTAGACAACTTATCCCCCAATTGCTTTTCGCTGAACGCGAACGAATGATTAAGCGCTTAGCTGACCTAAAAGTTGAAGTAGATTCACAGCGAATAGCTCAGGAAATGGCGATTCTCATTCATAAGTCTGATGTCGAAGAGGAAATCCAGCGCTTGAGTGGTCATTGCCAAGCGATGGCTCAAGCATTAGCTCAACCAGGAGCGGTTGGCAGACGATTGGATTTTTTAAGCCAGGAACTTCACCGCGAGGCCAATACTTTAAGCAGTAAGGCTTTGGATATTTCCTTAACTCACGCCAGTGTAGAAATGAAAGTTTTAATAGAGCAAATTCGTGAACAGGTGCAAAACATTGAGTAATGCGCCTGGACATTTTTTTGTTATTGCCGCCCCTTCTGGCACTGGAAAAACCAGTTTAGTTCGAGCCTTAGTTAATAATATTAACGACTTAAAAATATCTATCTCCTATACAACTCGTTCACCCCGTCCAGGGGATGTCGAGGGCAAAGATTATCATTTTGTTGCCAATGAAGTATTTGAGGAGATGCTAGAAAACTCAAACTTTTTTAGAGCATGCTACGATTTACCATCATCAATATGGTACTTCACGGTACTGGGTAGTCGAGCAATTGGCAGCGGGGACTGATGTATTATTAGAAATTGATTGGCAAGGCGCAAAGCAGATTCGCCAGCAATTTCCTAGTGCCATTCTCATCTTTATTGTGCCACCGTCATTGGAGGTTTTACGTCAGCGTCTGCAAAATCGTCGTCAGGATCATTCTGATGTAATATCGGTACGTATGGCGGGAGCGCAACAAGAAATAAGTCATTATCTAGAATTCGATTATTTAGTGATAAATGATCAATTCGAGCAAGCCCTCGCTGATTTACAACATATTGTGTTAGCCGAACGTCTGCGATGCGGTAAACAAGCGGTGCGTTATGTTGATTTACTGGCTAAATTATTAGAAAAATAGTAGAATCATATATTAATGAATTGTTTTGGAGAAATTTATGGCACGAATCACAGTTGAAGATTGTTTACCCCACGTAGAAAACCGCTTTGCTTTAGTCATAAAGGCTGCAAGGCGTGCGCATTTATTAGAAATGGGTGCGGCAGACCCATTGGTCCCAGTTGATAATGATAAACCCACGGTTCTAGCATTACGCGAAATTGCTGCAGGATTTGATATCGATAACGCCCCTTTACGTACTGAACACGGTGATATGGAGAATTTTATGAGTACCCCCGTGAGCACAGGTGCAATTGCCCGCAGTGAAATTGGACGCTTTCCAAAAGAAAAAGATATACCACCCTCATAAAAGAGAGGGTGAGCTATACATGCGTTTATTCAAAAAATTACGACGTAAACTTACCTATCTCAACGAAGAGCAAATTGAGCAAATTCATCAAGCATTTTTAACGGCGCTTGACGCCCATCAAGGTCAGAAACGTCATACCGGCGAACCTTATATTTCTCATCCAATGGCAGTTGCTTGCATGTTAGCGGACATGAAAATGGATCACCAGACGATTATTGCCGCGATTTTACATGACGTCATCGAAGATACAAACGTTAGCAAAAGCATGTTGGCGGCTAAGTTTGGTGACACCGTAGCCGAGCTAGTTGATGGGGTCAGCAAGCTCACTCAAATTGAATTTATCTCCAGAGCTGAAGCGCAAGCTGAAAATTTTCGCAAGATGGTTTTAGCAATGGCCCGCGATATCCGGGTTATTATTATCAAATTAAATGATCGCTTGCATAATATGCGGACCTTAACTTCTTTGCCACTTGAAAAACGCAAACGCATTGCCCAAGAAACTTTAGAGATATTTGCTCCAATAGCTAAGCGATTAGGGATGCACGATTTATCGATTGAGCTAGAAGAACTGAGTTTTATGTCGCGCTTTCCTCGACGTTATCATGTTCTACAAAAAGCGGTAGAAGCCGCGCGTGGTGAACGCAAAAAAGTTTTAGATTTAGTGAGTAAGACCTTGCAAGAAGGGTTGGCAAAAAGTAATTTGCCATCTTGTATTGTGACTGGCCGCGAAAAACATCTTTACAGTATTTACCGAAAAATGCGCACTAAGCATTTACCCTTCCATGACATTATGGATGTTTATGCATTCCGGATCATTGTCGACGATGTAGATACCTGTTATCGGGTTTTGGGATTAATCCATCGTTTGTTTAAACCGGTGCCAGAAAAATTTAAAGATTATATTGCTATTCCTAAGGCCAATGGCTATCAATCTTTGCATACTGTTTTATTTGGACCGTATGGATATCCAATTGAAGTTCAAATACGCACCACCGAGATGGATCATCGGGCGACAATCGGTATTGCCGCTCATTGGTTATATAAAAATGGTGAAGATAATGCAGACCCGGCTCAGGTTCGCGCTCAACTGTGGGTTAAAAATTTATTGGAATTGCAACGTGACACTGGTAGTTCGCTTGAATTTATTGAAAATGTCAAAATGGATTTATTTCCTGAGGAAGTGTATGTATTCACCCCTAAGGGAAAAATCATGCGTTTACCGGCTGGAGCCACGGTCATTGACTTCGCTTATGCAGTCCATACCGATGTCGGTAATAGCTGTGTTGCCGCCAAAGTGAATCGCCAATTGGCGCCGTTGTCTTCGTTATTGGTCAGTGGTCAAACGGTAGAAATCATTACCGATGCCCGCGCTCAACCTAACCCGGCTTGGCTAGATTTTGTAGTCACACGCCAGGCTCGCAACGGCATTCGTCAATTTTTAAAAGATCAACGCAAAACAGAATCGATCGCCATCGGTGAAAAATTATTAAAGCAAGCGTTACGTCCGCATCAATTAACGCTGAAAAAAATTCCAGACGAAGTGATCATCATTATTTTAAAAGAGGTCCAATTAGCAGATTTAACCGAATTGCTAACCGAGGTGGGCTTAGGTAATCGATTACCGACGTTGGTTGCCAAACGATTCGCAGATATGACTCATCAATTTAACCAGAGTGGCAGCCTGATAAAATCTAGTGAAGAAGCACCTTTAACAGTTAAAGGCACTGAAGGGTTGGTGGTCAACTTCGCTGAATGTTGTCAGCCCATTCCGGGTGATCCCATTATTGGAATATTAGAAAGTGGTAAGGGCATTGTTGTCCATTTAGAACAATGTTCGCGCATTGATAAGTTGCGACGTCACCCACAAAGCTTTGTTAATTTACGTTGGGATGAGCATGTAAAACAGATGTTTCCGATTGATATTCGGGTAGAAGCGGTTGATGAACCCCGACTATTGGCTAAAATGGCTTCTTCTATAGCGGATGCTGATGCCAACATCAGTGATATAAGAGTAAAAAGTAGAGGTGGACAGCATTATCAATTTATTTTTAAACTATTCGTGAGCCATCGGATCCATCTGGCAAATGTGCTGCGACATTTGCGCCGCATCCCTGCCGTCTCGCGTATAACCCGTGGTTCAGAGGAGAAAGATTATGAAGCAAATGATTAAAACTTTACATGCACCCGCTGCAATAGGTACTTATTCGCAAGCAATAAAATCCGGTAGCATGTTGTTTTTATCCGGCCAAATTCCCTTAATTCCAGCCACCCTCGAAATTGTCGAAGGAGATTTCAAGACGAGGGTAAGGCGTGTCTTTGAAAATATCAGAGCGATTATTGTCGAAGCGGGTGGTAATTTATCACAGATTGTTAAACTAACGATATATTTAACAGACATGAAAAATTTCTCTTTGATCAATGAGGTGATGCAAGAATATTTTATTGAACCTTATCCATCACGCGCAGTGATTGGGGTAGCTTCGCTACCTAAGAATGTGGACGTAGAAGTTGATTGCATTGTAGTTTTAAGCGAATAATGTAGTTATTTTAGGAAGCTTATGGAGCTTACTTCTCCGCTCTCAGTGCTTACAGGGGTTGGTCCAAAAATTGCTGAATGTTTACGGCATTTGGAATTAAACACTCTGCAAGACTTATTATTTCATTTGCCAAGCCGTTATCAAGATCGTACTCGAATTACTTCGATTGGCGCATTACGCGAAGGCGATTATGTATTGATTGAAGGAGAAATTCAGTCTTCAACGATAAGTCCTGGACGTCGTCCCAATTTATTGTGTCAGCTGCGCGACAATAGTGGCAGTATTTATGTACGTTTCTTTCATTTTAGTGCACAACAAAAAAATCAGCTGTCATCTTTAGGTTCGCGGTTACTCTGTTTTGGTGAGGTACGCAGAGGATACCGTCACTTTGGCTTTGAAATGATTCATCCTGAATATCGTTATATTCAGGAAGTAGATGAAATAATGTTAGATAAGAACCTCACGCCCATTTACCCAACCACCCAGGGTTTATCCCAGCCTTTACTTCGTCGCCTCACTGATCAAGCATTACAAATATTACAAGATTCCAGGCAAAATATAGAATTTTTGCCAGAGACAATATTAAAAAAATATCAACTGGCTGATTTAGTATCGGCATTGATATACGTGCACCGTCCTCCAGCGGATGCCAATGTTGATTTATTGCTAAGTTGGCAACATCCATTACAAAAAAGATTGGCGTTTGAAGAACTGATTGCTCATCAACTCACATTACAAAAATTGCGCTGGCAAGCGCAGCAGCAAAAAGCTTTGGCGCTAGTGGATGCCGATCAATTACGCCACCAATTTTTAAGTCAATTATCTTTTCAATTGACGACTGCTCAACAGCGAGTTGTTGCAGAAATAGATCGTGATTTATCTCGGCCATGTCCGATGTTGCGATTATTGCAGGGAGATGTTGGATCAGGGAAAACAGTAGTAGCAGCGATGGCGATTCTGCGAGCGATTAGTCAGAATGCACAAGCGGCATTGATGGCACCCACGGAATTATTGGCCGAGCAACATTATCAGAATTTTTCAGCTTGGTTTGCACCGCTTGGAATTCAGGTCAGCTATTTGTCTGGCAGACAACCCACTGCGGTACGCCATCGAGTTTTGTCAGAAATTGCCAATGGTGATGGACAGCTTTTGATTGGCACTCACGCGTTATTTCAGGACGACGTGCATTTTAAAAATTTGGTGTTACTCATCATTGATGAGCAGCATCGTTTTGGTGTCAATCAACGCTTAGCTTTAAAAGCAAAAGGCATCATGAATGATTGTTTTCCTCATCAATTGATTATGAGTGCAACGCCGATCCCCCGGACTTTGGCCATGGCCGTGTATGCTGATTTGGATCTCTCCGTGATTGATCAGTTGCCTCCTGGACGTCAGTCGGTGGTGACTGCTTTAATTTCCAATCAGCGCCGTGATGAAGTGATTGAAAGAGTACGGTTGGCTTGCAAAGCGGGCAAACAAGTTTATTGGGTTTGTACATTAATACAAGATTCGGAGGATTTGCAATGCAAGGCAGCCGAAGCCACCGCGCAAACATTGCAAAATCGGCTAACAGAATTAAAAATTGGTTTGTTGCATAGCCGCATATCGGCCGATCAAAAAAACGCACAAATGCAGGCATTTAAAAATGCGCAAATAGATTTATTGGTAGCGACTACAGTCATAGAAGTGGGAGTCGATGTTGCCAATGCAAGTTTAATGATTATTGAAAATCCTGAACGTTTGGGATTGGCGCAATTACATCAATTGCGTGGGCGTGTAGGTCGAGGTTCTGCAAAGAGTTTTTGCATATTACTTTTCCAAGAACCTTTATCCGCACACGCAAGCCAACGCTTGCAAGTGTTGCGTAATACCAATGATGGTTTCGCTATCGCTCGCGAAGATTTAAAGCTTCGTGGACCTGGTGAGGTATTGGGTACCCGTCAATCGGGGATTTTAAGCTTAAAAATGGCTGATTTAATGCGTGATCAGCATTTAATGCCAGAAATTCAATCTGCCGCGCAAATATTGATAAAGCATTATCCACAACAAACCGACGCATTGATCTCCCGTTGGATTGGAAGCGCCAAGCATTATATGCAAGTCTAACGTTATCCGCCGGTCATCCGCCGATTGTTATCCCGGAAAACGCGCAGCGTTTATCCGGGACGACATTTTATTCACGCTGCGCGTTTCGGGGGGGACATTTTATTCATGCTGCGGTTTTCCGGGATGACAATCAGGGTTATCCAGGATGGCAGTTTAATGAATACTTTGCTTGATTTGTACCAAATGGGCAGGTAAGATTTAAGACTAACATTCAGCAGGAAATTTATTATGATGAGTAAAATAAAAATTTTAAGTGTGGTGGGCATTGCCTTGGCAAGCACTGCGGTTTATGCCGGAGGCCCTGAGGTGGCTACCGTTCCAGCTTGTGTCGTCCCCTTTACGCCTTTTGCTTATATCGGCGGTGCTGTGGGTTGGGCCTATTCTGATTGGAATAGTTTTATATTTGATGGGGCCAACAACTTTTTTGGATTCTCTCCATTCGTTGGCGATATCGATACCAACGGTGTTGTCTTCGGTGGTAAATTAGGTTACCAAGCAACCGACAATTTCGGGGTTGAAGTGGGGGGATATGTGTTACCCAATTCAAATCAAGAACTACGATTCTTTAGCACTAATGACAATGATGATTTATTGGGAACGGATGAGATCCATGGCAAGGTTAGATCTTGGTTTGCATATGCAGCGGGAACATTACGCGCCGGTTTACCGTTTCAGCCGAATACCCACCTATTCACCAAAGTCGGTGGTGTTTATCGTTCGCTGAGTCATAGTGGCGATTTATACGATAATGTACGCAGTGGAAGTTATTGGACGGTATTGTTTGGTGCTGGTTTCGACGTGGATCTACAAGCTTACCAATTGCCAATCCTTGTCGGTCTTGAGTATTTGTTAGTACCTGGATCGTCGGATAGTTGGTTTGATCCTGCTACTTCGACCGGCATTAATAAAAATTCAGCGCCGGCAGCACATATTGCGGTCGCCACCTTTTCTCTCAAGCTAGTTATTTAAACTCCCGATGAATTTGTCATCCCGCGATCAAGTCGCGGGATGACGGACATCCTAAGGGAGTTTCCATAATGGGAACTCCCGATATCTTGAAATCCAGCCAAATCATCCCCACTTATATTTTATCTATAGAATAATTTATTAATGAGGAGTATCACATGGCCTTTGCCGCTCAATCAGAAACCCTTTCATTTGAAGCAGAAGTAAAACAATTGCTCAATTTAGTGGCTCATTCTTTATATAGTAATCCAGAAATTTTTGTTCGAGAATTAATTTCCAATGCCTCCGATGCTGCAGATAAGTTACGTTATGAAGCTTTATCTGATGGTGCTCTTTTTGAAAATGATTCCCAATTAAAAATTTGGGTGGATTTTGATAAAGCCAATAAAACCATCACTATTCGCGATAATGGCATAGGAATGACACGAGAAGAAGTCATTGAAAACCTAGGAACGATTGCAAAATCAGGCACTCGTGCCTTCCGTGACATGTTGACCAACAAACAAGCGGGTGCTGACTCCGCATTGATTGGGCAATTTGGCGTTGGATTTTATTCATCTTTCGTGGTGGCGGACCGGGTGACAGTAAGAACGCGCCGCGCTGGAACTCAAGCCGATCAAGGCGTCATGTGGGAATCTGACGGTCAAGGCCAATATACAGTTAAAAATATTCAATATCCTCCGCGGGGCACGGAAGTTGATTTTACATTTGAAACCGGAGAGTGAAGAATTTCTAGATGAATATCGTTTACGTAATATCATCACCAAATACTCAGACCATATCGTATTACCCATTGTGATGAAAAAAAATGAGCCTGAAGATAAATCAGTGATGAAAACTGAGAAAGAAGCTATTGCAGAAGATAAAGCAGAAACGATTGTGGTCAGTGAAGAAGTGGTTAATCGCGCCAATGCCTTATGGACCTTATCTAAAAGTGAAATTAATGACGAACAATATCAAAGAATTATATAAGCATATTGCTCATGATTTTGAAGATCCGCTGGCTTGGGCTCACAACAAAGTTGAAGGCAAACTAGAATATATGAGTTTATTATATATTCCAGCACGCGCCCCCTTTGATTTATGGAATCGTGAATCGCAGCGCGGATTAAAATTATATGTGAAACGCGTATTCATTATGGATGACGCTGAACATTTTATGCCGATGTATTTACGTTTTGTCAAAGGGGTTATTGATAGCAATGATTTACCCTTAAATATTTCACGCGAAATCCTGCAATCCAATCAAGTCATTGAAAAAATGCGTTCCGGCTGTGTAAAAAGAATATTAGATTTACTGGAAAAATTAGCTGACGACGATCAGCCTAACTATCAAAATTTTGGCAAGAGTTTGGTGCAAGTATTGAAAGAAGGCCCTGCGGAAGACTTTGCCAATCGAGAACGCATTGCTAAACTGTTGCGGTTTGCTTCCACGCATCAACAAGATAGCATACAAAATGTGTCGTTTGCCGACTATGTTTCGCGTATGCAGCCTGATCAAGATAAGATTTATTATTTTAGCTGCAGATTCATACCTGGGCGCGAAAAACAGTCCGCTCCTAGAAGTATTTCGTAAAAAAGGTATTGAAGTTCTGTTGTTATCTGATCGAGTGGATGAATGGCTAACCGCACATTTATCAGAATTTGAAGGTAAAAAGCTGCAATCTATTTCCAAAGGTAATTTGGATTTAGACAAAGTGGCCGATAAAGAAGTACAAGAGCAACAAGAACAGAAAGCGGCTACATTTGCCGATGTGATTAAAGAAATAAAAACCGCTCTGGGTGATCGTGTCAAAGATGTGCGAACGACTCATCGCTTAGTGGATTCACCTGCATGTGTGGTGTTTGATGAAAATGAATTAAGTGGTCATATGCAGCGTTTATTAAAGTCAGCGGGTCAAGAAGTGCCGAATGTTAAACCCATTCTTGAACTCAATCCTGATCATCCTTTGTTATTAAAAATTCATGCGCTACAAGATCCGCAAAAAATTTCTGATTGGGCGGTTATTTTACTCAGTCAAGCATTGTTAGCAGAAGGTGAACAATTGCCAGATCCAGCAGGCTTTGTAAAGGAATTAAACCGGCTATTAATAAAAGTATCTGATTGATACTGGAGTTGTGGCGGCTCCCAGTTAATCACAAGGTGTGTAGTCGTTTGTATGGATGGATGACTAATCATGAGAACAAATAATCGGCCTGAATCCATCTTTATAGTTGGAATTATCGGTGGAAGCTGCGCTGGCAAATCCACTTTTGCCTGGCTTTTACGTGATGCTTTGGGAGCTGATTATTGCCATATTTTAAGTATAAATTCTTATTATCGTGATCAAAGTCAACGGTTTGATCATCCTAATAACATTGATTTTGATTTATTATACGGACACTTATCAAAATTGCAGCAGGGAAAATATGATTGATGTGCCTTTAACTTTAAAAAGTATGTATCCCGCGGAATTATTTTGTTAGAAGGAGCTTTAATTTTAACTCAACCAAAAATTGTGGCCCTGTTAAGTGAATGTGTTTTTCTGGATGTTGCGGAAAATATTCGTTTACAACGATGGATGGCGCGCGCTATGAGCGACCACTGTCAAACGCGAGCACAAGTTTTGGCGCAGTTTTATAATCAGGTAAAACCGATACATGATCAATTGATTGAGCCCACTAAAAGTCTTGCCACTTATTGCATCAACACTGATTTGAATTTCGAGTCGGTGATCGCTGACATCGTCGACAAATTAGGGGTTGATTCTTAATCACCAGTTGTCTAAAGTATCCTCTTAAGCTGGCGTAGCTCAGTCGGTAGAGCAGCTGATTTGTAATCAGCCGGTCGTCTGTTCAATTCAGATCGCCAGCTTTTAAAATCAATGACTTAGCAATTATATTTTTGTCTTCATGGAGGCCGGGCCGAGTAAGCGAACTCCATTGCTGAAGTTCGCTTCTCAAGGAACCGTGCTTGAAAGTTTCCCTTCACACGGCTCGAATTTTCTTAAGGCCAGTCGCCTGACCCGGTTTTTCGGAGGGTTATTTTCTGGCACAATGCGCGTTTAGCAAAATATTCTCGATAAGCAGGATCATAAGGAGAAGCGTCGCCCCTTATTTTCACATGACGCTTAATCAAGGTATGGTTAGCGCGAATCAGATCCAGAAAGGATGACGTTGAACAATCTGTGGCAGGACGTTTGGCGTAGAATATCCAGTTTCGAAGACCCTGGCTACGAAAGTATTTCTTTCTCAACCATTGAGTATTCTTTTCAGGATGCCTGCGTTTAATCCATCGCCAGATTGCTGTGAAGATTTGCTCATCGACATAACTATAGGTTGACTTAGAGACTCCGTGCCGGTAGTAGTTCGCCCACCCCCTAATTCTAGGATTGAGCTGAGCGATTAATTCTGCCGTCGAAGCAGCACAGTTCTTACGGATGAGTTCTCGAATATTATCCAGGAACCGTTGGACGCTTTTCCTGGCCGGCTTAATCAGAAGTTTATTTCCGTATTTACGCACATTGAATCCGAGAAAATCAAAGCCTTCCTGAAGTGTAGTGATTCTGGTTTTCTCTGCCGAGAGTTCCAGTCCCCGAAGCTTCAAGAAACTTTCCACCGCAGGCTTCACCTTCTGTTCCAACACTGTTTTGCTTGCTCCGGTGATGATAAAATCATCGGCATAGATGCTGATATTGATTTTATCTTGTTTAGAAACGACTGCTTTGACAGCCTGTTCTAATCCACTGAGCGTTGCATTTAAAAGTGCCGGAGAGATAATTCCGCCTTATACGAAGTAGGACATTATACAAAGTAAACTACTTAAGGCATTAAGATATAAGGCTTTTAATTTCATTTACTTTGCATAATTTCTCAAGCTTACTTTAATTCAGATAGCCATGAAAGCAATGCCTGGTCCTTGCTCCAATCAGGAAGATTGACTGTCAATCAAATCAGGATAAACATTTTCAATCGCCTTTCTTTTTGTTTCTGTATCTGCTCTGGCATATATTTCTGTTGTCTTTAAATCAACATGACCAAGAAAATCACGGATGTAAATAAGATTTACTCCTGCCTGTAATAAGTGCATGGCCTTTGAATGGCGAAGCATATGAGCATTCACTTTGAAGGGACGAGCGTTGATGTTTTCCTTGCGCAGATGCAACATATTTTGAAATTATATAGGCATACGCCTTCTTTTGTTAGTTTATGATGCTGATTATTAGTAAATAATGGATTTTCATTTTTCCAGGGTTTATCCAGCTTATTTTCCAAAGATAAATTTTGCAATAAAGCAGCTGTATTCTTCATGATGGGAACTCGTCTGATTTTATTTCCTTTACCGATTAATGTAATAACAGCTGGCTCTTGTAAAGTGACATCACAGACCTTAATATCAATCAATTCCTGCACACGTGCTCCAGAATCATACAAAACACTGATTAGTGTAAGATCACGCCTACCTTTCTGCGTACTTTTATCAGGCTGTTCCAAGAAGCAATTTTATCGCTTCTGGTGTCAAATATTCCACTATTGTTTTCTTTGCTTTTTTAATAGGAATGTTGATGATCTTTTGAAAATTAAATATGCCATCAGGTTCTTCTGCCTGTATATATCGAAAAAAAGAATGAATAGCAGCAAGCCTTTGATTTCTGGTAGAGATACTGCACTTTCTATCTGTTTCCAACCATTTGAAAAAATCAATGATCCATTGCTTGAAAGAATATTTAGAGTTATTTTTTCGCTGGATTTTTTTTAATTTCCTGACAATATTTAATCAATAGTTTAAATGTATCTCGATAAGAATAAATAGTATTCTTGCTAACATTTTTTTGTGTTGGTAGATAATCCGAAAGAAATTCGGTGAGATATTTTGCAAAATCAGTAGGTTTCATCGATTTCTCCTTCTAATTTGGGAATTATTCCTGGATATTGAGTCTCTATTTTCAATGTGATATCAGGAAACACATCGACAGTCAGACGCAAATAATAAGCAGTTTCATCAAATGAATCATGTCCCATATAGGTTTTGAGTACAGGAAGATATGCTGTAAGATCTTTTTCTTGCTCAGCCCATTTTTTTAAACAATGGACAGCATAAGTATGACGAAAATCATAGATTCGTGGACCATATCCTTTTCCACCGTGAGAAATTCTGGCACGCCACAAAAATCTACGGAAATTATGATAAACATTTCCTATTGTCATCGGTTTACCATC
The DNA here is from genome assembly GCA_963818985.1 of uncultured Pseudomonadota bacterium. GTDB lineage: Bacteria > Pseudomonadota > Gammaproteobacteria > Coxiellales > Coxiellaceae > JAFEDN01. The sequence continues at coordinate 1,999 of CAWFUJ010000007.1, read as the reverse complement.
AATGCCTGGAAAATAATAATCATCTTCAATTGGTTGAGGATGCACTTTTTTCGAAAAGTTTCGACAACGTTCTGTCAGAGAATCAGACATAGGCACAAGTCGACTATTATCTTTTTTGGACTGATGGATTGTGAGAACACCATTTTCAAGATCAACATCAGCCACTTTGAGTAGTCTTGCTTCTGATACTCTCAGTCCACACATATAAATCATGCGAAAAATTACTGGCATAATTAGATGTCGGTAGGGACATTCACAACAATATTGACATTTATCAGTTTCGGAAAAAAACTTTGCCAATTCTTCATCAGTATAAATATACGGTATATATTGTTTCTCGCTTTAGGATAATACCCTTTTGGAAGGACGTAAGCTTTAATTCCGATGGAATCCAAATATTTTCCAAATTGGCGGATGATAGATGCACGCGAACTTTGATTTGCTTGTGCCTCATAAGTTTTTTTGCTGCACCATTCTAATACAATTTCCTTTGTTAGAGATAGTGGCATCAGGATATTTTTCCAATGTGAATTGTCAAAACGTTTTAAATGACGGCTTCGGTATCATATTTGTATCCAATAGCCTGCTTTAATTTCATATGATTTTGAATATGATTTTTAAAAGGACCTATATAAATAATATTATTCATGAGAATCCTCCTCAAAAGTAAGAGCACATTCCTTTAGTTTTTTCATATCAACTTTGAGATAAACCGCCGTCGAATCGGTATCGATATGGCCAAGAATATCTGAAATAACAGAAAGCGGAGTATCCTTCTCCAGAAGCATGACTTGCCATGGTGTGCCGAAGAGAATGCATTCCTCTTCTCTTTTTTAAAGTAGGCAAATGTGCCAGTTCCATATATCCTTTAATCAACTGGGTTAAATGGTCATCTTCTGAAAATGGACCAAAAGGAGCTATATGTCTTACAAAAAGATATGGGCTATCTATTTTAGGTCGACCATATTTGAGATAATCGATCACAGCCCAACCTACCTCCGGTGTCAGTGGAAGAGACAATGGAAGTTTTTGTCTTAGATTGAATGAAAACGAATTTTTTTCTGCCCAATGAAAATTCTCCATTTTTAGCTGTTTAATATCATGCAACGCATCCCCAAGCAGCAGGCTAACAGGATAATGGCATAATCTCGCTTACCTTTTGGACTTCCTCTATCAATAGCTGCAATCAGCTTTTTCAACTCATCTGCTGTCCACACAGATGGGATACGAGTTTGCTTTCTTGCCTGAACCATTGGGTTTTTGCTGCAAAATCAGTCTGTACTACCCCTATTTCTAAAAGAAAGCGAAAAAAAGCACGCATTGAACAAATATTTTGTTCAACAGTTTTATAGGTATAACCAGCTAAAGTTTTAATGTAAGTATGAATCAATCAAATTGATTTTTTTACAACTTCATGTTCTGTGAAGCTAGATAATCCATGAATTGTGCAGATTGTTTGACGTAATGGTCAGTCGTGACCTTAGAATAACCCTTATCGACACAATAGATTTAAATTGGTTACTGATAGAAATAAAAAATGAGGTTCAGTTAGAATCTGCTTATGCTTATAATATCGGCGTAAAATAGTGTGATGTAGTTGAAAATCACCAATCATCCGGATAATACGGAGTTTTTGTGCTTCAGATTGGGTAAGCGTATGATTTAAATCATTTTCAAAAATGTGTAAATGTTTTTCAAGGAAATCAAGCCCAAGTTGTTCGGAATAAAAGATTTCTTTCTTCTGCAAATCGAATAACATTTGCCATTGACTCCGATAAAATTCATGGAACCTTTAGTATAACCAAGTCGTAACATTTCTTGCTCCAAATCCTGGAGCAGATCAACTAATGGTTTGTTTTGCATAAAATATCTCCTTACAGTGATAATTAGAGCACCAAGCTCTATTATCACTCTAGGATATTATGCAAAGTAAAATAAGATAATATGATTGAATTAATGGATAATTTTAAGGATTACTTTGCATAATTACTTTCTTCGT
>CAWFUJ010000006.1:0-38647 GCA_963818985.1 uncultured Pseudomonadota bacterium | reverse complement strand
GGATCTTCAATGCCCGATAGCGCTTGGATAAAACGCTCTTTGGCATTGACGCGAATAACTTTTACGCCTAAATGTTTAGCAAATAAACGCATCACTTCGTCGCCTTCATTCAATCTCAATAATCCAGTATCCACAAAGACACAAATCAATTGATCAGCAATGGCTTCATGAAGTAAAGCCGCGACCACCGATGAATCGACTCCACCAGATAGCCCCACTAATACACGATCCTTGCCAACTTGTTGACGAATTTGTTGGATGGTATCGCTAATAATATTGCCGGCAGTCCAAGAAGGAGTACAGCCGCATATTGCTAAGATAAAATGCGCTAAGATTCTTTGCCCTTGATGGGTGTGAGTGACTTCGGGATGAAACTGCAAACAGTAAAAAACGTAGTTTGAAATCGGCAATACCCGCATAAGGTGAATTGTCCGTGCTGGCAATTATTTGAAATCCTGCAGGTAAGGCGGTGACATAATCGCCGTGGCTCATCCATACATCTAATAAGGGTTTACCTTCAGAAGAAAAATGGTCTTCCATGTGAGCCAATAAGTCTCGAGAATCTTCCACACATAATTGCGCATATCCATATTCACTTTTATTCGCCAAGTTGACTTGACCGCCTAATTGCAAAGCCATGGCTTGCATTCCATAACAAATACCTAATAGCGGACAACCCAAAGAAAAAATAATCTCGGATATTCTGGGAGTATCGGTGCGCGTCAAAGTCTCTGGGCCGCCTGATAAAATAATTCCATGGGGGTTGAAATCGAGAATTTGCTGATCTGTACTGTCGCAATTCATCAATTCACAATAAACCCCCTGTTCCCGAACGCGTCTAGCGATTAATTGGGTGTATTGAGAGCCAAAATCAATAATTAAAATCCGATGTTGATGAATATCTTGAGTCATTTAATCTGAATCCACCCAATAATTGGGTGCTTCTTTAGTGATGATCACGTCATGCACATGACTTTCACGGACTCCAGCTTGGGTGATGCGAATAAAGTGAGTTTTATTGCGCATTTCTTCAATGTTAGTCACCCCGGTATAACCCATGCTAGATCTTAAACCACCTACGAGTTGATAAATAACCGCTTTTAATGAGCCTTTAAATGGTACTCGTCCTTCAATTCCTTCTGGCACGTACTTACCCACTTCACTTTGTGTTTCTTGAAAATAACGGTCACTAGAACCATCTTTTTGCGACATGGCGCCAACCGAACCCATGCCACGGTAAGATTTATAAGATCGACCTTGATATAAAACCACTTCACCTGGCGCTTCTTCGGTACCAGCAAATAAACCGCCAATCATGACGGCATGCGCGCCCGCAGCGATGGCTTTACAAACATCTCCGGAAAAACGAATGCCACCGTCTGCCACCACTTTCACATTGGTATTTTTAAGCGCGGTGGCAACCCGATTAATTGCGGTAATCTGTGGTACACCGATGCCGGCCACCACGCGAGTTGTGCAAATTGAGCCTGGGCCCATGCCGACTTTTACTGCATCGGCTCCCGCTGCTGACAACGCTTCAGCTGCGTCACCGGTGGCAATATTTCCAGCCATGACTGGTACATCAGGATAGTTTTGCTTAATCCATTTGACTTGATCAATGACCCCTTTTGAAAATCCATGAGCGGTATCCACCACGAGGATATCAACCCCTTCTGCGACTAAAGCCGAAATTCTATCAGTCGCTTGTTCACCTGGCCCTACTGCGGCTCCACCCGCAATTGTCCGGCACTATTTTTGCAAGCAAATGGGGTTTGTTGAGACCGAAGAATATCTCTGACAGTGTACATTCCGCGTAATTCAAAATCTTTATTCACAATTAACAGTTTCTCTATCCGATGTTGGCGGAACATATTGATAACTTGCTCCCGACTTGCACCTTCTTCAATGGTAATTAATCGTTCCTTAGGGGTCATCAAATTAGCAACGCTTTGATTGCGATCCGTTTCAAAACGAATATCTCGATGGGTGATAATACCGACTAATTGCTTCCCCTCAACGACTGGCATGCCGGAAATATGATATTCTTCGGTTAATTTGATTAATTGGCCCAAGGTGGTGTTGGGAGTTAAAGTGATAGGATTGGCCACTATACCGCCTTCATAGCGTTTAACTTTACGCACCTCAGTCGCTTGTTGCTCAGGGCTCATGTTTTTATGAATGATTCCTATTCCGCCAGCTTCCGCCATAGACACTGCCAATTTGGCTTCGGTGACGGTGTCCATAGCTGAAGACAATATAGGAATATTAAGAGCAATATGAGTGGTCAAATGAGTGGTCAGAGAAACATCTTTGGGGAGAACGGTTGAATACCCAGGCAGAAGAAGAACATCGTCAAAGGTCAAGGCTTCTTCGAGAATTTCCATACTTTTACCCCATCATTAAAAGCAAGTCATTATAGATGATTTTAAAATCAAAGTCGAGGGCAACAGTCTATGCACGAGCGGCCTTAGTCGGTATGACTCTAATACTTTTCATATCGATAGCTTTTAAGATACAGTAGTACTGTACAAAGTATAGAATTCTACTATCACTTAATTTAAATATTTAATTAATCAAAATTAAAATCATGAGAACGAGATGAAAAAAGATAAACCACCACAACAATTGTCAATTGACTCAGAAAATAAAATCGATTTATTCACTTTAATTCATGAGGTGAAAAAGACTGAAAAATTAGATGCTCATCCTCTAGATGATCAAACAATTACTGTGCTAATGAGTTCTATTAAACAACCTAAGCTGCGGGTTTTGATCAAAAGTGCACAAATGCCTGCCTTTGTCAAGGGTTGGAAGCTCAGCGACGGGATTAACACGCTTTTTTTAAATCAGAATCATCTTGACGATAAAGCCGCTATCACTTTAGCTGATGGATTAGCGACCAGCTTAAATCTTAAAAAACTCTGTTTAGATGACAATGAAATCAAGCGCGCCGGCGCTCTCGTGCTTGCAAAAGCCATGACTGAGAACAAAAGCATTAATTTTTTATCTTTAATAGATAATCACATCGATGAGATTGGCGTTAACGCTTTACTTTCTGCTGTAAGAACAAATCCACACTTACAAGAATTATTATTTAATCCTAAAAAGTTCACCGCCGCCAATAAAAAAGCTTTGCTTGAATTACTGCAACATAATCACACGCTCTCTAGCGTGGGCGAGTGGAAAAAAAATTCGACCCAAGAGTTAGATATTTTGATCCAAAGAAAACTCATGGTTAACAACTACATAAATGTTCACGGACCCAAATTACAAGAACAATTTAAAGAAATGCATTATTATGATGCGAAGGCGGAGCGGGTAGAAATTCCCACTAGTGAATCTTCAGGAATGTTTAAAGTTAAGAACTGGTTTCGTGGTCAACCTCCCCTAGTCGAAATTCAGTACCGACGTACCCAACAAAAAAAATCTTTATTATTGCTGGATTGGCAACTACTGATTCCCCCCGATATTCTCCCAAAGAATGTTCGTTTCTTCTGGGAAAACATACTGAAGACTGACTGTGTATTAGTGGCTTGGGTTAAAAATACCTATCATATGGTCCTCCCTACTAAGATCACTGATTTATTGACTTTACATCAGCAGTTAACAGCAATAAATTTTACCGCTGCTCGTGCTGAGGATATTCAAGATAAACTGACCAAGATCGTTGATATTAATAGATTCGTCTTTGCTGATTATAGTTGGACAAAAACACAATTGGATCAGTTGTTTTTTAAAATCCATCGAGTGAGTCCTTACCTCCCGTGGTCAGATATTAATAAATTTTCTCTAGAGTTTTGTTTAACTTATCTGCTCAATCATCGCAATAAATTTGACTTAGTCGAATCTATTATTAAAGGGACTTATTTTCCCCTTATCAATCAAATAGATAATGCTGCCATCCTAATTTTATTTAACGCCACAACTTTAAAATATATACCCACAATTCAAAGAGCATCGTTCGAAATTGACGATGAGGAAAAACTCCCAGTACTGGCTAAAATGGCTCATTATTTACCTAATATTACCGAACTTGAGCTGTCCATTATAAAACAAGAAACTGTATTAGTTAAATTAGCTGAGATATTGAAGCATTTTACTCAATTAACTCAATTAAAAATAAAATTGAACCAAATTCGCAACTTAGTTTTACTGACTGCACCATCCATTAGTCAATATCTCAGGAGTTTACAAATTATATTTAACAATTTGCAATATCCTCTTCTTGAATTGTCAAGTCTAAATAAATGTCTCAAATTAGACTTGTTGGAATTGCACGGAATTAGTATAGATTTTGATAACTGGGAACTGCCTAAAGACTTAGCGATCTTAGTATTATCCAATAACCGCTATCTCAAGTTCGATGCATTAAAATTAATGCGTCAATTGAAAGGAAGAATCCATTTGCGATCAGACCAACAGTTTTTTTCATTCTCTTGTTTTACTGATCCTGATAAAATCTCTAGCGAGGCAAAATTCTTTAAAACGACTCCCAGGGGTATTTCTCTTTGCACCCCCGAAGAAGTAAAGTATGAAAGTGAACGTCTACGCACTTTTTTTCGCAGCACTGCAACACTTGCTTCGAATTTGGCTAAGAAGAAAATGATATTTGATAATCATACCAGTCTTGATGATTGCCAGAAAGATTGTTTTCCACAATGGTACCTAGTCGAAAATAAAGATGACTGTTTTAATGTCCATGATAATCGTCTGACCGTAGCCAATTGCATTATCGTTTCTGAGGGAGAATTGCAGTTTAAAAATAAATCGACAGATTACCAGGACTTGTCGCCGTCACTCGTGGATTTTAATTCTTTAGATGAAGAATTTTTACAAACCACCGCAGCAGCTTGGCGAAAAGCCCATCCTCAATGGCAAGAACAAAAAACTCAATTCACCACCCGCCTATATTTAGCAGAGTTCGAAGCTGATCTTTCTAAGAAGTGGATATTGCTTCCCAGCCGCGAGATCCATGAAACCATGCTTTATTTTGCTTGCTCAGACCCCACCGCTACACTTCGCTTCAGGCTAATGCTACCTACTTACCAGATAGCTGTTAGCGTGACTCGCTACCACAGTCGAGATGAAAAATCTCTACCGCCGCTAAAATTTCGTTACCTTTGCGCTTCGGTCCCCCTGTTTCCATTAAAATTAACTTCGCAACAGATCGGCAATCAGTCAGACCCTGCCATCGATGAATTATTTAAAAAACTAATCGCCGCAGCACTTAATCCTACTCCTGAATTTGAAACGCTTTATCCCAACGCCGTGAAATTTTGGCGGACAGCCCAAGAAATTTCTAAGCTAAAAATATCGTTACAAGCTAAGCAACTTAAATTAATCAATTTAATTTCGATCTATTGTGGAACCGATGAGATGACTGGCCCAATCCGCGGTTTTACCGTGGGAGAAACTAAAGGGAATAATTTTTCTACTTTATTGGGTTACAAGCTGCCGCTTGGATTAAACAAAGTCGCCAATGTGATGTTAGACCAAGTCGGTGCTTGTCGACATCGAGCTTATATTTTCGTCTTATTGTGCAATGCAATGCACATATTGAATGACACCTTGACAATACCTTGGTTTTTAACAGAGTGTGAAATACATACTTTTCCTACTGCCCTATCAACCCATGGCGATGGCAATCAAAAATGTCATATCTATAAATATTTAGGAGGCGTACCTGCCGACTATAAAATTGAACCGTTAACCATTCCTAAAGCTCAGGTTAAAACAACGCCGAAAGTTAAACAAAGTGAAAATTTAACTCCCACCCTATTCAAGCCAAAACTCACTGAAGAACAAAAACTCATGGAGTTTACTCTGCAAATATTAACCACCGTTGCAGCTGAATTTAAACCTTTAGTACACTGGTCTTTGACTTGCACTCACTTAACCCATTTTTGGCAACAATTGCTTCAGCAAACTAGAGCGTTGATCACATACGACCAAGACTGTGTTCCTCACGGGCTGATGTTAGGTCTAGCTAAATATTTACGCGCCCATCATCCCGATTGGCATTTTGAGTATATCAGTTCATCCAAAGAATTATTAACATTATTGACGGTAAATATTGTTACCGACACCGGCGACTACTTGGAAAAGCAGCCAGGATTAGTAAGCCGATTAATAGCTCACAAAGTACCGGTCATTCTATTGATTAATTGGACGCAAATTGACACCACCCGTTTTCATTGTCTATTGGATTTGGAACCTAAGTTGGAAAATTTAGCCTTGCCTCGTTCGCCCAATCTATTTAAAGTTATTTCCCTGGTGAGTAAAACCATGAAGGCTCAAAGTGATTTACTGGGACGGTGTAGCAAGGTCCCCATTCCTAGTCAATGTCAGCCTGAACTCAATCAATTATACTCAGAAATAAGTTTTGAAGGCAGTCTTTGCCAAACCTTATTAGCTGATACTCCGCTCCCTGATCAGTCATTGGTAGTCATATTAGATCACGATCCATTTTGGGAAAACCGCCTCAAAGGTCAACTAAAGATTGATGCTAAAACTAAAAAGCCCAGTTTATCAGCCAGCCCCTTGCTGTCAGCGTTTGATGAAAAAAAACCCAAGCCCTTAGTTCTGCAAAATCCGCCGTCCGATCCTCAAAACCAACAGCAGCTTGACAAAGAAGTCGCTAATTTTTTTATGAAAATGTATGCAAAGCAATCGGTCTTGATCAATGGTCAAGTCCGCCCAATCAAATGGCCAGCAGCACCCAAGAAGTTTAGGTTATGGGTGCAGTATTCCCTTAGACGCCGTCCTTCCTGGCTGCCATTACTGCGAGACTCAGATCAAATAAAATCATGGGCTGGCCAGCATGGTTGGAAAACCGTTATTTTCAATCCTGAAACAATGTTTACGGATTTTTTGCCTGCACTCATAGTTAAAAATGATATCGTCACTACCACTGAAGGTCCTGCTATTTTAGAGGCCGACAGCAAAACTCACATTTTGATCACCGTCACCGTATTACCGAGTGAACAGGAGTGGCAACGCTGGTTCGGTGAGCTGGAAACTATGTATCAGCGAGGTCAACTTCAGAAGCAAATGGCTTTATATATTAAACCTGAGGCAGAACTGCTGGAGGAAAAAAATCAAATTGATCAGAGTAAGATAAGAGGCCGGGTCTTTGAATCTAATCAACCTTTAGCGACCTTGGCCGACCTGCAGCGCCAGAAAAAAATCCCGGCTGATAGTCGAATTGTGTTTCTTCATAGCGAGATCAATGGCGATAAAATTATCGAAGATTACCATATGCAGAAAGGCAAGCCTGGGGAAATCCCGCGCTTTCCCCGCGTATTACAGGGAGTTGCCCGCCTACTCATTGAAGGAGGAGAGGTGGTATTAATCGCCACCGAGGCTGAGGCTCTGAATACCTCTTTATTTTATCAATTAGAACCCATCATCCATGCGGGATATTTATGGTTAAATGGGGAATATATTGTCATTAAAGGCTTTTTGACGCTCATTATTCATCGCGAAGGCCATGAACCTAACCCATTATTTCGCATTTGTGGCGCGCAGCAACAACATTGGAAGTTCGCGGACTATCGTCCTCTATTAACTGATAAAGACCACGATTCCGCTTGGCAACGATTGGAATTATTTCACCAGCTCACTCAAGATCATGGCTACTCAGAGTTTAGCATTACTTTATGCAAGGCATTACTGGAAAACATTCGCCTGGGATCTTGGCCGTCGATCGAACATCTATTAAACGCAGTGGAACAAACCACCACCACGGCTCTTACCAATTTTCGGCGCGTACTTGCCAAGTTATTATTTTGTGTTAATGAAGATGTATCTGGACAGGAATGTAGAACGAATGAGTTAAAAATTTCTCATACGACTCAGGTTAGTACCGCCTCATTGGCGGAAGAAAAAAACATGCCGGAAGCTGCTGATGTATGGCAAATTTTAGCTGCGTATCCTGCCGATACTTTACTTGAAATCTTTCAAATAAAACACTGGCAAGAAGTAGGTAGTATTTTTAACGTATATAATAATAATACGGATTCATACGCGAGATATGCTTGGCAATTATGGCAGTCATGGCAACAAACTATGCCAACGATCAAAATACCGGAGTTATCTAATACAGAACAAGATCAGACACAAGAATTATTATTTAAAATTAGGGATACCCAGATTGTCAGAAAAAAACCAATCAAGACGTTTATGGGGCCGCCCGGCGCTGGCAAAACTTACATCCTTAAAAAATTAAAACAGATGCTAGAAAAACAGGGCTTTCGGGTCCTGCTTTATTTGGGCAAAGACGCCCTGTCAAGCTTTTTAAAAGACGCTCAGCTAGCTGAGCGCCAAGATGAAATCAAGACTTATCGATTCTTACAACAGGATGAGGCCAATATGGACCCAAGCGCCATGCTTGCCTACCTCCATGGTTTTTATTCATCCCATCCCTGTGTGTGGCAACCGGAAGGATTTTATCCAATCTCCACCGAATTCAATAAATTTATTCTAACAGGTAACTTTATTAATTTCCCCGGGCGATATCCATTCCCTGATTATATCGATACTTTGATGTTCCCGCCCCCCTCGCATCAGTTTTTACGCACCCATATTATCTACCCAATGATCAAGTTGCCCCTCGCCAAAGCCCAGATTCTGGCTGACATTATCCTGGCAGGCTATGACTGGTTAAAACAAAATGTGCCACATCTCGATTTTTCTCCACGTAATCTCCAAGATGCATTGGCATTACTCACTTTTCTGTTACAAAGGGAGTCCAATCCATCAGAATTGTCTCGGCTGCGAGAATTGACTGTCGCCGCTAGCTACCGTCGATTTTCAGGATCAGTCGTTGAACCCGATGATCACAAAAAATTGGAGACTACTCTGCGCACAGCAGCAGGTTTTTCTGCCAGTCACGTATTACCCTTAACTCCCACTATATTTGCTAGGGAAGAAAAACGGCTGTTAAGCATGGGCTTGGACCTACCGCCTAGCGCTTTAAAATTTGTGCGCGAAGTCCTAGAAACTTTAGCCATACGCCGACAGGTTTTAGACAGTGGAGTTCCCAGCCTGCCAGCTTTCATCGTGGAAGCTGAACCAGGCTGGGGCAAAAGCACCTTGATCAAGGCCTGTCTATTAGTCAGCGGCTTTGTCGATGGCCATTCAGCAGAGGCAAAAAACGTCCCGGCCACCCAGCAATTTTTTATGATGAATATGGGTGACGAGGTTGACAGTATCCTCATCCCCGCCGCCAACGGCAGCGTGGTCGTATATGATGAACTTAATACCATGCACGCCTCTGCCGAAAAATTGCTTAATTTTATTTTTGACTTAGTCATGACCTACCGAGATCAAACCGAATATTATAAAATCGGAAAATTTGAATCCCACTTTAAGTCAGCCGGTCCATCCGCTTTTTTTACTGTTTGGCACTCAAAATTCCACCAAATACCATAAACGAACCCGACTCTCCAACGCCATACTCAATCGCAGCCGTATGACTTTTGTCCAACTGGACCAAGCTGATTTAATAGATATGGCTATGCAGAAAAAACATGTCGCGCCAGAATTGTTGGTCGCTTGCTTTGAGAGCTTAAAGACCTGGCAAAAGGATGAAGGTGAAATGGTGAGTGATTTGAGAGATTTCCGCAAGGTACTTACCCTTAATCTAAAATTAAGCAAAGTGAGCATCATTAACGATCTCTCGTCATTGCAAACTGAATTACAGCTAATTTGCGAAGCTATTATGCAGATTTGCTGTATCATTCAGCCAGCGGAAAGGCAATTAAAAATAGTTAAACAAATTTTAGCCGATAAAGATGTTATCCAAATTTTCCATGCTTTAGTAAGAACAGTAAAAACGGTTAATGTACCCTTGCAACCAACATTCTCCTGCGTCCCGGGTTAAGGAGGTTCTCCCGAAGGGAAAGGGGATATATGCGATCCAGATAGACGACGGGCCTTAAGAAAGTGGTAAATTAATAATGGTGGGGTACTCATTACGAATAAACTAATTATCAATAGGCTTTCGTAATAAAAAATACCGCTGGGTAAAACACTGGACGGAGGAATAAATCCGATAATAAAAGTAACAATTGAGCCAATTAGCCCAGCCCCAGCCACGACCCAAATTCCCCAATTCCCACCAGGAATTAGAAATCCACTCCGGCGCTCAGATGGGCGATAACGTAAACGTATTGCGGCGGCGAACATGAGTATATACATCACCATGTACAGTTGTGCCGCTAATACTGTTAAAAACCAATAAGCAGCGTTAATCGTGGGCAGCAGCAAAAAGGCTAAACTAATCACCGACACAATCAGAGCTTGGTAAATAAGTAAAACCACCGGAGCACCTGCGAGGTTTTGCGCCAAAATGTCTGGGTAGATACCCATCTTTGGCGGCCAGCATTAAACCTCGGGTAGGAGCTATAATCCAATTACTGACGCTTCCCATTCCACCGATTACTAAAGTCAGGGCAATAAAAGGGAGTAACCAAGTTAAATGGTAAACGGCAAAGAAAGCTTGGAAGGCTTGCATAATTCCAGCCACTAAACTAATTTCTTTGGCCGGCAAAACCAATGCAATTGCTAATGATCCGCAAATTAAAGTAAATACAATGAGTACCGTTGCTAACAACATGGCTCGTGGATATGACCTTTGTGGATTTCGGACATCTCCTGCGTGGACCGTGGCGATCTCCATACCACAAAATGACAACATAATCCCAGTTAACGCCACCCATACTTGTGATTCATTAAAATGAGGCAATATATCCTGAGTGGAAAAATGGATTTGCAAAGGAAAACCCGAAAATAACCAGGCAATACCCAAACCTATAATTAAAGCCATGGGTAATAGTAACCCGGTAATTGCGCAAAAATTACTAAACATTGTCGAAGATTGCATACCCATCAGATTGATCAGGGTTGTACCCCAAAAAGCCACTAGAATGACACTAATTAAAAATAATTTATTGGCCGCTAACTCAGGGGCTATTAAAAAACCAATGGTTCCAGCCACAAAAGATAAAATAGTGGGATACCAAATCACGTTTTCAATCCATTGCAACCAAATAGCCAATACGCCTATTTGTGGGCCGAAAGCATTTTTAACCCATGCATAAATACCACCCGTTTCCTTGCTCGTAGAAGATAATTCGGCAGAAACTAACGCGCAAGGCAGTAGAAAAAACAGCGCACCTAAGAAAAAGAAAAAGATCAATGAACTGCCAAACAAGGCGGTAGCCGGTAAATTACGGACGCTATCCACTGAAACGACTGTAATCATCGCCAAACTAAAAACACCTAATATACGGGCATTCGTGGTTTTAACATTCATATATTTTTATTATATAAATTTTTTATGCTTATGTCTAGAGGGATTAATTTTAATTTAATAATTTAATGCAACAAATGGGGATAATCTTCAATGGAAGAACAACAAAAACTTTTGCTTGCCATGCGAGTTTGAGGCAGCTGAACCTGGCTCAGCCATTATTTTATAGGCAATCGTAGACTGCCGTCCAAACGGATGACACTGCCATTGAGGTAAGGATTTTCGATAATATGCTGCACCAGTGAAGCATATTCTTCTGGGAGTCCTAAGCGTTTTGGGAACGGGACAGTAGCCGCTAATCCAGTAGTGACTTCATCGGGCATTTTAGCCATCATAGGTGTCGATATGATGCCTGGAGCAATCGCCATCACCCGCACCCCAAATTGGCTAAATTCACGCGCAGACGGCAAAGTCATTGAGATAATACCACCCTTAGAGGCACTGTAGGCGGCCTGCCCCACTTGCCCTTCGTATGCCGCAATAGAGGCGGTATTGATGATGACACCCCTTTCATGGTCGGGAGTGATTGGAGCTTGTTGGATCATCCTGGCGGCCAAGCATCGCATGACATTAAAAGTACCAATTAAATTAACTTGGATAACACGTTGAAAATCAAGCAATGGCATGGGCCCGTTCTTACCGGCAATACGTGATGCGTGCGCGATTCCAGCGCAATTCACCCCGACATGGATATCGCCAAATTTTTCCACCACCTTGGCGACGGCGGCAGTGACAGCTTTATCATCAGTCACATCGGCCATCACCGCAATGCCTTGAATTTGTTTAGCTAAATCGTTCGCCAAATTTTGCTGTTGATCTAATATGGCGACTTGCATTCCTGCTTGGGCAAGGAGTACAGCAGTGGCAGCTCCCATTCCCGAAGCACCACCACTGATCAATACAGTCTTATGTTTGGTTTTCATGGTTTTCCTTATCTTCCCTCTCCCTTCGGGAGAGGGAAAGAAACAGCATAGTAGTCTTTGTACCAGGCGACAAAGTTTTGAATCCCGGTTTCTAAGGAGGTCGTGGGTTTAAAGTCAAAATCTTTAGTTAGACTATCAATATCCGCAAATGTTTCGACCACATCTCCCGGCTGCATGGGTAATAAATTCTTTTTAGCCGGGGCGTCAAGATGCTGCTCTAATAAACTAATAAAATCTAATAATTTCACCGGTTGATGATTGCCTATATTATATAATCGATAACAAGCTTGGCTAGTTCCAGGTTGGGGTTGGAGCGGATTCCAATTTAGATCGGCACTGGCCGGAACATCAAGAATTTTAATGACCCCCGCCACAATATCATCTATATAAGTAAAATCACGCTGCATCAGGCCGTAATTATACACATCAATCGGTTGGCGATTTAAAATAGCTTGGGCAAATTTCATCGGCGCCATATCCGGCCTGCCCCAAGGACCATAGACAGTAAAGAAGCGCAAACCAGTGGTAGGAATTGCATATAAATGCGCATACGTATGTGCCATGAGTTCGGTAGATTTTTTAGTAGCTGCATATAAAGAGACCGGGTGGTCAACGTTATCATTCTCTGAAAAAGGCAATTTGGAATTAAGCCCATAGACCGAACTTGACGAACCATAGACTAAATGCTGAACTGGGTGGTGACGACAGGCTTCTAAAATATTTAGCGTGCCAATAATATTACTGTCGATATATGCATACGGATTTTCTAACGAGTAACGCACACCTGCTTGCGCTGCTAAATGTACAACATGGGTAAATTTTTGCGCCGCGAATAAATCCATTAAGGCCTTCCGATCCAGCAAATCTTGGTGGATAAAATTAAAATCGGGTGATTTTATTTGGGCTAAACGGTCTTGTTTAAGTTTAACATCGTAATAATTGTTGAGGTTATCTAAGCCTGCCACCTGATCACCACGATCCAATAATGCTCTCGAAACATGAAAACCGATAAATCCACCAGCACCGGTTACCAGCACTTTCATGGACTAAGTCGCCTCTTTAAATATCTTATTCGGCAAAATTTCATCTGGTAAAATTTCATCGGGATTTTCCGAGGTGGCCAATGCCCCACGCAATTTGACACTTTCCCCACGGCCAATACCAAAGTAAACAAAGCCTTTTTCTCGCATCATGGTGGGCTCATAAAGATTTCTACCGTCAAAAATCAGCGGTTGTTTCAATTGAGATTTTATTAAGTCAAAATCTGGGGCTCGAAATGCGGGCCACTCGGTACAGATGATTAATGCATCGGTATTTTGCAATGCGGCCTCTTTGGTTGGGCATAAAATTAAGTCAGCGCGCGGGCCATATAAACGCGCGATCGCATCCATCGCTTGGACATCAAATGCTTGCACTTTTGCCCCCGCAGCCCATAAGGCTTCGAGCAATACTCGGCTGGAAGCATCACGAATATCATCGGTATTCGGCTTAAATGACAAACCCCAGACACAAAATATCTTGCCGGTCAGTTGATGATGAAAATGATTATTGATTTTATTAAATAATGTTTTCTTCTGGCGTTGATTCACATGATCTACCGCTGTTAACAGTTCAGCAGGATAATTAACGGTTTGAGCAATCCTAGTTAATGCACTCACATCCTTAGGAAAACAAGAACCACCATATCCGCAACCGGGGTAAATAAAATCATAACCAATACGTGGGTCTGAGCCGATGCCTATCCGAACTTTTTCAATATCTGCTCCTAAACGTTCCGCCAAATTAGCAATTTCATTGATAAAACTTATTTTAGTCGCAAGCATGGCGTTGGCTGCATATTTAGTCAGCTCAGCAGAACGGACATCCATGACGATAATCCGATCATGATTGCGGTTAAACGGACTATAAATTTCGCGTAGCTTTACTTCAGATTCATGATTTTCGGTACCAATGATAATCCGATCTGGTTTCATAAAATCTTCTATAGCTGACCCTTCTTTTAAGAATTCAGGGTTTGAAGCAACTGAAAAACGTATCTTTTTAAAGCGGCGAGCCAGCTCCGCCGCCATCACCGCGCTGACTTGATCCGCCGTGCCCACCGGCACGGTTGATTTAATAATAACTAACTTCGGACCAGTCATCAGGTGGGCGATGGTTTTAGCCACTTCTAGTACATGCTGTAAATCAGCAGAACCATCTTCTTGAGCAGGCGTGCCTACGGCAATAATTTGGATATTGGCACTATGAACAGCGGTCGCCGCATCGGTAGTGAAATGAATCCGTCCTTCAGCCAAATTTTTTTTAAGCATGGCCTCTAAACCTGGTTCATAAATCGGGATCTTTCCGCTTTGCAACTTTAATATTTTGTCATGATCAATATCGAAGCAAAGCACATCGTAGCCTACTTCTGCTAAGCAGGTTCCCGTCACCAAGCCAACGTAGCCTACCCCATAAATTGTAATTTGCATAAAAAATCCAATAAATTATTAACAGAATGGGAGTCATACTATCATAATTCTGGAATAGCTACCAAATAAAAAGTCTAGTCTGAGAAGGACCAATAATGATGCAATAAAAAATTGGTGAGTGGCAAGATCATCACAGCAAAAATAAAACCAAAATAATAAGGCCAAACCAGTATATGAACGACAATAAACATGATGGCAGTATTTAGTAACAGCCCCAACAACGAGACCACAAAAAATCGAGTTAATGCGATCGATGGATTTTGCGTAGAATGAAAAACCCATCGATAGTTAAGTATAAAATTGCAAATAATATTTAGGAAAAAAGCCAATACGGCGCTTATAACCGGCTGCCAATGAAATATTTGCACAAATATAAACAGCGCAAGGAAATATATTAGGGTACCGGTTACCCCCACTAAATTATAATGTAAAAATTTTTTAAATAATTTGAAGTTTATAAATGATAAAAATTTAATTTAACTCATCCATATTTGGTAAAAAATTATCGTCTCAAGCTTTCTTGTTTAATCTTACCAAGTTGCTATCCTCTCAGTCCAATAAAATTATAATTGAACAGTCCTGGGTATTTGTGACGCAGAGTATTGCGCTTTTCGTTTAAAACGCATACATGGAGTTTCAAAATAACGATAGGATAAAATAGCAATTCCAGTCGTGATTATTATGCCTGAAAAATAAGTTAAGGTGGTCAGCTCTAGACGATGACTTATAAAATTTGAATATATTTTAATTGTAAAAATCAAAACCAAAGGGTGAAACATATAAACGCCATAAGAAATCTTGCCCAAATAATTTAAAAAAGGATTTTCTAATTTTAAGAAACTATTAGAATTACAAGAAATATTAACAATTAAAAGCCCAAATGTTAGCGAAATAACAAAAGTGGAAACAGAAAGGGTGAGATCTGCAGTTGACATTGTTATTACCGGATCTCGAATATAAATAAAACCTATAATCGCTGAATAAATCATCACTTGCATAACTGGATGAAAAATAAAACGTAAAATTTTCTTATGTTGGCTATGAACTATCCAGGCAAAAATTCCACCAATAGCCAAGCTTTCAAGATTAAAATTTATTAACCAATTATGAATCAACGAAGGGGTATTAAATAAAAAAAATTCAGCAATGATTTTAAGCATTATTACGATAATAATTGCCTGAAAAATCTTACCACCAAAGTTTAATAATAATGGCCAAACCAAATAGAAATGATTTTCGTCTCTCAGTGACCAAAGATGTGTTGCCCCCAGAAATTGAGCACCCCCAAAATTGGGCAACAAAATAATACTCAGTAAAAATACCCTCAAAGGATGACGAGGTTCTAAAAGAGGTAACGATAAATAGGGGAAAATTAAATAAATAAAAAAGCTTATAATGATAATTAAAAAGTAAAGCGGAGCTATGCGTAACCATCTTTTTTTATAAAATAAACTGAAGTTAATTTTATTATTTAATTTTAATTCATTTAATAATAAATAAGTGATTAAAAAACCACTTAAGACAAAAAACAATAAAACTGCTTGATGTCCAGTTAAAAATAAATGATTAAATTTGTAAAAAAACTCATATCCAAAGCTTGATAGGAGCCCTGCAGTATGCTGAACCAAAACAGTATAAGCGGCAATAGCTCGTAATCCATCGAGTCCTGGAAAAAAATTAGCCTGCTGTAAAGTTTTCATTTTTAAAATGATAATGTATTACGTTAATAATGTATATATACATCAAAACCCTCGCTGAGGGGGCATTTCAATTTTGGTTTGACAGACACAAACCTAGGAACTTGACTTATTCGATATTGAAGGTTTAGAATCTGCCCATGTTATCAATCATAGCGCCTTTGTTAAATTCAGTGCGATGTTTTTTAATTGGAATCAACAGCTTACTATAGGTTTTTTAGCGACTTAGGGTTCATCATCTGTTGTATTTCCATACCGTCAGCGAAGCTAGTAAGATAATTTATGAAAATATCTATAATAACGACTATGTATAATTCCGAACCTTTTTTAATGGAATTTTATAGTAGAATAAAATCAACGGTCGAAAAAATTACCGATCAATATGAAATTATCTTTGTCGATGATGGCTCTCCAGATCGATCCTCCGAACTTATTCGGAAGTTAATCCGCAATGACTCGCACATTATACTTACTCAACTATCGCGAAATTTTTCGCACCATCGAGCGATTATGACCGGATTACAGCAAACTAAAGGCGATTTTATTTTTTTGATCGATTGCGACCTTGAAGAAGATCCGGAACTTCTTTTACTCTTTTGGAACCTCATGAATGAAAACAATAAGAATAATTCTGAAAAAATTGACTTAATATATGGAGTTCAAGATAAAAGAAAAGGTGGCTGGTTTGAAAGAATTTCAGGAAATTTATTTTTCAAGTTATTAAATTTTTTTTCGGATTTACCAATCACCCCCAATCCTTTTCTTACTCGATTGATGACGAGAAGGTTTTTAAATAGCTTGCTTCAATTTAGGGAACAAGCATTAAGTTATATACATATTGATACCATGAACGGATATGAACGAATCGGTGTCACTTTGAAAAAAAAATATAAAGAAAAAAGCTCTTATACTTTATCCAAGAAAATGAAAATTGCAATCCATTTCATCATTGCAGCCTCGGCAAAACCCTTAGTTTATATTTTTTACTTAGGGACTTTAATAACTTTATTTTCTATCATCATGATTATTTACCTAATTCTCAGGAAAATAATTTTCGGCATTACCTTGACGGGTTGGACTTCAGTCATTGCATCCATATGGTTTTTTGGTGGATTATTAATCTTTTGCATTGGTATAGTCGCCTTATATATCTCAGTTATCTTTTTAGAAACTAAAAACCGACCCTATTCTATTATCAAAGACATTATTAGCTCCTAATGTTGAATTTATCGGTCTGTTGAGATATCATTTTTTATGTATTTAATGGGCTATCTATACTTTTGTAAAATTTGAGGTTTTAACTTGAAAGGAATTATATTAGCAGGCGGATCTGGAATGAGACTATATCCATCAAGCCTGGCAATTAATAAACATCTGATTCCTATTTATGACAAACCAATGATTTATTATCCCTTGTCTACGCTCATGTTGGCTGAAATTAGAGAGGTTCTAATTATTAGTTCACCACAATATTTATCCTCATTTCAAAATTTGCTAGCAGATGGCCAACAGTGGGGAATGAATTTCTCCTATGCTGTTCAATCGCAGCCTCGAGGGATAGGTGAAGCCTTTAGCATTGGTAAAGAATTTATTGGAAATGATCATGTCTGCTTAATACTAGGCGATAATATTTTACAAGGGTCTGGTCTAGAAGAAAAGCTTAAAAATGCTAAAAATAAATCTTCTGGCGCCACTTTGTTTGCCTATTATGTTGAAAATCCTTCTGATTATGGTGTTATTGAGTTTGACGCCAACCAACGTCCTTGCCGAATCATAGAAAAACCAAAACATCTAATTTCAAATTATGCAATCACAGGTCTTTATTTTTATGACAACCAGGTGGTTGAAATTGCTCAGTCAATGAAACCCTCGGCTCGTAATGAACTAGAAATTTCCGATATTAATGCCAAATATCTTCAAGACCAATGCATTCATATTGAAATCTTAGGCCGTGGATTTACCTGGTTAGATATGGGCACTCACTCTTCGTTATTAAAAGCTTCCAACTATATTGAAGTGATAGAATCACGACAAGGTTTGAAAATAGGATGTCCAGAAGAAATTGCTTGGCGTAAAGGCTTTATCACCACTCAGCAATTAGCTTCACTAGCCCAAAAAATTCCACACCCTCATTATTCGCAATATCTTTCCCAATTGATGAGACAATAAAAAGTGCATTTTAATTTTAATAACATGTTAGTCACAGGAGGGGCAGGCTTCATTGGTTCACATTTTGTTCTTTATGCGCTCCAGAAATATCCAACATTAAAAATTATCAATTTAGATAAATTAACCTATGCAGCCAATCTTAATAATCTTAATAATGTTATCAATCATCCAAATTATAAATTTGTGAAAGGTGACATTTGCGATTCTCATCTTGTTGCTGAGATTTTATCTCGCAATAAAATAGATATCATCGTTAATTTCGCCGCTGAAACCCATGTAGATCGTAGCATCGCCGATCCGTTGCCTTTTATCCATAGTAATATTGAAGGTGTCTACCACTTATTAAATTGCGCTTATCTTTATTGGCAAGAAAAGTTTAACTTAGATCCGCAACTATGCCGCTTCCACCAAATTTCAACCGATGAGGTATATGGGTCTTTAAAACTAGATGAGCCTGCATTTACCGAGAATTCTCTTTATCAACCCAACTCACCTTATGCTGCTTCGAAAGCATCAGCCGATCACCTAATCCATGCGTATCATAAAACCTACGGTTTACCAATCACCATTTCTCATTGCTCAAACAACTATGGCTCCCATCAACATCAAGAGAAGCTTATCCCTAAAATTATAGAATGTTGCATTGAACAGATATCGATACCGCTTTATAAGGACGGCAGAAATATTCGCGATTGGATTTTTGTTGAAGATCATTGTCAGGCGATTGATCTTATCCTACGTCATGGAATAATAGGCAAGCATTTTAATATCGGCGGATGCGAAGAAATAAGTAACTTGGGTATTGCCAAACTTATTTGTCAAATAATGGATAAGCTTGTGGATGAAAATGCGCCACATGAGCGCTTAATCACATTTGTCAAAGATCGACCAGGCCACGATTTCCGTTATGCTATTAACAGTGATTTATTAAAATCTATTACCGGATGGCAACCAAAAACTCGATTAAAACATGCGCTTCATCAGTTAATTCAATCTAAAATGGTAACATATGCACTTTAAACGGGTAGCCATTTTGCAGTCTTCTTATATTCCTTGGAAAGGTTACTTTGATATTATAAATCAAGTCGATGAATTTATTATTTACGATGATACCCAATATACTAGAAGGGATTGGCGCACTCGCAATAAAATTAAAACCAAAAATGGATTACAATGGTTAACCATACCGGTGCAGAACAAAGGAAAATATACTCAAAATATTTGCGAAACTAAAGTAGTGGATTCCTCTTGGGCGCAAAACCATTGGCAAAGTATTTATCATGCTTACCGCAAATTACCTGGTTTTCAAGTTTATGGGGATATATTAGAAAAACTCTATCAAGAAAGTGAGAACTTTGAATTTCTAAGCGAAATTAATGAGCTTTTTATTAAGGCTATTTGTGGACTATTAAATATTCATTCTAAAATAACCCATTCTTCCAGTTATGGTTTTGCAAATCTTAACAAAACAGAGCGTCTGGTGGCATTATGTCAAAAATCTGGCGCATCATTTTATCTCAGCGGACCATCAGCACAAAATTACATTGATCCTACTCTCTTTCAAGCAGCAGAAATTCAACTAGAGTATATCAATTACGATAATTATCCAGAATACCAACAATGCCACCCTCCTTTTGAACATCATGTCAGTATCATTGATTTACTTTTGAATACTGGTTCTCAAGCAATCAATTACCTGCAGAGTAACCCCGATGAGTGAACATGAATTAAAAGATAAAACCAAAGCTTATTATTCAGGGAAATTTGATCAATTTGGGCCGACGAATAAAGGCGTCGATTGGTCTTCACCAGAATCTCAAATAATTCGATTTGAACAATTATTAAAAATTATTAATATCAAATCATATTTTACCATAGCCGATATCGGCTGTGGCTATGGAGCTCTTTTTCAACAATTACTCTCCAGTTATGAAAATTTTACTTATACTGGCTTTGATCTAGTCAGAGTTATGATCGAATCAGCCAAAACCCAATTTTCATCCTATAAAAATGCTAGATTTATTGTTAGCGATCAACCAGATAAAGTGTATGATTTTAATATTGCCAGTGGGATTTTTAATGTCTCTTTGGATATAGACAAAATAGTATGGAAAAAACATTTCATCTCTATGCTGAATATTCTTAATCAACATAGCCGTTTAGGGTTTGCATTTAATTGCTTAACTAGTTACGCAGATCCTGAATATATTCGCCCAGATCTTTATTATGCAGATCCTTGTGAAATTTTTCATTATTGCAAAAAAAATTTTTCCCGCCATATCACCTTGCTTCATGATTATGGTTTATATGAATTCACTATGTTGGTAAGAAAATCATGAAAAAAAAATTGTTGATCTTTGGCACAGGACAAATCGCTCAATTAGCATGGTATTATTTTACTAACGATAGCGAATATGAAGTATGTGCTTTTACTGTTGACGCAAAATACCTTGATAATATTAATTTTTGTCATTTACCCGTCGTTCCATTTGAACACATTCATGAACTATACCCAAATAATCAATATAACCTGTTTATTGCTTTATCTTATTCCAATTTGAATCTGCTTAGAAAAGAAAAATACTTACAAAGTAAAGAGAAAGGCTTTCAGTGCGTGAGCTATATCAGTTCAAAAGCCACGCTTTTAATTGACAGCAGTCAAATAGGAGAAAATTGTTTTATTTTAGAAGACAATACCATTCAACCATTTGTTACCATTGGCAATAATGTCACCTTATGGAGCGGCAACCATATTGGACACCATTCCAGAATAGGCAATCACTGCTTCGTTTCGTCCCACGTAGTAGTTTCTGGAGGTGTTATTATAGAAGATGAATGTTTCTAGGGGTAAATTCTACCTTGCGTAATGGAATAAAAATTGGAAAATCAAGCGTTATCGGTGCAGGTTGCTGGATTAACAAAAACGTGGCCCCCGAATCAGTTTACACTATACCGCCAGGCGAGCTACGGAAACAGAAAAGCCTAAAATTGCGTGATATCTAAGATGTTATGGAAAAAAATAAAACATATTGAACTTCCTGAGTATGGCTCTAAATATTGGATGCATTCACACTTAAGCAATCCGGTCTCGACCTTGTTAAATAATTCTCAATGGCGAATCTATTGCAATGTCCGGGATACAAAAAATCGGTCTATATCTCATTTATATAGACGTTGATCCAGAAAAAAATTTTTCAATTTTTAATATTGCCCCACCTGCCTCTCCTTGAATTTGGTCCTGATGGCGCATTTGATGACCACGGGATGTCTTCAGGTTGTCTATTTACTACAGATACTTCAGATTATTTATTTTATTTAGGATGGAATTTAGGGGTGAATGTACCCTTTCGCAACAGCATCGGCCTTGCGATTAGTCCCAAAGGAAAGAATGAATTTAAAAAAATTAGTTCCGGAGCGATCATGGACCGTGATATGAATGACCCCTATTCGTTATCATATCCATACGTAATTCGTGATAAAAATATTTATAAAATGTGGTATGGCACAGCATTAAAATCAGGATCTTCGCCGAAGGATATGATATTTACTCTTAAAATATGCCGAATCTACCGATCTTATACATTGGCAGAGAAAAAATATTATTTGCCTACCTAACACAGAAAAATATACTGCATTTTCGAGACCTTTTTTGTGTCATGAAAATGGTAAATATCGACTTTGGTATTCTTACCGTGGAGATACATACCGAATCGGTTATGCTGAAAGTGAAAACGGTACTCATTGGCAACGGTTAGATGACTTGGTTGGCATTGACCCTTCACCTTCAGGTTGGGATTCAGAAATGATAGAATACCCTTTTATTTTTGATTTTAATAACAAACGATACCTACTTTATAATGGCAATGATTATGGTAAAACCGGCATAGGGATTGCCATTTTGGAGAACGAATGACATGGTTAAATACCTTTATGTCCTATTTACGATATTGTTTACCACTTATGGTCAACTTATCATTAAATGGCGGATCAATAAACAAACTGAACTCCCCAGTGGACTCATGAACCGTATTTATTCTTTAACAAAATATATTTTCACTGATTTTTTTATACTTTCTGGATTTATAGCCGCCTATCTCGCCTCGTTATGTTGGATGATGGCCCTAAAAAAGTTACAATTGAATGTGGCTTATCCTTTAATGAGCTTATCATTTGTTTTAGTTTTTATTATGTCCAGTTTAATTTTTAATGAAAAAGCTACTCCCATGCAAATTACGGGTCTGATCGTCATTATCATGGGGGTAATGTTAGTGAGTATTTCAATGAGGACTTCACCATGAAAAAAATTCCTTTTAACAAGCCAGCTATTACCGCGAATGCTATTAATTATATTAACCAATGTTTTACTAATTTGGCTTTTGAAAATGCTTACTTTACTCAAAAGTCCAGTCAAACATTAGTTGAACTCACTGGCGCCAAGGCGGCATTGCTCACGACTTCATGTACTGCTGCTCTAGAGATAGCAGCCTTATTGTTAGAACTGCAACCAGGCGATGAAGTCATAATGCCCTCCTACACATTTGTATCAACCGCAAATGCATTTGTATTACGCGGCGCCAAACCTGTATTTATTGATATCAGGCCTGATACATTAAATATGGATGAAAATTTAATTGAAAAAGCCATAACCACCAAGACTAAAGCCATCATTCCAGTTCATTATGCAGGTGTAAGTTGCGACATGGATTCTATTAATCATCTAGCTCGTAAATATAATCTGGCTGTTATTGAAGATGCCGCGCAAGGAATTCTAGCAAGTTATAACCACAAGGCCTTGGGCTCTTTAGGACATTTGGCAGCTTTTAGTTTTCATCATACCAAAAATATTACTTCTGGATTTGGAGGCGCTTTATTGATTAATGATGAAAGCCTTCTAGACCGGGCAAAAATTATTTGGCAAAAAGGTACTAATCGAGAAGCTTTTATCGCTGGAACAGTCGATAAATATACTTGGGTCGACGTTGGCTCAGCTTTTCTGCTCAATGAGATCAATGCGGCCTTGCTTTTTTCACAATTAGAAAAATCTCAGGAGCTTATTCAACGCCGCTTAGCAATTTGGGATCAATATCATCAAAATTTTTCCAGGCTCAAGACCCCTAAAATTTATGCCGTTCCAACTGTACCTATTGATTGTATGCACAATGGCCATATTTATTACTTGATCTTGGATGAACCTCAAACCCGAACCCAGTTCATACAAACTATGAAAAAAAATGGCATTGAAACTACCTTTCATTATATTCCCTTACATAGCTCTCCAGGGGGTTTAAAACATAGTCGTACTAACACCACTTTAAAATGGACAGAACATCATGCATCTAGGATAGTGCGACTTCCTCTTTATGCTGATTTATCAGATGAAGAAGTTAATTATATTATTGTTAATGCTAACTTAGCTTTAAACACATAGGAAAAAGGATTTGGAAACTTATAATATTTCAAGATTATTTCAATTACTTTTATATACATCAGTTTTTTTCTTTTTTTATATTTTTTTTTTAAACCAGGCCAATGGCCAACCCAGTATCTTAGGAACCTTCAGCAGTGATTTAGAGGCTCATATTAATTTAGCTAAAGAAATGAATTCTAAAAGTTTAAAATTTAGTTTAAGAAATTTCGAACCACTTTTTCACCTGATCGTGATTTTTTTTGCTCAAATTTTTAAATTAATCAGCCATCGTTCTTCTGCTGCAAACTTTGCTAATGCGAGCGCCTTAACTTTATCTTTAGCAAAATTAGCTTTATTTATAATTGTAAAAAAAATTATTGATGAAAATGTAACTTTAAATGAAGGTAGCAAATTATTTTTCACCCTAGTTATTACTTTTTGCAGCGGGCTTTTCCTACCCTTTATTACCCCTAATATTTATTTACCCGGAGGATCACCTAACATTTTTCATAACCCTACCATAATCCTATTAACACCACTCGCATTCAGCTTTTTTTATATTTATCTAAAAAATTATATTATTAACCCAATTAATTTTGATCTTCTTAAAAAGAAAAATGTCTTTCTTTCAATCCTTTTGGTCTTAGCCACCTTAGCTAAGCCATCATTTACTAATATTATTTTAGTGACTATTGCTATCTCATACCTAATAAACCCTAGAAAATTCACTTTAAAAATTTTCCAATGCGATTTAATTATTTATCTTCCCTCTTTAATCCTCTTGGTGATTCAACTTTTTTTGATTAGCAGATATGCCACATTTGAAGGTAAATTGGTTATTGCTCCTTTTAAAATTCTAAAAACCTATACGACAAATGGTCATTATCTTGTTCCATTATTTCAAAGTTTAGAATTCCCATTATTAATTACCTGCTTGTATTTTTTAGAAGTGAAAAATCATTTTGATCGATATATATCATATTCTTGGCTATTTGCTATCATTGCACATATTCTTTTTATATTTTTTAGTTTTAATGGCCCCGCCTGGAGTTCAGGAGATTTAGGCTGGTCAAGAAATCTATCACTCACATTTATTTATACTTTTACAATTATAGAGTATGCAAAAATTTTGTTAAATATTGATAAAATTCATTTTAAATTGGCTTTTCTAAACAAACCAAATGTAAAAAAATACTTGATTAATATCACTTCAATTAATCTCAGTCTAATATTTTTATCTGGTCTCTACTTATTTATTAAAATCTTCTTGGGCGGTAGCTATAGTTAAGTAATAGTAATTAATTTGGTTACAAAATTCTTAACTTTATTTTGCGTATGGGATCATTTATTTCTATTATATGAAATTCAGGTGAAATTTCATTATTTTTTATGCAGTAATCTACATTTAAAAATTTAACAGGAAAATTTTGAAGAATTAATGAATTTAATTTGGCATTTTTTTCCAATTTACTCATTAGATGCTTTTTCATTTGCGCATCTATATTTAAATTTTGGGCAAAATTCACTGCCTCATTCATATAGTGTAAATTATTATTACAGCTTAAGATAAATGGTAAATAAGTATAATGTACCGATTGTATTGGTGAATAAATATGGGGTATGGAATAGGGAAAATACTGGGCATAAAAATCTGCATCAGGACCAATAATTAATATAAAAGGAGATTTAGTTTTTAAAAGCTCAATTTGTTGTTGACTTAAAATTGTATATTTAAAAATGGTGTATGAACCTTCAGCAAGTGAAAATCCTTGGGTTTGGAGTAACAAACCTAAAATAGTCAAACATAAAGCAATAGTACAAATACCAAAAATTTTATCTCTAAAAACATACCAATATCCTATTAGTATCACTGAGCTGACAGATAAAAAGATAATACCGATTTTAGTTTTTAGGTTCGATAATCTTATAAAATAATGAAAATAAGGCTCCCATAGCTCAATTGATAAAAATAATTGATTCATTAAAATAAAAATAATAATCACAGTTAATAAACTATAAAAAAAGTAAATTTTAGGAAATTGAATGACGTTATTATTAGCTTCGTTTAATGGATAGAGCAAGAAAGTGAGCATGATACCGCCTAAAATTACCGCCGAAGAGCTTTGAAATACCTTGGGTGCAAACATAATACCAGTAAAAATCTGAGTATTACTACAAATGATCAGTGCAAATAAAAATGTAACATAAAAAAACCAAGTTATTTGTTTCTTTTGAAATAATAAAACGGGTATAAAACAAAAAAATATCAAAAAAATCAATGGCAATTGAAAATGATACGAGTCACTAGCTATATACGCCTCTGCATGAGTTAACTTAGAAAATAATACCATATCCTTAATCATCTGCATCCGGGTTAAAGTCCATAATAAAATAATAGTCAAGAAACTACTGAATAAATTTGCAAAAAGAATTTTTAATTTAAGGTTTGATTTATTAAATAGTTTATAAATTATCCAAGCACAAATGATATAAAAATAAAAAATAAAAACCGGAAAACATAGAAAGGGTAACGGAATGATTAAAATAATTGATTTTCTATATCGCATATAAAAAAGTAAAGCGATGACAATAATAACATAAGAAAAAAGTGGATTGGGGGCATGCAAAATGGCCGGAAAGCTAATTTCTGAAGCAATTAAAAAGGATTTATCATCTGGAAATTGATAAAAGAAAAAGTCTCCAATTAGTTTATTTGTATAACTGAACAATAATGATGAGAAACAAATGAGTATAGAAAAAATAATTGCATTGCTAAGCGAGATATTTAGATTTCTTTTTAAAAAGAATGCGACTGCCAAAAGAATAAAAGGTATTAATACTGTATCAAATAGTAGATTTTGCCAGGCGCCAGAAATTCCAAAACTTTCCAAGCCAATATAAATATACTCTCCAAACCAATACCCAGGAGAAAATTTAATTACTTGCGCCATTTGATGAGTAAAATAATTGGCTTCATCCCAAGCATTGGCATAATAATTAAATTGATTATTTAGCGCGGTGTACCACGCTGGAATTAAATAACTCAAAAGAAATATTAACAAAAGCAAAATTGATAAGCCTAAGGATAAATTTTTTTTATATTTTATTAATGGATCCATCGTTACAATTTAATAATATTTAGTTTATTCGATATATTCTTGCCACCATAAGGCAAAATTTAACAAATACCAAATCTTGGGATTAGGGCCTGCTTTTAGCATGTCATTGATTACTCTACCATCAAAAAAATCGGTTTTTTTACAAAATTCAGTTAATACATCGCGGGTATAATCGCCTAATTTATCAAATAGCCATTCATACACAGGCACCCCAAACCCTTGTTTTTTGCGATCGATTAGTTCATCAGGGATAATTCCTCGAACTGATTTTTTCAAAATATATTTTAAAACCCCATTTTTAGTTTTTAACGCCGCTGGAATACCCATGGCTATCTCCACAAATCGATGGTCCAAAAATGGGACTCGACCTTCTAAACTAACTCCCATACTCATTTTATCGACGCGCATCAGCAACAATTCAGGTAAACGATAATTTAAATCTAAATAAGTCATCCAATTGAGCATATGATCTTTATCCCAGCATTTTTGCTGGTATCGATTCCATATGCCTTCCAAAGCATTCCAAGAAGAATAACCATTTAATTCTTTTCGTAATCTAGAAGATAGCAATCGTTGTTTTTCAAATTCGGTAAAAGCAAATGCTCCACCCCAAAAAACCGGTTTATTATCAACAGTACGCCTCAATAATTCATATTCTAAGCGGTGTTGTTTATTAAGTTTTTTTCCCGATAATAATCCTAATTTTTTGACCAGACTGAGCCCAGGAATATCTGCGAATTGCTGCAAACGTAGTTGGATTTTCCAGGAAGAATATCCCCAAAATATTTCATCGGCGCCCTCCCCAACTTGGCAAACTGTTACACCATTGTCTTTCGCGAGTTTTGAGACATAATAAACCGGCACACAGACCGGATCGGCAATCGGTTCATCCTGGAGACGAATCATTTCAGGCATAAAACTCAGCAAATCATCAATCGTTAGTAACCGTTCATGATAGTTTGCGCCAACTAGATCTGCCATTTTCCTGGCATAATGTAATTCATTTTGATAGGTTTTATATTGACCCTGATAACCGATCGAAAAAGTTTGCACGGGATCACGGCTATTTTCAGAAAATAATGCGGTATTGGTACTAGAATCTATGCCACCGGAAAGAAATACGCCTATCGGAACATCGCTTTCTTTATGTAATTGCACAGATTCACGTAATTCAGCAAGGATCGTTTCGGCAATTTGGGACTCAGAAAGTTCAGTCATAGGGGTTACGTAATCCCATACATCCCAATAACGTTCTTTATGGATTTGACCATGTCGATTGACTCGCAACCATGTGCCAGGCTCTAATTTATAAATTCCGGCAAATAACGTTTGCGGTGCAGGCGTGGTAAGAAATGATAAATAATGATAAAACGCTTCAGTATTAACAGCGCGAGGCAATTCGGGGTCTTTTAATAATGCTTTTATTTCTGAAGAAAAAATTAAGCGTTTATTGATAAAACTATAATAAAGCGGCTTAATGCCAATGCGGTCGCGCACCAACCATAATGCTTTCTCATGTTCGTCCCAAAGTGCAAAAGCAAACATGCCACGAAATTTTTGCAGACAGTCAATACCCCATTCCTCAAAAGCCTGCAAAATTACTTCGGTATCGGAATGATTAGTTTTCCACTGGGTATGACCCAATTGTTGCAACTCCTGACGAATTGCCCGATGGTTATAGATCTCACCATTGAAAGTTAGCCAATAACGTTGATCAACATTAGACATCGGTTGCTTCGCCGCATTCGACAAATCAATAATAGTCAAACGGCGATGTCCTAAACCTATTTTCTGGCTAGGATTAATCCAAGTGTCGGCTCCATCAGGACCACGATGTAGCATCGCATCACGCATCGGATTGATATAGCTTTCTGTAATCGCAAACTCATTGAAAGAAAAAGCACCTACAATACCGCACATGCTGTTCTCGAATCATAAGATGATGTGAATGAGCATTGCAATTGACTCTCAACAGCAAAACTTATTTCACTACTTTGAAAAATTTGCCATAAAGGAATGGGCCAATCACCTCCTTTTAAAATCGTCTGTGCAAATGCCTTTAATTCCTCAGCTTGACCTTTTTGCGGAAGCTGATGACGCTTAGATTTGACTTTCAACCCAGTTATCTCTAAAGATTTATAATCATCTAAATGCAATACTTTCCCATCAACAAAAATCTCCATTTTTTCTTTTGGAAATTGCTTATGACCTAAAGCAGTATAAATCAAAGTGGCAATTGATCCATCGGCAAATTTCAAAGTGACGATGAAATTATCATTTTTGGCATAGAATTCGGTCTTTGGCTCAATTGCATGCGCCACTACTGATGTCACTTTACTCTGCGTTAGAAAGGTAAATAAATCATAAATGTGGCAAGCTTCACCGATATTTCGTCCTCCCCCTTGCTCACCATGCACCCAATGGTCTAAGGGGATATGGCCAGCATTCATGCGGTAATTAATGATCATAGGATTAGTACGCTCTTTAATTATATTAAAAATCTGCTCAAGATATGGGGAAAAACGCCGATTGAAACCAACCAATAAAACCGGAGAGGATTTGCCAATCTCATCAAAAAATTGTTGAAACAGTTTTAATTCACTCAAAGTTAAGCATAAGGGTTTTTCAACTAGCACATGCTTTCCCGCGCGCAAGGCTTGCAATGACATAGCCGCATGATGGACATGCCTGGTAGCAATTAATAACGCATCAATCTGCTGATCCTTGAATAAATCGGTATAGTCGGTCGTCGCATACTTGGCATTAAATTGTTTAGCCGTAGCGATAGCATTTGCGCCATTTCGGCTCACTATGGCTTGAAGATCATAGAATTCTTTCAGTTTTTGCAAATTGGGTAAATGCATGCCCTTGGCAAAACCGCCTGCTCCCACTAAAGCTAAACCAACCTTGGGACGAGCTGATTTTGAGGTCCGAGGATCAATCATCACCGGGCCATTTAATATTCGCTGATGGCCGGGATAAGATAATAAAACTGTGAAAGGCCTAGGCTGTCCATTCTTGATAAATTCATAAGCGGAGAAGGCTTCACTGATTGGAAAAATTTTTTGGATTAAGGGTGATAATTGAATTTTTTTTTCAGCAATCATATGCAGGTACTCACACATATTGCGATTTTCAGTCCAACGCACATAACCCACAGGATAATCCAAACCCAATTCTTCATAACGAAAATCATAACGTCCTGGCCCATAAGAACATGAGATTAAAAAATCCAGCTCTTTGGCATAAATATCAGCTCGTTTGATATCCAGGCCAACATCCCCAACCAATACCACCCGGCCTTTTTTGCGGCACATATTAAAAGCGGTGGAAAGCGGCTGAGAAGAAGGGGCTGCAGCAGTAATTATCACCCCATCCGCCCCTACGCCATGAGTTAAACGACAAACTTGTTCAACACTTTGCAACTCATCAGGTGAAACCGCCATATCCATACCCAACAATTTTGCTACTTCAATGCGCTGTGGGTCTACATCAATCCCGATTACTCGGCAACCATTAGCCCGCAAAATTTGTCCGGTGATTTGTCCCAATAGTCCTAAACCAAACACCACAAATGTCTCACCCAAACTCGGTTGTAAACGCCTAACACCTTGTAAAGCAATCGCTCCTAGAGTGACAGTGGATGCCTCCTCAAATGAAACTGCATCGTCTATTGGGACGCATAAATTAATTGGGACACAAATTATTTCTGCATGATTCGCATATTGTGCACCGGCACAAGCCATGCGTTTACCAATTTGGATCTCATTGATTCCCTCACCAACTGCAATCACTTCACCTGCAGCAGAATAACCAGTTGGAACTCCTGCGGATAAATGACCCTGTACCATACTTTTAGTGCGGGAAATCCCGGAACTCGCAACCATCTGTAAAACTTTTTTAACATTTTCTGGCTGTTTCAAAGCACGTTTCCATAATGGCTCTCCACTCATAGTCATGCCGCTTAACTCTGTGCCACTAGAGATACAAGAATTTTTTACTGCGATCAATAAAGTTCCTGGTTCAACCATGGGTGCTGGTACTTCCTCAACAACGGCTGTCCCCTGACGCAATAAAACTTGCTTCATTGCCAAATCCCTCGGGTATCGATCACAATTTTTTGCTTCACTTTGTCTCCCACTAGATTAAATTGGCAATGATCTACTAATAGTAAAATAATATTGGCGTCTTTTAATGCTGTTTCAGTATCAACTAACTGAATTCTATGTTTCAAATCCATTAATTGCTTAGGTATGGTATTTATATGTGGCTCGACCACCAATAACTTGGCGGTAGACTTGATCGCCAAATCACGTACAATTTTTAAAGCAGGACTTTCTCGTAAATCATCAATATTGGCTTTAAAGCTTAGGCCTAAACAGGCTATAGTGGCTTTAGAAACTTGAGCCGTCGCCGCTAAAGCTTTTGCCACCACAAATTCAGGTTTTTCATCATTAATCAGACGCGCCTGACGAATAAGTCGAGCTTGTTTTGGAGCACTATCAACAATAAACCATGGATCCACAGCGATACAATGTCCCCCAACACCCGGCCCAGGCTGTAGAATATTAACTCGGGGATGGCGATTTGCTAAGCGAATCAATTCCCACACATTGATATTTAATTCATCACAGATCAAGGATAATTCATTAGCGAAGGCTATATTTACATCTCTAAATGCATTCTCAGTGAGTTTTGCCATCTCAGCAGTTCGAGAATCTGTGGCCAACATATCACCCTTAACAAAATTTTGATAAAAGTTAATTGCTTTTTCAGTAGATAAGGAATTTATACCGCCAATAATTCGGTCGTTTTCAATTAATTCACGCAGAATATGTCCCGGCAAAACTCGCTCGGGACAATAACTCAAATAAATTTGTTCGCCTTTCTCTGGATTTTGGTTTTCATTATTAAAAGGAATAGATAACTCAGGACGCTGTTGAGCAAGCCATTTCGCCACCTTGAGGGTGGTGCCTACCGGACATGTCGATTCTAAAATGATTAAATTCCCTGGCTGAAGTACAGGAGCTATACTCCGAGCTGCTGCCTCAACAGAGGCAAGATCAGGCTTATGTCCTTCAGTAAAAGGTGTAGGGACGGCAATTAAGAAAATATTTGCGGGTTGTACTTCACTATATGCTTTAAGATAGCCATTTTTTACCGCGAGATAGACCTGTTGATCCAAATCTTTTTCTATAATATGGACCTCACCACGATTAACCATGCAAACAACTTCAGGATTAATATCAAAACCTTGAACATGAAAGCCTTTATTGGCGAGCAATGCCGCAGTAGGTAAGCCAATGTACCCTAACCCCACAATGCTGATGTGTTTACCGAACTTTGACATTTGGAATCCTTCTCTTGATTAGAAAAGCGATAAAAAGATTGAGATTCTAACAGCTCCACGACGACAAAGCCATTAACTAATATTACCCATTATTTAATGAGACGGGAAAAAACAGCGTTTTTATCAATCGCATAAAATAACAAAGAAACCATAGTACACCAATGTAAAAGAATCCCCAGATCATTCCATAACCAGACAATAAACTATTATTGCCTGAATCAATTGCTAATTGAATAAAAAATATTTGCAAAAGAACCCCACAAAGCATAGACCAAGGTAAAGGAATATAACCCATCAAAAAATATTTCCATAGACCTCCCATCACTAACCCAACAAAAAAAGATAACAATAAAGCCCCCATGACACCAACTTGACTATATAAAATAAATTGATAAGGCGCACTAATAGAGCCTGGTGTGTTAGGATTTAAGTAATTCCAAACGACTACATTATCATCTGGCATCTTTCCATAGCCAAAAATATGTTGCCCTAAATCAAGAGAATAGTAACCGTGGAACTCAGGAAAAATGATAGGATAATATAAAGAAGGGAGCGAAGTGCGATTAACCGATGCAAGCAAAGTCACTTTCATACGATTGACGTTCACACGATGTATAAAGTTGGGGCTTTTTTTGCCTTGACCAGATAAGGTTGTCCCAGGCGTGCTGTCTAGTGTGAGTATTAACACCATTAAACAAAAAAAACTCATAAATAAAATAAATGATGACAGGCATATTTTCATTAAATGGCTAAGCGTCTTGCCTTTTTTAATATTTACTATACATAAATAAGCAAAAAGCATAAATAAAACGATTAAGGCGGCTTTTTTCTGGAATATCGATACGCATAAAGCAATAGACAAGACAAATGGTACCCACCGTAACACTTTAGAAAACCACTTGTCAGGCAAATCTATAGTTAAAATCCAAATACTGGTAATAGGAATAATGGTATATATTAATATAAAATCAAAAAAATTCAAAACAGAAAAGCAATACCAGCGAGCATCCACCCAATGGTAATAACTGATCCAGCTAGAGAACTTTCCAAAGATATCAAAATGAATAAATTTATAGATTATAAAGGCAAATAGCACATAATAAATTATTTGAGAAATGTAAAAATAAATACAAAATCTATTGCTTTCTTCAGCCAAATATTGATGCTGAGCCTCCCGAAAAGATTGAAATTTAATTTTAACGCCCATAACATAACCACCTGTCAATAATATCGGCGCAATGATCAATAACATCATATTAGTTACGCGCTGATGATGATTTAAAGTGGGTGGATCCATGCC
The DNA here is from genome assembly GCA_963818985.1 of uncultured Pseudomonadota bacterium. Classification (GTDB taxonomy): domain Bacteria; phylum Pseudomonadota; class Gammaproteobacteria; order Coxiellales; family Coxiellaceae; genus JAFEDN01. The sequence goes on along the minus strand of CAWFUJ010000006.1, from coordinate 4,900 downwards.
TGAAATGGACTGAAATAACCAAATATATTCTTTCCAATTAGCGAAATAGAGCAAACACCCTAAAAGGCACGTCAAAAAAAATACCAGCAAGTATTCATATAAAGGCAAATACTTAGCCCAATGGCACTCTGGGTCTAATTTTTGATTTCCCAAAATTGTAGAAAAATTTATAAAAACCTCCCAAAAAATTGTTTTTTCAAAACTAACTTATAGAGATAATATTCGAAATCCGTGACTATGAAATGTAAACAAATAATAGTAAACTCCGATTTTATCAAATTCAAACTACAAGATAAATTACTTTTTCAACTCTCGCTTGATGTTACATTAATATGATTAATAAACACTATATTTTATCTGTCAGTCCATTAAGCGACGAATTTATTAATCAGTTGAAGATCCAAGCTGGCCAACAGCAATATCATACCATCATCGCCGGCCAATTAAGACATTATGGGGGGTGGGGATTATTAAAATATCTCCGTAGCCTTAATGCAGAATCATTAATTATCGCCATAGAAGATCCTGTCAGCTTAGTTGTTCTACCTGTCTTGTTATTATTAGCAATTTTCATTCCTAGCCAACATCGGCGCTTATATTTACATAATCAAAAATTTGTTAAATTTAACTACTTTAAATCTCTAGAAGAAATTGCTAAATTCATTATCATCTCTTCCTGGGCTCAAATCATCCGTTGGTTACTTCTTCCAAAAATAAAAAAACTTCATGCCAGGGCAAGCCCAGTCTCTTTGCCTATCAAAGGAAAAAAGATATTGTACATTAACGAAAATTTATGGTTTGGCGTTAAAGCAGGAGGCTCGGTTGGTCACATTGCTGGCGTCATCAACCAGCTACAGCAAAAAAATTACCAGGTCAGTTATGCAGCAGTCAGTGATAATCAGCAAATTAACCCTGGTGTGACACGCATTCATTTGCCATGTTTTAAAACTTTTGTCTACCCTAATGAGTTAAATTATTATAAATTTTCAAATTTGACTATTAAATATTTACGTACCTGGATAAAGACCCATCAGCCAAATATTATTTATCAACGGCTATCTATCTGCAATTATGCAGGGGCAGTATTATCTAAAGAATTTAATATTCCTTTAGTTTTAGAATATAATGGCTCGGAAGTATGGTGTCTTGAAAAATGGGGAGCAGGATTAAAATATAAATCATTAGCGACTTTAACCGAAAAACTTAATATTGAACAAGCTTCACACATTGTGACAATTTCCAAGAACTTAGAGGATGAGCTTATCCATCAAGGTATTCCTGCGCAGAAAATTACTTTCTATCCCAATTGTATTGATCCGAACATCTTTAATCCGCAATATTTTAGTCTAGAGAATATCAATTCCTTACGTCATCAATATCACCTTGATCATGACGCTAAACTGATCACATTTCTGGGCACTTTTGGAAAATGGCACGGAACAGAAATATTAGCCAATAGCATCAAGTATCTTTTAAATAATAAAAAAAATTGGCTTATTAAACATAAAATTCATTTTTTACTGATCGGTGATGGGTCGCAAATGCCAATGGTGAAAGCAATTCTCGAGGAATGCGATTATTCAGATTTTGTCACTTTTACTGGGATTATCCCTCAGCATTTGAGCCCACTGTATTTAGCCGCAGCTGATATTTTATTATCCCCGCATATTCCTAATCCAGACGGCAGCCGCTTTTTTGGCTCACCGACGAAGCTATTTGAATATATGGCTATGGGCAAAGGCATTATTGCCTCTAATATTGAACAAATCGGCGAAGTATTAAAAAACAGCCTGCATGCAGATAAATTAACTATTTGTCAAGATCCAGGCAACAATCTTGCGATTTTATGCAGGCCTGGCGATATCGACGATTTGACTCAAGCAATTATATTTTTAGTAGAAAATCCGGCGGTCACGAAGCAATTGGGAATAAACGCCAGGAATGCAGCCCTCACTCATTATACATGGGAAAATCATGTCGATAGGATTTTAAAATCAGTTTATCCAATACTATGAAACGAATTTCAATTTTAGCCGTTAAAGTTTTTAATCGAGATATTCTGCAAACTTTATTAAGCCGTCTAGCAATATTAGGGTTAGGATTTTTAGCGACTATTATTACTGTACGTTTTTTAGGTCCAAGCGGACGAGGTTTTTACTTTTATATATTAACTCTGGCCAATGTGATTACCCAAGTTTGTTTACTAGGATTGCATAGTAGCAATACTTATTTAGTCGCCAAACAACCCGCATTATTAAAGCCACTATTAATCAATAGTATTTGGGTTTCCACTGTATTAACCAGCATAGTAGCCCTTGGGATATATGTATTTTTACTATTATTTCCCCATCATTCTTTATATTCATACCATTTATTTTGGATTATATTTTTAGCTCCAAACCTAGTTTATTATTTATTAGCCAGTAATTTATTAGTGGGTATTGGCAAGATATCCAATTTTAATATTCTACAGATTATAGGCAATCTTATCATTGCGGTATTTTTGGTTATTGCTGGAATATTTTCTAACAACCCTTGGAGTATGCTGTTAGCACTCATCATCGCTCGTACTTTGACTTCTATCATTATGACCATCGATTTACTCACAGTGGCGAAGACCATGACCCCTTTAAAGTTTGATTTCAAACTATTTAAAAAGGGTTTTAATTTTTCGTCTAAAGCTTATATTAGTGCTTTTATGGGAAATTTTATTTTATATGCGGGTACATTTTTTATTAAACACTTATTGGATTTGAAATCAGTCGGCTATTATTCAATAGCTGCACAAATGAATGACACCTTAGCAATTTTACCCACGACAATTGCCATGATTTTATTTCCAAAACTGGTTAAATCAGACAGCGATCGATGGCAGCAAACCAAAGAAAATCTGTTGATGACTGGCATAACAATGGCATTGTTATGTACACTCGCCTGGGTATTAGCCAAACCTTTTATTATTCTGGCCTTTGGTCAAGAATATTTAACTTCTGCCACTATTTTCTATTTTATGCTTCCCGGTGCATTTTTTTATGCATTAATTGGTATCATTTCCCAATATTTATCGGCAATAGGATTTCCGATAATGCAAGTGGTGATCTGGATTTTGGGGTTATTAATCGTAGCAATTGGAAATTATTTTTTAATCCCCCTATTTAACGTCAATGGTTCGGCCATCGCCCTTTCCATTACTTTCGCCATTTTATTTTTTCTGTTATTGATCATCGCAAACATAAAATCATTTTCGTAGAAATTCTCTGCCCGATGGGGATCGCAAGGGGGAGAGAGAGCTTCGCTCCTCCCCCTTCATTCCGAGCATCGGCTCTGCCGAGCGCAGGATATAAACAGGAAGCAATTCTCGCTGTATTCAGCGAAAATTGCGATAATTGCAAAAAAAGTCTAATTAAGATAAGATTTTTATAGTTTATGCTAAAATGGTCCCGCGAAAAATGAAAAAAATCAAATTATTAGTGGTGATTGGTACTCGTCCGGAAGCCATTAAATTGGCTTCTATCATTGCTGTTTTTCAACAACAACAAAGTTTCGAGCTCAAAATTTGCATCGCTGGACAACATCAAGAAATGCTGGGTCAAATGTTAGTCTTCTTCGCAATTAAACCTGACTTTAATCTAGCCCTGATGAAGCCTAATCAAAGTTTGAGCTCTTTAACCGCTGCCGCCATCCCAGAAATTGACATAGTTTTGCAGACCTATCAACCCGATTGGATAATTGTCCAAGGGGACACAACTACTGCGTTATCTGCGCATTAATCGCTTTCTACCATAAAATCCAAGTCGTACATATTGAGGCTGGCCTTAGAACTTATAATCCACATTCCCCTTGGCCTGAAGAAATTAATCGACAACTCATTTCCGAACTGGCTGCTGTCCATTATGCACCGACTCAATCCAATGCAAATAATCTCATTGCCGAACGCATACCTACAGATAAAATCACCGTCACTGGCAACACCGTCATCGATACTTTAATGATGGTCGTGAAACGAATAAATCATGATTCAAAACTTAAAGATAATCTAAACCAACAATTCAATTATTTAGATCCTAGAAAACGTTTAATTTTAGTGACCGGACACAGACGTGAAAATCATGAAAATGGTTTGGGCCAATTGTGCCAAGCTTTACTCAAAATTGCAGAGCGAGACGACGTTGAAATCATTTATCCAGTGCATCTAAATCCTCAAGTACAAAAAATCGCTTACCCAATCCTAAATAACTACAAAAATATCTATTTGATTGCGCCTCTGGATTACGTGCCTTTTGTTTATTTGCTTCAACGTTGTGAATTGGTGATCACAGATTCTGGTGGCGTGCAAGAAGAAGCCCCTTCATTAGGCAAACCGGTTTTAATCACTCGCAATACCACAGAACGTTACGAAGGTGTTACCGCAGGTACAGCTATTTTGGCAGGGACAGAAATGAATAAAATTATTTCTTTAACTCATGAATTGCTTGATAACCCAGCAAAATATTTATCAATGAGCCATGCGCACAATCCTTATGGAGATGGTCAAGCCAGCCAACGCATCGCCTATGATTTACTTCAGCGCTGCGTGGTTGACATTGAGAGCTGGTATGAAGCAAATTGTTCCAAAACTTAAGTAATGGGGCAACGGAAGTGGTCGAAGTGCCAGTGCCTCAATGCGGGCCGGGGCAGTTATTAATTAAAACCCATTAAGCTTAGTTTCAGCTGGAACTGAACGGATGCTGGTTGAATTTGGTCAAGCCAATTTATTAAATAAAGCTCGGCAACAACCAGAAAAAGTCTTGCAAGTGATAAATAAAGTCAAAACCGATGGAATAATCCCCACTCTTGAAACCGTACGCAGTAAATTAAATCAACCTTTACCACTTGGCTATTGCAATGTTGGTGAAGTCAT
>CAWFUJ010000005.1:0-72635 GCA_963818985.1 uncultured Pseudomonadota bacterium | reverse complement strand
TCCGAGGTCAAGTTAAAGTCTTAAGTTATCCACAATTGGCCATTGTTGGTAGCCGTAATCCCACGCCGCAAGGCATAGATACTGCAAGAGAATTTGCCGCTGCCCTCGTTGGAACGGAAATAGCTATTACCAGCGGGTTAGCCAGAGGAATAGATGCAGCCGCGCATCGAGGCGCTTTGGGAGCCGCTGGAATCACTATTGCCGTATTAGGCAGTGGCTTACAGCGTATTTATCCAGTTCACCATCAACGGCTGGCGAGTGAAATTGCGCAAAGGGGTGCCTTAATTTCTGAATTTTCGCCGCAAACTGCGCCAATAGCCTCCCATTTCCCTAGGCGTAATCGTTTGATTAGCGGATTAAGTTTGGGCACTTGCATCGTAGAGGCCACGCTGCGCAGCGGGTCGTTAATCACCGCGAAAATGGCAGTTGAGCAGGGTCGGGAAGTGTTTGCCATTCCTAGTTCCATCCGTAATCCTTTAGCACAAGGTTGCCATGTCTTGATTCAAGAAGGCGCTAAATTAGTTACTCAAGTTGAGGATATTTTAATAGAATTAAAGCACCGGAAGATCCAACCTCGTCCTATTGATAATATTCGTCACCCCCTTGAACTTGATTCAAACAGCCACCAACTGTTACAGTGTATGGATTTGAAGTAACAACCGTTGATCAGCTAGTCCATCGTAGCGGTTGCTCGGTTGATCAAGTTCATCGAAATTGTTACCTTTAGAGCTGAAAGGTTACATTCAGCCCATTTTGGCGGATATTTAAGAATAAAGTTAATGAAGAAAAAAGAAGCTTTGTTATTACTACAAATGATTCAAGAGGCCACCCAATGGTTGGTTGGTTTAACCGAACCTGCGGTCGATGGTTGACATTCGCCAGAGGGAAATTCCGTTCGAATTTTTTCGGAAGAAGAATGCGAATCCTTATCCTTGCCTTGCCGACGATTTTTATTACTTTAGAACAGCAAGGTATTCTTGATGCCGCATTACGAGAACGAATTATTCATCATGCCATGCAATTACAAGTTAAAGATATTGATTTTCCCGTTATTGAAGGAATTACCCGTATTATGTTGTCTCGCCGGCCTGAAGGCCAAGAGGCTTTAGAGCGCATGGAACTATTAATGGCAGAGACAGATAGTTTCGTGATCATTAATCACGATGGAAATATGGCGCAGTACGTTGTGGTGGTTGAATCTCCTGCCAAGGCAAAAACCATCGAAAAATATCTAGGTAAACACTTTAAGGTCATGGCCTCTTATGGCCATGTGCGTGATTTACTACCCAAAGAAGGTGCGGTCGATCCTGATGACAATTTCGCCATGAAATATCAGATCGATCGAAATAAAAACATGTGGACGCCATTGCTAAAGCCGTGAAAAACAGCGAAGGCGTTTATCTGCCCCTGACCCGGATCGTGAAGGCGAAGCCATTGCTTGGCACGTTTTATCTTTGTTGCAAGAGCGTGGAGTCATCGGCGATAAGCCTGTTTCACGAGTCGTGTTTCATGAAATCACTCAGTCAGCCATCAAAAATGCCATCGCCCATCCACGAGAGATTTCATTGGATTTAGTGAATGCACAGCAAGCACGGCGAGCATTAGATTATTTAGTGGGATTTAAGTTATCACCGTTTTATGGCGAAAAATTCGGCCAGGTTTTTCGGCAGGGCGAGTGCAAAGCCCGGCGTTACGAATGATTGTCGAGCGTGAAGAAGAAATCGAAAAATTCATTAGTCAAGAATACTGGACCATTCACGCGCATTTGCAAGAACAAGATCAACCCTTCATGGCTCGCTTGATTGAATATCAAGGCGAAAAAATAGAACAATTTACGATTAACAGATGCTGAAAAATCTGCTCAGGTTACGACAGAACTCACTCAATTAGCAGAGGGCCAGCTTACAAGTCATCAAAGTCAGTAAAAAAGCCCGTAAACGTCATCCCGCGCCGCCTTTTATCACTTCAACGATGCAACAAGAAGCCGCACGTAAATTGGGATTTACGGCGCAACGCACCATGCAAGTGGCTCAACAACTGTATGAGATTGATACGGAAGGCTGGGTTTATCACCTATATGCGTACGGATTCGGTATCTTGGCCGCTCGAAGCGTTGACTGAGATTCGCGAATATATTGCACAGCGTTATGGTGCTGATCAAGTTCCTGAACAGCCTCGGGTCTACAAATCAAAATCGAAAAACGCGCAAGAAGCGCATGAAGCCATTCGTCCCACGGCATCCGCCGAGAACCGGAGCAATTGCAATCAGAACTACCGAGCAATTGAAATTATATACTTTGATTTGGAAAAGAACTGTGGCTTCTCAAATGATTGATGCCACCATTGACACCGTGGCAGTGGATTTATCTGCGCAAACAAGGTATTTTCCGTGCGAATGGTTCCATGATCGCAGATCCAGGATTTATTAATGTTTATCAAGAAGGATTGGATGACAAGAAAAAAGACGAGGATGAAGCGAATAAAATGTTGCCGCCATTGAAAGAAAAACAATGGGTCACGTTGAAGAAATTGCGGGCGAGCAGCATTTTACTGAACCGCCACCTCGTTATACTGAAGCCACTTTAGTGAAAGGGTTAGAAGAGCAAGATATTGGTCGCCCTTCCACCTATGCCAGTATTATCGCCACTTTGAAAAATCGCGAATATGTCACATTAGATAATAAACGTTTTATGCCTACCGATGTAGGACGAATAGTCAACCGATTTTTAACAAACTATTTTACTCGTTATGTCGATTATGATTTCACTGCTAAATTGGAAGATGAATTAGATGATATTGCTCGTGGAGATAAAATCTGGGTGCCGGTGTTAGAAGCTTTTTGGAAGCCCTTTAAAAAACTGGTGGATGAAACTCAAGAAACTGTTAAACGCAGTGATGTAACTCAAGAAAAGCCCGAAGAAAAATGTCCTGCTTGCGGGCATCCATTGGTCATCCGGTTAGGTAAACGAGGAAGATTTATCGGCTGTAGTCATTATCCTGAATGTAAATACACGCGTAATCTGGAAGAAGAAAGCGCAGCACCGGCACTGGTAATTGATCGCAAATGTCCGCAGTGTGGTAATGATTTATTGGTCAAGCAAGGACCGTATGGAAAATTTATCGGCTGTAGTAATTACCCTAACTGTCATTTTCTGGAACCGTTAGAAAAGCCTAAAGATACCAAGTTGGAATGTCCAGAGTGCCATAAGGCATGATTTTGCAACGCAAGTCGCGGCGAGGAAAAATCTTTTTTTCCTGTTCCCGTTACCCTCAATGCAAATATGCCCTATGGAACGAGCCCATCGCAGAAGTATGTCCTAAATGTCGCTGGCCAATACTGACTGTAAAAGTAGGCTAAAAAACGCGGCCGTGAAAAAATTTGCCCGCAAAAAAATTGTGGATATAGTATTGCTTATCCTGAAGGAGAATCAAATGAAGAATAGTTCTAAAGTATTTGTTGCTGTTTTAATGGGATCTGATAGTGATTTAACGACCATGGAGCATAGTTTTCAGATTTTTCGCGAGTTGGGTGTTTGCTTTGAAGCGCATATCTTGTCTGCGCATCGAACACCTACTGAGACTGCCGCTTATGTGCAATCAGCTGAACAGCGAGGCTGCGCGGTATTTATTGCAGCGGCTGGTTTAGCCGCCCATCTGCTGGCGCGGTCGCGGCTAATAGTTCGCGACCGGTAATTGGTGTGCCAATAGCCTCAGGCAGTTTGCAAGGTTTAGATGCCCTATTAGCAACAGTGCAGATGCCGGCAGACACCCCGGTCGCTTGTGTGGCAATTGGATCAACCGGCGCCAAAAATGCCGCGATTTTAGCTGCGCAAATTCTTGCGATCCAAGACGAGACATTATTACAAAAACTGGCAACTATGCGCCAAGCAAAAAAAATCGCGCTTAAAAACGCCGACGAAGCTTTGCAAAAACAATTACAAAGCCTAGTGTAAATTCCCCTCTCCCATCCGGGAGAGGGCGCGATGACTGCATTACCCCAATTACCTTATTTGAAAAAGACTCACGTTTCTCAAGAAAAAATATTCACATAGAAAAAGTTGAAAATGCTGGTCATTTCCCATGGTTAGAACAATTACCCACAATTAAAGAGAAATTTAATTTTTTTGTAAAGCAGTTAAGATGAAATTAACTAGGAAGTGGGTTGTTGGGAACAAGATTAAGTAAAAAATCTTTCACTGGCCGACAAAGAATATTTTCTAGCATTAATTTTTCTTGGCTGCGATACAATAATAACGGTAGCGCTCAGAGTAATTAGCCTAAGCTTTAATTGGTTGAGGGTGAGAACTTACTGTTGTTGAAGATGTCCCCTCCCCTTTCCCTAATTTTCTCCCTGACGGGAATACTTTGTATCAATCTTGACAATTTGGTAATAGTAGGTAATACTTAGTAATATCAAACTGTGTTAAGGTGAGTTTTATGTCAGCCCATCATCATACGATTACAAAAGTTGTTAAACTTGACTCGGATATTAAAGAACGTTTAGACCGTTTGAGTGAAAGTAAGCACCGGTCCCCACACTGGATTATGCGAGAAGCCATCCGTGAATACGTAGAACGTGAAGAAGCACGAGAAGAATTTAAGCAAGAAGCTTTATTGTCTTGGAAAAATTTCCAAGAAACAGGACTCCATCTTACCCATCAAGAAGTATGTGACTGGCTAGATACTTGGGGCACAGGTAAAGTAAAAAAGTCTCCAAAATGCCACAAATAATCATTACGGCAGACGCAATACAAGGGTTAGAACGCTGCCGACTTTTTTTGCTAGAGAAAAATCCGCTAGAGCGAACGTGCCGCGGAAGCCATCAAGCATTCGTTGAATCTTTTACAAGCAGAGCCGGCAAAAGGGAGGCCACTTGACGACCTGCCAGAATTGCGAGAATTAATCATCCCTTTTGGAGAGTCGGGTTATATAGCGCTTTATCGTTATGATGTAACAACCGATTCATTGTATGTACTAGCTTTTAGACACCAAAAGGAGGTCGGCTATAAAACGAAATGATTAACAGCCAACCAACGGTGCTAGTTATAATTTAAAATCACATCTTGGAATGAAAATTAGTCAATAAAACTATTGAGATAAAACAGGTGAGCTTGAGCTTTCCTGACTTCCAGATTTTTTGTGGCAATGTCGCAAAATTAACCTGACAGGTCAATAATAGCAGAAATGCTTACCTTTTCAATCGAATGCTTACAGAAAGCAGCATAGCTGTTCCATTAAAGAGGTTCCGACTATTCTGAACTGGATTTCAGAAAAGTCTTGACTTTTCTGAAATATAGTTTAGAATAGTCAATATGAGAGAATACATATCCCAGCTATTATCAAAGACTTAAATAAAAAGATGGTGATTTTGGTAGGTCCTCGCCAAGCAGGTAAAACCTGGGTCGCTAAACACATTGCTCAGCAATTTTCCAATAGCCTTTATCTAAATTACGATCAGATTTCTGATCGAAAAATCATAGAAACTCAAAATTGGCTGCCAACAATTGAATTGTTAGTTTTGGATGAACTGCATAAGATGTTGCAGTGGAAAAATTATCTGAAAGGATTGTATGACACTAGGCCAATGTCTATGCGAATTTTGGTAACTGGTAGTGCGCGTTTAGATATATTTAATCACATTGGCGATTCATTGGTGGGACGCTACTTTCGTCATCGCTTACTACCATTTTCGCCGGCAGAATTAACCCAGCTTCATGTTTCTACGGATATCGATAAATTATTAAAGCGCAGCGGCTTTCCGGAACCTTATTTAGCCGACAGTGATATAGATGCAGAGCGATGGCGTTTACAATATCTGCATGGCTTATTGAGTACCGATATTTTTGAGTTCAATCAAATTCAGAATATTAAAGCGTTACAATTAATTTTTAAATTGTTGCGCCATCGGGTTGGTTCTCCGATATCATGGGAATCATTAGCGGAAGATGTTGGCGTTTCGGCGTCTACCGTCAAAAAATATATTCAAATTTTAGAAGCTTTATATGTTGTGTTCCAAGTAACACCTTTTTCAAAAAATATTGCTAGAAGTCTATTGAAAGAACCAAAAATTTATTTTTTTGATACCGGTTTAGTTGCGAACGGTGAGGGTCCACAATTAGAAAATTTAGTCGCAGTTTGTCTGTTAAAGCATATATATGGAAAATACGATTATCAAGCTCAAGATCATCAATTGCATTATTTACGAAATAAAGACGGCGAAGAAATTGATTTCGCATTAATTGACAATGACCAAATAGAGCAAATGATTGAAGTAAAAACTTCTAATCATTCTATAGCGCCTTCATTAATTAAATTTCATAAAAAATATAATCGACCAGCTTTACAAATCGTTAAAAACTGCCGACATGAAATCTCAAGCGATGGAATTCAACTGCTGCGTGTTGATAATTTCTTGAAGTCATTGTGTTTATAATTGCTGGCATTTGATAACGAAAACCAGTATATTAAAATTAATGGATTTTTAATATCCGAAAATAAGATCATAGGGCTCGATTAAACCCTCGTTTTAATGAACGGTGTAGATTGAAACAATCTAAGGTAGAGAGAAAATGGGGAATCGGAGTATAAAGGTATCTATTGCTTTAACCTCTCTGGCCGTCTGTTCAGTATCTGCCTCTTATTGCTTGAATTCGAGTGAAAAATACTCTATCCGTGATGTCATCAGCTATTATGGATTGACAAGTTTAAATCAACAAGAATCTTTCATCGACTTATTGCAAAAATCAGCTATTATTCCTCCTAATCAGGGAATCAATGATAAATATCCACGAAGAAATAATGCGAATGAATTAGAGAGTGATTTATTAGACTTAGTAAGAAAGACGCAAGAAAAATTTACCTTAAGATCCGGCTCACAAGAACGTTGGCAAGTAAAACCTATTGAGTGGATGAGCAAAGATAAAGAAAAAATTATCAGCGATTTAAAAACATTAGGTTTTGTTTATGCTATTGCACCTTCTATGAGACGAGCAGATGCAGTCTGCATTTTAGGAGCAACAAAACCAAAAATGGCTAATAGAATGCAATATCTTGAATTTTTATTTAATAATGGATTCACGGCTGATACGATTATCTTACTTTCAGGCGAACGTTTTGCTACCTTAAATGTAGATGCTTCAGAAGAAGAGCTTCTATTGATTGCAAAAAAATATGGAGTGAGTGATTGGAAACGTTTAACAGAAACCCATTTAATACAAAGCGAATATGAAGCTTCTTCTTTGTCTAAAAGAAAATTAGCTACCTATGTTATAAACACACCCGCTAGGGAGCTGGCTCGCCCGACAACTGAAACAACTATACTTGAGCTAATTAAATGGCTAAAAAGACATCCTGATATACGAACAATACTTTTTATTTCAAATCAACCTTATACAAAATATCAAGATGCAGTCATTAGTTTAGTTCTGAGAGAAAAAGGAATTGATATTAAATTCGAAGTGGTAGGATCTGCCGTCACTAATTTTTCTGATATACAGCCTATTATTGAAGGACTTGGTTCTTATCTATTTGCTGCTTTACCAACTGTGTTATCAAAAATGAATTTGCAAATTAGCGATCAAGATATAAATAAAGAGTTTAAAGAATTATATTCTAAAAACCCATTATTCTATAAAAATATTCCTAGCTCTTTTCAATCGATGCCAGCAGGCGCATCAGCGATGCCTTTAAATGCTTTTCAGATCAGCTTAGTAGAGAAATATCTGCAACTTGAATTAGTAAACGATGAAGAGAAGTTAAAAGTGTAAGACGATTATGGCGTTTAGCGGGGTCTTCTACCATGACCATGACTTTATCAAAAAAAGCATCGATAGGCATTTTTAAAACGGATAATTGGCTAAGTGCTTCGGTATATTTTCTTTGTTTAACCAATTGAGCAACTAAAATAGTTTGGGCATTTAGCGCTTGAGCAAGTTCACGTTCCTCGTTATGTTCAAATAAACTTTCATTAAGTTTTGTCGCCTCAAATCCAGTAGCTTGTTTTTTTAATATATTGGCCACACGTTTGTTGGCGGCAGATAAAGCGCTGGCTTCAGATAGTTTTTGGAATTCTATTACCGCATCGAGACGAAGCAAAAAATCCCGAGGGCAACTAATCTGTAAAGCCAACACCGAATCAAATTGTTCTACGGTAATGGCGGGATTGTGTTCCATCAAAATGGATTTTAGTCGAATCATAGTAAAGTCAAAAACTTGAGAAATGACTGCAGTATTGGGTAAGTGAATAGTATAAGCTTGCTGAGTTTTGCGTAATAATTCCATTAAATCTAGCTGGAGTAATTCTTCGGTGGAAAGTGCAGAGGTCTCTTTGGCAATGAGCATTTGTAAAATACCATTTGCAGCTCGGCGCAGCGCAAATGGATCTTTATCTCCTGTCGGAGCTTGATTAATTCCAAAAATTCCCACTAACGTATCAAGACGGTCTGCTAAGGCAACTGCACAGCCTTCTATGCTGCTAGGAATTTTATCGCGGAAAAACCTGGGGAAATAATGTTCTTTGATAGCTAAAGCGCAAGATTCATTTAAACCATCATTCAAAGCGTAATAATAACCCATCACGCCTTGTAAAGTTGGAAATTCGCCGACCATTTCACAAAGTAAATCGCATTTGGATAATTGAGCGGCTTGTTTGGTGATACTTACGTCAGCGCCGATCTGCTCCGCAATAAAAGTTGCAAGCGTGACAATCCGCTTAGTTTTATCGGCTAAACTACCCAGTTGCTTTTGAAAAATAACATGTTCTAAATCTGGTAGACGGCTTTGCAAGCTTCGCTGGCAGTCATTTTTAAAGAAGAATGCGGCGTCAGCAAGACGCGCATTTAAGACGCGTTCATTACCGTGCACAATTAATTTGGGATCTTTGCCTTGAATATTACTAATTAATATAAAAGCAGGCTGCAATTGTCCTTTACTATCTTGAACCGGAAAATATTTTTGATTAATTTTCATCGAGGTGATGAGCACTTCCGCAGGTATCTTTAAAAATTCTGGATTGAAATGACCCATCAAAGGCACCGGCCATTCTACGAGTGACGTCACTTCCTCCAACAGCTCTTGGTCAATTTCGACAGTTTGCCCCTTCGGGGTCGTGTCGATGATGGCTTGGCGAATTGTTTCCAAACGTTCTTTAAAATTAGCAATCACTTTACCTTGGTCGCGTAAAATTCGGGCATAATCTTTTGGACTATCGATGGTGAGGGGACCAGGATGATGGAAACGATGGCCAAATGTTTGATTACTGGAACCAATATCAAATAATTGAGTTTTTACAATTTCATTACCAAAGAGAAGGATAATCCAATGGACTGGCCGGGCGAAACTCGCACTGTGGGTTCCCCAACGCATCGGGCGGGTAATTGACATTTGGCTAATGGCTGATCGCGCCAGCTCGGGCAAGACTTCTATGGTCTTTTGCCCTGGTTTTTCGCCCTTAAAATATAAACGATTATCTTTTATGGTGATGGCGGAAAGTTCAACGCCGCAAGATCGGGCAAATCCTAAAGCCGCTTGCGTAGGTTGGCCGCTGCTATCGTAGGCTTGGCTTGAGTTAGGCCCTTGCCGCTCGATCACTCGCGCAACTTGTTGGCTGTCTACATCGTTAATTAAAATTGCAAGCCGTCGCGGTGAGGCAAACACTTGCTCTGGCCCAGTAGTAAATTTATTTAATGCCAGAACTCCACGTAGACGAGAAGACAATTCGTTTGCCAGCGACTTTACCGCATGTGTTGGCAGTTCTTCACAACCGATTTCTAATAATAAATCTTGTTTATCCATGGGCAACTTTTTCCAATAAAGGAAAACCTAAGCGTTCACGCATTTGAAGGTATGCTTCTGCAACGGCTTGAGCTAATTTTCTAATTCTCAACATGTACCGCTGTCTTTCGGTTACCGCAATCGCATGCCGTGCATCTAATAAATTGAAGGTATGTGAAGCTTTTAGCACCATTTCATAGGCAGCCAGGGGTAATTGTTCGATGATTAAGCGTGCGGCTTCTTGTTCATAACTATCAAATTGCTTGAAAAGTAGTTCGACATTGGCTTGTTTAAAATTATAGGTTGACATTTCAACTTCATTTTGATGAAACACATCTCCATAAGTGATTTTGGTGGATTGATTTTCCATCCAAATTAAATCAAAGAGATTATCCACTCCTTGTAAAAACATAGCTAGACGTTCCAAACCATAGGTCAGCTCGCCACTCACAGGATGACAATCTAAACCGCCTACTTGTTGAAAGTAAGTGAATTGACTGATTTCCATCCCATCTTGCCAAACCTCCCAGCCTAAGCCCCAAGCACCTAAGGTTGGTGATTCCCAATTATCCTCAACAAAACGAATATCATGTTCTAAAGGATCAACTCCCAAGTATTTTAGGGAGTTAAGATAAAGCTCTTGAATATTATCTGGGGAAGGTTTGAGCATGACCTGCAATTGGTAATAATGCTGAACTCGATTTGGATTATCCCCATAACGGCCATCTGCAGGTCGTCGAGAGGGCTGAACAAAGACTGCCCGCCAAGGTTCCGGCCCTATAGCTCGCAAAAAAGTACCCGGATGAAAAGTCCCAGCGCCCACTTCCATATCAAAAGGTTGTAACAACACACAATCTTGCTGGGCCCAATATTGTTGGAGCAGCAAGATCATATGTTGAAAGCTAATGATGGCCATGCCGCTGACTATTTATTTTGGCCAATTTTCTCAATAGTTTGTTGAAACAATTGAGCAGGAACAGCGCCGGGAATAAAATCAAATTGAGTCAATGCCTTATTACCAAGCACAAAACTGGGTGTTCCTATTAAACTTAATGCCTTGGCTAAATCATAATTTTGTGTCATTTCATTTTTGATGGAGGGATCATTCATATCTTTTTTTAATTGATCGAGGTTTAAATTGACCGATTTAGCCACTTCCAGAACTTTGTGCTCATTCAATGCGCCCGAAACTTTAAATAATGCATTATGAAATTCTAGATATTTATTTTGTTTGGCGGCAGCTAAAGCAGCTTTCGAAGCAAAGTTAGAACTGGCGCCATAAATTGGGAATTCTTTATAAATAATTTTTACATTTTTATTCTTTGCTAATAGCGATTCAATGACCGGTTGCATTTCTTTGCAGTGCCCACATTGATAGTCAAAGAATTCAACAATCATGACATCGCCATTGGCATTTCCAGTGAAGGGGGATGCAGGGTCATTAAATAATTTTTCTTTATTACTAGTAATTCCTTGTAGTGCTTGCGATTTGGCTTTAGATAGTTCTTTATCTTGCAATGACTGAGACACTTCAACCAAAACTTCTGGATTATTGATTAAATAATCGCGAACAATTTTTTGAATTTCTTGTTGTTGTTGTGGTGAAAAAGTATTATTTTCAGGATTAGCTTGCGCCATACTTGCCAGGCTAAAAGTGGCTCCAATTAACAGGGCAGCAATAGCCCGGCAACTTTTTTTAAACATTGTCTCTCCTTGTTGAGGATTTGTTACTAAATCGCAACCGCTTCACGAATTTTAAGCATTGCATTTTTTTCCAATTGTCGGATTCTTTCAGCGGATACCTGATATTGTGCAGCAAGATCATGCAACGTTGATTTTTTTTCGTTTAACCAACGTTGTTGGAGTATGTCCCGGCTACGCTCATCCAATTGTTCTAGAGCATCATGTAAGGTTTCATGCCGTTGATCTTCCCAATTGTGTTTTTCCAATAATCGCGCAGGATTATAATTGAAATCTTCCAGGTAATGCGCCGGTGCAACCCAAGCATTTGAATCGTCATCGTTATCTAAGCCGTCGAAAGATTCATCATAGTTGTTGAGACGTTCTTCCATTTGTCGCACTTCTTGGGTACTAACATTGAGCTCAGTAGCCACGGCCTCTACCTCGCTATTGCTTAACCAAGCACGGTTTTTAGCCAATTTGCGTAAATTGAAAAATAATTTGCGCTGGGCTTTGGTAGTGGCGATTTTGACGATGCGCCAATTTTTAAGGACAAATTCATGGATTTCGGCGCGGATCCAATGCACTGCAAACGAGACCAAACGGACGCCAATTTTAGGGTTAAACCGTTTGACTGCTTTCATCAATCCAATATTACCTTCTTGGATGAGATCGGCTTGAGGAAGACCGTACCCATCATAGCCACGCGCAATACGAACCACCAGGCGTAAGTGACTTAGCACGAGCTGGCGCGCGGAAACTAGATCGTTGTTTTTAATGAGTTTTTCAGATAAGTCTTGCTCTTCTTCGGCAGTTAACATGGGAATTTGGTTGACCCAATGAATATAAGCGCTCAAACTACCGACCGATAGAGCTTGATCTATACGTTGTAATTGTAATTGAGTCGTCATGAAATTTATTTCGCCTCCGATAATTAAGATATGGCAAATATTAACATTTTTTAAAATATACTGCCAGCAATTCTCGCTGGGTACAGCGAGAATTGCTTCCTGGTTTATATCCTGCGCTCGGCGGAGCCGATGCTCGAAATGAAGGGGGAGCGCTTCGCGCAGCTCCCCCTTGCGATCCCCCATGGCGTAGGGATTTTCTGCGAAAATTGTTTTTTTAAAATAGCATTTATTATTTTTAATCAAATAGTTAAAATTCACTGAGAATTGTTGGGGAATTGCTGATAAACTGCTGTAGGATATGATATCATCGCAATCGGAGTTGATTAAGAAAATAAGGGTAACATGCAAACCAACATTGACTGGAATAATCTATCGTTTCGATTAACGCCTACCAAAACTATGTATATGGCTCGAACAGCGTCCGAGCTTTGGCCTCAAGGGGAGTATTTGCCTTACGGGCCTATTGGCTTTTGGCCGGCGGCAGGAGTCCTTAATTATGGGCAAGGCATCCTTGAGGGTTTGAAGGCCTATCGAACCAAGAGTGGGCAAATAGTATTGTTTCGCCCCATAGAAAATGCCAAACGATTTGCAATCAGCGCAGAACGCTTATCCATGCCGCCAGTACCTATCCAACATTTTTTAGAGGTAATGATAGAAATTGTCCGCCAAAATCGTGAGTATGTTCCGCCAATTGGTTTAGGAAGCCTCTATATCCGCCCATGCCTATGGGGAACTGGCGCCATATTGGGCATGGCGCCAGCGCCTGAGTATAGTTTTGTGGTTTATACGTCGCCAGTTGGAAATTACTTCAAAGCAGGCGCTATTGAGCCAGTTAAATTTCAAGTGTGTGAGGATTTTCATCGATCTGCACCCAAGGGTATTGGGAGCGCCAAATTTGCCGGCAATTATGCGCCGACCTTATCGTCTACTATCCAAGCTAAAAAGTTAGGTTATGCTGGTAATATTTATTTAGATGCGGTCCATGAACAATATGTCGAAGAAGCGGGGGTCGCCAACTTTTTTTGTGTCAAAGATGGCAAATTATTGACCCCACAATTGAGTAAATCAATACTGGCAGGCGTCACCAGAGCTTCAGTTATGCAATTGGCCCGTGAAATATTGGGTTTGGAAGTGCTAGAAACTAAACTTTCGCTGGAAACGGTGTTAACTGCGGATGAATGTTTTTGCACGGGCACTGCTGCTGTAGTGACTCCAATTGGCGTCATCGCCTACGCAGGTAAAGAGTATGTATTTCAGCAGAATAAAACTGGGTCAATGACTCAAAAACTGTATGAACTATTGGTGAATATTCAACAGGGAGCCGTTGAAGATCGTTATGATTGGTTGGTGCCGGTGGATTAATAAAAGTGTCGAAAGTCAGCATGCATATTCAATGTGATGAGGATTTAATTAATCAATTCGATAATAATCAGTTAATATCGAAGCAATCCTTGGTGGTCGATCGCGATTCAACTATTTTAGGGAGTTGGCATGCGGGC
This sequence comes from uncultured Pseudomonadota bacterium, assembly GCA_963818985.1. Lineage (GTDB taxonomy): Bacteria > Pseudomonadota > Gammaproteobacteria > Coxiellales > Coxiellaceae > JAFEDN01. The sequence goes on along the minus strand of CAWFUJ010000005.1, from coordinate 58,774 downwards.
ATAGTGAGTATATTGGGTAACGAATTTTTAATTTACGTGCATAGTAAAAGCTTATATTCGGCAGTGGACTTCTTAGATTTTTCCAGTGATCCTCAACTTAATCAATCCGTGGTTAATTTACGTGGTAAGATTTTAGAGATGTTAGATGAAGAGTATTATTTGACGGATCATCAAGTGACTCAATTAATCAGGCCTTTTCAAACCGTAACTTTTGGATATATGCAGGATAAGCGTATGGCGCGGATTATCCATGGCATTGGAGTTGCTTATCAAAAAAGATTTATGCAGGTTCGCCAACAAAGCAGTAATGGTGAAGTGCGTCTATGGGAATTAGAGGAAGATTTGAATAGCACCGCAAGGCGAAATTTGGGTGGTGCAACCCCCGCGGAAACTTTATTGGCATTGGTGCGTTCTGGGGTTAATTAGACCGTCATCCCGCACAGGCCTGTCAATCCCCCGCCGGCGCTAGCTGTCATCCCGCGGTCAAGCCGCGGGATGATACGGGTCGATTCTTTGAAGAATTTGGCTTTATATGCTAGTATTCCTTAGTGATATAAGGGAAAAAAGTGCATTTAGATAAAAGAGGTTTTTCATGTCGGCATTCATCATAATAGTCATCATCTTAGCCCTGCTCGGTATTTTCATTGTTGCAGTTTATAATTCCCTGATCGCAATGATTGAAGCGGTCCGCAATAATGAACGTCAAATTGATATTCAATTAGATCGGCGATACAAGGTTTTTGAATCTCTTGTTAACATCCTCAAAAAATATATGGATTATGAGAAATCTACTCTCAAAGAAGTGGTGGGTTTACGTAACCAAGCTTTAGCAGCCAAAACCCAAGGTGATACTCAAGCGAGCATGGCAGCTGAAAATAAAATCTCCGGGATATTATCTGGTTTAAATGTGGTGTTTGAACAATATCCTGATCTTAAAGCCAATCAAAATGCTTTGCAATTACAGGAAGAAGTGGTTAATACGGAAAACAAATTGGCATTTGCTAAGCAAGCGTATAACGATAGCGTAGAACGTTATAATGCAAAGAAAAAATCATTTTTTCAATCTTTAATCGTTGCCGCGTTCGCTAGTAAATTGGATTTTGATTTTCCATATTGGAGTTTAACGGACGATAAAATAAAACAAAGTGAAGAATACACCATTAAAATGTAATAAATCGCATGTCAAATCATAGTAAAGACTTTCACGCTGGTACCGCTAATTGGCGGCAAGTTTTGCGAACCAATCAGCGACGAACCATGATAGTCATCCTTTGTTTTATTTTAATATATATGGCTCTCGGATTTTTAATAGATTTATTTATCAATTCAGAAAAATATCCCAATGCGCCTTTGTCTGTGATCAGTGAGGCGCTGTTGACTCTACAGCTGATGCCGTACGCAACTATCATCACCACTATCATTGCCGTTATTTCTTTATTAGTCACTTATGCGTTTGCCGACAAATTGATGTTGCTGGGGACCGAGTATCATGAAGTAACCGCCAACAACGCCCAAAATTTGCCCGAAAAACAGCTTTATAATACCGTAGAAGAAATGATTGTTGCCGCAGGACTAAGGTTTATGCCGCGTATTTTTATTATTGAAGCTGATTATATGAATGCGTTTGCTAGCGGTTATAGCCAAAAATCAGCGATGGTGGCAATCACCCGTGGCTTATTGGAGAAGTTAAATAGAGCAGAAATTCAAGCAGTCATGGCGCACGAGCTAAGTCATATTCGTCATCTTGATATAAAATTAACACTGACAGCATCTGTGTTAGCAAACTTAACTTTGATTATTATCGATATATTATTTTTTGGAGTGGTATTTGGGAGCAATAGTCGTAATAATCGGCGCGAAGGTGGTAACTGGTTGTTTATAGCGATCATCATTTTACGTTATTTATTACCGTTGATTACCATGGTATTGATGTTATTTTTAAGTCGTACCCGTGAATACATGGCTGATGCTGGAGCGGTAGAATTAATGCGGGATAATGAGCCTTTGGCTAGAGCGTTATTAAAAATTCAAGGCGACTACGATGCCCATCTACAGCAATATGCCGAAGCTTATAAACAAACTCCCCATGAACAGGTGCGTCGTGCAGCCTATATTTTCGATCCGACTGTTGCAAATATAAGCAAAGCACAAGGTGGTAGCGATTTGTTTTCCACACATCCGAATATTATAAAACGCCTCAAGGCAATCGGATTCAACAATTCAATTCCTCGCTGAGTACAGCGAGGAATTGAATTGCCTTTGTTTTTATGCTGCGCTCGGCAGAGCCGATGCTCGCAATGAAGGGGGAGCGCTTCGCGCAGCTCCCCCTTGCGATCCCCCATGGCGTTAGGGGCCTACGGCGGTTTTTTTGAAAAATACCTGTATTGCTGTCAATGCCAATAGACTTTATTTTATTTGACTTAATAATAGGGCGGCTGCCTTTGTTGCCGATTCTTTAATTTCAGTTTTACTGTTTTCTAAATGCAAATAATAAAGAAATTGTGCCAAGACATCGGGTTCCGGTTGCGCGGTGTGATCGAGAGGATGCCCTTCGCCAGTTAATAGCCAGGGTATCGAAATGTTAAGGCTTCGTGCATAACGGATCACGTCACTGGCTTTTAATTCGTAATCGCCGCGTTCATGGGCTCTATAAGTGGTAATAGCAGCCCCGCAGGCAGTTGCAAAAGAGCTACGATTTTTAAAACCGCGCGCCATACGTGCGATTTTTAATCGTAAAGGTATGTTATCGGACATTTTATTTATATTATAGTTCTCGTTCATATATTGACGAATTCCTTTAACTAGCTTATCTTAAGCGACACAGTGTCAAAGGATACAGCCTAAGCTTGTTGACCACAATTGGGAATTAATTTTACAAGGATTTCAGGAGGATTTAATGAGTAATCGTCTAAGAATTAAGCAACTGATTTTTAAAGACCAGGAAGTAAAGTTTGTTGTTCAACGAGCCGAAGAAAATAATTTGTTGCTTTATAAAGCTTCCCAATTATTTGCTAATGATGAATTACTCGCTGAATTTAATCATACCGATATCCGTTTAATCGTCTATTTTGCCACCGCTGAAGAATTTATGGCCGATAAAGCTTATATAAAAGCTGAAAAAAGATCCAAAAAAAAGTCTAAAAGTAGATTACTAAAAGAACTGATCTTAGAAAATACCCATTAAGCACTTGATTATATATTCCTCTCCCGCCAGGAAGAGGGGAAATGCTCGAATTTAATAAACAATTCCTTACGCCATGGGGGATCGCAAGGGGGAGCTGCGCGAAGCGCTCCCCTTCATTGCGAGCACCCCACCCCAAAAACTGGGGAAATATCAGAAATGACGCCATTATAAATCAAAGGCTTACAATGGCGTCATTAGAAGCATCGGCTCTGCGGAGCGGAGCATAAAATCAGAGCGCAATTCTCGCTGTACCCAGCGAGAATTGCAGCGGCTCCCCCTTCATTGCGAGCATCGGCTTTGCCAAGCGCAGCATAAAATTAAATCTCTTCAGGAGCTTGCAGAAAATGTTGCACCGATAGCCAAGAGCCTATTAATCCCAATAAAGCACAAGCAATAATAATGATGAAGGCAGTTAAATTATTTAAACCTTGGAGGTGCCAATCACCGTGATAACTCTCCGCTAAGCGCTGTGCGGGCGCACGCAACCACCAAAATAAAACGCTAACCAAAAGCCAAGCAATCATTCCTCCTAAAACTCCGTATAAAGCGCCGCGATACAGCATGGGGCGGCGAATAAATGCTTTAGTGGCGCCTACCAGTTTGAGGACAATAATTTCCTGACGATGACTTTGTGTTGCCATACGCATGGTATTGCCAACGATTAAAGCCACGCCAATGCCAAATAATATCATCAGGCCATAGGTAATTCTTTCGCCTAAAGTCATGAGTTCATAAAGACGTTTAACCCAAATCGTATCTAACTGACTAGTTTCAACATTAGGTAAACGATTCAAAGAGGATAATAAATTTGGTAAAACATCAGTCGCCCGCAAATCAATCCGTGGTGTAACCACAATGATGCCTGGCAAAGGATTTTGCGCTAATAACTCTAGCGCACTATTGAGATCTGATTGTTGACGAAATTGGGCTAAACCCTGTTGCGGTGAAATATATTCTACTCGAGCAATATCAGTGCGATTTTGCAGCTGAAGGATCAATGTTGAAATTTGTGAGTCATTTAAATGTGATTTAAGGTATAAAGAAATGCTAGGATCATGGTGCCATTGTTTAGCAAATTGCTGCACATTATCCAATAAAGCGTATAAACCTGCGGGAAACGCCATCGCAATGCCAATGACTAGTAAAGTCATTAAACTCGCGATAGGCGCACGGATTAATTCGCCCATTCCAAATAAAAAAGCTCGCAAATGGTTTTCTAACCAATGACGCCATTTAGACAGGGTCATGTCAATGTTCCTCCTGCAAATAGCCATCTTTTAAGCGCATAATAGGGTAATTGAGCTTGGCAACCGTGGCCAGGTCATGCGTAGCGATCAATACAGTAACTCCCACCTGATTAAAAGCCGCAAATAAACGTAAGATATCAAGTGATAGACTGGGATCTAAGTTCCCAGTGGGTTCATCTGCCAATAAGATTTCTGGTTTATTGACTACTGCACGTGCGATGCTGATGCGCTGTTGCTCTCCACTTGATAATCCCAGTGGATATACTTTTTCTTTAGTTAATAATCCAACTTTTTCTAAAGCAGCACGAACCCGTCTTTGCACCTCTCCGTGAGGATATCCACTGACTTGCAATGGTAAGGCCACGTTTTCAAAAACTGTTCGCGTTGATAAAAGAAGTGGATTTTGAAAAATAACCCCAATTCTGCGGCGTAAAAATGGGGTTAAACGAGCCGGAATTTTGTCTAAACATTTATTATTTAAAAATATTTGACCTCGGGTTGGGTGTTCCATGCGCATAATCAACTTAAGTAAAGTGGTTTTACCGGCCCCAGAATTCCCAGTTAAAAATGACATTTTTCCTTTTTGTAGCTCAAAATTGATATTGGTCAATGCCTGGTGGCCATTATCGTAAATTTTGTTAACGTTTGTAAATCGAATCATGTCAGTATTATATAGCAATTTCGCTTTTGGTGAAATTGCTGGGCTTTTCGGCAATAGCAAATGTGTTATTATGCGCTATAGAGAAACAGTGGAAGGGTAAGATCATGTCTTTGAAAGTGAAAAAATATGTTATTTTGTTGATAAGTTTTTTGGGAATGATAACTGTACGTCATGCTTTAGCGAGCAATCAATTTTTTTATTTTGGGGTGGCGCCTGCTTATACCGTTACCTCTTTTAATTGGACCAACTATAACCACACGTTAGTAAACACAGTCAGCAGTCAGCAGGTTGGATTATTTTTAGGATATGGGGTACTGGTCGATTATATTTATTTAGGGTTTGAAGGTGGAACTCAGTTAGGTACGCGAACAACAAATAAAAATTTTACAAATTATGATAGCAATACCATGCTGAATTATAAAGCGACCATGAGCGATATTTATATCTTCGATTTCAGGCCAGGCTTTGTTTGGCGAGATAAAAATAGCATGTTTTATGGCATTTTAGGCCTGAATTCTGCAAATTTTAATTTGGAGCAAAAAGATAGACTGAGCAATCAAGTCATTGCCAATACAGGTTCTATTCGTCGGAATGGATTGAGAGTAGGTTTAGGTTATAACCTGGGACTTTCTCGTTATATAATGGCCAGAGTTGAATACATATACACTAAATTTTCTAAATTTGATGGGATTAATAATAATAATGATGTTGACGAAAATAATCAAATTCAAGACTGGCAAGTAAATCCTGATAGCAATGAAATTAGTTTAGGTCTTGCATTTGTTGTTAATATCTAATTTCCTTCTCCCTGATGGGAGAGGGGAAATATCAGGTGTTAAATAAAGCATTGACGAATTCTTTGGCGTCAAAAGGTTTGAGATCATCGAGCTGTTCACCAACGCCGATAAACCGTATTGGCAATTTCATTTTATTGGTAATTGCAAACACCATTCCGCCTTTTGCAGTTCCATCTAATTTGGTTAAACATAATCCGGTTAGACCAATGGATTGATGAAATTGCTCGGCTTGACGCAAAGCATTTTGGCCGGTCCCTGCATCGATCACTAACATGACTTCATGCGGAGCCGCAGGATTGATTTTAGTTAAAACCCGCTTAATCTTAGCTAATTCGGCCATCAATGGGTCTTGAGTATGTAATCGTCCAGCGGTATCGGCGATTAATAAATCGTAATTTTTAGCCGTGGCGGTTTGCATGGCGTCAAAAATAACGGAAGCACTGTCGGCTCCTTGATGCTGAGCAATAACTGGAACTTGATTTCGTTCTCCCCATACTTGTAATTGTTCAATGGCTGCAGCACGAAAAGTGTCGCCAGCTGCTAAGATGATACGTTTACCTTGTTGCTGATAATAATGGCAAATCTTGGCAATGCTAGTGGTTTTTCCAGAACCGTTGATGCCTACCATTAGGATGACGCACGGCGATCCTTGCAAAACCAAAGGTTGATTAAAAGGTAGCAGTATTGATTCTAGTTGGTTTTTCAAAGATTCAATTAAACGTTGTGGATCGCTCAGTTCTTTGCGTGCCACTTGTTCAGTGAGTTTTTTTAAAATTTGTTCAGTCAATTCTACGCCAATGTCAGCTAACAATAACTGAGTTTCTAATTCTTTTAATAAATCGGCATCAATTTGTTTTTTGCCGAGAACCAAAGTCGCAAGGGTATCAGTAAAAGCATGGCGAGTTCGTTTTAAACCCGCATTTAAACGCGATAGCCAGCCTTGCTTGCCGTTATCAGGCCTTGGCGGATTGTCGCCGTCATCATTTTTTTTAGTTTTCAGAAAATCGAACATACACTTCTTGCCAGGATCTATTCATATATAAAAGTAACTGTTAATATCACATTTTTAGAACAAATTTATATTACAGGATTATAAACATGACATCTAGAGAAGCAATGAAGCAAGCCGCTGCGCAGGCCGCCTTAGATGCTGTGGTAAAAGGAAGTATTATAGGCGTCGGAACAGGTTCAACTGTCAAATATTTTATTGATGGTTTGGGTAAGATTAAACATCATATTGATGGTGCAGTACCAAGCTCTATTGAAACCGAACAACTATTGCGCGCTCAAGGCATCGTCATTTATGACTTAAATGAAGTGGGTAGTTTACCGCTGTATGTAGATGGTGCGGACGAATGTGATGATTTCCTCTCTTTAATTAAAGGCGGAGGGGGTGCGTTAACTCGAGAAAAAATTATTGCTGCAGCTTCCCAACAATTTATATGCATCATTGACCAAAGTAAAAAATCGTCAGTTTTGGGCCGTTTTCCCTTACCCATTGAAGTGATTCCTATGGCCAGAAGTTACGTTGCTCGTCAAATTGTAAAAATGGGCGGAGATCCAGTCTACCGAGAAGGATTTAAAACTGATAATGGTAATCACATTATCGATGTGTATAATATGAAAATTAGCGAACCGATAGCATTGGAAGATGCCTTAAATAATATTGCCGGAGTGGTCACTAATGGTTTATTTGCTAGACGTGGAGCGGACCTCCTACTCATCGGCACCTCCAACGGAGTGCAAGAGCTTGTCAGTAGAACTACGAGTTGATTAAACTTGGAGCTTGATATGTTTTTTTTTAAGGATTAAACTATGCAAGGAGAGATGTCCTGTACAGGTCCCATAGGATGAAATCTTTTTTAAAGTTGTAACAGCGTTCCTATCCATAAGATGAGCTGTTACTTAAAGTTAGGGAGTAGAAAGCATGTTGGTATTAACACGTTCCATTGGCGAACGCCTGATCATAGGTAATGGCGAAGTGAGGGTTCATGTTTTAGAGGTGAGAGGTAGTCAAGTACGGCTTGGCATTGAAGCACCTCGTCATATCCCTGTTCATCGCGAAGAAATTTATAACCGTATAACTAAGGAAAACGTCGATACTGAAGGAGTTTTTAAAGAAATTCCTGAGACAGAAGAAGTTACTTGAAATCAATGCCTTATAATGTTTGGTTGTCGGATGCGCCTGGCCTTTTAAATTTCCACTATACTTATAGATAGTATAAAGAAAGTATTTATAAAGGGGGGCTGTTATGCAACAACCATTACAAATCACGTTTCGAGATTTTGACTATTCAGAAGCCGTTGAACAACGAATTCGCACAAAAATGGAGAAGTTGGATAGAGTTTTTTATAATATCATTACCTGTAAAGTGGTCGTAGGTCTGGTACAAAAACACCAGCACCAAGGAAAGTTGTACAATGTAAATATTTATGTCAGCGTTCCTGGACATGAATTTAGTGTCACACACCATCCTAATGAAAACCTTTATTTAGCCTTGCAAGGGGCCAGAAATAGTATGCGTGATCAGTTAGACGAGCATCGTCGGCGTTTATACGGGGGGACTAAAGATCACGGTGAAAAACTAAAAGGTGAAATTGTGCGGCTAATGGAAGATGAAGAATATGGTTTTATTTCCGATGAGCAAAATAATGAATATTATTTTAACCTTGGAAATTTAGTCAACAAACACTTTTATCAGTTGCGATTAGGTAATAAAGTCCATTTTTTGCCGGCGATTGGTAATGAAGGGATGCAAGCGCATCGAGTATCAGTATTAAATACAAGAGTATAGTAATAGATTTGTGCGTCTTTCCCCTCTCCCGCCCGGGAGAGGGGATAAATACGATAATTAAAAAGGAGTTGTTATGACCGAAGCTGCACGCAAGGCTGCACAAATTATCAAGCAGAAAACTGGAGGATGTTCGCCAGAATTCGGGATTATCCTAGGTTCCGGTCTAGGCGCTTTGGCTGAGCAGATAGAACAGCGTAATGTATTTCCTTATCAAGATTTGCCGGGTTTCCCCACCTGTCATGTGGAGGGTCACAAGGGTGAACTCAGCATTGGATGGCTGAATAAAAAACCTGTGGTATGTTTGCAAGGTCGTGGACACCTTTATGAAGGCTGCAATACCGAGCAAATTTGCACCTACGTACGTACTTTAAAATTGTTAGGGTGTCATTCGGTCATTATTACCGGCGCAGTGGGATCTTTATGGCCTGAGATCCGCCCAGGTCAACTCATTCTGCTCAGTAACCATATTAATTTCCAAGGGGTAAATCCATTAGTTGGGATTAATAACCCAGAATTTGGTCCGCGTTTCCCAGATATGAGTGAAGTGTATGATAAGCCGTTTAGGCGCCAAATGGAAAAGATCGGACATGATCTCTCCATCCCTTTAGCAGAAGGAATTTATATCAGTGTGCTAGGGCCTTCTTTTGAAACTCCGGCGGAGATCCATGCTTTTAGAATCTTAGGAGCAGATGTGATTGGTATGTCGGTGGTTCCGGAAGTGATTGTGGCTCGGCACTGTGGTTTGAAAGTCATTGGGTTGACGGTGGTGGTTAATTTAGCGGCAGGATTAACCAACGTGCCGCTTTCACATGAAGAAACTATATTTATGGCGCAGCAATCAAGCCATAAAATGATACATTTGATAAAAAGTTTTATTGGAAGTTACAATACTTCCCCTCTCCCATCCGGGAGAGGGGATGCATATAGATAGATTATGGAAATAATCTATTAATTCGCCATTGGCCATTGTCTAAAAAATAATAAAATCGATCATGCAATCTATTTTCTCGACCTTGCCAAAATTCAAATCTTTCTGGCTTGACGATATATCCACCCCAATGAGGAGGTCGGTGCACAAGGCTATCGGCAGCAGCAAATTCTGAAATTAAGAGTTGATAATGCGACTGCAGATCCTCCACTTTTGATAATACTTGGCTTTGCTGAGAAGCAACCGCTGCTATTTGTGAATTTTTAGACCTGCTTTGAAAGTATAGATCAGAACTTTCTGGACTAATTTTTTCAACCTGACCTTCAATGCGAACTTGGCGTTCCAGCGTTTCCCACCAAAAAGATAAACTAACATTCGGATTATAAGCAATATGCTGACCTTTTTGACTATGATAATTAGTAAAAAAAGTAAAGCCTCGTTCGTCAAATTCTTTGAGTAAGACTATGCGTGCAGATGGTTTATTGTCTCTAGAAACGGTGGCTAACGTCATCGCATTAACCAACCTTGCAGGCATTAATTCGCAAGCTTCATTAAACCACAGTGCAAATTGTACATAGGGATTTGGATCTACATGAAGCAACTGACTCAAAGTGTATTCCCTGTTAATACCAATTTGGGCTATGGGCCTCTCCCTTACAATGCTGCATTTAATTTTTTCGTAAATTGTTGCGCCAAATTTAAATTTAACTGAGTATTAAAACCATTAAGTAGACTTGATAACAGCGAGGGTTTTAAACTGTAATCGCGGTAATATTTGGTATTAAATTCTTTACTCAGCGCTTCCCATAAATTGGCAGTGCCATCTGCTAAACCCAGGTTCACAGCTTGGGCTCCGCTCCAAAAATCACCTGAAAATAATTCTTTTTGTTCGCCATTGAGTTTATTTTTGCGTCCTTCCAAAACATCATTAATAAAACTTTGATGAACGTTTGCCAAGACCGAGTTAACTTTGAGCACATCATCAGGTTTTAATGGTTCAAATGGATCTAAACGATCTTTGTGATTACCTGCAGTAAATACCCGACGCTGAATACCTATCTTAGCGATAGCATCATTAGCGCCAAATCCTTCCATGATCACCCCAATCGAACCGGTCAACGTATCTTTGTTAACGTAAATTTTGTCGGCTGCAGTAGCAACTAAATAAGATCCAGAAGCCAATGCATCTTCCCCAACCACAATGACTTTCTTCTTGTATTGGGTTTTCAGGGCCATAATTTTATCATGAATAATGCTCGCTTGAACTGGACTACCGCCGGGTGAGTTTATTAAAAGCACGACACCTCGAGCGTTGGAATCGGCAAAAGCTTGATTCAATTGTGGAATCATTTTTTCTGCGGAGAAATCAGTACCTGGCATGATGATGCCTTCCATGCGGATCAACGCGGCATAAGGTTCACCGGCCCCAGTGGTGGATGTATTCTTACTAAAACTTAATCCAAAAGCCGAAAATAAGAGGAGAAGGAATAATAATAAAATGATCATATAGCCGATCCAGCGTATGTTGCGCCAGCGTCGTTCTCTACGTCGATCTTCAAGAAATTCTTTAATTAAACTGTCTTCGATCATGATCCTTGTACCCTTACTACTAATACATCACATTGTGCACGATGCAAAATGGCATTCGCACGTGACCCTAATAAAATATCAAGTCCATGATGGCCATGGGTCCCTGTGACGATGAGATCCGCATGTAAAGTCTCAGCTAAATCGGTCACGGCCAATTTGACTGAACCATTTTCGAGATATTGACGCTCTTCTGGAATACCATATTTGGCGCCAAGTTTTTGCATTTCTTTACGAACTTCGGTTTCCAAAGATTGTTCCAAATTAACATCAATTGGAATTGAAAATTCTCCGCCGTAGGCAACAGGCGAATGTTCCATAACATGGACCATACTTAAGCTGGCTTTGCTCTCATCAGCAATTCCCTGAGCACGAGCTAACACTTGATTAGTTACTGAAGATAAATCAACAGCAACCAACACATGTTTATATTTCAGCATGACAAACTCCTTTTAACTAGTGCCTTGCAAAGGGACGGGGTCAACCGGCCAGAATTAAATTGAAAAAAGTACTAGGTTATATTATCACTAATTTTTACAAAGTTTTCCACTGTTAATTGCTGGGGGCGCAAGCCAGGGTCAATATCAAGAAGCGCGAGGGTTTCTCCTGAAACTAATTGACGTAGACTATTCGCTAAAGTTTTTCGCCGATAAGTAAACGCTTCTTTGACCACCTTGGCGAAGATATTGTAATCCTTCGCCAAAAAAGGCGGAGTAGAGAAAGGAACGATACGGATAAACGCCGACTCCACTTTGGGAGGTGGAGAAAAAGCTTGCCCACTCACTTCAAATAAAGAGGTCAATTGTGAAAAATATTGGGCCATTACCGTTAATCGACTGTAATTATGGCTGCCCACAGGTGCGGTTAATCGCTGGACTACTTCCTTTTGTAATAAAAAATGCATGTCTTGCACTTCACTTCCTAAATCAAATAATTCAAATAATAAAGGGGTAGTAATGTTATAAGGCAAATTACCAATGATGCGCAGTGGTGAATGAGTGGCGCATAATTTTTGCCAATCAAATTTCAAAACATCGCCGCTATAAATGTTTAAATTTTTGGTTGCTATAAATTTTTGCTTGAGAAGTTCAACCAGGTCACGATCTATTTCAATTACATCCAAATGTCGGGGGGACAAAGATAATAATTGCTGAGTTAAAATACCTTTTCCAGGGCCAATTTCAACTAAATAGTCTCTCGAACTAATATCGATTGAGCTAATAATTCTTTCTAGAATCGAATGATCAATTAAAAAATGTTGTCCAAAACGTTTGCGTGGGTGCACTAGTGTTTCAACCTCAGTGCCAAATTCATTGCGGCTATTAAGCTGGAGGGATCTACTTTACCTGTGCCAGCAAGCTCTAAAGCAGTGCCATGATCGACAGAGGTCCGAATAATAGGTAAACCTAAAGTTACATTGACACCCGAGCTAAAACTCATGGCTTTGACAACTGGCAAAGCTTGATCATGATACATGGCAACAATGGCATCGCATTGTTGAAGTGCATACGGAGTAAAGGCAGTATCCGCCGAAACTGGTCCAATGAGGTGATAGCCTTGTTGGCGTAATTTTGCTAATGCTGGACTAATAATCTCTATTTCCTCCCTTCCTATATGCCCACCTTCGCCAGCATGCGGGTTTAAACCACAGACAGATATACGCGGTCGATCAATCCCAAAACGTTGAGTTAAATCTTTTGCCAATACTTGAATAGTTTCAGTCACCCTTTTGTGGGTGATAGCAGCAGAAACCGCGGCTAATGGAATATGGGTAGTGACCAACGCGACTTGAAAAGTTTCGGCCACCATTAACATCACCGGTAAAGGGCTATTAGTCAACTTGGCCAAAAATTCGGTATGACCCGAAAAAGTAAATCCGGCTTCGATAATGATGCCTTTATGTACGGGGCCTGTGACTAGAGCGTGAAATTCCTTTCGCAAACAAGCTTGGGTGGCAAATTGCAGACATTCTAAAACATAGCTGGCATTGGCTGAATTTAAATGTTGGGCAATACCAGGTACTTTGAGTGGAATATGTTGCACTGTTAATTGATCTTTACGAATAGGTTGTTTTGGATCGTAATCACAAAAATTAATAGTCAAACCTAGTTGCCGCGCACGTTCGGCAAGGAATATTTTATCGGCGACCACAACCAAGGGGAAATTAAATGTGTTAGCTGCAACTTTTAAGACAATATCTGGCCCTATCCCTGCAGGTTCTCCCGGTGTGATTACTAAAGGTAATTGTTTTTGCTTCATGATCAGCCATTCCCGCTGAGTACAGCGTCCATGGCTTCCTGTTTTATATCCTGTGCATCGGCAAAGCCGATTGCTCGAAGTGAAGGGGGAGCGCTTCGCGCAGCTCCCCCTTGCGATCCCCCATGGCGTAAGGAAAATTTCTTCAACGTGAATTCCTGTTTTGTTTTTCTTCTTCTGATTCTGGCATAATTTGTATGTAAGATTGATGGCGTAATTTATCTAATTCAATTTTTACAACTTCTTCAACTTTCTGACGTGCAAGCAATTGACGAATTTGATCGTCACTCGGTATTTGGGCTTTATCATTGCGAACTTCTATTAACTTTAAGACATGATATCCATTGGGAGCCCTAAACGGCAAAGAAATATTTTGATTGAGTTTAGGTAATTGGTCGACAAATATTTGAGGTATATTAGCTTTTTCACGCCAACCTAAATCACGATAGGGGGGTACAATTTTATTAATGTCCTCTTGGTGAATAAGCTTTTGCTGAATGTCTTGAGCTTCTTTTAAAGTGCGATTTGATTCGGCTGCAGTCGCATTTTCTGCGAGTGGGAGGAAAAAATCTATGAAATGATATTGTGCATTTGTGTTAGCTAAAGCGCTTTGATATTTTTGTTTGAATTCTGTCACTTCTTTGTCAGTTATTTTAATTCTACCACTGGCCATTTGTTGCTGCAGTTTGTTAACAATGATTTGGTCTTTAAGTTGATTACGAAATTCAACGTAATTAGTTTTTTGTAGAGCCAACTGCTCTTTTAATTGTTCTAAGGTTAAATGGTTAGCTTCTGCAATGCGCCCTATGGCATCATCAACCTCTTTGTCAGAGGTTTTAATTCCGGCGCGTGCTGCTATTTGCAATTGTAAACGGAAATTTATGACCCCAGTTAATGCTTCATCATGTAAAGTTTTTTCTGCCGGGATTGGAAGATTCCTTGCCGCCAAATCTCTTTGTAATTGCCCAATGGCTGTATCCAACTCGCTTTGAGTGATAATCTCATCGTTGACAATGGCAACAATGTGATTGAGGGGAACATTCGCTTCGGTGTTAGCATCTGCAGTCGACACAATAAAAAAAGTGAATGCAATTAATACCGATATGATTTTTTTATTCATGACGAGAAATCCCCCACACATTAAATAACAGAACAGGCATTATGAAATATTTATCAGATAGGTGCAAATCCCAACAGCAATAAATCTGCATGTACAATTGATAATAAATCACGTATATTTAAGCAAAAGATTACAGAGGAAAAATAGAATTGATAAAGATCGTATTAATTGAGGATCATCTTTTAGTTCGTGCTGGCATACGACAAATGCTTAAAGAAGTGAAAGGAATGCAAGTCGTAGGAGAAGCTGCAACTGGATTGGAAGGTGTACAAGTAGTAAAAGATTTACGTCCTGATGTTGTCATTTTAGATTTTAAATTACCTGATATTTCTGGACTTGAAGTCACTCATAAATTATTGCGAATTCAACCTGACATAAAAATTTTAATAGTCACCTCCGCTATTAACGACTTGTTTCCATTCCGATTACTTGAAGCCGGTGTCCTAGGGTATTTAACTAAGGGAAGCACTCGAGAAGAATTAATTAAAGCTGTAAAAACAGTAGCATTAGGGGAACGCGTCATTAGTCCAGAGATAGCCAGCCGTTTAGCGCTAGCAAAGATAGACTATAAAACTAATTCTTCTTTTAATTCTTTATCTGATCGTGAAATGGAAGTTATGTTGATGGTTATTCGTGGCGTTTCAGTGAGAACTATTGCGCGGAAGCTTCACTTGAGTGGTAAAACCATTCATAGTTATCGCAGCCGTATTTTTGAAAAACTAAATGTAAAAAATGATGTGGCGCTGACCTTGATGGCCGTTCAACATGGCATTATTGAGTTAGAAGAAGCAGCAGCCCAGCCCGCTTGAGTTTCGTCATCCCACGGGATGACAGCTAGCGCCGCCGGGGGATGACGCACTAATTATTTAAATGGATCTAGATAACCGGAAAGAGTATTGGCTAGCAAGGAAGTGGCTGAATTTCCGACATTACCCAAACTTTTTAATTGAAGTTGCACATAGTACGAATTTTTAAATATATTCACTGGCTCACCCTTTTCGTTGGCTTCTTGGCTACTAAAACTTCTCGAGGCAATTACTCGAAAGGTCCAGCAGCAAGTATCATACTGCAATCCCCCATAATAAGTATCTGGTCGCTGTTTGCTAATATTGTAAGACGCATAAGCTAATCCATTCCAATTTTTGGAGAGAGGCCAAGCCACACCCGAGGAAATTAAATTTGTGTCATTGCTTAAATTAAAGTGATCTACTGGATCACCATTTGGTTCGCGAACAAATTGGTAATTTATGTTAAAAACATACATTTGTTTTAGATTATAGTTAATGCCTATTTGCGCATTATTAGTTTTTCCTAAATTACTGTCCCAAGCGTAACTTGCGGTAGCAGACCAATTTTGAATAGGAAAATACGTTAATTGTGTGATTAAGGGTGTTAGATAGGAATCGGGTGATATATATCGATAACTGGTTTGACAATCATTCGGATCTAAACAAACTTTAGGTGATTGAAAATAATATCCAAAACCAAATTCGAATTTAAATTTTTGAAACAAAGAATTGTTATCTAATATACGACTGGTTATGCCAAAACTTAATTGATTTGCATTTTCTAAACGGTCATAACTGGTAAAACGGTTGACGTCGAATAATTGTGAAAATGTAAATGGTAATAACTCTGAATCGA
Source organism: uncultured Pseudomonadota bacterium (assembly GCA_963818985.1). Classification (GTDB taxonomy): domain Bacteria; phylum Pseudomonadota; class Gammaproteobacteria; order Coxiellales; family Coxiellaceae; genus JAFEDN01. Next base: position 42,555 of record CAWFUJ010000005.1, on the reverse strand, counting down.
AATTAGGATACTTGTTTTGATTTAAAAAGGGTATATACAGATAAAAAAGTCTGGGTTCAAGTGTCGCCAAAAAAGGCGCTCCATTAATTTGCAAACGCTGATTAAAATACAATCCACTATCGATATTGAAAATGGGGATGTTCCGGCTGGCATCAAATTGTTTGCGGAAGCTTTCACCCTCTTCTGCCGCCAATTCAGTTGCATAAGAGGTACTATCCAATGCTAATTGTGGGGTAATAAAGCCGTAATCCCCATTAAAAGGGTGACTAAGAGCAGGTCGTAAATGCAGACGCTCTCCGATTGGTTTCTGCAAAGTAGTGGGATTGAAATCACTTCTATAAACAAAATTAACCGATTGTCCGCTGATTGCAAAATCATTGCCGCGCCAAAAATCGATAAAATTCCCGCTGAAATCTAATTCTGGCAGTCGTAAATATTGATTAATTGCAGGATTTGCTGCTTGATCGATGCGGTGCAGTGTTTGGTAGCCTTGCAGTAAGCCGATAAAATTCCAATGGTTATTTTTATATTCTATATCAGCTTGATTGAGAAGCTGATTGGCAACAATATCGTTGTAAACATTACCGAAATCTCTAAAGAAATAATCATCAGTGGTATAATTTGCCTGTAAATGACCTGTCCAGTTTTCATCAAATGCTAAATTATGTTGAAAATGCATGAAGCCTCGAAACTGACTATCTGCTTGTAAGTCATTTAGATAAGGCTTGAGAGAAACGTCAGGGGGAGCCGGAGGAGGATTTGATAAGGTTTCTCTTTGAAAATCTTTAAATGCATTATCATTTGGCACAATACTTAAATAAACTTTTCCATCATTGCCTGGGCTGAGTAGATAGCGAAACAAGTTATTAAATTGGAAACCTCGATTTTCCATGTATTTAGGAGTGGTAGTCAGATCATAATTTGGAGCTAAATTCCAATAGTAAGGCAGAGACATCTGCAAACCATTTTTAGACTCATAAGAAACATCTGGGGTTAAAAATCCTGTTTTACGCCGATTATCGATAGGAAAAGAATAAATCGGTACATAGAGTATGGGGACGTTATAAAACTTCAGTTTCATGTCATAGGCAGTAGCAAATCCGTCCCTTTGATTTAAAATGAGATGACCAGCAGAAATCTGCCAGGCAGGGTCAGTGGGAGCGCAAGTGGTATAGGTCGCATTCCACAAGCTCATGATCCCGGAGGCGTTTCGAAAAGTTTTGCTGGCGGTACCCCAAGCATCATAGGGATGAATGACAAAATTCATATTCTTTGGATCTTCAAATAGATGATAAGCCAGTGGTCCGGTTTCAATGGTGTGGTTATCAAGATGAATTGTACAATATGGGCCGGCCAACAATTTTCCTGATTCACGCACTTGTACATGACCCTCTAAACGGACATAACTGATTTGACCACTCTGACTATCGCGATAAACGAGGGCTTTATCTGCCTGAGACATGCGTCCAGGCTGGGTCATCACAATATTTTTATTAAGAACAGATTGGCCAAAATTATAAAAATTGCCCGACCCTGAATAGGTAATTTGCGTAGGAACATGCGAAATAGGGGTGGGGATTGGATTTTTGGTTAATATGTCTGGCTCCCCGTAATATCCTTGGCAAAGATTGGCATTAGGATTAGGTATCCAACCTAATAAATTAGCCACATCTTTATTTCCATAAGCTAAAACACTTAACCAGGGGATGCAAATAAAAAGCAACGGTATGAAGGTTCGGATAATATATGCGCTTATGGATGGTTTCACAGTTATACTTGCCGGTCGCTTGAATAATAATAAAAGAGTATTCTACACTTTTTCTGTGTTCTATGCCATCAATTCTCGCTGGGTACAGCGAGAATTGATTTCTGTTTTTATGCTCCGCTCGGCATAGCCGATGCTCCCAATGAAGGGGGAGCGCTTCGCGCTGCTCCCCTTTGCGATCCCCCATGGCATAGGGAATTTCTACGAAAATTGTTTTTTATAAGATGATTTATTCCATTAAAACTGGTAGTTAAATTTACCGAGAACTGCTGAATTAGCACCAGAATTCTTTTGTTTTTTGCTGACCGCCCGTTAGAGGCATATTGTTAACCCACGAATTGATTTTATGTGTTGTTTGTTTGGGTTTATTAATATTCATGATCATCAAATCTAAGCGACGTAATAATTTATAGACGCTGTCTAGGGTGTAGTTGGTATTAAACTTATCGTAAAGTAATTTTTGAATATGGTGGCCGCGAATTTTTTTACCTTGGCTTAGAAATTGTTTATTTAGTTTGAGGATAGCTTCTCTAAAAGGCTCGATTTGGTTATTTTTGAAGCGACTATGGCGGCCGCGTCGTGGCTGATTGTTGAGTCCAGCGAGATCACTTCTTTCATACCGATGTAACCAATTTCGCAACGATACCCAACTAACTTCAATAATTTCCGCAGCTTCACGAAAATTTTTACCTTGCTTCAATAAATCTAAACCTAAAAACCGGCGACGGATTTTTGGATTCTCCTCTGCAGCTGCTAAAGCCGAGAAATCATATCGATTTAAAATATTAAGCAATTGAAGCTTCCTTTCCACCATATTAGCCCATCCGTTTAATCTTCTTAAAAAACTGAGGGAATCGTAAAATGGTTAAAGAAAATTGTCAACAGCGGGCGCAATTTCTCGCTGAGTACAGCGAGAAATTGAGCTCTATTTTATGCTGCGCTCAGCGAAGCCGATGCTCACAATGAAGGGGGAGCGCTTCGCGCAGCTCCCCCTTGCGATCCCCATGGCGCAAAGAATTTTCTATGAAAATGATTTTTATTTTTAGTCTAATCGCGACTGTAAAAAAAATTCATGGTTAGGGCGCCGAATAAGGTAATGAGCCCACCGATTAATTCAAAAGGCTGTGGGTATTCATGCAATATAATCATACCTAATAAAGTGGCTATAATTGGCATAGCATACAGATAAATTGAGGAGCGGCCTGCCGGTGCTTTCGATATAGCATAATTCCATAATGCGTAGGCAATTGCTGCTGGGAAAATTCCCAAATAAACCGCTGCTGCGGTAGATTGCCAAGGAGCCTTGGGGATTTCCTTAATCATATCAGGCAGATAAAACAACATAATTAAAGTGCCACCCCAAATGGTGAGAATAACTAATTCCAAGGGGTGATAACGGTCGAACAAGGTCTTTTGTACGACAGAATAATAACTGCCCAAAATTGCGGCGATTAAAATGTAAAAAAGACCCATTTGAAATTTAAATTCTTCTGTCTGTGAACATGCAATTAAAAATAAACCGATGAAACTAAGTAAAACTCCCAGCCAACTTTTAATGGGTACTCTTTCTTTTAATAAAACAAAAGCAAAAATAATAGTAAAGACGGGCATCATGCCAATAATAAATCCCGCAATTCCTGCCGGGACCACAATTTCCCCATAATTGATGAGAATATTATAAATGCCAATACCAATAATGCCGATAAAAATAATATATAATAAATCACGGAAAGAAGGCACATGGCGGTGTGGCAATTTCAAATATAAAATTAGCAGGCATAATGAGGCGACTAAATAACGTAATAGTGCCAAACCTCCAGGACTATAGCCTTGCAAACCAATACGTATCGCCACCAGAGCTGAAGACCAAAAAATTACAGTTAGCCAAAGACATAATTGAATATGCACTGGAATTGATGAACGGGAATTGTTAACCATACTTGAATATTGTGCAGGATTTTGTCTTTATTCGCAACATATCCCGGAAATACTTCTCTTTCCGGGATGAAATGTTAAGGCCAGGAATTAAAAATGACTGTCAAACTTGATGGTGGTCGAGCTATTAATACCTGCCTGATTCTTCTTGTGTTCGGTATCCATACTGAATTTCCGAGTAGCAAAAAGACCTGTTTGAGAAGGCTGTACGGGTTCAGGAGGCTTAACGGAGGTATTAAAATTGACACTCTCTCGAACAAAAGCTTGAGGAATTGGATTAAATGGCGGCTTCGTCATTTTTTCCACCATGTCCTCGGGAGTTGTCATTAACCGAACTCCTGTCCATGTTATATCAAAGTGAGTTATTTGGTTTTTTGAATCACGTGTATAAACAATTTTTGTCGTTGCTATTTGCTCAAATAAAAGAGATCCACCTTGAGCTACCATTTGGCAAGATTGTTCCATCTTTGTATCACCGAGATACTTTGGCTTTACTGAAAAAGAAAAAGTCACTTCACCCGCTGGGTATAATGATCTTTTCTGTTGTTGGCTAGCGGTTAGATCTACTATCAATGATGTTTTTTGGATCTCCCTAGTCGGCTTGATGCTAGCTTTATAATGATTAGTGAGTAAATATGCATGAAGACCTAGGGCTGTGGCTTGTTGTTCTTGTGAAGAGTATGGCATTATTAAATAACGAATTTCATGGCCTTTGAATTCACTGGTTATCGGTAGATCTTTCGATGCTTGCCATTCAAGAGAAGTCAAATCAGTGTTTTCGTTTTCATAAAAATATTCTTGGGTCAGTAGACGAAGATGTGCTTCGGTAAATGGAGGTGGTGAAATTCCCACCAATCCCAATTCACGGGTGTCAAATTTAGCATCGGCAGGAGGAACGTTAACTGTTAATGGCTCACCTGCTAAACTTTTCCATGCTCCGTTTTCATAATAGCCAACTATTTTATCTCCTTCAGGAAGTAGCTTTTGTATATCAAGGGGTTCACTTTCAATGACATAAGTATCTGAATTTGTCGGTAAGTTTTTTGAGTCAGGGGCAGCACTAGAAGAGGGTTGTTTTTTTCTAACAAGAAAACTAAATTTCATCTTTTATCTCCTTTTCTTAGGTTTAACCTCACTTGAGAATAACAAAATTAAAACTAAACGACAATCAGCGATTGTACCTAGGAAGATTAGGAATTTCTCTATTTGAAAGGAGTGAATATTATTAAAAATATTAATCAATTTCTGCTAGGTCGCCTTTTTCTTCCAGCCAGTTGCGTCGATCATTGGCGCGTTTTTTGGCGAGTAGCATGTCTAATATTTGGGAGCTATTATCTTTAGGTTTGATGGTTAATTGCACTAAACGTCGGGTTTGAGCGCTCATAGTGGTTTCGCGTAATTGCATGGGATTCATTTCTCCTAAGCCTTTAAACCGTTGCAGATTGACTTTACCTTTCTTCTTTTCTGCGGCAATTCGATCTAAAATCCCCTTTTTTTCATCGTCATCCAATGCATAAAAAACTTCTTTACCGATATCGATACGATATAAAGGCGGCATGGCCATATAAATATGACCCTCAATCACTAATTTATTGAAATGTTTTAAAAATAAAGCGCATAAAAGCGTGGCAATATGTAGGCCATCTGAATCTGCATCCGCTAGAATACAAATTTTTCCATAACGTAGGCCACTGATATCGTCGGAACCAGGGTCAACACCCAAGGCCACCGCTATATCATGAACTTCGGTTGACGCTAAGACTTGGTCGGATTTAACTTCCCAGGTATTCAAAATCTTACCACGCAAAGGCATCACTGCTTGAAAGTTTCGGTCACGGGCTTGTTTTGCTGAACCGCCTGCAGAGTCTCCTTCAACCAGAAAGATTTCGCACGTATTCACATCTTGTTGAGAACAATCAGCTAATTTCCCCGGTAAAGCGGGTCCGGTGACGATTTTTTTGCGAGTTACTTTTTTACTTAATTGTAAGCGTTTTTGTGCATTGAAAATGGCAAGCTCAGCCAGTTCTTTACCGGCTTGAATATTTTGGTTCAACCACAAACTAAATGCATCATGTACGACTCCAGCAACAAAAGTTGCGCATTGACGTGATGCTAATCGTTCTTTAGTTTGGCCGGCAAATTGAGGCTCCTGAATTTTTACCGAGAGTACATAACTACAATGTTCCCATAAGTCTTCGGGAGTTAATTTTATTCCGCGGGGCAATAATTTTTGTAGTTCGCAAAATTCACGCATCGCTTCTGCTAAACCGCTGCGTAATCCATTCACATGTGTTCCGCCTTGAATGGTGGGAATTAAATTGACATAACTTTCACTTAGCTTTTTAGTAGGATCTTCAGGTAACCAAGCAATGGCCCAATCGACTTGCTCGGTGTCGGCTTTGAAATTGCCAATTAATGGTTCTTCTGGAAGGTGCATGCTATCGCCAATGCTGTCGTTAAGATAATCCTTAAGACCACCTTGATAATACCATTCGATATGTTCATCCGCATGTTCATCATCAAAAGTAATGCGTAATCCAGGACATAATACCGCTTTGGCACGTAGATTATGTTTTAATTCGTTAACGGAAAATTTAACGTTATCGAAATATTTTTCATTGGGCCAAAAACGCACGCTGGTTCCTGTTTCTCTTGGTGGGCAATCGCCCACCACTTTAAGGTCTTTAGTTTTTTCACCATCCGCAAATTGCATTTCATAGATATGGCCTTTTTTTTTCACGCGAACGATCAATTTCTTAGACAAGGCATTGACCACCGAGATTCCTACTCCATGTAAGCCGCCAGAAAATTGATAATCTTTATTAGAAAATTTAGCGCCAGAGTGTAACTTCGTCAAAATCAGTTCAACGCCATTGACTTTATATTCTGGATGAATGTCTACCGGCATGCCACGACCATTATCAATTACTTCCAAAGAGCCATCTTTATAAACGATCACATCAATCTGATCGGCATGGCCTGCGATGGCTTCATCAACACTATTGTCAATGGCTTCATGGGCCAAATGGTTAGGCCGGCTGGTATCGGTGTACATGCCTGGTCGGCGTCTAACCGGGTCTAGTCCGCTTAATACCTCGATAGATTCTGCCGAATATCCTGTCGATTTAGGTTTTGCCATACTGTTACCGTGAAATTTTTTCTCTGATTGCAGCCAAATTATCATTCATGCGAAAAAATAAAATTAAAATTTCGCACACAATTCGTGTCACTAGCGGCCCTAAAATAATGATCTCGAGCACGACACGAAAGTTGACATGCTGTATCATATCGACAATTGCTATGCAGATAAAGGCTACTAAGGCAATCCAAAATAAAATTTGGATTAACCACGGTGATATCATGAGGCGAAAGGTAAAAAAATCTTTCATAAAAGTAACTCCTGCAATTATAAAGAGGAAATATGACATTTTACACGAAGGTGCTTCGTTATTTATACACCCTGGCGTATTATTTAGCCATTCCTGCGCTGATGATACGAATGTTGTGGCGTGCTTGGCGTTTTAATCCAGAATATCGGCAACGATGGCAACAAAGGTTTGGTTTATTTCCGCAAATTTCTGCAAAAAAAACAATTTGGATTCATGCGGTTTCTATGGGAGAGACTATTGCCGCCATCCCATTGGTGAAAGCGTTACTTGCACGTTATCCCTCTTATCATATTGTCATGACTTCCACGACTCCAACTGGTCAAGCACAGGTGGTCAAGCATTTTGGCAATCAAGTGACCGTTGTTAATTTTCCTTACGATTTACCAGGAAGTGTACGACGATTTATTGACCGAGTTCATCCCAATGTGGGAATTATTTTAGAGACCGAGTTATGGCCTAATTTATTAGCTGCTTGTAGTAAAAAAGGTATTCCTTTGTTGTTGGCAAATGCGCGTTTATCGGCGCGCTCTAGCCGTAATTACCAAAAAATTGCGCCATTGACTCGTACGATGATCAATAGTTTTGCGAAAGTGGCTGCGCAAGCGCAAATCGATGGTCAGCGATTTTTATCTTTAGGGTTGGATCAATCGCGCCTGGTTGTGGCTGGCAATATTAAATTTGATATTCAGTTACCTGCGGATCTACGTCAACGCGGAGAATCTCTACGTCGGGAGTGGGGGGATCGTTCTTTATTAATTGCGGCTAGTACTCATGAAGGAGAAGAAAACTATCATATTAAAAGCTTTTGACCAAATTCGCCGTGCCATCCCTAAGGCATTATTAGTTTTGGTGCCGAGACATCCAGAACGTTTTGTTAAAGTAAAGCAGCTATGTATTCAGGCTGGATATACAACCGCACTTCGTAGTCGTCAAGAACCGATCACTGAACAAACGATGGTTTTATTGGGAGATACGATGGGGGAAATGATGTTATTTTATGCGGCAGTAGAGTTGGCATTTGTCGGTGGAAGTTTAGTTGAAGTGGGAGGGCACAATTTAATTGAGCCCGCCATTTTAGGAGTACCGGTGTTAACCGGCCCGATATTATACAACTTCGTCGATATCAGCCGATTATTGTTAGACGCCGGTGGCGCCAAAATAGTAAACGATAGTGATACATTGGCGACGGCAGCGATTGAATTGCTGGCCGATGCCAGCAAACGTCAAGACATGGGGAAAAAAGCACAAGCCGCAGTAATAGCCAACACGGGCGCTTTAGAAAAGCATTTAGAACGAATTGAAAATCTGCTGGCCCAATCCCATCCTCTCTCATAAAAATATAATTTTTGGGGAGTTTTTGGAAAAACGTAAAATTCATATTTATTATTACAAATCAATAGCTTGATTCGTTGCACCCAAATTTCTATAATCGTTTTGCCTAACTCAACGTCAGCCCTAATTTTCAGATAGAGATACTGCTAATTATCGCAAAAGTTGGTACAATTATTAGTAACAACACCCACCACGCCTCTGCCTGCAAGCGCACCAGGTGGGTTACTTTTTAGGTGCTTGCGAATTGAGTCTACCACTTTTTCAAAAACCTGCTCTTACGATTGACCAACAAGTTGAACTGCTAATAAAGCGCGGGATGCAAATTCCTGATAAAAACCTAGCGCAACATCATCTCGTTCATATTAATTATTATCGGCTACGCGCTTACTGGTTACCATTTGAAACCGTAGAAATGAATTCAACTGAGGAACATCAATTTCATCCTGATACAACATTCGAAAAGGTACTGAATCTTTATATTTTTGATCGAGAATTACGCTTATTATTATTGGATGCCATCGAACGAGTTGAAATTTCACTCCGTACACGATGGGCCAATGTACTGTCCCTTAAATATGGCGCATTTGCTCACGAAAACATCAAGATATTCAGTGATCAAAGTATTTGGCAAGCAGGTTTCGATGAACTGACCAAAGAATATAGACGCCACATAATCTTCTGGCTAATTTAAATCCACAAGAAAACAGGCGCTTATATAACACGATTATCATGTTGGCATATCTTTTTAGCCAGTTCAGCCCAGATTCAAGTTGGCTGCAACGAGTGACTGAGTTAATAATAAATAACTCTCAAATTAATCCAATAGACGTGGGTTTTCCTGCAGATTGGAAACAACGAGCTTTTTGGGAAAAATACTTTGCACAAAACTAAAAGAAAATATTAGCGGGGATTAAGGTAACCACGTAAGACTTCTTTGCATAGGTTAGCCCTGGTGGGAGAGGAAGTAAAACCTTGGTACAATGCTTCATGGAGATTTTAGTAAGGAAATGGATTTCGATTCCGCTGTGCTGCGTGTTAGTAGTCGGGTGTGCAGTGGGTCCTAATTTTCGTGAACCAGCTTTGCCTGCCACTGATCGCTTTACCCCAACGCCGTTACCTGCAAAAACCGTTAGCTCACCAACACCCGGCGGAAAAGCTCAATATTTTGCTTTCAATAAAAATATTCCGGAACAATGGTGGGTTTTATTTCATTCAACTGATTTAAATAATTTGATTAACTTAGGTTTGGCCAATAGCCCAACCTTAGCGGCAGCAAAAGCAGCGCTGCAACAAGCTCAACAAAATTTGCAAGCTGAGAAAGGCGCACTTTGGCCATCGGCTAATTTAGACGTATCTGGACAAAGAATACATACGAATTCGTCTGCTCTTGGCGCGAGCAGTGGCACCGGTCTTGGTGGCGCCGGTGCTGGTGTAGGGACAGGAACTGGCACGGCAACCGGTACCAGCACCAGTACCAGTACTGGAATCGGTTCCAGAAGTTTAAGCAGTTCCAGCACTTCTAACAATTCTAGCAATAATAGTACCTCCAGTAGTGCAAGGCCCACCTCTTTTACTTTTTCTCTTTATAACGTGCTCGTGAATGTTTCCTATACCCTTGACGTCTTTGGTGGAATTCGCCGCCAAATTGAAGGGTTTGGAGCGCAAGTAGATTTTGAGCGTTTTGAATGGGAAGCGACTTATCTCACACTCACCTCAAACATTGTCACCAATGCTATTACCCAGGCTTCGTTGCAAGAACAAATTGAAACAACACAAAACCTGGTTAGAGAAGAAGAATCGATATTACATATTATGCAAATGCAATTAAAACTGGGTGCTATTTCCCGTCTCAATGTACTTACCCAAGAAGCGCTGGTGGCTCAAACTCGCGCTTCTTTGCCGCCACTCCAAAAAAGTCTTATGCAGGCTCGTGATGCCATGGCTGTGTTAATCGGAGTTTTACCTAGCCAAAGCCGACTTCCCAATTTTCATTTAAAGAAATTGCATTTACCCACGAAAATACCTTTGACTATCCCTTCGTATCTTGTCATGCAAAGACCCGATGTGCGCGCCGCCTCAGCTTTGCTACACGCTGCCAGTGCACAAATTGGTGTGGCAACAGCAAATATGTTGCCTCAAATCACTTTAAATGGGAGTTACGGTTGGACAGCTTCATCGATTGGTGCATTATTTTCAAGTATGAGTAATGTGTGGAGTTATGGCGCTGATATTATGCAACCACTTTTTGAAGGTGGTGCCTTAATAGCAAAAAGACGCGCAGCTATTGCTGCTTATTATCAAGCGGCGGCACAATATCGACAAACGGTTTTACAAGCCTTTCAAAACGTGGCGGATGTATTGTATGCGTTAGAAGAAGATGCAAAAACATTAAAAGCTGAAGCCGAAGCAGAAACAGCAGCGCAAATAAGTTTAAAACTGGTGCGTTCCCAATATAAGTTGGGGGCTGTTAATTATTTGTCAGTATGGAACGCAGAATTTCAATATCACCAAGCACTCATCCTGCGCATTCAGGCCGAGGCAGCGCGCTATGCTGATACAGCCGCGCTTTTTCAAGCACTGGGTGGAGGATGGTGGAATAGACCGTAATTCTCGCTGAGTACAGCGAGAATTACTCCTGGTTTATATCCTGCGCTCGGCGGAGCCGATGCTCGGAATGAAGGGGGAGCGCTTCGCGCTGCTCCCCCTTGCGATCCCCCATGGCGTAGGGATTTTCTGCGAAAATTATTTTTTACCAGTTGTAAAAATTGATGATATAATAGAATTATTGTCATTGGTATTTAATTTGTGAACTATTATTAAAAAGGAAAAAAATATGCGAAAATTAAAAAAAAAAAGGGAAAAAAACTTTCGAGTAAGTTGAGGCATTTAGTAGACTCTGAAGGTATGCCAGCTAGCGAAGAATTGGAAGAATGTTCAAGTTTGATAAAGAAAGTAAAAATAACTGAAGATCAAGAACGGGATCTTAAAGCCGTTGCGATAAAAATTTGCAAAAATGCCAGTGCTATTTATAAAGAGGGTTTAGCAAAAGGAAGTACGGAATTTAACTTAAAAGCAGAATCCAAAATCATTTTAAAGCAAAATAGTCTCTATGAAAAAGCCTTGGATTTATATTTAATTGCTCAACAATGGGCCGAGATAATGCCCTTAAAGTCAGACAGGAGAGCTAAACTGTTAGCTCAGATTAATGAAAATATTGGCAAATTTAAGGCATTGATAACAGCCCGAAGAATTTTTTTTGAAGTGCTGACGGCAAATGACGATCAATATCCTCACAATCTTCTCGCTGCTACATTCATTGCGAACTGGAGTAAGATTGTACTCACAAGGACGGAAATTTTACCTGTGGATATGAGTAGTAGCGGTTCCGAATACCTAATTAAATCTTCAAAACATATTATTTATGAGTTTTTGATGAACTACCCACTACATGAATGTAATTTGTTAAAACTTGATGACCGTGAGGATCCAGAGACTTCTTTAGAAGTATCTGGTATAGTCAACACATTTATCATAAAGTATCGTTACAGCTGTTTCTTTAGTAGCATTCCGCTTTTACCAATCATTCAAGAATCAGAACCCCAATCCTCACTAAATTTAAGCTAAGCAAAATAATTAAATAAATAAATTCCTTACGCCATGGGGGATCGCAAGCTGAAGTATCCCCACAAATTTTACCATACTCTAGCTAACTCCGTTTCAATTTGTGTGGTCAAATTTTTATAATCAATAATAAGTTCATGCAATTTGTGAAACTCAACGATTAATTGTCCTAAATAAAAGTACGAAAATACTTTTCTATCCTTCACTGTATTGGACTGGAATACTCTTTGAAATCCCTGGCTGTGTCCAATCACTCCGATAATCCATAGAGTAATCTGTACAATGGCAGCCAGTAACATGAAAACTCCCCATCTATAAACACACCGGGTCTCAATCTGTCTACTTCCTAATCCATAACGAGTATTTTTGATATCTCTAAAACTTTCCTCTATTTGCATTCTCTTTTTATAAGCATTGAGAACTTGGGTCGTGGTATATTCCTTCGGTAAATTCGTCGCTAATACCCAAGGCTCTTTCGCTAAACGCTGATAATTTCCATTGGCTCCATGATAATTTCGAGGTAATTTAGCTGGCCTTTTTCTTTGACTAACCGCCGATCCTCTTTTAGTAATTACTCGGCAGCGTCGAGGTTCACTCTGGGTAATATAGGCCTGATCATAACATTTAGCCCGAATACCAATCTCAGGAAACAATTCACTGACTTCTTGCCATTGCCCTTCCTCTGACAATTTAACATACTTGCCACCTCTGGCTCTCACCAACCAATACCATTGTTGGGATTCTATGGCGGCAAACCAACTGTCTCCAAAACCAGCATCCATGATGATTAAAACCTCTCGTCCTTCCGGTAGACAACTCGACAATTTCGATATAAATTCTTTTTCCCGATCTTTAAGCTCCCCCTTCTCAAATACTTCTCGGTACAGGGGAATAGTTCGTCCTTGCGTAGCCACTTCTGCACTCAGCATCTGAATATCCTGATTATCTTTTAAATAACAAAGATCTATTACCACCGGCGAAACTTTATCCTGGGCGATGTATTTAAAAACATACTGCGAAAGTCCACTATATATCCCAGCTAATTCCCCGTATAAATGTTTATTTCCTAGCAAGCGATCCACTTTCTTGATTCGGTGCTTAAGTTGAGTTTCACTGTCTAAATGTCTTCCAATACCCGCAATCGACAGCCTCCGGCTATGTTGTATCCCAGTCGCTACATCCATCACCGCTTGCAGTCTTTTAGCGTGTATCTCTGGACAGCATTCTTCCAAATGAAAAAATAACAGTTCGTTAACCGACATCTTGAATATCCTTATAGCAAAATTAATTCCTCCTTTTTAATAAATTTTCATTTCAATGTCACTTCTTTTCGTGGGGATACTTCAGCTTGCGATCCCCCATGGCGTAGGGAATTATCTTATATTTATTATATAAATCGGTTAAGAATTAAGCTGGTAACTACATAACGTTAAGCCTCTAACTGAGGCCTAATTATTATTAAAAGGAAGCGTGGGATCATACCTGAAGACTGACACCCCTATCTAGTATTACTAGGGATTAAATGTAAAATCAGTAAGATCACATAGGTCCTCAGTGGTAGATTGGTTCTCAGTGGTAGATTGCGACGACTTTGAGCTTAGGTTTCCTAGCATTCCTTGTGCAAGTAATGGCGATGATGAAGAGGACGAAGATGATGAAGATGATGATTCAAACAAATCTAAATCCATCTCACTGTTCGCTTGTAATTCTTTAAACGTTTCCACCTCCATACCCGCATCATCATCCCGTTCATCGAAGTGGCTCTTATCTTCGGAGGTTTCTTCTTCTTTTGCTAAATTCTTCATACAGCTGCGGGCATAGGCGAGGGGATCACCAGTTTTTCCTAATTCATAAGCGGTTTTGAGTTCAGAGAATACTTCCTTCACAAGGGGATCCTTGGGCGTTTCTAAAAAATTGCTGGACTCGAAATAGTGCAATACGGCTTGTATCAAACTATTTTGTTTAACAGAAAGCTGCTGGCTGACTCCCCCACCAATTGCGAAATCATTTCCGGATACTTGGTTTTTCCAACCCAATATCACCCAATATTCGTCGCTGAGTTGAGCGCCAAGATAGCAAGCAATATTCGCTAAACAGTAAATTATGTGAGATGTTTCAACTTGTCCGTGACCGCCTGGGTATAAGCAAGTGGAAATAGGCAAAATTCTGAAATTTACTTGCGAAGTTATGGCGGCTACTATTGCTGCTTGATTTCTGCCGGATATTTTTACCTTGTCGTCGTTATTACAATGTTTTTCATAAATCTCGATAGTTTGTATTACATTGGCTGAATAAGTTAAGCAAAAGCCTTTTGCCTCCGTTTCCTTAACATATTTTTCTCCTATAGCACTAATTTGTTTAGCTTGTTCTTCAGGAGGAATTGGTTTGTCATCTTCCATAAAGGGAACTGTGATTGAAATGAGTTTAAAAATTTTCTTCATTGAGTTTCTCCCTGGTTTTTGTACAAGTATATCTAAAATTGGACTTGAAGGGTAGATTAGGAAGCCTTTTTTTTATATTAATCTATCTCTGTCATAGTTAAGTTATTTGTCATGCTAACGATATGTTTTCAAAACTTTAGTATTTGTTTTAATAACGTTTTTACGTTTTTTATCGACTCGGACATCCTTCGAGTGAACGAATATTTATAGCCAGCCGACTGGAATTTGAATAATAGAGGGTGTAAGCCATTCCACTGATTCGCTTTGATTAATCAACATACCAAAATCAAGCTGATGATGTTTTATAAAGTTTTCAAGCGCCGTTAATTTTTTGCGAACAATTGTTTTTCCTAATTTTATTTCGATTGGTAATAAACCAAAGTTTCCCGCCAATATTAAATCTATTTCAGAACCGCCATAAGTTCGATAATAAAAAAATTCAACATTCGGGATGCCTTTATCTTGAATACCTTTTAAAATTTCTTCGATGACAAACGATTCGAATGATTTTCCAACAATAGGGTCATTGTATAAAGATTCCAAATCGTTAATATGCAATAATTGATGCAATAAACCACTATCCCGTATATGACCTTTTGGCATCTTAATTAAACTTTTAATAGAGTTATGTTCGAAACTATGGACTTTCCGCCATACATATGTTCCATTAACAATTTCTAAATAATGACTAACAGTGGGTTCACTTACTTCTAAAGCTCTGGCTAAATCGCTTTTATTGAGTATATTTCCGGACAACTTACATAACATCATTAGGAACCGACGATAAGTAATTTTATTAAGCTGCGGGAATAATTTAGCAATATCACGATTGATGTAGGTGGCTTGATAATTAGACATCCAGGTTTCAAAATAATGTGTATTGGCTGGGTGGAGTTTTAAAATAGGCTCGGGATAGCCACCTCTTAACCAGCAATTTTGAACTTGCGAAATAGTAAGCGGCGCCTCACTAGTTGGCAAATTTGATTTAGATAGTCGGCTTGCTAAAACATCGTAAAAAGGACTCAATGGTTTACGATAATATTCATTGACTTTTAATGTCCCCAATTCAACAATTGCTATGCGTCCCGCGAGTGTCTCAGATATCCCCGCAAGAAGATCGGTGCTGCTAGAGCCAGTTATAATAAATCGTCCTGTTTGCTCTCTATTTTGATCTATAACCCCTCGTAATAAATTAAATAGAATCGGTAATTCTTGAGCTTCATCCAAGATCAGATGGCTTGGGCGTTGAGAAAAAAAGAATTCAGGATCGTGTGAAATTCGATCGTAATCCTGCGGTTTTTCTAAATCAAAATAAGCAAAATCAGGCGCAACAGCTTTCGCTAAAGTAGTCTTACCCGTTTGTCTAGCGCCTATAATCGCAATAGCAGGGAACTGTTTCATTAAATCAACAACATGATTCTGAACATTGCGGGTAATATAAGAATTGATAGTCATAAAATGGCCTAAATTTCAAAGTTCACCTTTCAAATTTACAGTAAAAATATAATTTTATCAAGAGAAGCTAGTTTTTGGCTTAAACAGGCATGTTTATTAAATCAGGTCCTTCTAGTATAAGCAGCCCAGATCTGTTGACTTTTGTTTGATCAATCATTATAATTTATGAATATAAAATACTTATAACAAATAAAAAAAGAGGAAAAAATGTTTCAAAAAATTGAATTTAACGATAACCATTTGAGTAATGAATTTCAGCTGCGGGCTATAGAGGAAATTTCTCTAGCCGTTAAAGATGAATTGAAAAAATGTACGCTTGGTACAGATGACCTAGCCACCAGGGACATATTGCTTGATCTGCTGGAAGCATTTTATACTTTAACCGACTTCCATTTAAATGAAGTTAGGGAAAATAAAAGCACTGTTAATAATGTCAAAATCATGAGTTTTCTTGCAGATATAAAGCGCTTGGTGGCAGGGCCTCAAAAAAAATTAAAAGAACCCATGGTTTCTTTGCAAAAAATTAGCGATTTATGTGATACCTGGAAAGAACACTACAAACATGCTGTCGAGATTAATATCTATCAGATAAAAATTCCTCAGAGTGAGTTCAAAAAACTAAATACTCATTTGGAAAAATTTTATTTTGAAGGAAAGTTGACCCTTGCAAAACAAGTCACACAAGGCGTGTTAGGTACGGTGGTAAGCGGCGTAGGACTTTGTTTAGGGATTCTTACTCCACCGATCGATTATTGTCATCGCAAGGTTGATGAATTGATGGACTATCACCAAAATTCCAAAAGATCTATCACTACTGGATTTAAACAATATGGATTTGCTTGCAGGCGCAATTTACTGCCAGGATCGTTAGAAGTTGAAGATAAAATAAACTGGGAAAATCCGGTAGCGAGACTACATGAGGAAAAATCCACAGATGACATAAAAATTTTATATATCTTAGATTGTCAAAGCATCCAAACTTTTTCTGATCTGGGGACTAATTTTTTTCTGGAGCATTCATTGTCTAACAAAATAGGTCATAGCATTTTGTTTGATAGTTTAGAAAGTGCTGTCCGCTATGCTGAGAGAAATAAAAAGGGATTAAATTACGATAAAATGGGTGGTTGGTTAATCGACGATGTTTGGACAATATCCGATAGATTGAATTTACGAAAATATTTTGAAAAAATAAAAGAAGTTTCTCCATATCCCATTGTGTTAACTAACATAATTATTGAATACCTGGGCCCTTCCAGTTCGCCGGAGGTGGTTAAAAATTTAAGATAAGGGTTATAATTAAATTTTGAGAACTGTTCCAAGACATTAGTAGCCTTAAATTCTTTAAGCATCAGCTAATTGGTTGAAAGTCTTCTGTTCGTTCTATTTGCGGATTATCGTATATACTTAATGGATATATATGGAGGGGATATGAAAATTAGGAAGGTATGGCAATTCCCAGGCGGTAAGGTTGCCTAAGGAATTTCAGATCAGCAGCGATGAGGTGGAAATCTTTAGAAGAAAAGGAGATATTGTTATTCGTGAGATACCTCAAACTTTGGAAAGAGCTTTCGATCTGTTAACCGAATTGCCGTCAGATTTTTTTGTTGATGTCAGAAAAGATACTCCTTCTCAAGATCGAGACTTTTAATATATATGTCTTTACGTTATGTATTGGATACCAATATTTGCATTTATATAGCAAAGAAAAAGCCAACCAATGTCTTAAATAAGTTTAAACAAGCGACAGTAGGGGAAATTGGAATGTCGATTATTACCTACGGTGAGTTGCTTTACGGAGCTAAAAAAAATCATCATCCAAAAAAATCTCTAAACATCTTGGAAGATTTAACTGGTTTGATCCCTCTCTTGCCGATGCCTATACAGGCTGCTAAATATTATGGAGATATTCGTAGCGAACTTGAAAAAAAAGGTAAACCGATTGGCAACAATGATCTTTGGATTGCTGCACACGCGATGGCTTTAGGTTTAATTGTTGTGACCAATAATTTGAAAAAATTCTCCAGAGTTACTCATCTTAAATTAGAAAACTGGGTTGATGAATCATAAATTTGAAAGAACTTCATCAAGTATATTGGCTTGGCTTATATTCCTGTTGTTGATGTCTCCCTACGGTTATCCATTTATGAAAATTAGTTACTAAGCTATGTTTATTTGAAGAAACGGAGATTTGAGGCGTTGCAGACTTGTTTTTAAAATGTTGCTCATACAAGAAGTGAATGGTCCCAGGATATTAGCAACTTTAAATTCTCTTTTATTTGTTGACGGTTAACAGGTCCCCAATAACGCGAATCCCAGGAATGCGTATCGTAAGAACCGATTAGCCAATAACCTTTGGTTTTACAATATTTGTTTCGTGGGTAAACTAATAATCGTCGACCAAGATGATCAAAATAATAAGAGGGAAAATAATAATAAATATTGTTAACTGAGATGAAATTATCAGTTAACTGAACATGATCACCTGGCAGAGCGATGATCTTTTTAATTAGCATGCTACTATGGTACTCACATGAACCAAAGCGTAAATAACCTTTTTTTAAGCCCAATCTTTGCCAATATTTGCTGAGACAAACAGCGACTATATCGCCACGTTGAGGTGCAGAAAGTTTTCGTAAATAAAGACCCTTTGGCATGCTTGATGATATGTTAACAATAATTCCACAAGTTTTTATTACACAACAAATGCAAAACAGAGTGAATACTAATATAAGTTGGATCAAGTTTATTCTTTTAATATAATCGGGGTAACAAAAATGAGTAATTGCTTGCGATTATTAGTTTTCTTATGATAACGAAACAATACACCTATTAACGGAATGTGCTGTAAATAAGGAATCCCTTGCTGTAGATCAGACGTATTTTTTTCCAGGATTCCACCAAGGACTAAAGTGGCATGATCTTTTATCAATGCTTGAGTTTGAAGTAATTGAGTATTAATCGCTGGCGAACCATTAACAGTCAAACTGCTTACTTGATCTTGATTTATAACCAGATGTAATAGAATCTTTCGTTGCGGTTGAACCTCAGGTGTAACTTTTAATCTTAATACCGCTTTTTTAAAAGTAATGTTAGTGCCGCCATTTTCATTTGCTTGTTGATAGGGTACTTCTTCTCCTGCTTCGATGACCGCTGGTTGTTTATCAAGTGTTATTAATTGTGGGTCAGAAATGAGTTGTGCGTGGCCCGATTTTTCTAACGCTGTTAAGGTAACGTTTAATAAAACACCCTGAGCCAATTCGGCAATGGGAATAATTAAATCGCCGGTATTATTTTCAGGGGTTGGTAAATTCATATTAAAACCACCAGCTGTTGCCAGCGTGCCAGAAGAAGTTCCGAAATTTATACCGAAAGCATGAGTGTAATCGTGATCTATATTGACAATATGGGCCTTGATTAAAATTTGGGGCATTGAAGAAGTAGTTGTCACCAAATCAGTATTTTTCTGATTAGAACGTTCCAACAATAATCGATCTTGCGCAAAACAAAATAATGGCCAAAAAACACAACACCAGACAATATTGTTAATGTGCAACATGATAAATATCTAAAGTTGCTTGCAGCCTCATACCATTAGCGACCGCATCAAATTGAAATTTCTGAATATCACACCACCAGCTTTGTTTCATCAGCATCTTTAAGAAATTTAATAAATACTGTTCTTTACCTTGAATATCTAGCGTAATGGTTTCTTGATTTAAGCCATAGAAAAATTGATGACGTATAGGTTTCAAAGTAGATAATTGCAACTCTTGGGTTTTTATTAATAAAGTAATACGAGTTAATAAAGTTGCTAAAGTAATAGGCTGATGTAATAAATTAAGTTTTGAATCATAATGATTCTTTAGCAGAATTGAATCTTGATTAATGTGTTGTATCAGTGCTTGTTGACGCCGCTGTTTCTGCCATTGCTGGCTGAATTCTTGATGTTGATGACGTAACGTCTGCCAGTGATGATATGGCTCAGAAATAAAATAAGCTGTTATCATTAACATGATCGATATCAGCATGAACCAAAAAATTAATTTAATCTTTGAAGACAAATGTTTCATAACTCTACCAAATGATGCTGTGCCTGGATATTGAAATGATTCAACGATTCATTTTCGGCTCGTGATAAATTATTCAAGTCAACCAAAATAAATAAATGACTTTGATCCAAAATCTTAATTAATTCACCGATCTGTTCTGAACGTGTGGTTTCACCTTGTAAAGTAAATAATTGCTGATCCCAACTAATTTTGGTTAGAAGCAGAGGTTCAGGGAGTGATTTCTGCAAAAGAGCGAATTCTTGCCAAAATGTCCACTGTTTTGAATCAATAGCTTGTAGCAGCTTAACTTGTCGTTGCAGAACTTGATAACTATCTTCAATGATTTTTATATCTAAAGACGATAAGGCCTCGATTTGTTGGGATAACTGAAAATTACGTTGGTGCTGTGAGTGTATTAATAAAGATAAATAATATTCACCACTATACACAGTGGGAATGACCAACAAAAAGAACATAAACAAAGAAAAAAAATGCTGACAATTATCTTTCAATATATGTTTTTCTCGCCAAGGTAATAAATTAATAGGCATAAGGATACACGCTCAAAGCCAAGCTACAAAATTGACTAGAGGAAGAGATTAAGTGGTCTTTAAAAACCGCTAATTTAACTGATAAATAATTTTGGCCTAGTAAAATTAAATTATTAAAATTTAGCTCTTGCACTTCACCAAAAACTAAACCTTGTTCTAACTCACACTGCGGATAAAGGCCATAAAAAAATTGGAGCATCATTGTTAGTTGTTCACAGATTGAAAGACTAGTTAAAAGACTTGATCGTTTAACATAGATTAATTGGTCGCTATTCATAACTATTAATATCAGTTCAGTTTTTTTAAGCCAAATGAATGCTTGTGCACGCTGATGATTAAGTTCTTGGAACCATGGAGCCAAGCGCACAAGTGATAACACATCAATATCCACAGCCATTAATTTAAATCCATTTTGCTGACATCGTAATTTCCAATCGTTCACGTGATTTTTTGGTGCGGCGACAACGCGAATAGTTGTTTGTTCTGTCGAAGCTAATGAGATTTTTTCAAAATCTAAATACAATGGGCCGGCAGCATCACCAAAAATAGTCATTGCCCGAATTTGCAAATATTGATAAATTTCTTCGGCCGTTAGATTCGAATCCACTTGAATTTCTTTGATCATGACCTGATGATAGGCCAAGCCAATAATCGTATGACGGATAGCGCGTGAGATTTGTTGGCGTAAGGCATGTAAAGCGTGGTCCAATCGATCCAATTCAAAGCCAATCGAACCTGTTTCTTGTATCAGCCATTGTTGGCGTAGCCTACTAACGACAGTAAAATACAATTGATCAGTTGAAACTTCAATGCCTATTTGATAATGCTTTTTCAAATAAACTCCTTGCTTGATTCCGTTAGTCTAAATAAACTTGGACTCTATTCAATACCGTAATTTAACTAATTGTGGTACACTTAATGGCGTCAATTTAAGCAAGAACCGGTGCGTCATCCCGCGGTCAAGCCTCGGGATGACAGCTAATTGTTTCGGGATGACGAACCCCTTAAGTTGACGCCATTAGTGCGTCACTATTAGCCAAAATAAAGATATCGATGG
The DNA here is from genome assembly GCA_963818985.1 of uncultured Pseudomonadota bacterium. Lineage (GTDB taxonomy): Bacteria > Pseudomonadota > Gammaproteobacteria > Coxiellales > Coxiellaceae > JAFEDN01. The sequence goes on along the minus strand of CAWFUJ010000005.1, from coordinate 20,960 downwards.
ACTGCAACAGTTGCTATGAAGTATTTTTTATCAAGCCTTATTCGCGTCTTTAGCCGCTATTTTTTAGCGCTTCTCAGTATATTTGCTTTTTTTATCATAGCGGTGGTTGGGTTTATTGTCGTGATTGAGATACAGCTTCCCAATGTGGAAGTTTTAAAAGACGTCCACATGCAAGTACCCCTGCGGGTTTTTTCTCGAGAAGGTTTACTCATCAGCGAATTTGGGGCTAGCAGACTGATCCCCGTGAGTTTAGAGCAAGTTCCAAGGCCACTAATTCAAGCTATTTTATCGACCGAAGACCAGCGTTTTTATTCCCATCCAGGTGTTGATTTTATCGGCTTATTTCGGGCGGTGAAAGTAGTTTTGGGAACGGGTCAAAAAAGTCAAGGTGCGAGTACTATTACCATGCAGGTCGCGCGTAATTTTTTCTTGACCCATAAAAAAACTTATATTCGCAAAATTCGCGAAATTCTTTTAGCATTAAAGATAGAACGCAGCTTTAGCAAAGATAAAATTTTAGAACTCTATTTAAATAAAGTATATTTTGGTAGTCGAGCCAATGGAGTGGCCGCAGCTGCCAGTGTTTATTATGGAAAGTCATTAGATCAATTATCCCTAGCAGAAATGGCGATGATCGCAGGATTGCCTCAAGCCCCTTCCAAGCATAACCCCTTAGCACAGCCTAAAGAAGCTATTTTACGCCGTAATCATGTGTTATTAAGAATGTTAGGAGTGGGCGCTATCACCCAAGAACAATATCGCCAAGCTATCAAAGAAATAGATCATGCCAGTTATCACGGCCCTCAATTGGCAGCGAGCGCACCTTACGTTGGGGAGATGGTTCGCCAATTTATGCTGCAGCAGTATGGTGAAGAAATTTATGATCATGATTTTTCTGTTTACACAACTATTTCGGCATCGTTACAAAAAGAATCCAATTATGCTTTACAGAAAGGGTTAATTGATTACACCCATCGCCACGGTTATAACTTCCCAAAAAAAATTCTAACCCAAGAAGACAAAGATTGGCGAAGAGCATGGCAAAAGCAGCTTAGCGAGATCAGTCTGTCAAATAATTTATTACAACCCGCTGCTGTTTTAGAAGTTAAAGATAATAGTGGACATGCCCTATTAGCCGATGGTCAAATTATTCAATTTACTGGGCAAAATGGATCACACCTGATTCCTAAATCTTCTGGAGAAGTGATATGGGTCATGAATACCGGCCAGGAATGGCGACTTGAGGCTTTGCCCCAGATTCAAGGGGCGATAGTGTCCATGGACCCTCAAAATGGAGCAATTTTAGCTTTAACCGGCGGTTTTGATTATCAGTTAAGCGAGTTTAATCGCGCAACTCAAGCCCTACGCCAACCTGGATCAAGCTTTAAACCATTTATTTATTCGGCTGCATTAGAAAAAGGCTACACTTTGGCCAGCAGCTTTAACGATGCCCCTATTGTCATGAATGATTCAGGACAAGAAAAATTGTGGCGCCCGGAAAATAGTTCACATCAATTTTACGGTCCCACTCGCTTGCGCGAGGCATTAATACAATCTCGCAATATGGTTTCAATTCGATTATTACAAGCAATTACCGTGCCTTTTGCAGTGGACTACGCACAACGCTTTGGTTTTGATAAACAGAGTTTGCCTCAAAGCTTATCTTTAGCGTTGGGCACTGGAGTGGCTTCTCCTTTGAAGATGACGGTAGGGTACTCTGTTTTTGCCAACGGCGGCTATCGGGTCACGCCTTATTTTATCGAGCGGATCTTAAGGCAAGATCAGGTTGTTTATACCGCCAACCCTGAAAAAGCTTGTCAAGCTTGCATTACCCATCCGAATAGCGAAGAGAATTCATCGCAGTTAACCGCTCCAAAAGTGATTGACCCCCAAAATGCTTATTTAATGACGCAAGCTTTGCAAGATGTCATTGTTCACGGCACCGGAAAAGCAGCACAAGTGCTCAATCGAAGTGATTTAGCGGGAAAAACTGGCACTACTCAGGATGAAGCCGATGCCTGGTTTATTGGCTTTAATAATCAAATTGTCACCGCGGTTTGGGTAGGTTTTGATGATTTAAGTTCTACGCATGAATATGGTGTGGAGGCTGCGCTACCTATTTGGATTGAGGTGATGCGCGCCGCATTGACCGGAATGCCATTACGAACGATGCCGCAACCTCCCGAAATTGTGACTGCACGTATTGATCCGCAAACCGGATTATTAGCCAGCCCCGATCAAAAAAATTCAATATTTGAAGTGTTTCGTCAAGGTCAGGAGCCAAAGGAACAAGCTCCAGTTACAGCGGATTTATCTTCAGATTCTGAAAAAACTAAAACGGATGAAGAAATTTTTTAACTCTTTCATGAAGTATGGTAGAGTACAGTACTGTTCTATTTGAATGTGGTTATTTGGCTATTTATCCTGGATACCGGCGAAGGCCGGTATCGGGGATAAATAGTGACAGTAATCTTTACTCTGATTGAGAATCCATTTAACAAGGAGTTAATCATGATTAGGAAATCAATATCGGTCACTATCTTAATGGCAACTTTAATGGTAGCCACCCCCATTTTCGCAGCGACTCATTCAGCCCAGCAGGCAAGTAATAAATTATTTCAAGTTTCAACCCTCTATGCTTTGGAATCAGGTCAATTTGAAGGTTTTTACCCTTATCGTGATTTAATGGCTAAAGGCAATTTCGGGATTGGAACCTTTACAGCAATTGACGGAGAATTAGTAGCCGTAGATGGACAATATTATCAAAGTACCGCTGACTGTCATCTGCGCAAAGTATCTTCCGATTTAATGTCTCCGTTTGCAGAAATAATGAATTTTCAACCCTCCTCAGCTGCAATCACTCTTGCTGATGTAAATAACTTAAAAGATCTAGATAAGCTGCTAACGAATAAATTTCCAAATAAAAACCTGCCTTACGCAATTCGGATTGATGGTACTTTTAATTTAACTGTACGTAGTTTACGTAAACAAGAGCGGCCTTTTCCGAATTTATTAGAAGCGACTAAAACCCAATGCGTATTGCGTTTAAATAATGTTAAAGGCAGTGTAGTGGGTTTTTGGTTTCCTCATTATTGGGAAGGTATTGGCATGCCAGGAACCCATGTGCATTTTGCTTCTGCCGATCGTCAATTGGGTGGACACATTTTAGAAATTGAAGTTAAGCAAGGCAAAGCGCAATTAGAAGCGGTTGAAAATATAGAAGTTCAATTGCCGAAAAGTTCAGCTTTTGCCAATGCGGAATTGGATATTTCCAAACTTGAGCCAGATTTGCAAAAAGCAGAAGGTGATGGCAATCATTAAGATTGCTATATAGTACTTCCCCTCTCCCTGGTGGGAGAGGAAATTACGGCTGAAAGATCAAACGGCCTTTGCAACGATGAGTGCTCCACACCCCATCGGCTGGGCCATTAGCCGTTAATTGCTGTAAGTGAATGTACATCGTATCGAACCAAGGTGGTGGATATTCTAGTCGGCGTGACATCAGGATTTCAATTTCAGTGAAATAAAGACCGTGTTGTTCATGTCGGTTGATGCTTCGATATTTTATTGACAAGCCATTACGTGATTTTACCCCTTCTTGCATTAATTTTTCTATTGAACCGATATAAAAATTAGGAGTAAATTGCTGACAATATTCAGCCGATATGCCCACCTGACGAGGAATCGCGCTGACTTCGGTTACCTTCCAAATAATCTCTTCCGCTAATGCAGCTGGTAACATCAATAAATTTAGAAATATATAAATCACTGTCAAGCTTAGTAATTTTTTCATCATCGAATAATAACATATATTTATTCTGGATACCGGCCTTCGCCGGTATGACACCGCAAGTCATACCGGCGAAGGCCGGTATCCAGAATAATAACTATTTCTCAATTTTAATGAGTTGATAAATTAAGCTAGCAGTTTTTTTTTGTCGATATATTTGCCAATGGAGGGGTAATTCTAAAGTCAATTTTTTTTCCATTTCTATGTAGATCCAAGAAGCGGGTGCGATGTACTGATTGTCGCGTAGCCATTGAATGCTCGGAAGAATTAAATTTTTTTGAAAGGGTGGGTCTAAAAAAATAATATTAAACGGTGTTCCTGGTAAAGGGGGCACCGATTGTGGACATTTTCCACGAATAATCGCGATTTGGTCAGCACTAATCGATAAACGTTGGACATTATCTTGTAATGCCCGCAACACTTGCGGATGACTATCAACTAAGCAGGCAAAAGCACCACCCCGAGATAAAGCTTCAAAACTTAGTATCCCACTGCCGGCAAATAAGTCCAAACAACGCGAGCCTTCAATATAAGGTGATAGCCAATTAAATAAAGTTTCCCGAATTCGATCTTGAGTGGGTCGTAACTCTGGGAGATCAGCAAAATGAATTCGTCTGCTTCGCCATGCGCCGGCAATGATACGCACCGAATTCATCACGGGCCTACAGAAATCGTCGACATTTTATCGGGTACGAGTAATCCTTGAAACGCTTGCTTAACCTGCTCTATGGTGACGGTGCTAACCTTGTCATGAAAAGTATCTAAATAATCCAGGGGCCAATTATTTGCAGCGATTTGGGTTAACGCTGAGGCAATGTCATCATTAGTGGCTAAATTAAGCGGGAAATTTTTAATAAGATTTTGTTTAGCCAACTCTAATTGAGCTGCTGAAGGCCCTTGATCAACAAAGTTTTTTAAAACTTGTTGCACAATCTGTAGTGCAGGTTTTTTTTCTGTGGATCGAGTTTGCAATTTTACTAAAAAGGGTCCCCGATAACTGAGCAATGGAATCGAACTTGAAACGCCGTAAGCAAGGCCCTTCTGGTTACGCACTTGCTCGAACAATATCGAGCCGAGTGGCATTTGTCCTAGCAAATAGTTACCTACCATCAATGGAAAATATTGAGGATTTTGCCGGTCAATCCCAAATTGTCCTACGACCATAGTGGTTTGCTGAGAGGGAAAGGCGATGTCTTTAGTCATTGGCGTGTACGTTGAAGGGATAGTTAGGGTTGGCGCTGTATTTCCTAGAGGTATTGATGACATTAAGTCTTGCGCAATTTTTTGTGCTGCATCGCGTTGTAAATTGCCCACTAAAATAATTTTGGCATTATGGGCCGCATAAAAACTTTGATAAAATGTTTGAACTTGCAAAGAAGTCATCTGGTTAATGGTTTCGGTCGTGCCAATAATAGGGTGTCCATAAGGATGTGTGGCGTATAGTTCGTTATAAAAGGCGTTCATGGCCACTGTTGAAGGTTCCTGTTGGTCTTGACGAATTTCTGCTAAGGTTTGTTGCCGCACTCGCTCTAACGCTTGTGCAGGAAAATTAGCATTGCTTAAAACTTCAGTAAACATTTGTAAAGCAGTGGTAAAATATTTAGGATCACTTAAACTGCGTAGCGATAAAGTGACAAAATCGCGACTGGTATTTCTATTAAATTTGGCGCCGACCTGATCAAAGGTTGCAGCAATTTGATCGGCGTTATGTTGTTTGCTACCTTCATCGAGCATGTTAGCAACTAAATTGGAGAGACCCCATGCATCGCCATCGTAAGCCGATCCGGCAGTGAAAATTATTCGAATATCGACCATCGGTAATTCAGGAGCTTGAACAAAATAAACGGGTGTCCCTTGAGAAGTTTTCCAGTTTTGAATCGTCAGTAATGGCCGTCTATTTGCTTGTGCAGTCGCTAGGAAAGTTAGATTGAGACAAATCACCATTAAACAAAAATGAATGAGTAATCGTTTTGCCATGTTCTTTTCTCCAATTTAAGGCGGTTATATTCGTCATCACGGGCAGCCTATCCTGTCTTGTCATCCTGCGGTCAAGCCGCGGGATGACATTGCTCCGGATGACAATTTCGTCACCGTATCATGTACTGGGTTGTAAGCTGCCTATCGTCAATTCTGTTTTGACCAAATATTTTTTGGCTGCGGCTAACACTTGATCTGCGGTCACCGCTTCAATTCGCTGGGTGAATTCATCTTCCAAACGCCAAGATAAATTATTCACTTCTGGCATTGCTAAGCTAATGGCCTGGGAAAGTAAGGAATCTTGATCATACACATGTTCGGCGATTATCAAAGCTTTTGCCCGTTGTAGCTCTGTCGCATCCACCATTTGGGTTTGTAATTGGGTTAGAGCATTAGATAAAACATTTTCAAGAGTCGCCAGAGATGTTTGCTTAGAGGGAGTCAACGTCAGAGACAGTAAGTTGCTATATAAATTATAAATACTGTAATAAGCAGAAGCGCTTGCAGCCAGTTGCTGACCACGTACTATGTCGCGATTAAGGCGCGAACTTTCACCACCACCTAATAAATAAGTCAATACCATCAATACATAAGGGTCTTGTTGATTTTTAGAAGTCTTAGTTAATGATGGGGTATTATAACCAAAAAGCAACAGGGGAAGTTTGGCAGGGATGCTGACCTCAATCCGTCGAATTCCAAGTGCAGAAACTTCTTCAGTTGGCCTTGGGCTAACCAAATTTCCGGGCTTAATTGAGGCAAAATATTTTTCAGCTAGCGCATAGACTTGCTGTGGTTGCACATTTCCAACGACAATAATGAGTGCATTGTTTGGGATATACCATTGATGGTACCAACTGCGTAAATCCTCGACGGTCATCTGCTGCAAATCACTCATCCATCCGACCACGGGGTGGCTATAAGGATTGTTGATAAAAGCAATTGCATTAAAACGTTCCACGGTTAATGCTTGTGGATTATCCTCGGTACGCATCCGTCGTTCTTCCATGACCACTTGAATTTCTTTGAGAAAAGCACTTTCCTCGATGCTGAGATTTTGCATGCGGTCTGCCTCAAGCGTAAAACTCAGTTCAAGCTGATCAGCCGGGAGGGTTTGATAGTAAAAGGTAAAATCATCGGAAGTCATTGCATTTTGATCGCCGCCATTCGCGTTGATTAATCGGGCTAATTGACCAGGGCCGTACTTTTTTGTGCCTCGGAACATCATGTGCTCTAAGGCGTGTGAAATTCCGGTAATACCCCTTGGTTCATAACTGGAACCGACTTTATACCAAATCGAGGATAACACCACTGGGGCGCGATGATCTTCTTTCACTATCAGTTTAAGGCCATTCTTGAGCTGGAATTCACTGACGCGGATATTGGGTTTGGACTCTGCTGCCCAAAGCATAGACGGGAAAATGAATAATATGAATGCTAGATAAATACCAATTTTTTTTGGTCGATTAATAAAATATTTCTCCATAAATTAATCCTTTTTTATAGACTCGCACAAGCGCATAACATCTTCATCACGCGGCAGGGCCTATCATCCCGCGCACAGACCTGTCGTCGCCGCCACGTACAAGCCTGTCATCCCGCGGCTTGACCGGCGGGATGACAGGCTTGTGTGCGCGCGATGACGCACTAGCTAATAATTCCCGTCTGCTCCAATAAGGGTTCCACTTTCGGTGGACGGCCGCGGAATTGAATAAACAATTCAAGCGGTTCAACTGTGCCTCCACTTTCCATAAAAGTATGTAGGAATTTTTGACTAGTGACCGGATCGAAGATGCCTTTTTCTTTAAATAAATCAAACGCATCGCAAGCCATTACTTCGGCCCATTTGTAACTATAATAACCCGCCGCATAGCCGCCACTAAAAACATGAGTAAAGCTATTTTGAAAGCGATTAAATTCGGGGACGGGGATAAGCGCTGTTTTTGAACGCACTTGGTCCAAAATTTGCTTAATTTGCTGAGGTTTTTGCGGGTCAAAATGCATATGCAATTGGAAATCAAAGAGGGCAAATTCTAATTGCCGAAGCATTTGCATGGCTTGTTGAAAATTTTTACCACGCTTCATCTTCTGTAAAAGATCATCGGGTAATGGTTCTTTAGTTTGATAATGTTCGGCAATGTATTGCAAAGATTCTTGTTCCCAAGTCCAATTTTCTAAAAATTGACTGGGAATTTCCACAGCATCCCAGGGAATGCCATTAATTCCAGAAACGGGCGCATAATCAACCTGCGATAACATGTGTTGCAGACAGTGGCCAAATTCATGAAACAAAGTTTCTACTTCTTCATGGGTGAGCAGAGAAGGTTTGTTCCCCACCGGCGCTTGAAAATTGCAGGTCAGAAAAGCGATAGGCGTTTGAATACTGCCATCAGCTAAGCGCCTGCGCACACAATACTCATCCATCCACGCACCGCCGCGTTTATGTTGACGGGCGTAAATATCCAAATAAATATAACTACGCAATTCACCCTTTTGATCATACATTGCACAACATTTTACGTCGGGGTGCCAGGTGTCTACACCTGTGACTATTTTCATTTCCACACCAAATAATCGGTTGATAATTGTCATTAAACCTGAGAGCACTTTGTCGAGTGGAAAGTAACGCCGTAATTCATCTTGGGAGAGCGCATAACGCTGCTGACGCAGTTTTTCGCTGTAGTAGGGCACATCCCAGGGCTGTAGTTGAGTTATGCCAGCGGTTTTTTTTGCAAACTCAGTCAATTGATCAAATTCTTGTTGCGCTTTGGCTTTGCTGGCTTTGAGTAAATGTTCAAGGAACTCTATAACAGCTCGCGTTTCTGATAACATTTTTGGTACTAAGGATAGCTGCGCAAAGTTATCAAAGCCCAGTAATTTGGCTTTTTCTAAACGACGCTGCAGAATATCTTGCATGACATGGCTATTATCCCATTGCCCCGCTTGGGGCCCTTGATCGGAAGCGCGAGTCACAAACGCAGTATACATTTCCTGACGTAACACACTGGAATCCGCGTTCAACATAACCGCTAAGTATGAAGGGGCTTCCAAAGTAAATAACCATCCGGATAAATGTTTTTGTTGAGCCGCTTGTTCTGCAGCTTGGATAGCAATTTCTGGTAAGCCGCTGAGTAGCCCGGCATCGGTAATATGTTTGCTCCATCCTTGAGTGGCATCTAGTACATGCTCTTCAAAAAGAGTTGTTAATTGTGAAAGTTCTTTACTGAGTTCCGCAAAAAGTTTTTTATCCTTCTCATTTAAGGCTACACCGGCTAACTTAAAATCTCGGAGCAGGTGCTTGAGCACCATTTTTTGGGCATTGTCTAATTGCGGATAATTAGGACCTTCGGCGACTTGCCTAATAGCTTGGTACAAAGCTTGATTATGGCCAATTTCAGTTTGGTAATCAGATAGTAAGGGCAGGCTTGCGTTATATGCTTCACGGATAGCTGGACTGTTGGCAACGGCATTAAGATGATTGATAGGCGACCAAAAATGATGGAGGCCCTCGTCCAGCTCTTCCAAAGGCTGCAGCAAATTTTCCCAAGTAAAAGGTTCGGTGGTGGATAAAATTTTGGTGATTTGTTGTCGGTTCCGATCAAGCAGAGCTTTTAATTCCTCTGGGATTTGCGCCGGTTTAATTGTGCTAAATTTGGGCATATTGTGAGTTTTCATTTGATAATTAAAACATTTAGCACAACTTAAGGCAACTCATTCCCCTCTCCCTCTGGGTGAGGGGAATGAGAGAATTTAATCGTTAGCAGAGTTGGGTAGCGTTGAAAAGCACCAAGATCTGCTTGCTTTTGTGACAACATTATTTTAATATGAATTCCATTTATGCTTATGTAGGAATAATAAAATGTCAAGAAAACCAAATTTAAATAAGAAAGAAACTACCCAAACTCTACCGTTACCTCAATCCAAAATAGATTCACCTGTGCCATCTTTAACTAGTACCTCTACTTTGTCACCAGTTGCTCCAAAGAGTTCGATAGAAGACTTATTTTCCCAAAGAAAAGCTTCATTGCTAAAACTTTTAGTAGATGAACGTGAAGTGATTGAAGAGATCCTGGAAGGTGAACACCGTGCGCTCAAAAAGAAAAACATTGAAGTCAATGCAGAAATTAAAGAACTTGATTTATTAATAGAAAAAGCGCCCGGAGAGTTTAAAAAGACTGATTTAGAAAAAGAACTAAAGGCATTAAATGAATGGCGAAATAAGTATCTAAGAATTAGAGATTATAATAACTATATAATTTGTGGCCCGAAAGAGTTAAAAGCATGTGAGGACTTTGTTAAAAATGTGCCTTCAAAACTAGAAACAAATGAATCTTATGTTTCCACTCGTGATAATCCATTGTTTATTATGGGTATGATAAACATTCTGCAGGCATTTTTTGAACTCCATCCGGAAAAATTCCTTATCATTGCTCAGCGCGCTATCCGCTTTGAATGGTTGGCAGAAAAGGAAAAAAATGAATGCTTGCGTTCAGGCCAAAGCTTAGCCCAGTTGCTTTTGTTTGAGGTTTTGGACCAGTATTTTCCAACGCCTCCCTCTGAATGGGCTCAGAAATATTCCTTATTAAAAACCAAAGAACTTCTATTTCGTTTTGTCGTTAATTTTGGTTCGAGCGAAAAGGCGATTCGCTGCGAAAATGATCTATTGAATTGGTATATTAATGGCGTTGAAAGCAAAGCTGAATCTGCTGATATTAAATCAAATGTACCTTCTAAAACTAAACGCGAAACAATGCAAGGGTATTTGGCTAAACATAACTATCCAGAAATTTCTTATAAAAAAAATCATGCACCATTTTTTGATTATTTATGGAATGCGTTGAAAATAGCAAATGGGTTTACGGTTTTATCTCAACAGCTTTTTAATGAGCAGTCGAATTTTAAGGGCTCCTATGACTTTGGCAGGGCTTTTGATTTTAAACGAGAAGAATATCTCACATTTAGTTGGCCTCATAGGACCTGCGCTAAAATTATGGAGGTGATCGAAGGCCAAAGTGTGAATATAACAGCGCGCATATTTAATTATATCATAAAATACCTTGCCCCTGTTGTTAGTACAATAGGCTGGGCTGAAACCAAGAGGTTTTATGACAAGCTAATATATATTTTGAATAACCGTGATGATAAATTTTTGCCTATCGATATTTATAGATCAATTCAATGGCTATTTGCGCGTATTGAAGTGGATTGCGCGTTGGCTACATTAGCAGAAGTAGGGAAGCTCAAGGCAACGGCGTCTCCTCGTTACTCAACAGATAGCAAAATTTTTGCATCGATTAGTGAGTTAGATAAGCGGCTCAATACTGCTGCGGACGAATTGAATTTTAAAAAGCTTTTAGTATTATCAGTTAAAACGCTTTTAGACGATCCCCAAAATTATGGGCGATTCACTGAAAGATTAGGTTTTATTAATAATATCTTTGTGTCTAAAAAAGCCTTTGAAATATTAGATTCAGCTATGCCACCTCAATCAACGTCTTCTTCTCAACAAAGTTCAAATTTGGGATCATCATCATTGTCTCCATCTCCCTCACCATTCATACCCCCTGTTAGTAGTTTGCGCCTCTCCGGTTCGCGGAATTCGACCCCGAGCCCGAGTCTAAATAGTCATAGCCCAAGCCCATCGTCAAGATCGATTCTTCCGACTGCTAGTGAACAGGAAAAGCTAGATTTAGAAGCAGCTAAGATGCTAAGCCTGAAAAAGCAGCCGAAGGGAGTTTTACAGCTAGCAGTGCAAGTAGATGAAAAGCCACTGCGAAAGATGGAGGATAATAAACCAAATACAAATGAGGGAAAAGAAGAAAGGCATCTACAGCGCAATCATCTTTCGTCACCTGTAGTAACTCAAAATCCAAGTTCTCGCACACCCACACCTACGCAGACGCAATTGCGACCGGGGACAAGTTCTCCAAGACCTATTCCACCACCATCCACTTTAACGACGCAAGGGGGGACTTTTAAGGAATTGTTCTCGAATTATCCGAAGGCTTCTACTCCTACTCCTACTCCTACTCCTATTCCTGCCACTAAGCCATCATTCTTTTCTTTGAATAAGGTTATGAAAGGCAACACTGAGCCGGTTGAGCCTTCTCTGCCACGGCCACAATCGTTTTTGTTTAAGGCAGAAGGTCCTCCTAGTCTAGCGAAAGAAATAGAGGAGGCTTCTAAACTACCCCATAAGAAAACCCCTAAGAGCTCGAGCTCATCATCATCTTCTTCTTCTTCATCGAGCACGCTATTATCATGAGGAACTAGAAGACCATTTTTTTAAACAAATAGAATCAGGATAGATGATTTGTAAAAAATGGTCTTGATCGATTTCAGAAAATAGGGCAATTCTGAAATCGATTTTTTGATCGCCGATAAGTTCTTTGATACTTGCGAGTAATAAATGTTTCTGCATTATTAGCTGTGTTTTAACTGTATCTGCAGCAACTAATAATAACAAATCTATGTCAACTCCCTTGCGAAGATCGTCGACTCGACTAACTGATCAACTTCAACTGGAAGGGTTTTAATTTTTAGATAACTGTAAATTAAATGGCGTAAGTCTTTATATAATTTTTGGGTAGTGTCAACCAAAAGCTCTTGGTAGGATTTCATATTTGCGATATTATACCTGACAGATATGTTAAACAAAACTACTTCCAAACCCCGCTTATTAACAGGGGATACGCCAACAGGCAAATTGCATCTGGGTCACTGGGTGGGTTCAGTTGAAAATCGAGTCTCATTGCAAGACGATTATGAATGTTTTTTTTTGTTGGCGAATGTGCATGCTTTCACTACCCGTGCTGAACGCCCTGCAGAAATTCGTCAAAGTGTGCTTGATATCGCTTTAGATTATTTGGCTTCGGGAATTGATCCTGCTAAAAGTACGATCTTTATAGAATCGGATGTTCCGGCTATTTACACTTTGGCATCTATTTTTAGTATGCTGATTCCCTTCCCCCGACTCATGCGCAATCCCACGCTGAAAGATGAAATTCGCGATAAAAAATTAGGTGATAATTATTCTTTTGGATTTTTATTGTATGCAGTTTTGCAAGTGGCAGATATTTTAGCTTTTCAACCACAAATTGTGCCAGTAGGTGAAGATCAATTACCGCATTTAGAAATGACCCGCGAAGTGGCGAGACGTTTCAATCAATTATATTGCGGAGTAGACCCACATACTGAAGATGCAAATTATATTAACGCTGGAGGATTGTTGCCAATCATTACTCCTTTGGTTGGACGTGTGAATCGTTTGATCGGATTAAATGGCCCGAATTCAGAGGGACGCTTGTTAAAGATGAGTAAGTCGTTGGATAACGCCATTTTTTTAAGTGATGATGCTGATACTGTCGCTAAAAAAGTGATGAGTATGTATACCGATCCACATCGTTTGCGCGCCACGGACCCGGGCACCGTAGAAAATAATCCGTTATGGATTTTTCATGATATTTTTAATAAAGATAAAGCGTGGGTAGAGCAAACCAAGCGTCAGTATCAAGCCGGGGAAATTGGTGATGTCGCTTGTAAAAAACGTTTAATTGAAGTGTTAAATGCGTTATTAGACCCGATTCGTAACCGGCGCAATGAATTTAAACAAGATCCAGAACAAATCTTACAAATCTTACGCAATGGCGCTGAACACGCGAATATAATTGCCAATAAAACCTTAGCAGCAGTTAAAGAAGCGATTCATCAAAGTTTTTAAAAAGTTCGTTTCCCCTCTCCCTGACGGGAGAGGGGATTATTTTGGAAAGAAGTTTCTTTTAAAGCTTCTTTTAGAGAAAAAGGACAGGTTTTTGGAAAAGTATCCACATTTAAACCAGTTTCTTTTTCTGCAATTATTAATGCTCTTTTATAAGCATGATTAATTTGCTCATCAAGTTCATGATTTAAGCTTGGGCTTTCATCCAAAAGATCTTTAACTTCAAAGCGCTGTTCTTTAATCGTGAGTTCCCAACTTTTACCTCTGCGTCCGGGTTGAAACTTCCCTTTGAGCAGATGAGATAATAATCGGCTAATGAGTTCGCGTTTGTTTCCTTTCCCCAAACTTTCAATCTCCTCGGCCACATTTTTTAAGTCACCTCTGATAGTTTTCCTTCTCTAATTAATGCGGCATTATGCAGAGACCATGCATAAAAATCTTTGTCATAATTATTTTTCTGTGACTTATGACTCATAAATGCTCTCTCAGGTTCCTCATCTCAATAACGATAATAATCAGGCTTAAAGGGACCGGTTTTATTTACGCCGATATATTTTGCTTGTTCGTCGGTCAGTTTGGTTAACTTCACCCCAATTCGATCTAAGTGCAATGACGCGACTTTTTCATCCAGATGTTTTGGCAGCACATGCACTTTGATTGCATATTGATCAGCGCGCTCCCAAAGCTCCAATTGTGCTAAGACCTGATTGGTAAAAGAAGTTGACATAACGAAACTAGGATGGCCACTGGCGCAACCCAAATTAACTAATCGACCCCGAGCTAAAAGAATGATGCGCTTGCCATCGGGGAAAATGACATGATCAACCTGAGGCTTAATATTTTCCCATCGATATTTTTCTAAAGAAGCCACGTCAACTTCTAAATCAAAATGCCCAATGTTACAAACAATGGCTTGGTCTTTCATGACGATCATGTGCTCATGGCGTATCACACCTTTATTACCCGTCGCGGTGACAAAAATATCAGCAACAGGCGCCGCCTCTTCCATCGTGACAACAGAGTAACCTTCCATGGCCGCTTGCAATGCACAAATTGGATCAATTTCGGTCACCCAAACTTGCGCGCCTAGGGCACGTAAGGCTTGGGCACAACCTTTGCCAACGTCGCCATAACCGCAAACCACGGCTTTTTTACCTGCAATCATCACGTCAGTGGCACGTTTTAAGGCGTCCACCAACGATTCGCGGCAACCATATAAATTATCAAATTTGGATTTAGTCACTGAATCATTGACGTTGATAGCTGGAACTTTTAAAGTTCCTTGTGCGGCCATTTCATACAAACGGTGGACACCGGTTGTGGTTTCTTCGGTTATGCCTTTTATATTTTGCAAAAGGTGCGGATATTTTTCATGAACAACAGCGGTTAAATCGCCGCCGTCATCGAGCAATAAGTTGGGTTGCCATTTGTTAGGGCCAGTTAACGTTCTTTCAATACACCGATAGTAATCTTTTTCCGTCTCATCTTTCCAGGCAAATACGGGGACGCCGCGCTCGGCTAATGCTGCAGCGGCGTGGTCTTGGGTAGAATAAATATTACAAGAAGACCAACGTACCTCAGCACCCAACTCCATTAAAGTTTCTATTAGCACCGCAGTTTCGATGGTCATATGAATGCAACCCGTAATCCGAGCTCCTTTTAAGGGTTTGGTCGGACCGTAAACGGACCTTAAGGTCATCAATCCAGGCATTTCAGATTCGGCAATCGCAATTTCTTTACGACCCCATTCTGCTAATTTAATATCGGCCACTTGGTAATCTTGATTTTCTATCACTATTGTATTTCTCATATTTTCACTCCCCCTAGATGGGTGTCCTATTATATTTTAGCCAAACTTGATTTTGCAGCATGTCTTAATGATTCAACTTTATCAGTTTGTTCCCAAGTAAATTCAGGATCGGTACGACCAAAGTGACCATAAGCGGCGGTCGCCAGATAAATGGGTCGTAGTAAGTCTAAACTTTGAATGATTCCGTAAGGGCGCAGCTCGAAGATCTCCCGAATCCATTCACCGATCAACTTATCGCTGGCTTTGCCAGTTCCAAAGGTTTCGATACGTATCGAAGTGGGTTCTGCTACGCCAATGGCGTAGGATAATTGCACTTCACAGCGCTCAGCTAAATCGGCACTCACGATATTTTTAGCGATATAACGCGCAAGATACGCCGCAGAACGATCCACTTTAGTTGGATCTTTACCGGAAAAACACCCGCCGCCATGACGTGCCATGCCACCGTAAGTATCAACGATAATTTTACGGCCGGTTAATCCGCAATCGCTGACCGGGCCACCTATGACAAAACGCCCGGTGGGATTAATGAGATACCGAGTATTGCGATGCAGCCATTCTTTTGGCAATACCGGTTTAATAATTTCTTCCATCACTCCTTCAATTAATGTTTTTTGATTGACGTCAGGATCGTGTTGAGTAGAGAGCACCACGCAATCGATTGCGATGGGTTTGCCGTTTTCATAGACAAATGTCAGTTGGCATTTACCGTCGGGTCGTAACCAGCTGAGCAAACCTTTTTTACGCACTTCGGCTTGACGGCGCACTAAACGGTGGGCAAAAGTAATGGGGGCTGGCATCAGCACATCCGTCTCATTACTGGCATAACCAAACATCATGCCCTGATCTCCCGCGCCTAATTCTTTGTTTTGTCCGGGATCGACGCCCATGGCAATGTCAGGGGATTGTTTGCTAATCGCAGTCAGCACCACGCAGGTGTCAGCATCAAAACCATATTGATGGTTGCAATATCCCACGTCGCGAATAACTTTGCGCGCAACTTGCTCCATATCTACCCAGGCAGTGGTTGTTATTTCACCAGTGATTAACACCATCCCTGATTTGATCACAGTTTCGCAAGCGACGCGCGCGGTTTTATCTTTAGCCAATATGGCATCTAATACCGCATCGGAAATTTGATCGGCTAATTTATCAGGATGACCTTCGGTAACAGATTCAGATGTAAAAACATGTTTTTCGTTCATGACAGCCTCAATTCATAAAAACCAAAATATACCATAATTAATTTACTTTGTGCCAGCCCTGCCTTTCCCCTCTCCCGGTGGAGAGGGGATTAAATCGGAAGCTTTGGATTACTTAGTAAAAACCCTATAAAAATAGCAAAGCCAAACCAGTGGTTATTAAGAAATGCTTTAAAACAGGCATGTGGATCACGATGGCGGATTAAAAATTGTTGGTAAATAGCCAACATAAGTGCAGCCCCCCAGCCTAAATAAAAATTGAAATTTAAATTTAAATGGTGGGCGAAGAGTAATAATGAAATTAATACCGCGGTTTGTAATAGCCCAATGATTATTTTATCCTGTTTGCCAAATAAAATGGCAGTTGATTTAACCCCAATTTTTACATCATCACTGCGATCCACCATCGCATATTGCGTATCATAGACGATGATCCATAAAGCCGTGGTTGCAAATAGCCACCAAGCAATTGCGGGCACGTCATTTTTTTCTGCCGCAAACGCCATGGGGATGCCCCATGCAAAAGCTAACCCTAAAAACGCTTGTGGCCAATACGTGATTCGCTTCATAAATGGATAAATGATGGCAATGACTAATCCAATAACCGCCAGCGAAATTGTTAACGGATTCAGAAGTAATACCAGTCCGCCCGCAAGAAGAGATAATACTAAAAATAACAGAAGTGCATTTTTAAGCGGAACGGTTTGCGTTGCCAATGGACGATTTTTAGTTCGTTGTACTTTGTTATCGAAATGACGGTCAGCAATATCATTGATAATACAGCCTGCCGCGCGCATTAAAATAACACCGACAATAAAAATCGTCAAAATATAAAGATGAGGTTGACCTTGCCCGGCAATCCACAAAGCCCATAAAGTGGGCCACAATAACAATAAAATGCCGATAGGTTTATCAAAACGCATTAATCGCCAATATTCGTAGTACATAAAACCTCAATTAGGTAATAGATAATCAAAAAAATTGGGTAAGAAAACTTCGATAATGAGCACTGGGTATTGGTGGTAGGTTATTACCGACCGTCGTCCCCAAGGTAATGATTGAGTCTGTTGCAGGTATGGGTGAATGCTTGGAAAATAGGGATGCCCCTCACTGATTCGACTGAATGCAAAATGATTACGCTTTAAGTTTGGATCCTGAAATAAAATATGGCCGATAGGTTGAGTTGTTTGCGCATCCAATCCGGTCTTTTGAAGCGTTTCTGCAGGAATGAGAGTTCGCCCCCAAATCCAGACTTGTTGTTGATGGAGGTGAATAATTTCTCGGATCCAAATTGGAGAAGTTGATTTATTTTCTGGTAATAAAAGGCGGGATTCTTCGCTATTGACTTGCCCCCATTCGGCTTTCAGCAAATGTAAATGTGTGGTATGACCGCTCATTTGCTGTAATTTTTCAGTTAAAGAAGCCTGGTAAGTAAGCCATTCCCATTCTAACTGAGTGCAATCTAGAGGAGGGTTATTGAGATCAGTGTGCCACGAAATCATGATTGAAAATTATCATAATTTTCAGCCAATGTCATTATCCCCTTTCCCATCCTGGAGAGGGGATAATTCAACTACGAGTGACGATAACGGTTGTCCCTATATCGGCGAATTCCTGATTAAGCCATTGAGCATCTTCTATATATAACCGCACACAGCCATGGCTAGCGTTGTAACCTGGCACTGCTTCAGAACCATGCAAAGCCACGCCTTGAGAAAAATGCATGCAATAGGGCATAGGTGCTCCACCGTCTTCTTCAATTGGAAACTGCGATGAAACACATTCTTCCCCTTGTTTTCTAAATATGCGAAATTCGCCTAATGGCGTCTCACAAGGCGCATCGATATCCTTACACCACTCTCTGCCGCCAGATACCGGACCCCAGTAGATTAAATGGCCCTGTCGATCATAAGCGCCAAAGGCTAATTTGGTGAGGTCGACGATAATGGTTTTTTGTTTTAAAGAATGAATGTCGCTGGGGAAGGGCGCCAGATCCAGCATCGTTAAATTGGCTAAGTGCTTCGGAACCACCACTAAAGAACGGTTGGCAAGGGGCAGGTTGATACGATTAATGCGCTTAACTAGATCCCGCTGCTCTGGGTCAGGCCATCGTTTTTCCCAAGTATCGCCACGTTTCACCTTGGTGCAGCTAAACTCAGGATAGCCACATAATTGCTTACCATAGTAAGCCTGTGCTTCAGTCAAAGATAAGATTAAAATAATACAGATAATCAACCAATTATAGTTCCTCATTAATCCCTCCGTACCCTATAAATTTTTTTTTCCGTCCTAATAATTATAGAACAGGTTTAAATTTGTACAGAAAGATTGACAGTCATAATAGAAAAGATTAATATTTTCTTAAGGTTGGTGCGATATGATAGTACTTCGTTGATGAGAGGACGAATAAATTATGCTTGATTCCCTGTTTGTTGAGACAATGTCGCGAGCTATAAGCGATTATCGCCAAATATTAAAAAAATATCTAACCCCTGCGCAACGCGCGGCAAAGATGGCGCAATTACGTTTAAAAGACCCGACGATTTATGAAGACGAGCCAGCCTTATATCAAGTGGTGAGAGATATTTTAGCGGACATCGAAAAAAATATTCGCGTACCTAATGAAGGTTATTACTCTTATTATGGAATCGTAAGATTTTCTAAATTTTTGCGTGAGTATATTGACAGTTATACGGTCGATGGTGAATTTGTTATTCATAAAGCCCAAAAAGCTTCTAATATTTTATTGAAAGCCATTCAATTGATGGCGGTACCTGCGGATCAGTTAACCGATCATTTGGCTGATCAAGTCATTGGTTTGCATCCATTAATTATTGAATTTGGCTCAAAGGAACAGTTGGTTATTTACAACAATACCTTAGAGCGGTTAAGTGAAAAGAATAAAGTTTTTTTCCGAAAAATAGTTCACGACTTCCGTTCACGCTTAGGAGAAACTTTGGCGGAAGCGGCCTAGTGACTTTGCCAACCCTGCATCCGTTCGCTATTTTTGTTCGCGATCTTCCCCGCCGCACAGACATTCAACAAAGACTTAATATATTTCAAAAAGAAAGAGGGCTTAATCTCAATGTATTGCTGTATTGCGTATGGTATGCAGAGACCGAACAGGGCCGATTAAGAAAGCCTGATTTTAAGCGGTTGAAGACCGTGCTGCATCCTTGGCATGAGCGAATTTGTCTAGAGCTCCAGCATTTGTCTGCCGCATTAAGGAATGTTAGCACTTTTCAATATTGGGTGGACATTGAATATAATATCGCCAATCAATTAGAGCAACAAATGTTGGCTGAGACGTTGGCATCTAACAAAAAGTTAGTACGTAATCCTAATCAACAACTGACCGATGCTTGTTATAATTTAGTCACTTATTTTAAAAGCATGCACATGCATTTTGACGATCAAGCCCGAGAGATTTTATTAACCATTCTGCCGATATTATTTGAGGATTCTGATCCCTTACAAATTCAACAAAGCTTAGAACAAGCATTAAATGCCGCTCGCTATGATGAAAGTGGATTTACGCAATTGCAGTTGGTTTAGCGATTTAATCCCCTAGCCCTCTGGGAGAGGGGACCATATGGCATTCGTAAACAACGTCCATACCGTTTCGGGCTTAATCTCAACAAAGCAAACCGCATCGGTTTGCTTTTGATGACCATAATGACATTCATATTGATAGCATTTTGTACAAGAAAAAGAAGACATGAGATGTATTTGATTTAAACCTGTGGCGCCGATGAGTTTTGGATCGGTTGAGCCATAGAGAGTAATGGCGGGAACATTCAGAGCGGCGGCCAGATGACATAACCCTGTGTCGCTGCAAATTGCACCTGCCGATCCTTTTAAAATTCGTGCATGTTCCGACAGAGAACAAAAAGGCAACACCTGGGCATTGCTGAGACCTGTACATATACTTTCGGCCCGTTGTTTTTCCGCCTGATTGCCCCAGGGTAATAACACTTGATAATCTTCTTTGGCGGCCAGCTCTATTAATTCACGCCAGTGCTTTTCAGGCCAAAGTTTCGAAGACCAGCTGGCATTATGAACAAATACTAAATACTTAGCTGGTAACTCAAATTTAAGAGCAGGAAAAGCGTAATTGCCAATGCCATAATCCGGTTGGTTATCAACATAAGGATAATTTAAAGCTTGAGAAAATAGTAATCGCAGGCGTTTTATCGCGTGCATATCCTTATCGATAGAATACCTTTTTTGATAAGCGATGGGTGCAACCCAGCCTTCGCTTGCTGAGTGTCGATCAAGTCCATGACGGGTGCCGCGACTAAGTAACATCACCAGAGCGCTTTTCATTGAACTTTGACCATCTATGACTAAGTCATATTTTTCTTGGCGTAATGATTTAATGAATTGTGGTATTTCGCCATTTTTAATAGATGGCCAAAAATTTTTACGCCAATAGCGGTGACGAGTAGGAATAATTCTTCTTACCCC
>CAWFUJ010000004.1:17500-276723 GCA_963818985.1 uncultured Pseudomonadota bacterium | reverse complement strand
CAGGGTGCCAGAGCGCGACTTCGGAAAAATTTTTGTCGATGGCCCAATCGAAAGAAATATTAGGGATAGCGCGACAGGCATCGGTAATAGCCGGTAAAGCATGAATTAAGTCACCCATCGAAGTTAATTTAACTAATAAAACACGCACGTTTTTCTCCAGTTGTATGTTCAATAAAGCATGTCATCCTCCTGTATTTCCTCCCTCCCGGAGGGAGAGGGAAATACATGGGAGGCGACATGCCCGGGTTCTAAAAGATTACATTTTTTCATCATTTTTAAAAAAGAACGTGGGGAGATATTTTTTTAAAAAAGCGGTGAAACGATGATGGTTTAAATGTTTGATCAGTGCAGCATCATTGGCTAAATAATTTAATTGTAAAGATAAGCGTTTGCCAATAAAAGGATGATGGCCATGCCAGCCATTGGCGGTCACTTTAAAAATTAAGCAATTGCCGGCTAGTGGCGAAATCTCTTCCACGTAATCATCCAAATTATGTTGATTCTTTAGCAAACGTAACTTGCCTTGGTGAGTTTCCCAATGGGGGTTCATATAAAGTAAAACAGTGATCAATTTACTTTTACTATCGGTGTGGATAACCCCGTCACGTTCAGTAGTAAAGCCACGTAATGTCACCATAGTGGGTTTGTCAGTTAAATCAATTGAAAATTTATCCGCGATAATATTTCTGAGAGCCGTCCCAGTCAGTTCATCCAACAATTTTTGGAATGCTGGCGTGCATTGGACAGAGGAAGAGGGGATGCTGCCGCGGTGGGTGATGTCAGGGAATTCATTCACCAAAGTAGCCAAATGTTCTGCATTAATAAAATTTGGGATGATCATGTATGGGAACGGAGTGTCAGTCACAGAATTTTGCGCAAGTGAGTTTATGTTGATAAATGATTCAGAAATCTGGGTCATAGAGACCGAACCTTAACATTTTTTCGATCTAAATTCCACAATTGTATATTACGTTGATAGCTGCTGATGGCATTTAATTTTGCAAAAATATAACCCATACGCCCATCCCGAAACCCTTGGCGCCAGATATACGAACGAAAAAATATCCATACGCTATTTAGCCATGCTTTAGGTGGATGTGAACGCCGTCCTTTAGAATACCTGAGTTGCGCGGTTAATAATGCATAATGATGCATTTGCGCTGTCCATTCCTGTTCAGTTCGATAAGCATTATGTAACAAAGGAGAGCGCAAACAGTCAATGCGGCCTTCGCATATTACTTTTTCATGGACAATATCATCGGTAAAATGACCTTTATCGCGGCGAAATAGACGCAAAACTTTATCTTTAGCAGCATCACCGTATTTTTGAAACTGGCCGCAATACATAGTCAAACGGGGGATGTAGAAACCATCTGCTTCAGAGGCTTTTATCGCTTGTTGAATGTCTAGACGTAACTTATTCCTAACCCATTCATCAGCATCCAAAGACAGTATCCAGTCACCGTGAGCAGCGGCCAAGGCCCTTTGTTTTTGTGGACCATAACCGGGCCAATCAGTGCTATACACATAGTGGGTGTAGCGGTGGCAAATATTGAGCGTATCGTCGGTGCTGCCAGAATCCAATACGATAATTTCATCTGCCCAATCCGCAACCGAACGAAGGCAGCGACCGATATTAGCAGCTTCATTTTTGGTAATCACAATAACGCTCAGGGTAGGCATAATAAAGTGAGTATGAGTTTTTGCATAAAATAAGTCAATTAAGCAGTCCTGTCACCCCGCAGCTTGACCGCGGGATGACGTGATGCATGTATTGAAAGAACATTTTCTTGACAAATTGACCAGATTTCTTTAAGATTTAACGTTCTAAAAGTATTCGAGTAATAATAGGTATTGTATGAAACAAACGCCGCAAGAGCAGCAACTCCTTGAACAATATGCTACCTTGACCCAACGCAAGGTGTTGAGTAGCCAGGCCGATTTGAGTCTAAAAGATCATGCAATGCCCGAAATGTTAGCTTGGTGTCGTGAGCACAAAAATATTGCCGTATTACAAAGTTGTACCATTCTGACCAGCGAGCCGGCCTCCCGCCTAGTCCAAAATTGCAAAATTGTTATGCATAATAAAGGCTTAGTGCCAGGAATGGTATTCCCAGCTACCAGTACATTGATCTCAATTTTATTAGAAAATGCTGAGGAACGCCGTCAAGCAGATGCGGAGCAAGACGGGGAAGTGGAGGTGAGTACTCAACAGCAACGTCTTCGCCTGTTAGTTAAAGGTGCTATTGACGTAGAGGCCACTGACATCCATATGGAAGTGCGCAGTGACATAGCTCGTATTCGCTTTCGCAAACACGGAGAATTATTTCTACATGCCGAATGGTTGCCTAAATTAGCGCGCGAAGTCGCCTCAGTGGCATTTAATAAAGAAACTGATCATAACATCACTCACTTTAATCCCTTGGTACCTCAAAATGCCTCTATGCCCTTGGTGATTGATGAACGCGAGGTGCGGTTACGACTAGCCAGTTTGCCGGCACATGGTGGTTTTGATGTGGTCATGCGTATTTTGACCACGGCTGAACAAGATGTGCCTACTCTAGAACAGTTAGGCTATTTGCCCGAGCAAGTGGCCATGTTAAAGCGAGTGCTGCACATGCCTTATGGAGCGGTTTTACTTGCGGGCCCAACCGGCTCAGGGAAAACCACAACTTTAGCGTCCTGTATGCGCTTGGTGGAAGATTTTCGTAAACTGTATTCAATTGAAGATCCTGTGGAAAAAATCGTCAGCAGCGTCACCCAGGTTCCAGTTAACACCGAGCATTATGATCGTAGCTTTGCCAATATGGCGCGTACGGTGTTACGTATGGACCCAGACGTATTAGTTTTGGGTGAAATGCGAGACGAAGACACGGCCAGCGTGATGGTCCGCGCCGCGATCACTGGGCATTTAGTGTTCTCAACTGTGCATTCTAATACTGCGCCAGGCATAGTGACACGGTTAACAGACCTTGGTATTTCCCCACATCTATTGGCCAGCCCAGATTTGTTGGTTTGTTTAATTTGTCAACGTTTAGCACCGCTTTTATGTGTCGATTGCGCCGTTCCGGTAGAAAAATCCGAGCGCCATCAAATCCATTTGCCTCGTTGGCAAAAACTAATGGCAGAATCTGGTATCCATATTAAAGCACGTGGCCATGACTGCGCAAAATGTCATGGACTAGGAATCAACGGCCGCACGGTGGTGGCAGAGATGATTTGGGTAGATGAGCCTGGTCGTCAATATATTCACAATAATAATCCGGCCGGATGGGTCCAGTACCTTAAACAAAGTGGCTGGTTAAGTTATCGTGATCAATTAATTAAGCTGGTTAAAAATGGTCAAGTGGATCCTTTGGATGCTGAATCGTTAGCGGGCGAACTCGCATGAAGAATAGCATTGCCTTTAATCCATTTTTTGAAAAAATCAATCAAAAGTTTTATCATCTGCAATTTACCAACAAGCGTCAGCAAGCCTTCTTAGAAGATTTGTCTTCGCTTATAGAAGACGGCGTTCCGGCCAGTCAGGCCATTGATGTGATTGTAGAAGTTGGAGACGGCATTACTGTTGCGGTTGCCAAAACAATATCCAAAAGCTTAGCCAAAGGTCAAAGTTTAGCGGATGGTATGCAGCCCTGGTTTTCTGCTCCAGTAGTTGAAGTGATTCGCGTGGGGGAATCCAATGGTACTTTAACTGAAACTATGAAGGCCGCAGCCGAGACTTACAGTGATTATACGACGGTCTTAAACGCATTTTTGTCTTCGATACTATATCCTGCCAGCGTGGTTGTTTTGGCATTAATCATGATCGTGTTTATTAAACACTCGGTTTTAAATAGTTTTATCGAGATTAAACCCTTGGCGGAATGGCCCACTGTTGGCAAAAATCTGTACCGTATTGGCTATATAGTTGAAACGGGCTGGTGGCTAATGGTTATGACTTTGGTTTTCTTAAGCATTATTATCAATAATGTCTTAAAAAATGTGACCGGGTCATTTCGCGCTTGGTTGGACGATGTGCCTTTAATAGCATTATATCGAGCCTCATTAGCAGCGCGTTTTATGGAAACATTGGGTTTATTAATTGCCAACGGCGTGGTATTAAAGCAGGCCCTAACCACTATGCAACACGGCGCTTCTCCTTATCTATCTTGGCATTTATTACAAATGGAATACCATTTAAGCGGAGGTCAAGAAAATATTGCCGACGTATTAAATACGAATCTGATCAGCTACCATGATTTAGCACGTTTGCGAGTGGTGGCGAGAGGTAAAGGTTTTGAGCATGCTTTAGTAAGCTTAGGGCGTCAAGCTCGACGGCGCACCGCTGTGCGCATTGATCGTACGGGCAAAATAATTGGTGCACTATTATTAGTCATTGGCGCAATCATTGCCATGACGATTGTATTTGGGATTTACACAGTAGGTAGCTCTTTGGCTGTTTAATGCGTTCTTTTTATGGAAGATGTATGGTAAACTTTTTAACTAATAATAATTCGTGAGGTAAAGATATGAAAAAATTTAGCAAACAGCTCAAACAAGCAGGAATTTCTTTGCTTGAGGTGTTGTTATCATTAGCCATTATCGCTATCATTTTGGTCATGGCCATGCAATATTTTACAACGGCTAGCAACACGCAAAAGCTAAATATGGTGAGAACGTTTATTGGCGCTGACATGGCGGCTATTCAAGGTTACGGCATCAATAACAATGGTTTTACTAGTTTAGACTGGCCAGAATTAGTGAGTAAGGGATATTTGAGTCGAGACACCAAAAGTCTGGCTTGTACTACCGAAGATAGCTCAAGCTGTGGCCAAAAAACACCTTGGGGTAAAGATGTTGATATCGGGATAGATGGTACCACTGTTACTTTAAAGATTCCGCTTCCCTCACAAAATTTATGCAAAAGCTTGTTAGAGAGTTATGGTCCTCAAGTGGTGAGTTGTGATGGTGCGTCTGGTGATGCAACTGTGACTGTCAGCGGCATTGCCGAAGCATCCACTTCTCTCCTATAAGCTGGTGCTCTTTTTGTATAAGTACAAAGCTTTTTCAATGCTCGAATTATTATTAGTGTTAGTCTGCATCGCCGCCATCAGTTCGTGGGCGATGCATCACTATAAGATTCGTCAACGTCGTGCGCAAACTGAGCAAGTGCAGAGCGATGTAAAATCTTTACAGCTTGCCTTAGATAACTATTTTCATACCACCGGTTGTGCAATTGAAGGCCGTTTCACTGGTTCTTTCGCAATTAATTGTCAGTCACTGCAATCTGGTAATTCAGTAGTTTGCAGCCGCCCACCATTAGTGACCGAATATCAAACTGCCATTCTCAAATCACAAAATGCAACCGCCGGACCTAATCCAAAGCCTATTTATCGATTACAAGTTCGAGCAGTGATGAATACCGACCTATTGTCAGCTGGACAGATAGCCTGGTACCAACAAAAGCTACGTGCTTCGGCTAATTCTAAGTCTGATACTTTGATTTGGGAAAGTTTACCCTCCAGTAGTTATGTGCAATTAGGCGATGGCACATGGGTATTAAATGCCAGTAATAATTTCTTCCGTTCCACAGAAATCAAGCGCAGCGGCAATCTACTAAATGCGCCAAGCGCAGGCTCATTTTGCGTGAATTGATTCACAATATGTCATCCCGGAAAATGCGTAGCATTTATCCGGGACCCAGGATTAATATCTGCATTTAATCGATGTGCAGAATTGATCCATTGCTCATTAACGCTCATTAAATATTGGTATTTATCCTAGATCCCGGATAAACGCTATGCGTTTTCCGGGATGACATATTTAAGCCCCCATTAAGTATTTTATTCTTGAATTGTTTGAACCGAGTATGTTAAATTTGTAAGGCAAAAAATAATTTAAAGTTGGAACAATAAATGGCTTATTCTCGCAGTGTAAATAAACGCAAACAAAACGGGTATACGTTAATTGAATTACTTTTAGTCGTAACGGTTCTTGCTCTTATTGCTGCGCTGGCTGTTAAAACTTATCGTGACAAAGCCCAAACCGATCGAATCAATATTGCCGCCTTAGATTTGCAACATGTATTAGAAGCGGGCATGGCATACAACGTTGCCAACGCAGGCTCATGGCCTGAAGCTAATTCGACTACACCTTGCGTTAAAGCCAGTACTGCCGACAAATTTACCACAGACTATTTGCCTAACTCTAGCAATCAAAGTAATTACGGCACTTATTTCTGCTGGTCGGGTGACGATCCGACTTATGGAAAACAAAAAGCCAAACGTTTTTGGGCTGCAATGCCAATCATCGATAATGATCTTGCGACGGCCACCAACACCGCCAAACGAATTGCCGCGCGCTTACCCAATGCAGTCGCAACTGGCAATCCAAGTGATAGCTCCACAACGCCAAGTCCATGCACCAGCTCAGCATGTTACGTTAGGGCCGAAGTTTCGGTTCCATCCGCTAGCAGCACCTTGCAAAATACCTATATTGCGGGGTCAGGTAATTGCGATCCATCCATTGCTAATAATGGTGGCGTTAATGGAGACGGTCAGCAACCTGGAATAGGCACAGGTGTGTTTTGCAAAAGAATGACTTTAGCCGAACAATTCCCAGATGCAGCTAGCAGCGGTTATGCAAAGGATGATTCACTGTCTCAATATGAAATAGATTTTCAATGTAAGCCAAGTGAAACCGCGCACGTCAACGTCACGCCTAATTTTTTAAAAGTTGATCGATATTCTAAACCGGGGTTGTTTGCAGAAAACATTTATCAATTGTCCGCCCTGGCCAACGACAGCTCAGATTGTATATCCACTAATGGCCAAGTGAAGTGCACAGTGAATATGATGGCCAACGTCGGTGCACAAGGTGGCTCTGCAGCTTTAGCTATTGGGTGTAAGGATGAATACACTAATCCAGGTAATTTTTCGGAAAACAAATCCCTTTGCGTTTGTGGTTCCCCATGGAATACCGATAAATCTAAACCCTATACGGGCTGCCCTGATAGCCATGGAGCTATAGGTGCATCTTACGTTGCAGTGTGTGGTCCCGCCCCCACACCACCAACGCCTCTGGCGAACAATGTGAAAGATAAAAGTTTTTGGTAGAGATGGGTTTTTGTACAATAAAAAATGAGGAAATAATATGATCAAAAACAAAATACTAAATCCAAATGATGATGAAGAAAATGAAGATATAAAGGACGTCAATTCCAGTCCTCCAAGTACTCCTGTAGGAAGGTATGGCAGTCTGACGACTTTCGATGAACGTGATTCTCGAGCCGTTCCTTTACTACCACTACCAATAACAAGGAGCTCAAGCAGATCAAGCTATCACAGCACTGAAAAAAAGCAAACCAAACGGAACGGCAAGAAAGAGCAGAAGTATAGTGACAGAGATACTGAAGCGTCGTTATCCTCAACGAGTCCCAAGGCTATTGATATGAAACATGTGGCAACGCCTTCTCAGAAAATTACCCATGATCGAGTTGACGACACGGAGGGATTAGAGGAAATAAAGGTTATAGATGAGCCACATGTACCTCTATTAGTTCCTACCATATCAAATCATAGAGACATAGAGGAGGCTTTAATTCGCTCATGGCTTAACAATCAGGGGCTTAACAATGAGGAGCAGTTGCCTAAATTAATCGCAGATCAATTATCAAGTCTTAGTGCTCGGGAAGCATCAATCGTAGAATACGCGGCTTTTAATTTATTGTTAACCCGTTCCGATCAAGATCGGGCCCTAATTCGCCAAAGCGTAGCAGAGGAGAAGCGAAAGAAAGCTAACCGCTGGTGTTTGACTCGATGGTTTTGTTCTTCAGATTCAATGCTATATCAAAAAGGGTTATTGTTTACGGGGTTGATGTTTATGGCTGGGGTTGGCATAGCAGGTGGCTTTCTTTGGCAGTGGACACATAACTTTGATCCTACCGCTTTCCCTACTACTCTCACCTTCAATGAGCTAAATCAGAATGTGGCTACCACATTAAAAGATCTGGATCATCTGATCAATATGGTTTGGCCAACCAGGACTTTTATGGTCGTGGGAGGGTCATTGGGGGTGCTAGGCCTCTTGCTTTATCACATTATAAAAGCATGTCTTATTAGACCTCGTGAAATAATGGAATACAATTTACAGAGAGACCTTAAGACAGTGCAAAGTAAACTGAAGGCCAGTATGGATGTGATTCAAAGACAGCACAGTCTTATCAATTTAAATGAGGCTAAACTAAACCAAGTTAGTGAAGAACAAACAGACCAATTAACGGAATGCTTTCAAAGCCTAACTCATAATTTACAAGTTTTGCAAGAACAAATAGATCGGTTACAGCCTTCGGAATCAAAATCGTATGATGCTCCAGAAACGCCGCCGCCGACGCCGCGGTCGAACTCTCCTATACCTACGGCCGGGTATGGGGCTCGTAATATGAGTCTAGCTATGAATAGGGTTAGTCTGATTAAAGGAACTCTCGGGAGTAGAGTTAGCTCTAATTCGAGTGCTGTTTTTAGCTCTAGCTCTAGCTCCAGCTCCAGCTCCACCTCTAGTTCTAGATTAAGTTCTAATTTCAGCTCTAATTCCAGCTTTAGCTTTAATAATAATAATTCTAGATAGAGAGAGATTGATAAACCACCATTTAGGTCACTATCTTCACAACGTCAAACCAGTGGGATAGTGACTTTCCATAGGAGAAATTAAAATGAATAACAATGGAGAAGGATTAAATACCTCAACAATAGTAGTACCCCCGGTGCTTGCCCGAGATATTAAAGGTTCCCAAAAGCAAATGAGTGAAGGTAATCCTACAGATCGAAGATTACTTGATCTTTCTTTAAATCCAAAACCTATGGGGGAGACTAAAGAAGAGCAATTAAATTATAATATTCCAGTGATTGATGAAACCTTACGGAATGAGTTTATTAATTATTATGGCAAGGGTTCTTATACTAGTCTTTGTCGTAAAATAGATGAAATTAGTGAACTTGCACATTCCGTAAGTACGCTTGCAAACATTATTAACCAGACTAAAGCCTCATTAAAATTAATAGAATTAGTCACCAACAGAACCCCTCCATTATCCTATGAAGAAATAGATGAAGAATTGCGCCGTCTCGAGCAACCCAAGCAATTTACAGGAAAAACTCACGGAGAGCTGAAAAAAATTGTCCAAGCAATACGTACGGAGGCCAAGAGTCCCTTGGCTGAAATTATAAGAAAAAACAATGTCTCTATCCGCTTAATAAGTTTAGCCACCCAAGAACCAAATCTTAATATACAACAGATTGATCAAGCCATTCATACTCTTTCGGCTGTAACAGAGGAACAAAAATTAGAAGCTAAGCTAGACCCAACTATATTAATGGAGAAAGTTAAAGCGATAAAAGCTGCGGCAAAACTAAAAAGCTTGAGCGAGGTGCAGAGAGAAACTAAAGCATCACTCACATTGATTGAATTAGCACTTAAGAATGAGACAATTACCAGCGATGAAGAATTGAAGCAAGCTTTGAAGAAAGATATTCCACTTTTTGACCCTTCAACATTAAATATCGAGATGATCAAAGGAATTCGTAGGTTAGAGACTAGAAACACCTCCTTTCCACAAATAGTAAGGCGATACAACGTACCCTTACGATTGGTTGCAATAGTTACGGCGAAAAAACTTCTGGAAGTTAAACAAATTCAGCAAGAAATGAATACTGAATCCGGGGTAGATCCAGATTCTACTTTGGGACATGCAGAATTAGCAGAAAAAATCAGAAAAATTAAACTACAAGCCTTAACTGAGAAGAAACCGTTAGCAGAAATTCAAAGAGCAACAAAAGCTTCAATCCGATTAATCGAATTGGCTTGCCGAAGCGATTCTAGTAAAACGGTTGACATGAAGGAGATTCAAAGAGAACTGACTTCTCCTTCAATAAGTTCTTCTGCAGATCTAAAAACAGTTTCTCTAATACGCAAATCAGTAAAACAAAAAATACATTTTACTGAAATCATTAGAACTCTAGGCATTTCTTTAAAACTATTTGAACTAGCAACTGCCGAAGTTTATTCTTATTCTAAACCTGAAATAGAACACGCAATGCAACAGCCTCAATTGAATTCGGTAAATGAACTCAAACTTAGTCCTATTGAATTTTCCAAAAAGATTAAGCAAGTCCGCGGATTACTATTAGAAGGCTGGCATCCATTTGCTATTCAAGAGCAGCTGAAAGTTTCATTTCAGCTGATTGAATTAGTGGGTAGAGAACAATTTGCTTTAGACGAAATGCAAGCAAAACTATGGGATCAACGCTCTAAAAAGGATCCTGACTTCACGGGTGAGTCCTTTTCAGAACTTGAACGGCTAGTGGGGGCTATTAGAAAAGGATTTGCAGCCAATAAAAGTATCGGTCAAATAATGGAAACCAAGTCTACTATTAGACTAATTGAGCTAGCCCTTCATCAACAACAGCTTGAATTATCTGATATAGAGCGGGAAATTCGTCTTCCTGCATCAGATCCAGATTTTAATGGAATGTCATATAAAACCATTCGTGATCTAGTCCGTAGTATACGAGAGACGCACTATAAACAGCCCATTCCATCAATACCACCGGTTGTCACTTCACCGTCTTCACGACGCCTATCCCTAGCCATGCCGGAACGGAAAACTGTCGCATTGAAAGTTATACCCGCTCCTACGTTAAGACATTGGGAGTATAGTTCGACGGTACGACTGGAGCATAGCTTTGAGAGAGCTAGAGAACTGGCTGCATCGTTGACTTCATCTCGCTATTATGAGGCAGTTGAGCTTGAGGCGCATTTTAAACAACTGATCAAAAATAATCGAGAACCAGAGACTTTAGAAATATATTTATTTTTTAGACCCTTATTTGACTCCGATAAAATAGATGGTCAGTGCAAAGCATTACAACTGTTACATAGCAAACAAGATAAGAGAATTCGGCAACTCATAATAAGAGTATTACAGGGAGTTCTTAAACCTAATAGAGAACGAGCTATTCAAAGGTTATTTGATAACAATCCTTTAAGTTTTATCGAAAACTTAGAGGATCAATTAAATAGAAAAGAAAAGAATAACAAAAAGATCCGCGACTTTATTCTTGCTCATTATACAATTTTTGAAAAACTCCACGGAAAATTATCTTTAACTCAGTATGGATTTAAAAAGCTGATTGTTATCTTTCAACTTTTTCAAACCAAATTAGATGAATTAGATCCAACTTCATCGGCATTAAATCCTGGACCTAAGGTAATAAGCTTAAGGCAATTATGTAAGATGCCGGCTAAACAAGCTAAAATATTATTAGATATCTTTAAGAATAGCCGGAAAGGGCATATTTCTGGAGAGATAACACGCTCAGAAGAAATCAAAATCATATATTGGTTACTCAAAGAAGGCTATGGCTTAAGTTTTATCGAGCGTTATTGCTTAGAAACAAAAAATGAGGCTTTAGTCCATGAATTATTTTTTACATTATTGCATGATGACCAGAGAATATTTGAAAGGCGTTTAAATCACCCAAGTATAAAAACGATGGGTTTAATTTTTGCTGCTAAGCATTTTGCAAGACAGAAAAACGAAAATATTTTATTTGATGACACTCTACAAAGGCAGGCACTTCACCTTGGCAATGTGATTCATATGGTGTTTGGCAATGATGATTTACCTTTGCCTCCTATGACGCCTCAATCCTCCAATCAATCTTCACGGGGTTCTATTGATTCTGGAGCTGGGAGTTTTGATCTTTCCAAACGTGCGGGATCTCTATCACCCTTTAGTTTTGACGAAAAAAAAGGAGATGCAAAATCTACCAGATTTCTTGCACACCCGGTTCAACGTACTGAAGAACAAATTTCTAATCTATCAATTTCCTCCAGGCCTCCGGTTACTTTAATTGTTCTAGCGCTATATTTTTTAAATCTCAAGAATGAATTTTTTATTTCAGAAAAAATACGGGATAATTTAACTTGGATGCTTAACCAGAACCCCCATAAATTCTGGCAATTCGTCAACTCTTTATTGGAAGTGCCGATTTTTGATCCAAGGTATATGGATAAAAGAGAAAAGTTGCTAGCGGAAATTGCTAAGGTTTTAGCGCTTGTTCAAAATAAACTTTTGCCGGATTTTCTTGCTGAAGGTTTTGCAAAAAATCTTTCCTCAGAAGAAGATAAAGGTCAATTTATTGCAAATTTTTTGCAAGCCGCAGATTCTGTTTTCACTGTGGATCTTTTAAGCGGGGTGTTTGCTTATGATCAGGTTAAACGAGATGCAAAGCTTAAAATTTGTCGCTTATTGACTGAGCTGATCAGTGCTGATGCAACTTTATCTGCAAATAATTTAGAAGAAATTGATTTTTTAAATACTTTCATAAATATAACAATTTGTGAGTTAAGTGCACTATGTGAATCGCATCAAATGTATCATCTACTGCCTTTAAGATTTAATTCAGAATTATCTCAGATAACTTTATTAAAGTGCGTTTTTGCTTTTCCATTTCATTTAATCACTTTGAAAGACAATGATTATTTTTCACGTTTGCGAGCTCCAAATGTTCCTTGCACTGATGAGAACCCTTCTGAGCGACTAAATCATTGGAAATCACATCGGCTAAATATTTTCATGACCATATTTGATGATGCCTTTACCTACACTTTGATTACGGAAAAACGTAATTTTTATAAATTTGTCTATTATTTTTGTAAAAGAAACTTCCCTGATTTACTCGAAGAAATTTCTCAATGGTGTCAACATAAAGCTGAGCAAGAGGATTTCACTGAGCCAAGTGAATTTTTGCAGTTAATTGAAGAACTGGGTCAACTGAATTTAGACAATGAAGAAGAAAAAGAAATTCCACCAACCTCGCTATTACCATTATTTCCTACAGCGTTCAATGAGAATGACGAGGGTGAATCCTTATCACTGCGGTCAAGAAGCCATCGTCTTCCTGAAAAAGTCAGAACTGTAAAATTTGTCCCCCTAATGGGCACTGTCATGCAAGGCTTAGTGAATTTAATTAACGCCTTAAAAGAAGAGAATCACCAAAAATCCTCAAAAACAGGTTTTGAACTCACATTCAAACAAGAATTATGTAAGGTCTTGAATCGGTTGCTATCAAATCAAACCTCTTGTTGGTATTTTTTAGAAATTATGAATAGCGCAGATTTAATGGAGGAATTTGCTTCTTTAATTAAAACTGAATCTAAACCTGAACTGGATGAGAAAGGTCAGGATGAGGAAGCTGTGATTGCCGCTGATCCTTCCTCTTTAAAATCTGTATTCTTGCGAACTTATCAGGCTTTTGATTCACTGAGGCTTCATTATCACTATTCCCCACATTTTGCTCGACAAGTTGCTTTGTTTAACTTTGGTTTGCATTACCTAGGAACTGGCAATCTTTCGCCATTTGAACAAGACGCAGTGGCGACTTGGTTAGAAAGATCTTGGGAAAATAGAGATGATTCGAGGCAGAAAAATATATCCGGGTATTTGCCAGAATTTATTCAACTATTGGTAGAATGGTGGCCCTATCAAAGTCCTGATATTGAATACTTTGAATATCTAGAAAAATTTACCAAATCGGCAGATTCTATTTCCTCATTTAGAAAACTTATAGGAACTATCGGTGTTTATCTGCTGACTAAAACCGAAGATTTAGAGTTTGATTTTATTTTGTTGACCCCCACTATTGAACTGTTCCAAAAGGCTTATATTAGGTTAAGTCAAGATCTTAAGCCCGATGCAATTATCAATTTTTTAGAGGTTTTACTGGCTCATTTTGACCGCATAGATAATTTTTTACAGGAAATTTATCTTAACGAATACAATCAACATTGCCCGCAGTTTACTGACCGACTTGTTGCATTGCGCAGTTCTATAATAACTATTTTTATCGAAATTAATAAAGCCATTAAATTTAACCAGCATAAAAATCTTAAAATTGAATTAGAAAAAGAAACGGAAGATTTACCTCCTATCATTAAAAAGACTCGCAAATTACTAACAGCGGCTGAATCTCCTTCCTTACTGCAAAATAAAATATTGTCATTGACCACTGAGGCGCTTCAAACCAATCGTTTTGCCACTCAGTTTATTACTGTGTTAACGGAGCAAGATCAAGACGATCGTCAGTCTTCGCCAGTGGATTTTTCAAAAACTCAAAAGCTTGCGAGTGATGGAGAAATGGAAGATAAGGAACTCGACAACAGTCAGGGTTCCTTTGTTTCTATTAAAGAGGATGAAACTAAAGCTTTTAAAACTGAGATACATTCTTTAAAAGAGGTTCATCCTAAAGTATTGACTGCTAGCTTGCGTGCACTGATTCGCCAGTGCCGCAGCACACCCCACAATCTTTTGCCGATCAATTATTTAGACAAAATAAAATATTTTGTTAGCAGTTATCTGAAAATTATTTTATTTTATGGAGAAATAAATACAGAAGAAGCAATAAAAATCTTACAATTCAAAGTTTGGCCTAGTTACCTCAATGAGCTCGGTACCCAAAAAAAGGCTAACAATTGGCGGGAAATGACTTCATTAAATTGGTTCCCACAACTCGATCTTTATCAATATGTTTGCAATTTGTTGGGAATGCCCATCCATGAAGACGAATGTCAAATTGCTTATACTATTGAAACAATGAGTCACCGGAGATTGCGAGAAGAAATTATTTTCCAATATATCCAAGAGGGTATTAAATTGGCTTTTATTTCTTTAGCTTTTCCTCCCTCGGAAACCATGGCCCCAAGTATTAAGGAAGAAATAAACGGCCAGGATAAAAAAGATTCTAAAACAATAGAAATTGAGCTTGAGCCATTCTTAAAATTAGATGAAATACATCATAAACTTGAAAATCGATTAAAGTCTTCCCAACCACAATTTCGCGAAGATGACAGAGGCCAGGAAGACCCTCCATATGATGGAATTCCTAATCTACCGACTATATCAAGAACATCAGTTCAAACGCTTGCTGATAGAAAAGGAACAGCTGAACCTGTTGGTCAAGAGGCTCAGTACAATATTTATCTTCGCCAATTAATGATTGGATTTTTACAAAAAATTGAAGATCAGGTATTAAAATTTATTGCCATTAAAGGTAATGGTTTTACTGCTTTATTAGAAACAGAATACACCGCATTCTTAAGATCAGCCGTAAGAATTTACGCACCTACAAATAAATTTAATTATTTTTGTGATGAGAAGCCTGAATCATTTCTTTTCTTACAAATTTTAGATATTCTTA
Source organism: uncultured Pseudomonadota bacterium (assembly GCA_963818985.1). Lineage (GTDB taxonomy): Bacteria > Pseudomonadota > Gammaproteobacteria > Coxiellales > Coxiellaceae > JAFEDN01. The sequence continues at coordinate 261,487 of CAWFUJ010000004.1, read as the reverse complement.
AAGATGCGTTGGTAAGTAAACTTGATGAAAGGGTTTTAACTCAGTTAAAAAAAATATTATGTTCCGAGGCGCATTCTTCATTATTTAAAAATCATCCTCATTTTGTTAATAAATGTTTAGAGTTTTTAGATCGTTACTTTTTTAGCGATGCAAAGCAAGAGCATAAAGGTCATGTAAATTTTATAATATTGAATCCTGATTCATCCGCGGCTGAAACCATTGGGCAGTCATCAAGACTCAGCGCTTTGGCAGCCATCGGTTCAATCGGATGCCCAATTAGTTTCGATCATTATCAAAACATTCCACTTCAGCTTCTGTATCTAAATGTAGAATTGGAAGAACGACAAAAAGTATTGCAAGTAGCACAAAATCGCACCGAATGGAGTGCTGAAATTGAGGCGGTTTTGGGGCAGCCGCCAGAATCAATCGAATATATTTCTCAAGTTATCATTCGAATTTTTTCTGCGTTGGGAGAATCTTACCCCCCATTTCTTTCATCAGCGCACAAACTTATTTTATCTAAGGAAATCACACGATTATTTGCTAGAGCAAAGCTTGCATTAATAGCAAAACTAGACCAGTTAGGAAAAAAAATTGAAATTAAAGAAAAACTAGACTCACTTCTGAAATTTGTTAATGTTGATTTAGAAAAACAAGACTCACTTCTGGAATTTGTTAATGTTGATTTAGAAAAAGTATATTGGCTTGGGCCTGCTAAATTAATCACAATTCATTTAATGCAAGCTGCAGTGCTAATGAAAGTTGCTCAAGCATTCAATAATTATAAAATCCATGCATCTGTTGCCAAAGCAGCTGTTATTGGTCTTAAGCCATTTGTAGAAAAATTACTATCAATATCACCATTAGAGCCTGGTCTAAGTGGAGAAGAAAGTTCAGCTCGATATCGGCGATGGCACACTTGTTATCAGACAATGCTTCACCTTGCTAAGATTATTTTTATTGGCGATATTAAAAGATTAAAATTGTATGACCCGACCCAATCCAAAGTAAGGCAGCGGTTGAACCTTCATAAACAATATCAACAAATGCTAGAAGCTTCCTTTGGTTATGAAGACAGCGATAATTCACAGCTCAAAATAGTTGTCATGTTACTATCTAATGTTTCACTCACGTTCGAGCGTGAGGGCGCAAAAGCGCCAGAATGGTTGGATAAATTTTTGGAACAATGTAATTTATTGTTATTTCCGATTATTTACATACCTACTGAATCAAAAGATTTGGAATTGATTGCGGACTTAGGTAGTAAATTCGAAGATAACTTAACAGCTGAAATTAAGGAATTGCCTCGATTATTGATGCCTTTATCCTACATTGATAAAGAAAAGAAATACGAAAGTGAACGAAAAATATCAGTAACTGATTTAGATGAACAAGATGACGAAAAAGAATTTCAAAGAAAAGGTAGCCATGATCCCTTTGCATTTTCAGATGATTCGAAGAAAGAAGTACTTGCATCTTTACCGAAAAAGCTCATCCCATCATTGCCTGATCCCTCGCTTTATAGTTTGTGGATAAAAATTATTTCAAGCCATCCTCAATTAAAAAATTCAGGATTATTGGAAAGAATTGAAAGCCACCGTTCAGTGATGGACGGTCCTTATCAAGCATATTTTGCCGGCGAAACTTTAAGAATTTTATTTGCAATTATACGGAACCAACCAAATAAGTTTCGAGGCTATTGCTTGGTTGAAGGTTTGCAACAAGTATTTGACCAATTTAAAGTGGATGAAACAAAGCCTTTTGCTAACTTATTTGCGAAAATGAAATATAAGTTGTCTGCATTCCGGGCCCAATATTCTTTTAATATTGAAGAAATTGCTTTTGCAGGAATTTGCGCAGATTTTTCCTTTGATATCGAAAAGAATCAAGCTGACGAAAGGATTTTGACCAATGTCGATCAAGTCAGAGTCGCGTTATTAATCAGAACTTCATTAAACTCTAATCTCTTTGAGGGTGAAAAGGGTAAAAATACTCGAAGAATAATGAAGGATTTTACAAATTTGCAAAACTTGCCCAGAGATATGATAAAACTCTTAATTTTTAAAATGGTATTAGAGTTGTTATTTCCTAAGATGAAAAATCAAATAAGCACTTTTATAAAATTTTTAGAGAACTCTCCATCAAGTGTATATAGAACAGAAAAATTGAAAGAAGCTTTATTTACTTTGCTTGCTCAAATAAGTCAGCTGCACGACTCAGAAAATCCTCAATTGATATCCTCATTTATTGATTATATTGAGAGTCAATTGATTATTGCATTTCTTGACCCGGCTGAAGATGACGGTCAACCAAAACTGATTCAGCGTGAATTAGAAATTTTTTGTCATGCACGAGATACTCATGAGAAACTAAAATCTTCAACAGATTGGAATCAATTAGATGAAAAATCTATTCAACGTAGAATAAATGATTTTTGGCGGGATCCTTCCCATTTGATGGTGGCGAGAATTCTGCATATTCTCGGCATAAAGGTCCTTTCCAATTCTCAGTGCAGATTTTTATTTAAAACAAACTCAAACCCTGAAATTTTAGAATCAATCATTTCTAGTTTCGAGACTATATTAATGAGTAATGCTTGGATTGAGGCTAGAAATCCTGCTCTTGTAGACGTATTTAATAGCCTATTATCAAAATTACTGGGTCAAAAAATCGGTATAGAATTGACTGATTATGTGAGAGGAATAAGCGAAAACATCTCTAAGGAATCTATAGATGTGCGTGCTTTGTTTGAGTTTATGTTATGCGCATGTATGCTAAGAACACCCTCTATCTTACTCACTTACAAAAGGGAAAAAGCTACTTCTTCACTGCTCCTATTAGCGGGTTATTTAGTGTTAACCAAAACCACAGCTGAGCAAAGTGCTGTGTTTAGAATGACACTCGATCTTCTAAGCATCATGAAGCAGGTAGGTTTGTTAGGGATCGAGGATGTGGGTTTGACTGCAAGTTATATAGCAACAAATGAATATGATTTATTACGAGCCTACATAGAGTATAGACAACAAAAAGCGTTAACCACTTCGTCGAGTCACCCAGAAGATGCAGATCGCTATCAAGTGCTATATCTATATTCATTTATTGCTGAGAAAATCGCTAATTATACTTATCAATCGAAAAAACCATTAGCAAATATCCCGGTGCTGACTGCAAGTGTCAAGGAATGGCATAAAAAGATTAAAACCAAGATAACAGAAGAAGTTCCTGAAGAAGGGAAAGCTAAACAATCGAGAAATTTACTGTTAAATGATCTTCTCCGCGAAGCAGGTAAGATGTTGCAATTAGCGCAACAATATCCCACTGTTGTTAATGATACTCTAGGAACTAAATCTCAATTTGTCTCTGGATTATTACAAACGATTAATAGAAGAATAGGTCATGAAACAGGAGCGTTGAAAGAAGATTATCAATTCTCAAATATTTTAGAGTCGAAGACTGTCAAAAAATATTTTACTGATCTGCACAGAATTCAAAAAATATTATTTGAAGAAAATCCTTCGTTCCCAGAGTCGGTTAGCCCGGAGATATTTAAAAACTTCAAAGCAAGTATCAGTGGTATGCAGCCAATGGAGATTTGGACTCAAACCTGTTGGTTCTTTTTCTATTCTCAATCTATAGAAAAGAATGCTGAGTTCGAGCAATCGGCTCTCGCTTGGTTATCTAGTTCCGCTCCTGAAGAGTTGGTTAGGAATGACTATCTTAAACTTAATTGCGTGCTTAATTATATCGAGGCCTGTGCTGAAAAAGATTTTGAGGGTAGACAGATTTCTAATTTGGATCTTTTAAATAAACTTTCAGAAGCTAGGAAGTTAGTCGATCAAACGGCGCCGAAGGGAAGTCTAATTAATCAGCTTTATGTAGCTCGGCTGAGTATAGAATTTGTAAAAAACGGTCATCCAAAAGTTTTGGATGAATTGTCATCATGCATGTTCCCGCTGGTTGTAGAAGATAAAATTCATGTGTCCACACCACCAGTTCGCTCAGTGGACTTTGATGATTTGAATGACTCAAAGGAAACAAAGAGAGCAAATGTACTCGAATTGGATGATGATTCATTCCTGCTGTTTCCCATTGAAGATGAAAAAGGACATCACGATGCAGAGCAAGAAAAAATTCTCCAAGCCACTAAACTATTATTTAATTACTATCGAACTGGTTTTGCTCTAGAAATGCGCGGGGAACTATTGTCTTTTTCTAATTCCATCGCGACCTTCTCTGACTCTTCTAAAAAATATTTATTTAATTTAGTGAAGTTGGTATTTTCCCAACTTGGCGCATTAGAGCAAAGTTCGGTTCGTTGGGGTCAATGGAAAAAGTTGCTTCTCGAAATGTTTGAGGATGTACGCCCATTAATGCCCAGTTTTACATTATATTTGACAGCTGAACAACAAGACATTGGGTCTTTATTATTCTCTCTCAATCAGTATTTTAATTTTAATTTTGAGAACGATCGCAGTTTTTGTCAGCAAATCTTAGTGGAAATGTTGTTGGCATTGCAAAAGCATAGACTTAATCCCAGGCGCAAGTCTATTCAAAAAATAAGGGATCAAGATTTAGAGCAAATTAAATTTGTTCTCGAAATCGCCCAAATTCCGGATGAACGTTTGACAGATGCGGCCACCTGGTTCGCCAAATTAGGCTTAGGGGCTCCTGAAGAATTAGAGCCATTAATGTTAAGTTTTCTGTCCGCGGAGCATTTATTTAAAGCTTTAGGTGTATCTTATTCGGTGGTTTTCAATAAATTTACTGAGGATGAAAAACAATCCGCCTTACCAGCAAAATTCCACGCACTCGTCAAGGAAAAATTCGTGGAGGCGTTTGGCAATCAACCTTTTGACGAGGTTGTTAAATTTTCGCAATGGGCTGGAAAGACCGATGGACTTGAGATTTTATTAGTTGAACTCTTAAGTCTGTTTCTTGATGAAGACGAAAAAAATGAAAAACCTTTAATTGAACTTTTGGTGAAGAGTTCCAACGTTTCAGAAGGAATCTATAGTCGAATCATCACCTTGTTGTTCACGGTTTTCAAAGATCAGTCAGATTACCAGCAAAAAATGATGGGTTATTTATCGTTAGATGCTGCCATAAAACTTCAGCATCAATTGCGCTTTGAGGATGGATCGAATTTTAAAATATTTGGGAGAGCTATTCAAAGGCGAACCCTAGAAGCCTATTACTTATATACGGGCGCTTCTTCCACCCAAGTACCAAATTCAGTAGATCCAGCATATTTTCCACCTCTATCAATACTTGAATATATAAAATCATTACGCACCAATTTAAACAGTGCTTTCTATGGGTTTTATGAACTATTTCGCATGCCTTACTATAAAGAGACAGAAACGCTTGCCATTGAACAGGTTGATAATTTAATTAAGTTGGTTGATAGCGCTGCGGGCTTACTGTTAGGTGAAGATCACTCTTTATCATTGAGAGAACCTTTCCAAGAATTATATAGGGTAGATAATCCGGAAATGGTTCCAAGACACATAATTGATCTGAATGATCAATTAAATAAACTGCAAGGTGACGACGCTGTACTAAGTTTCGAAGAATTAATCAAAATGGTGCTAAGTGTAGCTAAGCTTGATAGTTACATGCAAAACTTGCTTCAACAATTATTTCTCCATACTGCTGATTATGTGCAACAGAGATTTTTACAAAAATGCATGGAGGCACTCGAGATCATCGATAGCGATGTAAGAGAAAATATAATATTTGCTTTACTTTACGCACAACGTATCGAATTTCAAAAACAATTTGATTTTAATGATCGAGATATTTATATCTTTAATGAGAGACCATTAAATCTTAATAGTTTTAAAAATTGTTTTGTTTTAATAAAATCCATACGCCAGCTTTTCTTAATCAATCGCAATGGAGATGCAGAAAATCTGTTTCTTCCACCTTTGGATTTTGGTTCAGTGGAAAACTCATTACCTTCAAAAGTTGCTACAGCTGAAGGATTGCTTGTGCGTGGAACAGACTCAGATAAAGCAGCTTTTCAAATGATTTCAAACTATAACCGGTTAAAATTTCGGTCTGAAATCCTAACGATGTTTAAAGCTGATGTAAAGACGTTGACTAATGAACAAAATGCTTTTCTTACACGATTTGCAGATTTATTTGATAACATTTTACTAACTTTACATTTGCTACCCAACTGTCCGGCTTGGCTCAATGATCTCGATTGGCTAACAATAATAGACCAACGAAGAACATCATTTCAGCTCACAGATTCTATAAATTTTATTGACTTTATAAAGCGAATTGATGAGATTAGTAAAAAATTTGCACCTATGAGAGCTCCAAAATTTAATAGGGCGATCAAGTTTGGCTCGGGGCCATCTTCAATTTTGCAACTTGATTTATGGTCGTGTTTGTTAAGTTACTTAAATTCTCAGGAAGTTTTTGTCATAAAATTGAATCCTGAAGATGATAAACTACATCTTATAACTAACCCCTTTAAATATCGAACTGTGATAAGAACACTTAACGAAGGTATTGCGGTTTCTCATTATTCAATATTTACTGGCAATGAGCGGGGGTTATTACCGGCACGTCAGGAAATTCGTGATTACCGAAAAAATCGTCCTGGTCAAGAAATTAAGGAATTTAAAGGTAATGGCGATAGTGACAATCGCTACTTTAACGATATAGAAGGTTTCTTATCTAGTACGGAAGCAGAAATAGGCTTATTAAAGAGCCTAATTGAAGTCATTAATCGCCAAAAGCTAGAATCTTTAGAGGCAGAAATTAAAGAAGCAAAAAATCACAGGGGTAACCCGGTAGATCCAATAACATTATTCAAGTTACTTTTTAATTCAATTTTGGATTTAATCTCTGAGAAGGATAAAATTATCAAGCCATTACTTGAGGGAATCATTAAAGATGTTACGGAATTAGGGCGTTACACACCGCCAAAGGAAGTGGCATGGTACTGGTCAGAATATGTTTTCAAGCCTTTTTTTGATCAAAAACAATTTTGCCAAGTGATTTTCCAAAAGCTATTGTCATGGATGCTCTTTAATTTGCAGAGACTGGATGATCAATATATCCGAGTTATACTCGAATTTGGGGTGGCAGCTGGAGTAGAACCACTCAACCTATTGCAGATTTTTGCTTCTTATGAAGAACTACGTCAAAAGTTCCCTCGTCTAGAATTTGAAATTGCAATAGAAGTATACACATCAAAGATGCGTTTAGACCAATCCATAGATCTGGCCTCATTTATTCGCTATAAGCTTGAATCCGATAAACTATCAGCCCTAGAATTTTTCACTGAAGTATACAAAGTTTCGCATAATGCACGCAGTGTAATAGCCTGTATTTTAACCAAACTAGGATTTAATACTTCAGAGCGATATATTTCGGTCGAAAACGTGAAAAACATATCACAGAATCTTATTCAATACTTGGAAAGCAAAATAATTCCCTTAGACTTGGCTTTGGCGCTCATTGCTTTATTAAAACGGCTGCCTCCCCGAAATGCTGATCATGAAGATGATGATCTCTTGGCCATTTCATGCGAGGATGAGTTAGTTCCGGATAAGGATTGTATTGCCACTGCCTTGTGCCATATTTATCCTTCTTTTTTGGTTAAAGACACCAAAGACGTGGATGATGAAGTAAACCATTTAGACCGAGATAGAATAAAAAGGTATGCCAAAGAATTACCTACAACGATGGCAAGATGTTTAGAAAACTATTTATATGATCAATTTAAACCAAATATTGAGGAGAGATGCCTTGAACAAGTTAATCCAGCTTGGAAATTTGCATTAAACAAGTATTGTTTATTATTGCAATTAGTTGAATTCTTTAATAAAGAAATAGTGTATGGAGCTTCTCTAATAGGTGATCTTGAACTAATGTTTAGTAAATTAAAAAATATTTTCGGCATTTCCGTTTTCGATCATCCAAATCTTATAAGTAAACTTGCAGATAAAGATCAAAATGAACAAGAAAATATAAAAATACAGTACTTGACGAATTTAAAGGAATTAAAATCTATCGGGATGGCCTCATCGACACCTTATCAACATATGTGCGAAGATTTTATTCATAAAGCTTTTCTCTATTTAAATAGTGAACTTAGAAGGCTATTCGAAGTTGACGGTGTAATACATCAATTGCTTTTTTCTTCATTACCTTTACAAATGCTTGAGCGAGGAAGAATAAAACAAGCTTATGCAAAACATGATACAAGTATTTTTGGTATAATAGATCTTCCTAAAAATGAAGCTATTCAAATGCTTCTGCGCTTATGTCAACAACAGATGGAAAGATTGGGAGATGTAATAGATAAGTTTAAGTATTATCTACTGCACATGGGAATAAGACATGACTTAGTGAGCAAGGATTTACAAATTACTTATAAAAAAGCACCAAGACAATTTTTGCAGAGAATAAGAGGTCAAGAAGAAGTTGAAATATTGCCTCGCGAAGCTATTATTCCTGAAGACAGGGCACTACGAATCCGTTATGAAAATTTTGCTAAAAAATATCCAGATGATGCAAAAAAGATATTTGGAATAAATACTTATCGGCAACTATTAAATCCTGAGAGTGATGATTTAATAACGAGGGATGAGAAAAGTTTCCCACAGTCACGCAGAGAATCGTTTTCTCTACGGTTTCTTTCTGGACATAGGCGGAAAGAAAATGGAATTAATGATAATGATGAAAAATCGCAACCTCTATTGACAAGAGAGACTCCATTTCTCACACAAATTGATGGAGAATCATTCGACTCACACGTAAACGAGGAAGGAGAAACAGACGCAATATTAGACAACATTGATCAAACCTTGCTTAAAGCACTTGAAGCCCGTAGGGAGGTTAAAGAGATTATAGAAGGTGGGGGTATCCCGAAAGTGAGTAGTTTTAGAAGTAAACCAAATCTAGCCACTAGTAGTTTTCGAATCACCACAACCCTGTCACGCCCGCCGAGCCCAGCGGACAGCGTAGGGAGTGGTCAAGGGGAGGATGAAGATCTTAATAATGCAATGAGCTTGAAGCCAGATCTAGAAAAGGAAATTTTCGGCTATTAAATCACTCAAAAGTGAGTAGCTTTTTATCAAGAAATGCTAGCAATTTTAGTAAAAAAAGGTTAAGATTGAAAACTTTTAAAGAAATAGACACACAATTCGTGAATAGGACCCATAATTATGAATAAGCTAATCATTCTGCTCGGTGTTTCAATTCTTTGTGCTGCCGGCTGTGTTCCAACTTACCAAACTTCCGTTGTGACTCCAGTGCCCGCAACCGCTATTGTCGTGCCGCCTCCTCCAAAAGCAGGTGTGATTGATATGCCTGATCAGCACGTTCAACATGTCTCCGTGAAGAAATTTTCTACCATCGATGTTTATTCGGGTTCTTTAAAAGAAAATATTGAACGAATTGCCAAACATTATGGCTGGCGCCAGGTTGTTTGGGATGCTCCCGAAGATTATCGATGGGTAGGTAAAGCCAGGATCCATGGCGAGAATTTGCAAGATATTTTGCGTCAATTATTAACGGATTACCCATTACAAGCTGTATTTTATAAAGGTAACCACGTATTGTACATCCACACCAGGACACTCAAATAATGAAAAAGCGTAATATCATTAAAAAAGTTATCACCTTGACTATCAGTTCCTTAATATTAGCAGCTTGCGCCACACCGCCTTATCTGCAAGCAAACCAACGTATTGATCAAACCAGCCGACAAATTGCTGCTGACAGAATAGCAGACAATCAACCTGCACCTCCGGTCATTACTCGTCCCGGTTATTATATTGATACTCATCCAGTTACCCTATCTAAAGAGCCCGCCTGGATGCGGCGTTCAGTGACTTTACAGGCACAAAATATGCCTTTGGATGAATTAGTCGCACGACTGCTAAGAAATAGTGATGTCAATGTTCGCTATGATGAAACCGTGCAATCGAAGCGTTTAGCCAGTTTACATTATAGCGGCACGGTAAAAGGCGCTTTAGATACGGTAGCTGCTAAAACTCGTTTACATTATAACGTTGAAGGCAACATAGTCAGCTGGTCGGCATACCAAACTAAGATGTTTGATATTTCTTTTATGCCTGGTTATTCCTCTTATATGGTAGGCCGCGGTCAAAATAGCACTTCAGGATTTGGCAATGCTTATTTAGGAGCAGGCGAAGTACATAGCGATGTGAATGACGATCAGTATAGCAACCTGCAAGCACAGCTTTCTGTTTGGGAAGATCTGCGTAATGGCTTGGGCAAACTGATTTCACCTGACGGCCGTTATATGATTTCTGAGGCGACCACCACGGTGACCGTACGTGACCATCCTGATAATATTGACGCAATTGATATCTATCTTGATCGATTAAACAAAACTTTATCGCAACAAGTCGCTATCAAAATAGAAGTGCTAGACGTACGCTTGTCGGAATCGTATGACATGGGCATTGATTGGAGCGCCGTCGCCCACGTTTTTAATACTCAATTTCAAATAGTGGGAGCTTTATCCAGTGCGACAACGATATCTCAGCAAGCCATTAATGGGGGCACTACTTCAGGAATAGCTTCTTTCGTGATCGGCGAAGGCACTCATCAAACTTTTATCAGGGCCTTGGATTTACAAGGAAAAGTCCATGTGGTCACTAATCCACAAGTTGTGACCATGAATAATCAAATGGCTTCTGTGCGCGTGACAAATGATACCAGCTATCTTAAGAGTACCAGTACGACTCAAACACCCGATGCGGGGACCACCTCCTCTCTCACTCCAGGTACCGTAACGGATGGATTTACCTTGTATGTACTGCCAAAAATTCAAGGTGATAAAGTTTTTATGCAGATTAGCAGCACCTTATCGGATTTGCTTAGCATCACCAAAGTGGATAATGCCCCCACTGGCACGGATCTCAAAAAAAATAATAACAATAATGGTATTGGTAATACTTTTGTTGCCATTCAAACGCCTAGCCTTAGCCAAAAAATGTTTAACCAACGGACTGCATTGAAGTCAGGATCCACGTTGGTAGTGGCAGGATACCGTCGGGTCCGTGATCAAACCTCCAATGCTAAGTTTTTTGAATTAGAAGGGTTAGGCGCTAAAGGCGCAGATACCCAAAATATAGAAACGTTAGTGTTAATCACCCCGATAATCTTAAAATGAGTTTATTAAATCGACAAGATGGCATTCAGTTTGTAGTTCAAGCTTATCGTGAGCGGCTTGCCTTAGGAAAAAGATCAAGCTTGGTCTCAAGGATTTGTGCTCTAGCTGAGCAGCATGGTCAATACGTGTTGCTGACTCCAGTGGGTCAACAATTCTTTGAAGCAGTTTTTTCTCGTCAAGCTGGCTATCTGCTCGGTGAAACCGTTTGGACATACTTTGAGCGTCCAGCCTATCTAATTTATTGTGAACGGCTATCAAGAGATAATAATCAAGTTTTATTGGTGGTTATCCGTAATAATGAAGTTTACTTAGATACCTTGGTGGATAATGATAAATTACGGATAGAATTGTTACCTCTCAGCACTAGCCAAGAAACTTTTCGAGTGATCGTTTATGGTGAGGTTTCTTTAACTCAAAATGAAGCCGCGGGCAGTCACTTTGTGCTGCCTAAAAATATTGTCAGTAGTTTTGAAATTGCTAAAGAACCTATCTATAAGAGTTTGCCAGCCATCGATACCTGGCGTTTATTAACTTTACCTTTAGCTTTGAAGTCGCCTTTATTGGGACCACGCGTATCAGTTAAGGTCATCGCCCTAGGCGTTGCTATCGTGATTGCTGGAGCTTGGTGGGTATATAAAATTAGCGAAGAGAGCAGTCCGATGGTGATCCCTAAAGTAACTGCTCAAAAACCAGATAATTCCTACACCGATTTTTATAACGCCATGCGCACACCGATGCCTTCTCTGCAGCTCAATGAGCTAGCTCAAAATATCGAAAAGTTTTACGCTTTACCGGGTTGGCAAACAAGTCAAGTTCGCTATGATTCAGGTCAATATCGAATTGAATTAACCCGCCAGGGTGGTACCATTCAATGGTTGACCCAATGGGCTGGAAATAACCAATATTTGCTAAACCTTGGCTCCAAAGTAGCGGAGATAGTATTACCATCGAATCTGCCGGGACGACCCCGGCCTGAGGCTCTTTACTCCTTACAACCGGTTATGGCATCATTAATTGACCAATTAGACAGCATGTTTCCAAATCAGGTTATTAACCTGAGCGATGTCAAACAATTTGGATTGACCAAATCCCGGGACATTACTATTAATTTGACCGATGTGTCACCCGACGTATTGACTTTCATAGGAAAACATATAGGGAATGATTTACCGCTGTCGATTACAGCGGTTAATGTTAATGTTCGTACTGGCTTATTAAGCGGTAGCATCCAACTTTCAGTGTGGGGAATATAACCATGAATATAATTACAAAACTAAATATCAGACAAAAAATAATGCTAGCGCTAACGCTCTTGGCGGCTATTTTCTTAGTATGGCAAATATACACTTTTGTGCATAACGACGTCGCACCTGGAAGTGAGGCGAGTTCCTCGTCCAAATCTGCTGTTGCTGCTAAGCCATTGCCTGGACCAGATGTCAATGCAGCACCTTCAAAAGTGATCCATGAAGTGCCAAGCGCTGAAAGTACGAATCCTGCACTTGTCGTGCAACAACGTCAGTATTTGGAATTGGTTCGTCAATACCAAATCACTAAAATGAAGCGTCAAATATTAGAAGAACAAGCTGCTGTTGCTAATGCGCAAAAAAGAATATCTGATGCTGGAAAAGGTCATGACTATGGCAATCTTGATTCTTTGGTCGGTGCTGGAGGGTTAATGGCCGGCTATCAATTATCTTATGTTGATCGCCAAGCGGGTCAATGGTCTGCCACATTGAGTGAGAATGGCCAGTATCGCGAAGTGCATGTTGGTTCTCGCTTAGCAGACGGTTCGCGTGTTGTTTCAATTCATAGCGATAAAGTGGTGTTGCGCCATCGGCAAGGCCAAAAATGGGAATTAACTTTTCCTGGCAGTCCAAATGTAGATGAAAATGCTGCAATATCAAGTAGCAAAAAATCCACCAGTAATGGAATGAAAACAAATATCTCAACTCAACAAATTAAACCTGGTCAATCTAATGCTAAGATTGCCAAAATATTGGGAATAACTGGCGGCCAATCGGTTCCTGCACAAACTGCACCTACATTAGAAGTGACGCCGCCGGCCTCATCAGTTTCCGATCAACCAGTCGCCCCAACATTACCACCGCCCATGTCAACCGTTCCGCCACAATTAAAAGCTAATAAACCGGCAACAACTGATATACCTGCTACCCCACTAACCATCACTCCACCGGTTGCAACCCCACCGGTCGTGAACGCAAATCCTGAAGCAGTGACTGAATCTAATCCATCTGTTCAAGCACCAACCCCCGTAACAACTGAACCTCCTGTGGTTAATACGGCCCCATCGGCTAATGTCGAAGATGTAACGCTATTACCAGACAACGAAATGACAGCCGAAGCAACCTTACCAGCTCCATCAACCGCAGGAAGACCTGTGTCGGTAAAAGAATTGCGTGAACATAATGCCACTCAAAATTCATCTGCAGTTCCAGCACCTGTTGCTTTAGATACATCTTATGAGGAATTTAATAAAACAGCAGCAGAACTCAATCAAATTTCATCCCAGCAAGCAGCAGATCTACAAGCTGCCGTGTTGAACGATAAATAATCTTTCCCTCTCTCCCCTCTCTATCTGGGAGAGGGGATTTGGAAGGTTAATTAACCTGGACCACCACCCGTCGATTGTAAGCCATGCTCTTTGGTGCATATTCCCCCGCAATCGGTTCATTGCTGCCTCTACTTTGAATTGCGATTCGGCTTTCTGATATTCCAGCATTAAATATATATACTGCAATGGCTTCCGCATAGTTTTGAGATAATTGTAACTGGGTGCGTTGATCGAACACTCTATCTGAATATCCAGTCACCCGAACAACTGACTTTGGATAATTCATAACAAAGTTTTTGACGAACATGGCCATTTGTTGCAAGTTTATTCGTTGCTCTCTTTTAACTGTCGAGCTCATGGGCTCAAAATATCGATCGGTGGGTATGATCATAATCAATCTGTCCCCATGTTGGATCATTTGAATGCCCACAGTTTCCATTTGATTCACTTGATGTTTAATCGGCGGAGGAGCAGGGGGTGGTGGCGGCGGAGGTGAAGCACACCCGCCTAAAAAACCTAATAGCGCTAATGCGATCCATTTTTTTTGTACCATTATAATAATCTCCTAAAACTGGTAAGTTTCTCAGAAACCCGGGACATGTCATTCCCGCCTACGCGCGCATAAAATCCGACGTCCCGCGCGCGGTAGTTTGTCGTCCGCGACCCAAGCCTGGCCATCCCGCGGCTTGACTGCGGGATGACAGGCTTCTTGGGCCCCCGCCGGGATGACGAATTACCGCCCGGGACGGCGACATTTATGCGCGTAGGTGATAATCCGTCCTTCGGGGTTCTGAGAATATATCATAATTAAATTTTTAAGTTTAATTCTGATGAAGAGTTTTCGATTTCTAAAATTAAATTTTGTATTTCAGAAAGCAATTCTTTAACTCCCCTTAGATTGTTTTTCTTAAGAGCTGGTATTTCATTTAAAGAGTTTTGGATTTTTTTAGCTAATTGTAAAATTTCCTGTGGATTATCACAATCATCGCTAGCTTGCTTTACTTCTGTCAGTGTGTCCTTATCTAATAGCTGGTGGAGAATAGGCTTTTGAATGAATTTAATTATTTTGGACTTAAAATTCACCTCTTCAGCAACGCTCTGTTGAGAAGTTTTTTGAGAAGTAAGGCGATGTACATTTTTGGTTTCGTAGTCGTCTTTTTCATTAAACAAATTGATATGTTTTGCTTCAAGTGTTAAGACTTGATCGTTATGAGAAAAAAGTTCGGTAAAATAAGCTAGACAAAGAAAAGTGAGCTCTTTAGGTAAATTCAAATTAAGCATATTAACTACAATTCTCAAATCGATTACATTCCAAGGACTAAGAACAATGGGTATATTAAAATATTTTTCCTCTTTATGCCCAGAGTGTTTTAGCATATGACCAAGTGAAGTATATGTAAGATGAAATTTCAGTGAGAAATCATAATATTCATCGATTCCATAAGAATTGCCTAAATTAAAAATCATGTAGAAAAGATTGGCGATAAGCCCAAAATCTTTCGAGACAAACCGTCGATGTCCTGCTATCAACCACATTCCATAATTTTCTAAGAGCTTGAATTCGGAATCTTTTGGTATCTGTCCTCGTTCGTAGTAATAATAATAAAATATCGAATATAAATGACGGGTTAATTTTGAATAATACCCTTGCATTGCTGTTCTAAAAATAAATCCATCACGATGAGCAGGTTC
Organism: uncultured Pseudomonadota bacterium; assembly: GCA_963818985.1. GTDB lineage: Bacteria > Pseudomonadota > Gammaproteobacteria > Coxiellales > Coxiellaceae > JAFEDN01. Next base: position 246,056 of record CAWFUJ010000004.1, on the reverse strand, counting down.
AAGCTGTGATTCAAATACAAATAATTCCTCAAAAAACTTTTGAATCTCAGCAGCATTAGCATTTTTTAAAAAGAAAGAAAAATTTTTGTTAATAGCTTCCTCGAAGTTATAATTGCCTGAACCATATAACCCCTTTTGTAGTTTATAAGCCTGAGAATAAAGTCTTAATAAACCCAACATCAACTCCCCCAGGTGAATTAAATTTTCCCCTTTCTCTTCATAGCATTCATTTACTAATTGCAGCACCTGTTTATTAATTATCTGGGTTTTCTCAATGTTGGGAAATATAGCGCTCTGAGCATGTAAGAATACCGACAAATCAGATTTTTTAAATAATTTAATAATCTCATGTTTTTTCATTTACTTTTCCAGTTGGTTATAATTAGTGTAAAATATACACTTATAAGCTTAAGTTTTTCTTAAAATAGTGGTTTTTACTAATGAGAAAATTAATCCCGAGTTTACAAATATTTGGGAAAAGGTTACATTATACATCATGAAAGCAGTGCGAATTTTCAACTATTTCAGGGTAATTATTACTCTCTTTGCCAGTATATTGATCTTATATATTTTATATATTCCAAAAGGCTATGCAGATGACCGCATTGCCTTACTTTTGCCATTGCAAGGGCAGTATGCTGCGGCTGGTCAAGCTATTCGTGACGGGTTTATAGCGGCTTACTATCAGTCTTTAGCCAATGATCCTCAACCACCCACAATCAGAATAATCGATACCAGCGGTGGCCATATCGTCGATCTATATCGGCAGGCAATTGAACAAGGGGCCAGCTTTATTGTGGGTCCTTTGAATAAAGCTGAAGGTAGTCAATTAGCACAGTCAGCAAAAGCAAGTCCACTTGCGGTTCCAACATTGTTGTTGAATACCTTGCCTGAAGAAGTGGCTGTTCCTAACTTGTATCAATTGGGATTGTCTCCAGAAGATGAGGCCAAACAAGTCGCTCATAAAGCTTGGCAAAATGGTCATAAGAACGCAATTATAATTGGTCCAGCTTCCACTCTAGGCCAAAGGACGTTTGAAGAATTTGCTAACCAATGGCGAACGTTAGGTGGTCGAATCGTTGGGCAAATGTATTACGATAATCCTGAGCAATTGGCCAAACAAATTGCTCAGTTGTTACACGTCGATCAGTCTGAACAGCGAGGGAAAGAACTGCGTTCGATATTGCAGGATTCAAAAATACGGACAATTGCCTATCGTCGGCAAGATTTTGACATGGTATTTTTAGTGGCAAAACCAGAATTAGCTCGGGAACTTCGTCCTTTTCTTAGATTTTATTATGCTAGCAAAGTGCCTGTTTATGCTACATCTCATATCTATAGTGGTTTTCCTGAACCTAAATATGATCAAGACTTGAATGACATAATTTTTTGTGCAATTCCTTGGGAGATTGATGCTTATAATTTACCTGTGGATGTCCAAGCAGTGTTGCAGAATGTGCAAAAAATCTGGCCAAAGGCTTCCCAACAACAATCGCAATTTTTTGCTTTAGGGGTTGATAGTTATCGTTTGGCAAGAAGGCTCGGTGACAATTCAAGTGTTATTCCAGATTCAGGAATCCCTGGGGCGACCGGTTTATTATTTCTAAAACCTAATAAAGTCTGGTATCGAGAATTGCCATGGGCTCAGATGATTGACGGCCAGCCTAGGCTGCTAAACAAATGAACACGCAAACCATTGGCGGATTGGCAGAACAGCAAGCCCGTGCTTTTCTAGAAAAACAAGGATTAATTTGGCGATGCAGCAACTTCCGTTGCCAACGAGGGGAAATTGATTTAGTCATGTGTGACCAAAAGATGTTGGTATTTATTGAGGTTCGTTTCCGCAGTAATCGTCATGGCGAAGGGATTGAAACTATTTCAAGGAATAAACAACTACGAATTATTAGCGCAGCCAGAGCTTTTTTAATTACACATCAATTAATCGATAAAATAGACTGTCGTTTTGATGTCATTGGCCTATCATATGGTGAATATCACTGGATTCAAAATGCTTTTGAGGTAGAATATTAAAAATGGACATGTTGGCAAGAATCAAACAGCAATTTGAAGAGAGTATTCAAACTAAAATTTTGGCGATAGAATCGATAGCAGAATCTATTCTAGCTGCCGGCGATATGATGGTCGGGTCACTTTTAAATAATGGTAAAATCTTAAGTTGTGGAAACGGTGGATCTGCTGGCGACGCTCAACATTTTGCTGCGGAGATGCTGAATCGCTTTGAAACTGAACGCCCCAGTTTACCAGCGATAGCCCTGTCCACCGACACCTCTACGATCACTGCAATTGCCAATGATTATAGTTATGAAGAAATTTTTTCCAAACAAGTGAAAGGGCTAGCTAGGCCGGGTGATGTTTTATTAGCAATCAGCACCAGCGGGCATTCGAAAAACATTATTGAGGCGATTACTGCAGCTCAACAACGTGAATGCCAAATAGTGGCACTCACTGGACGAGATGGCGGAGTCATTGCCGCGTTGTTAAATGAGCAGAGTGTAGAAATTCGTGTTCCGGCTCAATCCACAGCGCGAATCCAAGAAACACATTTATTGATTATCCATTGTCTATGCGATTACATTGATCATAAATTATTTATTAATATAGAGGGTTAAATATGAAAATTAAAAGAATTTTATTGTCCGGCATGTTGCTATTAACTTTAGCTTTATCGGGTTGTATTCCCGTCATATTAGTTGCGGTTGGAGCAACAGCTGGCGGAGCCATTATTTATGATAAACGCAGTACCGCGACGATCATGACCGATGTTGATATAGCAAATAGAGCACTCGCTAAAATTAATCAAGATCCACAATTAAAAGGCAAGGTGAAAGTGGGAATATCTGTGTTTAATCATTTAGTGCTAATGGTAGGTCAAGCTCAAACAGAAGAGTTAAAACAACGTGCCTACCAAGATGTCAGTGAAGTAGATAAAATCACCAGAATTTATAACCAGATTGAAGTTTCCAAAATTTTAACCTTCAAAGATCGCAGTGCTGACAGTTGGATTACGTCAAAAGTCAAAACTGCGATGTTGGCTACTAAGGGTTTAAGTTCTTCACAAATAAAAGTGGTGACTGAAAATAAAGTCGTTTATTTAATGGGGATTGTGAGTTCCAAACAAGCCGAGTTGGCGACCTCAGCTGCTCGAAAAGTTACCGATGTGCGTAAAGTGGTGCAAGTTTTTGAGTACGAAACTTAAGAGAGTCGCATGAATATTGATGCCATCATCCAAGCAGTGGTTGTTGCCGTATTGCCGTTGATATTTGCCATTACCCTGCACGAAGCCGCTCATGGTTGGGTCGCCAGTAAATTAGGTGATAAAACCGCGTTAATGTTAGGAAGAGTCAGTTTAAATCCTTTAAAACATATTGACCTCTTTGGCACGGTGTTGCTGCCAATATTAATGTTAATTATTGGGGGATTTATTTTTGGTTGGGCCAAGCCTGTGCCCGTGGCATGGCAAAATTTAAAACATCCGCGCCGGGATATGGCGCTGGTGGCCCTGTCGGCCCAGCCGCCAACTTAGTGATGGCTTTTATCTGGGCAGCTATTGCCAAAATCGCATTGATGTATTTAATTGACAGCCCGCAACCCTGGATGGCAACGACCGGCCAATTTTTACAGGCGACTGCACGCTTTGGTATTATGATTAATTGTGTATTGTTAGTATTAAATTTGGTACCTATCCCGCCGCTAGATGGCAGCCGCGTGGTTTCTTCAATTTTACCGCCTAAAATATCTCATAGTTATGAAAAAATAGAAGCATACGGTATTTGGATATTATTGGCCTTATTGTTTTTGGGGGTATTAAGTTTGGTATTATGGCCGCCTATTCAAATTCTAGTTAGTTGGATTAACGAGCTTTTTAACTTAAATTTTTGAAATTTCGTCATCCGGGAGAACAATTTATGCCTTCACGTCGACAATTAGCCAATGCCATCCGTGCTCTCGCTATGGATGCAGTGCAAATGGCCAATTCAGGACACCCGGGCATGCCCATGGGCATGGCTGACATCGCTGAAGTGTTGTGGCGTGATTTTCTGCAGCATAATCCGAAAAATCCAAATTGGTCGAATCGAGATCGTTTTATTTTATCAAACGGTCATGGAGCGATGTTACAATATGCTTTACTGCATTTATCCGGCTACCCGTTAAGTATTGATGACCTTCGCCATTTTCGTCAACTGCATTCCAAGACCCCGGGACATCCGGAGTATCATGACACCCCGGGAGTAGAAACCACGACTGGCCCTCTTGGCCAAGGTCTTGCCAATGGAGTGGGCATGGCCATTGCCGAACGAATACTCGCTGCTTATTTTAATCGAGAAACACATCAAATTGTCGATCATTACACCTACGTTTTTGCAGGCGATGGTTGTTTGATGGAAGGTATCTCGCATGAATCGTGCTCGTTGGCCGGTACTTTGGGCTTAAATAAATTAATTGTTTTTTGGGATGATAATGGTATTTCCATCGATGGAGACGTATCAGGATGGTTTACTGAAAATGTTCCTGAGCGTTTCCGCGCCTATCGTTGGCATGTCATTGCCGATGTCGACGGCCATGATCATCTGGCAGTAGCCCAGGCCATACGCGAAGCGCGAGATCAAACCCATCAACCCACTCTGATTTGTTGCAAAACAAAAATTGGCTTTGGTGCCCCTACGCTTGTTGGTAGTGAAAAAGCTCATGGGTCGCCGTTGGGAGAAAAAGAACTGGCATTAACTCGCGAAAATTTAGCTTGGAGTGACCTGCCATTTGTTATCCCTGAAGAGATTGCACAAGCTTGGGATTATAGCGAACAGGGTCAACGCTTAGAGGCAGAATGGCAGCAACAGTTCGGCCATTATCAGCAAGCTTATCCCGATTTAGCCACAGAATTTGTCCGTAGGCAGCAAGGCCAACTGCCCACAGGCTGGGACGCACACTGTCAACAATTCATTGAACAAATGCAGGCACGGCCACAAGATATCGCTACCCGAAAAGCTTCGCAACTGTGTTTAAATGCTTTCGCGCCTTTACTTCCAGAATTAATTGGCGGTTCTGCAGATTTAACTGAATCAAATTGTACTCATTGGCAAGGCAGTAAGGCATTAAAAGCAACCGATTTTAATGGCAACTATATAAATTACGGGGTGCGTGAATTTGCAATGTCAGCCATAATGAATGGGCTGGCATTACATAGTGGATTAATTCCTTACGGCGGAACTTTTTTAGTTTTTTCTGATTACGCGCGTAATGCCGTGCGTTTATCTTCGTTAATGCGTCAGCGAGTGATTTATATCTACACGCACGATTCTATTGGCTTGGGGGAAGATGGCCCGACCCATCAACCGATTGAACATGCAGCCATGTTGCGGATGACGCCGGGCATGCACGTGTGGCGACCCTGTGATGTGGTAGAGACGGCAGTGGCTTGGCAGCAAGCTATAAATCACCAGGGGCCCAGCTGTTTGTTATTAACGCGTCAAAATGTGCCATTGCAATCACGTCACGCATCGACTGTTGATCTAATAAAACGAGGAGGGTATATCCTACATTTGGAACAAGGCCCCTTGCGTGGAATTATTTTGTCGACTGGTTCAGAAGTATCATTGGCAATGACTGCTGCTTTGCGCTTACAACAACAGGGAATATATATTCGCGTGGTTTCTATGCCCTGTTGTGAAGTATTCAAAGCTCAGGATCCTGATTATAGAGAGGCGGTGTTGCCAAAGGCCATCACCGCACGGGTCGCAATTGAAGCAGGGGTCAGTGATTACTGGTATCAATTTGTCGGTTTGCGCGGTAAAATCATCGCGATTGACCGCTTTGGCCTATCGGCCCCTGCTAAAGAAGTCTATCAATATTTAGGCATAACCGCTGAGCGGGTTGAGGAGGCCATGGTGGCATTATTAAAGGAGAATATTTATGACTATTAAGCTTGCAATCAATGGTTTTGGACGCATTGGCCGTAATATTTTGCGCGCACTGTATGAAGGTGGTTTGCGTAAAGAGCTTCAAATAGTTGCCATTAATGATTTAACAAATATCGAAACTAATGCACACCTATTGAAATACGATAGTGTTCATGGTCGATTTAGCGGAAAAGTGAGCATAGAAGGAAAAGACTTGGTGGTCAATGATGATAAAATTCGCGTTTGTGCCGAACGCGATCCTGCTAAATTACCTTGGAAAGAGTTGGCAGTGGATGTGGTATTAGAATGTACCGGTTTATTCACTGAGAGAGATAAAGCCAGTGCGCATTTAAAGGCCGGCGCAAAAAAAGTATTAATTTCCGCTCCTGCCGGAAAGGATATGGACGCCACCATTGTTTATGGGGTTAATCATCAAATCATTAAATCCGAGCACACAATTATTTCCAATGGCTCTTGTACGACAAATTGTCTAGCTCCGCTGGTGAAACCTCTACAAGATACGTTAAAAATAAAACGAGGTTTAATGGTCACCGTTCATGCCTATACCAATGATCAACGCTTGACGGATAGTCCACATAGCGATATGCGTCGGGCGCGAGCCGCTGCGCTTTCGATGATACCTAGTAAAACAGGGGCGGCGGCTGCGATAGGTTTGGTGATTCCTGAATTAGCCGGAAAATTAGATGGTTACGCCATACGTGTGCCTGTCGCCAATGTATCGGTTCTCGATTTAACTTTGGAATGCGAAAAACCGACCAGCGTTGCGGAAGTGAATGAAATTATGCGCAAAGCTGCCAATGGTTATTTAAAAGGAGTTTTAGATTACACAGAGGAACCCCTGGTATCGATAGATTATAATCACTGCCCAGCCTCATCGACATTTGATGCCACTCAAACCCGAGTGATCGATGGCACCCTGGTTAAAGTCATTTCATGGTACGACAATGAATGGGGTTTCTCTAACCGCATGCTCGATGTGGCCCGGCTCCTAGGTAAATAACGAACTTTTGCATATATTCCTTTCTCTCGAGAGAGGAGGGTTTATAGTAATTTTGATCCTAGTCGAAAAAACTCGCGTGTAATTTTGATTGAGTCGAAAAAAGTCGTATCATCATTTAATGATTACCAGATATTTAGTACCACAAGTTAAAGAAGACCTCCTTCGAAAAATGGTTTTTATTGGCGGCCCCCGCCAAGTAGGCAAAACAACTTTGGCAAAAACCTTATTAAAAGAAAAGCGTGGCTACTTGAATTGGGATGTGGCTGATCAAAGAGAGCATATTTTAAAACGAGAATTGCGATTTTTATTGAATGTAAATGGAATGATGCGCCTATAGCTCCGGCACTTAAATATTTAAAAAACCGTTTTCCGGAAACCGAGGCCTGGCAAATCTCGGCAATGGGTAAAAAAGATTACCTTGGCGAATTGGGCATTCGAGTCTGTCCAGCCACGGTATACCTGAGTAAACTCATTTAAGCACAGTCATCCCGCAAAAGCACAGGGTCATCCCGCGGCTTGACCGCGGGATCCATACTGACTTGCAGGTTGCTGGATCCCGCGGTCAAGCCGCGGGATGACACGGCTTTTGGAATTAGATTTTGAATTAATTTTTTTCTTCGAATAATGCTTTTAAGGGCGTGCAATCTAAAATGGTGGTGGCTGATTGACGGAAAATATTGAGAATCTCTTCAGTAGTTAAATTAGATTTATTTCCAGTGGAAACAATGATCTTAGTCAGATCACAAGCCACTCGCATATGCTCAATTGACGCCTCTGCCACTTGACTGAAAGTATTAATCATTTCATCTTCTTCTAGATCATCAAACATTAACGGATCATAGATTTCTTCTTGGCGCATTCCTGGCTTTTTCTTAGACATAACGAGCTCCTTTAGGACGAAAATGATTAAGTGCTTATCATATTGAAAAATAATTACAGAAGCAATCAGCAATTTTCACTGTAGACAGCGAGAATTGCTTCCTGTTTATATCCTGCGCTCGGCAAAGCCGATGCTTCTAATGACGCCATTGTAAATCTTTGATTTATAATGGCGTCATTTCTGATATTTCCCCAGTTTTTGGGGTGGGGTGCTCGGAATGAAGGGGGAGCGCTTCGCGCAGCTCCCCCTTGCGATCCCCCATGGCGTAAAGATTTTCTGCGAAAATTATTTTTTAGAAGGGTATTTATTATTAGCCTTCTACTTGGCCTTAAAATCAGGCATCATCCGTTTCAGAAAGTCCTCAAACAATGGTACGGTAAAAGCCGTGTCGCCATGCTTCGGACTGTAAATCATCCCTTTTTTAATAAGACTATTTCGCAGTGGCGCAGCGTTTTTTACGTCGATTCCTAATTCTTCGGCGACGTCCCCTGATCTTTGCGGTTTATCTCCGAGTTCAGCCAGAGCACGCAAATAGACCTGTTCACGAGTCGTCAGGCGGTCGAAGCGAACGCGGAAAAAACTTTTATCTAATTGTTGAATTGCAGCGTTGGTGGCTGCCTGAGTTATATGAATGTCTATCGGTGACTCTTTGGCAAGATTCCAAGCTTGATAACCCCATTCCTGTAAAAAATAAGGGTAGCCCCCGGTAATGTGAATGATTTCGTCGAGTGCTGCCTCCGTAAAAGTAACGCCTTCTTTGATAACTGGAGCCTGTAAAGCCAATCTTGCGTCGGCTGCTGTTAAAGGCCCTAATTCAGGATAATCAAATAGCCGCTCAGCATAGGATTTGGCGCGCCCAGCCTTACCCACTAATTGGGGCAAACCAGCACCTAAAACGGTGACTGGTAACGATTCCTGAGAAGTAATATGTGTGGCCATTATCAATGAACTTAATTCTTCTTCGTCTAAATATTGAAGTTCATCGATAATAATTGCTATTGCTGTATTGCGATCCTGGGCTGCTTCGCCTATGGCGATAAAAACCTGGGCAAGGTCGGCTTCCAGATTGCCGCTGTCAGCGGTGCCTTTTTCAGGATCAATATCTAAACCAAAATCCAGTTCATGCATTCTAATAGTTAATCTGATTTTGGAGACAAAGCTTTTGAGTACTCTAAACGCACGTTTTACTTTCGAGCTGATTTTATCTCCAGCATCCAGAGCAAACAGCATTTGACGCAATTCAGGAAGGAGCATTTCAGGAAGAGATTTTTTTTCATGCGCTTCAATTTTAATAACCTGATAGTTTTCATTTTTGGCCATTCTGGCTATTTCTCGAAGTAGAACTGTTTTACCTGTGCCGCGAAGCCCTACCATGAGAATACTTTTCGCGGGTCGGCCGCGCTTAATCCTGCCCAGGGTCAGGAGTGCTGATTGTAAAATATCTTCTCTCCCAGCCAATTCTGGAGGGGGAGTTCCCGCGCCGGGAGAAAATGGGTTATGAAGAGGGTCCATGTATAACAATCTTATCTTAAGTTATCGAATTTACCATTTTATTAGATAAATATTATAAACTCAAGTCTTGCTTATTCCCTCTCTCTTTTGGGAGAGGAATTAAAATGGAATAGTCTCCGCGAATGAAGTAAAATGTACGTTATGAGTATCATAAATGTTTTAAAAATGTCCGATCTGGAGCTGTCTGAACGTCGGGTGTTAATTCGCGAAGATTTCAATGTGCCCATACACAATGGTCAAATAACTGAAATGACACGGATAGAAAAAACGATTCCCACTATTCGTGCGGCGCTGAATGCCAACGCTCGCGTACTATTAATATCGCATTTGGGACGTCCGAAAGAAGGACAATTTGACCCTCAATTCTCACTGGCGCCCGTTGCTCAAGTTTTAACTAATCTTTTGGGCCAAGAGGTTGCTTTGATCAAAGATTGGTTGTCAGCGGAAATTAAAATTCAGCCCGGACAAGTGGCCTTGGCTGAAAACGTCCGTTTTTTGTCAGGAGAAGAGACCAATGATGTCCAATTGGCAAAACGAATGGCCAATCAATGCGATATTTTTGTCATGGATGCATTTGCCACCGCGCATCGGGCCCAGGCCTCAACCGTAGGTGTGGCTAAATATGCGCCAATCGCTTGTGCAGGTTTATTGTTAATGGCAGAACTGCAGGCTTTGTCTGCCGCTTTGGAACATCCAAAAAAACCATTAGTGGCTATCGTCGGTGGCTCTAAAGTCTCTAGCAAAATTAAATTGCTTGAAAATTTATTAAACCAAGTGGACTGTTTGATCGTCGGTGGCGGCATTGCTAATACGTTTTTGGCTGCGGAAGGATACCCGGTTGGCAAATCTTTATACGAGCCCGGTTGGCTACAACAAGCTAAAGACCTTATTAAAAAAGCGCAACGATTACAGACAAATTTCCCCTTACCTATCGACGTGGTTGTCGCTCACGAAATAAACGAAAAAGCCAAAGCCGTGGTCAAACCTCTGGATGCGGTACGTCTTGATGATATGATTTTAGATATCGGACCGGTGACCGCTCACCTTTATGCAGACCAAATCGCTGATGCAGGTACCATCGTTTGGAATGGGCCTTTGGGGGTGTTTGAATATGCCCAATTTAGCGAAGGAACTCGCGCATTAGCCAAGGCGATAACCAATAGCCGGGCCTTCTCAATCGCTGGAGGAGGCGATACTTTGGCGGCATTGGGTCAATTTGGTTTAAGCGAGAAAATCTCCTATGTGAGTACTGGCGGTGGAGCATTCTTAGAATTTTTAGAAGGGGCACAGCTTCCTGCTGTCACCATTTTGGTAAAACGAGCAGAGTCAAAAAATTAATTCCTCTCCCCCATCCGGGCTCTCCCTGGTGGGAGGGGGGATAATAGGGTAAGCTTATTATTATGGTAAAACTCGAACATCTTATCCGGCGCACTAAAATAATTGCTACCCTAGGCCCTGCCACAGATAACCCTGAAGTACTAGAAGGGATTATTAGAGCAGGTGTCAATGTTGTACGTTTAAATTTCTCCCATGGAACCAGCGCTGATCATCAAAAACGGATTGAGAATGTACGCAGAGTGGCTGCTGATCAAAAAAAAGTTATTGGAATTTTAGCAGATTTACAAGGACCAAAAATTCGAGTGGCTAATTTTAAAGAAAAATCAGTTATTTTAAAAAAAGGCCAGCTTTTTACTCTTGGATGCCAAGTTTGATGAAAACGCCGGCACAGAAGAATGTGTGGGCATTGATTATAAAAACTTACCTAACGATGTCAAAGCGCGAGATATCCTTTTACTTGATGATGGTCGTTTACGTTTTCAGGTTGAAGAAGTCAGCGATTCAAAAATAATTTGCCGTGTTATGGTCGGTGGTGTGCTATCCAATCATAAAGGTATCAATCGCTTAGGCGGTGGCTTAACGGCAGAAGCGCTGACAGAAAAAGACAAAAGGATTTGAAAATTGCCTTAAGTTTGGAAGTAGATTATGTGGCCATATCTTTTCCGCGCAATGCCACTGATATTCGTCAATGCTCGTGATTTGATGAATCAATATGCCCCCGATCAAAAAAATAATATAACCGGAATTATTGCTAAAATTGAAAGGACCGAAGCGGTATTGGCATTAACGAAATTATCGAAGCCAGTGATGGGGTGATGGTTGCTCGCGGAGATTTAGCGGTAGAAATCGGGGATGCCGAAGTACCTTTAGTCCAAAAAGAAATTATTCGTCGCGCCCGCCATTTAAATAAACCAGTCATTATCGCTACTCAAATGATGGAGAGCATGGTCAATAATTCGTGCCAACTCGCGCTGAAGTGTCTGATGTTGCCAATGCTGTCTTAGACCATGCCGATGCGGTGATGTTATCGGCTGAAACAGCCAGCGGCCATTATCCGGTGACGGTGGTGGAGAGCGATGGCGCGTATATGCCGGTCAGTCGAGCAGCAGCCCAGTCTGCATTGGTCAGGCATCGTATAGAAATCGGTTTGAACGTATCGATGAAGCCATTGCTATGGCCACGATGTATACTGCAAATCATTTAAATATTGAAGCAATTGTCACTTTAACAGAATCAGGTCGAACCCCCTTGTGGATGTCACGGATTCGCACGGCAATACCTATTTATGCATTATGTCGTTATCCAAGAACCTTAGGCAGAATGTCATTGTATCGAGGTGTTTTCCCGATTGCTTTTGACGTGACTCAATTTCCTTACCACGTTATCAATCGCGAAGCGATACGCACTGTATTCAATCTCAATTTAGATCTGAAAATGATTTAGTTATTTTAACCAAGGGAGATCATGCTGGAGTAACCGGCGGTTCAAATGCCTTAAAAATATTAAAAGTTTCTGAGGTTCTATAATATTTAATTTGGGTTACTCAATCTTAAGGAAAAAACGATTAAAGATTGATATTTATCCTGGATACCGGCCTTCGCCGGTATCCAGGATAAAATATTGGCATTAATCTATAATCCTGATATAGAGAAGTTGCAAAAAAATGATGGCAAATTGGACTAATATTTTATATATCATCGGCGCGGCGTTAATGCTATGGTTTTTAGTGCGTACGATTCGAGGCAATCCCCAAGCATTTAGTAAAGAAAACCTAAGCAAAAGCATTTATACGATCGGTTTGTTAACATTATTTATTATTGCAATCATTTGTATTTGTGTTTTGTTACTAAAATCACATAACATCGAATCTTAAAGGAGTTTTCATGCCATTAATTACTTTACGACAATTATTAGATCATGCAGCCGAAAACGATTACGGCGTGCCAGCATTTAATGTCAATAACTTAGAACAGATCAGGGCGGTAATGGAAGCGGCTGCTGAGACTGAAAGTCCGGTGATTGTGCAAGCCTCTGCAGGAGCGCGCGAATATGCTGGACCCACTTTTATCTATAATTTAATTCAAGCGGCCGCACAAGAATGGCCGACTATTCCGATTTGTATGCATCAAGATCATGGTGGTTCACCCTCCATTTGTCAGCGCTCGATTCAATTAGGATTCACTTCGGTAATGATGGATGGCTCATTACTAGAAGATATGAAAACACCCAGTGACTACGAATATAATGTGAAAGTCACTCGCAAAGTCACTGAGATGGCTCATGCTTGCGGAGTATCGGTAGAAGGAGAATTAGGGGTATTAGGATCGTTGGAAACGATGCATGCAGCCAAAGAAGATGAGTCTGGAGCTGAAGGCAAATTAAATGAAGAACAAATGCTGACCGATCCTGAGCAGGCCGCTGAATTCGTTAAAGCCACCCATGTGGACGCCTTGGCAATTGCCATTGGCACTAGCCACGGCGCTTATAAATTTTCAAAGCCACCCACCGGTGAAGTGTTGGTCATTGAGCGCATTCGCCAAATTCATAAACGGATACCGAATACGCATTTAGTCATGCATGGATCTTCTTCGGTCCCCCAAGATTGGTTGGAAATCATCAATAAAAACGGTGGTAAAATCAAAGAAACTTATGGAGTTCCCGTCCAAGAAATTCAAAAAGGCATTAAGTCTGGGGTACGCAAAATCAATATAGATACCGATTTACGATTGGCGGCCACAGGAGCGATCCGTCAATATCTTGCTAAGCATCCTGATGCATTTGACCCGCGGAAATATTTAGGCGAATCGCGAGTGGCCATGCGAAAAATCTGTAAAGAACGTTATGAAGCCTTTGGTACGGCAGGTCAAGCCAAGCGCATTCATACAATATTATCGTTTGATCAAATGACTAAGCGTTATCAGCGTGGTGAAATTTAATGAAATTAGTTCGTCAAGCCAAGTTCGATTATCATCAAGCGCAATATGTAAAAAGCGCAGTAGAGCTTAATCAATTACCAGCAGACAAGGGCTGGGAAGTGGCTTTTATTGGCCGTTCTAATGCTGGGAAATCCAGCGCTATCAATGCCATTACTGGTATTAAAGGCTTAGCTAGGACCAGCAGTACTCCCGGCCAAACTCAAATGATCAATATATTTTCTTTTGAAAAAGATCGTCGCTTGATGGATTTACCAGGGTATGGCTATGCTAAGGTGCCTCGAACAATCAAAGAGCGTTGGCAACATACCACTAATGAATATTTAGAAACTCGTCAGTGTTTGCGGGGCTTGATTTTAGTCATGGATATTCGCCATCCTTTAAAAGAGATCGATGAGCAATTAATTGCTTGGACCATACAGTGCGAAGTGCCAGTTCATATTCTTCTGACTAAAGCGGATAAATTAACCGCGGCCGAAGGGCGTAAAGTTTTAAAAGAGGTGAGTGAAGCCTTAGCTCCATATAGTACTTATATCAGTGTGCAAATCTTTTCAGCCATGCAGCATCAAGGTATCGAAGAAGCTCAGCTCCGTTTGGATGAATGGTTTTCAAAAGAATAGAAACGCGGTCATCTTGGAAAACTAACCTTGTCATCCCGGAAAACGCGCAGCGTTTATCCGGGATGACAAGGTTGTTTTTCCGAATGACAGCGTTATGCCGACTGTAAAGTCGCTATCGGGTCTAATTGCGATGCACGGTAGGAGGGATAAAACCCGGAAAACATGCCCACGGTGGTCGACACCACAAACCCTAATGCTGCCGGAAAAATATGAAAGGAATATTCCCAGCCCGATAAAAGCGCGAGTAGTAAAGTCGTGAGGGTGCCGATGATGACACCTATTAATCCGCCAAAGCCGGTGAGAACAACCGATTCAATTAAAAACATTTCTAAAATATCTTTACGGCGCGCGCCGATCGCCATTCGTACCCCAATTTCTTTGCGCCGCTCGATCACTGAGACTAACATAATATTCATCACTCCGATGCCGCCCACCAATAGCGAAATCCCGCCGATGGCGCTCAGCAGCCACGTAAAAGTACTACGTTGTTTACTGACAATATCAATAATTTGTTGCGGATCACGAAAACGAATTTGTTTATCAGGGGTCATGGTCGCGAACACGGAAGTCACTTGTGTTCTAACGGAGTCAAGCGAATTGTTGGGATAAAGTTGTAATAAGATATTTTGAATTTGCAGTTCTGGACTAAGTATAAAAGATAAACCTATGGGGATAATAATACCCTCATTCACATCCGCAAATAAAAATAAATTGGGTTCCCACTTTTCTGCAACTCCTATAATCGTAAATAAATTTTTACCGACACTGATTTGTTGGTTAATCGGTTCAAGACCCTTTTCACGAATCTTTTGGCCAATCCCAGCGCCAATGACACAATAAAAGTTATTGCCATCTAGAAAGGAAACAAATCTCCCTTCTGCAATTTTGATTTTGACAATGTCGGCCAGTGCTTCAGTTGCTCCTAAAATTTGGCCGTTAAACTCTAAATCTTGAAAGCGTAGCGGTTGAAATAATGTGGTATATGGCACGATTTTTTCGATGGCTGGAATCTGACTTTTGACGAGTGGCATATCCTCCACGTTCAAACTCCGAGCTTGGCCACCACCGCGACGACCGGCATTGCCCGGATTTGAGGAGATAGTGACTGCTAATAAATTGGTACCTAATTTTTTAAATTGTGATAATGCATGTTCGGTCGCGAGTTGACTCGATGAGATTAATGCCACCACCGAGCCTGTACCTACCAAAATGCCTAAAATAGCCAAAAGAGAGCGCAACTTAGCCGCAAATAAATTCATTAATGCTTCACGGATATGTGCTAAAAAACCCATAAAATCCTCCGTTCAAATAATTCTCTCGCACCATGTCATCCCGCGGTCAAGCCGCGGGATGACACGCTGCACGTGAGATAACATGGTGCACGTGGGGGACAATCCTCAACTAACAATTTTCCCATCAAAAATTTTTATAATCCGGTTCGAGCGTTTTGCCACTTCAGGGTCGTGGGTGATGATGACAATGGTTGCGCCTTCGTTTTTATTTAGATCTTTAAGCAATGCCAAAACATCTTGACTATTTTTAGTGTCAAGTGCACCTGTTGGTTCATCGGCGAGAATGATACTGGGGTTGCCGACCAAAGCCCTGGCGATAGCGACACGTTGTTGTTGACCGCCAGACAGTTCATAGGGTCGGTGGGAGGCATATTCGTCCATACCCACTTTAGATAGCATATTGCGGGCCCGGTTTTTATCTCGACGATCGGTAGGTGGATGATTGCGCCGATATGCCAATGGTAGCATCACATTCTGCAAGGCGGTTAGTTTTGGCAATAGAAAAAAGGACTGGAAAATAAACCCTATTTTTTCGTTGCGCAAGTCGGCAAGTTGATCTAAGGTAAACGTCGATGTATCAATGCCTTCAAGAAAATATTTACCTTCGGAGGGACGATCCAGTAAACCCAAAATATTCATGGTGGTCGTTTTACCTGATCCTGAAGCGCCGATAATGGTTGATAATTCGCCGCGATCGATTTTTAAATTAATACCTTTAAGAGCAACATATTTTTCTTTGCCCATGATATAGGTTTTAATCACATCTTTTAATTCAATGAGGGACGACAATTCGGTCTCCGGGTGAAATTCCTTCGACAATCGCCACATCAGTCAGAGTAGTTTTGCCAGTAATGACAGCCACGTTGTGTTTTTGTCCAGATTTATCAATGATTGTTACCATTTTTTTACCATCTTGGGAGAAGACTGCTTTGATAGGCACTAATATTTGCGGTTTTTCAGCAATGTTTAATTGCACTTTTGCGCTCATTCCGACGTGAATAATACGTTGCTGCTCAGGCGTAACGTATGGAATTCTAATTCTCACTTCAAACATTCCTAAACCGTTTTCACCTTCTTGTGGACTTGCTTGGCCTGCGACCGAAACGACGCCTCCATTCAAAATTATTCCTGGAAAAGCATCGCCGGTGATGATCGCGGGAATCCCAGGCTTGATCAGGTTGACACTAATTTCGCTGACATTAATTTTCATCGAAAATCCACTTAGATCGCCGATAGATAATATCAGTTGTCCGTTTTTAACTTCATCGCCGACATTGACGATACCGCTACTAGAATCATCTTTCTTTTCTTGAGAGGTAGGAAATAAGGCGATTCCATTCGAAGTAGAAATGACATTTATCTCGTTAAAGGCTTTATTTAAAACTTGATTCACTTTTTTAACATCGGATAAATTTAATTTCTCGATGGATTCAATAGAAATATTGGTGAGCGGTAATAATTTTTCTAAATCGTAACGTGCCTGATAATAACTTAAGGTGTCACTCTTTTGGTGATTCTTTGCCGTCACATATTCTTCATTGGAGATAACTCCTGCTTTATGCAAAGCTTCGGTTCCTTGGAATGAAACAATTCCAGCTTCATAACTTTGTTTTTTTTCTAAATAGTTACTCACAGTTTTTCGGTAATCTTCGGTGAGTTTGGTCGCATCAATAGAAAACAACTGCTGGCCTTTTTCAATTTGTTGGCCGTAAGTGAAGTATACCTTGGTAATACGCCCAGCAATCGGACTTAAAATCAATTTAGAAGACAGCGGCGCTAAAGTTCCGGAGTAATGTAAGGACGTGATAATCGGTTTTGCTTCTGCGGTAATAACTGTATAGTTTTCGGATTTCTTTGCAGTTTTCTTATTATGACAAGCATTCATACTCAATAATAAACTGATTAAGAATCCATAAAAAAAATATTTAGCTAATTTCCATTTGCATACTGGCGATGACATGGTTAATACCTCAATTCAACACCCCAACCGTTAAGGGTTTTGCCTAATAAATTTTCAAATTCAGTGACACTATTCAAATAACCGATTTGACTGTTGACAAAATTAATTTCCTGCTGCAGTAATTGATCTTGTATAATATTAACATTCAATGCGGTAGTTTGCCCATATCGTTGTTTAATCTGTTCAGCATTAAAATTCTTGCGCTGCAAAGATATCCCTAGTGCAGCGATATTTAATTGATCCAATAGATTATTTAAATTGTTTAAATCATTGATGACTTGTCTAATCAAAGTCCGTTTATTTTGTTCCAACGCATCTTGAGCTTGAGCCAATGCGACTTTGGCATTCACCAATGCGGCTTTTTTATCAATTTCACGAAAAGGAATTGATAATTGTAAAGTGATGCTGGGTGCATTGGTGGTGCTTAATTCACTAAGACTAGTAACACCTGGAAAGTTACCATGGCTAGTCACTAGATTAGATTCGGCGCTGACATCAAGCTGCCACCATAAATCATTTTTAGCAGTTTGTACCGCTCGTTCTGCCGCATTAATCTGAATTGTTTGAGTAACATATTGAGGATTATTATTAAGTGCAATCTCGATCGCTTGCTCTTTGGTTGGGGCCTTATATGCATGAAAATTGATATTTGTATCTAATTTTAAATGTGAATTAGGTGATAATCCTAAGGTATCTAATAAAGTTTGATAATCCTGTTGAGCGGTATTTTCTTGCCGCAAGGTCTCTAAGCGGGTATTGGCCAAATTGGCTTGCTCTTGCAATAATTCACTTGGCGCCATTTTTCCTGACTTG
The DNA here is from genome assembly GCA_963818985.1 of uncultured Pseudomonadota bacterium. Classification (GTDB taxonomy): domain Bacteria; phylum Pseudomonadota; class Gammaproteobacteria; order Coxiellales; family Coxiellaceae; genus JAFEDN01. The sequence continues at coordinate 227,772 of CAWFUJ010000004.1, read as the reverse complement.
GTCCGTAGCCGATATTGTTTTTCAGTTTGTTCTTCGCGTCGTAGAGCTTTTTTTTGCACTTTAAGATTATTATAATCCTGAACGACTTGTCGGTAAGTGGTAATGACTTGGGTGATGATATCGGTAATACTGGTCTTAAAACTCAAACGCGCAATTAATTCACTATCTTGAGTGTTCAGCCAGCTGAATTGATTAACAGCACCAAATCCGCGTAATAAAGGTTGGGTGACGGATACTTGTTCTTGCTGGGTGCCTTTTAAATCGGTGGTATTATTGATCGATAGCTGTGTTCCCCATTTGGTTGCTAGGCTGACCCCGGGATTAAAATTGTAGCCAGTTTTATGACCTTCCGTGAACACGGTATTGCCGGTTATATTAAAATGGGGTTGAAATGCATAGTTGGCCAATTCCAGGGCATATTTGTCGTTTATTCTTTGTAAACGGCTGCTATGGACATTTGGATTATTTCGTAGCGCCAAGACTATGGCCTCGGGTAGGGTCAGAAATTTGGAAAAACGTGGGGTTGCTTGCGGTTGGGGAATATTTAAGTCTTTTTCGCTGACACCCTGAACTATTGCAATTGTTGTCGCCGCATACGATTGATAAATAGACCCTGGCCCTAAGCATAGCGCAAAAATAAAAAAGAGATATGTATTTTTTAAAAAAAATTTCATTGCCTAGGAAGCCCCTTCGCAGAGGTATTTTATGTTAAAATACCCACCGAGTCTATCACATTCTGGTATTTCCCCTCTCCCATCAGGGAGAGGGGAAATACAATTTTATATTAAGGCAAAATTTGAAAATAGTCGTTGATGATAAAATACCGTTGGTTGATGAATTGTTAGCGGATCACTGCGTGCTAATCAAAAAATCGGGAAGGGATATTGGTCCTGAGGATTTATTAGACGCGGATATGTTGTGGGTTCGTACCCTGACGAAAGTGAATGAGCAGCTATTGGCCAAAAGCCAAATACGCTTTGTCGGTACTGCTACCGCTGGTTTTGATCATTTAGATGTGGACTGGTTTGAAAGCAAGGGTATCAAATGGGCTAATACCCCTGGAGCAAATGCAGTCACTGTTGCTGAATATATCTTATGTTGTTTGGCTGCTTTGCAGAAAAAGGGACTTTGCAATGTACCTGGCCGGGCCGCTATCATCGGCGTAGGTCAAGTTGGTGGTTGCGTGGCCGATTTTTTGCGGCAATTGGGCTGGGAAGTCGTATTAAACGACCCGCCCCGTCAACAACGACAGATTGATTTTAATTCAGTGCCACTCGATCAAGTGTCAGACGTCGATTTAATTTGTGTCCATGCTGCTTTAACCTATGAAGGGCCATTTGCTAGTTATCATTTACTCAATGATGATTTTTTAAAGCGTCAAAAACCTGGTTGCGTATTGATTAATGCAGGCAGGGGAGAACTCATTGATACCCAGGTTTTATTACAACAAACGCATTTACATTTATGTTTGGATGTATGGGAAAATGAACCCGATATTGATTTGCGGTTGTTAAAACAAGCGCTCATTGCCACCCCGCATATCGCTGGCTATAGTATCGAAGCAAAATACCGCGCCAGTCTCATGCTATATAAAGAGGCGCAAACATTTTTTGGATGGCCGGAAAAAAAATTGGAGGAAGTAGCATGGCCACAAGGGATAGATAAAAAAATAAATAATTGGCAAGAGTTGGCGTTGGCTGTTTATGATCCCCTGGCACATACTGACCACATGCGACAGAAATTATTAAAAAATTCGAATCAAGTACCGGAAGAGTTTTTGAAATTACGCAGTGAATATCAATGGCGAAAAAGTTGGGCTAGCCACATCTTTATGGCTAGCCCTACTTAATGCTAAATTTTAGTATTTAGTAGATTGAGTTTTTACGCTCGTATTTTTATTTTCATTGCTCATATTTTTATTTTCATGAGATTTATGATGACCAGATTTTGAAACGAAAGCTTCGCAAGTTCCATTTTTGTGGTTAATTTTAACTTCAATTTCATTCTTGTTCATATGGCCATGTTTAACTGTGCACTCCATTGAGCCAAATTTAACTGTTGGTGTTTGACCTTCTGAAAGTTTGAGATCTTTAACTTCATTACCTTTGACAGTTTTCCCTTCTACAATCACAGCTTCGTGTTTAGTGCCCATGCCACCTTTGCCTTCAACTTTAACCAAATATGTATGGCTGGTTCCCGTCGAGCCTTGATGGCTTACGTGTGCTTGGGAAATCCCCATGCCGGCCAAAGATAAGGCAGCAATAACTGAGGTTATAATAATTCGTTTCATACAAATGTCTCCATCGTTGTTTAAATAAAGTATCTTTAAGTGTAGTATCTGTTTCAAAAATGTGCAAGAAGTACATCTTATTGCCAGTCAATTAGGCAGTTTGGTTTTTTAGTAGTTGGATCGGTGCCAATATTTAATACTAAATTATTAATCACTTGTACGCCGATAGGTTCGCTGGTCCAGCTACACCTGACTCGAGATCCTGCATGGGCAAGATGGATAGGGTTTGGGTATTTATAATCTGTACTGAACATTTTAAACATGGCTGGCACAGTATATTGTTTGGGGGGTTGGTTATTACTGGGAGAAATGATTAATGCTTCGTTAGCAATTCGCGCAGATTGTGGAGAATTGTTAATAACGGTCACGTTAACCACATCCGCATAACTGATTCCAAAGCTCGCAATAATCAAGCCAGCTAAACTGCTGATGACTAATCCCTTCATATGAAAACTCCTTTTTTATATGTACGGTGATTGATGGGTATAAATATAGGCCAACATTGGTGATTTGTCTGCCAATTAAAGATTTATTTTAGAACAAGCAGTGGCAGGGCTGAATGATAATGATTATCATTTACATCTAATGCTCGTATTCTGCGACTAGGTGCTATAAATGGCAAGTGTGTTCAAGGCCGATTGTAAGGATAATTTGAGTAAGGATAACTCGGGTAATTTAAATATTTAGACATGGTCAGTGTTGGACATTCGATCCTGATTGTGCCATTTGGCACAGCATAGGTTGGAATTTGTGCAGCATAAAAATTTCTAACGACAAATGAGCACGCTCTTCGGCAACTGATATTTTGATTAACAATGGCACATTTGGCAGGACAATAAATGCCTTCATCTATTGTTGGAACAATTTTAGTGACTCCGGGATTAAAATTAAGTAAAGCAACGGTATTATTAGAGTTGACGATAGCGCTGACTTTACCAGTCACACTCTCAGGAATCCCGGGATTGACTGACATATATAAAGCGCCCGAATTAATAAAATCCTCACAGTAAGCATTGTTTGGGTGATAATTTAAGACCATCGTGGCATAAATTCCAGCCTGAGCATTAGAATAAATAACGCATTCTGCAAAAGCCGCCACCATTGAGATAAGGATGGCTTTTCTCATAGAATTCTCCTAAGGATATGACTTTCAACAATCTAAATATAGTTCAAAATTCGATCTTTTGTATTATCCCCTCTCCGGGGGGAGAGGGGGAATGGAATTAAGTTCTAGATGTTGTATTTGGCTCGTGCGGCGTGACTTATATTCTACAGTTCCGCTATCTAAACCTCGTTCGGTGATTAATAATCGGTGGGGGATCCCTAAAAGGTCCATTTCAGCAAATAACAAGCCTGGCCGTTCCTTGCGATCATCCAGAAAAACTGTAAAGCCGGTGGCTTGTAACTGCTGATACAATTGTTCGGCAGCAGCACGAACTCGGTAAGATTTTTGCATTTGCAAAGGAATAATTCCAATTTGAAAGGGAGCAATTTTTTCCGGCCAAATAATACCAAATTCATCTTGATGTTGTGCAGCAATGGTTGAGATTAAATGCAGCCAATCTAGACCATAATAACCCAGCTGTAATTTTGTGGCTTTGCCATCAGCCAATAGCACAGTTACGTTGATTTCTTCATGCTGATAAACATGCGAAGCTGATGATATTTCAAGCTTTAAAAAAATTCGTTGCCAAAGATTCATGAGTGTTTGATAAATTTCATGCAATGAGCCAGGGTCAAGATGAAAAAAATAAATCTCCAAGTCTTGGTAAAATATTCGCGGCAGCTGTTTAAAACTACGAATTTGATGACGCATCAATTCAATCACCGCCTTTTGTCGATCGATGTGATGTTGCCCGGGTAAAATAATTTCTAGGCCGCCCTCTTTTTCTATTTCTTCATGCACAATGGCCTTAATTTTTTGTAATATTCTGGCTCCCAGCGGTAAGCAAATATAATTATCAGCAGTAAGTTTTTGTATTAAACCAGCCCGTTGCATTAAATAAAAAGTATCTACCTGGTTTCCTGCTGACCAATTCTTACTATTAGGCATTAGATATTGACTACTAAGCATTTAAATTCCTCTTTTCGTCATCCCGCGACTTGATCGCGGATGACATACTAGTAGGGAAAAAAAACCCCGCCGAAGCGGGGTTTTAAACTTGAAAAGACAGGAAAGGCTTACATCATGCCGCCCATACCACCCATTCCTCCCATGCCGCCCATTCCACCGCCGCCTTCACCGCCACCATGAGCATGATCTTCTTTCGGAGCATCAGTGATCATGCATTCTGTGGTGATCATTAAGCCAGCAATCGACACTGCATTTTGTAGCGCAGTGCGGGTCACCTTGGTGGGATCCAAAATACCCATTTCGATCATGTCGCCGAATTCCCCTGTGGCTGCATTGTAGCCATAGCTTTCGCTGTTATTGCTTTCAACTTTAGCTAGAATGACGGCAGGTTCTTCGCCAGCATTGGCAACGATTTGACGCAAAGGCGTATTCATTGCGCGACGGAGAATATCAACGCCCACTTGTTGATCGTGGTTAGAGACTTGGATATTCTTCAAAGCACGTAATGCACGGATCAATGCGACACCACCGCCTGGAACAATACCTTCTTCAACTGCGGCACGAGTTGCGTGCAATGCATCTTCAACCCGGGCTTTTTTCTCCTTCATTTCCACCTCAGTGGCCGCACCCACTTTAATAACGGCAACACCGCCGGCCAATTTAGCCAAACGTTCTTGCAATTTCTCTTTGTCATAATCAGAAGTGCTGGCTTCAATTTCTTGGCGGATTTGTTCAATGCGAGCTTTAATATCCTTGTCTTTGCCGCTGCCATCAATAATGGTGGTGTTGTCTTTGGTGACAACCACGCGTTTTGCTGAACCTAAATCTTCCAAAGTGGTTTTATCTAATTCTAAACCGAGTTCTTCGGAGATCATTTTGGCGCCTGTTAATACCGCGATATCTTGTAGCATCGCTTTGCGACGATCACCAAAGCCAGGCGCTTTGACTGCAACTACTTTAACAATGCCGCGAATGGTATTAACCACCAAAGTAGCTAACGCTTCACCTTCTACATCTTCCGCTATAATTAACAATGGTTTGCCAGCTTTAGCAACGCTTTCCAAAATCGGTAACATTTCACGGATATTGGAAATTTTCTTATCGACCACCAGAATCAATGGGTGATCTAATTCCGCGCTCATGTTTTGCTGGTTATTAATAAAGTAAGGTGATAGATAACCACGATCAAATTGCATACCTTCAACGAACTCGAGTTCATTTTCTAAGCCCGAGCCGTCTTCTACGGTGATGACGCCTTCTTTGCCTACTTTACCCATGGCGTCAGCAATTATTCGGCCAATGGCTTCATCAGCATTAGCAGAAATTGTGCCCACTTGAGCAATGGCGCGATCGTCATTGCAAGGTTTAGAAATCTTCTTGAGTTCAGCGATCACTGCAGTCATGCCTTTGTCTAGACCGCGTTTAATGTCCATAGGATTCATGCCTGAAGCCACAGAACGAATGCCCTCTTTAAGGATAGCTTGAGCCAATACCGTGGCCGTTGTCGTACCGTCACCAGCCAAGTCAGAAGTTTGCGAAGCAACTTCTTTGACCATCTGTGCGCCCATATTTTCAAATCTATCGACCAATTCAATTTCTTTAGCCACTGAGACACCGTCTTTGGTGATTCTTGGTGCGCCGAAACTAGCATCGAGCACGACATTGCGGCCTTTTGGGCCTAATGTTACTTTTACTGCGTCTGCTAAGATGTCAACACCACGCATTAATGCACGTTTGGTGCTATCTCCATGTTGAATAAGTTTTGCAGCCATTTGTTTACCTCATTTTAAAAAAGTTGTTTATTCAATGATTCCAATGATGTCGTCTTCACGTACCACCACATACTCTTTGCCTTCGATTTTGATTTCGCTGCCAGAGTATTTGCCGAAGATAATTTTGTCGCCGACCTTTACCGCTAATGGAGTCACGACGCCATTTTTATCTTTACCACCAGGGCCTACCGCGCGAACAATTCCTTCTTGAGGTTTTTCTTTAGCGCTGCCAGGAATGACAATTCCACCGGGGGATTTTAGGTCTGCTTCAAGTCTTTCGACTAGTGCACGATCACCTAAGGGTTTAATTTTTAAATTAACTCTTTCAGCCAATGCTGCCATAGTTTTCTCCATCTGTTTAAGTTACTTATGCTTTGCTGGTGGCTTGCTATGCCCACCAACGCCTATACCTCACATATAAGGACTGCTTTTCAAAATTCAAGGGCTTATCAAGAAAAGAATGACGATTATACTAGACTATGATTAAATGCGAACATTTAATCCTGGGTACGTAGTTTACTATTCCTCTCCCTCTCCCTGGTGGGAGAGGGGGATATCGAAGGTACATGCTGGCTCGTATAACTTGTTAAAATCTCGGAGTCATTTTTATGCTAGATAGTTTCCAGTCGCGTCGTGAATTGACTGTCAACGGTCAGAAATATTTTTACTATAGTTTGCCTGAAGCCGCTAAGCAGTTAGGACCAATTGATCATTTACCTTTTTCTTTAAAAATACTATTGGAAAATCTTCTACGTCATGAAGATGGAAAAAAAGTTACCGATCTTGATATAAAAGCTGTCGTGAATTGGCTTAAGAGGCAACGTTCAGATCATGAAATTGCTTACCATCCAGCAAGGGTTTTAATGCAAGATTTTACCGGGGTGCCGGCTGTCGTGGATCTAGCCGCCATGCGGACTGCCATGGCTCATATGGATGGCAATCCAGAAAAAATTAATCCCTTGTGTCCAGTCGATTTAATTATCGATCATTCAGTCCAGGTGGATGAGTTCGGTAATTCCCATGCTTATGAGGGCAATGTCCAAATTGAAATTGAGCGAAATCATGAGCGCTATCAATTTCTAAAATGGGGGCAAAAGGTTTTTAGTAATTTTCGGTTAGTTCCCCCCGGCACCGGAATTTGTCATCAAGTTAATTTAGAATATTTAGGGCAAGGAATATGGTCACAGCAAGACCAAAATGGGCAACCGCTTTCCCTGATACATTGGTGGGCACCGATAGCCACACTACCATGATCAATGGACTTGGGGTATTAGGATGGGGCGTGGGCGGCATTGAGGCAGAGGCCGCTATGCTGGGTCAACCGATATCTATGTTAATCCCGGAGGTGGTTGGGTTTCGTTTAGAAGGTCAACTTACCATAAGGTGATGACCGCCACTGATTTGGTATTAACGGTGACTCAAATGTTGCGCGCCAAAGGGGTGGTGGGCAAATTTGTGGAGTTTTATGGACCGGGCTTAGGGGATTTATCGGTAGCCGATCGGGCCACCATTGGCAATATGGCTCCTGAATATGGCGCAACTTGTGGATTATTTCCCTATTGATGAGGAAACCATTAAATATTTGCAGCTGACTAATCGCGATCCGCAAACCATTGCATTGGTCGAATCCTATGCTCAGGCGCAAGGCATGTGGCATGATGAGAACAGCCCCGAACCTACGTTCTTACCGAGACTTTATTCTTAAATTTAAATACTGTGGAGCCGAGTTTAGCCGGTCCAAAACGTCCGCAAGATCGAGTGAGTTTAAGCGAATTGCGCAAAACCACCGAACAAGCCATTGAGCAAGCTGGAAAACGCGCAGAAATGGATCAACGTTTTCAGAATATGGAAGGGTATGACATGGGCCATGGCGATGTGGTTATTGCCGCAATTACCAGTTGCACCAATACCTCAAATCCATAGGTGATGCTGGCTGCAGGTTTAGTTGCAAAAAAAGCGGTTGAAAGAGGCTTAAAGGCAAAACCATGGGTAAAAGCTTCTCTTGCACCAGGTTCAAAAGTAGTGACCGATTACTTAATTAAAACTGATTTGTTAAACGTATTTGGAACAATTGGGATTTTATTTGGTGGGTTATGGTTGCACGACTTGCATTGGCAATTCAGGGCCTTTACCGGAAAATGTCACTCAGCTCATTCAAAATCAAGAATTGCTGGTGGGGGCGGTGCTATCAGGTAATCGTAATTTTGAGGGCCGGATCCATCCTTTGACTAAAGTTAATTGGTTAGGGTCGCCGCCCTTAGTCGTCATTTATGCTTTAACAGGCACGACTAAAATCGATTTAAGTACCGAACCGATAGGGCAGGATTTGGATGGTAATCCATTTATTTAAAAGATTTATGGCCGACACGAGCAGAAATAACCGCTGCGCTGCAGGAAGTTAATCAAAGCATGTTTCCAAAGAATATTCAGAAGTGTTTAATGGTGATGAACAATGGAAAAACATTCCGATCACCGCGAGTATGACTTACGAATGGCGAAACGATTCAACGTATGTTCAGCATCCACCGTTTTTTGCCAATATGACCGCCGAACCTCCTCCTATCCGAGATATTAAAAACGCACGTATTTTAGCGTTGTTGGGGGACAGTGTAACGACGGATCATATTTCCCCTGCGGGTTCTATTAAAGCCGACAGTCCAGCTGGAAAATATCTGCAATCCATGGCGTGCTATTAAAGATTTTAATTCATATGGAGCGCGGCGAGGCAATCATGAAGTGATGATGCGCGGGACGTTTGCCAATATTCGTATTCGCAATGAAATGGTGCCAGGAGTGGAGGGTGGATTTACTTTGCATTTTCCGGCTAGAGAACGTCTGTCTATTTATGATGCAGCCATGCAGTATCAGCAAGAGAGCTTCCCTTAGTGATTATTGCTGGGCAGAGAATATGGTACGGGTTCTTCGCGCGACTGGGCGGCGAAAGGAACCTTGCTATTGGGAGTTAAAGCGGTTGTTGCCGAAAGTTTTGAGCGAATTCACCGTTCCAATCTGATTGGGATGGGGGTATTGCCGTTGGAGTTTACTGAAGGCCATAACAGAAAAACTTTAAAACTGACGGGAGAAGAGCAAATTAACATCGACGGCTTAAGTAGTTGTATTGAGCCGGGGATGACTCTGAGCATGCAAATCATCCGCCCTGGCGGTAACATCGAGCATGCTAAATTAAGAAGCCGAATTGATACCCAAGATGAAGCATCTTATTACCGGCATGGTGGAATTTTACATTACGTTTTGCGTCAAATGTTGAAAAAATCTTAACAAGTTCGTCATCCCGCGGATGACAGGCTTGCGCGCGGGGGATGACGGCATTGGGTTTTAGCTTAAGTTGACGCCATTACGTGACGGTTATCATTTTTTTATAGTTTTCCAGCAGGTAATTATGCAAGAATCTCATCGTAAATTGTTACCGTTCCATAAATTTCTAAAGCGTTTATTACTCAGTGCCTCAATTGGTTTAAGTATGATTATGGGTGCGCTATTTATTGGAATGAGTGGATATCATCATTTTGAAAAAATGTCTTGGATTGACTCCTTTGCTAATGCCTCGATGATTTTATCGGGCATGGGACCATTCGGACCATTAACTACCAAAGGGGGGAAAATATTTGCGGGCGTATATGCACTTTTTAGTGGTTTAAGTTTTATCCTTATCATGGGTACAATTATAGCTCCAGCCGTGCAGCGTTTTTTACATAAATTCCATTTAGATATAGATGAGCCATCAAAAAAATAATGCAGCAGGTTAGGGTGAGGGGGACGTATGAATTTTTGGCATTTTTTTAGCAAAATAAACGTATAGCCAATAAGCAATAATAAATCCTAAATAAGAACCCACCATCACATCGCTTAAATAATGCGCGCCAACAATTACCCGACTCATAGCGACAAAAATAACTAAAATAAAGAAAACCCATCGCCAACGCGGAAATAATAAACTGCAAGCGGTTGCTACAGCCGCTATGGTCGTAGCATGACCCGATGGAAATGAAAGCATGCGGTTTTGTAGCTGCCAAAAATAAAATCCATATAATTGATCAGAGAAAAACATAGTTGGACGTGCTCTGCCTGCGATCATTTTAATCACATCACAAATCACACCCGAAACAAGTATTGCCATCAATACATAAAGCGCCATCCAGGCTAAGCCCTTATTTTTTTTTAGAAAAAAAGCCCATAAAAAAATTAAAGCGGTTGCGACAAGATAAGGTGTGCCGACTCCCAATAAAGTGATTTTAGAAAAAACTTGGATTAACTGGGGATGCGCGTGGATGAGAATATCATGTTGATAAATGCTAAGATTTAAATCGAGAAAAAAATAACTCACCACAGCAAGTCCAAGCAAGACAAAAGCAAATATCGGATTTCTCAACACGTTCAAAACACATCTCCTCGTGTTTTCCTCTCTCCCTTCCGGGAGAGGGGATTGATTTGAATTAAGTACAACCTCAAATTTTTTCCAGTTTTATTATATTGAACTCCATCTGTCGTGCCTAGGGATTGCCAAGTAAAGTGATTTAAATGACTAAGTTTGCCTAACTCAACTAACTGTCTCTGGGATACTAATAATAGATTGCCTGATTGCTTGGCTTGAATGATAGCGTCGGTTAAAGAAGACATGACCACTCGATCTGTCCCCAATAAAAATACTAAACTAGGTTCTTGATAGGCCGTCACTAACAGAGGATTGGTTGCAGTAATAGCATCGGGTACCGTTTTGGTCAGTGCTGCCACTTTAGTACTTAACCAAAAATTACTTAAATTGGGTAAAGAAATTTGCCAAATGGGAATAAAAGCGATCACGGCAAGTACGACCCCTATGCTGGCCAAGCCATGCAGAGTCGGGTGGTAAAAAATAAAAAGTAAATACATACTGGCGATCATAATCAATACAGCTGCTAACCACCCCCAGCCTCCCAGGTAAATGAGGCCCGCAATGAAGGCTAAACTGCAAATAACCCATAATATTTGTTGCACAATAATCACCAGCCAAACCCATTTTGATTTTGGCAGCGGCTCGGTATTAGTTAATGCCATGGCGACCAACATAACAATGGCAGGATAGACGGGCAATACATATTCAGGTAATTTAGTGTGGACTATTTCAAAAAAAATCCAATTTGACAAAATCCACGCTATTAAAAAACGCACAATCGGCTGTTGGCGGTGGCGCCAAGCCCATAGGCCGGCGGGGACGATAAACAAAGAGCCAGGCCAAAATGCTGCCGTCAAAATCAGCGTAAAATATCCAAACGACATTCCATGAGACTGTTGATTACCCGCTAGTTTAGGTAGCAAATCGCCGCGAATCATATCCCATAAAAAATTATGTCCAGAGGCTAGGCTGAAAGGGATTAACCAGCTCAAACTTAATAACAATAATAACGGCAGCCCCCAACTGAATCGTAATCCTTTCAACCAAGCGGCGCGCCTATCGAAGGCTAAAAGTCCTAATATAGTCAATCCGGCGACTATGGGAGTGATGCCTTTGATAAGCACGCCTGCCGCCATCGCGACCCAAAAACAAAAAGGCCAGACCCATGTCACAGGTTGGCCGTTATAAACTTGGCTGCAATAAATTTGGCTTAAAGCATATTGCATAGCGACCATGGTTGCCAAGAGGACAGCATCCGTGAGGGCAAGATGGGCTTCAATGATGAGTAACAAACTACAAGCGAGTAAGATGGCCGCCAGCAAAGCAGTTTTTTCATGACTGACCCGGCGCGCAAAGGTAAAAGTGAGTAATACCGCCAGCAAAGCCCCTAACACGGAGGGTAAACGGTAAGGCCAAGGGTTAGTTGATTCAGGAGTACTAAATAAGTTAACTGTTCCTGATTGTAACCAATAAATGCCGGGAGGCTTAAGATGGCGAGGTTGATGTTGAAAATTAATTTGCCAATAATTGCCACTTTCTATCATTTGACGGCTAGCCTGAGCAAAATGCGGTTCATCGCGATCCAAGATTGGAATTTGCGATAATCCAGGTATATATAAAAAAAAACACAATAAAGAGAGAAGTAGATACGATCTGATATTCTGCATGTTTGGGATTATATCAAATATTTAATAAAAATAATTTTATTGCTATACTAGCATTAGTCACACATAGTAAAAGAAGTGGTACATGTATTATAAAAAAAATTTCCTTGCTAACGTAATCTTGCGGTTGGATTTTGCAAATATAAGTGAATTAAGTGCAAATCCAACTCGAGAGATAAAATTTTCTAATGATATTCAAGATCAATACCCCTTTCTTGACTTTCGAAAATTGAAAACTCAATCTCAAAATGAAATTTCCGTATGGGAATATAAAAATGAGAAGGATGGGAAAAGATACATTACCTTGATGTCAAACGCGCTTGTTTTTGAGTATAAGCACTTTCAATATGAGCATTTTGATTCATTTTATGCTAATGTACAGGTTGTATTGCAAATTTTTCAAAAGAATTATTTGATTAGGGAATTTACAAGGCTGGGTTTAAGATATATTAATGAAATTGAAATTCCTTTGCCCGATCCTTTTCATTGGGAAGGATATTTAAGTTCAGAGCTATCGCAAGCCTTGAAAGCTGGAATCATAGAAAATATGCGAGTCGCTCGTTCTATGCATCAGTTACATTTCATAAAAGACGATGTTATTACAATATTCAATTATGGTTTATATAATAAAAGTTATCCCAATCCAATTTTAACTCCGGCAATAATTTTGGATTATGATTGTTTTATACCGAAGGCTCTTCCTGAAGAAGATATTTTAAGTTCAGCACAAAAATTAAATAAAATCGCTGAAAAATTATTTGAGAATAGTATTGGAAATTCTTTAAGAGAAAAAATGGAGTTGTTATCATGAAAAAAACTTTTTCATCAAAAATTGAACAAGAAACGTCGGTAGAAAAAAGAGAGTATTTTTCTACGCCAAATACCGCTATTGAAAACCAAAAAGATATCTCACGCTACGATAACTTTGATAATCATAGCGAAGCTTATCAAAAATCGGAATCCAAAATGATTGTGGAAAAATATGTCGTTCTTAGAAAAAGTTGATTGTCCTTATATACAACATCATGGAGATAGAATTTATCAAGGAGATATTTATAAAGATTTAAGAATATTGCTGTCTGCTGAACAAATAAACGATGAATTATTAATAAATAAAATGGATTTAATGTATGCAGTGGTTATCACTCAAGATTGTGATTTACAACAAGATTTTAATCGATTGAAGAATGAAAATTCTACACACAACAATTCATTACTTTCCATTTTGATCTGTCCCGCTTATCAAGCTGAGATTTTTAAAAATGGATTACATATTCCTAATCAGCAAATGCGGACATTTCATAAAAATGAATTTGAAAAGCTAAAAAACAATGATTCGGAAAGACGATATCATTGGCTACCAGAGCACGGGCCATTTCGTGTACCCGAAGCTATTATAGATTTTAAGCACTATTATACTATTCCTCCCGATATATTTTATTCATTTATCGATAAAAGTTATATAGCGACTATTACCTCTTTATTTAGAGAAAATTTATCTCATCGTTTCTGTAATTATTTAGGCAGAATTGGTTTGCCAGAAATAGTAGCTAGTCATTATGGGTAAGCACAAATTTTGTTGGAGTGCTTACCTGTTGTTTCTATTGACGCTAATAGTAATAGTTGCATTAGCGGATCCATTAAATTCTCCAGCGCCACCGCCCTTGTTGGTGGATCAGGCATTTCCATTCAAAGCATGGGCGTCCAATAATCATAGTGTGATCGTGCGGTGGGAGATACAACCTGGTTATTATTTATATCGCGATAAATTTCAATTTACAGTCAGCCATGGCGAGGTGCAGTTAGGGCCGGCAAACTTTCCTCCGGCGGTGGAGAAATCTAATTCTATCTTAGGAAAATATTGGGCTTATAAAGGGATCACCCGTATTGAAATTCCTGTGATTTCTGCATTTGATTCAAAATTTCAATTACAAATAAATTTTCAAGGTTGTTCAGAAAAAGGGTATTGCTATCCGCCGACAACCCGTACTGTCGCTATTAACTTAGCGGCAACGCCAAAACAAATTGAATCCTATGCAATTGACCGCATTCCTACCAAGTCTACAGGACCGTTTGCTGAGTGGGGTCACTGGAGAATGTGGATAGGCTTTTTTGGGTTGGGTTTGTTAATTTCTTTAACTCCTTGTGTATTGCCGATGATTCCCATTCTATCCGCCATGATCTTGGGTAAAGATAGTATGAGTTATGTGCGGGCTTTTGTGATCTCGTTGGCCTATGTGCTCAGCATGGCAATAAGCTATGCAGTGGTAGGAATTTTATTAGGTAAACTGGGAGAAAATCTTCAAGCTTATCTACAAAAACCATGGATAATAATTTTATACAGCTTAGTGTTTATTGGTATGGCTCTCTCGTTATTTGGTTTCTACCATATCCATCTGCCAGAAAAGTTAAGAGCCACTATGGCACGCTTAACTGATCGTCAACGACGGGGTAGCTTATGGGGTGCCGCTGCCATGGGTTGTCTTTCTACTTTAATCCTATCTCCGTGCGCCACCCCAGCATTGGTGGCGATTTTGAGTTATATCAGTGCTTCTGGTAATGGGGCTGTAGGCGGCCTTGCTTTATTCGTGGTGGGAATTGGCATGGGCGTGCCATTATTGCTCATCGGCGCGTTCGGTCGGAGGATATTACCGAAGCCTGGTCCGTGGATGAAGGCGATAGAAATATTATTGGGGATAATTTTATTAATTGTAGCGATTGGTATGCTTAGTCGGGTCTGGCCTCCAAAAATAATTATGCTGGCTTGGTCAGCCTTGGCAATTGGTATAGCAGTTTACTTAAAAACATTTAATACCGTGATGGGGGTGGCTCAGCGTCTCAGTAAAGGTTTGGGCTTGCTAATTTTTGTTTATGGAATTTTGTTGCTAGTCGGCGCGGTGCAAGGAGCAACCTCGCCTTGGCAGCCTCTGTTAATAAAAAATCAAAATTGTTCTGCGTCTAGTCAAACTAGATTTATTGCGGTGAAAACAGTCGCTGATGTTCAGCACCAGCTTATTTTGTCTGCAGGAAAACCAGTGCTATTAGATTTTTATGCAGATTGGTGTGTGGCCTGTAAACTGATGGATAAGCAGGTTTTTGGTAACGCCCAAGTGCAAAAAAAATTGGCGAATGTGGTTTTGCTGCGTGCAGATGTCACTGCCAACGATGCTGAAGATACTAATTTACAACGTTATTTCCAAGTTATCGCTCCACCGACGATAGTGATGTTCGATCATCAGCATAATATACCCAATCAATCCCGAATTATCGGTGAAGTTTCCGCCACAGAGTTTATCAAACGAATTGAAGAACTAAATATGACCCCACCATGATTTTCTTTGTCAGCGCCATGAAGCGATCAATGAACACAGTGCATAAAATGTATGCGGTAGTTTTGAGAGAGCTCTTCCCTCACTAATTTATAAGCTATAAACGTTAATTTGTTGACATCTGCTGCGATCTTGCTAATATCTAGCAAGTATGACGAAGATTTTGTTGCTACAAGGTCCTAATCTAAACTTGCTTGGCAAGCGGGAACCGCATCTTTATGGCGATGTTACCCTTGAGGAGCTTCATACGCAAGTTAGGCAACAGGCCGAGGAACTAAAATTTCAGCTTAATTGTGTGCAGAGCAATGCTGAACATGAGCTGATAGAAGCTATACATGGCGCCATGGACGACTCAGTTCAATTTATTATTATTAATCCAGGGGCTTATACTCACACCAGCATTGCCTTGCGCGATGCATTTTTGGGCGTAGCCATACCTTTTATTGAGGTGCACCTCAGCAAAATTGATGCCCGTGAACCCTTTCGGCACCGTTCGTATCTGGCGGATATCGCCAAAGGTCGGATCAGTGGTTTTGGTCCTCTGGGTTATCGATTAGCACTACAAGCAGCGCATCACTATTTACAACCGAGGTAATTAATTGATGGATACTCGCAAAATCAGAAAACTGATCGAGCTCGTTAAAGAAACGGGTATTGGCGAACTAGAAGTGAAATCTGGTGAAGAGTCGGTTCGTATTAGTTGTCAAATACCAACCACTCCAGGCGCTATTCAAATGGTGCCGTTAGATCATAGCCAATTGCAGCAAAGATCTGCTGCCAGTTCTACGGAAACTCAACATACTCCATCTAGTGCAGCTGTCAATGAAAAGTCTGGCATAGATGGTCACCAAGTTCTCTCACCTATGGTAGGCACTGTGTATTTAGCACCATCCTCTGGGGCGATGCCTTTTGTGGCGGTAGGCGATACCATTAAAGCCGGCGATACCCTTTGCCTAATAGAAGCTATGAAAATGTTTAATAAAATTGAGGCGGATATCTCAGGGGTGGTGAGCGCAAGGTTAATAGAAAATGAACAACCAGTTGAATATGGCCAACCTTTATTCATTATCGAAAAGGCTGAGTAGTTATGTTTAAAAAAGTGCTAATTGCGAACCGAGGTGAAATAGCACTTCGTGTTCATCGAGCTTGCAAAGAGTTAGGAATCCAAACCGTTGCAGTTTATTCAATGGCAGACCGAGATTTAATGCATGTGAAGTTGGCAGACGAAGCGGTATGCATTGGCCCACCCAATTCGACGGATAGCTATTTAAGTATTCCGGCGGTGATTAGTGCCGCAGAAGTGGCAGATGTCGATGCCATTCATCCAGGCTATGGTTTTTTAGCCGAAAACCCAAATTTTGCTGAACAAGTTGAAAAAAGCGGTTTTGTCTTTATTGGCCCTACTCGCGATATGATTACCCAAATGGGCAATAAAGTCTTGGCCATTAAAGCGATGTCCAGAGCAGGCATCCCCTGTATTCCAGGTTCCGATGGCGCGCTAAGTAATGATAATCCAAGTAATTTGGCTCTTGGTCGAAAAATTGGTTATCCATTGATTATTAAAGCCTCAGGTGGAGGTGGCGGCCGAGGCATGCGTGTAGTACGTAAAGAAGAAGATTTACTAAATACCATTGCCACCACGCGAACTGAGGCTGGAGCAGCGTTTGGTACGGACGAAGTCTATATGGAAAAATTTTTAGAAAATCCCCGTCATATTGAAATCCAAGTGCTGGCGGATACGCATGGTCATGCGGTTCATTTAGGAGAACGCGATTGCTCCATGCAACGCCGTCATCAAAAAGTATTGGAAGAAGCGCCTGCGCCAGGCATTAGTGAAGAGCAACGTGCAACAAATAGGCGGATTATGTGTAGAAGCCTGTTTAAGACTAGGATATCGAGGCGCTGGGACTTTTGAATTTTTATATCAGGATGGTAAGTTTTATTTTATTGAAATGAATACGCGGGTGCAGGTTGAGCATCCGATTACTGAATTGATTACCGGTATTGATGTGGTTCGGGAGCAAATTACCATAGCCGCTGGTGAGCCTCTGAGTTTCAGCCAAGATGAAGTTAAGATCAGTGGTCATGCGATCGAGTGCAGAATTAATGCTGAAGATGCAAGAACGTTCATGCCTTGCCCTGGCGTGGTGACACGGTATCATCCGCCGGGAGGATTTGGAGTGCGCATGGATTCGCATTTATATAGCGGTTATAAAATTCCACCCTATTATGATTCATTAATTGGCAAACTCATTGTGTATGGTAAAACCCGAGAAATTGCCATCGCGCGCATGCGTAACGCCTTGGAAGAATTAGTGGTTGAAGGGATAAAAAGCAATATCAGTTTGCATCAACGTTTGATGGAAGATCCTAACTTTATTGAAGGTGGTCAAAATATACATTATTTAGAAAAATTATTAGGCATCTCACATTGACAATATGTGGAAATTAATTATCAACACTGACGATCACATTGAATGGATCAGTGATTTTTTATCTGCGTATCAAGCCTTGGCTGTTAGTTTGCAAGACGCAGGTGAGCAACCATTGTTTCAAGAAGCGTTGAACGAAGCGCCTTTATGGAAGAATACCCAAGTTCAAGGATTGTTTGCGGAGCATCATCAAGCGCAGGCCGTTATTCAAGCTCTACAAACTGCATTACAAAAAGTGCTGACCTATCAAATTGATTCTGTGCCCGACCAAGATTGGGTGCAAGTAACCCAAAATCAATTTCCCCCACGGTGTTTTGCTAACCGATTATGGGTTCTACCGGCCTGGCAAGAAGACTTTAATAATTATCCAGGTATAATTTTACGAATAGAGCCGGGGCTTGGCTTTGGGACTGGCGCTCATCCTACTACCGGACTATGTTTAAATTGGTTGGCGCAACAAAACTTACAAAATAAAACCGTGATCGATTATGGTTGTGGATCTGGAATTTTAAGTTTAGCGGCCATGGCCTTAGGTGCTAGATCAGTTTGGGCGGTAGATCACGATCCTCAAGCGTTGATCGCCACCACCGATAACGCCAAGTTAAATCATTTCTCGCCATTCCCGCTGAGTACAGCGTCCATGGCTTCCTGTTTATATCCTGCGTTCGGTGGAGCCGATGCTCGGAATGAAGGAGGAGCGCTTCGCGCAGCTCCCCCTTACGATCCCCCATGGCGTAAGGAAAGTTCCCTTCAGCGGGAACTTCTGGGGATTTACCCAGTTTTGCCTGAGCAATTGCCTGAGATTAAGGCGGACATCATTTTAGCTAATATTCTAGCTAATCCACTGTGTGAATTAGCACCAAAGCTGATGCAGCATTTAAATTCGGGCGCCTTTTTGGTGTTATCAGGATTTTTATCGTCCGAGCTTGACCGAGTTGCGGCTGCTTACCAACCCCCCTTGCAGCAGTTCTGCCTAGACATGCAAGAAGATTGGGTCTTCATAGTGTTGAAACGCGTTTAAGATAATTTCTCACAACCCTGGCGGGGATGACATGCCCCGGGTTTCTGAGAAACTTACCGGCTGATGGAATGGGTCGCTGAAGATTCTAAAGCAAGTATTTGTCGAGTGAGAGAATTTATTTTTCCACTTATTTCACGACAGGTTATTTTTCCCGTATAAACTTGACATAAGTGGTCATTTTCAAGTTGCTTAACGGCAAAATTTAAATCTTTAAGTTGGGCATCGATGAAAGCATCTAGAGGGCCATCAATCATATTTTGATATAAATCACCTAGAATGGAGAGAACTGCATTATACCTGGATTCGATTTTCGCAACCAATTCTTCACGCAAGCCATTGATAGAATTTATGCCTGCATTGCGTATAAAATCATTTAATTCGACAATGAGATCCTTAATGGCCTGATTAGGGTCAGCGACTTCTTTGTTAAATGGCAATCTAACCTGATATCTTTTCATAAGTTCAATTTTACCGGCCGAATATTAAGGAAATATTAAGAATTTGAGGTTTTCGTCTCCGATAAAACCTGAGTCAGGCTGAAAAGGTTTTTTGGATTGGTTAAAGGGGGGATTAGGTTGAGTTCTTGACCGAGATTTAACTGAGTGGCTAATTGGTACACATAGTTTAGAATTGTATAATCCTCTAGGGCAAAGCCCACTGAATCAAATATAAAAATTTCATCGTTATTCTGTCGTCCCGGTTTGTGACCATTGATGATTTCCCATAATTCAGCATATATTTCGACGTTCGGATCCTGTTGGATTTCGCCTTCCTGTTTAGTTTGAGCTAAGTTTTCCACCACAATTTTGCTGCGTAATAACAGATTGACGTCCAGTTCAGTTTTTCCCGGACAGTCGCCGCCAATGGCGTTTATATAGACACCAGGATGAATCCAGTGGTCTTGCAAAATTTTTGCTTGCCTTTTTGCTGCCGTAGCCGTGGTAATAATATCAGCATCGGTAAGAGCGGATTGAACATTTTTAGCGGCTATGAGTTCAAGAGGATAATGGGTTAAATTATCGGCGAACTTAGCCATGGCCTCTGGGTCACGATCGTAATAACTGACTCGCGAAATGCCTAAAGCAGAATGCAATGCCAATATTTGAAATTCAGCTTGTGCCCCAGTGCCGATAATTGCCATGGAACGGGGATGAGTAGGGGCTAAGTACGATGCAGCCAAGGCCGAAGTCGCGGCAGTGCGTAATGCGGTGAGTATAGTCATTTCGCTAATTAATAAAGGATAGCCGCTAGCAACATCTGCCAATAACCCTATTGCGGCCACAGTTAATAAGTGTTTATCAGGGTTATTTGGATGGCCATTCACGTATTTGCAGCTAAAATAGTGCTGATCGCTAATGGGCATTAATTCAATGACCCCTTGTGGGTAATGGGCGGCATAACGAGGAGTTTTATAAAAATCATTCCAGCGGGCGAAATTTTGGCGTAATTGGATGATAAGATCAAGGATAAAAGTTTGCAGGCCGACTTGGTGGATAATTTCTTGCATCGTTTCTACAGTAATAATCTTTGCCATCGCTATGACTCCGTAGCACTTAATTTCCCCTCTCCCTTGCCCTCTCCCTGGTGGGAGAGGGTGAAAACGTCGCTATTTCCCCCAGCCTAATTGCAGGATATTGCCGGAGCCTGAGGTAAATTCAGTTAGTTCCGCGGGCCGTTTATAAAAATAAATATTGCTGTGATCGTAAGCAAATGCCCGCAAACTATTATTGACTAATAATTTTGCTACCGAATAATCTTTAGTTTGAATGAAAATACGGTCGATACGTAAATACTGGCCTTGGAATTGACTCTTGTCACGTAACCGCATTTCTACGGTATTCGCAACCCCAGCTAAATGGATTACGCTGTCATTACTACCATCTACTCGCAATCTGGGGCTATCTATCCATTGAATATAGATAGGGCCTTTGCCTGAACTAAGGATGCGATTTAGATTAATGATGCCTAATAGCTCAATTGTGCCTGAGCTGTTGGCATCAATACTTAACGATGAACTGGTCAGGTTTTTGCTAATGATGGAACTAGTGCCGTCAATTGTTAATTGATTGATCTGATGAACGCCTAAGGTTATAGAGGTCGGTTTTTCTGTCTCATCAGCTTGTAAGTATAAAGTGTCATCTTTAACACTGACGCTAAGTGGACCATTTTGTTCACCATTTATTTGGAAGAAATTGGGTTGGTCTTCTTTGATTTGCTCAATGTTCACCACTAAGGCGCCACGTGCTGAAATAACATTAAATTCAAGCAATTGCTGGGGAATTTTAGTCGCTTTAGGTTCAGGTAGAGGCGGTTGTGCGTTGGCAACTCCGAGCATCACATTCCATAGTATTGCGATGGTGATGAATAAATAATAGTATAGTTTCTGCGTGTGCGGCCTCATAAAAGGAGTATAGCATAGCCCTTTCAATTTTATAGGGGGCTAACTTTGCTTACTGCACATTTTTTGTTATACTGTTCATTTTTTGACACGAGGATAAAAAGAAATTGACAAAATTAGAGCAACCCAGCCAAACCCAAGTAGATTACGCCAAGAAGGCTTATAACATCGCCCATTGGAGCGGCGGATATTTTGACATCAACGAAGCCGGCACCGTAGTGGTTTATCCACAGGGGCGTCGCAGTTCAGCGGTGATTGATTTGGCTGATCTTATTGCTCAAATTCATCAAACCGGACTCAGTTTTCCGGTGTTAGTTCGCTTTACCGATATTATTCATCAGCGCGTGGATGCATTGCAATCCGCTTTTGATCATGCGATTGCGCAAAATGAATACACGGGCCATTACCTTACGGCGTATCCTATTAAAGTGAACCAGCAGCGCTATGTGGTAGAGCAAATGATTAATCATCCCAACGGCCGGGTGGGTTTAGAAGTGGGAAGTAAAGCTGAATTAATCGGCGCCTTGATCACGGCGGCGCAGCGGCGCATTACTTTGGTGTGTAATGGTTACAAAGATCGAGAATACATGCGTTTAGCTTTACTGGCGCTGAAGTCTGGATTTACCGTCTATATTATTTTGGAAAGGTTGGCGGAATTATCCATTTTATGTGATGAGGCTGAACGTCTAGGATTAGAGCCGCACGTCGGTATTCGCGTGCGCTTAGCGACTACATGTGAAGGACAATGGCAAGATACTGGCGGAGAAAAAGCTAAGTTCGGATTTTCCGTGGCGCAAATATTAGATATAGCCGAACGTCTCACTCAAATGAAGAAGCGCCATTGGCTCAAAGTGTTGCACTTTCACTTAGGATCCCAAATTGCCAATATCGGCGATATACAAAAGTGTTTGTATGAAGGTGCGCGGTATTATGCAGAATTACATCGCATGGGTATTCCCATTCATACCGTGGATTTAGGCGGAGGTTTGGCTATCGATTACGATGGAACCCGGACTCGATCAACCTATTCCATGAATTATACTTTAAAAGAATATGCCAGCCATATTGTCAGTGCTTTTGCAGAAATTTGCCAAGCGGAAAGCTTACCGCATCCACACATCATTACCGAATCAGGTCGGGCGATTACTGCCCATCATGCGGTTTTGCTGACCAATATTATTGATATGGAACGCGCACCTTACGATAAAGTGGTAAAGCCGGCCACGGAAGATGATCCACCGGTTCTGCAAACTTTATGGTATCAATTAAACAATATTTCCGCTCGCTCAGTTTTAGAGGTTTATCATGACGCTTGTTATTGGATGCAAGAAGCACACGGGATGTATGTACATGGATTAATTGAGTTGCAGGTCTGGGCGCGAATAGAACAAATTTATTACACTATTTGCTATAAAGTACGGCATTTATTAAATCCAAGTGTCCGCAGTCATCGTCCTATCATTGATGAACTCAACGATAAACTAGCTGACAAATATTATGTCAATTTCTCTTTATTCCAATCATTACCCGATGCTTGGGCTATCGATCAGCCGTTTCCCATTTTACCTATTACTGGTTTGGACCGGCCATTATCGCTGCGCGCTGTTTTACAAGATATTACTTGTGATTCTGATGGTCGAGTTGACCGCTACGTGGATCATGACGGTTTGGAAACGACCATGCCCCTGCCAACGCTTGACCCTAATCAAACCGCTTATTTAGGGATTTTTCTGATTGGTGCATACCAAGAGATTTTGGGCGACATGCATAATCTATTTGGCGACACCCATTCTTTGAATGTGGTGGTCACGCCTGATGGAGATTACGAACTATGTAATATCCAAAAAGGTGATACGATTGAAACCATGCTGCGCTATGTAAATTTTGATATAAATACCGAAGTATTAGCACGCTTTGATGAAGATTCAATTGTCCAACAAGCCTTACAAGGCTATACGTATTTAGAGGATTAAAAAATGAAATCTTCATTTTATCTTCCACCTGAGTGGAACCAGCAACGTGCGATTTTGATTAATTGGCCTCATCGTTTAATTGAGTGGTGGGACCCCATCCGTGAAGCAGCAAACCAAACTTATTTAGCCCTAGTAAAAGCGGTTGCATTCACTCAATCGGTGATCATTATTTGCTATGATATCGAACAACGCAACGAGATCCAGCAATTCTTAACGCAATCTGGCGTTAATATGCCGCGAGTACGCTTTTTTATTATCCCTTCAGATGATGTGTGGACTCGTGATTACGGTCCTATCACTTTAAGTAATGGCCAAGAAACTAAAATTTTAAATTTTCAATTTAATGGGTGGGGTAATAAATACCCTGCGGAACGAGACAACCAGATTTTAACCCAGTTGTATGCCCAGGATTTTTTTCCACAATCGCAATTCACTTCAATTGATTTTGTGTTAGAGGGTGGGAGTATTGAAGTAGATGGGGAAGGAACCTTGCTCACCACCACTGAATGTCTATTATCACCGCAACGTAATCCGAGCTTTAATCAAGGCCAAATTGAATCTTTGCTTAAAGAACATCTGCAAGTTAAGCAAGTATTGTGGTTAGAGCATGGCCATATTGCGGGCGATGATACCGATGGCCACATCGATACCCTAGCACGTTTTATTAATTCTGAAACTATCTGCTATGTCCAGTCTCGGGATCCTATGGATGAAAATTATCTCAGCTTAAAGGCCATGGAGAAACAATTACGCAATTTTAAAAATTGCCGGGGGCTTCCTTATCATTTAGTGCCACTGCCGACGCCCAGTCCCATTTTTAGTGTAGTCGATAATCGACGTTTGCCGGCGACATATGCCAATTTCCTTATTACCAACCAGGTTATTCTGTTACCATTTTATGATGATCCGCAAGATGAAATTGCCCAAAATATGTTAGAATCTTGTTTTCCGGACCGGCAGGTCATAGGGATCCCTAGCCGTTCCTTGATAGAAAATTATGGCAGTGTGCATTGTATAACGATGCAGATTCCAGTGTAGTTCGTCGGCAGTTTGTCATCCCGCGGCTTGACCTCGGGATCCATACTGACTTGCAAGCCTGCTGGATCCCGCGGTCAAACCGCGGGATGACATGGTGCCGCGGGGTGGAAAATAATTAGTTATGAGGAAAAAATGCAGAAATTGACTGTCGCTGTCGTGCAACAGGCGCATAGCCGGGATAAATTGGCTAACTTTGAACAAACGGCCGAAGCTGTCGCCAAAGCTGCTGCTCAGGGCGCGCAATTGGTATTGCTCTCAGAATTACATGCCACCGCTTATTTTTGTCAAAGTGAAGACATCTGTTGCTTCGATTTAGCAGAGCCCATTCCAGGACCGACTACTCAAAATTTAAGTGAACTGGCTAAATCCCATCAAATCATACTGGTGGGGTCGGTATTTGAGCAACGTGCTAAAGGGATTTATCATAATACCGCCGTCGTTTTTGAAAAAAATGGTGAATTGGTCGGTACCTACCGCAAAATGCATATACCCGATGATCCCAACTTCTACGAAAAATATTATTTCACCCCAGGGGATCAAGGCTTTGTCCCCGTCACCACCAGTGTGGGTCGTTTAGGTATTCTTGTGTGCTGGGATCAATGGTTTCCCGAAGCGGCACGGATCATGGCGTTGCGCGGCGCAGATTTATTACTCTACCCCACCGCCATCGGTTGGTTTCCTGAAAATACTCCACATGAACAACAGCAATTAATTGATGCGTGGGTGACGATGCAACGCAGTCATTCAATTGCTAATTGTTTACCGGTATTAAGTTGTAATCGGGTTGGCTTCGAAGTGGACCCTGTGCATGCAGAGCGCGGTATTCATTTTTGGGGAAATAGTTTTATTACTGGCGCCCACGGACAAATCTTGCAGCGCGCAGCAACTTCGGCTCAAATATTAGTTGCGCAATTAGATTTAAACGAAATAGAAACGACTCGACGGATCTGGCCCTATTTTCGTGATCGGCGGGTTGACGCTTATAGCGATCTACTCAAAAAATACGTTGATTCTTGTCATTAGCGAGGTTTTATGACTAACAAAACTGATTTATTAACACATAAAGTAAAGCATATCGATATCACTGAAACAAATATTTGTGCATTTGTGGAGGCGATGCAACATACCGCTTTTCAAGCGCGTAATTTATCGCGGGCTGCTCAAATTTATCAGCAAATGTTGGCGGACCATGATTGCACTATTATTTTATGTTTAGCGGGCTCTTTGGTGAGTGCTGGCATGAAAAAAATTATAATCGATATGATTAAACATCGGATGATTGATGTGATTGTTTCGACGGGTGCTAATATTGTCGATCAAGATTTTTTTGAAGCATTAGGTTTTAGTCATTATCAAGGTTCACCACACATGAATGACAATCAATTGCGTGAATTAGCAATTGATCGAATCTATGATACTTTAATTAATGAAGATGATTTAAGAGTGTGTGACAACACTATTTTAGAGATTGCCAATCAATTATCGCCGCGTGCTTATTCTTCACGGGAATTTATCATGGCGATGGGTAAATATTTAATTGCCCATCATAAGGGTGAGGAGTCCATTGTCCGTTTAGCCTATGAACATGAAATTCCGATATTTGTGCCAGCTTTTAGTGATTGCAGTGCAGGATTTGGTTTGGTGATGCATCAACATCAAAATCCAGACAACCATGTGCAAATTGATTCAGTAAAAGATTTTAGGGAATTAACGCAAATTAAAATTGGTGTAGAGCAAACCGGTTTACTGATGATGGGTGGTGGTGTGCCGAAAAATTTCGCTCAAGATATTGTGGTAGCAGCGGAAATGCTTAAGGAAAATGTTCCGATGCATAAGTATGCCGTCCAAGTCACGGTAGCGGATGAGCGTGATGGGGCTTTATCGGGTTCGACATTAAAAGAAGCGTGCTCTTGGGGCAAAGTCGACACGACTTATGAACAAATGGTTTTTTGCGAAGCCACGATTGCCTTACCATTAATAGCAGGATACGCCTACCACAAAGGCAGTTGGAAAACCCGCGCTGCACAGCGTTGCAATGCAACGTTTACCGACTTGGAAATGTTGGTTTAGCCCTCATGTGTCATTCCGCGGTCAAGCCGCGGGATGACATGAGTGCTGCGTGGTGACATGGTGTGCGCGGGATGGCACGGTAATTATCCTAGATCTGAGTAGACACGGTGCATTTTTCAGAATGATCATAACCTAATCGCGATAAAACCTCTGCATATTCCAATCTCTGTGGCTCAGACAATGCAGCCACAATTGAATCTTTGCTAGGTGTCGTACTAGTTGATTGGCTACCATGCCAACTCATGGTCCAAGTTTGTGGAGCGATTGGATAACGGCTATCTAATTTATGAAAAAATACTTGCTCTATGGACGCACGTAATTTTTGTTTTTGCCCGACGCCTAAATCACTTTCATCAATTTTTATGAGCGCCTTATGCAAAATATTTATTTCAAATCGGTTTAATAAATTAAAATCTCTGTGTTTTGCGGCTAATACTGTAATTTGAGCCCAAACATCAATTTCAGTCTGGGCTTGGAACCCTAAGGCACTTAATAATATGCCTGCAACCTCTACATTTTTCACGCTAGAGAAACATTCCAAGATAATCTTATTTTTGGAACCCGTCGCTTGCGCAGGAATGTGCTGAATAAATGCTCTAATAACCGTAAGTTGATTGGATTCAACTGCAAATTTAAAGGCAGCTTCATATATCTCCGGACCACAGTCATTAAGTATTTTAATAGCCGCGCGCCAATCTCCTAATAAAATTAAGCGTTGCAAAAATGTCCAAAAATCTTGAGACAGCGTTCGCGTCATATTTATAAATTGCACGGAATTGGGTTTGTCTACTAAAAAAGTTTGAAAATAATGTCTAGTTACACGAATGGTGTTTAGCTGTTCAGGAGATAACTTTTGTTTTATTTTAGGATCTAAATTCGTTAAAAGAGGGATAACGGTTCTGGCTAATTCGGTGCGACAGATCTTGTCAGATAAATATGCTTTTATAGGATAGTTAATCCAAGCGCCAGGAGTATCTTTAAATATCGAATCTAGATTCGCAATGTGCAAATCGAATTTGTCCTCTTTCATCATGGGTTGTAAAGCATTTGCGGATACTGTTAATTCTTTATTGCCAAATTTGCTTTTATACAGATCAAAAATTCGTTCTGATAAAATCTCTAGCGTTTTAAAAGGACCAAACCAATCAACGATGCTTTTGTTAGAGTCGTAATAAACGAAACCCCCATCTGGATAGCGTTTAATAAAAACTACATGACCTATACCATCAGGAAATCTGAATACAACTTCCCAAAAATCAGTGGTCACTAAAATTTTCTGAAAAATAGTTTTTAGGTTGGAAGAGTTATCAGACACAGTGAGGGTATTTACCCAAAAACCACCTAAAGTTGTACGATATTGCTGATGTTGCTCAATGCCTAAATTCTCAGTATCGTGCCAAGCATGAATTTTTTTGTAAGCCAGCAAGAGGTCTTCTAAAGAAAATTTTTCAGAGTCAACAATAGCCCCATTTTTAATTAAGTTATACAAAGATTCTTGATCTAAACTACAAGCAAAACTTAATAACTCAGAAAACTGATGATTTTTATTAACTAAAGCCACTCCCAGACCATGACAGCTTCCACGTTTTTGTTTGGTCGTTAGGGTTTTAGGAAGTTCATATCTTTTGGCGAGTTCCGGCTTAAACTCATGTAACCAATACAGTAAATTTTGAAAGATATTGTTTAATTGTGCTTGTTTATAAGGCGTGGCCCCGTACTTTGCGCAGGCTTGCGTAATCTCAAAACGGAATTTTGGATCAGTGACGAGTTGTTCAGGTTTGAGGGTGTCTATAAAAGAATTTAATTCACTGCCTTTAGAAAGATTAATTCGTTGAAATTTATTTTGTATGGTGTTAAAAAAAATCAGCTCATGCAGGCCATTATTTTTTTTGATAATCGAAATGGCGTCTCTTGAAAATGTTACTTTGGTTTTCTCATCATCCGGGTCGGCAATCACAGGCAAAGTAATAGCTTTAAATTCGGGTGGCGGCAGTGGTCCACGGGATTTAATTAAATAAAAATAGGGAGATGTTGATTCTGATGAATCTTTCATTTCCCTACTGATGTTTTGCTGTGCAAACGATCTAAGATCTTTATAAGTAAGTGACCCGACCTCTGACTTAAGAAGATCTTTTAATATTTCAAATTGAGATTGCTCTAACAATCGCTTTACAGCGGTTCCGCTTTTTGTTTCCTTATCAGCTTTCTTTGAACCTCTGACATGCATAGCATTATGGATAATGGCGCAGAGCGTTGTGATTGGGTCTATGGTTTCCTTTTTAAGTTTGGAGGCTTTCAGCTTATCAATAATGATATTAAGGGCTTCTTCTTTATGTGGAGTGCGAAATCTATTTGAAAAAGAGCTACTAAAAAAATAGCTGGTGGATTCGCGGACTTGGATGGCAAATTGTAGCAAAGCATCTATATAAATTTGGTTGGAGTTGAGATTTTTGGATTCTTTTTCTTCACCTAGATCTTCTAGTTTTGATTCAGTTACTTTTGCTTCAAAAGTATCATCTTGGGATTTTATTTCTTCTTGCTTGGTTCCACTTTGGACTACACTTCTCATTTTACTTCTCGATGTTTATCTTTTTGTCTATTTTACTGTATAAAAATTAAGCAAAAATTAAGTGTTTAACCCTTTCTCAAAGGGAGTTAAGGCAGTGTGTTTTTCAGAATGACCATAACCAAATCGAGTTAAAATCTTTGCATGTTCCAATCTTTGTTGCTCAGATAATGCAGCCACAATCGAATCTTTGCTGGGAGTCGTACTAGTTGATTGGCTTCCATGCCAACTCATTGTCCAAGTTTGAGGAACAAGTGGATAACGATTATCTAATTTATGAAAAAATACTTGCTCTATGGACGCGCGCAATTTTTGTTTTTGCCCGGCACCTAAATCACTTTTATCAATTTTTATGAGTGCCTCATCCAAAATATTTGTTTCAAAACGATTTAATAAATTAAAATCTTTGTGTTTTGCGGCAAATACTGTAATTTGTGCCCAAACATCAATTTCAGTCTGGGCTTGGATCCCTAAGGCGCCTAATAATATGCCTGCAACCTCTACATTTTTTACGACAGAGAAACATTCCAAGAAAATCTTATTTTTGGAACCCGTCGCTTGACCGGGAATGCGCTGAATAAATGCTTTAATAACCGTGAATTGATTGAATTCTACCGCCCATTTTAACGCAATTTCATATACATCCGGACCGCATTGATTAACGATTTTAATGGCCGCGCGCCAATCCCCTAATAAAATTAAGCGTCGCAAGAATGTCCCAAAATCTTGAGACAGGGTTCGTGTAACATTCATAAATTGCACTGAATTGTGTTTGTCTTCTAAAAAGTCTCGAAAGAATTCTCTAGCCGCGAGAATGGTGCGCTGTTGAGGAGATAGCGGTTGTTTTGTTTTAGGATTTAAATTTGTTAAAGGAGGAATGGCATCTGTTAAAAGAGGAATAACAGTTCTGGCAAACTCTGTTCGGCAGATCTTGTCAGATAAATATTCTTTTATAGAATTGTTAATCCAGGCGCCAGGAGTTTTTTTAAATATTTGATCTAGCGCCGCAATTTGCAAATCGAATTTATCCTCTTTCACCATCGGTTGTAAAGCATTTGCGGTCATTGTTAATTGTTTATTGCCAAATTCGCTTTTATACAGACCAAAAACTCGTTCTGATAAAATCTCTAGTGTTTTAAAAGGACCAAACCAATCAACGATGCTTTCGTTGGAGTCGTGATAAGCAAAACTCCCATCAGGATTTCGTTTAATAAAAACGACATGACCTGCATCATTAGGAAGTCTGAATACAACTTCCCAAAAATCAGTGGTCACTAAAATTTTCTGAAAAATAGTGTTAAGGTTGGAAGAGTTATCATGTACAGTTAGGGTATTTACCCAAAAACTACCTAATGTTGTGCGATATTGGTGGTGTTGCTCAATGCCTAAATCCCCAGTATCATGCCAACCATGAATTTTTTTGTAGGCCAGCAAGAAGTCTTCTAAAGGAAAATTTTCAAAGCCAACTATAGCCCCATTTTTAATTAAGTTTTGTAAAGATTCTAGCTCTAAACTACAAGCAAAACTTAACAACTCAGAAAATCGATGATTTTTATTAAGGAAAGCCACGCCTAGACCATAACATCTTCCACGCAGCTGTTTGGCCGTTAGTGCCTTAGGAAGTTGATATATTTTGGCGAGATCAGGCTTAAATTCATGTAACCAGTACAGTAGATTTTGAAAGATATTGATTAGTTGTCTTTGAGTATAAGGAGTAGCTCCGTAACTTGCACAGATTTCCAGAATCTTAAAACGAGATTTAGGATCATTAAGAAGTTGTCCAGCCTTGATAGTGCCTAAAAAAG
The DNA here is from genome assembly GCA_963818985.1 of uncultured Pseudomonadota bacterium. Taxonomy (GTDB): domain Bacteria; phylum Pseudomonadota; class Gammaproteobacteria; order Coxiellales; family Coxiellaceae; genus JAFEDN01. The sequence goes on along the minus strand of CAWFUJ010000004.1, from coordinate 196,947 downwards.
AATTTAATTCATTATCTTTATCTTTAGAGATAATAAATATTTGAAATTTATTTAGTATGGTATTAAAAAAAACTAGTTCATGCTGGCCATTATTTTTTTTGATAATCGAAATTTCGTTTCTTGAAAATCTTGCTTTGGTTTTCTCATCATCCGGGTCGGCAATCACGGGCAAAGTAATGGCTTCAAATTTAGGAGGAGGAACTATTCCGCTGGATTTAATGATATAATGATATGGTTCTAAGCCCTCTATTTCTGCGCTTATTTTTTTCTGTGCAAAAGATTTTAAACCCTTATAGGTTAAGGATTCTATTTCTGCAGTTAGTAGATCTTTTAATAATTCAAATTCAGATTGATGTAATAACTTTACGACTGCGAGTCCACTCTCTGTTTGAACATCCGTTTTTTTTGAGCTTCTTGCCTGCATGGCATTATGAATAATGGCACTTAGGGTTTTGATTGGGTCTATGGCTTCATTCTTCAGGCGAGCGGCCTTTAGTTTGTCAATGATGATATCCAATCCCTGGTCTTTTCGTTGGCTACTAAATGTACTCAAAAAGGTATTGCCAAAGGGATAGCAGGTGGAGTTGCGGACTCTTTGAGCAAATTGTATTAAAGAATCTATATAGGTTTGGGTAGTTTCTAAGCCTAGGGATTTTTTTTCATCAGATTTTGTATCCCATTGTTCTAGTTTGATTTCTTCTACTTTAACAGTGACTAATCTGGATTTTATTTCTTTTTTATCTTCTTGAATCTTAATTTCAGGTATTATGCTTTTCATGTTTTAACTCTTTTTTATACATTTTAATGTATAAAAATTAAGCAAAAATTAAAAAGAATAAATAGAAAAATCAAATGTCACCCCGGAAAACTCGCATGTCATCTCGGAAAATGCGTAGCGTTTATCCGGGATGACATGCGCATTTTCCGGGATGACACATATTCGGGGATGACCTATTTCGAGTTGACATACCCCGATCAGCCAAAGAATCTTCCTGGAAGTTTCACATGAGTCGTATGGTGTTGTGTTTCTTGTTTGGTCTTTGGATTTAAAAAGTGAGTGGTCGAAACCTTTACTCTTGGTACTGAGGCAATATTTAGCCTTATTTCTTCAAACAAACTCTTCAAGTTATCAACAACCACCTGGCCGGTATGGATACTTCGCCATGGTCGTTTCATGTTTTCTTGAAAATAATCATGTAATTTAACCAGTTCACCATCGTATTGGGTCTCACTGGTTTTGGATCTGCGAATGCTGATAATTTGAGTCATTAATTTTGAAAAAGCCCATATATCATCTAAGTGAGACGACAAAAATGTTAACCGCCTGTCTCTGGAGTACATGGGGGGGAATAAATCCGACGGTTGTTTATATTGCTGGATTGCATTGACCGCCTCAATGCAGACCGGGTAATTCTTTATTATCTGCCTTGCGATTGTGGTAAAAAGTTGTTGGTAATGGTTAATTTGCACCCCAATTTTTTTTCGCTGCTGCCCTGGAGGATCTGTTGGCATCTGTTTCAATTTAGTGATTAGCATCAATTCGTTCAATTTGATTTCTCGCAGGTTGAGAAAAGCATCATTCCATGGAGATGCATACGGAAGTGAACCAAAGTCATTTTTTAGATCTTTCTCATCGTCGGTTTCGCTCCTCGCATAAGAAAAATCATTGGCTAGCGGTTTAACTGATTGGTTCGAAGTGCTAGGGACCATCAGAAAATTTTCTCCTTTCAGGTCTCGCCAAAAAATCCCTAGACTTTGCAACCTTGATAAGATGAGAGCTTGTTTATATAACACGGTTAAAAATAGCGTGTGTTCCATACCCATTAGGCCATGAAGTTCTTTACTTTCGGTCCAGGTCAATTGATCGCTAACGGCAAGCGGGGAATAATAATTAACTCTGGGTTGCCCATATTTAATTCGACGAACGCCGCTGAGGCCTATATTTGCCCCTTCACTGCCAATTAAACGAGTAAATTTCTCTTCGCATTTAATCTCTTTTACGCCGTCTTTATGATTAACCACAGCAGCGGTGTAAATTTCTAAATCTTTCATCCCAGGTCGCCAGTGAAAACAATACTGAACTTCCTTAAAACTACCGCTATTGATCACTTTAGATTTTTTTTGTTCGTTCAAGACCTCCAGATGAGTCTGTTCTTTCTCTTTTAATCTTTCTGAATCTGAAGTAGAGGAGGCCAGTTTGCTTTTCGAACTTAAAAATAAATGAATAACCCCATCATCATCGGTAACTAATTCAAAACTCAAATATAGATTGGTTTCTTCGTAATTAAAGAAGACTGCGTGGGGTGGGTGGTCCAGTCTGGTTGCAATCATTGTTTGATTGTTAAATATCCAGGAAAATATCTCGCTTAAATGTTGCGGACTGATACGGTATTGCCAGTCTTTAAGATCAGTGCTTTGTCTAGGACGGATTTTGGCAATTTTTTTTGACATGAAATCAGAAGCTTGGAAAAATTGTTTAAATTCAGGTTTCATAATTTGTTGCCCCTTTTTTTCTTTATTATTTTATTTTTTATTGATCTTTTATTGATAATAAAATAAGCATATTAAAGGATTCTTAAATCATCTATTTCGGTTTGGAGAGCTTTGGAGAGAGTCATTACGAGCACCCCACCCCAAAAACTGGGGAAATATCAGAAATGACGCCATTATAAATCAAAGATTTACAATGGCGTCATTAGAAGCGCTAGCGAAGCAATCCAGCGGTCAGCCGCGGGATGACAACTAACGCTCGCAATGACTGAGGATTATTAATGCCGTAAATGGTTGATTAATGAGGAATTAAATTTTTAAATGGGTAATTAATTGTTGCATGGCGCGCCCACGATGGCTGATTTGATTCTTTATTATGGGAGGTAATTCGGCTGCGCTGCAATGATGAGTGGGGACATAGAAAACTGGATCGTAACCAAAACCTTGTTGGCCTCGGCCACTGGTCAATATTTCCCCTTCCCAAACGCCATGGCAGATGAGGGGGTTGGGGTCATCGGCGTAAGACAGTAGAGCCATCACACAATGGTATTGAGCTCGGCGATCAAGAGAACCTTTTTTTTCTATCTCTTGAAGTAATTTAGCAATCAAGTCTTTATCTTTAGCGCCAGGTCCAGCATATCTGGCAGAATACACGCCAGGTGCTCCACCCAGGCAATTGACGCAGAGTCCAGAGTCATCTGCCAGTGCCGGTAGTCCGGATAACAGTGAAGCGTTTCTGGCTTTTAGGATGGCGTTTTCAATAAAAGTTAAGCCGGTTTCTTCAATGTCAGCAATATTGATTTGGGTTTGAGGGATCAATTCTATTGATAAATCGCTTAATAAACTCTGGATTTCAGAGATCTTGCCTTTATTGCCGCTGGCTAAAATTATTTTTTTCATAAATTCAGCACCTGGTTTCGTCATCCCGCGGCTTGACCGCGGGATCCATGCTGACTTGCTAGTTGGGTGGATCCCGCGGTCAAGCCGCGGGATGACGGGAACTTTTTTAAATTGAAATTTTATAGCTACCGTTGGCGCAATCTTTTTCTGAGGTTTGATTATGCGCAACTTTATTCATTTTATCACGCAAATTAACACAGGCATAGGAACTAATTTTTGGTAAAGTGATTTGTAAATAATGAGCATCTGTTGGATCTGCCGTTAACACAATTTTCTCCCCCCAAGGGTCCACTTGACTAAAGTTATCATCCACTAATAAGCCAGCGGTTTGCAGAGTTTGAAAATCAATGCCCTTAAAATCGATTTGCTGTTGAGCGGTTTGCCATTCATAACTCACATTGGCTATTTGTTGAATTTGTGCTGCAGCTTGCGAAACTTGCACATAACGTTGATTTTGGGTGTAATAATAATTAGCGACAATAACTAATATAACAGCGGTAACCGCCAAGCTAAATATAATTTCCAAAACACTTAAACCATATTGGTTATTCATACTATAAATAAACCTGATAAGTTTGAGCATTCGCACCGAGCGAATTACTGGTGCACATATTTTGTTTGCTAAGTTGCGGATCTTGCGGAGCAACGTTTTGCATGGCTTGCTGCAAAAGATGGCAATCTGCGGTAGGCAGGTTCTCTAGAGTGATTAACATATATTTGGGGGGGAGCCTGCCACCACTAGGTTTTTCCCTCCCCAAGCATTGGTTAAACAACTATCATTTTCACAAGTCATTAATCCAAGTTCAATGAATGCATTTATGCCATTGGCGTTGCTAGCAGTAAGGTTGGTAAAATCTGCATGGTAATTCCCAGAGATTTTTTCTGGGATTTGTAGCCACTCATAACCCGCTTTATTGATTTGCTGAATGAAATTGACGGTTTGGGAGACTTTATCAGATCGCATCGTTTGTGAATAATAGGTAACGGCTGCAGCCACGATGGTTGCTGCTATCAATAATACCAATAATACTTCTAGTAGACTGATGCCTTGCTGATTGTTGGCCCTCATTCCTGCTCCTAACCCTATAAATATGGACAAATTGTAACCGAAAATACTAAAAATTACTAGAGGTTGTTTTCTACCCCTCTCCCTCTGGGAGAGGGATGGTATAAGTTGTTACGAGTTGAGTTAGAGCTTGAATCCAGGCGGGGTGGTCATTTAAGCAGGGGATCAACGTTAATTCAGTTCCACCTAATTTTAGCCATTGTTGGCGAGCTCTGATGCCGATTTCTTCTAGTGTTTCTAAACAATCGCAAACAAAAGATGGGCAGACTACCGCTAAACGTTTCACTCCTTGTTGTGATAATTTTGGCAACAGCAAATCCGTATAAGGAGTTATCCATGGCGTTTTACCTAAACGAGATTGAAAGCAGACATGATATTGTTCAGGGTTGAGTCCTAAAGATTGAGCTAGCAATTGAGTGGTTTTATAGCATTGGTGTCTATAACATGAGGAGAAATCGTTGGCTATGGGTAAACAAGTCCCGTTGGTCATACATGCATTGATATCACAGTTCAATTGATTGAATTGGCGGACTGGCAAACCGTGATAACTAAACAACCACATATCTGGCGCCTCCATTTTGGACAGGTATTCAGTCACGACTTGTCGCCACGCTTGGATAAATAGTGGATGATCATAAAATGAATCAACTACTGAAAACGATGGAATATACTGAATTTGTTTTAAACAGGTGAGTGTCTGTTCCAATGCTGAACCTGTGGCGGCGGAAGAATATTGGGGAAATAAGGGTAAAACGATTAGTTTTTTAAGGTTTTGGGAGAGCAGTTTGGATATAACTTCCGGAATATTGGGTTGGCCATAACGCATAGCGAGAGACACCGAATATTCTTCACCTAAAGCCAACGCTAATTTTTGCGCCAGACGATGGTTGTTAACCAATAAAGGTGAGCCTTGATCAGTCCAAATTTTTTTATAGGCTCTAGCGGAAACAGGTGAACGCAATGGAACGATAAATGCATTAACGAGTAAATATCGTAATGGGGCTGGTAAATCTATCACTCTTTTATCGCTTAGAAATTCGCGTAAATAGCGACGAACCTCAGGCTGGCTGCTGTTTTTTGGGGTACCTAAATTAAGTAATAAGACAGCATATTTTTTTAACATTTGCTTACTACCTGCTCGTTGCTGAGAATAAATATATGACAGAAAGTGAGTTATTATATCATGATACCTGGTAATTTTTGGAAAAGTTATGAGCCGATAGGTTAGTAAGGAGTAAGCCAAGACTGATTCGGTGCTATACTGTTGGTATGTTGCATCTTAAATTCATGCCTTCCGGTAAATATATTCTCGAATGGCCCAAACTAATCAATAGTTTTAAAACTGCATTGGCATGTCTGATTGGTTATGCTTTGTACCTTTGGACACCACTGCCAGAAGCACAATGGATTTTAATCACTATTGTGGTGGTGATGAGTGCTCAGACTAGCATTGGCAGTTTATTCATTAAAGCCAAAATGCGTTTTTGGGGGACTGTTTGTGGCACTATAGCCTCGATTATAATTATTTTAGTATGCGGAAATCATCCTTTAGCCTTAGCAATCGCATTATTTATTATATTTATGATATTTACTTATATTGCCAGTACTCCAGGAGATATTAGCTATGTAGGTACCCTTGGGTCAGTCACTGTGGCCATTATTATTTTAAACCCAGAGATCAGTACGACCATTGCGGGTGAAAGATTCGTAGAAATACTGTTAGGTATTAGCATTTCTTTCCTAGTTTCTTATCTGGTTTTTCCAATTCGTTCACACACTATGTTTATAAAAAGTTTAACCAATACGTTGAATTACATATGTGAACATTTTGAGCAAAGTTTTGAAGAGCCAAAAATTGAGGTAGAAGAAACTTTACTTGATGTCAATGAAAAAGTACTCGGTATTTTCGCCCTTCAACGGCGTTTAATACACGAAACCGGATTGGAGCTTGGCAAATCACGCAAAGACAAATTTATTTTCCAACGAGTGCTTAATTCCGAGAGAAGAATCTATCGAGCCATTAACTTAATGTACTACAGTTTACATGCCGCGCCCATCAGCCGTAACATGATTCAATCTTTATCTGGATTTGATCGTTTGAAACAAGAAGTGACTCAATTTTTAAATCAACTATCTAGCGCAGTAAAATCAGGTTCAACAAAAGAAGTAGATTTTGTGTTGAACGGTCTGGTTGATTATATTGAAAATGATTTTAAGAAAATCATGCACACCCAAGAATACTTACATGTATCCTACGCCCACACATTCTTATTTGGCACCAAATTTCTACTCAAAGAATTAAAAGTGCTGACTGAAACTATTCGTGAAATTAACTATCTGCGTGTTTCTAAAATTTGGTAGTTGGTAGATTCATTCCCCTCTCCCATCAGGGCTGAGGGGAATAGATTCTGGGGCTAAGTACATGGCAGTGACGAAGCGCGGTTGTTGAGCGAGGTCTCGGTGGCTTTGTATATCGGTAAAAGCATATTGACGTAGTAATTTCGTCACCTTAGCCGCTTGATCGTAGCCATGTTCCAGCACCAGATAACCAGGCGAAGTTAAGTAACTGGGCGCTTGAATTATAATTTCATGGATAGCATCAAGACCATCGGCGCCTGCAGTTAAAGCTTGCACGGGTTCGTGAGTTAGCAATTCTAAGTGCGGGTCTTCTTCTGGGATATAAGGAGGATTACTGACAATCAGCGCGTATTTTTGCGCTGGGGGTAATGCCTGACACCAATTTCCTAAATGAAATTGTACATTGGATAATTCAAGTTGAGCCGCATTTTTTTGGGCGACTTCTATGGCTGCTGCGGATTGATCGGTCGCCTCTATCCTCCACAAAGGGCGCTCAAAAGCTAAAGCCAAAGCAATTGCACCTGAACCGGTGCCTAAATCGGCCACCGACAAAGACTGCATCTCCGGAAAGCGAGCTAACACCCATTCAATAATATGTTCAGTTTCAGGTCTTGGTACCAACACATCCGGATTGATATTAAATTTTAGCCCCCAAAATTCTTGAACACCGAGCAGATAAGCCATCGGCTCTCTGGCTGCGCGGCGGGAAACTAATTCATCTAAGGTTTGCAATTGATCGCTCGTTAAAATTTCATCAAAATGGGCGAGCAGCCAAGAACGCGAGCGTTGTAAAATAGAGGCGATTAACAATTCCGCGTCTAAACGAGGAGTTGAGGAAGTGGCCGCCAATTTTTTAACAGTTTGATCAAGAGTATCTTTAAGATTTTTCATATTAATCCAAAATTAAAATTGTCACTGATTACAAAGGAGCCTCAGGATGACCCATTATAATGATTAAAAATTGATATTTATCCTGGATACCGGTTTCGCCGGTGACCCAGCATTGTCATACCGGCGAAAGCCGGTATTCAGGATAAATATTAGCATCTAATCAATTTACACGTCGTCATCTAGACGTGCCAATTGTTCTGCTTGAAATTCGCGAATTAAGGGTTCAATAACTGGCTTTAGTTTTCCCTCCATCACTTCTTCCAGTTGATATAAAGTTAATCCAATCCGATGATCAGTAATTCTTCCCTGAGGGAAATTATAAGTTCGGATTCGCTCTGAACGATCACCACTGCCGATTAAACTACGCCGAGTTGCGGCCTCTTCACTGGCCTTTTTGGCTTTTTGTTCGGCAATAATGCGAGATTGTAATAAAGAAATGGCGCGGGCTTTATTTTTATGCTGAGAACGTTCATCTTGGCATTCAACAACAATACCTGTCGGAAGATGGGTAATGCGAATAGCGGAATCGGTTTTGTTAACATGCTGACCGCCAGCTCCCGAAGCACGAAAAGTGTCAATGCGACAGTCCGCTAAGTTAATGGTCACTGCCTCAATTTCTTCGGCTTCTGGCATGACCGCCACAGTGCAGGCTGAGGTGTGAATGCGTCCTTGCGCTTCAGTGGTGGGTACGCGTTGAACGCGATGGGTTCCTGATTCAAACTTTAATTGTGAATAGGCGCCGTGACCTTCTATGCGGGCAATGATTTCTTTAAAACCCCCTTGTTCGCCGCCGTGTTCAGAGACGACGGTCATTCTCCAGCCCATGGTTTCGGCAAAACGGCTGTACATACGAAATAAATCGCCGGCAAATAGAGCGGCTTCATGGCCACCCGTGCCAGCACGAATTTCTAAAAAAACATTACTCTCATCATTGGGGTCTTGAGGAATTAATAAGGTTTTTAAGTTTTCTTCTAATTCTTTTTGTTGCTTGGTTAAAGAGGATAATTCATCTTCAGCCATGACTTTTAATTCCGGATCTTTTAACAGGGCTTGTGCAGACGCTTGTGACTGTAGATTTTCTTGATAAGCGCGAAAGCTTTTTACCAGAGGTTCAAGTTGGGAATACTCCCGCCCCAAGTTGCGAAACCGTTGCTGATCACGAATAACCAGCGGGTCACTGAGCAGATCGCTGATCTCTCGGTAACGATCAGTTAACGTGGCTAATTTTTTCTGTAATGAATCTTTCATTTACCCATCTGATGAGGTTAATAATTCTTTGGCGAACATTAGCACACCCGTATGTTGTTGATAAGCAGCTTGCCGCAATTTAATGGTCGGTTGGTGGAATATTTTATTGGTTAATTGCCGACCTAATTGACTGATAATTAATTCTGGATCTTTGCCCTGATGTAAATCTTGCAAGGCTCTTTGCACACTTTGATCTCGATGTTGTTCCGCCTGATATCGAAATTCACTAATGATATCACTGATGGTTAAAATATGCAATTGACGCATATAATGTGCTGCTTGCAATTCGACCAACGCTTCAGCTTGCTTTGCAGCTTGTTGACGGTTTTTTAGATTGACGTCAATAATGGCTTGCAAATCGTCAACATTATATAAGTAAACGTCAGTTAACTGACCTACTTCTGGTTCAATATCACGCGGCACCGCCAAATCAACCATCAATATGGGCCGACGTTTTCTCATTTTTAAGGTCCTTTCAACTAAGCCTTTACCGATAATAGGAAGTTGGCTGGCAGTGGCGCTGATAACGATATCCACTTGATTTAAATAGGAAGGGATTTCACCTATGCGAATGGCCTGGCCTTGCTGTCCAGCTAATGAAGCTGCTTTGCTGGTGGTGCGATTGGCCACGATCAATTGTTGAACCCCTTGCTGTGATAAATGAGTCACCATTAACTCCATCAATTCACCCGCGCCGATCAATAATACGCAGCAATTGGGTAAATGGGTAAAAATACGCTTAGCCAATTGCAAGGTGGCGTAAGCCATCGACACGGGTTGGCGCTGATTTGCGTTTGATGACGGATTTGTTTGCTGCTGGCAAAGGTTGAGGCAAACAAATGTCCATAGCTGTTGGCCAACGGTCCCAGCCTCACAAGCAATACGGTAGGCTTGTTTCAATTGGCCGAAAATTTGTGGCTCGCCTAACACCATGGAATCTAAGCCGCTGCTCACTCGCAGTAAATGGCGGACTGTGTCGAGATCTTGATGAGTATAGCAAGGTTGACCAAACCATTGTTGCAAGGCCTGCGGGCTTTCTCCGGCCATATAAATTTCAGTACGGTTGCAGGTTGATAATAAAACCGCTTCATTCACCGCTTCTAAACGGCATAACTCATTGAGTAACCCAGTTGCTTGATGATTGTTTACCGTAAACCGCTCACGGATATCAATGGATGTCGATTGGTAACTGATTCGCAGCTAAATAAAGGCATGTTTTAATATTCCTTTTACTTGGGATTTGCTGCAAAGTAGTATAATCTAATGACTGCATTTTTAACAAGGAGAGGATATGAAACGGATAGCAATCATGAGTGCGCTATTGGGTAGTACGATATTAACTGGTTGTACCAGTTTATCGGTGCCCACTCAACCCAATGCGACCTATAAAAATGAAACACCTGGGAACGCCAAGAACAACTAACCAAGTCACTTCCTGGAATGCTTCAGGCGCATTAAGCGTTCAACAGCCGGGCAAGTTCGGCAATGATTATGCGTTATGAATGGCAGCAAATGGGAGCAAATACTTATCGACATCAACTTATCGGGCAGTTTAAATATCGGTTCGGTGGTGATCATCGGTCAACCTAATAAAGTGACTTTACAACGTGGCAATGAAGCGCCTATCAGCGCTACAACAGCAGAAGAATTAATGCAGAGACAATTAGGCTGGACTTTACCAATCCCTTCGTTATGGTATTGGGCGCGAGGATTGCCAGCTCCAGGCCCAGCCAAGCTAGCAAATATGATTCCTATGGTCATTTAGCCATGCTTTCAACAACAAGGATGGCGTTTGCAATTTTCAGATTATAAGACCGTTCAAGGAGTGGATTTGCCACAAGTGATTCAACTAAATCAAGCTAGAATATCTGCGAAATTGTGGTTAAACAATGGCAATTACATAAATCCTAGTATTTAAGAAGTAGGCTTATACCGATCGATTCTAGGCTGAAAATGATTAAAATGTAAGTATTCATGTTAACGTTTAATCAATCTTCTGGGATAACATGACTTTAGTGAGATCGTGACCGCCTTCCCAAAAAGGGAAGGCGATACGATGGTTTTTTAGCCTACAGCGCGAAGTTAAGCGCTACACCTGCTTTGATGGTATCGACTGCTGGCAATTTTTTGATTGCCGTTAGAATCGGTCAATCCTTAAAACCATCAGTGCCATCGGTGGCAAAGATATGTGAGTATTGCACGTAAGAAGTTAGCTAATTTGTATTGATAACCAACGCCAGCAGCAGCCATTGGCTTGTAACCATTAACGGTATTGACTACGCTTGCGCATCCGAACTTCAACGGTAGCTGTGTCAATGCCATCGAGTGCATTACCTGAAAGACTGATTTTTTGATTAACACGAGCAGCACCCGCCTTTAACAAATACATTAAAGCCATTGTTAAATAAATAGGTGCCAGTTGCTAATAAATGTAGATCTTGGGAACTTAATTTGGCATTAAAGTCAGACTTAACCCCGTATTCAAGGTTTGTTATACTTAGATTGACCATTATAATCGTATCCAAATTCAGCACCCAACTAACACATTTTGGTTTAGCGCATGGATGTAAATCCAATATTAACACCGCCAGCGAAAGCCGCTTGAATAACTGCTTTAGTCACCTCATCTACCGTCGGGATAGTAAGTTTCCATCTGGAGTTGCAAGTAAACCAAAACCGGCATCACCAGAGATATAAACACTGTTTTGCTACTAACGTTGGCAGCAAATGCGGGGGTCATTAAAAATCCAGCGCCAACCATTAAAAGAGTAGATTTAGTAAAAATAATTCATTACTTTCTCCTGTTATTGATTTTGATCTATCCATGTTTTTTTTGATTTAACTATCCATTTAATGTACGCATGTTATCTTAGTTTTTTCTCAAACGCAAGTTTTAAGTCCTAAATAAATGACAAATCAACCGAAAAGTAACTTATTGTCTAAGCCTTGACAGCAGTTGGGTTAAACAAGCAAAATGCTTGCTTAGTCACTGGGGTGTCGCCAAGCGGTAAGGCACCGGGTTTTGATCTCGGCATTCCTAGGTTCGAATCCTAGCACCCCAGCAAATGTGACAGAGCCGTAATAGCTCACTTCGTGGATGGGAATTGCCACTTTTGCCCTAGGTTGAACGAAAAAATGCCCTCGCAATGCTCACATACCTGAGTTTGCTCCCCATGCTCGGCCATTTTTTCGTTCAACCTAGGGCAAAATTGTCAATTCTGCGTTCATCAAGTTATACCCACTGAGCTATTACAAAGAGCCCCATTCAAAACGCGGCATCTAAACTTAGGAATAAATTGTGGACTTAAAGATATTCACTGGAAATGCTAATCCGCAGCTCGCCAAAAAGGTTAGTGCACACCTCAATAAACCATTAGGACGAATCCATGTCGGTCGTTTTAGCGACGGTGAAATTCAAATAGAAATTTTGGAAAATGTGCGTGGCCGCGATGTTTTTATATTGCAATCATCATCAGCCCCCGTCAATGACAACCTCATGGAATTAATGTTAATGGCTGATGCTTTTCGCCGCGCTTCTGCTGATAAAATTGTAGCTGTCATGCCTTATTTTGGTTATTCGCGTCAAGACCGGCGCGTACGTTCTTCCCGGGTACCCATCTCTGCCAAAGTGGTGGCGGATATGCTGGCCTCAGTCGGAATTTCTAGAGTGATTACCGTTGATTTACACGCTGATCAAATTCAAGGTTTTTTTTATATGCCAGTTGACAATATTTATTCAAGCCGAGAATTAATGGAAGGCGATTACCTAACTAACAAGCACCGTAACCTCACCGTGGTATCACCCGATGTTGGCGGAGTTGTGCGCGCACGCGCTATTGCCAAGCAACTCAATGATACTGAGTTAGCCATTATCGATAAGCGCCGGCCGGCGCCTAACCAAACTCAAGTATTGAATGTGATTGGCGTTGTCCGTGATCGTCATTGCGTGATCGTCGATGATTTAGTGGATACCGCCGGAACCTTGTGCACCGCGGCCGTTGCGCTTAAAGAAGCCGGTGCAAGTTCAGTGAGCGCTTATTGCACTCATCCGGTTTTATCTGGAAAAGCCCTAGATAATCTCAATGCTTCGGTTTTGGAAGAGTTGGTGGTAGGCGATACGATTCCATTATCAGAAGCCGCATTACGCCATCCCAAAATTCGCCAGGTTTCTTTAAGCCGTCTGATTGCAGAAACCATTTCCAGAATCGACCATAAAGAATCGGTCAGCTCGATGTTTTCTGATTAATCTAATTAATCTAAATACTTAGGTTTCTTCCCAAACCGGAATTCTCTACAAGTTCTTCAGGAGAGCCATCATAATCCGCGTATTTGTTGTAATCGTAATTTTCCCCGGTAGCAGGTGAACCAATTACTGTATTTTCATAAGTTGTTAAAAATTTATTGAAGTATTGCTTAGTATTGCCGCCTCTTTCAAAGACTTTTTCATAGATTAAAGTAGTCGTGTCTACAGGTAATTTTTCTGAAATTGCATAATATAATACTGAATGATGATAGCGATCCTTTATATTCACATCCGCCTTATACTCGTCAATCAATTGACGAATAAATTCACGGCTTTTCTTAAGGCGAATCGCGTGAAATAACAAAGTTTGTCCTAGCTCATCAGGTTGATTAATATTTATTGAATCAGGTAACAGCATGCGAAAGCTTAAATATTTTTCTAGTAAATAAACCACTACTTCAAAGCGCCGTGCCTTAAAAGCGGATTCAATAGGAGTAGTACCAAATTTATCAGCGGTAAATATTGAAAATCCTTGTTTTTCGAATTGTTGAAATGACGGCAAATCGACCAAGTGCAACGGATATAAATTAACAGGGCGTTGATGTTTAGGATCGAAAAAACCGAAAAATTGTTTATAATCATCATTCAGAAAATAATTGTACAACTCTAATTTGCTTGGTGCCTTGATTTTTTCATCTGTTTCTGTTTCCAATTTTTGTTTAAATTCAGCAAGATCTGCAAAAAATAAATTAAGTAACCTGCGAATCTCAGCTATTGTTTCTGGAGATAATATATTCACATCATCTGGCATCGAATTATTTTCAATTAAAAATTCTATTAAATGTGAAGGCAGTTCAATCACGTGTTCTTTGGAATCATACAAATCAAAATAATTAATAACTTGGTACTTTTTTGGCAATTTAGACTTTTTCATCGCTTTTTTAAAATCATCTCTAATTAATTTTACCAAATTTTTCCATTCAGCCTCAGGCTGCGGATTTAGTGAGTTATTCATTAATTGTAAAACATGATGACCGACTTCATGCCCAAAGACCGGTAGTATGGATGAAGTATTACCGATGTGGATGCCATGCTTTATTCGATATACACCCTCTTGTGAAATCGAAATTTTTGGGGATCGAAAATGTAATTTAGTCTTAATTAAAGTACCTATATATTTATGCCTTTTAGTGCTTAAAGCGGGGTGACCTTTATTAGACAGGATAAGAAAAGTGTCTAGCAATAAATAAATTAATTTTTTTTCTTTGGTATTAGGCTTTTTAAGCCATTCATGTAATTCTTTTTTAAATCGATTAGCATCTTGCTTTGCTTCAGGAGCGCGAGTGAGCTGATCTATTTCGGCGAGTAAACTTAATTGCTCGATTGTGGCAAGACGTGGATCTGTTTGCCTAGAAGATTTTAATCTTGCGGTTAATTCTAATTGTATTTTGCCAAGCGCTCCACTTTTTAAAGTAGGAGATTTGAATCCACGTTGGTAATGAGCTAATCGGCCTAAATTAGTGGATTTTGTTAATGATGATTGTAAATAGGATGTATCTATGGATGTGAGTTGCAAGTTTTTACTACTAATGATCTGATCTTTAAATTTTGCCAGATTCTTTAAACTGTAGTCATCAAGTTCAATCGTTATCATCTGCAGTAATAGTAATACGGCTGGCCAATTTTCCATTAGCGCCGCTATTTTAAGTGCTTTGATATTTTGTTGTTGTTTTTCACTGTCTTCAACTTCAATGTCTTTGGAATCGAGAATAGAGGTTAATTGATCAAGCCTGTTAAGATGAATAGCACTTATTAATTTTTTATATCTCATAACTTGTACCCTTGTCTATGGCTTATTATTTCTGTTTTTTATATTTATTGACCAATAATTGTACATGATCTAACTTAAGAAAAGATTATCCAATACCATTCCTGGAGTGGTGTAAGGAGCCGCAAGGCCAAGCAAATGGAAGGCGATCCATTTAATCCTTTCTTAATGTCAGGTCTGTATTATTATTAATCAATTACATAAAAAGATAATAATAAAAGTAGGTGAAAAAGGGTTATGAGGTTAAGAGCCATCATTAGTGCTATCGATGATAAAGCCTGGAATCAATTAACGACCATTCTTGATTCAAAATCATACGGGAGTGAGAACGAAGAAGACCAAGAACAAGAAAACATTAAAGCCCTTAAGTTAGCGGTGACAATGGAAAATTGGACTGCGGTTTTATTACTTTTAACACGAATAACTATCGACGATAGAACTTTAGCGACACTATCAACACACAAAGATCAAATCATTAGCCAAGAAAATTTACAATACTTATTTATAGACAAAGAGTATTTACGATCATCATTGACAAAATCCAATAATTTAGGGCGACTTGCTTACTTAAAACGTGGATTACGGACTCCAAGAGAAAGCTCTGGAGCACTTGTGAAGATCCAACAAGAATTAAAGGCAAGGGATGGGCTTAGCGAGCATTATAATATCGTGCTAAATGCTGTTAATAATGGTGATATAGAGGGAATAAGAGAGCAAATAAAATTAAGTTATTTTAATAAAACAATCCCGATTATTAAGCAAGCGATGATAGATGGTATAGAAGTCGCTGTGAAATCGAAGCAGTGGGCCATGGCATTATTTTTAATCACATCCATGCCGACTTTATCTAAAACCCAGATGAATTTATTGTTACCCTATAAAGATAAGATTCTAACTCCAGAAAATTTAAAATTAGAGTTTATTAATGACGAATATTTAAAAGAATCTTTGGGGGGCCACACCAGTCTTGGCCAATTAGCCGGTATGAAAACAGGTCTGTTAGATCCAAAACCCCAGCGTGCTTTTCTGGGTGTTTTTTCATATCGTTCTGGCTCTTTAGGTGCAATTTCGAAGGAATATATGTCAAGGGTAACTGGAGTCGATGGCGAACAAAAAGAAGTAAAACCAAGTAAGGAACAAGCAGTTTTAAACCAACTCGCTGAAATAATAAAAATAAATGCAAGTTTTTATGGGGTTGATATTCAACAAGATGCCAAACAGTTTGAAAATGAACTTTACAATTGGTACAGGGGGGTTAAATTAGAAAAAAATCCCATTTATTCGTTATTAGAAACTTTGACTATACTCATGGATCGAGGCTACGAAAAAAATGTTAAGACCAGCTTTACCCGAGACGCTACCCGACAATTTACCGAGGTGCATTTTCAATCGACAGAGGCAAAACATTTAGGAAAATATGTTGGCGATAATAAATTGCATATTGGCAAGGCAGCAAGTGTGAATGAATATACTCACTTTCCATTATTAAGTACAGTTGTTCATGAATTAGTTCATCATCTTTGTCAATTGATATATGGTTCTGCAAATCCTCAGCCGCTTAAAGAGTGGGAAACATTGGTGGACAAGATTGACACGGATTTAAAAAATGCAAAAAGGGCTGGTCATAAACATCTTGGTTACTTTGGTGGGCTTAATTTTTCTAAGTCTTATAGTAAAAGTAAACATGCAGCTGAGTTAGTGCCGCGATTAGCTCAATTATTACTTGAGTCACCGACGGCATTAGAGAATGAAAGCGATTTTCTTTCTGAAAAGACTATTGAGACTATTAAAAAATTATTTTTCGATAAATTTTTGGGTAAAGACCTCGTTCATTTCAAGCAAGGTTTGGTTGAAAAAACTCAATTGCAATCAAAAAAATTAATCGGCAAAAGTGAGATATTTCGTTGTCTCCAAAAAAAGAAATTAGATAAAGTGACTAAACATGTCGCTTCGGACCATGAGGTCTCCCCGTTTCATTGGGCTGTTGCCCAGGGTGATATGCGGTTGGTGAAGGAGCTTGAAAGTCGTGGCTTTTCACCGACAGACGTTGACGCTCAAGGCCGTCCTCCCATTGCCGTGTCAGTGATCACCAAGAAATTCAGCCCAGAAATATTTTTCTATTTAAAAGAAGCCGAAGACAAAGAAGCCTCAAAAGCTTCAGAGACTATCACGATCGGCCAAAACTCTAAATAACTTTTCCTTTCCTTACGCCATGGGGAATCGCAAGGGGGAGCAGCGCGAAGCGCTCCCCCTTCATTGCGAGCATTGGCTTTGCCAAGCGGAGCATAAAAACAGACCGGACAATTACCGCTGTACTCAGCGATAATTGTCCGGTACAATACCCGGTTTTATTGATATGAACGCAGTTGGAGACAACCATGAAGAATAATTTCCGCCTAAGCGCACAGTTACGAACTCTAGTAGGTACCAAGCATGCGCGTCGTATGCGCCGTTTAGATAATATCATTCCCGGGGTGGTATACGGAGCCGGCAAAAGCAATCAAGATATTCACTTAGCCAGCAAAGAATTAAACAATATGCTGGCTGATGAATCGTCTTACTCTCGTATTTTAACTTTGAATGTAGAAGGTGAAGCTGAACAGAAAGTGGTGTTAAAACAGGTACATCGTCATCCAAGCCGCCCACGTATCCTCCATATCGATTTATTGCGCATAGATATGAACAAAAAACTCACCATGGAAGTCCCCATTCATTTAATTAACGCAGAACAAGCCCCTGGGGTAAAAGATGGCGGCGTTCTATCGCATCACCTCACTGAGGTTGAAATTGAGTGCTTACCTGCTAACTTACCTCAATTTATTGAATTAGATATCGGCCAGCTAGAATTGGGCGAATCTTTGCACTTATCAGATCTAGCTTTACCAGAAGGCACTGAATTAACCGTATCGTTAGAAGAAGCAGAAAACAATCAACCTGTGGTTAGCATCCTGAAGCCTCATATCCCAACCGCGGAAGAGTTAGCCAGTGAAGCGGCGGCTCCAGAAGCCCCAGTGACCGAAGTTGAAGAAGGAAAAGAAGAGGCTGAAACTAAAGAATAACCATGTCTCTGCGTTTAATTGTTGGTTTAGGCAATCCAGGGCCAAAGTATGCCAAAACTCGTCATAACGTCGGGGTTTGGCTACTTCAGGAATTGGCTGCAAAATATAATCTAAGCTTTAGCCTGCAATCTAAATTTTCAGGTCAAATCGCTCATTTAACGCTTGGAGAACATTCATTTTGGTTACTGATTCCAAGCACATTTATGAATGAAAGTGGGCGGTCAGTCCAAGCGCTAGCAAATTTTTATAAAATTCCCCCCGCAGAAATATTAGTTGCGCATGATGAATTGGATTTTCCAGCTGGGGAAGTGCGTTTAAAATTAAACGGTGGTCATGGCGGGCATAATGGGCTGCGCGATATTATTCAGTGCATGGGCAGCAATCAATTTTATCGATTGCGCATTGGCATTGATCATCCAGGCCATCGAGACCAGGTGACACCCTATGTACTTGGCGAACCTTCCTCAGCCGATAGAAATAAGATTATGCAGGCTATTCAAGATTCTTTGGCTGTTATTCCTGACTTATTAGTAGGAGACGTTGAAAGCGCTTTTCGTTATTTACATAATAAATAATAGGATTTTAGTTATGGGTCAGCAATTCCCGCTGGGTACAGCGAGAATTGCTTCCTGGTTTATATCCTGCGCTCGGCGGAGCCGATGCTCGGAATGAAGGGGGAGCGCTTCGCGCAGCTTCCCCTTCCGATCCCCCATGGCGTAGAGAATTTTCTTCGAAAATTGTTTTTTAAAAGGGCGATTTATTTTATTAGATCGAGTAAGTTAATATTCAACGGGAATTACTGGTTATGGGTTTTAAATGTGGCATTATCGGATTACCTAATGTAGGAAAATCCACTTTATTTAATGCATTAACTAAGGCAGGTATTGCTGCGGCCAATTATCCGTTTTGTACCATTGAACCTAATATCGGCATCGTGCCCATGCCTGATCCTCGCCTGGATAAAATTGCGGAGATGGCGAATTCTAAACAAGTTATTCCCACCACCATGACGTTTGTGGATATTGCCGGATTAGTGGCGGGTGCTGCCCAGGGCGAGGGTCTGGGTAATCAATTTCTAGCCCATATTCGTGAAACTCAAGCAGTTGCGCATGTTGTCCGTTGTTTTATTAACGAAGATGTCGTTCATGTAGCGGGTCAGGTTGACCCATTGGCGGATATCGAAGTGATCCATACCGAATTAGCTTTGGCAGATTTGGCCGCTGTAGAGAAAGCACTGACCAAAGCCAGTAAAGAAGCCAAGCGTGGGATCGATAAAGCCGCCCGTCATACTTATGAGTTGTTAGAAAGACTAAAAAACCATTTGGATCAAGCCAAGCCTGCCCGGTTATTATCACTAGAAGGAGATGATTTAGCTTTTGTCGAATCCATGCAATTAATCACGATGAAACCAATGCTTTACGTGGCAAATGTCGACGAAAATGGGATGAACAATAATCCATTATTAGATCGCGTCATTCAATACGCGAAAGAACAAGGCAGTGAAGTAGTGCCTATTTGCGCGGCTTTGGAATCAGAAATCGTCGAATTAGCCGAGGCTGAGCAAAAAGAATTTTTAGCGAGCTTGGGTTTAGAAGAGCCTGGATTAAATCGACTCATACGAGCTGGTTACCAATTGCTTGGTTTGCAGACTTATTTTACGGTCGGACCAAAAGAAGCTCGAGCGTGGACCATTAAGCAAGACATGAAAGCTCCACAGGCGGCAGGGGTGATCCATTCCGATTTTGAAAAAGGTTTTATCCGCGCCGAAGTCATCGCTTACGAAGATTACGTAAAATACCAAGGCGAACAAGGCGCCAAAGAAGCGGGAAAATGGCGCTTAGAAGGAAAAGATTATATCGTCCAAGATGGAGATATTATCCTCTTTCGATTCAATGTCTAATAAAACAGCCGTCTCTTTCTCATTAAATATTAAATAGAATGTCTCCTGAAGCGGGGAGGAGTTGGTTTTTCTTCCGTACTTCCGCTTTGCTTGCTCTTTGATGCCCACACGGCGAGTGTTTCATAGGGGTGGTTTGAATGATTACCACAATGTGAATCTGCAATCAGTCCAGTGATTCCTGTCACGCGTTGACTACTTTTTCTATACGCGTTACATAGGGGCATCTTTACTACACTGAAAAATAACGGTGAAATTTTCATTTCATCAATTCTTCTCTCTGCCTCTTTCATAAGCGGCTTCAGTAATCCCTGTCCGCGGAGGCCTTTTGTGACAATCACATTTCTTAATCGTCCACCTTGCTCAAGCGGTTCTAGTTGAAAGACTCCCACGGGCAATTTTGTTTCCTTAGTAAGCGAAGGTAAGACTAACAGAAAGAAGGTACTTCCTTTTTTAATAAACTTCTTAACTCTTCGAATATAAACATCATCATCTGAATTGGGTGGAAACATTACTGCCAACCCTTCTTTTATAAAAAAGGCGCATTGCCGCACCATTTCTTGATAACCATCAGTGTGCCTATCAGCATAAGTAATAGGGATAGAAGTTATTTGTTCGCTAAGCGGTTTTCTACTCATATTGTCCTCATCATTTATAATTTAAAGTTGTTATCCTTACTGACGGCAAATTCCTACAGGGAATTGGGTGTTATTATGAACTAAATCGCGTTTATTGACTAGTCGGTAACGACAGAAAGTGTGGGATCTTTTTCTGCGGAGGACGGGCTTAATACTTGGTAGACAATTAAACCCAGAAGGGCTGAACAAGCTAATAAAATACCCATTGGCATTTGCGTCTCTTCACTTATTGCGGCGACGATCATGCTGGTAATAAAGCTGATCGCAACTTGTAGACAACCATAAAGAGCGGCGGTTGCACCCAAGATTTTTGGAAAGGGGGCGATTGCGTTGACAAAGGCATTGGGGAAGATTAAGGCAATGCCTAATTCAATACCAATGGTGGGCAGAATAATCGCACCTACGCTTAGGATTTTAAAATAACTGGTCATGATAAATGCCAAGCCCATTAGTAATATTAGGAGATTG
Source organism: uncultured Pseudomonadota bacterium (assembly GCA_963818985.1). Taxonomy (GTDB): domain Bacteria; phylum Pseudomonadota; class Gammaproteobacteria; order Coxiellales; family Coxiellaceae; genus JAFEDN01. The sequence goes on along the minus strand of CAWFUJ010000004.1, from coordinate 175,861 downwards.
CCAATTTTTAAGGTGCGAGTGGTCCCTAAGCGTCCTACGATATGGGCATTGAACAGCATGCCTATCATAAATCCAACTGAGGTGACCATGGCCCAGAAACCATATTCAGCAGCGGTTTTGTGAAGATTGGTTTGTAGGATAAATGGATTAATGGTTGCGCATGTGATCATTGAAGCCAATGCCAATCCTGAGCACCAAGCGTTGGCCCAAAATTGTTTATTTTTAATAATGATACCGTAATTACGCATGACCCGTATAAAAGATAATTCGCCGGCGGCCCGGGAATGATGAGACTCGGGCAAAGTTAACCAAGCTAATGTGCTCAAAACTAAGCTGAAAAATAATAAAAATCCAAAAATCCAACGCCAGCCCCAATGAAATTCAATAAATCCGCCCAGCGCTGGAGCAACGGCGGGCGCTAAAGCGATGAAAGCCCCTATATATGACAGCGCTTTAGCTAATGCATGTCCAGAAAAAGTATCGCGAACAATGACACGGTTTAATGCCATGATAGCCCCGGTGCCGATGCCTTGGATAAAGCGACCAAATAACAGAAGTGTCATTTCATGAGCAAACGTACATAAAATGGTACCAAGGATATAAATACCCATGCCAAATAATAGCACTGGGCGTCTACCCCAATGATCCGATAGCGGACCATAAACCAATTGCGACAACCCCGCGCTAATCAAAAATGTGGTGACGGTGAGCTGTACCAGATGTGGCGAAGTCGATAGCGCCGATGTAACTGCCGGTAAAGCCGGGGCGTAAATATCCGTAGCCATTAGACCAAGGGAAGTGATGAGAGCCATTAACAGGCCGATCCAGAATTTGCTTTTCATCGTCAAATTATATATCAAAGTCCAGGCTTTAAACCGGGTCAAAAAAAATAAAATTAAATTTGGTGTCAAAGTCGATAAAAAAAATTAAAAAATCTCATTAAAACAAGAGATTGAGCTTTAAAAGCCATCATGCCTGACACAAAGGAAGTGCAAAATAAGTATCTAGTCTGACAAGTCATGTTTTTAGGCTAATCCATTATTTTAATGTGGTTTTTAATTTTTTTATCGACTTTGACACGTGGTCTTAATATAATTGCAACAGCACACACTTTTAGAAGATTTAAATATGCGGTATAAAATATTTGTCATTGGTTTAGATATTGTATTCAATAACGATCAAAAATATGATGCTGAAGGCATAAAAGTATTGGAGATGCAAACCATTTATAGTTGTTGTGAAGGACCAAATTCTATTAACGCATTCCATAATTTCACATCACTTGTTAAAAATAAATATAAAGGAGTACAATTCCAGATTCCTGAGTTGGGAAAAACAGAGAAAGAATATGCTGAATACGCAAGAGACATAAGTCGAAAACATCAAGAAATATTGGAGGATCCTGACCTCGATGAATCTTCTAGTATTAACCCTAATGAAGCCCTAGTGAACTTGGGGTTAGAATCTTTTTCTAGAGGAAAATGGCTATTCTATTCTTTCTGTAATCAACATCCAGAATTGAAAGATTTTATACCTGAAACTAAAATTGCATCTTTGGCTGGTTTAAAAAGTTATAACCTTGAAGAGTTAAAAAGAACTCCTTTATTTAAACCCGCAGATGCGTCAGAAGGGTTAGGGGTGCGGCTCATTTCCTCAAGCGAAATGAAAAATTTCGAAATTTTTAAAAAAACCTTAAACGATTGTTCTATCACTGATAGTTTAGTGTTAAAAAATTTCTATCCGTTTGTTCTGCAAGAATATTTAGGCGATACTATAGAAGTTACGCGTATTTATGCATTAATTGTAGTTGACACTTCATTGGATCAATATTTTATCCATGTGGATTCTAAAAATAGTTTCCGACTTGAAAAAATAGACAAAGATAAGAATGATTTTCGCACTAATAGTAATAAGACATCTTATAGGCAAACTATTTCTGAGGATGAGAAAAAACAAGTCGTTGGTTTTTTGAAAAAGTTTTTCCATCGTCTGTATACTACTTATGATTTTGTCAACTATCGATATTGGGAAATTTTAGCTAAGCAATACATTTCTGGTCACAAAGTCCTAACTGAACCCCAACGCTTATTATTATTTTCTCAATTTAGTTTAGCGGTAAGCCAACTCCAGCGTTTTACCAACACTAAAATTTGTGACCATCAATGCCTTCTTTTAATTGAATTTATAAGGTATTTATCTAAAAGTGGTGATGCAAAAAGGTACGCGGAATGCATCAATGTGGCGGTAAAAAATGCCTTCTCTAATCTTTGCTTTTATAATTTTTTGCCCTTTTCGGATCAACCTTACCTATTAGCAAAAGTATTGTGGCTTTTCGGTAGTATACTAGAAAGTACGACTCCAGAAAAAAAGAGCTTTATGAACATTGAATTATTACCGTTACCAACATTAACCCCTGCACCATCAAAATACAAATCAAAATACAAATATTTTTTGGATTTCTTAAGTGGTGGAGAAAGAAAAAATTATGCTATAGCCTCAAAAAGATCTTTATCGCAAGTGAAAACCTTTAGTTGCAATTGAAGGCATCCCTACGCCTAACGTAGAACCTTGACAAAAATAGCGCAAGACATCAAACTAAAAAGCTTATTTGGCTATGTAGCTCAGTTGGTCAGAGCGCAGCATTCATAATGCTGATGTCGGTGGTTCGAGTCCACCCATAGCCATCACGTTTCGATCCAATCTCATTCAAGATAATCCACAAACTATATATATAGAAAACTGCCTTTTTCTATATATGTTTTTTTGATATATATAGATTTTATGGTTTTTCTTCTATTTGATTTGCCAAGACTTACCTGGTAAAAGAGTTAAAAATTCTTGGGGGTTTATTCCGTTTCTATTCATAGCAATTTTTAAATCTATGAGGGGGCGGTTATAGCCTTCGTCGGATAATTTAAAAGTATTAAAATGTATGCCTAGGCTATGTTTTGCTTTTAAAATTTTGTGCACTTGGACTGCTTCCTCTGGATTAATATGGGCATGCTCCATAAACCATCTTGGTTCGTAAGCGCCAATGGGTAGGATGGCTAAGGTGATGTTTGGGAATTTTTCCGCTATTTGCTTAAAATGTGGGCCAAAGCCGCTATCTCCAGAAAAGTAAATCGTATGTTTAGGTGTGGTGAGAGCAAATCCGCCCCATAAGGTCTGGTTAAACTCAACTAAATTTCGGCGTGACCAGTGTTGCGCTGGGGTAAAAGTGATAGAAACGTCGTTTTTAAGCGGTAGGCTTTGCCACCATTGCATGTCAACTGCATTGATGGTTTTATTTTTTGCATATAGATATTTGCTAACATCCAGTCCGCTATAAAAATTAGGTTTGAATTGTTCATGTAATTGATTGACCGTGCGAAGGTCTAAATGATCATAATGATCGTGGCTGATTAAAACATAATCGATAGGGGGCAATTCCTTCATCATAATCCCTGGAGCATGCACACGCTTAGGGCCTAACCAAGGTATTGGACTACATCTTGCTGACCAGATAGGATCAGTGAGGATATTCAAACCGGCTATTTGAATGAGTACCGTGGCGTGGTTGATAAAACTCACGACGAATGAGTGACCCTCCACTCTTTCTGCCAGGGGGGCGTGGGGTAAGTTCTCGACCCACGCTGGCCATGGTGATGATTTTTGCGTAAAACGCCATTTAATCAGGTCCCAATAGCTATGTTTAATTAATTTGGGAGGATGTAAATTTAAAAATTTTTCACCATCAAAATAATCTAAGTCAGAATTTGATTTTTTCATTATTTCATTCCTGAAAATATATACCCAGCTAAGCTAATTTAATAATTGTGTCAGTTTGGTTAAAGAGAGTTGTCGATTTGGATCATTGCGCAAGGCTGCTTGAAAATAATCGATAGCAGCTTGTTTATCCGCACTGGACAAAGCACATAAACCGGCGTTTTCCCATGCAGCTGCCTGATAAATATAATTTGGGGAACGGGCTGCGAATAAAAATTCCTGAATTCCTTCCGAAGGATGTTGGTGACGGCATAAATAAGCCCCGTAATTATTATGGACTTCACCTAATTGAGGTGCAAGCGCAATAGCGTGTTGATAATATTGGTTTGCCAAGGTTATGTTTTCGCTGACTTCTTCTAAATAAGCTAATGCGGTCCAGCATAGGGGCGATTTTGGTGCGTTTTTAATTGCTTGATTTAAGGAGTCTCGTGCTTTTTCACGATTGCCTTGTTGTAAATAAGTGATTCCTAAATTAACGTTGGCATCTACGGTCACAGAGGTATTTTCCTGGCGATTGACGCATCCAATTAAGATCGTCATCCACACAAAACAGATGGTTTTTTCGAATAATTTAAGCATGGGCATCGACTTCTTATTTCCAACTATTGAGATCCTGCTAGGGTCCGTCACCAATAGCTCCCAGCATATCGTCCAGGGAACTAATTGACGACAGACCCTAGAATAGCAAATAAATTTTTGATATTAATACCGTATTTAACATTATTTTAAGCTTCGGTTGTTAAGCTTTTTAAAAAGAAGGTGCTGTTGTGGGAACTATTTATCAATTTTGGCGAAGCTTGCGTCGCGAGGACCATTTAGCGTTAGGTTTCGTAACGGCGCTGGTGGTTGCTGGCCTAGCATATATGCTGCTAAATGCAGTTACTTTTCAATATAACGGCAACCAATACTTATCCTTGAGTTGGTTGTGTATAGCGCCTCTGTTAGTTTTCATCTGGGTGGCATCCTTTCGTTTAGAAGAAAAAGCGCCTAATACCGCTTTTTTATTAAAAAGCTATAGCCTATATTTTTTGGCCTTTTTCGCATTCTTAGTGATGTTAGATGGTGTCCAATACACCCCCTTCCCCCCAGTGGATAATTATTTAATAGCGGCTGATCATGCCTTATTTGTCGATGAAACCAAACTAATCGATTGGACCTATGCTCATCCGCATTTGTTAAAAATTTTAAATATCGCTTACCACAGTGTTCTGCTGCAATTAATATTGCTGCCTTTAATTTTATTTATCTTTGGGAAAAAATCGCTTTTCCATAGTTATTTATTGATTTCTTTAGTGGGCTACATTATTGGAGCATTGATATATTATTTTTTCCCCAGTGTAGGCCCAGCAGGAATTGTCAGTGATCCACATTTTTCTCCAACCCAATTATTAAGGGTGCTGGAGTACAAAGAGATCCACCAATATTTGTCGATAACAACTTTTCCAGGGGGCATCATTGCTTTACCTTATTTTCATGTCATGTGGTCCGCTATTATGATTTATAGTTTGCGAAAAATTCCTATGTGGTTATTTAGTCCGCTGTTACTCCTGAATATAGCGGCGATCGCAGGGACTTTATTTTTAGGTTGGGATTACGCTGTGGATGTGCTGGGCGGAATCTTGTTGGCATGGGTAGCTATCGTCATAGGTGAACGATTGTTGCTTAATAATCACTGAAGTGAACTGGATAAAGTTTTTTGGAAAAAATTGCAGAGATTTATGTAGCTTTCCCCTCTCCCTGATGGGAGAGGGGATTTTTTGATAGTTATTTCACTATGGTGAGTTTTGGCGGGCCTTTGGGCCGTTTTGGCGGAGTTTTTTTATCCTCGCCAGTAGTGTCTTCTTCGGTTTCAGCGCCTTCGGCCACTTCAGAAATGGTTTCGTCTTCTAAACCGAAAACTAGGCCTCGGCCATTTTCATAAGCATAAATTGCCAAAATTGCAGTCATGGGGATATACAAATGTTGTAGGCGGCCACCAAAGCTGGCTTTAAATTCCAGGGCTTCGTTGTTCATAGCAAAGCCTGTGACTGCCAAAGGTGCAAGATTGAGAATAATTTTACCTTCTTCAATATAAGGTTCAGGAACCTGAACATAAGGCTGCATAGCATCGACAAGGACATAGGGAGTTAAACTATTATCTAAAATCCAATCATAAATGGCACGGATTAAATAGGGCCGACTTGAACTCATCATCATGTTTTTATTCTCGCAGTTCGCTTTCAGCCTCGGTAAGGCTGGCTTGAAAGGATTCACGTTTAAATAATCGTTTCATGTATTCATTGACGTGTTTGGCGCTTGCGGTGTTGGGTAATTCAATTCCAAGACTGGGTAATCGCCACAATAACGGGGCGATACAGCAATCAACCAAAGTAAATTCTTCGCTTAAAAAATAAGGCGCATCGGCGAACACCGGCGACAAACTGATTAATCCATCTCTTAATTCCGTGCGAGCGGTTTTAACAGATTTGGGATTGCCTTCCAGAATTGCTTTATACAAGCTATACCAATCACGATCAATCCGATAAATCATGAGTCGACTTTTAGCCCGTGCGACTGGATAAACTGGCAATAAGGGCGGATGCGGGAACCGTTCGTCTAAATATTCCATAACTACACGCGCTTGGTACAGAACCAATTCACGATCTACCAGCGTTGGCAGGGTATTATAAGGGTTTAATTCGAGTAGGTCTTCACATGGATGATTGCTATCCACATTAACGATATCAACGTTTACTCCTTTTTCAGCTAATACAATACGCACCTGATGACTATAGATATCTAAGTCCCCAGAATACAAGGTCATTACGGCGCGTTTCAAAATAGTCATAGACAAAATCCCACTCCTTTTTGTATCACAGTTGGCTGGGGGACTAGGATTCGAACCTAGGTTAACGGAGTCAGAGTCCGTAGTCCTGCCGCTAGACGATCCCCCAGTGATAAAATCACCAGAGAAACAAGATACTGTAACTATTCAGACATGGAGAGGTAGTTACAGAATGCCATTCATTAACGTTTAGAAAATTGCGTGCCTTTTCTGGCTTTATGGCGACCAACTTTCTTTCGTTCCACAGCGCGAGGATCACGAGTGACATAGCCTGCTTTGCGCAAAATTGCACGCCAATTTTCTTCGCCATCACTTTCTTCTTGATCATAAGCCATAAGGGCGCGAGTAATACCATGACGGATTGCGCCAGCTTGGCCACTGATCCCACCGCCTTTAACGGTAATATAAAAGTCAAATTTATCTTGAACATCGACAGCATTGATGGGCTGGCACACGACCATACGGGCAGTTTCACGGCCAAAATATTCATCTAAGCTGCGGCCATTAATAATGATGTCACCTTTGCCATACTTTAAAAAAACTCTTGCGGTAGAGTTTTTACGTCTGCCAGTTCCTAAGTAAAATTTTTCTGCTTTTGCCATTTCGGATAATCCTCAGTTTAAAAGTCGACAGGTTGTGGTTGTTGCGCTTGATGGGGGTGATCAGCATCTCGATAAATTTTAAGTTTTTTGAAAACCTTACGGCCTAAAGGACCTTTGGGTAACATGCCTTTCACCGCTAGCTCAAGCGCTTGCTCGGGGGCACGAATTAACATATGGCCTAACGCTTCTTTTTTCTGTTGACCCACTTGTCCGCTATGGCGGTAATAGATTTTATCATTCAGTTTGCGACCAGTCGTTTTAAGGGCATGGACGTTGATGACCACAAAAAAATCGCCAGTATCCACATGTGGTGTAAAGGTTGGCTTGTGCTTGCCTCGTAATCGGCGGGCCAATTCGCTGGCTAAGCGTCCCAGGGTTTTGCCTTTAGCATCCACCAGGAACCACTGCGGCTCTACTTGATAAGCGCAGCTCATGTCAGTTGCCATAACGTTAAATCCTCATTATTTAAGCTAAAGACTGGGGATTCTACTCTAATTGATGGGTAAAAATCAAGTTCTTTGATTCCCCTCTCCCTCCGGGAGAGGGGTAGGGTGAGGGGATTTTTAAAAAAGTTAAGTGCTGCATCTTAGATATTTCTCCAATATTTCCCTGTTATTTTAGCCATAATATACAACGATAACACTTTTAAAATAATAATTTTTAAAAATTAATAAAAAAAAAGCCTGATATTTTTAAAAAAATATTATCAAAAAATGTTTTTTTTTTCAAAATATGCTATTTTATCCACGTTGGTATGTAAGCCAACGTTGTTAATTATTCAAGGTTTGGAATTTACTAAACTAAATTTGAATAATTCAGAAAGATATTTGCCATAAATTGACTTAAGAGGGATTTAATAATGCCTAAAATAAAAAAAGCTCGCAAAGGCGCTGCGGTTAAAACAGCGAAGAAGCAAGTAGCTCCTAAAGGATCTGCTAAACGTTCAGCGGGTGCTGCAAAACCAGCAAAAAAGGTTAACATTCAAAAAAAATTGGTAAGCACGCCAATTTCTTCTAGCTATACTAAATCACAAATTTACAGTTATATTGCCGATATGACAGAATTAAGTCGAAAAGAAGTTGCTGATGTGTTTCTTGCTTTTAGCAATTTAGCAACGCGTCATTTACATAAGAAAGGCGCTGGCGAATTTACTATTCCTGGGTTAGCCAAATGCGTGGTCAAACACAAGCCCGCCACCAAAGCGCGCAAAGGCACCAATCCATTTACTGGCGAAGAAATGATGTTTAAAGCCAAGCCTGCCCGCAATGTAGTAAAAATAAGACCGTTGAAAAAACTTAAAGAAATGGCTGAATAAGTTCATTTCAGATAATTGAACGGGATTAGACCGTGTTCTAATCTCGTTTTTTTTGTCAGTTTTCGGCATTAAGGTTTAAAGCACAAAACCCCTAGATATGTATCCCCGCGCAGGCGGGGATACATGGTTCCTATACATTTTGGTGGGTACAAAAGAATGGGTTCTTGCCTGCGCGGGATGGCACGTCTTAAGTTTGCGCTTATGTACCACATCTGTGGGTATGCACATATGCCTCAGAGTTTCTGAGATTAATCTCATTTTAACAAAAAAAGTCGAATCCTTAAGTATTCCTTAAGCTTAAGTACGTATAATATCAATTTACAAAAAGAATCTCGATATTTGAATTGATTAGTTGGAGAAAAAAGTATGACCAGGTCTATGCGTTGGAATGAGATGAAAGAAGCTGAAGATAAGTTAGATCAAGCTGTTATTGCTCTAGAAGGAGTTATTCGAATGGGCGCAGCGCCTCCAATAAGAGGGTCCTCCTTTATTGAGCAAGAGCGACTTTTACGGGAAGTTGCATTTCGCAAATCAGAATACGAAGTGGCAGTGGACCAATATGAGAGTGATTCCCCGCCGCGTCAAGCAGACGACCCACCCCGAAAAAATGAAGCTTTACTCGCGCGGAGCACCAGGTTTGACGACGGATATTTAAAAGAAATTCCTATTGATAATGGTCGCGAGCTTCCAAAAATAGCGGAGCCTGGAAAGGCGCTTAAAAAAGAAGATATCAAAGATGAACACGGCAATCTCCGTTCGCCACGTGATGCGGAAGCTGCTCGGCTTCTCACCCAGGACGCTTTTAAAAAACTTCATCTTCATCAAATTGATGAATCGATTAAGCGAGGTGCTCTTGATGAGGACTTCGAGAGTGGATTCATTCAAAGTGTGCGGAACTTTGGGATTATTTCTAAACGGCCATTATCTGCAGGAGATACCCATGAAGTCAAAGCCATTAACCGGGCGATTTGGACTGAATTTTTAACGTTGTACCAACAACGTACGGATGACTTATTAACACAGGAACTTAACTTTAGATTTTTTGGACGTGCTCGACCAGATGGTGTAACGGGTCAACTACCGCTTGCTTTCATGGATCCAAGTGCGCAGCTCACTCTGGCGGGTTTGGACGGGGGAAGAGGTCAAGCAATGTTGACCGCTTTAGGTTTACCAAATGCACCCCCCAATTTGCCGACTTTTGCCCAATTTAAGGCGGCGATGATAACTTTGCAACCCAACACTCCTCAATGGGATAATTTTTGGAATGCTGTACCTGCAGATCCGATTGATCCGCGCCATCCTGATCGCATCACATATCTTAATCGCAGCACGCTACAAGGTTTAGTAAAATCCCATCAAATGGTTTCAAATGATAATACCGTTCTGTTAGCTGATGCTAAGGTTTGTAAAAATGTTATAGAAACTAAGTCTACAGAGTACAAAAATTCGATCAGCGCCTATGAGCATATTCTCGACCATAATGACGCCATGAAAGGCGTCACTCCCGAAGCGACCATTGCAATTGCCCCCTCAGTGACCGCCCTAGCTCTAGCAGAAGAAGCCGCTAAACGCGGCCCGATTAACCCGGATGCCTTGGGAGCTGCAGCTCACGCCGCCATACTTGCCGGCATGAAACATGGCACTGCGGATAATATTAAGAACGCCCGTGCCAACGAAGTCAGCGAGTCTGTAAAAGACGCCGCGCGGGTTGTAGAAGCAAAATATAATACCGATGCGGCACTTATTGCTTCGCCTGCCGCCGCTGCTGCTGCGGTAAGCAATATGGTTTTTGCGCATGGAAATATTTTAAAAAATATTCCTGTAAATCCCCCTACTCCCCCGTCTATTCTTGCTGTTCTAAACTCAATTGCTAATTCCGCACGGAGTGCTGTTCTAAATTTAGAAGCACCAGGGGCAGTACCACCTCCAGCGATACAACAACTTGGTGATATAGTCCATGGTACTGTGATGGATGCCGTTGGAAATGCAGCTCGTGCTTTAAGGGGAAGACTGAATGATCCTAATCCTAATACAGCCAAGGCTGCTCTCTCACTTATCGCTGGTGCAGGCGCTATTGCCGCAGCTGTTAGTGCGGCAGCAAGGAAAAATAATCTTAACCCAGTTCCATCGCGAAATCTTGGTTTGCAGGCAGCGGCACGTTTTATAACTAATAATGGTGTAATTGAAGAAGCTGATATTCGAGCTTTAGGTGTCGCCATTGTATTAAACAATAATGTGATTAAAGCACTTTCCCAAGCTGCACGAACCGCCTCGCTGACAACGGAGGGCGCAGCAGCTGCAAATGATGTAAGAATGAACTCCCAACAGAGAGTTGAACAGGAAGCTACGAGACTGAATATACCGCGAGGCCTTGCTAAAATTATAGGGGACAAGCTCACTTTGCGACATTTTAGTAATGGAGGAATTGATGATGCAAATGCCACAGCATGCATTAATGAAGGGCTAACATATTTCAATAATGCAAGAGATGCTATTTACCATTCGGCAGGAAACTTTAATTTAATACCAGGTGTAGGACCTAGTAGTTTTAGACTAGTTCAAGGAGGACCAACTTTTATTTTACCCCCGGGGTTAAGAGAAAAGATCCGAGATAAACTGATTACTCATATAACTACTGTGGGTACTCCTGTTAAGAGCAATGAAGTTCTTGATATTATCAATCGAAGTCAAGGGGAATATAATCAAGAGCAAGCGGCACTAAATCTTGCTCCTCCTGCTCCTCCTCCTATTGCGCTCTCTGATAATTTTAAAGAAGGTCTTTCTAATCGTTTAATAGAAATTATTTTAGATCCACCTCCTCCACCTGTGGTAGCGATGCTCCCTGTAAATTTCCAAATTGCGTTGCCTGGTGGATTTACACAAGCTTTACTTAGGCCAATTCATGCCATTTATGAGAATACTGCCCGTGATGCCATCGCAGCTGGCATTGGGAGAATTGGACAAGGCCAACAAGGCTTAGAAAATGATATAAAAGCTGGGCTCACTGCTGGGCGTAGTACTTTAGAACTCACTATTTCTACTGCCGAAAAACTTTCTACTGATTCAGACTCCGTACAGCAGGTTGCTGCCGCGGCGTTTATCACTCAGAGTGATCGGCGTCCAGCCCAGCCGCCTGCAGGAGATGTGATTGGCGCTGCTTACAAAATCGGTCGACCTTCTGAAATGATGACAGCGGCCACCACTCTGGCTGCTGCGGCTAAAAATACCGCGCTTGAACTTGGTCTCTCGGCAGCGGAGGCCAGCGCTATTGCTCGAGAGATTGTTGCTAGTTATGTTACTCAGGGAAATCCAGTGAATGAGCAGACGCTCAATAATGCAATAAATGCAGCTGTACCAAACATAGCTCCAGCAAATAGGGGAGAAATTCGCCAAAATGTATTGGTTGCTTACGCTAGTATTTGCGGTCAGAAAGCTGGAAGTGCTGCAGTGAAGGCTCATCCCCAAGCAGATCAGGTGAAGGTGAAAGCAGTTGCCTCTGTCTCTGCGGCACTAGGAATTTATTATGGTTTGACTGCTCCACTGGCAGCTCAACTTGGAGCTGGTCTTGCAGCGCTCTATGTGCAAGCAGCACAGGCAGGCCAACCGCTAACCGATGAGGCTATCCGAAATTTTATAACCACACATCTTCTCATTTCTGTAGGATTTCCTAATAATCCCGTAAATGATTCAACTCTGAATGCTATTTCTAAAGCCAGCCGCGCTGCTAGCACGATTGCAAGTGAAAACGTTACCGAAGCCACTAAGGCAGCGGCTCAGGCCTTCCCTACGAATGATGACCCTCGCAACTCCTATAATGCATCCATAGTTGCCACGCTTTGCGCTGGTAAGAAACCTGTCGATATAGCTAATTCTGTCGCAGTAGCCAAGGCTGGTGTTCTAGCGTCTAAGGCTAGCGCCGAAAAAGTCGGCTCACCTGCCGCTGCTGCAGCTAGCGCCGCGGCTGCATTGTTGGAAGGCAATCCACCTCGGGTTAACGATTTGTTGAATCCGGCGACAAGACTAGTAACTGCGCAGGCAATTGCTAACGTTGCTGCGCAAGCTATCTCAGATGTCGATGACCCACTAGGTGCGAATCCGCAACTGGTTCAAGATACTAAAGAGGCTGTTCGAACCTCAGTCAGGATAGTTGCTTTCACTGCTGCGGGGCAACAGGGAGCTACTCTTTCTAGTATTTCTCAGGCTGTGAGCGTTGCTGCTGCTATAGCTGCTGCGGCGGTTAAAGCAGGTTGTACTCAAGCCCAGGCGGAAGATATCGCTACTGAGGCTTGTAGACCAGAGATTATGGCTAAGGGAATAGGTGCAGTTTTAAACAAAATTCGAAACGAAATAACTTCGCGAAATATAGTTCTTCCTCTACCACACCAAGAAAATGTAAATAGTATTCTTAAAGCTGCTAGCAGCGGATTTGGTATTGGCGCCGGTGTTGTAGCTGGAGATGTTTCTCGTTTAGCTGCTAATCTGGCTATTGGAAGAGCGGCAGCCATACAAGTGCATTTAGGGGTCGGCGGTGTAGCTGGTTTAGCTGGCATGGCTGGTCAGGCTAATCGCCAACTGGCGGCTGCTGATGTAGTTAACATTGTCGCTTTGCATTATAACCCTAATCATGTGAATAATGCTGTTATTGGGAATGCTACCGTTCAGCAAATTGCTACAAATACCTTAAATGCAACGGTGGACGCTATTGACATTGCTGCAGCAATGCCAGGAGCCACCCTTGATAGTGTTGCTGATGCAGCTGCGGTGGCAGCGGCAGTTGCTGCTATTGCCAGTCGTCAAACGGGTATAACTCCTGCGCACGTCAGTCAGATTGCTCTTGCTGCAGCTAGGGCAGCCGGTGGCGGTGTGGATGCAATAGACAATGCTATTACTACGGCTTTAGCGGGCCCTCCAGTTATAAATGTAACTGCGGAAATCAGAGCCTTTTTGCGCCAAGCTGCAGGCTCAGCTTTGAATGCGCAGCGAGAAGCGCGTGCTCCTGGAGCGAATCAACAAAAAATCATTAAATCGACCGTGATGAGTGATTCTGTTAAATCAACAGCTTTGGCTCTGGGCGTGACAGACGAAAAAGCTGAAGAAGTTCGCCAGGCCACTAAAGACTCTTTAAGTAATAAAGAAACGGATTTGGAAGCGGTATCGCGTGGTGCGTCACTTTTAAGCGGCGGCACAGGCTTAGCGGTTGCGGCGGTTGGCGCTTTTGTAGCTGATCCTGCATTAACTCCTCTTCAGAAAGCTCAACAAGTCAGTGAAGCGTCAGGAAATTCGCAAGTTCGAACTTCACAACGTGTGCTTTCCTCACGTCCCGGTCATCTTGATCCAAATATTCCTGGTAGAGCCGCTCTTGAAAAATACACCGCAGACGAAGAAGCGGCAAGAGCAGAGGCTATGAAAAAAGAACGTGCAAAATTGATGAAGATGATGCCCGGTCTACCGCCTCTGCAAACTATTAAACCAAGCAGAACTCTAGATATTGAAATTTTGGATGCCAAATCAGCACTTACTACCTGGAGTATTAAAACCTCTGATGGAAGATCAGAACGCCTAGGCAGCAAATTTTCTCCCTTTAAACCTGCAGCTGACGCACTCAGTAAATGTGTAGATGCCGATGGTAAAAGTTTTCTTACCCGCAGTGCGTTGGAAGCTGTTATCAAGGATCTCAAGAAAAATAGGCTCTTCAATGTGCCTGGTGATGTGACCATTATTGAAAAGCCCGGGGGTGGGATAACTGTTGATTTTAGCACTAGTAGTAACTTGCAAATTTATCGGCTTATAGCGGCTTGGGCTGCACGGTGTCAAACTGATTATGCGGCTACCAGAATCCCCAATCCAAGTCCATCGCCAATGAGGTTAGGAAACCCAAGTGAATAAAAAAATTAACTGAGCCTGATATATTTCCCCTCTCCCATCGGGAGAGGGCTAGGGTGAGGGGATATCTAAAAAGATGTGGCACTCTTCCGGATGGGAGGGCAAAATGCTACCCGGGTCCGGAAGGATATCGAAGGATTTCTTGCTCGGTCCGTGAGCGTTTAACACGTTTGCGTTTAGCTAGATCTTGGGCAGTCGGAGTAAAACCTTCAATTTCCATGCCCATATCCATGGCTTGCATCCATAACCCCCAGACCATCAGTTGGTGCCCGTCGACGATTTTAATACCTGACCAACCCAATTGCTGAACCAGCTCGGCCATTTCAAAGGCGGTATTCACCGCTTGATTTATAATAGTTCCTTTACCAGGATTTAGGATGCCACCTCCTCCTTCACCACCTTTATCATCGGAATCTGATTTAATCCGAAAATCACCCCCTCCAAACATCAATAATCCGGGAGAACTGCTCATGGCATGACCGTAGTTATGAATTTGCCAACCAGATCTGGAGGTTAATAATTTTAGCGGCGGCAGATTGTCGGTGATCTTCGGTGAAGTGTCTATTATCTGCAAAAATGGGTAACGATTAATGAGATACAAAATATCGGCTGCGGAAATATTTTTCCAGTCCTTATGGGTAATTCCTAATTCGCTCAGGGTTTTTAGTATCTCCTGATCGAATTCATTTTCTGCTGGGTTTTGTTCGGGTTTTTTTGCCATAGAAAAGAATTATATCTTGAATTTTGTTTTACTTCTATGTCGTCTTCGCAAAATAGCGGATTTATAGAGTTTGAGACCAGCTTTCAATGTGCTCGCGCAGTTCAATTAACCGACCATGAAAAAAATGGCTGGCATCGGCCATGATGATTAATTTAACTGGCACAGCTGAATTTTCAACCCATGCTTGTACTTGTGCGCACGGAACGACTTCATCTGCATCGCCTTGAATAACCAACCACGGACACTGAATACCATTGAGTGCTTGGAAGTCATAGAAATTCACCGGCGGCGCAATACTAATTAGACGGATCGGATTAACTTGCTGCGCAACGACAGCGCTCACATAGGAGCCAAAGGAAAATCCAGCTAACCACAAAGGTTGCGTGGGTAGCACTTCTTGAACCCACTTAATAATTGCCGTTAGATCCTCACATTCGCCGATAACATTTCCAAAAGATCCTTCACTTTTACCAATGCCACGAAAATTAAATCTCACAGTCGCTAATTGCAAATTTTCGAAAGCACGAGCGGTGGTGGTCACCACTTTATTGAGCATAGTTCCCTGCTGACGCGGATCAGGGTGACAAATTATTCCCACTCCAGAGGGAGGCGCTGAACTTGGCCAAGTGGTCATTACCTCTAATTGCCCCGCCGGGCCGGACAAGGTCAGAACTGAAGGATTGGTAGGAAAAGTTTGCATGTATATTTCTCTAGCCTGAGGCTTTTTTTTTGATTTTCTGATGAGCTGTGACATAAGATTTTAAAACAGCATTCATTCGGGTTTGATATCCTTTCCCCTGATGTTTAAACCATTCCAAAACATCGTGGTCTACTCGGATAGTGACAACATCTTTAGGCTTTGGCAGCTCAACCGTTTCTTTGGTAAAGAAAGAATCATCCAGAGCCGCAATATCTGAATAATCTATCTCTTCATCTTTTAATTTATCGATTTTTTTTAAGTCGCTCATATCGTAATCCCAAATATACTTGATTAATTGTACATACAAAATGTAAATATATCAAGTCGTTTTATTATTGACTGTCATTCTCAGCTATTGCGGATTTTCTAAACTTAGAATACCAGTGTTATAATCGTAGGCGAATAATTCTGCGTAGCGGCCCCAATCGATGACGGTTGCTAATACTTCTTCAGCTGCTTGATCGCTTAAGTTGCCTTCCAATTGGACTATAAGATCATTTTCGTTAGCGGTATGGTCCGGATTACTATCTAATATTTGCCGAATATGCCGTGCTAATGGTACATAACTCATCAAATGCGCGGCGAAAATTTGCTTGCGTTGCAAAATGTCAGCTTCGGCGAATACTTTGCCTTGCTCGGTCAATTCAATATCTCCCTCCGAAACCAAAGCGAAACGCAAAATTTCTAAAGCTTCGGTAATTGGAAATAAATCGTCAATGGATAATAACAATTCTTCCGCTAGTTGCGGCAAATCGGCCTTGTTTTGATATTCTGGAGAATGTAAAGTTTCAATAAATCCAGTAATTTCTGAGATGTCCACTCTGGGTAACCGGTAAGTGAGAGAAATAACCTTAAATTTAGCGGCTTTTGTGGTAATTTTAGGTCCCGATGGACGAGTCATTAAAGTATAAATATCATCGATCAGTTTTCGAAAAAGGGGGTCTTGATAATTACGTGGATGTGGAATATCTACCTTCATTTCTGCAGCGACATATCCTGGATTGGTCGCAAAAATAAAAATTCGGTCGGCTAAAAAAGCGGCTTCTTCGATATTATGAGTCACTAGCAATACCGACTTTATTTTAGTATCGGGCGATTGCCATATATCAATTAAATCACTGCGCAGATTGTCTGCAGTTAAAACATCTAACGCCGAAAAAGGTTCATCCATCAATAACAGTTCAGGATCCACCACTAAAGCACGTGCAAGTCCAACGCGTTGGGCCATGCCTCCTGATAATTCTTTGGGATAAGCCGATTCAAAACCATCTAAACCGACAATATCGATGGCTTTTAATGAACGCTTCCGCCGTTCTTCTTTCGCTATGCCTTTTGCCTGTAAGCCTAACTCTACATTTTCTAATACGGTTAACCAAGGTAACAAAGCAAAATTTTGAAAGACCATTGTTAAACCGGGGACTGGTTGGTAAATGGGAAAATTATGAAATAAAACTTCGCCATCAGACGGCTGAATCAACCCAGCGATAATTCGTAACAAAGTCGATTTCCCCGAACCAGACTTACCCAACAAAGCGACAATTTCGCCGGGATTAAGGTCAAAATTGACCCGCTCTAACACCAGCGCTTCCGGAGCCCCCCGTTTTTTAAACGATTTTTTAACATTTTTAACTTGTAATAAAGGGTTGTTCATAAGAATACCTCAGTTTAAGAAGTTCGTCATCCCGCGGGATGACAGCTAACTGCCGCGGGATGATGGCACTACAAGCGAGCATTACGTCATTTGGAAACGTTCTTCCGCTAAACGATAAAGTGGTCTCCAGACAATACGATTGATCACGACCACGTATAATGCCATCACGATGATACCGAGTACCAGCCTTTGAAAATCGCCATGCACCGTGGCATTGCTAATATAAGAACCTAAGCCAGTGGCTTGCAAATGAGTGTGGCCCCATTGGACCGATTCAGCAATGATACTGATATTCCACGCTCCACCTGCGGCGGTGATAGCGCCAGTAATATAATAAGGAAAAATTCCCGGTAACATAAATCGCCGCCACCACAACCAGCCTTGGACATTGAGGGTGCCGACCACATCATGGAAATTTTGAGGCATGGCGATGGTTCCGGCAATCACATTAAATAAAATATACCATTGCGCGCCTAAAATCATGAGTGGCGAGACCCATATATTCACGTTTAAATGATAACGTACGATCATCAGCGTTACGATTGGAAAAAATAAATTGGCTGGGAATGCAGCCAAAAATTGTATCAACGGTTGAACTCTTTGCGATAAACGTGGATTTAATCCAATCCAAATTCCGATAGGCACCCAAATCAAAGAACTTAATAAAATTAAAGTAATGACCCGGATTGCAGTGACTAACCCTAAAAATCCCACATGCTGAATTTCCCTCCAATCGATGGCAGAAATAATAAACTGACTAACCGATCGTAATGCGAATAATACGGCAATGATTAATAACAAATACCAAATAATAAAAAATAAATAACGAAAAGTTTTGTTAGCAGAGGGGGGAATCTGCGGTTTAATTTTTTTCTGAGCCAGGGTAAGTTAACAATTTTATTACCACCAAAATTTAAAAAAGAACCGACATACTGAAAAAACTGTGTGCGTTGAAATAAATTTAATAACCAAGACTCAGGCACTGCTTCATTAGCGGTAGTTTCGGCCTTAAATTTTTCAGCCCAAGCGGAAAGGGGGCGAAAAATAATTTGATCATACAAAAAAATCACGATAAGCATCGCCAAAATCACATAGCCGATCGCAGTTAAATTTTTTTGATCAATGGCCAAGCCAATGTAAGAGCCGACGCCGGGTAAAGAAATCTGATACTGGCCAACCGAAATCGCTTCAGCTGCGACTAAAAAAATCCAACTACCAGACATAGACATCATCGAATTCCAAAGCAATGCAGGAGTGGCGAAAGGAACTTCGACTCGCCAAAATCTTTGCCAAGCGGAAAGATGAAACATGTCCGATGCTTCACGCAAACTTTTGGGGATGGTCGATAAACTTTGATAAAAACTTAAAGTCATATTCCAAACTTGGGCAGTAAATATTGCAAAAATTGCTGCGCACTCCGGTCCCAATAAACTTCCCTCAAACAGGTCGATAAAAATAACAATGGCAAAAGTTAAAAAACCTAAAACCGGTACCGATTGCAATATATCGATACAAGGAATAATGATACGTTCAGCATGCCGGCTTTTGGCGGCCCAGGTGCCAAAAATAAAAGAGAATAGTAATGAAAAACACATGGCGATCAGCATGCGTAGAACCGTGCGCAAAGCATAATAAGGTAATGCAAAAGGATCGAGGGTGATATGAATCGGTTTGCCAAGTTGATAATGGCCCATCATCTTCGACGCGCCCCAGCCAAAAGTGATGACCACCACTAACATAATAAATAAGGCAAAGATATCCCAATAATTGGGAATTGGCCAAGTGGCTACTTCATTTTTTGAATAGGTGTTCTTGGTGGGTTGTTTATTAATAATTGATCCTCCTCACTCACGACATTAAATTTAAATCAGCAATGTATTTTTGAGTGATGGCAGAAGGAAGTATAAAGCGCTTTGCCAAGCCGACGATAACCAGACAAAATACTGCGATAATTAAAAAATCCCAACCGAAGTGAATAATTCCTAATCCGCGGCCAAAACTTCCTAAATAAGAAATAATACTAAGACCAATAAAATAAGGCCAAATCCAAGCCGATTCGCGCCAGTTGAATTTTAATTGTTGGCCGCGTTTGGTGGTAAAGTGATAAAAAAATAAAACCACACAGCCTGCTAAAAATGAAATACTGAGTTTAGATATGACTTCCCAGCCGCTCCAATAGCTCATGAGTGTGCAACAATAAAAAGCGCTGATAGCTAAAAAATTTGCAAAAGGTAATTTAAACGGACGGGGTTGATGCGGAATTTGTTTACGTAGAGCGAGCAAAGAAATAGGTGCAATCGCATAGGTGATAGCCATCAACGAAGTGAGAAAGCTGATCATTTTATCCCATCCTGGTAGGGGCGCAAATAAACACATGCCCACTATAAAATTAACTATAATGGCAAAATAAGCATTACCATGGCTATTTAATTTTTGAAATATCAAAGGCAAATAATCATTTTTGCTTTGCGCATACAAAGATCGACTTGAGCTGCTCATATACATAAGCCCCGCAGCTAATGGTCCGAGGATGGCGGCTATATACAGCAGGGGTAATAATTTATTTAAATTGCTTTGATATAAAATAGCTGCCAGAGGGCTGTCACTACCAGGTAGGTGTAAATTGCTCCAGCCCTTACTTAAGTTCTCAGGGACTAACGAAGCTAAAAAAGCGAATTGTAATAATAAATAAATAATTAAACAGGCTCCGACTGAACCAATAATAGCGATGGGCAAAGCACGTTCTGGATTTTTGGCTTCACCCGCTAATTCGCTGGCTTGTTTAAACCCGTTAAAGGCAAACACAATGCCGCCAGTGGCGATGGCTGCAAATACGCCGTGCATCCCGTAAGGCATAAAGGGAGATCCACTAGGATGGGTGATTTGATGTGGACTAAAATGATAAGCGAGAATAATAATTGCAATAATAACCGGGATCGCAATTTTTAAAACCGTCAGTAAGCTGTTGCAGCGAATCAACCAACGTACTGATAAAGTGTTTATAATGCTGATGAGCAACATTAATCCGGTCGCAACGACATAACCGCGTTGGGTTAAACGTCCGCCGGTGAAAGTTAAATGTGGAAAATAAAAATCTAAATACTGAATGACTGATTGAACTTCGGTTGGAGTTAAAGCTGTATAAGAAAGCCAGATCATCCAGGAGAAAATAAAGCTGACGATAGTGCCATGGGTATATTGTGGAATTCGCGAGCTAGAGCCAGTGATGGGCAGCATCGCGCTAAGCTCCGCGAAGCAAAAGGAAATCAGTAAAGCAATGCCACCACCGATTAACCAGGAGATCAATGCAGCCGGGCCTGCTAACGTGGAGGTATAATAAGCTGCGAATAACCACCCCGAGCCTAGAATCGCACTGATCGAAGTGAATAAAAGCGCAGTGGAGGAAATGCTTCTACGTATCATGTTCGTCTCTCTGGTGAAGTGCGCCCATATCATTCCTTAACGGACAGTCCTTTAGGGGATAACGTGACCGCAAGGGATGATATTATTTTTTCTTGCTGTTATGATATGTTTTTTTGTCTATTCATGCACGGAAAACTTTATGAATCCGTAATAGTTCAAGGACATATACATGCAAACGCAGAACGGCCAATTTTGGCTCAGGTTGAACGAAAAAATGTTCGAGCAAGCGGAGCATACTCAAGTATGTGAGCATTGCGAGGATATTTTTTCGTTCAACCTGAGCCAAAATTGGGCGTTCCTATCCACAAGGTGAGCGATTATATGAATCCTGCCGATATTAAGCCATTAATTTTAGTCGATGGCTCCTCCTATCTATTTCGTGCTTATCATGCCCTGCCGCCGCTGACTAATTCTAAGGGCCAACCCACGGGGGCGATCTATGGTGTGTTGAATATGCTGCGCAAATTATTGAAAGATTATCAACCCACACACATTGCCGTTATTTTTGATTCAAAAAGTAAAAATTTCCGGCACAAACTGTATTCTGCCTATAAAGCTAACCGTATGGCAATGCCTGATGATTTGCAAATCCAAATCCAACCTTTATTTGCTGCGATTCGCGCTCTAGGCTTGCCATTAATCGTGGTAGAAGGGGTGGAAGCCGATGATGTGATTGGTAGTTTTGCAGCACAAGCTCAGCAACAAAACCATCGGGTGCTGATTTCCACTGGAGATAAAGATTTAACCCAACTGGTTAATTCAGAAGTCACGCTCATCAATACGATGAGCAATCTAGTGTTAGATGAACAAGGAGTAAAAGAAAAATTTGGTGTCACCCCAGCACAAATGGTGGATTATTTATCTTTGGTGGGAGATAGCAGCGATAACATTCCAGGGGTGCCAAAAGTAGGGCCTAAGACTGCGACAATTTGGCTGAATAAATATGATAGTTTAGAAAGAATTATTGAACATTCTGCCGAAATCATTGGAAAAGTAGGCGAAAATTTACGTAATCATGTTTCTCAAGTCTTGCTCGGCCGTGAATTAGTGACGGTTATGACTGACGTGAAATTACCCTATACCCCAGATCAATTAACCCTCAATGAACCGGACTATGAAACTTTAAATCAATTATTTACTGAGTTAGAATTTAAAAATTGGTTGGCAGAGCTTGCAGAATTAAAACCCAAGCCTCACGTATCGACTCAGTACGTCACTATTTTAAATCAGGAGATGTTTCAAAGCTGGTTAAAAAAATTAAACGATAGTCCAGTCATTGCTTTTAATACTGAAGCCAACCATATTGACGCCATGCGTGCACAATTAGTGGGAATATCATTTTCGGTTCAGTCAGGTGAAGCCGCTTATCTACCGTTAGCACATGATTATGTAGGCGCACCAAAACAATTACCCCGTGATGAGGTGTTGAAGCAATTAGCAGCTATTTTAAATGACCCCCATAAAACGATTGTCGGTCAAAATTTAAAAAATGTGATTAAATTATTGGTTCGTTGTCAAGTAAAGATTTCTGCTAAAATATTCGATAATTTATTAGCTTCTTATGTGCTGAATAGCAATACCAGCCGCCATGATTTGGATACGTTAGCAGCAAGCTATTTATCTTATCGAACCACCACGTTAGCTGAGGTGGCTGGGAAAGGGTCAAAACAGCTTACCTTTAATCAGGTCCCTTTAGATCAAGCCGCTTTTTACGCTGCTGAGCGTGCTGATATGAGTTTGCGTTTATATTATATTTTAGCAGAAAAAATTGCGGCGGATCCTGGGTTAAATGCTGTGTTTAACGATATTGAATTGCCACTCATGCCGATTTTGGCCAAAATGGAGTGCGGAGGCGTTTTGATTGATGTCACTAAGCTACATCAACAGAGTCAGATATTAGAAAAAAATATTCAATCTTTACAACAAGACGTATATACAATCGCCAGTGAAGAATTTAATTTGAGTTCATCAAAACAGCTGCAGCAGATTTTATTTTCTAAACTTAAATTGCCAGTTTTAAAAAAAACACCCACAGGACAGCCTTCAACGGCGGAAGATGTTTTACAAGAATTAGCATTGACTTATCCAATTCCTAAATTAATTTTAACTTATCGAAGTCTTGCCAAGTTAAAGTCGACTTATACTGATAGTTTACCGGAACAAGTCAATCCACAGACGGGCAGGGTACATACTTCTTACCAGCAAGCGGTGACTGCGACGGGACGTTTGTCTTCGACTGACCCGAATTTACAAAATATCCCAATCCGTTCCGAAGAGGGGCGTAAAATTCGCCAAGCGTTCATTGCAGAACCAGGTTTTAAAATTTTGGCGGCTGATTATTCTCAAGTCGAATTACGAATTATGGCGCATTTATCTAAGGATCCTGGTTTACTTTATGCATTCACCCACGATTTAGACGTACACCGCGCAACAGCCGCAGAAGTTTTTGGTATTCCTTTAGAAGACGTCACTGCCGAACAACGGCGCCGTGCCAAAGCCATTAATTTTGGTTTAATGTATGGGATGTCAAGTTATGGCTTGGGGCAGCAGTTAGGTATTCATCGTGAAGAGGCGCAGCAGTATATTGATTCGTACTTTATCCATTATCCAAAAATTCATGAATATATGGAGTATGCGCGGGCAGTTGCCGCCAAACAAGGCTATGTGCAAACCTTATATGGTCGCCGAGTGATAGTGGCTGATATTCATTCACCACAACAGCAGCGGCGTTTGGCGGCAGAGCGTCAAGCGATTAATGCGCCCCTGCAGGGGACTGCTGCAGATATCATAAAATTAGCGATGATCTGTATCGATCAATGGTTAACTCATAGTGGGATTCAAGCGCATATGATTATGCAAGTTCACGATGAATTGGTTTTTGAAATAGCAGAATCGGCACTGGAAATAGCGAGGGAGGAAATTCGCCGATGCATGGAGACGGTTATTAAACTGGCTGTGCCTTTAAAAATAGATATAGGTGTCGGTAATAATTGGGATGAAGCGCATTAGTCGTCATCCCTCAGGCCTGTCATCCCGCGGCTTGACCGCGGGATGACGGGATTTGCTAACGCAGTGCTGGAGTTGGAGTTGGAGTTGGATTTGGTGCGGTACGTTTATCCTCAATTTCCAAGGGCTTGGAAATAGTGATAGATGGTCTTGGAGTTGGGATAACGCCAAATTGAAGCCCATATTCTTTACAAGTTGCTTCAATTTTATTCCTAGTCTGTTCAGGTACTGTGTCACTGATTAAAATCCCCTGCCAATTTGCGGCTTTCGCTAACTGCACACCAGCCTGAATGTTAGCGCCACTGGATAAATCAAGTTCAATTACCGGAATAGGTTGAGTTAAATTTAAGGTGGCTTTGCCACTTTTAGGATCGCTAGGGTCTTGAGTATATTCAAATTTTCCCTGACGCCCTAATGACAAAGCATTGGTATCCATCGGAACCAGTGCTTGCGAATACTGTGGAGGTGGTTCAACCCATTGTGGACGAGTTGGTGCCACTTCAAGAATAATTCCTTTGGGTGAGAAAGCGAGAATGGCTTTTCGTAATTCGGCTAATTCAAATTTTTGATGTGAGCTGTTAAGAAGATTGACATCGGCTCTGGCGCCCGCTTCTAAATTGCCGGCTAGTTGCTGATCATGAATGCGACGAGTCTGCGCATTCAGTAAAATGTCATATGCTGTTCTAATTTTTTTAAATTCTTCTGGATCTCCACCTTTATCTGGGTGAAGTTTCAATGCCAGCTTTCTATAAGCCTTTTTAATTTCTTCCTCAGTGGCATTTTGCTCAATATTCAAAATTTGATAATGATTAGTCATAACTGTTACTCCCAGAATAAAATTAAAATGTATCCATAAAGGGGCAGTATACATCAATTTCCTTAAGAAATAATTAAGGATAGCTTGAATTTGAAGATTTAAGGCCGCGAAGGGGGTAGTTCTCTTTCCCCTCTCCCTTCGGGAAAGGGAATTATCCGAAGCACATCTTATACATTAAGGTTTTTTCTCAAAGTCAGAATCAATAATTCGACCGGAATTTGGAGATTTTTTATTTAATTTTTGGCGTTTACGCCAAGTTAATTTGCTATACACCCAAGAGACTCCAAATAAAATGATCCCGACAATGGCGCCGATGATCAGCAAATAGGAAAAAACCACCAGACCCGCGACTAAAATAACAATAAATATACCTAAAGCAATAAATGGCAAGATTTTTAACAAGAAAGAGTTGAATTTTTTTTGCATTTTTCTATGATAATGAATAAACCCTAACCACGTCAATTAGTAGCCCTTATTCAACGGTGACTGATTTTGCTAAATTGCGCGGCTGGTCTACATCGGTGCCTTTTAAAATGGCAGTATGATAAGCCAATAATTGTAACGGGATGGTATAAATAATTGGCGCTAATATTTCAGGAACCGCAGGCATCTTTATCAAATTTTGGGTAGGTAAGCTGATGCGTTGGTCGGCGAATGCATAAACGGTGCCGCTACGTGCTTGCACCTCCTCAACATTGGCGATTAGTTTTTCACTGATAGCATTATGAGTGGCGATCACGATGATAGGAATTTCTTCATCAATCAGTGCCAAAGTGCCATGTTTAAGCTCGCCTGCTGGATAAGCTTCGACAAAAATATAAGAAATTTCCTTGAGTTTTAGCGCACCTTCTAAAGCGATGGGGTATAACGTACCACGTCCTAAAAATATAGCATTTTGTTTATCAGCGAGAATTTTTGCAAACGCTTGAATCGGCTCATCTAATGCGAGCATCTGTTGAACTAAACTCGGTAATTGATTAAGAGTTTTCACATAATTATTCAATGCGGGTGGGGATTTTTTATGGTGTTGAGCCAGATGGATCACCAATAACAATAAACCTAGAAGTTGGGCGGTAAAGGTTTTAGTCGCAGCTACGCCGATCTCTGGACCGGCCCGGGTTAATAACGCTAAATCGGTCTCGCGTACTAAACTGCTTTGGGGGACATTGCAAATAGAGAGTGTACCCACATACCCGGCTTGTTTGGCTTGGCGCAAGGCTGCTAGGGTATCAGCCGTTTCTCCCGATTGAGAAATGGCGACAAATAAAGTGTCAGGTTCAACGGCCGGATGGCGATAGCGATATTCACTCGCCACTTCAACCACGCAAGGCAAACCCACATATTCTTCCATCCAATATTTTGCCACCAACCCGGCGTGATAACTGGTTCCGCAAGCGACGATGTGAACACGTTTAACCTTGCTTAAAATTTCCCCGGCCAAAGGCCCTAACCATTGTTTGGCGACGTGGTCATCAATAATATGTTCTTTTAAAGTTTGAGTGAGCGTTTCAGGCTGTTCATGGATCTCTTTTAACATAAAGTGACGATAAGGCCCTTTGCTACTGGTTTCTGCGCTGATATTCAGTTGATGAATGGTACGCTGCACAGGTGCATTTTGGACATCAAAAATGGTAATCTTATCTAGCTCAACTTGAGCAATGTCGTTATCTTCTAGATAAATAAAACGTTGAGTGATTGATGATAAAGCTAAAGGGTCCGAAGCAAAAAAATTTTCGCCCAGGCCCAGCCCAATAATTAATGGCACGTTTCGACGCACCGCAAATAGTTGGTGGGGGATTTGCTGGTTAATGATACCTAGTGCATATGCCCCGGTCAGTTCGACTCGAGCAGCCTGCACAGCCGTTAACATATCTTTTGAATATTGCAGATGATGATAGATTAAATGTGCAACCACTTCGGTATCGGTTTCGCTTTGAAATTCATAGCCTTGGTTGCGTAATTTGTCGCGTAGTTCCGCATAATTTTCAATAATACCATTATGGACCACGGCAATTTGTTGATGAGAGTACAGAGGATGAGCATTTCTCTCCGCTGGTTTACCGTGAGTGGCCCACCGAGTGTGAGCAATGCCCACTTTGCCAATTAATGGATTGTGATTGTATAAATCCACCAATGCCGATACTTTATCAGCAATCCTTAACCGTTGCAGCGATTGATCTTGATCGAGGATGACAGCAATCCCAGCGGAATCGTAACCGCGATATTCCATTCTTTGCAGGCCTTCCAGCAAGATCGGCGCTATATTTCGTTGAGTAACGCCACCAATAATTCCACACATATTAAATTCCTGATTAAGCCATAAATATTCGCCTATCATGCCAATATTTAACCTAAAAGGCCAGGGGTCAATCCGGTCCCGTTGACCTTTGATGGATATCTCTTTATCCTTAACATTGTCTTTATAAAGAGGCATGACTATGGAAATGGCAGAGCTAGCTCACCTTGAGAAACAGATAAATGACTTATTAACAGTTTTGGATGGTTTACAAGCAGAGAATAGGCATTTGCGTAATCAATTGGCTCGCAATGCCCGGGATAAATGCCTTTATTACCAAAATAATCGGCAACTCATCGTCAAAATTAAAAAAATTATTAGTAATTTACAGGATGCATTCGTATGAGTCAGGAAAATATTGTTACTATCAAGATATTAGATCGTTTGTATAAAATTAAATGCGGAGCGAAAGACGCTCATGATCTGCAAGAATCCGCTCAATATGTCGATGAGCAAATGCGAAAAATTCGTCAATCTGGTCCCACTAGCAGTACCGATAGAATGGCCGTGGTCGCTGCATTAAATATATACCATGAGTTATTGCTGTTAAAAAAGCAAAAAAATCAATGTATTGACTTGATGAATCAGCGCATCGTTGAGTTACATCGGCGTATTACCGCCAAGTTGGCAGAAGAGGATACTATTGTTGTATAATTATTAGTACCTCTGTGGTAAACGTCAGTAAGACTGTTTTTTGAACCGATAATATTGAGCCAGGGATTCAGAGTGTTCTGCGGTTGTGCATGCCCGCCTTGTAGCGGGAAGCCTTAAAGCAGACCAGCGACTCCCACCTAGTGATTAGGGTTCAATAAAGCTTACAGCGTTACCATGGAGGTTCTTTTTTTTAAATGGGAGAACTATGTTTTATAAACCTGAAATTCGTGAGAAGATTCAACGTCGGCGGCGGCGTTTGGATGCTATCAATCAGGCTCAGGCTGGCCAAAGAGTCGCTGCACAACTCGTTTATCTTAAGGAATTCCTGGACGCACAGCACATCGGCTCCTATTTACCTATCGAAGGCGAATTAGATACTCTTCCCCTTATGCATTGTGGCCAAACATTAAAGAAACAATTTTATTTACCTATTATCCCGAGCAAAGAGTCGTCCAAGCTCCAGCCGTTACAATTTTTCCCTTATCGAATGGGCGATGTTTTAATTAAAGATAGCCATGGTATCAGTGAACCCGATCCCAAAGCTTTGCAACCGATAAGTCTGCAAAATTTGGATGTGATTTTCTTACCGGTGGTTGCATTTGATATCAATGGCAATCGTTTAGGCCGTGGTGCTGGTTATTACGATCGAACTCTAGCATTTGTTAATGAACGAATTGAGCAAGGAACACATACTAAGCCTTGTTTAATCGGGCTAGCGTATGAATTCCAAAAAATTGAACAAATTATAACTGATAAATGGGACGTAGCTTTAGATATCATCGTGACCGAGGACAATATTTATTATCGCAATACCCACTGAACATTACCTGAATGTTAACAGACGTTTTTTTTGATCAAGATGCACAAGCCTTAGCACGCGCTTTATTAGGTAAAGTGTTATGCGTTAGGCATAACAACGTATGGTTAAAAGCCATGATTATTGAAACAGAAGCCTATTACTTAACGGAAAAGGGCAGTCATTCTTCCTTGGGATATACCGAAAAGCGGCGGGCTTTATTTATGCCGGCGGGCACTATTTATATGTATTATTCGCGTGGAAAAGACTCTTTGAATGTAAGTGCGCACGGAGAAGGCAATGCGGTGTTAATAAAATCCGCTATTCCCTATGACAATAGCCCTGAGGCGATTGCGCTCATGCAAACGTTAAATCCAGGTGACCGTCCATTTGAAAAAATTTGTTCGGGTCAAACTTTATTATGCAAATCTTTAGGATTAAAGGTTAAAGAATGGGACCAAAAAAAGTTTGATCCACAACGATTTTATGTGGATGATGTCGGCTATCGGCCTGCAAAAATTATCCAAGCATCACGCCTAGGTATTGCTGTTCATCGTGATGCTCACTTATTATATCGTTTTATTGATTACAAATATGTCGCCAATTGTACTCGCAATCCATTATCTAAACGCATTGCTAATAATCTAGGAGTAAATATTTATGAAAACTAAACAGTTAATAATTTTTTTAATAGGTTCATGTTTGTTTGGTGCAGCCTATGGACAATCTTGTCTCGACTTATTGCCGCAAGTTAGTTTGCAGCTCACCGCGGATCAATGGGTGACTACGCAAACTTCTAAAGTGACGGTTGCTATGGACGCTTTATTAAATAAAGACCAATTAGCCAAGGCGCAGGGCAATTTCCAGGCGGGTTTAAATAAAATTGCCTCTGGAATTGAATGGCATATCACTGAATTTTCCAGAACTGGTAGTAAAGCTAATTTGGAACAGATCCATGCGGTGGCTGAAGCACGATTGCCAGAAACAGCCCTGGCAGGAATTCGTGAACGAGCTAAATCCCTGAGTATGGAAGGACAAACTTATACTATTCAGGATATTATCTATAGCCCTTCGGTGGATGAAATATCAGCGGTCACCGCCAAATTGCGCTCACAAATTTATACGCAAGCCAAAGCAGAGCTAGGTCGACTAAACGCAGTTTTCCCCCAACCCAATTACAGTCTTTATTCAATTAATTTTGTTGGCGCCACTGCACAGCTTACGCCAACCTATATGGCCAAAACGAGCAGTACCATGAATTTAAGCGCCACTCGTGAACAGCCCAGTATGGCAGTTAGTCAACAAATGACCCAAGATGCGCTGGTCATTTTTGCTGCTCCTTCGGCCGCTTTTTGCTCTTCACAAGATAGAAAGTAGCCACTGGCTGACATCATCGATTTCTTGTTGACAGACTTCATGGCCCATGGGGTAGTCCCGCCATTCCACTTGATGGCCCGTTTGACGAAGAATATCGCGGCTTTTTTCGCCTAAAGTCAGCGGTAAGATATTATCGTAATGGCCGTGGGCCATTAAAATAGGGGTGGTTTGATTCACTCCATGAGCAGATGATAAAGATTGGATCAACGGTAAATAAGTCGATAGGCCAAATATTCCAGCTAATCGGTGTGAATACCGAATGCCAGTATACAATGCCAAAGCGCCGCCTTGAGAAAATCCACCCAGCACAATGCGCGAAGTAGGAATTCCGGCTTTTAGTTGTAGATTAATCAATGCTCCAACTGCTTGGTGACTGGCTTCAATGCCGGCTTGATCTTCTCTGCTAAGATTATCTAAAGCATAAATATCATACCAAGCACGCATTTTAAAGCCATTATTGATGGTCACTGCACGGATGGGAGCATGAGGGAAAATAAAACGTATGCCTAATGAGGGCGGGAGTTGTAATTGAAATATAATATCGGCAAAATCATGTCCATCTGCTCCCAGGCCGTGCAACCAGATGACACAGGCATTGATGGGCGGGTTGATTTCAGAGATCACTGTTTCTAATATGGTAGAGGTTGGCATGGCTATTTATCCATCTGTTTTAATGCAAGGCTTTCTATTGATATCCTGCACATCTTGTGCAAGGAGTATCATATCATGAAATTTTCTTACCTAATATTACTGGTTTTCAGCTTAGTATTGACTGCTTGCGGTCAAATGGGATCGCTGTCTTATCCACCTCAGCCACCCCCACCTTCAACCCCTCCTCCTCAGGTGTTGCCGTGAAAACTCTGTCTTTTACCAAAATGCAGGCTTTAGGCAACGATTTTATGGTAGTGGACGCCGTGGATCAGCCATTTAATTTAACGCCTTCACAAATTCAGCAATTGGCAGATCGACATTATGGAGTAGGGTTCGATCAACTATTGGTATTGGCGCCTTCGCCTTCCGATCAAGCCGATTTTTCTTTTCTTATTTTTAATAGCGATGGGTCGACTGCTGAACAATGTGGCAATGGCGCACGATGTATGGCCAGATTTATCCACAAAAGAGAAATGAGCCCTCGACGAGCATGGCGGTTGATCACGGTAGGAAAAGTAACTTCAGTGACCTTGGAAACTGATAATACAGTGACAGCAGAATTAGATGAGCCCTCTTTTGAACCATCTAAGGTTCCATTTGTGACCACAACCTCTAAGCCGCCTTATTCTTTGCTCATTAATAACCAGGAAATAAAGTTTGGAATTGTGGGTGTGGGCAATCCACACGCAGTCATTCACGTCGATGAAGCGTCGCTTGCGGCTGTGGATGAAGTTGGCGCCGTATTATCGAAACATATTAACTTTCCTGCTGGTGTGAACGTTGGTTTTATGCAAGTGTTATCCCCAGACCATATTTTTTTACGTGTTTATGAACGCGGCGCAGGCCAAACTTTAGCCTGCGGCAGTGGCGCTTGTGCTGCAGTGGCCGTGGGCCGGCAAATGGGGCTACTCGCTCCGCTAGTGCAGGTGAGTCAAAAAGGGGGCGAATTGTGGATTAATTGGCCAGGCCCGGGCTCTCCCCTGCGTATGCGCGGTCCCGCCCATTTTGTCTACGAGGGGCTCATTTGTTCTTAGCGGGGAGTTGAGATACAATGTGGCGCTTTTATAGTGAATTATGTGAGGAATGAATATGACTAAACGTCAATCGAAGCCAACTAAGCTTAAAAAAGCTCAGACAGCTACCCAAACGGAATTGGGGTTTTTAGGAATTACACCATATCAACCGAAACCGGATGAGGAATATATGAGCCCTCAACAATTGGCCCATTTTAGAGCTTTGTTGACTCGATGGAAGCAACAGTTAATGGAAGAAGCTGATAGTACTGTCTATCATATGAAAGAAGATGCAGCGGTATACCCAGATCCAATTGATCGTGCTAGTCAAGAAGAAGGTTTTAACCTGGAATTACGCACCCGTGATCGTGAGCGCAAACTTCTTAAGAAAATTGAAAGAGCCTTGGATATGATTGACAAAGGTGAGTATGGTTATTGTGCGGATTGTGGCGCTGAAATTGGTATACGCCGTCTAGAGGCGCGGCCAACCGCCGTAAAATGTATCGATTGTAAAACCTTTGAGGAAATTAAGGAACGTCAAGTGACCGAAGAGTAAAGCCAATAGTTAAAATTCATCGGGAATCGCTGAAGTGGATATATTATTTCTACGTCAATTAGCCGTCTCGGCTATTATTGGTCTTTATCCAAATGAAAAAGAAGTTCCACAAACTATTTTTTTAGATTTGGAACTGGCGATAGATGTTCATCAAGCTGCGATAACGGATGATATATCATCAACAATTGATTATTCCGTCATTTATTCATATCTCCGCGAATATATTCCCATCACCCGTTTTCAATTATTGGAGACATTGGCAGTCAACGTCAGTGAAAATCTGCTGAAGAAGTTCTCTTTATCATGGTTAAGACTCACTATTACCAAGAAACCTGCCGATATGCCTGACGTTGCCGCAGCAGGAATAACAATTGAACGCGGTCTATTGTCGCACTGATCGTCCGCAATCTATATTCAAAGTTTGACCTGTTATCGAAGCCTGCTGAATTAAAAATAATACTGCATTCGCAATATCTTGTGGGTTTGCAAAACGTTTAAGTAAGTTTTTTTCCATTAAAGACTTAATTTTCGATTCTTCCATCGTATGATCAGGCAATAAACTAATACCCGGAGCAATCGCATTGACTCGTATATCTGGCGCTAATTCTTTAGCTAAAGCTTGCGTTAACATAATCAGCCCAGCTTTAGCCACAGAATACACCGGATAACCTTTCAATGGTCTTTGTCCATGTATATCAGCAATATTAATGATGCATCCTTGTTGCGATGCAATAAAAGGTGCAGCTGCTTGGGCAAGAAAATAGGGGGCTTTAAGATTGGAATTCATTAATTCATCCCATTCCGCAGCACTGGTTTGGCCAAATGAAGTGGGAAAGAAACTCGACGCATTGTTAACCAGTACATTTAACTGTCCCCAAATTGACTGAGCTTGATCAATGAGTTTACCGAGCTGCGCGATATCGTTGAAATTGGCGACTGTCAGCGCAGCTGAATGGGGTCGGAGTTGATTAAGCTCTGCCGCCAGATCTTGTCCTTGCTGAACGGATCGGTAACAATGAATAATGACATTAAAACCGGCGGCATGTAGGGTTCGACAGATAACAGCGCCGATACGCCGTGCACCGCCGGTGACTAAAGTGACAGGGTAGTTTTGCATAACAATATTTTATCACGTTCTAATTTAGAGACTAAGGAAAAAATGCTGATGCAGAATAATGATGAACAAACTTGGCAATGGCTACACGCTGGTGAATTAAGTATGGATACAGCATGGTGGAAGATTTATCAGCACTCTTTTCCAATCACCGAACGAGACACTAAGCCTCAACTAATAAGTGCAGTTGAGAAGAACTTAGCGACCGCTGGCGCTTATAAATTAAATGGCACAACCGCTGCCATAATCGTTTTTTATTTAATGTCTTCAGCTCCAACCCCCTTTGTTTTTTTGAACTATATCGCTGTTGCCCAAGCGGCACGTAATCTAGGATTAGGACGTCGGCTGCTTAATTTATTGGTCAATGAAATTCGCCAGAAAATTCTTAAAGAAGTTCGATATAAAGCGTTGGTGTGGGAAATAGAAGATCCCGACGATGGCGAAGATGCGCAAGAAAAACAACTTCGTCAACGTCGGTTACAATTTTATTCTCGTGAAGGAGCCCGGTTATTTCAGCATAAATTTATTCAACCGCCTATTGATGGCGTGCATTGTGTTCCTATGCGATTAATGTATCTCGAATTAGAAAGTACCTTTAACTTTCATGCGTATGAACAAGAAATCACTCAAGCTATTTATTTTGAAAAGTACGCTGTGGTTAATCAGATTCAGCCGACACTGCTGAAGAATTTATTAGCTACTCTTTTTAGGAAAAGTGAATGAAGCACAAAAAGATCGAAGTGATTATTATTGGTGCGGGAATCGCTGGATTAGCGGCCGGGCAAGCATTAACTGCCGCAGGGGTGGACAATCTAACCTTGGAAG
Source organism: uncultured Pseudomonadota bacterium (assembly GCA_963818985.1). GTDB lineage: Bacteria > Pseudomonadota > Gammaproteobacteria > Coxiellales > Coxiellaceae > JAFEDN01. The sequence goes on along the minus strand of CAWFUJ010000004.1, from coordinate 141,872 downwards.
CACGCGATCGTTACGGGGGCAGAATTTGGCCCGATAACAGTTTGGGTTCGCCAGTCGCCCGTGGTGCGCAATTGATACATGGAATTAACGATAACCCGATGATATCTTTAGCGCAACAGTTTCCTAGCTCTTATTTTAATCTTGAAATCAGTCATCGATCATATTATATCTTCGACCGTCAGGGACAATCGATTGCGCCTAACATCGTTAGTGATTTCGATCATCAATTAGAAACACTTCTTCATCAAGCTAATAAGTTAGCTTGGCAAAAAGAACAAGATATTTCATTAGCCGAATCGTTGTCTTCACTCCTTAATATTAATCAATGGAGCTCAGTGCAGCAGGATTTATTTACTCGCAAATTAAGATTTTTTGAAAACTATATTGGCGCTGAATATGAATTGTTATCAGCACGTCATTGGAATGAAGAGGAAGAGACATCCGGCGAAACAGTGATACTCGAAGATGGTTACGCGGCTATTATTAAAGGGCTTGCACACTCCTGCACGATACAGTTGAACACCACAGTTCAGAGCTTACATTCTCGAAAAGATGAGGTTGAAATTTTGACTGATAGGGGGGTGTTTAAGGCCAACGCGGTTATCGTCACCTTACCTTTAGGAGTATTAAAAAACCAGAAAATACGATTCGATCCGCCATTATCCACATTAAAACAAGCTGCGATCGATAGATTGGGTATGGGATTATTTAATATCATCGGCATGAGATTTCCGCGGATCTTTTGGCCAGAGGACGGTCGGGCATTTTTTTTACCGAGTAAGCGGGTTCCTGTTATTGTGAATATTCGTTCTTTTTCCAATGAACCGATTTTAATTGGCTGGGTTGGCGGCAAAACTGGTCGAGCGTTAGAAAATGAAACCGATGTCGAGGTGATTAAAGGCGTATTAACGCAATTAACAGTGTTTGGGAAAAATATCCCTGCCCCTGAACGTTATTTTTTAACAAGATGGGGGCATGACCCATATAGTTTTGGCTCGTATTCATATCTTCCAGTTGGAGCAACCGGTGATGATCGAGATGTACTGTCGCAACCAGAATCGGATAATTTATTTTTTGCTGGAGAAGCCACTCATCGGCAATTTCCTGCAACAGTGCACGGTGCCTACTTATCTGGATTGCGCGAAGCAGCAAAAATAATAAAAATTCTAAGTTAGGCTCTACATTCCCCTCTCCCGACCGGGAGAGGGGAATGTGTTCCATCTCGTGGTATAATCCCTGCTTATGTTATTAAATAAATCCCCATTATTACATTTGCCAGAACCAAGTATTACCGAGCAACAACTGAGTCATCAACTCAAATCTGATATCTGCGCTGAAATAGCTGCCAACGGTCCCATGACATTTGCTCGCTATATGGAGTTGGCTCTTTACGCGCCAAGTTTAGGTTATTACCGTTCCGGTTTACAAAAATTCGGTCAGCAGGGAGATTTTATAACTGCGCCAGAACTGTCTCCCTTATTTTCTCAATGTGTTGCTTATCAATGTCAACAAGTGCTTGCCCAGTTAGAGGGTGGTGATATCCTCGAATTCGGCGCCGGATCTGGAGTAATGGCTCGTGTCATTTTGCAAGAATTGGCTAGATTAAAAGCCTTGCCGGAACATTACTATATTTTGGAGGTGAGTGCTGAATTGCGTCATCGTCAACAGAATGAATTTAAAACCCATGCTCCCGAGCTGTTATCAACAGTCGTTTGGTTGGAAGAGTTGCCGGCCAAGCCTTTGCGCGGTGTTATATTGGCGAATGAGGTGTTAGATGCAATGCCGGTCAATCGATTTGGCTATTTACAAAACTTGGTGGAGTATTATGTCGATGCTAAAGATGATCAATTAATTTGGCGATTGGGACCTTTAAGCAGTCAGCAACTGGCCGAGCATCTCGAACGCTTAAATATCAAATTTACCGATGGTTATAGCTCCGAGATCAATTTATGGCTGGAAGGGTGGATGGAGAGTATCAGCCAATGTATAGCCCAAGGCGTGGTATTATTAACAGATTATGGATTAACCATGCGTGAATATTATCATCCAGATCGAGGCTGTGGTACGATAATGTGCCATTATCGGCATCGCGCTCATACTAATCCATTTTGGTGGCCGGGCATTCAAGATATTACCGCCCAAGTTGACTTCACGGCAGTTGCTTTAGCAGCTGAGGCCGCTCAATTAAATGTTCACGGTTACACGCATCAAGCTGGATTTTTATTGAATTGTGGGATCTTGGAGTTAATAGCTGTCGATGATCCGAAGCAAAGAAAAGAGTTGACTCGACAAACTCAACGTTTAATTACACCAGCGGATATGGGCGAGCCTTTTAAAGCGATGGCATTGACTAAAGAATATGATGCACCACTCATGGGTTTTACGATCATGAACCAATTAGAGAGATTATGAGATTAGCAACTTTAAAATTTTATGGTGGCAGTTTATGTTTTTCTGCCGGGCATTTTACTATTTTTTCAGCCACTCAACGTGAGCGTTTACACGGACACAATTATCGTTTAGAGGCTTCGATCACCGCGCCTTTAGGAGAGCCGGGAATTACTTTTGATTACGCTATTTTTAGAAATAAATTAGCGGATTTATGTCGTCAACTTCATTCACGGGTATTATTACCGCAAATTTCACCTTATCTGCAAATTGAGGAAACGGGTGATCATTACAAAGTGATTTTTGATGATAAATATATGCTGCTGTTAAAAGAGGATGTGATTTTATTAAATTTGGCCAATATTACTATTGAAGAATTATCGCACTGGTTTATTGATCAATTAAAAAAAGAGCCAGGCTTTCTGCAAGAATATAAAATCCAAGAAATGATGGTCAAAGTTTTTAATGGCCCCGAGCATAGCGCGAAGACCAAATGGACTCGAGAAATTTAACGATAAACTTCTTTACGGTGACTAATGATTAATACTAAAACAATCAATTTGGAATCTTGTATTTGGCAAATGATACGATAATCGCCCACCCGGTAACGCCAGAGATCATTTTTTTCACCTTTCAAAGCTTTGCCAGACAAGCGAGGATTAGTTTGATTAACCAACTGACTTAAAAATGAAATTATGCGTTTTTGAGTGACGGAATCGAGTTTTTGAATTTGCTTGACCGCGCTTTTTTTAATCTCTATCTTCCAAGCCAAGCGTCTTCTCCAAGTCTTTTAAGCTTATACTACCTTCTTTCTTTTCCAATGCTGCAATGCCCAGCAGGTAATCTTCACGATCATCCAGAAATTCGTGTAATGCTTTGCGCGCGAAATAACTCTTAGTATGGCCTGTTTTACGACATAGTCGTTCAAGCCGTTGCTTGGTTTTTGTATCTAACCGAATGCCCAACATAAAGCCCCTCATTATTTTTGTTTAACTTGTTTAACATAATTATATCACAAATTCCTAGCTTTGGTATTACTGGGAAACCTGCTTAAAAAATGTTTTATTATCAATTGCTTATTGGCGACATGACTTTAAAGAGACATCTTCAATCACCTGCAGCTGCTTTTTTTCAAGGGCTTTTGAAAATTCGTCGCCTTTTAAGTTTTCTAATTGCAAGGGGGTTATATCGATGATAAGAATTTCTTTTAAGCAAGCCTGTAAGAATTTACCAACTGATTCTTTGCCGGTGGCAGAGTTGCATGCAGTAATAAATTGCTGAAATCTTTCCGGACGTCGTCTTGCGTCGACAGATTTTAATAAGGATAAAATTGTTTTCGGATCAGTTGCAGAATTAATTTCGCTGTAAGTTTGCCACCAAACGGCCGTTAATCTGGCTAAGTCGGCAAATTCTTTTGGTATTCGATAGCGTTCACATAATTTTTTCACCGCCTCTTCATCAAGCGTATGTAATAAAGCGGCAAAGCGTATGCTCGGATCTTCGGTTGTTTGCACCGTTTGAGATAGCGCCATTAGGTTTTTATCATTCAATATAATTTGCGGAAATAAAATAGGTAAGGCTTGGCACTGCGCCAACACAGCTAAAAAACGTTCAGGCCTTGGCATTTGCAAAGCGCGACAAAATTCTTGCCAAACGCGTTCGGCCACCAAGGCATTGATCTCGCCGTTATTCACCATGGCTTGCATTAATTCATAGGTACTGGGATGGATTTGGAATTCGCTAAAGCGCGAGGCAAAACGTGCAACTCGTAGAATGCGTACGGGATCTTCTTTAAAAGCGCTCGACACATGACGGAGAATTTTATTTTTTAAATCGGCTTGTCCGCCATAAGGATCTATTATTTCACCATTGGCAGCTTGGGCGATGGCATTGATGGTCAAATCGCGCCGTTTTAAATCTTCGATCAGGCTGACATCGGATGCGGCATAAAAAGTAAAACCTTTATAACCTTTGCCAATTTTACGTTCCGTGCGCGCTAATGCATATTCTTCATGAGTTTTAGGGTGTAAAAAAACCGGGAAATCCTTACCGACAGGCTGAAACCCCAATTTAAGCATGTCTTCCGGCGTAGCGCCGACAACCACCCAGTCGCGTTCGGTCACAGGTAATCCTAAAAATGCATCGCGCACGGCGCCGCCAACTAAATAAATTTCCACACTACCTCTGAGTGGCTTCATCCACCGGTTTCGTTCCAATTGTTCTTTTCTACTTGTTGCGCTAATTTTTGTGAGATTAAAGCATTTAAACTAATTCCTGCACGCGCAGCTTCTATGGCCAAAGCTCTATGAATGCGTTTATCAATTCGTACATTAAATTGACCGCTATATTCTTTTCTAAGCGGAGAAACAGGTATTTCTTCACCATGCTTTTTATAGCTCTCTTTCATAGCTGCCCATGCAAATTCTAATTCATGGAGAGCTTCTTCAGGTGTCTTTCCAAAGGCAGAGACATTTGGTAATTCAATAAAGTGAGCGAGCCAGTCTCCACTATCGTCTTCAATTAAATTAACACTAAAACCATCAAATTTTTCACTCATAATTATTCTCATCGTTATCCAATCCAGTCGAGACATTAGCGTTTCAAAGTCGCTAAAGCTTAATCCGTCTGGATTATTTCTAGCTTTTTCCAACAGCTTTTCTTTTTTACCCATAACGTAACTGTATTCAGTTACAAGTAATTTGTCAACGTAGCTTGTTACCTTTTGTTGTTATTCGACTATGGGGGTATCTGCATGATATACTAGTTTTACAATGTTTCTATTCTTTCAAAAAATATTACCAAAGCATTTGCTATCTAGACTGTTAGGTTTTCTAGCCCATTGCCGTTGCAAGACTTTCAAAAATATCGCGATCCGTATATTTATGCATTATTATCCAATTAATCTATCAGAAGCGCAAATCAGTGACATTCATCAATTTCCATCTTTCAACGATTTTTTTATTCGTCGTTTAAGGCAGGGCGCTAGAGTTTTGCCAGATGATGCAGCTGCGGTTATTTGTCCTGCGGACGGCAACATCAGCGAAATTGGCAATATCCATGCAGGCCGTTTATTGCAAGCCAAAGGTCAATATTATTCGTTGATTGATTTATTGGGCGGCGATTTAGAACTGGCGCAAAATTTTATGGACGGCAATTTTGCCACGATTTATTTAGCCCCTAAAGATTATCATCGGGTCCACATGCCGATAGCTGGGTATTTGCAACAAATGATTTATCTTCCTGGCCAATTATTTTCTGTCAATTTCACTGCTGCCAATCACATCCCGCAACTTTTTTCGCGTAACGAACGAGTCGTATGTATTTTTAAGACTGAAATAGGGTTAATGGCGGTCATATTAGTCGGCGCTATGCTGATCGGCAGTGTAGTCACAAGTTGGCAAGGTCAAGTGATGCCCAGCAATGGTCGAAAACCATTTAAAACCAATTACGAAAATTCCAATATTCATTTGCAACGCGGCGAGGAGTTAGGATATTTTCAGTGGGGCTCAACCGCCATTGTATTATTTGCCCCCGGTAATGTGGATTGGCAAGACTTTCAATCAGGCGACGCAGTATTAATGGGCCAAACTATCGGATTATCGGTATTTAATAATGACTCGCAGGAAAGAAACACCGCATTTGCGGATGGATTAACCAACGACGAACAAAGATATTAGCCAGACATATATTTTCCCCTCCCAATCAGGTATTCGATATTAATTCAATCTATTGCCTATCTTCTGTTTATATGTTGTGCGGAGTCTGAATCTGAAGCTTTATGTCGTTTTGGTCTTTGGATTCGCTCATCTAATTGAGTGGGATTTTTTGGTGAGAATATGGCAAATTTTTGATTTTGCAAAAAGCTTGCCAAAGCCTTACGAGGGTCTTCAGCTTTCAGATCCTCTAATTTAAATGGCAATAAAGCATGATGATTCAGAGGATAAACATGACCTGAGCCGATGAGAACGAAAATTTTAGCAAGTCCGTATTTAAATAATTTAATTGAAGCGTTGATGGTTTCCATCAGTCGGTTATTACGCGAAGTGATGGCGATATTTCTCACTATGTCATCCTTATCAATTATTGAATTGAAATCAGCGTCGGGAGATATCATTTTATGAAAAGACTTCATTAAATAAATGCTATTTAGACTTTTCTGATCGTCCCAGCCATAACAATTAAAGAATGGATTGATAGTGACATTGATCAACCCATGTTTTGTTCGATAGGGGGCAACTGCGCGACTGCAATTAATTGGCAGGAGCGACTCCTTTCCTTCAACTAAAATAACATCGTGAATGGTAGGCAATTGTGTCCAAAATAATGTTAATAAATCTCTTTGGTATTGGTTATTATGTTCTTCAAGGAAAAATAGTAATTTGGTTTCTTCTAAGCGGGTATTATTTTCAATGTCGTAAAGTTTATAAGATTCTTCATAGGGATTCTCAATATCATAAATGTATTTAACCTTTTCATTTTTCGCACGTGGATCTTGAAAATAAATAAATACTTTATCTTCGAATTCATTTTGAATTTTTTTGGATTCAAATAAAGATAAACGGAGAGTCATTTCATCTGGTTCGGAAAGGGCAGGGGATGGTGAATTTAAAAATTTAAATAGTCCAGCCATCATTAAACCAAACAATGCTAAAAGATAAATCTTAGAATATAGAGCGATTGGTTTTGGCTTTTCTTTTTCTATGGTTCTACGCACAAACTAACTCCGCGCCCATGAAAAAGTGATGACTTGATCGATATGATTTGATTGAGTAGCTAACATGATGAGTCGGTCAATACCCAGTGCGACTCCCGCACAGTCAGGTAACCCGTATTTTAATGCAGATAATAAACGCGGATCTATAGAAGGAATCGCCTCACCGCGTTGTTGACGATGTTGTTGATCCCGTAAAAATCTTTGTCTTTGTTCCTCGGGATCGGTTAGCTCGTGAAAACCGTTAGCGATTTCCATCCCTTGGATATACAGCTCAAATCGTTCGGCCATAGGGGGTTGGGTTTGACTCAATCGTGCTAAAGCGGCTTGAGTACTGGGAAAATTATACACAAATAATGGCGCTTCAAATCCTAACTGTGGTTCAATTGCATGACTCATTAATAATTGTAAACAGGTATCCCGATTAAATAATTCAACAGATTCATTCATCCATCCTGCTTCGGTAATCACTTGGCGTAATTGCTCATCAGTACAGGTGTGAATATTTAAATTTAAATATTGCTGAAATAAATCGGTATAACTTGTGCGTTGGGCGCTCGGTGTGGCTAAAACCATTTTTAATAACTCATCAATTTCATCGATTAATTGATGATGGTTATAACCCAATCGATACCATTCTAACATAGTAAATTCGCAATTATGCCGATGACCGTTCTCTTCAGCACGGAAAGATTTACAAATTTGATAGATGCAACCGGAGCCAGCGGCCAATAGCCGTTTCATTGCATATTCAGGAGAGGTTTGTAAATAGTAAGTGCCATGAGCCGGCGTAGGTACTGATAAACTGAGGATATGCTGGTCGGTGATTGTAAACCGTCCGAGTGCAGGGGTTTCCACTTCTAATACGCCACGTTCGGTAAAAAACTGCCGGATTTTAGCGAGTATTTGAGCGCGAACCCGTAAATTGGTTAACGAAGCAGTAGGCTGCCATTTCTCATTACTTAACTCGAGAGACATATTGTCCGGTGCGGGTGTCGACTTTAATCATCTCTCCCTGCTCAACGAATAAAGGCACCCGAACCACAGCGCCCGTTTCTAATGTAGCAGTTTTTCCACTGCCACTGACGGTGTCACCTTTTAAACCCGGATCTGTTTCGGTAATTTGTAAAATCACTTGATTGGGCGGGGTGACGGTTAACGGCGAACCGTTATACATGGTGACAATGCAAGTTTCTTGGCCTTTTAGCCATTGTTTGGCGTCGCCGACAATGAGAGCCGTAGCGGTGTATTGCTCGAAAGATTCATTATTCATGAAATGCCAAAGCTCGCCGTCGTTATATAAATATTGCATTTCCATATCGCTGACGTCGGCGGCGGGGAGAGTGTCACCCGATTTAAAAGTACGCTCGAGCACTCTGCCGGTTTTTAAATTTCTTAATCGCACACGGTTAAAGGCTTGGCCTTTACCAGGTTTAACGAATTCATTTTCTAAAATATTGCAAGGATCGCCATCCATCATAACTTTGACGCCGCTTCGGAATTCATTAGTGCTGATATTTGCCATTTAAAAAACCTCTTGTTAAACCGTGATTAAGGCAAATATCATGACACTGCTAAATTGACTTGGCAACAGTCGAAGGTGTTCCCCGCTCTCTCCCGGCCATTACATGGCTACAGAGATGAACTAATGCTATGATTAAGTGAAATATTTAAGGATTATTTATGAAAATAATTGGTCAGGACGAATATAAAAAAATCCTACATACCCTTTCAGAACGAATTGTCATTGCGCAAAGAGAAATTCGCATTCTAAATGCTATTAAATGGCCGGCAGAAGTAAAAGCGCAGTTTTTCAAAAAAAATTGTCAAGAAATGCCGAAGGTAGATTTGGAAATGTTTCAAACAAATCCTTTAGAATTCGATGCGGCCCTAAAAATCGAAGAGTTTTATAGCATAGAACGAGATATTAGGCGTCAGCTCGGCCAATTTAGCGGCGTTGGTAATATAATGCTACGGATGTGCCGGGAATATCGCGAAGTCATTCGCATGCTCCAAGCTCGTGGTACCCCTGAATTTTCTAAAATTTCTCAACAATTGTATGGAAGCTCTCAAGATGCTTTTTATGCCGGAGCCCCCAATTTAAGCGACTTAGCTGAATTAGTAACTTCAACATTAAAAAAAGCGTCTACAACATCTGATCCATTAGATGAGAAACGCTATAGCAGTGAAGAAGCAGTCCCCATTTTAGGCAAACGTCTTAATGAATATCTTAACACGCCTAATGAACCCATACGGGTAAAATTAAGTGATGAAATTATCGCGGATGCCTCAGCAGGTGCTGAGTGGATTAAATTACGCAAAAATGCAGTTTTTAGTGAACGAGACTTGCGGGTACTCGAAGTTCACGAAGGATGGGTGCATATGGGTACGACTTTAAATGGCATGACTCAGCCGGTTTGCACTTTCTTAAGCAAAGGACCGCCTTCTTCAACCATCAGCCAAGAGGGTCTAGCGATCATTATGGAAATTTTTACTTTTTCTTCTTCTCCCCATCGAGTATTGATTTTAACTCACCGGGTAACAGCGATCAGCATGGTGGAGGAAGGAGCTGATTTTATGGACGTATTTCGTTTTTATCGGGAGAAAGGATTTAGTGAGGAAACTTGCTACCATGCGACTGCGCGGGTTTTTCGTGGCTGTCTACCTAATCAAGGGCCGTTCACTAAAGATTTATCCTACAGTAAAGGTTTTGTGTTAATTTATAACTATATTCGTTTAGCATTTAAAAATGGTTTATCGCATTACATTCCATTATTATTTCTAGGTAAAACCACATTGGAAGATTTATCGATTCTATCGGATCTGATTAAGGAAGGCATTGTGGTGCCACCAAAATATTTACCCAGCCAATTTAAAGATCTGGCCGCACTGACCGCATGGATGACCTATTCGCTGTTTCTGAACAGATTAAGTTTGGAAAGCCTAACTGCAAATTACAAAGTCTTTTTGCATGGGTAATGGATCCATGAAGAGATATCACCCCGGAAAATGCGTAGCGTTTATTCAGCACCCAAGTCAGAATTGAAAAAGTACTAGTATTTTATTGAATAAAACGTTATTATTAGGCCTGATCTAATTTATTTACAAAAGGAAAAAAGGCAATGAACTCTAAACTAAAATTTGTCTCTATATGCTCGGTATTAAGTTTGATACCCATGATTGGCTACGCAGCAAACTTAGCGTGTCCCACAGCCCAAGAAGTCATGAAAGCAGCAGCAGATGGGAATGGCCAAGTCAATTTGCAAACGGCATTTGGAACTTTAACAGGAACAATAAATCCCTCTGTTGATTCCTATGTATTCACCAATGTGGCTATTCCCATAGAAAAAGTGGGTGGTCAATCCGTTACTTGTAGTTATCTCTCTACTCAAGTTTATCCTTTACCCTCTCCGTTGAGAGCAAGTACTTCTTCTATCTTTACTCCTGTCGTCGGAACGTGGGAAACTGGTGGAAGCTATTCCTTATGCAGTCAGAATAATCCTAGCCAATGCCAATTTGTTCAAAAAGTTGCAAATACACACTAATCAACTACGTGGTGAAACCTTGCATAATATATTGATTTAATAATCAATACATTATGCAAGGTGCCGCGTTTTTACTTTGCAAAAATATTAATACTGGGTCCCGGATAAGCGCCACGCGTTTTCCAGGATGACCACTATTTTTGATCAGTGGCGGTTCCGGTAACGATTCGTTATGATGTCACCATGTCTTCGACCACGCTTATATTAGAATTGGCCATTCCATCCCGAATGTGGCAAAGCTTTGATTATTTGCCTCCTCTTGATGCCAAAAATATTGATCAATGGCCTGCGGGAATCCGCATTCAAGTCCCATTTGGGCGTCGTTCGTTAATAGGAATCTTATTAGCCATTAAATCTACCACTGAAGTTCCAATCGATAAACTTAAACCGGCGTTAATTAAATTGGATGAATATCCGGTAGTGATCCCTTCAATATTAGCATTATGCCAATGGGCCAGTGATTATTATCACTATCCAATAGGAGAGGTGATTACTCAAACATTGCCAAAGAGCTTACGCCAAGGACGCGCATGTCCCACTTTAGTGATATGTAAAGAGAGTGTTACGAACAATGTAAATCCGTCGGAGAATTTACCGCTCAATAATCAACAACGACAAGCGGTCGCTGCGATTATTGCTGCAAATGGTTTTCAAACTTTTTTACTAGATGGCATCACTGGCAGCGGTAAAACCGAAGTATATTTTCAAAGCATAAATGCGTTGCTTCAAGCTGGAAAACAAGCATTAATATTAGTGCCGGAGATTGCCTTAACTCCACAAATGGTCGCTCGATTTGAAAAGCGTTTTAATGTGCCAATTGTTCTGTTACATTCGGACTTGTCCGATAAAAAACGTTTAACTCGCTGGCAGCAAGCACGTGAAGGTTTGGCAGCGATTATCATCGGCACTCGCTCAGCAATATTCACACCGTTATTAAATCCGGGCATCATTATTATAGATGAAGAACATGATTTATCTTTTAAGCAACAAAGTAATTTTCGTTATTCTGCTCGAGATTTAGCGATAGTTCGCGGACAATTGGAAAACATTCCGGTGGTGTTAGGTTCGGCCACTCCGTCACTCGAAAGTATCAGCAATGCTAAATTGCGCAAATACACCTATCTTTCTCTGCCGCAACGCGCGGGAGATGCAGAGCCACCAAATGTCAGCGTAATAAATTTACGAGGTAAACGATTATCCAGCGGATTAAGCGCCCCTTTATTAAATAAAATGCGCGAACACCTTGCGGTGCAGGGACAAGTATTATTATTTTTAAATCGCAGGGGTTATGCTTCGGTATTAATGTGCCATCAATGCGGTTGGATGGCGAAATGTTCGCGTTGTGATGCGCGTCTAACCTTGCATTATCAACCAGAAAGTTTGCATTGCCATCACTGCGGCGTGATCAAACGCTCACCTTCAAAATGCGAAAAATGCCGTCAATCTGATTTAATTAAAGTTGGCCAAGGCACAGAGCGTATTGAGCAAGTGATATCTGAACTATTTCCGGAATACACATTGGTCAGGATAGATCAGGATAGCACCAAACAGCGTGGCAGCATCGAGAAATTTTTAACCCAAATTCAAGACCAAAAAGCCCAAATTTTAATTGGTACGCAAATGCTCGCAAAAGGCCACCATTTTCCTCATCTCACTTTAGTAGGCATCGTCGATGCAGACGGCGGTTTATTTAGTGTAGACTTTCGTGCGGTAGAAAGAATGGCGCAACTTTTGGTTCAAGTCGGCGGACGTGCGGGTCGAACTCAACGTGCCGGAGAAGTGATTATCCAAACCCATCATCCTGATCATCCTTATTTACAATTATTGCTTAATAAGGGGTACGGACAGTTTGCACAAGCCTTATTACACGAGCGTCAACAAACCTTATTACCGCCATTTGCTTCTTTGGCGCTATTGCGAGCAGAAGCTGGGCAACGTGAAATAACCCAGCAATTTCTTGCTCAGGCTAAATTGGCCTTGGAAAATATTCCCACCATTGGTAAAATTGGATTATTAGGCCCTATTCCTGCTCCAATGGAACGTTGCGCAGGGCGTTTTCGCGGACAATTGCTTTTACAGGCTGGTAAACGTGCTGAGTTGCAAGATATTTTACGAATATGGGTGCCTTCATTAAGTCGCTGTAAATTAGTTAATAAAGTACGCTGGTCGTTAGATGTAGATCCGTTGGAGATGATATAAATGATTAATATTCAAAAAAATAATAATCCCAAACTGCATTTGCCATTGATTCTCTCTATTGCGATCCATATCGGAATATTGTACTGGCTGATCAGTGTGGCTCCGGTTTCCACTTTTCGTCTGCAAACTCCTACTCCCACACCGAAACCGATTGTGAATGCTGTTGCAATTGATGCGACAAAGGTAGCAGAGCGAGTACAAAATATTCAAATTCGCGAGCAACAACAACAAGAAAAACTCCGTGAGTTAAAGGCGCAAGAGCAAGCGGCACGTCAGGCTAAATTACTTGAAGCGCAACATCTTATTCAAATGAAAGCCGAGCAACAACGAGCACAGCAACAACGCGAAGCTGCGATTAATCAAGCCAAACTTGAAGAGCTGCATTTGGCACAATTAAAAGAGCAACAAAAGGCATTGGCAGTCAAGCAGCAACAAGAAAGTGAGGCCAAAGCATTAGCAATAAAGAAGCAGCAGGAAGATGAGGCCAAAGCATTAGCGAAGAAGAAGCAGTTAGAACATGAAATTGAACTCAAAGAATTAGCTGAGAAAAAACAACGTGATTTGGAAGCCATAAAACAGCGACAAGCGCAACTAGCTGAACAACAAGATGATCTGCAAAAAAAATTACTGCAACAACAAATCGACAATGAAAAACAATTATTAGTCAAAGCGCAACAAGAGCGAGAGGTGATAGATCATTATCGCGTCCAAATTTTGATGGCGATTGGCAAACAATGGAATATCCCCGATGCGACTGATCCGACTATTTCTTGTGTTTTTACCATTGATTTGACTCCGGCCGGGGTGGTTTCGCATGTGCAATTGACTAGAAGCAGTGGAAATATTGCTTTAGATCGAGCCGCTGAAGCTGCAATTTATAAGGCTTCACCTTTACCAATACCGACAGAGTCTTCTGCTGCTCAATCGTTCCGCCTGTTTACCATAAAAATGACTCCGCAAGATGTTAGCCGCTAAACTAGCCTCGTCATCCCGCGACTTGACCGCGGGACATATGAGATTGAAGATTTTATCGAATACAGTTAAAATATTGCGCATGAATAAAAAATTATTAAAACATTATCACCTCATTATTTTGCTTTTTATTACCCAGCTTTTTCTGATTTCTCCATCACGTGCAGAATTGTATCTCGAACTCACTCAAGGCATGAGTCAGGCCATACCTATTGCCATTACTCCTTTCAGTGGTTCTTCAGTCACAACGGCTGGGGATGTAACTCTTAGCGAAGTGATAAAAAAAGATCTGCAGACCAGTGGTCAGTTTCGGATAATAACGGATCCCGCCGTTTCTAACACCACTAACTGGCGCGAGCGCGGCGCAGATTACATCTTGGAAGGACAAATAGCCAATCTTGGTGAAAGCCAGTATCAAATTACCGTGGAACTTCAGAGTGCTTTCCGTTCAGAAGATGGTAGCATGCCTTACTTATTCAAAAAAGTTTTTCACGCACACAAAGCAGATTTACGTCAGCTAGGACATACGATCAGTGATTTGGTGTATGAGCAATTGACGGGGGTAAAAGGTATTTTTAATACTAAAATTGCCTATGTTTTAAAGCAATGGTCTTCTCACACCAAACCCGTTTATGCACTTGAAGTGTCTGATGCAGATGGTTTTAATCCTCAATCTTTATTAGTTTCACCTCAGCCGATTATGTCGCCGACCTGGTCCCCTGATGGTGCAGATATCGCCTATGTTTCTTTTGAAAATAATCATGCGTCGATTTTTTTACAAAACGTGCGCACCGGGACGCGTCGATTAATTTCAAGTTTTGAAGGTATTAACGGCGCCCCGGCTTTTTCCCCCGATGGTAAGAAGATGGCATTGGTACTAACAAAAACAGATCATCCTAAAATTTACCTGATGGATTTGAACACATTAAAGTTAACCCAGCTCACCAATGGTTTTTCAATAGATACCGAACCTAAATGGTCGGCGGATGGACGTACATTAATATTTACTTCGGATCGTGGCGGTTCGCCGCAAATTTACCAATATGATTTGACTAATGGCAAAATAACCCGCATGACTTTCGAAGGTAATTATAATGCTCGGGCGTCATTACTTCCAGGGAGTAACGCGTTGGTGATGATGCACCGGGAAAATGGTGAGTTTGGAATTGCCAAACAAGATTTAACTTCTGGTAAAGTTCAAATTCTAACAAATGCTGGTCGAGATGAGTCGCCAAGTCTTGCGCCCAATGGCAAAATGGTGTTATATGCTACACAATATCAGGGACGTGGAGTTTTAGCAGTTGTTTCAACTGATGGACGGATTAAATTGCAGCTGCCGGCCCGTAGCGGCACAGTGCAAGAGCCCTCATGGTCACCTTTTTTGCGGACGGAATAGATTTTTGGCAGAATGACTATTGATAGCTTAAAGCAATTAAAAGTAAAGAAATAAACAAATATAAAAGAAGAGGGTTGCTGATGAAAATTTTATACATAAAGCATGGTTTAATTTTAATGTTGGGTTGTGTCGTATCGGTGGGTTGTGTAATTGCTCCACCTCCCCCACCACATCATCCACCAAAGCACACTGTTAAATGCGGCAAAAATTGGCATGGTAACCGAGAATGTACTCGGCAGAGTTATGGTCATAAATAGTAGTTTTTTTTAAAGGAGATTTTGAATATGTCTATGAATCAGTTTTTTAAAATTGCAGCCATTTCTACTTTGGTAGTCAGTTTGGCGGCTTGTACTCATAAAAATACCACTGAAGTGGGTACGCCAGCGGTTGGGACTAACGAACAAGCACAAACGTATGCGCTAGGCCAGAAAAATGGTTTAACGGGAGCAGAAGTGAATGGAGAGTCTCGCGGTCACCGATATGTCAATCCACGCACTGCGCCATCTCACCAAGTCTATTACTTTGGCTATGATCAAAGTCATTTGGATAGAGCAGATATTGGGTTAGTGAATATTCAAGCTGATTATTTAAAGACTCACAGCAACGCCAAAGTTCGTTTAGAAGGTAATGCAGATGATCGCGGTAGTCGTGAATATAATATTGCATTAGGATGGCGTCGTGCTAAATCCGTGGAGCGAGTATTAGCGCAACGCGGGGTAAAAAAGCATCAGATTCAAGTCGTCAGTTATGGTAAAGAACGTCCTGCAGTGAGGGGCGAAAACGAAGAAGCTTATCGCTTAAACCGTCGAGTTGAATTGGTTTATGTTCGCGAATAAACGCCGAGTTATTTGCCAGTATGGCCTAGGTTTGGCGATGACGGTTTTATCAAGCGCGGCCATCGCTGAATATGCCCCGGTGGAAAATTTAACTGCTCCTTCAGCGGCGAATGCCATCAATGAAAATGCCAGTGATCGTGTCCAGCCGTCAACGCTGGACACGTCTTCATTACCCTTGCCTAAGCGTATCGATCTTCTAGAGCAACAGGTCGATAATTTGGTGCAAATGAATTTACCGCAACAAATAGAAGAATTACAACAGCAAGTCGAAAAGCTCAATGGTCAATTGCAAGAACAAGCCCATCAATTCGATATCATGAGTCGTCAGCAGCAGCATGTGGAAGCATTGCCTCCGGCTGCGCCACCAGCAGCGCCAACCTCACCTCCGCCATCAGCTCGTGTTGCTCCTGACCAGACCCCAGGCTCTGAGCCCACTGAAGGGACCCAACCTGCGCCAGTGCCTCCGGGTCAAACTGATTCGGCAGCTTATGAAAGTGCATTTAATTTATTAGCCAATAAACAAGTAGATGCAGCAGCTAATGCTTTTCGTCAATATATAAAATTACATCCAGACGGTCAGTTCCAAGCTAACGCTCACTATTGGTTGGGAGAAATATATCTTCAACAAAGAAATTTGGTTCAAAGTGAATTAGAGTTCAATTATGTTATTCAACAATATCCAGCTTCTGGCAAAGTGGCTGATGCCCAGTTGAAATTAGCCGTTTTACATGCCCAGCAAGGCAAAACCGAGCAAGCACGACTGGAACTAAAATCTTTGATGACCCGATATCCCGGCAGCACAGCAGCACAGTTAGCGAGCGTTCAATTACAGCAACTAAATTCCAGCAACAATTCTCGCTGAAAGCTTTTTTTCCTCTCCCACTAGGGAGAGGGGAAATACTAGCGGCTAAAAAATAGAAACTAACGTATGAGGCAAATTGCGTATAACCGAAATTTTTTATTCTTTGCAAGGTGAGAGTAATTCAATGGGGTGGCCCACTGCTTTTATCCGTCTAACGGGTTGCCCGCTTCGCTGCCAATATTGCGACACCGCCTATGCTTTTCATGGTGGCCAAGTTAAAACGATATCCGATATTCTACAACAAGTCGCTTCTTATCACCCACGATATGTCACCGTTACTGGCGGCGAACCATTAGCTCAAGCGGAGAGTCTACTTTATTAACCAGTTTATGTGACGCTGGATATATTGTCTCGCTAGAAACAAGTGGAGCTTTAGATATTTCTTCAGTGGATTCTCGAGTCATTAAAGTAATTGATTTAAAAACCCCTGCTTCGGGAGAAGAGCAGCGCAATTTATGGGAAAATTTAAAATTTTTATTGCCACAAGATCAAATCAAAATTGTGATTTGTGATCGCGCCGATTACGAATGGGCAAAACAAATCGTAGATCAATACCAACTGACAGAGCGCGCGCAGATACTATTTTCTCCAAGCCACCAACAAATGCCTCCGCAAGATTTGGCAGATTGGATATTACAGGATCGATTAGCAATTCGTTTCCAACTCCAATTACATAAATACATTTGGGGCGAGGTTCCCGGTAAATAATATGAAAAATGATATGAATAAAAAAGCGGTGGTATTACTCTCTGGCGGCATTGATTCCAGCGTATGCTTGGCTTTAGCAAAATCGCAGGGATTTCAATGTCATGCCCTAAGTCTCAATTATAATCAACGTAATTTACACGAATTATTTTGCGCAGAAATTATTGCCCAGCAAATAGGTGTATCAGAACATCGGATTATCAAATGCGAATTAGGTGCATGGGGTGGTTCATCACTGACAGATAATAATATGTCAGTCGACAGCTTTTTGACCCCCCACGTTAACACCTATGTACCAGCACGTAACACAATTTTTTTATCTTTAGCATTAAGCTGGGCGGAGACCGTTAATGCTACCCATATTTTTTTTGCTGCCAATGCTGAGGATGATGAAAATTATCCAGATTGCCGGCCGGAATTTTTCAATGCATTTACACGTTTAGCCCAATTAGCAACGCGAGCAGGAACCGAGAGTAATCAATTTAACATCCACACTCCGTTGATTACACTTTCTAAAAAACAAATTATCCAGTTAGGCAAAGATTTAAATGTAGATCTTAATTTAACTTTTTCTTGCTACGATCCAGTCAATATAAATCAACCCTGTCAACAATGCGTGGCCTGCCATTTGCGCAATGAAGGATTTGCTGAATTGGTGGAATAGTTTCAAAAATCAGCTCATTTGCATAGTCATATTTTCCATCGCCAGGCCCTGCCATTGCGATTGTCCCGCTAATCCCTGGCGACGGAAAATATTGACGAAGTGGGTGTAAAAACGGAAATTTGCAAGATTAACCAACTTGAAAAAAAATCTTTTTGCCCAATATACTGGATATAGAGTACATTTAGGGGGAGAAATCATGAGGATGGATAAATTTACCACACTATTTCAGTCGGCATTAGCAGATGCCCAATCTTTGGCGGTAGGCCGAGATCAACAATTTATCGAACCCGTGCATTTATGCGCGCCATGCTGACTCAAGAACAAGGCTCATTAAAACCTTTGTTAAAAAAATCGGCGTTAAAGTCGAGACCTCTGCAAAAACAGTTGGATGAAGCCATTGAGCCGCTACCGCAAGTACAAGGCACCCCAGGTGAAGTGTATCCTTCAAAAGAATTGGTCAGATTATTAAATGTCACCGATAAATTAGCCCAAAAACGTAAAGATCAATATATTTCCTCAGAATTATTTGTTTTAGCGCGCTTAGAAGATAAAGGGCCATTGGGCGATGCACTTGCGTGCGCAGGCACAATAAAAACGCACTTAAGAAACGCCATTGATGATATGCGGGGCGGTCAGAAAGTTGATAACCCTGATAAAGAACAACAATATCAAGCCTTGGAAAAATATACCCGTGATTACACCAAGGAAGCGGAAGAAGGTAAATTAGATCCAGTGATTGGTCGTGATGATGAAATTCGCCGCACCATTCAAGTTTTACAACGACGCACCAAAAATAATCCGGTATTAATTGGCGAACCAGGCGTGGGTAAAACTGCTATTGTCGAAGGTTTGGCACAACGCATTGTTAACGGCGAAGTACCAGAAGGCTTAAAAAATAAACGTTTATTAGCTTTGGATATGGGTGCTTTGATTGCTGGAGCAAAATTTCGTGGTGAATTTGAAGAACGTTTAAAAGCCGTGCTTAAATGATTTAGCCAAACAAGAAGGACAAATTATTTTATTTATTGATGAATTGCATACTATGGTGGGCGCTGGTAAAGCAGAAGGAGCGATGGATGCCGGCAATATGTTAAAACCCGCCTTAGCACGCGGTGAATTACATTGTGTCGGCGCAACCACCTTAGATGAATATCGACAATATATTGAAAAAGATGCTGCTTTAGAACGACGTTTTCAAAAAGTATTGGTTGATGAACCCTCAGTGTAGAAGATACCATTGCTATTTTACGTGGATTAAAAGAACGTTATGAAGTGCATCATGGCGTTGAAATTACCGATCCTGCCATTGTTGCTGCAGCAACGTTATCACATCGTTATATTACCGATCGTAATTTACCTGATAAAGCAATCGATTTAATTGATGAAGCAGCCAGTCAAATTCGCATGGAAATTGATTCCAAACCTGAAGAATTGGATAAATTAGAACGACGTTTAATTCAATTAAAAATCGAACGTGAAGCATTAAAAAAAGAAAATGATGAAGCCTCAAAAAAACGATTAAAAGATGTAGAAGCAGCGATTAAAAAAGCTAGAAAAAGAATATGCCGATTTAGAAGAAATTTGGAAAGCCGAAAAAGCCAGTTTGCAAGGTTCACAACAAATTAAAGAAGAATTGGAAAAAGCACGTGCATGAATTAGAAACAGCGCGACGTGCTAGCTGATTTAGCGCGCATGTCTGAATTGCAATATGGCGTATTCCTGATCTTGAAAAAAAATTAGCCGCAGCGGATAGCGCTGAAAAAAGAAGAACATCTACATTTGTTACGTAATAAAGTCACTGAAGAAGAAATTGCTGAAGTTGTTTCGAAATGGACGCATATTCCTGTTTCTAAAATGTTAGAAGGCGAACGCGAAAAATTATTACATATGGAAGAAGCATTGCATCAAACGAGTTATTGGTCAAGATGAAGCGATTAATGTCGTTGCTAATGCAATTCGCCGTTCGCGCGCAGGATTATCTGATCCCAATCGTCCCATTGGATCCTTTTTATTTTTAGGCCCAACAGGTGTCGGTAAAACTGAATTATGTAAAGCATTGGCCGCCTTTTTATTTGATACTGAAGAAGCCATGGTGCGCATTGATATGTCTGAATTTATGGAAAAACATTCTGTGGCACGTTTAATTGGCGCACCGCCAGGATATGTGGGTTATGAAGAAGGCGGTTATTTAACTGAAGCCGTTCGTCGCAGACCCTATTCAGTTATTTTATTTGATGAAATTGAAAAAGCACATGCTGATGTATTTAATATTTTATTGCAAGTATTAGATGATGGTCGTTTAACCGATGGCCAAGGGCGCACCGTTGATTTTCGTAATACCGTTATTGTGATGACTTCTAATTTAGGTTCTTCATTGATTCAAGAATTTTCCGGAGAAAAATTACGAAGCAAATGAAAAAAGCGGTGATGGAAATTGTCTCACAGCATTTTCGTCCTGAATTTATTAATCGTATTGATGATGCGGTGGTCTTTCACGCATTAGGTAAAGAACAAATTCGTGATATTACCAATATTCAAATTGATCGATTGCAGCAACGTTTATTAGCTAAAGATTACACTTAAAAATTGACGTAGAGGCCCTGGATTATCTGGCAGAAATTGGTTACGATCCGGTGTATGGCGCACGGCCATTAAAACGCGTCTTACAGCGTGAATTAGAAAATCCATTGGCTCAAGCAATTTTGTCAGGAGAATTTTTGCCTGGTAGTACCATTCACGTCACTCGTAAAGATAATCAGTTACTATTTAAAAAGGAATAGAAAATAGCTTAGATATCCACAAGAGCTATTAAGTAGGAAGCATAAGGAGGTGCTAGTGCCAGAAGTTACAGTTAATAATATTAATTTTTATTTTGAAACACATGGTGTTCATGAGCCGATAATTTTTATTCATGGATTTTCTGTTGACCATTTAGTATTTGCTAGTTTTCCAGATTATTATCAGAATGATTACAAAGTTGTTTTGATTGATAATCGCGGCTCCGGTCAATCGGATTGTCCCGATTTGCCTTTTACAGTTGAGATGA
Source organism: uncultured Pseudomonadota bacterium (assembly GCA_963818985.1). Taxonomy (GTDB): domain Bacteria; phylum Pseudomonadota; class Gammaproteobacteria; order Coxiellales; family Coxiellaceae; genus JAFEDN01. The sequence goes on along the minus strand of CAWFUJ010000004.1, from coordinate 120,548 downwards.
TGGCAGATGATGTAATTGATATCTGCAAAGCTTTAAACTTAGTGCCAGGCCATTTTGTCGGTCATTCGCTAGGTGGTATGATTTTACAGCATATTGCCCACAAATACCCAGAACAGGTACGCACAGCAACTTTGTGCAATACTGATCGCAAGATAGATATCCGTTATGCATTGGCAGCGAAAGCTAGATTAGAAAGTATTGTTAAACATTGTTCGCCACGTTCTATTACCGAAGGTGCGTTAGGTTGGACATTTAGCAGTGATTTTCTCTCCCGCCCAGGGATGGTCGAAAAATTAATTCAAATGCGATTATCTAACCAATTTCCGATTTCAGCAGCTGGATATAAAAATCAGCTGAATGCATTGTTTAGATTTGATTCCAGTTTATGGGTTAGCAAAATAAAAATCCCTTGCTTAGTCATCAGCTCAGAGCAAGATAGTATTGCTCCAGCCATAAACGGGAAAAAAATGGCTAGCTTAATTAAGGATGCGGAGTATCACTGCATTCCTGGAGCTGGCCATGTTCCATTCATAGAAAAACCCGAGATTTTCCATCCCATTTTAAAAGATTTTCTGAGACGTCATAGTTAATTTAATGCTGGTTTAGGGTGAAGAAATTTAACAATGATAAATGCCATGCCAACTATTTGTAGAAAATTTTCAATAATAATTCCATAGAGAAATTTTTGCGAATTGAGAAAGTTCCAGGTATTTAAGCCGATCATCGCTGTTAAGAATAGATGGAAAATTATGATCACACTTATCCATGAGATAATGGCTATAGACCAGGCAAATTGTAATCGATAGAATTGGCGTTTACCTTGAATTTCAACCAATTCTTTTTCGCTTGTTAAGAAATAATTAATATAGTTTGCGCTTTCTATTTCTTCTTTATCGGTTATATTTTGTTCTGTGGCTGAGACAATATCTACATCAAAGTCCATACTCATGCTCATGATTATCCATTAATCTATATTTTATAACCGATTCAGAAACAACAAATAAAGTTGCTAGCTGTGAAATAGTGGCAAGGTTTTTGTATTTATTCAACATAAATTTTGGAACCAGTAAGTGAGCAGAGAAAGCATTTGCTTCCTGTTCTCTATAATCAGTTTGCCTTTTAGTTAACTGTTCTCTATATAGAATTTTATAATCTTTAGATTCAGCCCACTCTTTATGAAGCTGATGATGACCTAATTCATGTGCAATTGTAAAAGTTTGGCGAGGTGTGAATTCATTTTTATTGACATAGATAGCATTTTCTTTTGAATTAAAAAATCCAGAAATTAATTTATCACTTTCTTCCGTGAAACCTGCAAAATAAACTTTTATACCAAGTCCTTGTGCAATTTTTACAGGATCAATGGGCGGTTCTTCATAGCCAAAAAATTTAATCAATTCGTGAGCTTTTTTAATGGCCAATTTATAATTAGCTGTGTGTTGCGTATGGTCCATAGCTGATCTCCTTTTAAGTTTGTTTAAAAACTTACACATGCTTTTTCATTAAATATATTAATCCGTACGTATTAAGTATACCGACTATTGCAAACCTATGCAACAATTAGCGGCAGAGTCATAAATTTAGATCCAATATTTGACATGAAGTAGTAATCGACCAAGCCAACGTTGATAGCGTGGACGCATACTGTGCCAGCTTGGCAAGGAAATTTCACGGGAGTGTTTTAAATCATTGAGGAAGTGTGTTTCCAAACATTTGATCGATTCAGGCACCGATAACAACACATCGACTTCTAAATCATGTAATAGACTGCGGTGATTAAGATTGCTTGAACCGATGAGCGCCCAATCATCCAGAATTAAGGTTTTAGCATGTAAAATTCCGGGTAAATATTCGAAAATTCGAACCCCTGCTTTGAGTAGATTAAAATAAAAAGCTGTTGAAGCCCATGGCATCATCATCACATCTGATTTTCTTGGTAATAAAATTCTGACGTCGACCCCAGATTGCGCTGCTTCTTGCAAGCAACGTAATAAAAAATTATCTGGAACGAAGTAGGCATTGGTGATCCAAATATGATGTCGGCAAGTGGAGATTTTACGTAACAAGTTTTTATAAAGAATACGGCGGCGGTGGCGGGTATGATTAGATCGAATGGCAGGATTGCGCCGTACATGTTGAAAAGCTTCCCTTAACCGCTCCTTCATGGGGATATGGTCCCAAGCCAATTCAAAAGGGCGGTAAAGTTCCGACAAATCATGATGATGCAAACGCAACGCAGTGTCCCGCCAATTATCACCCCCTGAATGATGGCTTAAATGACATTTGCTGATATTCATGCTGCCCACATAAGCGATGGTGCGATCGATCAAACAAACTTTTCGATGGTCGCGGGAGTTGATTTTAAATAATAGATAAATCCATCGGGTCGACAAAGATGTCTTGGTCACTGCCCGGCTCCAATTCCATAATTGCCAAGGGAAGGGGTGAAAGACTTTAGTCACTGCTCCAGATTTTTCTAGAATTTTGGCAAATTGAGTACTCCACCAAGGCGTGCCAGCGCCATCGACCATCACTCGCACATTAACGCCTCGTTGAGCGGCTGCCGCGAGTGCTTGAATAATGCGGATTCCTAGGCTATCTCTTTGGAAAATATAAGTTTCAAGCGCAATACTTTCCTTAGCTTGATTAATATCCTCAATCAAGGCCTCAAAATATTGATCGGCGTTAACAAAAATAGTTTCAGCGCTTCTCACTGGTGTCGGGGTCAGAATTTCCATTTTCTTTACAAATCTTTAAATGGTTATTTTTAGCAAACTCTAAAATTGAAAAATATAATTGCGGATCGGTTTCTTTTAGCCGCGGGTCTAGAGCCACGCACTGGTGACCTTCCTTCATCGTTGGTTGTAATAGAGGTGAATATCGAATGCGTCGCTTACGGAAGGTGGACAGTTGCCCGCTCATTCTTTCAGCCCAATCGCTGGGACGAAAAGTTTCACCCGATTCGGTGATTCCCTCTATAATTATTTTCCGTTCTTTATTACTCATGGTTTCAGCCTGATTAATTGTCTGATTATAGCAGGTATTTGGACCAGGGTACTATATTGCCAGGTGATGCGAAAAAATGATAAAATAATACATTAATTCGTAAAGGTGATGAAATGAGAGAAAATGAAATTAGTGAAACGCCCAGTCAATTATCTGCTTATTTAGAAAAAATCTTAAGTATGTTTAAAAAGGAATGGAATAAAAATCTTTTAAAAATAGACTTTGAGTTCATAGTGTCATTTGGGGAAAATAAAAGTAACTTGGGAAAATGGTTTAAAGCTTTAACGGCAATTATATTGAATGAGGGTAGTCTGGACCAATTTTTATCGGTTTTCGTATCCCGAGAGGTTGTCATTTGGCAAGTCGAACCTACTTTTAATGCTTATAAGTATCTCTATGTCCTGGCATTTTTGCAGCTAAGACAAACCGAATCATTGAATATCAAAGAAATTTTTTCCTATATTGTTTATCAATTACAGAACCTCAAATGTCAAATAAAAAATAAAGGTCAAAATCATGGTGTTAATTTCCTCAATCATCAAGATTATCTGGTCATGAAATTAGAAATGTTCAGCGAGTTTGCTGAGGCAAGAACTTATATAAAAGGTTTGCATGACTCCGCCATAGAACAATTTAATCAGATCATGCCAAGGTTGAAAGGTAAATTTGGCGAAAACTCCAGCGTATTTCAGCCGCTTTTAGTGATGAGTTATCCTTCTTTGGTATTTTCACGCGAATATTTAGCAGATTCTAAGTCGATTAAGGGAAAATTGACGAAGTACTCTGTTGGGTCCACCCTCCTGGCTATTTCCGCTGATCAACGATTGCAATTGTACACTAAAAATACTGACGGAGAGATCACCTCCCGCTTAGTTGAAATAAAAGATAACAAAGATAGCCAAGAAATCAAAGATGGTAAAGCAATTATTGCCCAAATAGATCAGTTTGATGGTTTGAAATGTTTCGTCACTCCGTCAAAGAGAGAGGCGGACCAAGGCCGATTTATTTATTTACATCAAGAAGATTTATATCGGTATGGTTTGGCTAGTGGCTTATGGGCTAAAAAATGGAGTTCATCATTATCAATTTTTTCTGATCAAATGAAGGGATTTGCTGAGTCGATATGGTATGACTCAAACAGTTGTCGATGGGGAATAACCGCTAAGGATCCTACTGATTACTTGCACAACTCTATGAATATTTATTTACTAATTATCGGTGAAGATAAACACCAGGCATTTAAAGAGTTTTTGGACGAGGAAAAATGTAATTATACTTTTTCACCTTATAAGGTTGAGAGCCATATGAAATTTCATTTCGATACGGTCGATCCTCAATGGTTAGTTAATTTGGGTAACTCATTTAAGGAAAAATTCGATAATACGAATCCTTTATTGGAAATCGTTTCAAAGGGGAAATTAGAAGAGTATGAAAGCAGGCCAAATAAAAAATATGTCGTGTTTCCTTCCGCCCTGGTCTTTAAGGACGCCTGTCAAGCACTCGATTCACTCGGTCATGGCAGTCAATATAGAAGGGCTGGTCAAGACAATACCATTGAACTATACCCTCAACTTTATGATTTGATTTTTGTGCCCCAGGCACTTCCTGCTCCGCCGGCCAAACCCTCAATCGCCGCATTAATCACTCGCAGGGGTATCCATGCTTCATCTAGCGACAATAAGCCGAGTGTTGCATCGCAACGTTTTTTAACTAATTTTAGCAAATAAGCTTAATCAGGCTCGTAATCCCCCCCGGAGGGAGAGGAGATTCATCCTAATGGCGTTTATATTCAGTATCAGATGGTGGGGAGGGTTCCCTAGGAGGGGTTGTAAAGTTCGAAGGAAAACGTAAGTTAAATAGACCAAAAATACATCTGGTAATTTGTTGGCAACGATTGGGCTCAGAAGTTTCATCATCTTCTTCATGTATTATATTGTCTATGATTTTATCAGTTTCTTCATCGTCCTCCAAGGGGTGCAAATCATCTTCTGTATCATTGGTATCATCAGGTCTTTTTTGAGGTATAGATTTAAATTCTTCTTCTACTGTATCTATCGCCGCTAATGGGTTGCCCTTCCCTAAAGCGATATAATGTTTAGGTTTAAACCATTCTTGACTGACTTCCTTCTCGTCAAGGTTATATTTATGCCAGGCTAAAAATCGATAACCTATTAATTTTGAACTGCTATATTCCTCAGGGTAACGTCTATCAATGATTTCATCTAAACGGATTGTGAGACGGTAGTATCGTTTCCAGCTGAAATCTGAGGACGTTCGAGTCATTTCAATACTGATTTTACGAAAAAATTTTTGAAAAAAAACCCCTGGGTCATCTTGGCCAGTTTCGCTTATGTCAGGTTCAGGTATGCTTGAGATCTGAAGTCCAACTCCTCTTGTTAAACAGAGGTCTAAGAGATACTCCATGATGATCGATCCATATCCCTTTTTACGATACCTTTCATCTACTCTTATGCTTTGTAAGGCAATATCGTCACCACTTGATTCATCATGAAAGAAAAAAGCACGTCCGATCATTTCTCCTTTAAGTAAAAGCTGGATTTCTCCGGTAGAGAATTTTTCAACGAGAAAAATTTTATATTCATGTTCTGTTTTCATCAGCAATTCCCGGGATTTTAAAAAGCCAGCAATAACGCGGGTTTTAGATTTTAGTTCATCATCATCTACATTTACTACTGTATAGCTATCAAAGAGGATAGCTACATGAAGTGGCTAAAAACTATAGTTTTTGGCCACCGCTGAACGCCATTCCTAAGCTGTTGAAAAATAATAAGTGAATTGGGAAAATTTAGCTAGGGTTTTTGGCCACTGGTGATCTAATGTTTATTTAAACAATCGGAGTGAGTTCCAGTCCTTTCAAAAATAATCGTACCGGCTACTTTTTTATAAATGAGCAACCAATCAGGTTGGATATGGCCACTCTCGATGTCCAGAGTAATTGCCGGTCAGTGGATGATCTCGGTATTTAGCAGATAAGGGCTTTTCTTCAACCAACACCCGCATAATTTCCTTTAGTTTAGAGAAGTCCAATCCTCGTTTCTTAATACGCTTAACGTCTCTTTCAAACGTATTTCTGTATTGCGTTTTTAACAACTTAAATCCCTAATTTAATTTATCAAATAAATCATCTACATTTTTACATTTTACAAGTCCAATACCTTGATCTGTTTCCTTTAATGCCCTTCGGGTTTTTGCATTCGGAATTTTTAACTCTAAAGGCCATTCATGCTCACGGGCAATTTTTTTATAAAGCATAGTAATGGCTTGGGTAGGAGTAATGCCCAATTCATCCAGTACATGTTCCGCCACTGTCTTTAATGTCGGCTCTATACGCGCTCTAACAAATGCTGCTTTACTCATTTTATGGATACCTCATATTAGTTCTCATAGCAAATATAATTGCATCCCATTTGAGACACAATGTCAAATTAGGTGGGTTATTCATCCAGCTCATCCTAACATTGCGAAAAATGGCCTTTTTAGGTAAAGTCCGGGTATATTGTTTGCCAAAAAAATTATATAACATCACGACTTTCACTTACAAGATAGTACAAATCGCAAAACAGCCGTTTATGCACGCCATATCTCGCTCACGTCTAGCTTCAGCATTTTCTCTAGCGAAAAATCGCTCGGCATTATCACTTAAAGGTATATGGCCTGTAAGTTGTTCGTCTTCTGAGTTGGATGAACTCTTACAGCAATAATACTTGCAGCAACAACCAAAAATTAAAGCGAGTAATAGTACAACTCCTATAGGCAATACAGTATCCTTGAAGATATTGGGAGATTCACATTGATCGTTAAACCGATCATCAATACATTTAAGGGATGGATCGGTGGTCGTATTTAAGAGAAGGCTACCATTTAAAGCGTTAATAATACTACCGTCGCACAGTGTTAAGACAGTTCGGAGAATGGTATTAGGATTCACATTACCAGTAATACAAGCTGTCAGTATTTCTTTAGTATCTGTTTCAGATTTCTCTGTGACTAAAACATTTTTTCCTCCTGCGGGTGTTGAAAAATAAAAATTATTGCTCAGAGAAAGCACAGGGATAATTTGAGAAAACAAAATGTTCATCTTTGTAAGGTTTGACGGCGCTTTCGCTATTGCTGAAGCTATGTGCTTTCCTAAATCTGATAGCCAGTTATCAGTAGTTTGAACTTTCATCCAACGGCTTTTTTGCATCGGTTTTGGCTTTTGTTCAAACAAATTATGTGAAATGTTTCTTCTGGCCAAAAATTTTCTGGTCGAAGCATCCATCTTAAATTCCTTGCGCATAATTTTCTCCCTTCGAAATAATAAGAGTAATAATCCATTTAATCAGCATAACAAATTTTAGAGATAGATAAAATTACTAAAATCTTAGCTCGTGACAATATTAAATCAACTCAAGCTGATATGGTTTGAGGTCAGCATGGGGTCGTAGTAGCAACCCAGAAAAAACAACGCTAAGGCAGTTTAATGTTTAGACATCTTGGCGACGTATCGGTGATAAAGGCTCTATTTTGAAAAAGCTAAAGAAGAAGGAATCAGCTTAGATACATTAGTGGTTTCTATCCTTGCCGAAGGATTAGGTAAACAACAAAAATTTTCTAATCATCATGGAAAGTGTAATCGGCAGAATTAAATTGCCCTTTTTTTGCCACAAGCTGGAAACAGATCTCCATTTGAACAGCCGGTTAGACTAAAACAGGAAATCTCGGCTTCGCCGAGAATTGCTGACTTTTGCTCCATTTTGTTGTTTACTTCCCATTTTTCGGTCTATACTCTTCCCCAATAATTTTATATAACCTTTTTTCGGATAATTTGGCTAAAGAAAACATTTTAAAAAACACATTTTCATCTCACCCCAATGACCACGGGACAGTCAGACTCAAATAACTCGGCACGTAACATTAGCATTGAAAGAAATGACTCAAAGTACACTGATTAAGAAACTCTGTACCTATACGCCGGTGAATCGCACCCGTAAAGCATTATTCGAGTTCGATAAACTCATACGCAGTATCCATACGCTCAATTATTTGTTGGATCCTAAAATAAGTCGCGACACGTCACCGGTCACAAAATCGTGTAGAATCTTATCATCAACTGCGAGCGGCTATTGCGCAAGCTTATGGAAAAAAAGAACTGGCGGGTAGAACGGATATCGCGATTGAGATCAGCAATCAATGTGGTCGGCTCATTGCGAATACCATCATTCACTACAACTCGGCCATCCTGTCCAGGTTGCGTGAAAAATATGAGGCTGAAAATAATCTAAAAGCATTAAAAATATTGAAGAAGATTTCACCGTCCGCCTGGCAGCATATCCACTTTCAGGGGCATTTTGTATTTTCTGACCAGAGTCACGCCATTGACCTGGATGCGCTAGTGAATCAACTGATTTTAGATTAACCAACGGAAGACATTTTGACTAGACAATGCTCAGAAATTTCTGGGGTTTACGCCTAGAACCCCTAAATCGGAACTTACGTGGCCCCAAAAGGCACGTACCTTAACACCCCGCCCACTTGGATGGTAGGCGCTGAAAAGGAAGTAATAATAATGGCGATCCTGCGGGTGAATCCCTGATTTTAAAAATATTGCCTGTGCGTGAACAAGCTAAGATCATACTATCAACTGAGTTTAACCCACAATTAGATGGGCTTATGCCAAGTCATTAACATCGTCTCGGTTGGCCGCTTTACGATACCAGTGAATCGCTAGTTCTTTATTTCTGCACGTCCCTTCATCATGCTGATAACAATAAGCTACATTATATTCAGCTTTTGATAATGATGAACATTTCTGCTCCTGATTGGTGGCAGCCTCCCTCCACCACTAAAAAGCAGTTCCTGGATTTTTTTCCACATGATCACCGTGATAATATAGACGAGCTAAATCATATTGGGCATCCGGTTGACCGGCTTCAGCAGCTTTTTGATATGAGCGAATGGCTTCCTTTATATCTTGTGGTCCCCCAATACCATGTAAAACAAGTGGAGCATAACGATATTGAGCGTCTCTATGTTTTAGCAGAGCAGCCTCTTTGTACAAGAGATATGCTTGTTCTGGATTTCTATCTTGGCCTATTCCTTCCTCATTGCAGCGAGCCCACTGATATTGAGCCTCGATATGGTTTTTTTTAGCAAGTTCATGAAACAATCCCGACGCCAATTTCTCATCTTTAGGTACCCCCTTGCCCTCTAAATAACACCTTGCTAATTCAAATTTGGCGTTAAGGTGCATCTTCGATGCAGCTTTATTGTAACAATTAAAAGCTTCCAATAAATCCATCTCTGTTCCTTTAGCTAAAGCGTAACATCTAGCTAATTCATATTGAGCAGACGGACATTTGTAGAAACGTTTGAAAAAACAGAACGAAATGGTGTACATAAACGCTATCGTTGGCTCAACGGTGCACCGCTGAATGAGGAACAATTTGATTGCGAGGTCAATTTCCTGGAATATTGGGAAACCAAACCCAACGGGGACACTCTGCATTGGAGCTGGGTGACGGATATTCCTTTAAATTTACAGACGATTGCAAGGGTGATGAAAGGAGGTCGGGCACGCTGGCGCATTGAAAATGAGACGTTTAACACTTTAAAAAACCAGGGATATCAGTTTGAACATAATTTTGGTCATGGCCACAATCAGCTCTGTAGTGTATTTACATTGCTGATGGTGTTGGCTTTTTTGGTCGATCAGGCGCAAGCATTATGTAGTGATTTATTTAGGAAAGCTCGTGCCAAAGCAGGGGCTAATCGAGAACTTTGGCTGCAAATGCGATGGTTATTCCATTGGATGGAAATACCGGATTGGGAAACTTTTTATCGCACTTTAAGTGCCACTGGCGATGAAACGATTTTAGTTCCTTCTACCGCTTAGCGGTTCTCAGATTAAAGATGAATGATCCATAGGCAAGCTATTGTTTTTAGAGTTTTTTTGTCTTAAAAATAATCATTCAATCACTCATTTTTTGGATTTTTAGCTTCATCCTCGTCTGTCACTCTTAATGGTAGTCACCATCCTTATGAAAATTTAAAATCGCGGGAACGGCTGTGTTTTCATTTTCTTATTAGCTCTCAATTACCAATGTGTGCGAGAATTATAATATGAACTAGGCAGTACTGCCACATTCAAATGGGGTAGGACAGTGACTGGCGATCATGAGGGGAATCAGGTAAAATATGCGCATGAACCAAGAATTGAACGAACATCCTCGTCACCGTAGCATTTATTTACTTCCTAATTTGATCACAATATGTGCATTATTTGCCGGTTTTTACGCCATTGTCGCAGCCACAAAACAATTATATGACAATGCAGCGATTGCTATTTTCTTAGCAATTTTGTTTGACGGTTTAGATGGTCGGGTGGCTAGACTCACTCGTTCAACGAGTGATTTTGGTGCACAATTCGATAGTATGTCTGATATGGTGTGCTTTGGAATAACACCGGCGATGGTTTTATATAGCTGGTCCTTGTCCACATTAGGTAAACCCGGCTGGCTGGCGTGTTTTATCTATACTGCAGCCACGGCGTTACGTTTGGCTCGGTTTAATACCCAATTGGGGGTGGTCAATAAACGTTATTTTCAAGGATTAGCCACCCCGGTAGCCGCAGGTTTTGTCGCAAGTTTTCTTTGGACTTGCAGTACTTATCAAATTGATGGGAGCAGCATCGCTTGGGTAGTTGCAGCGATCACGGTGATCTTGGCACTACTCAAAGTCAGTTCGATTCATTATCGTAGTTTTAAAGATTTAGATTTGCGTGGCAAAGTGCCATTTTTAGTGATTCCGACAGTTGCGTTTGCCATTGTTCTTATTTCATATTCGCCCCCAGAAGTGTTTTTGCTTATTTTCTCATTATACATTTTTTCTGGTCCATTAATTGCTTTATTTAAGCGACGCAAAGTTAAGGGGGAGTGCTCAACTATTCCGGCACTTAAATCGGATCAAAAGACCCATGAACCCACAGATTATTGACGAGCAAGTTGCAACTTCTTTACGTGAAGATATCGGCAGTGGTGATATTAACGCCGCCCTTATCGATGCAAATCAATTCGCTCATGCACAAATAAAGTGTCGCGAACCTGCTATAGTTTGCGGTATTGCCTGGGCCCAAAGCGTATATCAGCAAATTGATCCGCAAATTAAATTAAACTGGCTAGTTAAAGATGGAGACAAGGTGGTTGCAGATCAACTCTGGGTAAAATTAAGCGGGCCTGCTCGCGCGCTATTAACGGGGAAACGTTGTGCGTTAAATTGGCTGCAAACATTATCTGGTACCGCAACCTGTGTTGAGCAATTTCTAAATGCGATAAAAGACACTCGCACACAATTGTTAGATACACGTAAAACTATTCCTGGTTTAAGAGCCGCGCAAAAGTATGCGGTGCGTTGTGCAGGAGGCCGTAATCACCGCATGGGACTTTTTGATGCTTATTTAATAAAAGAAAATCACTTGGCTAGTTGCGGTTCAATCAATCAAGCAGTGAGGCAGGCGCGGCGCTTGCACCCTGAAAAGATGGTAGAGGTCGAGGTGGAAAATTTAATTCAATTGAACGAGGCCTTAGATTCAAGGGTTGATATTATTTTGTTAGATAACTTTAACCTAAAAGATTTGCGGCAAGCAGTTAAAATAAATAATGGTCAGGCAAAATTGGAAGTTTCCGGTGGCATTAATTTAAAAAATATTCGCCAAATTGCCGCAACCGGAGTTGATTATATTTCTGTTGGTTCGCTAACAAAGCATATAAAAGCGATCGATTTATCGATGCGGTTTTTATAAATGTCATCCTGAAAAATAGAGGTTATAAAATAGATATCATAAAATAGATGTCATCCTGAAACATAGTGTCATCCCGGATAAACGCTCCGCGTTTTCCGGAATGACACTAGTTTGGGATGAAATTTTATTCACGCTCCGCGTTTATTGGGATGACAGTGCTCTCCGCGATGACATTATCAACCTTTGTAATTAATTTTTCCGGCAAAAAGCCGTCAGCTTGTAAATTCCATAATCGAGCAAAATGTCCATTTAGACGCAGCAATTCTTCGGTGCTACCATCCTCAATAATTTTGCCTTGATCAAATACTAAAATTCTATCCATGTTTATTAACGTTGAAAGACGATGAGCAATCACTAAAGTAGTGCGTTTTTTCATAAGCTCATCTAAGCTTCTTTGAATAATTTTTTCTGTTACTGAATCTAAAGAAGAGGTTGCTTCGTCCAAAATCAAAATCGGTGCATTCTTTAAAATCGCGCGGGCAATAGCAATACGTTGGCGTTGGCCGCCGGATAATTTTATTCCGCGCTCACCCACCAAGGCTTGATATTTTTCTTCTAATTCATTAATAAAACTATGGCAATAGGCCAGCTTCGATGCTTGGATTACCTCTTCATCACTCGCATCGACGCGTCCATAACGAATATTTTCCATCAAAGTGCGATGAAACAAGGTGGGATCTTGAGGAATCATAGCGATTTGCTGACGAAGAGAATGACCGGTCACTGCAGAAATATTTTGTCCATCAATTTCGATGCTGCCGATTTGAATTTCGTAAAATCGCATAATAAGATTAACAAAACTTGATTTGCCTGATCCTGAAAATCCCACTAAACCAACTTTTTGTCCTGCAGGGATGGTCACAGATAATCGGTTAAAAACAGGTTTACCATTTGTATAATGAAAACCAACCTCTTTAAATTGAATAGCGCCATGAGTCACTTGCAACTTCAAAGGCGGTTCTGCATCTTGTATATCATGAGTGGTAGTAATCAAATTCAGCGCAGAATTAACTTTCCCCGCTTCGCGGACGAAGTTGGTAATTTGATATGAAGCATACCAAACAAAACCAAGCATGGTAAAAGATAGCATCGATACCAAACTAAAATCGCCCAATGTCACCCAATGACGCGACCAACCGTAAGCTAAAACACATATCATGCTAATGATAAATATTCCGGTTAATCCACCTTGAAAGAATCGCATTTTTTCTAAATGCCATATGGCTTTTTGGTAATTGGTTTGTTCTTCCCGAGTGTATTTACCTATATATCGGCTTTCATAATCACCGGCAGTAAATAAACGTACATTTAAAATATTGGTTAAAGTGTCAACGATTTTTCCGCTGACGACAGAAGAAGATTCAGAATGAATTTTTGCTAAGCGATGTCCTTTTTTTAAAAAAGCCCAGGTTAAAAGCAAGTGTATAGTAGCCCAACTTAGCATAATAAGCGAAAAAATTGGATTGGCATGCCAAAGTATAACGATGGCAGTAGCAAAAGCTATGAAAAAAGCAATAAAATTAAAGAATAGAATTTGGAGTAATGTTTCTACACCAGAAGGAAGATCTGATATTTTATTGGCAATATTGCCAGCAAAATGATTGATGAAATAATCATGCGAATGTTGACGCACATAATTAAAAACTGTATCGCGAATCTGAGCACGCAAAAGAGGGAAGGCCTTCATGACGACTATCCCTTGGGTACGCATCGACAATTCCATCAGTAACCATAAACCAGACAAGCTTAACAATGGAATTGCTATAATCTGCCAAACATGAGCAAAATCACCTTTAGAATCATTGATAGCATTGATGATGGATTTAATAAAATAGGGGAATAAGCTTTCATTAATCGCCCATACGCCAGCTGTTAATACAATAAAAATAAAGCCGAAAGGCTGCAATTTTAAAAAAAACCAGATGAATCTACTTAATGATTTAGGAAGTTGCATGATAAGTCTCGATATTATCTTTAGCTATTCATCATAGCATAGATCATCTGGCTGATATACAGGATCTGGTATTTAATATGATGAACCAGGGCGCCTCCAAGGTTCTGAGGAGCACGCGTTCATATAGCGTCCCAAATCATCATTTTCATCCTCAGATGAGCCATCGGTCGGTGAAGGTGTTTTAAAATAATCTTCAAGTAATTCAATTTTTTCTAATAAATTTGTCGAAAATTCAACTTGAGCAGGTTTTTTGGACTGTATAAAATAATTTTTATTATAAGCCAAGGACGATAGAGGAGGTGACTTACTTTCTTTCAATTCATCTAATTTGGAATATTCAATTTTTTTAATGAGGGATAATTCATCTAATGAAAATAATTTCCTTTGAGATCCTGAAACAGGACTTGGATCGGAACCAGTACGCACTGCTCGAGGGTTGATGCTGAGATCTTGGTGTTCAGGTCTTAGTTGATTTTTAGTTTGGATGTAATCATGAGCTTTAACTACTAAAGTGACTACCTGATAATTTTTAAGTTCAGGAATATTATTTTTAAGTTCTAGAAGATTCTGAATACAGATTGGCTCTCCCTTCAATTGAAGTAAGTGATTTAAAGGCAAACTTGGATGGACATGTCTCGTCAAATTAATCTGTATCGAACTAGGGTCAATGTCTTTTGCGGTAATATTTAAAATGACATCTGCGGATTCATCTTTCGGGATCGTATTAGTCACTGATTGTATATATTCTTTCACTGTAACATCTTTTTTCATGTGTATACCTCGTCAACTGTTTATTTTTATATTCTATGTGTAATTAATACATATTAACCTGGCTAAATTAAAGTTTTCTTAAACGTACATACTTTGAAAAATTATTTTTAACGCAAGCGCTAATATAAGAAGTTTGTCATCCCACGGCAGCTTGCCCTCCTGCGGCTTGAGCGCAGGATGATGGCATTAATGGACATAATGTACAGTTTGGTAGAGGGGTTCGTTTTTATAAAAATTCTTTAAGACGTTCTAGGTAGATTAAAGTTGGGAAATCATTTGGAAATTTTAGGTGGATGGCGGTAAATATGGCTTGGGCTTGTTGAAAATTCCCGGTACTAAAAGCTTCGTAACCTTTAGTAAAGGATTTGCATAACTCGACTTGCTCAAGGGTTGCTGCTATTTCACCATCTCCTTTGGTTAGGGCAACTAATTCGAAAATTTTTATTTTTTGTTTTTTTCCTCTCACTTCAACTATGTCTAAAGGTCTAACGACAAAACGATCATTAATCAATTGGTGGACTTCTTCACTAATGATGATATTAGTATGGTAAACTTTATCGGTTAATTGTAAACGTGCAGCTGTATTTACGGCATCTCCTAGTACAGTGTAATTCATTCTTTCTTCAGTGCCTATATTTCCAACCACGACATTTCCGGTGTGAATACCAAATCGAGTGTAAAATTCCGGATTGCCAGCTTCCTTATTTTTTTTATTAAAACGGTTCACGAAGGCCAAGCATCGCAACGCTGTGATACACGCATAATAAGCATGGTCTTCAATATTTAGTGGCGCGCCCCAAAAAGCCATCACGCTATCTCCTATATATTTATCAATGGTTCCATGATTGGCTAATACTAATTTAGAGAGTCCATCAAAATATTCGGTTACTTGCGGCATTAATTTATCTAAAGAATAAGTTTCAACTAAAGAAGTAAAGTCCTGGATATCGGAGAAAAAAATGGTAAGTCCTTTCTTATCCACATGTAGATCAATTTCTTTGCCTATTTCTAGTAAATTTTTAACAACTTCACTAGGTATATATTTTGCGAATGATCTTAGTGCAATCCTCAATCTGGCAATGGAAGTGTCCATGGTCTTTATTTCTATTATTTGTGAATTAATTCTTTTCTCGCTACTCAAATCTAAGTTGGTAATTTTATCAATTTCTTTTGATAATATGACAATAGGTTGAGAAATACGCTTGGAAAAATAAATGATAATAAGAATTGATATTAATAAAATAATTAAAGTTATAAATGCAATTTGAAATTGTGTTTGAACTAATTCTGCAAAGAAATCGGAAAAAGGCACCACAATAAGTATTAGCCAATTTTTCTTATAGTTTTTAGGCAAGCTTTCGATGTAAGCCAGGTATTTAGCATTTTCAACTTCGAAAATAAAATTTTTATTTAATGTTTTCTTATAATGACTGAATGCGGTATCAATAATCTTTTCCGAGAATAAAGACTCATTTATTTCAGCCTTATCTGGAATCAAAATATTGCCCTTTTCATCTAAAACAAAAGCCTTTCCTGTTTTGCCAATTTTTTGCTGCAATAAAAATTTTGAAAATGCATTAAAAGAAAGGTCGGCACCAATCACGCCAATCAAAGTTTGGTTTTTATATATCGGCTTAGATACGCTAATTCCAGGCTTTTGGGTATCGACAAAAGTATAAATATCCGTCCAATAAAGTCCTTTAGTTGTTATTGCTCCCATGTACCATGGCCTGATGAGTATATTTAAATTGATTTGTCGAAGGTGCTCTTCGCCCACAGTATTATAATTAGCATCTTTGTATATATAGCTTTGAGGGGAAACTTTATTGGATTGGTCTATTAGTTTAACTAAATAAATAGCGTTTACGGGTAATAATTTATAAGGCAGGGAGATATAATGAGTTTGGCCGGTTAACCGCAAATTTCCTACTTCGATTAAATTGCCAGATTGAAGACCAATAAAAAATGAGGAAAGACGAGTATTATAAGTAACCACGTCGAGCATATAGTGTATTAAGTCTTGATTATGGATGCTGAGTTTTTCTACATCTAAAAATAGCGACGAGGCATCATGTAAGGTTTGTTCCAAGTCGGTGCCTAAGATTTCTATTCTTTCAATAATGGCCATGCTGTTTCTTTCCATAGTACCCTGTGAATAGGTTAGAATAGACTGATAACTTCGGTAATATGAATACAAAATAACGCAACAGAAGGCAGTAATTATTAACGATAAAAAAAGACTGAGAATATCAATTTTAAGTGTTCTCAGGCGGACAGGCTGTATAAATTTTTTAAACGAGAACATTTTTATCCTTATTAACTAATCCAATATCAAAATATAGCACATGGAGCGTTTTATTCCCCTTTCCCAGAAGCAACTTTTGTATGACAAAAAATCAAACTATGGTATAATCCCGGGTTAACAATAATTTTTGGATAAGCCCTTGATTTCAACTTCTAATTTGACTATGCAATTTGGCGCTAAGCCACTGTTTGAGAACGTTTCAGTGAAGTTTTCTGAAGGTTGTCGCTATGGTTTAATTGGTGCAAATGGCAGCGGTAAATCAACTTTTATGAAGATCTTAGGAGGGGATTTACAACCTACCTCAGGCAATGTCAGCATAGATGCGCATAAGCGCCTAGGTAAACTACGCCAAGATCAATTCGGCTTTGAGCAATTTAGCGTTATCGACACAGTTATAATGGGCCATCCTAAGCTTTGGGCTGTGAAGCAAGAACGTGATCGTATTTATTCTTTACCCGAAATGAGTGATAAAGATGGCATGATTGTTGCTGATTTAGAAGTGGAGTTTGCTGAATTAGATGGTTATACGGCAGAATCTCGTGCTGGTGAACTTTTATTGGGTTTGGGAATTCCATTGGAACAGCATAATGGCTTGATGAAAGCGGTGGCGCCTGGTTGGAAATTAAGAGTTTTGTTGGCTCAAGCACTGTTTGGTGAGCCGGATATTATGCTACTCGACGAACCGACCAATAACTTGGATATAAACACCATCCGCTGGTTAGAAAACATACTTAACGAGCGAAATTGCACGATGATCATTATTTCTCACGATCGTCATTTTCTTAATAGCGTTTGCACTCATATGGCTGATTTAGACTACGGCGAAGTGCGTATTTATCCTGGTAATTACGATGATTATATGCTGGCCTCTACTCAAGTCCGAGAGCGCTTGTTAGCTGATAATGCTAAGAAGAAAGTACAAATTGCAGAGCTACAATCATTTGTCAGTCGATTTTCTGCAAATGCTTCTAAATCTAGACAAGCGACCTCTCGAGCGCGCCAAGTTGAAAAAATTAAGTTAGAAGATGTGAAGCCATCCAGTCGCGCTAATCCATTTATCCGCTTTGACCAAAAGAAAAAGTTACATCGTTTGGCGGTGGAAGTTAAAGGATTAACCAAAGGCTATGACAAAGGGCCTTTATTCCAAAAACTTAATTTAACAATCGAGGCGGGAGACCGAGTTGCTATTATTGGTCCTAATGGAATCGGAAAAACGACTTTATTGCGGTGTTTGGCGGGCGATCTGACGCCCGATGCAGGCGATATTAAATGGGCCGAGAATGCTCAGATTGGCTATTTTGCCCAAGATCATGCTGCAGATTATGCGGTGGATACCACTTTATTTTCTTGGATGAGTCAATGGATGCAGCCTGGCGATGATGAACAAACTATTCGGGCCACATTGGGCCGATTATTATTTTCACGAGATGAGAGTCAAAAATCTGTCAAAGTTATCTCTGGAGGGGAAGAAGCTAGATTATTATTTGGCAAGCTTATGCTAATTAAGGCAAATGTCATGCTGATGGATGAACCCACCAATCATTTGGATATGGAATCAATTGAATCATTAAATACCGCACTAGAAAATTATTTAGGGACGATAATATTTGTCAGTCACGATCGTGAATTTGTCTCTTCACTGGCCACGCGCATTATCGAATTAAAACCGCAAGGCGTTATTGATTTCGCCGGAACCTATGAAGAATACCTCCTCAGTCAAGGCATTCTCCAATAGCAATCTCAACGAATTTTAACCAAAAAACGATAATAATGGTTGCGTATAATTCAAATAAATTGTAGTGTTCCATCTTAAATATCTTAAACATCTTAAATACTAGGCATTTACCGATGGAGATTATCTTCTATGGATAAGACGACTAAAATTGGCCGGATTTTAGCAAAAGCCGGCATAGAAATTAATGGGCCAAAACCTTGGGACATACAAATTAACGAACCTAAGTTCTTTGATCGAATTACAGATGAGCCTTCGATTGGTGCTGGTGAAAGCTATATGGATGGCTGGTGGGATTGCCAACGATTAGAAGAAATGTTTTCTCGAATTCTACGTTTTATAGATTCTGATGAAATTTATAACAGCTCAACCAAGTTGCTTTTTTTATTAAAAAATTTTTTTATAAATGCTCAATCCCGAGACCGCGCTCATGAAGTTGCAAAAGTCCATTACAATCTTGGTAATGATTTATATTCTTTAATGCTTGGAAAAAGCATGGCATACACATGCGCCTATTGGAAGGATGCCAAGACCCTAGACGAAGCCCAATTTGCAAAATATGATTTAATTTGCCGTAAATTATACTTAAAACCAGGTGAGAAAGTACTGGAATTGGGATGTGGTTTCGGTGGCTTTGCAAAATGGGCTGCTGAAAATTACGGTGTGGAAATGATTTCTATTAACATATCAGAAGAGCAGATGCGTTTTGCTCGTCAATTATGTCAAGGTTTGTCTGTTCAATTATTTGAGTGTGACTATCGTGACGTTGCCACCTATAATCCAGCAAATATTAAATTTGATAAGGCGGTGAGTATTGGTTTATGTGAGCACGTGGGCCATAAGAATTATCATGATTTAATGAAGATAGTTAATAATAATTTAAAAGAGGATGGATTATTTCTTTTACATACGATTGCAAAAAATATTTCTAACAGTTTTACCGATCCATGGATTCAGAAATATATTTTTCCTCAAGCGGAATTGCCTACTTTAAAATTGCTATGTGAAGCTTCGGAATCGTTTTTTATTACCGAAGATATTCATAATATCGGCGTCGATTATGATAAAACTTTAATAGCTTGGTATGATAATTTTGAACAAAATTGGCAAAATTTAACATCTCAATATGATGAACGATTTCGTCGCATGTGGCGTTATTATTTGTTATCTAGTGCAGGCGGGTTTAGGGCACGTGCCATGCAACTTTATCAATTTGTACTGTCGCCCCAAGGAGTTATAAATGGATATGTCAATGTCCGTTGAGGATACGTTCGAACAGTCTAAAATTTCTTATCAAAAAAAGAAGCAAAATTTGTTAGCGCAATTTACTAAACAATCTTCGCACGATGGGCCTTTACGTTTAAAAAAGAAAACCTCAAATTTATTCCGCCATCGCGGCAATAAAAATGCTAATTGGCTCGACCTCACCGCATTTAATCAAGTCATCACTATCGATCCTGAACATTTAACCGCAGAGGTGGAAGGATTGGTGACTTATGAAGATTTTGTTAAGCAAGCTTTAAAATTTAATTGTTTACCTGCTGTTGTTCCGGAACTTAAATCAATCACAGTCGGCGGTGCTATCGCTGGCTTAGGCGCAGAGTCTTCTTCTTTTAAATATGGGTGGGTCCATGAAACCGCCTGTGAATTGGAAGTCTTATTGAGTGACGGTCGTGTTGTTATCTGCTCGCCAACCAATGAACATCGTGATTTGTTTTATGCGTTACCCAGTTCATATGGCACTTTAGGCTATGTTTTAAAGGCCAAAATGCGTTTGATACCCGCTAAAGCTTATGTCAAGATTTCTCGCCTCCATTTTACCGATGTGAATGCATATTTTTCCAAGCTTTATGAACTAGCTAACAACCCAGTTGATGACCTCGCTTTCATAGATGGTGTGGGGATGAACGATGATTTATATATAAATCTAGGATACTTTGTTGATGAGGCGCCATTTGTGAGCGATTATAAATATATGCGAATTTATTATAAATCTATCCCACAAAAAAAATTAGATTATTTAACTGCTTCGGATTATATCTGGCGTTGGGATCCTGATTGGTTTTGGTGTTCCAAATATTTTTTAATGCAAAATTATTTTGTTAGATTATTGCTAGGAAAGTGGCTACTTAAGTCCACAATATATTGGAAAATTATGCACTTTGTGAATACCAATAAAATAGCAAGGACCATCAGTAATCTCTTAGGAAAGAAAACTGAAACTATTATTCAAGATTTACAAATTCCAATTGATCATGCTGAAGATTTTTATCAATTTTTTAAAAACGAAATTCATATTAATCCGATGTTAATTTGTCCACTTAAGATTAATGCCGAATTTGATAAATTCTTATTTTGTCAAATGACCAAAGAAAAACTTTATATAAATTTTGGCGCCTATGGAGATTTTATTCCTTCTAATAAAGAGAAAGGTTTTTTTAATAAACGGATTGAGGAAAAAGTTGCAAAATGCGGTGGAAATAAATGGCTATATTCCAATGTTTTTTATTCTGAGGAAGAATTTTGGCGTTTGTATGATAAATCTGTTTATCTTTCAGTAAAAAATAAATATGATCCTCCTGGCTTGCTCAGTGATATTTACAGTAAATGCGCAGAGAAAATGGTTTGATAACTGTCATCCCGGATAAATGCTACGCATTTTCCGGGATGACAGTTATGGGATGACAACTAAAAAGTTAGAAAAAAGAATGAATAACGATAAAAAGAATGTGAAATTAACTGCTTATTTAGCGCCTGAAGGTTTTGTTAATGAATTAATATCCGAAATTGATCAGCTAGAGGGGGTTTTTGATCACTTGGTTCTAGCAATCAACCAACATGTAAAGCCCTTATGGGTGCAAAATATTTGGTTGGATCCTGTTTTTATCCCTATACAATCAATCTCAGCAGGAGCAAAGCAGCTAAAAGCGCTGCAGTTGCGATGGTCGCCTTATGAATTCCATTTACATCGCCGCACCCAACTTATTCAGCAGCAGTTAACTTCAATTAAATCAAAGCCATTGGATTTTTTGCAGCCCTTGCCCACTAAAAACATTGGTTCATGGACTTTGATTGATGAACAAACAATTTTAGCAAGTCCACATTGTTTAAGTCCATTTGCTAACGGCATCATTCAATTCAATGAAAACAAGCAAGATCCTCCATCGCGCGCCTATTTAAAACTGTGGGAATTATTTACCCTCTTTGGTATTAAACCTAAACCCAGTGAACTTTGTCTGGATTTGGGTAGCAGCCCGGGAGGGTGGGCCTGGGTTTTACAGCAGATCGGCTGTTCAGTCATTAGCGTAGACAAAGCACCGTTGGCTCCGACAATAGCTAAATTACCCAATATTAATTTTTTGGAACGCAGTGCGTTCGCCATAACTCCAAAAGAAATCGGTAAAATAGATTGGTTTTTTTCTGATATTATTTGTTATCCGCAACGTTTATTTAAATTGGTGCAAGGCTGGCTTGAAAGCGGCTTATGTGATAATTTTGTTTGCACCTTGAAGTTGCAAGGAAATACCGATAGTGAGATCGTTAAACAATTTGCTGAAATACCAGGGTCACGTTTAATGCATCTGTTTCACAATAAACATGAATTAACATGGATAAAATCCTCTTTTTTGGAAAAAACCAATGGCCTAGAAATATCTTAGGAAGTATATACGTGCAAACGCAGAACGTTCAATTTTGTCCCAGGTTAAATGAAAAAATGTCCGAGCAAGCGGAGCATACTCAGGTATGTGAGCATTGCGAGGACATTTTTTCATTTAACCTGGGACAAAATTGGACGTTCCTATCCACAGGGTGAGAGTTATTACGTGTCTAAAATTCGAAAGTTAGCTGGGGATACAGCCATCTATGGTTTAGGAAGTATCGTCCCCAGAGTTCTTAATTTTTTATTGTTTCCGCTGCATACTAGAGTCTTTGATCCCGCAGCTTATGGCGTGATTAGTTACTTATATGTTTACCTAGCTTTTCTTAATATTATCTATACATTTGGGATGGAAACTGCTTATTTTCGTTATGCAACAAAACCGGATGCTGACCCGATTCGCGTTTTTAACGTCACTCAGACCACAGTTTTATTAATCAGTGCATCGCTTTCATTAATTTTTATAATTTTTTCAGTACCAATCGCGAGTCTTTTACACATTCCTGGCAAACCGCATTACGTTATTATATTGGCTATTATTATGTTTATTGATGCTGCTGTTGCAATCCCTTTTGCAAGATTGCGTCTAGAGAGAAAAGCAATACAATTTGCTTTAGCCAAAATTATTAATGTGGTTATTTTGGTCGGATTAAATCTTTATTTCTTTTTGATTGCTTATTGGTTAGTTGCCAAGCAAATTACTTTTGATTTTGAATTAATAAGTCAATATATTAAAAGTTCAAATTATGGGATTGGATATGTTTTTTTAGCGAATCTCTTAGCCAATATTTTTTATATTTTTTTCTTTTATAAAATTTTGAGTCGTTGGCGACCGGAATTTGATAAAAAACAATTACCTTCAATGATCCTATATGCTTATCCAATTATGTTAACAGGTTTGGCAGGGATGACCAATGAGATGTTTAGTCGTTGGACATTAGAATGGTGGCTGCCTAAAAATTTTTATCCAGGTCATAGTTCTCTTTATGCATTAGGAGTTTTTGCGGCCTGTTATAAATACGCAGTATTTATGTTGTTGGCTGTGCAAGCGTTCCGCTTCGCTGCTGAACCTTTCTTCTTTGCTAATGCAGCGGATAAAAATTCTCCTCTGTTATTTGCTAGGGTAAACCACCTGTTTATCATTGTTTGTAGTTTTATCTTACTAACAGTCAGTGTTAATCTGGATATTTTAAAATATTTATTAGGCAGCCAGGACTATTATCAGGGATTAAAAGTAGTGCCCATTTTATTATTGGGTTATTTATTTTTGGGTGTTTATTATAATTTTTCTGTTTGGTTTAAATTAACAGATAAAACTTATTATGGGACAGTGATCGCCGTTATCGGCGCATTGCTAACTATTGGGCTGAACTTTTTGTTAATTCCAATCGCGGGATATGTAGGTAGTAGTTGGGCGACGCTCATATGTTATTTTTTTATGGCGGCTTCATGCTATATTTTAGGTCAACGGTATTTTCCAATTCCCTATAAGAATTGGCAGGGCTTGGGTTATATTGTATTTTCACTGGTATTAATTTGGGTTTCAAACAGTTTTACAATAACAAATCATTTAGGTTCATTACTATTTCATCTATTTTTAATGTTGTTTTTTTTGATGGTTGTCTATCTTACACGTTATTGCGAGCGTAAGCGAAGCAATCCAGTGTAATGCTTGGACTAAGTCAATTTACCATGCACCAACATTGTACTGGATTGCTTCGCTAACACTCGCAATGACGCAGCTTAAGTTAACATGTAGGCGCCGGAATCTGTCGAAGATTGTTGAATTTCTTCACACGAAATACATTTTCTAGAAAAATCATTGAACATATCAGGAAAATATTGTCTAAATAATTTAATTTGTGTGGTCTCAGAATTTTTTACGCAATCTTTATATGAATTAAAGAAAATGTTTTCTTTTTGTTCAGTTATTACTGTATCTATCTCAGGTGAATATAAACGCAAAATCATCATCGTTTCAAGGAATTTTTTCTGAACTAATAGCATTTTTATTTTATTATACATTGAATTTGCAAAGTCCGGTTCGATCACATGAACTGCTCCTTGTTCCAACAACCATTGAATGATAGGTTTTTTGTTCAGCAATTTTGCGGTCATTAATCCAGTATAGTTCTTAGAATCCTTTTTTTGCAGGAGCTCTTTAAACATATCCGGCAATATTGTTTGAAGTAATTTTAGCTGTTGTAAATCACCTTCTTTTATTAAGGAAATAAAAGCATCAAACAGATATGTCTTCTCCTTTTCTACTGCCTTAATTAAATTTATTTGTAATTTATTGGCATTAATTAATACTTCAACGGTTTTAAAATCTAATGCTTTGGTTGCATGAATAACCATATAAAGTGGGTCTTCGAAAAATACTTGTGGAATATGAGTAATAAGAATTTTTAAATTATATTTTTTGGCAGTTTCGAGTGTTTTTTTAACCACTAAAAAATTTTCATCCTGTGGCCATGGATTTGTTGCGATTGCTTTTCTCATACCTGAGGCAAAATAAATTGTATCCATGAATAATGTTCCGATTTTAAATTTATCTTTATAAATATTCTTCCATTCCTTGTCATCGGCATAATTAGTACATTTCTCTCTAGTAAGAAATTGAGTTTTTTCTTCTAATTCTTGTTCATCTTTAGAAAGAATAGTTAGTTTATGATATTCCATAATTTTTAATTTAACGCATAGTTTTATTTTATCGAATAGAGTAATTTCTAAAGAGCGTTGAAGATATAATAAATTTGTGTATATGGGGCGTATGAAACTATCTTGGTTTTTAAAATAAAAAGCATACATTGCTACTTCGTTGATTTCAAAAACATCCGAATTTAAGGTTGATCTGTTAATCCATAACAAAGCATACTTGGAATATTTATAGAACGAAAGACCTATTTTTTTAGAATAATATAAAAAAGCATATTCAGGCCCTTTATCCTGATATTGCTGCAATATCAGGGCTATCAATGCTTGATGCACTATTCCGGTCACATCTTTCCTAGATTCGACCCGATCCTCTTTTTTAAATTGTTCTCGGTTTTTATCCTCAACTCCTTCTTCATATGATGGTCTGAAAAATAGTAATATTTGGCCGTTTAACTCATTAATAAAACCTACGACCGCATAGCGCTGGCCCAGTGCCCCTTGGTTAAGCAAGACCATGGAGTATTCTTCTATTTCAATATGTTCAGGCTGGCTATTTAATTTTGAAATGTATAATAAGTCATGTATTTTATATTCGTCTTCTTTGCTCATAATTTCTTTTACAGTCAGTCTATTTTTATAATATTTTATTTATATAATGTTATGGGAATATTAAATTATGCTTTTTTCAACGGATCTTTGGCTGTTGATTTTTGGTAGGTATAAGGTAAAATTTGGTATCCGAAGACGCTGCTTACATTATCCACCGAGAGGAAGTTCCATGAAGAGTCGATATCAAAACGTACCTAACTTTGTAAAAAATGAAAAACTGATCGCTTGGGTGGATGAAATAGCTTCACATTGTCAACCTAATTCGGTTCATTGGTGTGATGGCAGCCAAGAAGAGTATGAGCAATTATGTGCAGAAATGGTTGCGAAAGGTACGTTTAAGCCGCTTAATCCAAAACTCAGACCCAATAGCTACTTAGCCCTTTCAGATCCTGCGGATGTAGCGCGAGTAGAAAGTCGTACTTTTATTTGTAGCCAAAATCAAGAACTAGCTGGTCCTACCAATAATTGGCGTGACGCACAGGAAATGAAAGACACGCTTCACGAGTTATTTAAAAATTGTATGCGTGGGAGAACGATGTATGTAGTCCCATTTTGCATGGGTCCTCTGGATTCACCATTGGCGCGTTTTGGTGTGGAAATTACCGACTCTCCTTATGTTGTCGTCAACATGAAAATAATGACGCGAATGGGCGCACATGTCTTAGATCATCTGGGTCAGAGGGATTTTATAAAGTGCTTACATTCAGTGGGTATGCCATTGACCGATAAAGTGAAAGATGTCACCTGGCCTTGTAATAAAGAACATATTTACATTGCCCACTTCCCCGAAGAACGAGAAATTTGGTCTTTTGGCAGCGGCTATGGTGGCAATGCTTTGCTTGGAAAAAAATGCATATCGTTAAGAATCGGCTCGATCATTGGTCATGAGGAAGGTTGGCTGGCAGAACACATGTTGATTATGGGCGTTGAATCACCAAAAGGTGAAAAAACTTACCTTGCTGCAGCCTTCCCGAGCGCTTGTGGCAAAACTAATTTTGCTATGCTTATTCCACCGGAATCTTTTGCAGGGTGGAGGGTGACAACTGTGGGTGATGATATCGCTTGGATTAAGCCAGGTGCAGATGGCCGTTTATACGCGATTAATCCCGAAGCCGGTTTTTTTGGCGTCGCCTCCGGGACCTCCTTAAAAACCAATGCCAATATCATGAACACAATTACTAAAAATACAATTTTTACCAATGTTGCTTTAACGCCAGATAATGACGTTTGGTGGGAAGGAATGACGGATACTCCGCCACCGCATTTAATAGATTGGCAAGGACAGCCGTGGACACCTGATTGTGGTCGTAAAGCAGCACATCCTAATTCAAGATTTACCGTGTCTGTTTCTCAGTGTCCTTCTACAGACCCACAATCAGAAAGAGCAGACGGAGTACCGATCGATGCATTTATTTTTGGTGGCCGACGAGCCACGACCATACCTTTGGTTTATCACGCAGAAAATTGGCAGAGTGGTGTTTATCTAGGAGCAACCACTGCTTCTGAAACGACTGCCGCAGCAACGGGTGAGGTTGGCATCATTCGCCAAGATCCAATGGCGATGTTGCCATTTTGTGGATATAACATGGGAGACTATTTTCAGCATTGGTTAAACATGGGTAATAATCGTCAATTGGCGCCGCAAATATTTGGTGTTAATTGGTTTCGTAAATCTGAAGAAGGTAGTTTTTTATGGCCAGGGTATGGCGAGAATATGCGAGTACTAAAATGGATTATCGATCGGGTTAACCAACGCGTTGACGGTTTGCAAACCCCAATAGGCATCGTTCCAAAATATGATGAAATTGATTGGCGAGGTTTGCAGCAAATGACGCCAGCACGTTTTGCTCAATTGATAGCGGTGAATGAAGATGAATGGTCTGCTGAACTTAAATTGCATGTTGAATTTTTCAAAAAATTTGCCGATCACTTGCCTAAAGAATTCATCACAATTTTAGATAAACTAACGACAGTTTTTGCCTGCGAAAGTGTTTAATCCCTTTTTTTGTTTGTCATAAAGAAAAATCTGCAACAAAACCTGTCAAGCCGCGGCGCGGTATGACGAGGTGCTAGGGTTTTTTGCTTTCCAATGTTTTATTGGCTGCTTTAGTCGTACCTGTTTCGATGGTGTAAAGAATATCGGCGCCGCTTTGAGTGTTACCATCGGTTTCAAGTTGTAAACTCCAGTTTTTAGAAAAAAGGTAATTTAACTGAAACAAGTTAATGGTATTAAAAGGATCATATCGATATCGAAAATATATTCTAGAAGTCAAACGTTTACCGACAACAAAATAAGAAGATGGAGTGGCGGTCGGAAGTTTTTCATTACCAGCACCATATCTAGTTTCTGATTCCACTCCAAACTCACTAAATCCTAAGCTTTGTTTTATTTGATTGGTGATGCCGCCCACTCCGCCAGCACCTTTTTTAGTGAGAGGAATAGTATTCAAAGCTTGTAATAATAGATTCATATTAGTAGGCGAAATGCCAGCGCTCGATGTGCCAAGTAATAAATATGAAAGCATATCTGCTTGCGATAAATTACCGGCACTGGAAAATAGCGTGACTTGCGGAGAACTGCTAGATCCACCAATATTCATTCCTACAGTTATTTCATTGGTGCCCAATTGCTGTTGACTTACCGGATCGGTGACAATAACCTGAGTGGTCGCTTGGATATTTAATGAAGGATTAGTGAGTGGATTACGCCGATAAACAATTCCAGAGCTGGGGGCAATAGTTAATTTTCTTCCATAAACCTCATAAATTCCATCACTCACATTAACACGTCCAGTGCCTAAAATAACTTGTCCAGGTTGGCTGAAAATAGTGAGCGAACCTGATAATTTACCTTTTAAAGTCTGGCTATCAACTTTTACGTCGTCGCCAAAATTAATAGTTAATTCAGCATAGACGTTG
This sequence comes from uncultured Pseudomonadota bacterium, assembly GCA_963818985.1. Classification (GTDB taxonomy): domain Bacteria; phylum Pseudomonadota; class Gammaproteobacteria; order Coxiellales; family Coxiellaceae; genus JAFEDN01. The sequence continues at coordinate 92,136 of CAWFUJ010000004.1, read as the reverse complement.
TTAGGATTTTTTTTCACAACGGGATGTTCCCCAACAAAAACAACTTCATCGAGAGGTAAGGTGGTGCCTTGTTGAAATCCCAATTCGCGAATCAATGCATGGGGTATGGTTACGTTACCCGTGATGTCGATTCTTTTTCCATTCATCTGCACCTTAATATTTGGCGAAACATAAACTATATAAATCGGAGTATTGATCAATAAGACATTATTTCCACTTAAAGAGAATTGGGTAGGAAAACCGCTTTGCTGCAAATCAGTTTGACCCACTATTTTCAATGGCTGATTTGCTGAGGTTGCGGAAAGAGTATAAAACAATTGTTTATCTTTAGCATTTAGAGCCATATTTATATCATTTAACTGAACATTAAACCCTGGAATTCTAATAAATCCTTGATTTAATCGGGCATTGCCGTTCAGCAAAGGTTGCCCTACCGTACCGCCTATTGCAAAATCAGCTTTAAATTTACCGACTGGAGTGACTATTTCTGGTATAAACGTTTTTAACAATGTTAAATCATTTAAGTTAATCTGGATTTTTCCTTTCAGCTCTTGGTTACTCGCTAATAAATTTTGGGTACTCATTCGAGGTAAAGACAAATTTCCGATAATAGAGCTTTCATTTCTTAAATTTATTTGTAGATTGGCTGAACCGCCGCTTTTATCAATTTTTGCATTGAAGATTGAATTTTTAACTTCTGCCTGAGCGGTGAGTTCTCCATCTGAATAACGAACAAAGCCTGCACCCAAGTTACCAGTTAGCTGACCTAATTGAATTCGTTCGCCAACTCCTTGTACGCTACCATGTAAATCTAATGGAACGTTTATAGCTATTTCTTCAGGAATTAATGTTCCTAATTCTTGAAAATTCAGCCTACTGGTTAGAAAGGCTTGCCAAGAGTTATCACTCCCTCGCCATTGGCCTCTCATACATACTTGCGATTTGAAAGTACTTTGTAAACACATGGCGGTAATATCAATGTGTTGAGAAGATACTGATAAAGCAGTTGGTTTGCTTAATTCCCAGGTGCCAGCATGGGGGGCAGAAACCGATAGCTTATCAATGGATCCTTGCCAATTTTTTTGTACAAAACCACCAATAAGAAGCATTTTCAAATGGGTGTTGTAACCTTGGATATCAGCATTAAGCTGATGTTTCTCCCATTTTCCAAGCCCTGATAATTGTAGTTGTTGAATATGAATAACATTTGAGAATAACTGGGTAGCATCGATTTGAAACTGTGATGGTCTAACATCAGCGACATCAATATTCCAAGCTGCGGAAAGCTTATCAATCCGATATTCTTGCCAACGCAATAAGTTCGCTTGTAAAAAACCTTTGGTCTCTGGATGAATTAAGGAACCATGCAATTCACCTTTGGAATTTATAGAACCACTACTAAATGGTAACAACTCTGCTAATTGTTTTGCGACGATATTCCAAGTAACATCCCATTGCTTATCATATTTTCCTTGGGTTTCAAGTTTAGTATTGGCAGTATCAAGCACTGCATTCCAAGTGATATGCGGAGAATCTTCGCCCAAATAACCTGCGCTATCAATTTTTGCATTGAGCGGGTGAGGCCAGTCTGGCTCTAGTTTACTTAAATCTAAATGTTGTCCTTCAAGTTTTAACTCCCAACTGAGAGGCTTAGACCAATGCCAAAGGAGATGTACTGCTAGTTTGCCGCCAAAAATTAATGAATTGGATGTTTCGAGTTGAATTTGCTCTGGTGTGACGTTGCCGTTGACTATCCAATGTGTTTCGGAATTGTAAGCGGTTAATTGAAAGTGATAATTTTGTGGAGAACCATTAACTGACAATCGAGTTTGCAATGGATATGGCTGGACTAGCTGACCGCTAAATTCCATTTTCACCGCATTAGCTTGAAGCAACACATTGCTCAGATTAATCATGCTGATTTGAATCGGAAATTCATTCTTTTTTTGACCAAAGCTAAGATGATTAATAGTTGCTTGACCAATTTGTAAGTTAAAAGGCAAATAAATGCGAGTCAGTAGCGGTTGAATTTCTTCTAGCTGTTGTCTGATTGTTCCCACTGTGACTTCTTTTGGAGGTAACTGGGTTTGCATGGGAACAGTAACAGATAAATTAGTAAGATTGATTTGATCAATATAAACTTTTCCATGAATCAGGGCGGAAGGGCGCCATTGGAGAAATACTTTTTTAGCAGCGAAATTCTGATTTTGATAATGATAACTAAACTTTTCAATGGTCAGAGGCCCTAACAATGACCCAGAGACTTGCCGGTAGTGTAATTGGCCTGGAAGAATTTTACTGGCTATTGCAAAGCTAATTTTTAATCCCGCTGGGGTGAGCATGAATGCGATCAAAAATAGTGGAATGATCAACATTATCATGAGCCAACGAAATATTGCTTTGAGCCAATGTAGTATTATATTAATCCACATAGTTTCCCTATAATTCTGCGCCCACAGAAAATTCAAGTTGCCAAATTTTACCGCCGTTAGTGACGGGTCTCGCTAAAGCCAATTCCACGGCGCCAATTTGAGTTAAGTAAACGACACCTGCACCCACACCCACATTGTAATAACCCACATGGTGCTGAGCAGGTTTGTCCAAATCATCTTTTCTATCGCTCACAATACCTGAGTCGACAAAACCGGCTAGATAAAAATTGCCATAGATTTTTTGTTGGATTTCGCCGCTGACGACAAATAATTCTCGCCCAGGACCAATGGTATTATATTTAAAACCGCGGATGGAGTTTGGACCACCTGCAAATAATTGCAAGGTGAGCGGTAAATTCATCAAATCATTAATTTGGGTATGCCCTAGTTGGGTACGAAACAAAAAACGGGTTTGAGTGATATCTAAAGTGGCTAAGGCTTTGAGGCTGGCTTTTGCTTGCAAAAACCCAGACGGAGCTCCTAATTGAAACGGGGCGCCCAGCAAATCAAAAGCAGCACTTAGGCCTCGGGTAATTATTTTGTCTTTTATAATGGAACGATTGTGAAGGTATTGCCAATGCCCACTTGGGTATAACAAATTGGCATTGGTGTTGAGAGTGTCAATAAAATTATAGCGTTCATTGATAAAGTTAAGTGCTAATATTTCTTGCCAATCGTCTCCTAAAACCGTGTTATAACTGGCGGCGGCTTTAAAGCTTTCAGCTCTTCCAGTAGTTTGTTTTATAATTCCATAGCCTACTGTAAACGCGTATGAATCCGTTGCTGGGTCTTTTCCAGGCACAATATAACTTAGATTCGCATAGCTATTTTGTTGGGTTTGCCCTCCGACATCCAAATAAGATCCTCGAGCCATAAAATTTAAGTGATGACCGTAAGAGTTAATGGGTATCCAATTGAAACCTAAGGTGCCTCGAGGGCCAGTATCGGTGCCATATCCCAAGCCAAAAGTGTAACGGCGTGGTCTAACGGGAGTTAATTCCACTTTGATGGGAACTCGCATATCCTCTATATCAGTTGTCATCGGAGTGACGACAGATTGAGAGAAGAAGCCACTCCCAGCAAGCACTTGCTGAGTTTTTTGTAGCAGAGTGCTGTTGTAAAGTTCTCCAGGACTATATCTGAGAAAACGTTCTAACAAATCTTCGTTTAAATCAGTGGGTGGAAAATAGGTAGGTCCAAAACGGTAACGTTTGCCGGTATCAAAATGTAAAACAATGGAAGCTTGTCGATAGTTAATATTAATAATGATTTGATTAACGAGCATCTTCGCATCGAAATAACCGCGAGTAGAAGCTAAATTAAATAAAGAATCTTTGGCTTGTTGGTATTGATCGACATCTAGAGTTTGACCCACTTTAACTGGAAGATCTGCGAGTAGTTTTTTAAATGCAGAGTCTTCGGCCCCATCACCCTGCACCTTCGCATCCACATGAATAATTTTAACTGCAGGACCAGGACGGATTGTATAAGTAATTATCCAATTATTATTAACTTTTTTTAGGCTCGATAGGATCTGTGGTTTGAAATATCCATAGGCTTGCAAAGAAGTGCTGATATTTTTCGGAGCTTGTTGATAAAAATTTTGCACCGCTTCAATTGTCAGTGGTGGTGGAATATTTTGACTACGGCCAGCTAACATGCTGACTATTTTAGTTTTGATAGCGTCGGGTAAGCCTTCAACTTTGATCTCAATAGAAGGTGATTTATCCGCCCATACTGGCCAACAGGCCACAAGGAAAATTAAAAGTATGAGGCGCAGATATGTTTTTTTCATTGCAATTATTATACTGAATTGGCCCTACTGACACCAGGATAGGGTTTAACTTTAAACGTACTGTTGAACTGACGGAGTGTGCATAGCGAATTTGCCTGCAATTATGATAAGCTTATAATCCTGGTCATGGGAGACAGTGATGGTTCAAAAACAAATGATTGGTGGTTTAGAGGCTTATACAATTGTATCACCAGATGGCTCAACCCAAGCTACCTTCGTTCCAGAACGGGGAGGGGTAGGCACTTCCTTTGTGATGCCTGGTCACCAAGGACCTCGTGAATTATTATTTCATTATAAACATTTATGGGATCGAAATTCTAAAGAATTTCCCGGCGGCTGGCCTTTTTGTTTTCCAGTATGTGGACGTTTAGAACGTCAGGGTCAACTCAATGCTTATTATTATGATGGACATGTTTACGAATTGCCGATTCATGGATTTGCAGCGCACAAGATTTGGGAAGTGAGCGAAGCCGGAAAGCATCATTTATTGCTAATTTTACGCGATGATGAACAGACAAGGTCAGTGTACCCTTTTCACTTTACGGTAGAATTATATTACGAAATTGCCCACCGACGATTATTTTGCCGTCAAACTTATACTAACCATGGCGATCGAGCTATGCCTTATTATGCAGGGTTTCATCCCTATTTTTTAACACCCGAGCCGGGCAATGGTAAAAATCGGGTGATCTTAAATTATAGTCCGCGACGTCGTTTTCGTTATAACCAACAATTAACCGATTTAGTTGGGGAACAGCCGTTGTTTAATTTGCCCACACCTGTCACTAACACTGAAATTCAAGAACAATTGACGCAATTGGGGGAAGATAAAGAAATCCATTTAAGTTTTCCCAATAAAGATGTTATTAATATGGTGGCAGAAGGTGTAGAGGACAGAGATTTATTTCCTTACGTACAAATATATACTCCAGAGGATAAGCCATTTGTTTGTCTGGAACCTTGGATGGGCTTTCCGAATGCATTAAACAGTGTTTCCGGAGCGCGATGGTTAGCGCCCGGGCAAAGTGAACATGGAATATTAAGATTATGGTTGAAGTAAGAACCCGGTTTGCACCGAGTCCGACTGGCGACTTGCATATTGGCGGTGCGCGTACGGCTTTATTTTCCTGGTTGTTTGCACGTCAACATCAGGGAACTTTTATTTTACGCATTGAAGATACTGATCTGGAACGTTCTACTCAAGCGTCTGCAGATTTAATTATCGAAGCCATGCGTTGGTTGAATTTAGATTATGATGAGGGTCCTTACTATCAATCGCAACGCTTCGATCGCTATCGTGAAGTCTTGCAACATATGTTGCAAACTGGAAAAGCTTATCGTTGTTATTGCAGTAAAGATCGATTAGAAAAACTACGAGAGCAACAAACTGCAGCAGGTCAAAAACCACGTTATGATGGACATTGCCGTGATTTAGAGAATATTGTTGACCAGCCTTTTGTCATCCGTTTTCGTAATCCGCAATACGGCGTGGTTACTTTTAACGATATGGTACGTGGGCCAATCACCATCAGTAACGCGGAATTAGACGATTTAATTCTGGCGCGGACTGATGGCACTCCGACTTATAATTTTGTCGTGGTTGTGGATGATTGGGATATGCAAATTACCCATGTTATACGGGGAGATGACCATATCAATAATACGCCTAGGCAGATTAATATTTTACAAGTATTAGGCGCGCAATTACCGGAATATGGGCATGTGCCAACTATTTTGGGCAGCGATGGTAAGCGTCTATCTAAACGTCATGGCGCCGCAGGCGTTTTAGAATATCAAGAAGCAGGATTTTTACCTGAGGCATTAATTAATTATTTAGTCAGATTGGGATGGTCCTATAAAGACCAAGAAATTTTTTCTCGCGATGAAATGATTAAATATTTTGATATCCATTCACTACAACGATCTCCTGCTGCATTTAATCCAGAAAAATTGGCCTGGCTAAATCAGCATTATATAAAAACATTAGATAAAACCATTATTGCCCATGCTTTAGTTCATCAATTGAAAAAAAGAAATATTGATTTTATTCACGGGCCTCCTATCACTGAGATTGTCACCATGTTTGCTGAGCGTGCAAAAACTTTAGCAGAAATGGCCGACAATTCTCGTTATTTTTTTGAGCCTTTAACAACATATGATCCCTCTGCTGCTGAAAAGCATTTAACTCCACAAACTGCGACAATATTATCGAGGGTTTTGGAACGTTTGGAGTCTTTATCAACTTGGGACGCAGCTGCTATTCATCAGGTGATTAAAGAAGTCGCTGAACAACAAGGATTAAATTTAGGAAAAATTGCCCAACCATTGCGAGTAGCCGTTACCGGTAACACAGTCTCGCCGCCGATTGATGTGACTTTACAAGCCTTAGGACGTGAAAAAGTGCTAGATCGCCTAGCAAAAGCTATTCAATTCTCAAGTTTAAATGTGGATAAAAACTAATGACCAAAATAAATATAACTTATCAAGGAAACTTGCGTACACGGTGTGTACACCAGGACAATGGCGTGGAGATCTTTACTGACGCACCGAAAGATAATCAAGGAACGGGCATGAGTTTTTCTCCCACTGATCTATTAGCGGCGTCTTTAGGTACATGCACTTTAACGTTAATGGGGATTCTGGCCCGTTCGCTTAATCTTGATATAAACAATACCGAAGCAGCGGTCACTAAAACGATGCAAACTTCTCCGACACGAAAAATAGGTAAACTTAAGCTGGTAATTTCCTGTCCCTATCAATTTTCTGACGAAATCACCCAAAAATTAATTCGCGCGGCTGAAGAATGTCCGGTCCGTCACAGTTTACATCCCGATATTGAATTAGAATTTATATATATTTGGGGATAAAAATCATAAAGTCCATTGGAGTAAAAACGATGATGCCACCTGATGAAGCTAAAAAATTTATTAAAGAAGTTTTTGTTAATCTCATTGAAAATAGAAATGCTGATGAAGAGACTTTTGCCAAATATTTCTCTAAAGAATATATTCAATATGTCGATGGCAAAGTTCTTGATTATGACCATTTTGTTGCGCATATGAAAGCGCTAGCGTCTACGATAAAATCTGCTAAAGTAACTTTTAAACACATTGTTGCTGAGAATGATAAAATAACAACTATTCACCGGGTGAATGCAACTAAGCACGATGATAGTCAGGTTGAAGTTCAAGTCAATGCTCTCTTTCAAATTAAAGATAATAAAATTATTCTTTGTGACGAATTAACTTATTTAATTAAAGGAGAAAAATCTGACAAAGATTTGGGGTCGAGATATTAAGTTTAGCTTTAATAAGCTTTGGCATAGATAATTTTTTTGGCGCCTGATTTGCCGGTAAAGATGCAAATCCCTTGTTCTTCCTGATTAGCAAGCGGCATGCAACGCGCCGATATTTTATATTCTTTGAGGAGTGATTCTATTGAATCGTCATCACATGAATACACATAGGCGAAACCGCCAAGACTTTCGCCGGCAAAAAATTCTTTAAATTTTTCTAAGTCATCGAATGTATAACTATTTGCTTTCTGAAAAAGTAAAGCGCGTTCATAAAGCGATTGTTGGATTTGGGTTAATATTTGCGGTAACTCATTTATAAACTGCTGACGCGGTTGACTGATTTTTTGGTTTAATTGATTGCGCAGCGAAATATAAACTTGATTGGCCTCAATATCTCTAATACCAATTTCTACCCGAATTGGCACACCCCGTTTCACATGATGCCAATATTTTTCCCCGCCATGAATATCGCGGGCATCCAGATCGACGCGAATTGACTCATTATTATAAATTTGCAGGGATAACTCTTTTCTTAAACTTTCACAATAGGTCATGATGGCCGTCCGATCTTGCTCCTTGCGCAAAATTGGCAAAATAATGACGTGTAGCGGTGCAATTTTTGGAGGTAAAACCAGACCGTCGTCATCGCTATGGGTCATGATCAAGCCGCCGATCATTCGGGTTGAGGCGCCCCAGGAGGTTGTCCATACGTGTTGAAGTTGCTCATTCTGATCCGTAAATTGGATATTGAAAGATTTTGCAAAGCTTTGGCCAAGAAAATGTGAAGTGCCTGCCTGCAGCGCTTTGCAATCTTGCATCATCGCTTCGACTGTATAAGTGTTGACTGCCCCTGGGAATCGTTCGCGGGCGGTTTTTTCTCCAGGAACAACGGGGATCGCTAAAGTATTCTCCAGAAAATCCGTATAAACTTCCAGCATTTGTTGGGTTTCTGCTTGTGCTTCTTCAGCAGTGGCGTGCGCGGTGTGACCCTCTTGCCAGAGAAATTCGGCGGTGCGCAGAAATAAGCGGGTGCGCATTTCCCAGCGCATCACATTGGCCCATTGGTTCAGCTTTAACGGCAAGTCACGATAGGATTTAATCCATTTAGCGTATTGAAAACCAAAAACTGTTTCACTGGTGGGTCGAATAATGTAAGGCTCCTCCAGTTCACCTGCCGGTTTGAGCTGGCCTGAACTATCCATCTCCAAACGATGGTGGGTCACTACCGCGCATTCTTTGGCAAATCCTTCGATATGTTGCGCTTCTTGTTGTAGATATTGGAGCGGGATCAATAACGGAAAGTAAACATTACTATGGCCGGTGGCTTTAAATCTAGCATCTAATATTGCTTGGATTTTTTCCCAAATTGCATAGCCCCAAGGTTTAATGACCATGCAACCGCGAACCGGTGAATTTTCAGCCAACTCTGCTGCTTTAATGACCTGCTGGTACCATTGTGGATAATCTTCTGCGCGTGTAGGGGAGATGGCGTTTTTTTTCATGATCAGGATTTTCTATTAACTAAACCAAAATGTCAAAAGTAACTCCAAAATCATTCCCCCTGTGTCATCCCGCGGCTTGACCGCGGGATGACACAGTTGAGGGAGGGGGAATGGAAAGAATATAATTTAAACAGTGCAAATAGCAATCAAATTTTTATCTGCTAAAATTATGAACAATAAGGGACTTTAACAGAGAAAAAAGATGGTTCGACTATACGCATATGTTATACTAATTGGTCTGCTGGTGCATAATCCTTGTCTTGCCCAAACAAAGGTCGCTCGGACCGGTCACCACAAATCGCAACCAGTACCTGAGGTGATTGCTAGCCGTTATGCTGATATCGTTATCGAAGCTAGCACGGGTCGTGTTCTTCATGCCACGAATGCCACTAGTTTGCGTCATCCGGCCTCTCTTTCCAAAATGATGACGCTTTACCTCACTTTTAAAGCGCTACAAGACCGGCGTTTACAACTTGATCAAACTTTGACGGTTTCTAATAATGCAGCCAATCAATCACCCACTAAATTAGGTTTGAAACCGGGACAAACGATAACCGTCAAAGACGCCATTATGAGTCTGGTGACCCAATCCGCTAATGACTCAGCGGTGGTATTGGCCGAAGCTCTCCAGGGAGACGAATCTAATTTTGGGCGGGCCATGACTGAGGCAGCCAATGCCCTAGGAATGAAACAAACCCGTTTTTATAATTCTTCCGGATTGCCCAATCCCAATCAGGTCACCACAGCTTTCGATATGGCACTGTTAGGCTCGGCGCTGATTCGTCAATTTCCAAGATTTTATAACTATTTTAGCTTGGTTAAATTTTCTTATGCCGGTAACAATTACCATAATCATAACCATTTGATGTCAAGGTACCAAGGGATGGATGGCATTAAAACCGGATATATTCAAACTTCTGGATTTAATCTGGTGGCGTCCGCCAAACGTGGTGAAATCCGTTTGATTGGAGTTGTTTTTGGTGGAAGTTCCCCATTCACTCGTGATCAACGAATGGCAAGGTTGCTCGATGACGCCTTTAATCAAGTAAACCAGAAGGCCTTACATCACCAGGCAGGCTTCCCTACTCTTTGATTGGTTTGATTTTGGTTGTGATTGAATCAGAGATAGTTTACTCGCGTCAGTTAAGGTTAATTTGTCAGTATAAGGAAAGCTGGGCGCAGGCACACGGCTTAAGATAAATCGAAGTGCATGGTGCTGTCCAGGTTCCGCATGTTCTTGTGGGGACAGCAGCAGGTGACAGCTAGTTTCCAAAAGATGATGAGCAATTACCGCTAGCGTACGTTCACCACTCGGTAACCGTGTCAGGGTTGCAAGCCAGCGGAAATAATGCCGTGGATTGGCCAGTGGCTGTTGATAGAGCGTTTGATAATTCTGCAATGCTAAAAACATATCCGTTAGTAGCGCGGCTTCAGTCAATCCCTTACTTTTAGCAAAACTGATCAATTGATCGCGATTATATTTGCGCAGATGCAAAACTTGAAGACGGCTTTTAACTGCGGGCAGTAACAGCTTCCGGCCGCCACCAGCTCGATGGTGATTCTGCGTGCCGATCAGGCAAAATCCGGTTTTGGGTGCGTCTAGTAATTGCATCAATAATTGAATTGTTGAGGGTTGCAATAAATTTAATTCATTGCACACCACAATCCAGCCTTGTGAGTAGGCCAGTAGCAGTTTTTTTTCTATCAGCGCGGGCTCTCCACCGACTAAGTTAAAGTAATGCGGCTTCCCATCAGGGATTTCTGGACAAGCGGTGATTTGATGCGCCTCTAATACGGCAATACTCAGTTCGGTTTTTAAAATACCGGGTGGTCCTTCCAATAATAATCCGCATTTGCCAGGACAATCTTTCTGGCCATGTAGCCGACGCATTTGCAGCAGGCGTTGGATCATACTTACCATTTCTCCTCCTTGCGGAGTTATTAGTAGGCCTTGTTGTTGGAGGTTTCCGATTAAATCCATATCAACCTGAATCGGTGTCCACCCTTCATCGATAATCTGTAGTGCGGATTTCTGCAGAAATTGCCAAAAAAGTTGACGTTGGTTTTCATGTTGAAATAAGCCAAAAAATTCTTCATAGCAAGCGCGAGCGGCCACCTGTAGCGGCTTCTCTTCGTGATGAATGTTTAGCAAAACCACCAAACGTTGGCAAACGGTGGTTAATTCGCGCGAAGAGATAGGGGCATAAGCTAGGTTTTCGGCGACATAACGATAAGCCGATAAGATCAAATCACTGATGGGTTTAGTATGGTCTTGGATTGATTTGATCTCTTGAAGTAGGGGTTCGAGAATATATTCATCCAATTCTGCTAGAGTAAACGGCGCAAATAATAAAGAAGGAATAGATTGCTCAGTAAACAATGGATGCTTACTATTATTCAAATTAGTTTCAGGGTTATTGGTCATGATGATCTTTAACCCCGGATACCAAACGCCTTGCCAGTAAAATCGATGGTTGCGACTAATATCGCGTAAAAACTCCAAATATCCCGGCGGTGACATTTTGCAATAAGCGAGCTGCAGCACGCAAAGAGTTTTGCTCTCATCAGGATTCTCTTTTCGCCAGGTGACATAGTCGGCAACAGAGGAAAAATGCTGAATAGGTTGGCCATATTGGTGAATTTTGCTGACAACTTTTTTGATGCTGGTGGTTTTGCCAGAACCTGGTGGCCCAACCAGCTCTAAAAAGTTTGCGGAAGGATTTTTATCTTCAATAAAGGCTTGAATGCGGTCAACATTTTGGCGATAAGAGAATGGGAGCTGGTCGGTTTTAATGGCCTTTTTCTCCTCTACGGTCTTTAATTCCGAGTAATGCCAGCGGCGTGAGACGGTAGGAGCAAATGCATGGGGTTGTGCGCTAGACTTTATCCAAATCACCCGTCCTGAAAAAGTTTCCCGGCCTTCATTGGTATAGAGGTGAGAGGGTGTGGAAAATAAAGATTCTAACGCATCGAACAGCGACGATGACATATCGCCAATTAATACCGTAATTTTGCCGCTGCGTAGTTGTTCTAATAGCCAACCCGGTTGATATTCCAATAGATAACGATCGCCTTTGCGATTAATCAATGCTAGCAACTCCAAGCCTACCTCAGGAGTAAGTGTCAACACGTTTTCAACTGAGGTGACGCTTTGGGTGATTAACATGTTCAGCGTTGCTTCAGGCGCATTTGATTCAATCACATGGCTAGGCGGTAGCGTTTTTTCGTCTTTTACTTCTATCGACTGATATTTAACTGGCTTAGTATCTTCAATAGAAGGAATTTTAACCCCCGGGCATACATACACAGAGACAGATTGCTTACACTCATTGATACGATCAATAAAGCGATTCCAATCGGAATGTGACGGCGTCTGGGTTACGACGATGAGATCTGGCAGCTCGTCTGTCCCTAACAATGCGGGACGTGAATAACTACGGCCACTTTTCGGATCGATGCGCCGATCACCATTAACTAACAATTGATAAGAGTGTGAATTTAAGTGATACCGGTTTTGACTGATAGTGATATCATCAACAAATTTAATATATTTACTCTGTGCTAGAGGGCGTTTATGCTGATAAATGGTAATATCTGGAAATGCTCGTGGGATGCTGTTCAGCACTATCTGCTCGGTAAACTTCGCCATAAATAATACATACTGAGTTTCTCGTGGGACATCGGTGAGTAATAAGTCATGCTTTTTGGTTATGGCGTCTGCCACGGGTCCGGGAGTGAAAGTCACTTCATCGCCTTCTAATTCAGGTGCACCTAGATAATTGGAGGCGGAATCATCGTATAAATGCGTGGTAGATAACGATAGGGCCTTCTCATCCGCAGTTGGTAAATATTGGATAGGTTTAACCTCGGCAAACAAATCAGCTCGATAGGAAAATGATATAAATCGCGATGAAAAAATATCTTCCCGGGTTAAAGTAAGCGGTGCAATACAAATCACTTTCACAGATGGCGGAAGAGACAGGCCCTGTAAAATGCGATTTTTATCGCCAATCCCTTGATGCGAGATTAGGTCGTATGGTTCAAATTTAGTAAGATCCATGACCAGGATTCGAGGGGTTTTACCCAGTAAAAATTGCTGTAGCCAGCCGGGAACGATATCTGCTTTATTATTAGCAATGTGAGTTGTTTCCCACCAAGCAGATAATTGTTTTGGATCGTTTATGTAAAATAATTGTCGTGGTGATAAATCCGGTTGTTGCTGAGCATATTCTCGCAAAGCGGCCAGTAGTTGCTCCGCATCCGCAGATTTGGGGAGATAAATGATGGGGGTAGGACAAGAGAGAAGCAGTTGCCAATACTCTTGCAAATTACCACACTGAGAACCTTTTGCTATCACCAGTTTAAATTCAGCCAGGGCTTGCTTAATACAGCGCGCTTTATATGTTTCTAAAGCGATTAAGCGTTTATCTTTAATGGAGTTGTTTTTAATTTCTATCTGTCGCAAAGGTAAGGAGTGAAGGGTGACTTGCGCTTCGCCCCCGCCCAAATCACTGGTTTTGGTAATAAGTTTACCTAAGTTATAATAGGAGTGCTCTAGGAAGCCATGAGTTGCGCTGAGTCCAATATGGCAGAATACACCGAAGTAATCGCATAATAACTTAACACAGCGACAAATCTCCAGACAGGCGCCTCTTTGTTGTAAAAGAGCATCAAACAGTGCCATCAAATCTGCGCTGAAACGAGGGTTTTCCAGTGTTAAAGAATCGACAAATGCCCGTACGATTTGCGAAGCTTTATCATCCAGTGGTTGGTCAGAAAACCCTAGCCAAGGTTCCATTTGACAGTATTGGATGATTCGAGCATAAAGTGCTTGATCACTCCCTTGGATCCAAGAAAGATCAGTGATCAATCGCCGAAATGCGGGAAAATTTTCTAAGATGGTTTTATCCTGGCAGAGTAAGCCAAAAACGCTGCGAATGACCGGTGGTAAGCTTTGAGTAACCTGAGTTTGGCGCTGATGGGTGGTATCAACAGCGACTATCATATATCTCAACAGAATTTTTTTACTCTGCGGCTGTTGACTTGAGGGTGCTGATTTGGGGAGTTGCACGAACAGTTCGCCGGTGATAGAAGATCTTGCCCATATCAGCTGTTCAGAACTGGCCATGGGCCGGCTGAATACCCCACGTGTAGGGACAGGTGTCCAGTTATCAGTGGTGACCAATAAAGTTAATTGACCGGCATAATAATTTTTTTGGCTTTTTGCCTCAGACGGACGCAATAACCTGGTTTGAATGGCATCGAATGGCACGACCTCGACGCCAGGACAAATTTTTAACTCGCGCTGGGCAATAGGAGGCGCGGTGAAGACGATATGACCGTCGCTTTTTATTTGGATAGTGGTGAGGACGAAGTTCCGATCTAAGCGGTGATCGGGCCAATGGCCTTTATTATCACAAAAAACTTGCGAGGCTGAGGTTTTTCGTTGGCTACGGTCAGCAGGTGACTGAGCGCAAGTTAGTTCTTTATCCTGTGGGTTTTTTGCAGAAATTGTTTTAAGTTCAAGTTCTTGCAACTTTTGGTGATAAGATCGATCTTTTTTTTGTTGGGTGTTTAGAACAGTGGAAGATAAAGCTATTCCCTCGATAAATGGATTTTCAACATTCAGGTTATTATCTTTATCAATAGAAATATAGACCTGTGGCAAGTGTTTTTTAATTAAATTAGATGCTTGTTTTTCATCAGATAATGTATATTGACAGTTATGAAATACCCAATATTCTATTTTTTTTAATTGGCCCAATTGCACAATCAATCCGTCGAAATCCTGGATTTTTATACCTTCCAGCCAAAGCTCTGTTAAATTGGGACAATAGCGTAATCCAGTCAAATCAATTAAATTTGAACAGTTAGCCAATTTCAACAGGGTGACACTGTTGCCCAAGCTCCGTTCTTTAAGAAAGTCTAAATTTTGTAGTTGCAAGTTGTTGGATAGATCCAAGTATAGATGCTGTAATTCCCTCATTTGAGCTAGAATTTTTAAAGGCGCCAGCGTATCAATGCAAATTTCGAGTTCTTCGAGGAACGGACAGGCTTGAATTAAGGTGGCCAATTCCTCACCCCAAGGTGGTGTGCCGCGTAATCCTAGAAATTTTAGCTGTCGAAATCGAGATAATGTTTCGACAATGGTTTGCTGGCTTAAACGGATGCAACCTGATAAATCGAGTTGAGTCGTTGTTTTAGCCAAGCCGGGTAAAATCCTTTTAAATAAATCATTTGTTATCCAAAATTTATACGGGCTTAAATCCACCTCTTTATGAGGATGGTTAAGGTCATACTCCCATAGCAGATATTCCCAATACGTTGATGCTTTTTGATTTTGAATAAGGGCAAACAATTGTTGTTGCCATATGTTTTCATCAATCACCCAGAATTGTCGACCAGGATGCGCGCGTTCTAACAAGTCTTGCACTTCTTCGGCGATAGCGGGAGTGAACTTTTCGTCATAGGTTGTGGCTAAATGAGCTGGATCGCCTTGCCAAAACAATATTTTCAAAATGGATGGATGGTGATTGCGGAAGAAAGAATTAAAAAATATCGCACCCCAAGCGCAAATCACGATCTCTTTATATAGCTTAGGAGATGATCCGTCAGCGCAGGATTTTTTCCATATTCTTGGATCTGATTTTAGCAATTGATTTATGGAGAGCTCAGCGGTAGGGGATAAGTAAAAATCCGTTTTCGTTTTTTGCTCGCCAATATAACTGCAATCGGGTGTTGAGGACAAAAACTTTTCTATGTTTTGACATCTGGATTTGGCTGGGGTATGTGGCGTTTGGGGGGGATATAGCAGAGAATTTGACAATCTGGTGAATTTTATTTTTTTTAAAAATTCCATATGCATTTTATGCGTTTTAAGACAGCTTTCAGCGGATAAGCTGAGTTGGTTCTTACGAGTAATAATGTCATGGCCGAATGGAGCGCAGAGCACAGTATTGACCACTTTATCCGTCAGTTGATTGAGCATTAGATTAATCTGAATGCCCAGGAGATAATGAGTAGCCTCAATCAGAGTTGCCGCGCCTGTATCGCTGATCTCATTGCTAACAAGCGTTAGTAGCCGGATCTGGGCATTTGGGTTTTCTTTAAAAAAATCCGCTATCGCAGCGGCGCCTGTATCAGATACCAAGCGGCAAAATGTGATTTGATCGTACCAGTGCATCTGTTCTCTGATTAATCCACGACACAGGTAGGTCACGACAGCATTATTATTTTCAACGGAGTTTTGCTGATAATAGGCATGGGTAAAGGAGAATGACTTAAGTGAGGATTGTCCTCTCAGTGCATCGGCAAACTCGATAAGTTTTTGATTAAAGTAAGGTGTTTCCAGATCACGATAGCAATGGACGTTTAGTTCAATGGCCCGGAATTGAATTTTTTGTAAAATAGAGATAATAGGAGTAAATGAAAAATTAATGATTTCTATTTTTAATTCAGCAAGGTCTTCAGAACTTGAAGATAATAATTCTGCTATCAAAGACTCGGCTTCTTTTTGTTCCAGGTGCTCAAAAGTTCTCATACTGCGAAATTATATCATATTTTTGAGCTAAATGGTTAAGAATTGTACTAATCTGCGGATCATCTTTCTTAGGTACCGGTATCGTTACTATTCAGGATGTTCCTGAGATGGATTCCAGAGTGATTATTACCTTACCTATGAAACGATCTGGTTCCAAATAGATATTGACTTCCAATTGTACCTTGCCTAGAATCTCTCATCTTGAGCGGGGCTATAGCTCAGCTGGGAGAGCGCTTGCATGGCATGCAAGAGGTCAGCGGTTCGATCCCGCTTAGCTCCACACCGCAAAAATTTGTCCCCATCGTCTAGAGGCCTAGGACACTGCCCTTTCACGGCAATAACAGGGGTTCGAATCCCCTTGGGGACGTTATTTTAGCTTTGTCCCCTCTCCCTTCCGGGAGAGGGTTCGGGTGAGGGGATATTTATAAATCTCCTAAATCCAAAGTAAGACACTTGCAAGCACCACCCGATTTGATGAATTCGGTCATTGGGCAATCATACACAGTAAAACCAAGCTTTTCTAAAGTGACCCGTGTCTGTGGGCATCGATCTGGGATGACCACATTTTTATTGATGACCACCGCATTGCATGCAAAACTCAATTCTTCTTCAGCGGTAATAGTAAATAAATCAGCTTGATCAGCCATTTGTCTTTGTGAAGCTTTGGAAAAGGCCTGTGGATACCAAATGGCTTGATGTTCATTGAGCGGGCAAAAACAAGTATCCAAATGATAAAAGCGAGGGTCTACTAATTCGCAAAAAACAGATTTTTTAATCTTTAATAACTCATAAATATAAGGATATATTTCTTTATCAGTTCGAAAGCCAAAACCTGAAAACAGCGTCTCGCCTAAAAATAATGCATCACCTGCGCCTTCGAAACAGGGGCCTTTATAGTGGCCGCGATGATCAAAAAATTCTTCAGGTTCGGTAATGACTTCAAAGCCGGATTCATTAAACCAGCGCCTAAAATGTGGAAACTCTCCTTGACGTTCAGGGTGGCGAAAGCGTGATAAATAAATTTGTCGCTCATGTCGAAGCCCGGCATTCGCAGTAAAAATAAAATCAGGTAGGTTCTCAACCGGTGTTAGCTCGACTATGTTCCCGCCACATTGTTTTATAATTTGGCAAAGATTTAACCATTGCAGCATAGCCAAAGATGGATCAACCTTTTGTTGAATTTTCATCCATGGATTAATTTCATAACGAATTGAGAAATATGTGGGTTTGCACATTAATAAATTTGGCATACTTATTATTATAGTGGACTTTTATATCATATTGGATTTTCAGAAAGAGGGGGGTCAGAACTTCTTAATCGCGCTTCCCAAAGTTGTCATACCGCGGCTTGTCCGCGGTATGACAGATATTTTTGCGGTTATGATAGACATTTTTATACTATTTGTCCTTATCCTTATTAAAAGGATCCCGGCGAAAATTGTTAGCGAATTCGGTTTTAGAGACTAAATTAATCATTTCACGTTTTTTTCGACACTTTAATTTTTGTTTAACTTTTGATAGATAATATTCAACTGTTCGTGGGGATAATTGTAAGGTTTCGCCTGCCTCACTCATGGTTTTGCCATTTAGCATCTGCATCATACAATCTGCCTCTCTTTGGGTAAAATAAACCCCTGCCAATGGCTCCCCAAGTTGATATTTAATAGAACGGCGAGCATTTTGAATTTCATAAGCGATCCCACGCTCGCTAAGGCGATTTTTTTCTTTTGCTTTTTTTTGATCGCGACTCGTTACTTCAGAAATCAGCATATCCCAATAACTTTTAGCCGCTAAAGGAGTTTTTCCTATGGACATCTTGCTATCCTTCTTTAAGGTTGATACAATATGATTTTCGGGGGTTCCCGGATTGCTTAAAATATGCGTTTTATTGTAATTTTGAATATTGAATTCAAAATACGTATGGGTCAATACCGGGATTTGGGGAAAAACAGTTTTTAGTGAAATATCATGAAATTAACAACTAGCCAGATTTTAAAGCGACTTATGTTTCATCGCGGTATCCGCACAACGGAATTAGCCAGAAGGATTGGACTTAAGCAACCCACAGTTCATCGCATTGTGGAGGGTGTTTCTCCAAGCCCGCATCAATCTTCATTGGGACCTTTAGCCGATTTCTTTGGTATATCAATTGAGCAGTTGCGTGGTGATGAACCCTTACCTTGGAGCCTTTACGATACTTGGGGATTGCATGGTCAGGATATGATCCCCGTGCCTGTGATTAGTTGGGAAGACGCGGTGCATTGGCCAGAAAATTTGGACGATACCAAATCTTTGCGATCGGAATCTATTTTAATGCCTCGTCCTATCCATGAAAATGTATTTGCGTTAGTGATGGAAGATTCCTCAATGAGTCCTCAATTTCCTAAGGGGACCGTTCTGGTCATTGACCCGGCCCGCTCGTACAAAGATAGAAGTTATGTTTTACTAAAAATGAAAGACCATCATCGTGCAGTTTTCAGGCAATTGTTATTAGATGCTCGACAATATTATTTAAAATGTTTAAGTCCAGATCTAGATGGTGTCCGTGCCGAACCATTAAAAGAAGATATTAAAATTTGCGGTACGCTCATACAAGCCCGTTTGAATTACGAAGAGTGAAGTTATATTGTGTGCGGCATGGCGAGGCCTGCCGCTCTGACCAAGATCCCTGTTGCCAGCTGACCTCTCAAGGTCAAAAAGACGTGACCCGTGTTGCTCGACATTTGGCAAATTCGGGGGTTTCTATTCATCAAATTCTTCATAGCAGCAAATTACGTGCCAAGCAAACAGCCGCTATCTTGACGGAAACTCTGCAGATTGCCAGCGTGACCGAATGCCCGAGCTTATTAGACTCCGAAGCCCGAGTCGAGGATTTACTTGCCATGTTACCATCATGGACAGAGGACACGATGATAGTCAGTCATTTACCATTTTTACCTCAGTTAGTTAATGCATTGATATTAAACGATAGCAATCACAGTCCAATTATCCACTTTCCCCCAGCAACGGTTATTTGTCTAGAGCGCCAAGATGCCCAGCGCTGGATAGTTCGTTGGGTTCTAAATCCAGAAATAGTGCCTAGTTAGCCTTGATTAATGAAATGGGCTGCTAAAATTGCGGCGATACATCCAGTCAATTTTTCCGCCATCTCAATATGCAAAAACTCATTGGGACCATGAGCGCTAGAATCTGGCCCCAGAACTCCGGTAATTAAAAATTGAGCTTGGGGAAACATTTTACCGAGCATCGCCATAAAAGGGATAGAGCCTCCCTCTCCAATATAAGCAGCTGCTTTACCAAAAAACAATCTAGAAGCATCGTCATTCGCCTTCGCCAGCCAATCTGCTAACAGGGGTGCTTGCCATCCCCAAGCTTGATGTTCTGGAGTATAGGAAACTTGGCTCGAGTAAGGAGGATCTTGTTCAAGTATTGCAGTTAATTTTTGCTGAGCTTGATCCGGATCACAGCCGGGTGGAATTCGAATCGACAGTTTCACCGCTAAACTAGGCACTGTGACATTTCCTGCTTGGGCTAAAGCGGGCAAGCCATCCATACCTATGACCGATAAAGCTGGACGCCAAGTGCGATTCAAAATTAATTCTGATAAGTCGTCACTGACTGCTTGGGTTTGACCGATAAAAGGATAATCTTTTTTTAAATTATCTCCTAAAATCTGAGCAGTTATTTTGGCTTGATCTAAATATTGCTGTGGAATTTGCACGTGTAATTCATCTAAGCGCATATGCCCGGTCATTCGGTCTTCAATCCGATCTAACAGTAATTGCAAAATACGAAAAGTTGAAGGTACCACGCCACTGCCAACCCCAGAGTGAAGACCTTTTCTTAATACATTGACGCGTAGCGTGCCACTGATCATTCCCCGCAATGAGGTGGTGCTCCACAATTGTTGATAGTTGCCGCAACCTGAATCTAAACACACAATAAAATTAGGTGATTTGATTTTATTGGCCAACTTTTGCAAATAAAAGGGTAAGTCTGGACTGCCGCTTTCTTCGCTGGCTTCAATTATTATAACGCAACGAGCATGGGCGATCTTTTGTTGTTGTAGCGCAGCAATAGCGGTTAGCGCCGAGAATACTGCATAACCATCATCCGCACCTCCGCGGCCATACAATTTGCCATCTTTCAATATGGGTTGCCATGGTCCTAATCCTTCATCCCAGCCACGCATTTCTGGCTGTTTGTCCATATGTCCATACAATAATACTGTTTGTGAATTTTCCCCCGGAATGTCGATAAAGAGCAGCGGGGTCCGGCCTTCTTCTTCCAACAATGATAATTCCATGTTAGCAATAGGCTGCCGCGCACACCATTTCATTATTAAATCCATGGCTCGATTCATATAGCCATTGGCTTTCCAATCTGAATCATAAGCGGGTGATTTGTTGGGTATCCGAATATAGTCTTGTAATTGCGGGATAATATCTGTTTGCCAGCGAGTAGAAATAAACATATTCACTTCGCTTTGCAGTTTTTGTTCGATAGATTTCACCTGGCTATGCTCCTGTTTTTATTATTATTAAATCCCATTGTACGATAGATTACCCAAATTAATAAATAATCTATTAAACCACTTAGAATAGCGTCACTAAGAAAGTGATCTCCTTGACCGACTCTTTCTAAAGCAGTTATCAATCCAACACTCATGACCACAATGGCAATTAGTTTTTTTCGACCTATAACAAATATTAATGCTAAATAGTAAAAAACATTGGCGGTTTCACCTGACGTAAAAGAACAATTTTTATCACATTGATTGCTAACTACCCACGCGGGTGTAAAAGTTTTTTTACCGCCGAATTGCTGAACTTGATGGGGCCGAGCTCGCCCCCAATGGTTTTTTAAAGTTTCATTGACAATTAACACCGGCCCTATCAAAAAACATATCAGCAAAAAAATGCAGACTTTGGGTGTAAGCAAGATTTTTTTTTGTTTATTAAATAATGCAATGACTAACATCAAAATAATGAATGCTACGAAACCATAGGAGATCCAGATTAATATCTCTCGGTAAATATAAATGTGCAGAAGATCATAATGAGTTTTAAAAAAAAAACCACTTTCAGGACGGTAAAAAAAACTACTAACGGTTAAATCAATTTGCGGAAATAGGAACATAGCGACTGAAAACAGTAGAGTCATTATGGCAATCATTATAAATGTGCGTTCGGACATGGGTTTATTTACCAAACTATAATAAAAATACTTTTAAACGTCGACATTATCTAGACTATTCTAGATTGATTAAATGCTAATATTTATACTGGATACCGGCCAGCTTGTCATACCGGCGCAGGCCAGTATCCATCTGGCATTAATTTATTCTCTAAATATGTTTAATGGGAGATTCCTGCTGAATCACCCAAATAATTTTCTAACCGATAAATATAAATTTTATCTTGACGTCGTCGCATGCGCTGATCAATATTAATTTCTGTTAATTGCTGATGGTACTGAAAAGCGCGGACCATTGATTTTTTTAATTTAGGAAAATAAGTTATCAAAATAAAATCTTTTCCCAACGGTATATCTAAATGAGCCGGATTATCAACCCAGTCTATTGTGTGATGGGGGTCCCAAACAAACAAATTATTTCTGGATACCTTACCATAATAAATACTTTTTGACCAAAGGTCGCGGTTATCCACTAAAAATTCGCTCTGTGGATAGGTTTGTCGTTGCTGAGCGACTTGTTTTCCGAAGTCAGTCCAATTGTTTGATTGGGGTTGAGTCCAATTATAAGCTATCCCCAGTTCCCAACCGAAAAAAACTAGAATAATTAGAATATGCAAAGCGTTTGTTAATTTTAACCAGAATAAATAATTTTGCTGGTAAAGATAGGCAATAACAAAAATAATAATGCTCGGATAAGCAACAGCGGCCCAGTTGCCATTAGCTCGGACTAGAGAAGCTTCAGCCATTACCAAAATGAGCATAGGCAGGCCAAAGCATAACAATAATTTATTTTCTTCCCTATAGGGGGATGTGAGATAGTGGTAAAGCGCTATGATTAAAAAAATAAATAAAATTGGCCCGAAAATTCCTGATTGAGCGAGTAAAAAAACACCGAGATTTTTGATATGTAAATGAAAGCCATGCAAATTGATATTATGTTGAACCACATGGGCAATAGCGGCATTGTTATGATAATGATTCCAAATAAGATTCGGAGTGAAAATTAATAACCCGATGAGCACGGCCAAATAGCAGCCTGGTTTTCGCCATATTGAACGATATTGTTGCGAAATTAGCAAATAGCTGAGGGCCGAAAGAAAAAATATCAACATAGTAAACTTGCTTAACAATCCAAAACCGATGGCAATCCCGCAAATTATCCAGTCCACGATTTTTTGGGTTTGTAGGCCGCGTATAAAATAATAAAGCGCCATAGACCAAAACAGTATTAAAAAAGGATCGGTTGAGATAATAGTTGCTGAATAAGATACGCCAGGAAGGAAAAGCAATGTTAATGCTGACCAAAAACCAATTGGCTGATTAAATAAGGCCTTACCTACATGATAAATAAAAAACGCGCTGAATAAATAGGCGATTGGGCTGAAGAGGCGAACAGACCATTCATTATTTCCGAATAAAACCGTGCTCAAATGAATGGCCCAGCTAATCAGTGGTGGTTTAGAATGATAACCGAAACTTAATTCTTGGCTCCAGGTCCAATATTGAGATTCTTCAATATCTAAATCACGATGATTAAAGAGCAAATAAAGAATACGTACACAGGTAATTGCTAAACCAATCCAAAAGATGCGGGTAAAAGAAAAAAAACCGGTTTTATTGCCCATGCCATGTCATTCCCGCGCAGGCGGGATCCATGCTTGCCTACACATTTTGGTGAGTGCCAGGATGGATCCTCGCCTGCGCGGGGATGACATGTCCCGGGTTTTTAACGGGAATGGTTTGGGTTTTGCGTTCTACGTATATCAACCACAAGTTGCGAGTATACACAATGACTCCAAATAATTGACCACTCAGGAATACTGGATCGCGCAGATGAATAGCATATATCAACGAACAAACGCCGCCAACAATGCTAAACCACCAAAACGTCAATGGGATCATACTACGTTTTTGTTTTTCACTATGAATCCATTGGAATAACATACGCGCACCAAATAAAGCTTGGCCGCTAAAACCCAGAATTAACCATAAGATATCCAAATGACTAAGGTTGTGAAACATCATGAGTCTCCAGTGGACAGGGTCGATGAATAAGCCACATGACGCCAAATATATCAATAATGCCTATCCATAATCGATTCAGCATTCCGTATTTGGATTGGCCGCGCAAACGGGGACGGTGATTAACCTCGACATTAATAACTTGTCCATTGACACGTTTAAATAGCGCCGGTAAAAACCGATGCAGATGATTGAAATGTGGTAATTGTAAAAAAATATCTCTCTGGAAAAGTTTTAAACCGCAGGCGCTATCGGGACAATCATCCTGTAATAAACGGCCGCGAATTCGGTTGGCAATGCGCGAAGATTGGCGGCGTAACCAAGTATCTTGACGTTGGGTGCGAATACCGGCAATCAGGAGTGGGCGATTCAAATCCATCTGTGCTGCTGCGGCGAACAATTGCTTAAAGTCGGACGGATCATTTTGACCGTCGCCGTCGAGCGTAATCACCCATTCAAAACGTGCGGCACGCACCCCGCTCACAATGGCGATACTTTGCCCGTAATTACGTGAGTGGTTAATTAGACGCAAGTGACTATATTTTTGACTGAGCTGGGTGAGATATTGGCGAGTGCCATCCTGACTGCCATCATCAACAACCACGACTTCAAAATTTTCAAGCTGTGCCAAAGCCTGATGGACTTCTGCAAGTAAAGGATCAATATTGTCAATTTCATTGCAGACCGCAATAACAACGGAAACCCCTTGAGTGGGTAAGGAATGCATATATTATCAGCTCGATTAATTTAAAAAATAGATTATCCTGATTTTTGATCCGATTGTCAATAGCTTAATTATCTTTTTATGATTATAATATATTGATTTTAAACATGAATTACTCCTTCTTCCATTCGGAGAGGGCGGGGTGAGGGATATCTATCAATAAATATCCCCTCACCCTAACCCTCTCCCGAAGGGAAGGGGAATATTTGGGAATTTCTGCTCGATGACATCAACAAAGTTCTTCTGTATAATTAGTTTTCTAACAAATTAGGAATTGTCAATCATGATGCGCTACATATTTATCACCGGTGGGGTTGTCTCTTCTTTGGGGAAAGGTATTACATCGGCGTCATTAGGAGCTATTTTAGAAGCGCAAGGCTATAAAATTACATTAATTAAACTCGATCCTTACATTAACGTTGATCCTGGAACCATGAGCCCCTTCCAACACGGTGAGGTGTTTGTCACCGAAGACGGCGCAGAAACGGATTTAGACTTAGGGCATTACGAACGATTCGTCAATACTACCATGACGGCTAGGAATAACTTTACCACCGGCCGTATCTATGCTGATGTGATCCGCAAGGAGCGCCGGGGTGACTATCTTGGCAGTACGGTACAAGTAATCCCCCACATTACCGATGAAATCAAAAATAAAATAAGAGAAGGTGCTGACGATGCAGAGATTGCCTTAGTAGAAATTGGTGGGACGGTGGGCGATATTGAATCATTGCCTTTTCTAGAAGCCATTCGTCAAATGCGAATGCAGTTAGGTGCTGCACAAACTTTATTTATTCATTTAACCTTGGTGCCGTATATTGCGGCTACCAAAGAAATTAAAACCAAACCGACGCAACATTCGGTGAAAGAATTACGTTCCATTGGCATTCAACCGGATATTTTAGTTTGTCGCTCTGTTCATGATCTCCCTGACGCTGAACGGGCTAAAATTGCTTTATTCACCAATGTGGCAATACCAGATGTGATTTCTTTGCCCGATGCGAAAACTATTTATGAAATTCCTCTACTGTTATGTCACGAAGGCTTGGGGGAATGCGTGGTTCGAAAATTGAATTTACCTCAGCATAATCTCGATTTATCAGAATGGCAGCAGGTGGTGCACGCCCAAAAACATCCAAAGCAGCAAATAAAAATTGCCATCGTAGGGAAATATACAAATTTTGCTGATTCGTATAAATCTTTAAATGAGGCTTTGATTCATGCGGGTATTCAAACCCGCACCCGAATCGACATTGTTTATATTGATGCCGAAACAATTGAACAAAACGGCACTCATATGTTAAACAATATGAATGGAATTTTAGTGCCTGGTGGATTTGGTCCCCGAGGTGCAGAAGGTATGATTTTAGCGGCCAACTATGCTCGCGTGCACAAAATCCCTTATTTAGGCATTTGTTTGGGTTTACAGATTGCAATTATTGAGTTCGCGCGCTCTCACTTAGGGCTTCAGGATGCGAGCAGCACGGAATTTAATTTAGAAACACATGCACCTGTCATCGCCTTAGTGAGCGAGTGGGTAGACCGTGAGGGCCAAATAGAGCAAAGGCGTATGACTGGCGATTTAGGTGGAACCATGCGTTTAGGTGGCCAAACCTGCCAATTGCGAGTAGATTCTTTAGCGCGACAATTATACGGCAAAGAACGGATTATCGAACGCCATCGCCATCGTTACGAAGTCAATAATTATTATGTCCCGCGGCTCGAAGCGGCAGGTTTAATGATTTCTGCGCGTTCAATTGACGACAAATTAGTAGAGATGATTGAATTACCTACGCATCCTTGGTTTGTTGCCTGCCAGTTTCATCCAGAATTTACTTCAACTCCAAGGAGAGGACATCCATTATTTACCGGTTTTATTAATGCAGCTTTAGATCGGCAACAGGAAATTACCAGCAGGATACGAGACGATGCAACTGAACCACTTTAAAATAGGCTTAAATCAACCTTTGTTTTTAATCGCCGGACCTTGCGTGATTGAGAGTGAAGGGCTCATTATGGAAGTGGCAGGTCGGTTAAAAGAAATGACCGCGCGATTAAAAATTCCCTTCATCTTTAAGGCCTCTTTTGATAAAGCCAATCGCACTTCAGCCAAAAGTTTTCGGGGCTTGGGTATTGAAAAGGGTTTGGCCATTCTAGAAAAAGCTAAAAAAGATTTAGGAATTTTAGTGTTAACGGATGTTCATGAAGACACACCTCTGCATGAAGTGAGCGCAGTGGTTAACGTTTTGCAAACCCCAGCTTTTTTATGTCGACAAACTGATTTTATGACCCGTGTTGCGGAATGTCATTTACCGATGAACATAAAAAAAGGTCAGTTCCTCTCGCCATGGGAAATGAAAAATGTGGTGGACAAAGTAAGGGCGGCTGGGAATCAACAAATTATGGTCTGTGAGCGAGGCGCATCTTTTGGTTATAATAATTTAGTGTCCGACATGCGCTCGTTAGCGATTATGCGCGAAACAGGTTGCCCGGTAATATACGATGCCACCCACTCAGTGCAATTGCCTGGTGGTCAGGGGGATTCTACCGGAGGTCAGCGTGAATTTGTGCCGACATTAGCCCGCGCGGCGGTGGCGGCGGGTGTCGCTGGGATATTTATGGAAACCCATCCTAATCCCAATCAGGCATTAAGCGATGGTCCTAACAATATGCCGCTCGACAAAATGGAATCATTATTGATGACATTAATAGCACTTGACCAGCAAGTTAAAACGGGCGCATGGTTAGAGGATGAATTGAAGTGAGTTCGTCATCCCGCGGCTTGACCCGGGATGACAGGCTGTCGCGGATGACACCAAAACAACAAGGATATTTATGAGCACTATTAGCAATATTGAGGGACGAGAGATTTTAGACTCTCGAGGAAATCCCACTGTTAAAGTTGAAGTCACGTTATCATCAGGTGCAGTCGGTTGTGCAGCAGTGCCATCGGGTGCATCCACCGGTATAAAGGAAGCACTGGAATTACGTGACGGTGATAGCAAACGTTATGGCGGCAAAGGCGTATTAACAGCAGTAGCTAACATTAACGGTGAAATTCGTGCGGCATTAAAAAGTAAAGACCCCCTGGCTCAGGAAGAATTGGATCGTCTCATGATTGATTTGGACGGTACCCCTGCTAAAAGCCGCTTAGGTGCTAACGCAATTTTGGGTGTGTCATTAGCCATCGCATATGCAGCCGCTAAAGACGCGCAACTGCCTTTATATCGTTACTTAGGTGACGATGGTCCCTTTACGTTACCGGTGCCAATGATGAATGTCATCAACGGCGGCGCCCATGCAACTAATAACATTGATGTTCAAGAGTTTTTGATTATTCCAGCGGGTGCGCCTACATTTGCTGAAGCCTTGCGTTATGGAGCTGAAGTATTTCACGCCTTGAAAAAACGTTTGCAACAAAAAGGCTTATCGACAGCTGTGGGAGATGAAGGCGGGTTTGCCCCAGACTTGCCAACCAATGAAGCTGCGTTAGATTTAATTATGCTAGCGATCAGCGATGCCGGTTATCAGCCTGGCAAAGAAATTTATTTAGGAGTTGACGCAGCAAGTTCAGAGTTTTATCGGGACGGCTATTATACTTTGGCATCTGAAAATTTATCACTTAACAGCAATGAGTTCATTAAGAAAATCGTCAGTTGGGTAGACAATTACCCAATTATTTCTTTTGAAGATGGATTAGCCGAAGAGGATTGGCAAGGCTGGAAAGCGCTGACTGAAAAACTAGGTCAGAGAATACAATTAGTCGGTGACGATATTTTTGTCACCAATCCGCAAATATTTCGCCGTGGAATTGAACAAAAAATTGCAAATGCCATTTTAATTAAATTGAATCAAATTGGCACGCTAACTGAAACTTTGGAAACCATGGCTTTAGCTAAACAAGCAAATTATGGGACCGTGATCTCTCATCGATCCGGTGAAACCGAAGACACCACGATTGCAGATTTAGCGGTGGCGACTGCCGCAGGTCAAATCAAGACGGGTTCACTATGCCGTTCCGATCGTGTGGCAAAATACAATCGCTTGCTGAAAATTGAAATAGATTTAAAAGGAAAAGCTCCTTATGCTGGAATGAGGGCCTTTATAAGATGAAATCCTGGACATGGATGTTAGTGCCATTATTTTTAGCGTTGCAATATGAAATTTGGTTTGCCTCGGGCGGCTTAACAAGTATCTGGCGTTTACATAGGCAAATTTCTTCTGAAACGTCTATTAATCAAGAATGGAATCAACGTAATCAATTATTAATTGCTGAAATTAAAGATCTTAAAAATGGTGACCAAGCCATCGAAGATCATGCGCGGGCAGATTTAGGCATGATTAAACCAAGAGAAATTTTATATCAATTACCTTGATACTTGCCTTGTCATCCCGCGACTTGATCGCGGGATCCATGCAATGGCAGATTCACTATGGATACCGCGGTCAAGCCGCGGTGTGACGTGGCAGTGGGTTCATTACACTTGCTACATTCGCATATTGTCATCCGTCCTTAGTTCAGGTAGTCTTTCCGCATTATGCAAGATGCACGGAACATAGTTTTTTCAAAAATGACGGACCTTGATCGGCAGGTGCAATTATTACCTGGAGTTTCGCGCACATTCGCATTGACCATTCCGCAATTGCCGACAAATTTACGTGATGTAGTGACCAATGCCTATCTGTTGTGTCGCATAGCTGACACAATTGAAGATGATTCTCAGTTAACCCCTCAACAAAAAGCTGATTTTCATGAACAATTTCGTTCGGTATTAGCAGCGCAAGCATCCGCTGTTGAATTTTCTGAACGATTGTCTCCTCAATTAGCAGTAAATACTCCTCTCGCTGAACTTGAATTGATAAAGCATATTCCCGCGGTGGTGCGTTGCTTACGCAATTTCACTCCGCAGCAACAAATAAGTTTACAGCGTTGTGTTGATATTATGTCTAAAGGCATGCCGGAATTTCAACGCACCGCTAGTTTGGCAGGGTTAGAAGATGTAGCCTGTCTTAATCAATATTGTTATTATGTGGCTGGTGTCGTCGGTGAAATGTTAACCGAATTATTTTGTGATTATTCAGTGGAAATTAATCGTCACCGTCAACAATTAATGTCATTAGCCGTTTCTTTCGGTCAAGGTTTACAAATGACGAATATTCTTAAAGATATTTGGAATGATCGTCAACGCGGGGTTAGCTGGTTACCACGCGATATATTTCAACAATATGGGATTAATTTATCGACTTGGTCAATCGGCGAAAATCAACAAGCATTTAATCAAGCATTGCGCGCTTTAGTTCTGCAAACTAAACAACATTTGCAAAATGCTTTGCAATATACTTTATTGATCCCGAAAAAAGAAATAGGTATTCGACGTTTTACCTTATGGGCGCTGGGACTCGCAGTGCTAACCTTGCGAAATATTTATCGAAAACCAGAATTTACGAATGGCTCTGAAGTGAAAGTCAGCAGACGTGCAGTTAAGGCCACGATTTTGATAACTAATCTCAGTTGCGGCAGTAATCAATTATTAAGTTTATTATTTCACAGATTATCTAGAGAATTAAAATGAAAGATATTCTTGCTGATCAAACACTCGATCATATATCTACTGCGATTCGAGCAGCAACCGATGCATTATTGAAGGTCCAGCAAAAAGATGGGCATTGGTGTTTTGAATTGGAGGCCGATTGTACGATTCCATCCGAATATATTTTAATGATGCATTATTTGGATGAGATCGATGTTGATTTAGAGCGTAAAATGGCAGTGTATTTACGTGCTAGACAAAATGAGAAGGTGGATGGCCATTATATTTGGTGGCAAAGCAGATCTTAGTTGCACAGTTAAAGTTTATTATGCATTAAAAATAGTGGGGGATTCACATCGATGAACCACATATGCATTCGAGCGCGACAATATTTGCTAGAGGCTGGAGGCGCGGCTAAAGCCAATGTGTTTACTCGCATCGTCTAGCCTTATTCGACCAAGTGCCTTGGCGTGCAGTGCCATTTATCCCAGTGGAAGTGATGTTGTTACCAAGATGGTTTCCGTTTCATCTCGTCGAGTTTCATATTGGTCACGCGCCGTGATGGTGCCATTATTGGTTTTATGTAGTTTGAAACCGAAGGCGAAAAATCCACGCCAAGTGCAAATTCCGGAATTATTTGTAACGCCAGCTGAAGGAAAAGCATTATTTTGATGTCCGTTCGTTATTAAATCGATTTTTTTTATTGTTGGATAAAATTGGGCGAGCCATTGAGCCTTTGATCCCGAAGAAAATACGCAAAACAGCATTGGCCAAAGCAGAAAAATGGATCATTGATCGTTTAAATGGAGAAGATGGTTTAGGTGCGATTTTCCCAGCCATGGTGATTGCTTATGAAGCATTAGCGCTTGCTGGGTTATGCAGAACAACATCCTTATTATTTACAAGCGCGGCGTGCTTTACAAAAATTATTAGTAGGCAAACCAGATGAGGCCTATTGTCAGCCGTGCTTTTCACCGGTTTGGGATACTGCTTTATCCGCATTAGTTTTACAAGAAGAAGGGTCTACTCAGAGTTTGGTAGCCGCAAGAAACTGCTTTAAATTGGTTAACGCCAAGACAAATTTTGCGATGGCCCGGCCGATTGGCGTGATTATAATCCAAATTTGGCTCCAGGTGGTTGGGCGTTTGAGTATAGTAATAGTTTTTATCCTGATTTAGATGATACCGCAGTTGTTGGCTGGGCCATGTATCAACAAGATCCTAAACATTATTCTGAATCTATCCGCCGTGCAGCCGATTGGTTAGCAGGCATGCAAAGTGACAATGGAGGTTTTGCAGCGTTTGATCAAAATAATACCCATTATTATTTAAATGAAATTCCTTTTGCCGATCATGGTGCTTTATTGGATCCTCCGACCAGTGATGTGTCTGCCCGATGCTTAACGTTTTTTGCCGAATAAACGTCAGCAAGATCAAACGCTCATTAGACGTTGTATTGATTTTCTTTATAAAGAACAAGAAGCCAATGGTTCATGGTTTGGCCGTTGGGGAACAAATTATATTTATGGCACATGGTCTGTGTTAGTTGCTTTAATAGAAACGAAAGTCAATATCATCATCCCAGTATTCGCAAAGCGGTGGACTGGCTGAAATCCAAGCAACATCCAGATGGAGGCTGGGGTGAAAACAATAATAGTTATTATGACCGCAGCAAGAATATCAACCCAGTACTTCGTATCAAACCGCTTGGGCATTGTTGGGGCTTATGGCGGCTGGATGAGGTTCAATCCGAGTCGGTGTTTGCTGGCATACAATATTTAATGCGCACGCAAGAAAGCGAAGGTTTTTGGGATGATACTGGTTTACTGCACCTGGATTTCCTCGAGTTTTTTATTTACGCTACCATGGTTATTGTAAATTTTTCCCTTTGTGGGCATTGGCGCAATATCGCCAACTAAGTCGCGATGCAGGTCAAGGTGGTTAAAGAGAATAGTATAGGCATTTTAGTAGCCTTACCCTTAGAAGCCCGATGTTTTTTAAAACGTTCGTTACCAGTCGGGGAGACCATTGCAATAAAGAAAAATGTGTTGTTGCATATTGGTGGAATTGGTGCACAACGTGCCGATTTAGGAGCCAAGCATCTATTAAGTCAAGGTGCACAATCCTTGATTAGTTGGGGTTATGCGGCAGGTTTAGATCCTATTGTCCGTCCTGGGCAGCTTATTATTCCAGAAAAAATTATCGATTCAGAAGGAAATTATTTTTTTCGCCGATTCTAATTTATGCCAACAATTACAAACGGCCATTAATAATAAAATACATATCCATACTGGTTTTTTACTCCAGTCCGCACAAATGATTGGCACAATTTCTAATAAGCTCCTGTTATTTGCAGAGCATCGAGCGACAGCGATAGATATGGAAAGCGCAACGATTGCCAAAGTGGCTCATCGAGCGGGATTACCTTTTATGGCGGTTCGCGCCATAGCTGATTCTGCGGCACTGTGCTTACCTTTTTGGTTAGATCAAAGTTTAAATGTAGACGGACAATTGCGTCCCATACGGTTCCTCAGAAACTTTTGTCGTTATCCACAAACTTGGTTACCTTTAATGCATTTATTTCAGGGCTTTAATTCAGCTAAAAATTCACTCTCTTCAACGGCCAAATTAATGGGCTGGAAAGGGTAGTAGATCGCAAGCTTGCCCTGCGTTTTATTCTATCAGAACGTTTGACTATTTACGCAGCGAATGTTTAGCCAAGGTTTTGCCGAGGTCCCAGATGGCGCTGCTGTGGTGCGCCATTTCTACCACTTTTTCAAAGGCCGAAGCGGTGTCTTCGATATCTTGATCACTGATGACGATGGGCGGAATTAATTTCACCACGTGGCAATTAGGCCCGGCGACTTGCGTCAAGATGCGAAAATCCCTAAATAATGGGATGATAATCAATTGACAAAATAAACCTTTGCTGGCCGCTTCAAGTAAAGCCCATCCAGCTTTGAGTTTTAAAGATTTGGGTGGGCAAAATTCAATTCCGATCATCATGCCTTTACCACGAACTTCTTTTACCATTTCAAAAGGCAATAATTTTTCTTGTAACCGCAATAATAATTTTTGGCCATTGGCATTGGCTTTCGCGAGTAAATTTTCTTCTTCTAAAACATTTAAAGTGGCGATGCCTGCAGTCATCGCTAAATCATTGCGGCCAAAGGTACAAGAATGTACGACTGCGAGTTCCATATTGCGATAAGTCTTTTCAAAAATCCACGATTTCATCGCAATGACCCCAACTGGAACAAAGCCTCCCGACAAAGATTTCGATAAAGCAACAATGTCTGCTTCGGTATTAGGCCAATGTTCGTGCGCCAAAAATTTGCCGGTGCGGCCAACGCCCGTTTGGATTTCATCAATCACCAATAAAGTTTGATATTTTTGACATAATTGAGTGGCTTTAGGAAAGTAATCATCATTGGGGATAGCAACGGTTTTGCCTTGAATAGGCTCAATGACAAAACAAGAATACTGTTTGGTGCGCAACGCTTTTTCTAATGCATCGAGATCATTAAAAGGCACCCGTTCGGCTGGAATTAAGGGATAAAAACTTTTTTTGAAGATTTCGCTGCCATTTAATGCCAATGATCCCGTCGTTAATCCATGAAAGGCCGAATCACAAGAGAGGATTTTTTCGCGTTGAGTGGCGGCGCGGGCAAATTTTATAGCGCCTTCAATGGCTTCAGTGCCTGAATTACAGAAAAAAAACTTATTAAGGGCAGGCGGCATATAGTGAGCTAATTTTTCGGCCAAGCAAGCTGCTAATAAAGGTGCATCAAATTGCACCATATTTGCTAATTGTGCATCGAGGGTTTCTTTTAAGGCTTTAATAATTTTCGGATGATTTCTACCAATGGAATAAACCCCATAGCCGCTCAGTAAATCTAAATAACGATGACCGTTTTCATCAAACAAGTATTGACCTTCGGCTCGGACATATTTTTTATCAAAACCAAGAGTTTTCAGAACATTCAGCAATTGGTGATTTAGATATTGATCATATAATTCGAATTGTTGACCTTGTTTATCGTTAATCAATGCTTGGATAGATTGATGCATCAGATATCTCCGAAGATTGTGTGTATGCTAAATAATAATCAGCAATTCTCGGCGAATTTTAACCGATTGATTTAAGGTAGACATTGTATAATGAGCAAATTTTTATTACAATCAAACTCACGACATATCATCGCCGCTCGGGCGCGTATATAGGCGGGATGATAATGTTCCGTGTTGCTGAGTTAATTAGAAATTGAACTGAAATTGGGAGAAATAAATGTTAAAGGAAAATTTAGTTAAAAAAGTTTTATCAGTGTTAGGCTTATTCACCATCGGCGTGCCTTCTTTAAGTGCTTTTGCTGATCCATTAGACCCAACCAATTTTAAAGCTGGAACTTATATAGGTGTGTATGGGGTAAAACAGCCCTGTGACGTAGCCTATAAGGGTAAGGCAATTTTAGTTGTCGCCCACCCAGTCTATACTGCAGGCTCCTCGAATAGTTTAAGCACCGTTGAGTTTGGTGGTAATTTGAAGTTCGAGCCGACTGTGGGTGGCCCAGTTCCTTATAAAAGCTTTGATGCCGCTTTTAGCCCGAGTGGTGTTCCCGTCAATCTAGGGTCTATCCAGGGGGTAGAAGGCGGTGTGTATCAAAGTAGCATCCAAACCGCTGATGGTACCTATTACTCTACTTCGATTGCTGGCTATAAACCAAGCACCAAAACAATTAGTGGCGACTACAATTCTAGTGGTCCCTGCAGAATTTGGTTTGACGTAACTCCGTAAACCGCAAATATTAAACCTGCGATAGGGTGGGTCTATCGCAGGATATAGAGAGGAATAGTCTGATTTATCGGTAGCCTTGCAATTGAAAATCGTCTGAGTTTTCGCTTGCGTCGCTATTATTATCATTCTCATTGCCACAGTGGTATGCAAAAAAACCACAGCAACTGGTACTTACACCGCAGCAGACAGCGACTGGAAAACAAGCTAGTGAAGCGACGACGGCAGGAAGCCAACACATGATGACTGAAGAATTAGTTTCGCATTCTTCCTCCCTAGAATTTTTACAAATGGCGGCATGCACACATGATAAATAAGATGTTCCACATGGGTCGGAACATTTTTCTTTATAAGCTTTATAGACACTTGGGTCTTTATCGTCACTCATTAGCTGAAGTTGAGGTTGTGAGTGCAACGGTGATTTTTGCAGCACAAAACTGTAATTAGTGCTATTCTGTTTAGTTTTTTTCATATTACCTTTTCAAATAATAACTGATAAATCTTTGAGAAAGAATCATAGCATAGTTTTCTTTAAATCTTCAACGGAAATGCTGCCCACTGGCTTAGCGTGCGAGGCGGCATTGCGATCATAAGTAATGGGTAATTCAGGCGCCATGGGTCCTGAGGTTTTGGGTCCCCTTAATGCAACTTTGAGAGCCACCCAAGGCCGAGCGAAAGTATCGTTAATAGCCGTTCCTTCATATCCACAGTGAGCCATACAATTATCACATTTGGGGTTAGCTCCAGTCCCATAGTTTTCCCATTTTGTCTCTTCCATTAAGGCTTTAAATGTGGGAGCGTACCCTTCATCAACTAACAAATAACAAGGTTTTTGCCAACCAAAAACATTATAAGTGGGGTTACTCCAGGGTGTGCAATGATAAGTTTGATTGCCAGCTAGAAAATCGATAAATAAACTCGATTGACTGATAGGCCAGCGGCGCTTACCAGTTCTTTGACGTTTAAAAATATCGCGAAATAATTGTTTAGTTTGGGTGCGTGGTAAAAATACATCTTGGCGTGGAGCATGTTCATAACTAAAGCCTGGTGATATAGTAATGCCATCAACCCCTAATTGAGTGACATCATCAAAAAAAGTAGCGACTTCTTCAGGAGATTCGCCCTGAAATAACGTGCAGTTGACACTCACTCTAAAACCTTTAGATTTAGCCAGTTTAATCACGTCAATCACTTTATCATAAACTCCTTCACGACAAACGGAAGCGTCATGGCGTTCGCGATTACCATCTAAATGAATTGAAAAAGTTAAATAAGGAGAGGGGGTGTATTCATCAATTTTCTTTTCCAGTAATAAAGCATTCGTGCACAAATAAACAAATTTTTTACGGGCAATAATCCCTTGCACAATTTGCGCCATATCTTTATGGATGAGTGGTTCGCCGCCAGGAATTGATACCATCGGCGCGCCACATTCATCCACCGCTGCCAGGGCTTGTTCCACGCTGACTCGTTTTCGCAATATTTCATCGGGATAATCAATTTTTCCACAACCGGCGCATTCTAAATTACATTGAAACAAGGGCTCCAACATCAACACCAATGGATATTTTTTTTCACCACGCAATTTTTTGGTCAGCAAATAGCGAGCGATACGATAAGTCTGAATCAATGGTATTGGCATGAAAAACTCCTTAAAATACGTGCAAAGATCTTAAGATATGGCCGTAATCTTGATTTAAGCGTTGCCATTCAAGTTTAAACCAGGGAGTGAAATGATTCGGCTTGTCAGACAATTCTTTCTCCAAATCCTCTGCATTAATAAAACGCCAATCAGCAATTTCGTTTTCATTGGCTTTTATAGGTTGGGTACAACGACCAACGAATACCCAACAAAGCTCATGTTCGGCGCCGACATCAAGATAAGGAACCTGATATTTAAATTTATAAATATATTGCAATTCAGTGCTAATCCCTAATTCTTGCTGTAATCGACGAGTAATGGCATCTATCATGAGCTCCCCCCGTCGCGGATGGCTGCAAACACTATTGGACCAATATAAAGGCCATAAATGCTTGTTTTTACTGCGCTGTTGTAATAATAATTCCCCGGCTTCATTAAAAATAAATAATGAAAATGCCCGGTGTAAGACGCCTTTGCCAATATGGCAACTTAATTTATCCTGATGGCCTATTTCTTGATCTTTTTCATCTACCAGAATTAACGGTTCGGAATCGAAAGAAACAATTGCATCATCAGCCTGGAAATTTAGTTCACTCAAAATAACCTCCTTCTTATTTAAAAAGCGTCTTTATCGACGCGAGCGGCTTAAAATTAGAGTCGCTAGGCATATAGAAAGTACACCAAAACTGACCAATTTGCCAATATATGGTAAAAGTTGTGATAAATTGGCGTCTCTAACGAAAATATCGATAAAGGCCTGAAGAGCCCAATTCATCGGTGAATAATTAGAAATATGCTTTAATGCCGCGGGTAAAAGGTATACTGGCACGAAAATTCCGCCGATTGCCGCGAGAATCACAATGATAAAAGGACCTATGACACTGGCTTGTTCGGTAGTTTTAACCACCGATCCGATTAACATGCCAAAGCCTGTTGCGGCCAAAGATGCGCATAATCCGATCACGAATATCGCGAGAGGCTCTCGAGTCGCATTTAAAGTTGGAAAACCAAATAATGGTAATATAAAAATGCCGACCGCAAGCATGAGTAGCAATTGCAACAAGTTGACACAGATAAATGCGAAAATTTTTCCCCAAATCAAGGTAAATAATGAAACTGGGGCAAGCGATAATCGATCCATTACTCCTAATCGGCGCTCCTTAACAATAATTCCAGACAATGGTGTGATAATGAAAAACATACCAAACAATGCCCAAGCAGGTACGTTTTGCTGCACCTCATTAGGCGCAGCACTGTGGTTGTGATCAGTGACATAAGCGGATTTAACTTCAAGAATGGACGATTTTTCAGCATTTAATGGCGGATTTGGTTTTCTTAGCACTTTATTTAGACTCTCCTGCCATAATTGAGATTCAATTGCATAAGTCAAAATTTTGATACCGGTTTCAATTTGATCTTGAAAACTTTTGGGGACTGCTGGATCAAATAAGATTTTAATAGGCTCCGGCTTGGATAAATTTTTCGCGCCAGGTTGTAGAGTTTGCTCCACTCTATCCTTTAAATTTTTAGCCATATCCGTTGGTAGAATAATCAATGCTTGATATTTCCCGGCAACAACCGCCTTTTCAGCTTGTGTTTGCTCAAGTTTTTGATGATGTATCTTTTCAGTGATAATAAAATTATCGGTTTTTTTTAAAGCTTTTATAATTTCCTTACTCACATTACTGTTATCTTGATTAATTAATAATAACTTGAATTGTCGAGGCTCATTAGATTCAGTAGTGGTCAGCGAAATAAATAATACCAAGCACATGGGCAAAATAAATAAAAAAATAAGACCCACTTTGTCACGCCATAAGAGCCTCCACTCTTTAAGAAATACGGTTGCAATCTTTATTGTCATACTTCATCTCGTAAAGCTTTGCCGGTCAGATTAAAAAAAACGTCTGACAAATTAGTGGCGCCAGGTGATTTCCTAATTAAACCCATAGGAGAGTCATCACATAGTATTTTACCGTTATCCAATATAGCAACCCGTGAACATAGATGTTGTGCCTCTTCTAAGTAGTGTGTGGTGTAAATAATTGTCGTGCCATTCTCATTGAGACCCATCAAAATATTAAATATTAAGTGACGTGATTGAGGATCTACGTGCGCAGCAGGTTCGTCTAAAAATATAATGCTGGGATGATTGATTAAACTGATAATAAGATTAGCTCGACGCTGCATACCGCCGGAGAAAGTACCAACGGCCTCATCAACAAAATCTTCTAATCCCGATATCGTTAAACATTCTTTAGCACGTTCTTTAAGAACGGTCGAAGATAAGCCATACATTTTACCAAAAAATTTAATGTTTTCCCCTAAAGTTAAGGTGGGATAAAGCGCAATTTCTTGTGGTACCAAATTGATAGTCGGCTTTACTATCTTAAAATTTTTAGGAATACGTTGATTGGCAATGGTCACATGACCCTTGGTCGTTTTTAATAGACCACAGAGAATAGAAATGAGGGTGGTTTTCCCACTTCCATTGGGACCAAGCAATCCAAAAAATTCACCCTTATTAACGGTTAATTCCAAATTATCTAATGCTAAACGGTGAGTCCCAGCATATCGCTTGGTCAATTGATGAATAACTACGATAGGTTCTTTTTTCAATTCCTTACACCTATTATGTCGTGGCTGTTAAAACAAAAAGGAGATTTTGCCTAAACTTTACCAATTAATCAATAAATCCAATGCGGGCGAACAAGTCGCGAGACGAAAGAGTGGGTTTTTAGCTTAAGTTAACGCCTATGCATGGCGTAGAGAATTAAAGTTCGTTATAATTTTATATCAAAAAAGTTTAGAGGAGCTGCCAAACTTGAAAAAGCCTGAGTGTATTGCATCAATCCCTATGAAGACCATTGGGCCCATAAAATTTGCCGGACCCGAAGTTGAGGGTGAAATACTCGTGCCTTTAGCTACTTTTGAGACGCCATTATGGCCGTCGACCAATCGAGGTGCGCGGGTATCACGTCTGACTCAAGGTATCCATGCGGTGGTGATGAAAGATTGTATGAGTCGTTCGGTGTTAGTGGAAGCACCGAATGCACTATACGGTCATGAAGTGTTGGCGGATTTGCACCAACACCAGGTTGCTTTAGCCGCCATAGTGGCCAAGACCAGCAGCTATGCCACGCTCGAAGAATGGCACGGTCAAATGGTTGGGAATTTACTTTATTTGCGTTTTTCTCTGAAAACAGGTGATGCGTCAGGTCATAACATGGTGACAAAGGCTGCGGATGCACTGTTAACTTGGCTATTAAATTTATATCCCGAATTAAAATATGTTTCTATTTCTGGAAATCTTTGTGTCGATAAAAAGGTTTCCGCAATCAATGGAATACTAGGCCGGGGCAAATATGTCGTGGCTGAAATCCTGATTCCTCGTCAGGTTTGTCAGAAACATTTAAAAACCACTCCTGAGCAGATCGTTAATTTGCATATTAAAAAAAATCTATTGGGCACTTTGATTGCGGGCGGGG
This sequence comes from uncultured Pseudomonadota bacterium, assembly GCA_963818985.1. Lineage (GTDB taxonomy): Bacteria > Pseudomonadota > Gammaproteobacteria > Coxiellales > Coxiellaceae > JAFEDN01. The sequence continues at coordinate 52,178 of CAWFUJ010000004.1, read as the reverse complement.
TACGTACTGCGAATGCGCATTTTTCGAATATGTTACTCGGTTTTTATTTAGCAACTGGCCAGGATGCTGCTAATATTGTTGAAGGGTCGCAGGGAATTGTCCATGCGGAAACTAGAGGGGAAGATTTGTATTTTTCGGTTACATTACCCAATATTATTGTGGGAACAGTCGGCAATGGCAAACATCATGAGTTTGTGCAAAATAATTTAAAAATGATGGATTGCTTAGCGCCACGTAATCCAGGCGCCAATGCGCGGCGTTTGGCGGTTATAGCAGCAGCCACCGTTTTGTGTGGCGAGATTTCATTATTAGCTGCTCAAACAAACCAAGGCGAATTAATGCGTAGCCATATTCATTTGGAACGGACGGAAACTCAGAATGTTTGAAGTAGGTATTGATGCGATTGGATTTTATTCACCGCAGTATTTTCTGGATTTAAAAACACTGGCAGAAAAGCGCAATGTGGATGTCGATAAATTTTATATCGGTTTGGGGCAACACAAAATGGCGGTTCCCCCACCTGATGAGGACATCGTCACAATGGCCGCTAATGCCGCGTCTCGAGCTTTGGCCTCTACCCAGCTTGATAGCATTGATACATTATTATTTGCTACTGAAAGCGGTACAGATTATTCAAAAGCCGCTGGTATTTATGTGCATCGTTTATTAGGGCTTGTACCGCGTTGCCGGGTGGTCGAATTAAAGCAAGCTTGTTACGGCGCCACGATGGGTCTGCAAATGGCTCTGTCGATGCTGAAGGAAAATCCACAAAGAAAAATTTTAGTGATTGCCTCAGATATCGCCCGCTACGGTTTGAAAACGACAGGAGAATCTTCCCAAGGGGGGGCCGCTATTGCGCTGTTATTAAGCGCAAACCCAAAAATTTTATCGATTCAATCGATCAGTGGTTTTTATACTAAAGATGTCATGGACTTTTGGCGCCCCAACTACCGAGAAGAAGCATTGGTAGATGGGAAATATTCTTGTGACGTTTATTTACAAGTATTATTGGAAACCTGGGGACAATATACGGCCAAATCAAACCACACTTATAAGGATTTTGCGCGTTTTTGTTATCATACTCCAGTACCGGGTTTAGTAGAGAAAGCTCATAAATGGTTGGCTAAACGCAATAATATCGCGACCACTGAAGAACAACTTCGTGCTTCGCTGAGTCATTCTTTGTTTTATAATCGAATAACGGGCAACTCTTACACAGCAGCCTTGTATGTTAGCTTGTTGTCGTTGTTAGATAATGACCCTGAAGATTTAAGTGGTCAACGCATTGGCTTATATAGCTATGGTTCAGGATGCGTCGGTGAATTTTTCGCAGGCCAGGTGCAGTCCGGATATCGTGATCATTTACAAACGGATTTGAATCAATCGCTTTTAAAAAATCGCACCGAGTTGAGTTACGATCAGTATCAACAATTTTATACTTTTCAATTGCCTACCGATGGTGGGGATTGCCTTTTGCCTAAATGCAACACCGGCCAATTCCGTTTAAGTAAAATTAGCCAACATAAACGCTTCTATGATCCAGTGAACGTTCTCCATCAATCAGCGTCAGTGCCGCGAGCAATAAAAGAAGCAATGCCGCGCTCCTGTTTAACGGTGCGAACGCCTGGCAAACTCATCTTGTCAGGGGAGCATGCAGTTGTTTATGGGAATCCGGCTTTAGCCATGGCCATTAATCGTTATACCGAAACCACCATCAGTGGCCAGGCCCATGTGCCAGCTCCAACCAGCCAAAAAAACATTTTATTTAATTTATTGAACTTCCGTTATCACCAAGAACATAGTTTGTCGACATTACGTAATTTAAAACAAGGAATTCAAGAGAAATATCAAAAATTTTTACAAGGTCAATATGGCATTAGTGATGTATTAAAAGAACCATTTGAATTAATGCAGTATGCAGTGACGCATTTTATCGATAAACGTAAAATCAATTTACCCCAAGGTGTGGAAATTAGCACCGATTCTAATATTCCGATGGGTTGCGGATTAGGTTCATCAGCGGCCGCAGTGGTCAGTTCTATGTTTGCGGTGGCTCGATTTTCGCAACTGGAAATAGATTTAGAAAATTGTTACCAATTGGCATGGGAAGCAGAGAATATGCAACATGGCCATTCAAGTGGAGTGGATGTTTATTTGGTATTGCACGGTGGCTGTATCCGTTTTGAAAAAGGTGGGCAAAAACAATTGCGCCCAATTCCAGACCGGGAATTTATATTGATCAACACGGGTTCACCAGCTTCAACTACGGGCGAATGCGTCCATGGGGCAGCTAAATTTTTACAAGGCGATACTGGACTACTCGCAGAATTTGCCACCGCCACCGAAAATATTGATCTTGCTTTACAAAAAAATGATCAAAGTTTATTGATTGATAATATTCGACATAATCATCGTTTGCTTTATGATATAGGCGTCGTTCCTGAAAAAGTTCAAAAATTTATTGCTGAAGTTGAGCAAATGGGCGGCGCGGCCAAAATTTGTGGTGCAGGTTCTGTGCGCGGTGACTCAGCTGGGGTGATATTAATAGTTGCTGATGAAGAGATAACTGAGTTAGCTCAGCGCCATCATTATCAAACAGTCCGTATTCAAGGCGAAGCTCAGGGCACTCGAGTCATATGATATATTCCAGCTCTGCGCCAGGAAGCTTGATGTTACTAGGTGAGCATGCGGTCCTACACGGTGGACAAGCCCTTTGTGCGGCGGTTGATCAGCGAGTCCGTGTTTCCTTGACGCCTCGTTCAGATCATAAAATTTATTTGCAATCTGCGCTTGGAAACTTGATAACAACTTTAGAAAAACTTAATGTTCAACTTCCGTTTGAATTTGTTTTGACCGCCATCCAACATTTTCAGCCGCAAATAACCAGTGGTTTTGAATTGGAAATAACCGCTGAATTTTCTTCCACATTGGGATTGGGTTCATCGTCAGCAGTGACGGTAGCGACCATTGGTGTTTTGGCAAAATGGTTGAATATCATTTTATCACCATTAGAATTATTTAATGCGGCAAAAAAAGTCATTATGAGGGTACAGGGGCTTGGATCAGGAGCCGATGTCGCTGCGGCGGTTTACGGAGGTTTAGTGGCTTATAAATTACAACCTTTGGAAATAAAACCAATACCAATTTTACCTGAAGTGGTTTTGGTTTATTCGGGTGGTAAAGTGCCAACGGCTACCGTGATTGGCATGGTTGCGGAACAGCGACGGCGAGATCCCGAGCGTTATCAACGGTTATTTGCCGAAATAGATTTTTGCACGCAAACGGCGATCAGCGCCTTAGAAGAACAAGATTGGCGGCGCTTAGGCGAGCTGATGAATCAACACCATACTTTGCAAGTAGCTTTAGGCGTAAGCACTCCGCTGTTAGATGAATTAGTGGCTGAACTTAATCAGCAGTCTTCTATTTACGGCGCCAAAATTTCAGGTTCTGGATTGGGTGATTGTGTTTTAGGGTTAGGTACGATGGCAAAAAATTTATTCCCAACAACCCCCGCCCAACAAGCCGTGGGAGTAAAGCAAATCCCAGTAAAAATCAGTTCTCAAGGTTTTAAGATTTGAAAATTAATATGCTATCCCGGAAAAGAATTAATATGTCATCCCGGAAAACGCGCAGCGTTTATCTGGGATGACATGTGAATGCTGGGATGACATATGGGCTACGGATGCATCAACGTTTGAGTGAAAGTTAGAATATTATGAAGAAACATCAGATAGTAGAGCGCATTTTACGTGACAAACCAATGCACGCCAGCGCATCAAAGGCGCAGGCTTTTGCGCCTACGAATATCGCTTTGTGTAAATATTGGGGTAAACGCGACAGTGAATTGAATTTGCCGGTGACGTCCAGCTTATCGATTAGTTTAGGTGATAAAGGTGCCTCGACTGCAATACAAGAAATTGACGCCCCCAGCGATCAAATCATTTTCAACGGCAATATTGTCTCTGCCGACCATGGCTTCGCGCTGCGTCTCATCAATTTTCTAGATTTATTCCGTCCTTTACCAACAACTCGATACCGAGTAGAGACTCAAATGAATATCCCAGTGGCGGCCGGATTAGCCTCCTCTGCCTGTGGATTTGCTGCACTGGTACTGGCATTAGATAATTTCTATACATGGCAGCTAGATCAAAAATCATTATCAATTTTAGCACGATTAGGCAGCGGCAGTGCCGCACGTTCTGTTTGGCATGGATTTGTGGAATGGCAAGCAGGTAGCCGCGACGACGGCATGGACAGTCACGGTCAATTGTTAGCTTGGACTTGGCCAGAATTACGGGTCGGTTTGCATTTACTCAATACTCAGCAAAAACCTTTGTCTTCTCGCGAAGCCATGCAGCGCACGGTCCAAACCTCGCATTTATATCGTGCGTGGCCTTCGCTAGTGCAAAACGATATGCAAGCTTTGCAGCAAGCCATCGCTAAAAAAGATTTTGCTCATTTAGGTCAAGTGGCCGAAGCCAATGCTTTGGCCATGCATGCGACCATGATCAGTGCCTGGCCGCCGGTGATGTATTCCCAAGCAGAAACCATTGATGCCATGCGCAAGATATGGCAACTGCGCGCCGGCGGGGTAGCCGTCTATTTTACCCAAGACGCCGGACCTAATTTAAAATTATTATTTCCAGTCAACGCACAACCTGCCATTTGTTTAGCATTTCCCAATCTTGAAATTTGCTCGCCCTTTGCTGAATAGATTTTTATATACTATGGCTTCATTGAAAGCTTTTATGTTTTCCCAGCCTTGACATCTAAGCTTATTAGCATCTAATTTTGTCATGATTCCATAATCATTAATCGCTATACAGTTAACCAATTAATTGAGCTCCGTTAAATAATGCTTTCGCCGATAATAGTAATGTTAGGTATAATGGGAGGATGGATTATGATATTGTTATTGTCGGTGGGGGATTGGTAGGGGCTAGCATCGCGGTGGCTTTGCAGCGTCTATCGTGTCGAATTGCTATTTTAGAAACACATTTGCCATCACTCACCTCAGTTTGCACGGATACCCGTCCGTTATCTTTGGCCTATGGCAGTCAAATCATTTTGCAGACTTTAGGAGTATGGGAACAATTGGCCGAAATATCATCACCAATTACCACCATTCATGTATCAGAACAACATAAATTAGGCAGTATTTGCTTTCGAGCGCAAGAAGAGCAGGTGCCGGCATTGGGTTATGTCGTTCCTTTCCATAGCTTACAAACGATTTTATATCAACAAGCCGCTCGTCAAGAAGGTGTGGAGTTTATTGCCATTCAGAACTTGACCAGTATTAACCAGAATGCCCAACAAACGACGGTGACTTGTCAAACAATTCATGGCGAAAAAACTTTGCGCGCTAGTTTATTGATAGCCGCTGATGGAACTCATTCCACAACACGCAAATTACTGAACATTCAATCCAAAACCAAAAATTTTGGTGAAATTGCCTTGACCGCAAGGATCCAGTTTACCAAACCTCATGAAAATACCGCTTATGAGCGCTTCACTGATCAAGGCACTATTGCGATTTTGCCCTTAAAACATCCGTATCAAAGCCAATTAGTAAAAACTCTCAGTTCGGAGCTAGCAGAGCAAGTGCAAAGCTGGAGCGATCAATTTTTGGCGGAAACAATTCAAACATCCTTTGGTGATCGGTTAGGACCTTTGCAGATTTTGGAACGCGGTCAGCAGTATCCATTACAACTGACATTGGCTGAAGAGCAAATTCGCCCAGGAGTGGTTTTATTAGGGAATGCAGCACACACGATTTACCCTTTAGCCGCCCAAGGATTTAATTTAGCACTGCGAGATGTGGCCTGCTTAGCCGAAGAATTGGTGGCAGCCTCGGGTAAAAAACAAAGTTTAGGTGATTTGCAGGTCTTAAAGAGATATTGGCAGTGGCGAAGTAGCGATCAACGCAGTGTGAATTACCTGACTTCGGGCGCCGTGCAGTTATTTGCTTTGCAGTTACCTTTGGTCTCGATCTTACGAAGCGTTGGGTTATTAGCCACCGATCTATTGCCGCCGCTGAAACATAAACTGGCAAAACGCTTAATGGGATTAGCCGGACGTTTACCAAAGTTAGCATTAGGGATTCCTCTATGATTGTTATTGTTGGTGCAGGTATAGTTGGGTTAACGTTTGCAGCTGCCTTAGTAAAAATGCAAATACCGGTGACAATTGTTGAAAGCCAATTACCAGAACTCGAGTGGCCGCCACAACAATTGGATGCTAAGGTCAGCGCCATTAATAATACTTCCCAAAATATTTTAATTAATTTAGGTGTTTGGTCACACATACCTGCGGGTTCATTTTGCCCTCTGCGCGGCATGCAAGTTTGGGATCATCGAGGAGGAGGCGAAATCCATTTTGATAGTGCGCAAATAGGTAAAGCGCAAATGGGTTTTATTATCGAGAATCGAGCGCTTATTAAAACCTTGTGGCAGCATTTACAGGGGAATTCTCTCGTCAATATGATCTGCCCGGGTCGGCCATTGTCGATTGTTAGAAGTGAAAACCAGGTGCAACTGGTTCTGGACGATCAATCCGTGATTCCTACCCAGTTACTGGTCGGAGCTGATGGTAGTCGCTCATGGGTTCGTGAAGAAATGGGCGTTAGTCTAAAAGAACGATCCTATCAACAACAAGCCATTATTGCCGTGGTTGAAAGCGAATTTCCTCATCAAATGATGGCTCGGCAAAGCTTTTTGTCTAGTGGTCCGTTGGGCATATTGCCGTTGGCTAATGGGCACTTGAATGCCATTGTTTGGTCGAACGAGCAGCTAAATGCCGATTGGTTACTCAGCTTATCTTCGATAGATTTTAACCGAAAGTTGGGTTTAGCTCTCAGTTATCGTTTAGGAAAAATGACCTGCTTAACACCGCTGAAAGTTATTCCTTTGATCATGCGACATGCGCAAGAGTATGTGCAGCCACATTTAGCGTTAATAGGGGATGCGGCACATACCATACATCCTTTAGCCGGTCAGGGAGTTAATTTAGGTTTATTGGATGCGGCGGCATTAGCGCAAGTGATAGCGGAAGCGCAACGCAAAGATCAGGATATCGGTAGCATGCGGGTCTTAAAAAATTATCAACGATGGCGAAAAGGCAACAACCTTTGTATGTCAGCCGCCATGCGTGGTTTCAAAGAGTTATTTGGATTTGAAGCCCCTTGGCTGGTGGAACTACGCAGTCAAGGACTTAATTTCATCAATCATAACGATTGGATTAAGCAGGCGCTAATACGATACGCAACCGGCCATCAAGGCGATTTACCGGAATTGGCATTACCCCCTACTAACCCTTCTCCTGAGGGAGAGAGCATATCGTGGGAATGAATTAAGCGTGATCGTTTAGAGCGAAAAAATAAATTAAAATTTAGTCATTGCGAGCGTTAGCGAAGCAATCCAGTACGAACTCTGTATAAATACTGAACTGGATTGCTTCGCTGGCGCTCGCAATGACGGAAAGTTAAACTGTGAACAGCTGGTCGGTTGCGCCGTTGGAGTGCGAAGGCGATAGACTTCTCGTGCTTCTACTATCAAGCGTTTGATAACTGCGTTGATTACGTTTTACACTCACCAATGGACTACCTACAGATGCGAGGGTCGATGTCGAAAAAGACCGCGGGGTAATAAGATCGCGAGTATATATACCTATTTCTACCTTAAGAGCATGTAATTGGTCCCTTTGGTGCCTCGACGTTTGTCCAGACCTCATTTGTGCTAAAAGTTCATCCCGTTCTTTAGTAGCAAGTTGAAGTCTTTGATCAAGATCAATCTCGCGCATTGGACCAGGAGTTTCAGCTCGATAGGGTAGGGTAGTTAAAGATTCAGATCTATCAAGAGTGGAATTTGTTTTTTTCGGTTCATATTTTTCCTCTTTTTGAAAGGTTTGTTTCATATCCACCACAAGGTCTTTCTTATGAGCTTTTTTGTCTTTAATTTCAGGCCCATTTTCAGCATAAAATTGTCCTGCTGGTGGTAAATTCCCGCCAAATATAGAGTAAAAAGCGCGGTTAAACGTTAGGCTAACTTTAGTGCCGAGGCTTTGCGGTGGCATGGGGGGGAGTAGTGCAGCACTAGTTGCTTCTTGGACGATAACATCCTTGATGTTTTTTGTTATTTTATATTTTGTGGGTTCATCAGAGGAGCAAACTTCCAGTCCTTCACGACCTACATCTCTTACCTCGAGAGGGTCACCCGTTTCATCCATAAGAATTTTACTACCAATCGTAAAGCGTGCGGTATTATCATTACTTAAAATAATCGCATCACCCTTTATTTCTTGATGTTTAATTGGATCGTGTTTGGAAACTAAGAGTAAATCATACCCTTCTCTTTCGGCAACTAAAGTATCTTCACTTCCTTTGATCCATTCAATTGCAGTAGGTAAAGCCTCAGCAAATAAAGTGACCCGGCCTTCATTCACTGCAGGGGCAGTTGCCAGAAACAATACGGCTAACCATACGGTTGTAAATGGATCTAAGATGCCGGCTTTGGCGAAGATTAGACCAAATCCGGCAATCAAAAAAGCCGATGAGAGTATTCGCATGGTGGCATTAGAAACTACAGTGCTAACGGCAAACTTCATGCCTCCTGTCTTTAAACGGTCGCTCGTTGCTACTGCTGTCTTTTCATCTTCAGTCCGGATAAGAATAGCATCATCAATGATTTTACGGGCAATCTCAGCACGCCTGCTCAGGTCTTGACCTACATAATTAATTCCCCCAAATACTGCAACTGAACCTGCTGCCACTGCAAAAGAGGCCAATGGATTGAGTTGAGGACAGGTGAGCAATCCAATACCGCTGCCTAAAAATCCACCAAAGAGAGTAGACAAAAGCGCTTGTTCCGCTTTTGTCGAAGGAGGGAGTTTTACTTGATCCATGGCTGGGGAACCATCTATTTCAAATTCTAATAAGTTGATAGTCGGTATAGTTACGGGTTGACCAAAAGGATCTGTGTATTGAAAAGTAGAAAGGATGGGTAGTCCCGCCATGCGAGTAAATATACTACTTAACAAGGTTATGCCAAGTGTGGGCCACATCACCCAGGAGGGACAATCATTTACCAGATATGCTAATAATAAATAATCGGCTATGATCCCTGAAAAGGCAGCACTGCGTCTTACGCAATTTGAAAGAAGTTGTAAAGTATTTTCCGCCCCTAACCAAAATGAAATTTTAAACAATTGATAGATTATATTTTTTTTGGTCCAAAAGTGTTTACCCCAAAAATTGGATGCATTTCTCGATAGAAACTCATAATAAGAGACGCCCACAGGTATAAAGAAACCCAAAGTCCAGGCGGTAGATATAAGCTGTAGGGTCCAAGGAGTTGGGTTTTCTATTGCCAAAGATGCACATAAGCTTGCCCAAAGAATGGTAAAAAAATGTTTTTTATAAGATTTCATCTTGGAATGACGCAATGAGGACAAATAGACCACCGCCCAAAAGGCAAGCCCCAAAGTCAATTTTAACCAACGAGAGTAATTATCAGGATTTTTTAAGCCCATCCACTCTAGAGAGATTTGAGTTCTATATAATTCGGCAATAGGAATAAGTTGAGCAATAGCTCCCAAACCATTCGTATAACCAAAACTAAGCCAATTAATCGGCTCACTGACCATTTGTAATGCTGATAAAGTAAAACCTTTATAAGTTGATAGAGTTAATGCTGAACTGGCAACTGTTGAGGTGGCCGCGACGATTGGCCAAGATGCTTGTTCTATATAGCTTGAGAAATAACGCTGACCAAGGAAGTAAAAACCACCCATTGAACCTATCCCTAATGCCAATGTGCTAAGATTTTTTTTCCAAGGTTTCATAGGAGTTTCGAAAATCTTTTCGTGTAACTTAAGAACATGAAGATAGAATTTAGCTTGTTCTATACTTCTAAAGTCCTCGATTTCAAATTTGAAATCTGGACTAATATTATTTTTAGCCTGTTTTGCCGGATTTATGCCATATATATCCGGAAAGGCTCCGTAGACTGCGATAATTGATATGATTGTCCAAAAGGTAGTTTTCAAAACTGTGCTATCGCCAAATACGTTTATCAGACCTTTGACAGCAGTGATGAGATTTAAAAGGGTAAATAATCCTTCGTCACATTGAGAAGCTTTGCCAAACGCAGTCATGATCGCTTCTTTCTCTTGTTGGCGATCTGGATAACCCATATGTTGGCCTTTGCCAATATGAAGGGCGATTAAAGCCTCTTCTATCTCTTCCCAGCGGATTCTTTGTGAAATTTCTGCAAAGACCTCTCCGTTCGATTTTTGCGCTAATACAGCTAGCCTTTCTTTAAATTGTTGACACTTTGTATGAATGGTTGTTCTTATGTATATTTTTCTTTGATAATCAGGATCGAAAGGTAACTGGTCCGATAAATCGTTTGTTTTTATTTCTACTTTTTTATCTTCGGGTTTTGTTTTTACTTCAGTTAATTCTATGTCACGGTATTCATCCTCAAAGGGATCATGCTTTTTCTTTTCTAATGTTGGGTAATTGCTACGAGAGGCTAGGTGACTATCATAGCTAGTTAAAGGTTGTTGATCCAAGAGAGGTTGTTGTAGTTGCAGGTTACGTGATTTTTGCATTTTTCTCTACTCCTGTATAAGAATTGAAGGGACCGAAATGTATCTTTGAGGTTTTTCTTACAAAAGTCAACAGATTCTTCTACAGGATTTATATATTTTTCACATGATGCCGTCATCCCGCGGGATGACAGCTCATTGCGCGCGTTGAGAGCTACTGCGCGCAATGAGAGTGATGATGACAGGTTTTCGATGCTATGAAATTACGCAAGATGAAGTTTCTTTTTCTTCCGTTACTTCCCTTGAAGATTGAGGTTTTACAGAGCCAAATATACGCACTGTCAATCTAGACATAGCCAGTGTCAAACAATCGCAAACCCGTGAACATTTACCTTGTGATTGATCATCTTCATTTTCTTTTTCCCCGCCCAGCGGTTCTGCCCTTTTACTTTCTAAATCTTGTGGTGAAGATTTAATATTATTTAACACTCGATACAATTTCTGAACCTGTTTAGGGGTATTACCCGAACGATCATAAATCGGTTTAAGTTCATCCGTATCCGTTATCCTCCTGACGGCGTAATTAACTGTAGTCATTTGATGCCCCTTAGCGGGTGTCAGCAATTCCGGTTTTGCTTTCCCGTTGATAAAATAAATCTGTGGTGCAGTACTATCCCCAGCCCCATTTATAAACGTATCCCCACCATTGAGAGAATGTTTCTGGTCTTCTGTTTTATTAATCAAAATGAAAGTATTTTTATATTTATCCAACTCTTTTACTACTGGCAACTCTGACATTAAATACATATGACTTCCTACGACTTCACGAGCTCCATCCACGAGTTGTTGATTTCCCTTTATTGCCTTCGGTTTCGAAAAGTCCCATTCACTGATGATGGGCAGTAAACTCCCGAAGAAAAATGTCCAATAGAGAATTTTTTGGTCGTAATCACTGAAGAGTGATATTGAAGCACCCATGCCAGCAATGGATAGCACTCGCATGCCGTTGTCGGCCATTAAAGTTGAAAAGGTGAGTGACTTTACTCTAGGTTCATAAGCCTCTGGTTCTTCATTATCGCAACGTTTATCAATGTGAGCTCGGGCCTTGGTATTAATTGATTCAGTTCTTAGCGAATAGAATTTTGACACTCCTGCTGTTACTGTTCCTGTCAGGGCGGCTATAACGATTGACCATAATTTTTTAGTAAATAAAGCAGCGCCGAAACCTGTACCGGCTCCTAAGGCTAGTGCATAAGTTGTAGAGTAGCCTATTATTTTTAATATTTCCTTCGAAGTTAAAGAGACTTTGCTTTTAGCTTTATCAAAATCTAACAGTCTATTGTCGGCTAGAACAAAATCCTTTTGGCCGAATAATTCTACAGTAAAAGGGTTAAGGAAGTATTTTGCGCCTGAGTTTCTGCTTTTAGCAGTACTATCCGTCCCGGCAACAAATGCAAATGTTTCCAAAAGTTTTTGCATATACGAAGCAGGTAGTATTCCATCTTTTTTATTAAAGGATTTAAATACGACGGTGACGATACCTGACATACTGATACCACGCCGAATACTATTGATGGCATATTGAACGAATATTTCCATTCCGCAGAAAAAGTTAATTAAAAATACTCTAACCATGGGATTTTTTTGACTAAAATAAGTTAATGCAGAATCCCAAGTATCACGACCTGATTGTAAAATATAATAAGTGAAACCAAGCCCCAAGAAAAAAAGATAGGTGATGATTCCGGTTGGAATAATCGCGGCCATGGTATCGGGTATAAAAAATTCCTTGAACAAAGCAAAAATTGGGACGCCTTGAGCGGCGGAGCCCCAAATATTAGTTTTTAAAAAAGTTCCCACGGTGAAAACAGCATTGGTAAAAGTAATTCCAGTTCTCAAAATACCTGTATAGGTTAGAATTGGAAATACTATGCCACTGCTTGCAGTGAGCGTATATTTTGCTTGGTCTTCGAATCCAAAATATCGATCGCTGATGAGGTAAGCTGTCGATGCGCAGATGAGTGCCGACAGAGCAGTCAATAAATAGTTGGTAGGTTTAGCGCGACGCAGTTGTTTTTGTTCATTTTTCTCCAAAATGTCTAAAACGTGATGCAGGAACATAACATGATTTAAATTGTTAGGTAGAGATACTTTGAATTGGGTGTAATCAGGGTCTACTATCTCTTCAGCCTCATCCTTTGGTTGAATCATTAATGCATTAGGTATGATTTGTAATACAGTTGGGATTAAGAATACTAACCATAGATACCAAGCTCCACCCATGCCTTCTACGGCTTCTAGAAGATTAAAGATGCAAAATATGACTTCATCAACTTGGGAAGCCTTGCCTAGGCGAATAAGCCATTTCATGACCGATTGCTTAGTACCGGGATTATTATGAAAAAGACCTTTGCTAGCATAAAAGTCGGTCATTTGAGTGATATATCCGCACCAATCTATTCTTTCAGCTAGATATCGATATTCATCATCACTATGACTTTCTAAAAATGTTTTAAGCTTTTGGTATTGTGCGGTAACATGTCTTTCAATTTTAGCGTACCTATCGTGTTCCCCTTTCTTGCTGCCTTTATAAATATCTGGAGTGTGTTTTTTATCGTCGGAGGAACTTTTAAAATCAATAACTGGTTTCAGTTCCTTATAATCATCAAGCGCTACGTCTTCAAAACGATTGGTGGATAAGCGTGTCCAAACTGATTGTGTTTTAGGCTCAGTTAGGTTTGTTTGGTAATTTATAGTTTTTCTGGGTGAGCTGTTAGGACCGTTTGATAAAAGTGGTTGTTTCATACATTAGACTCCAAGCTTTCGATTGTTGAAATTAAATACAAGCATGTATTGTTAGCAATTTTCTTACAAAAGTCAACTGATTTTTCCTAGCGTGGATATTTTGCCAAGGCAGACATTGTTAGATACTATAAAGCTTTAACAAGGAAGTAATATGAGCAGACAGACCTCGCTTTATGCCAGTCATGTTCAGCTAGGTGCAATGATAGTTGATTTTGCAGGTTGGCAAATGCCATTAAATTATGGCTCGCAAATTTCCGAACACCATGCAGTGCGTCGTGAAGCCGGCATGTTTGATATTTCACACATGGGAGTGGTGGAGATCACTGGCGCCGATGTGGTACCGCTGATGCGGTACGCGCTGGCTAATGATGTAAAAAAACTTGATAAAAATTCCAAAGCTCTCTACACCTGCATGCTAAATTCACACGGTGGGATTATTGACGATTTAATCGTGTATCGCTTGGACAAAAATCGTTATCGATTAGTTATTAATGCTGCTCGCCGCGCCGTGGATATGAAGTGGCTACAACAATTAAGCTCAGCCTATGATGTTCAGTTAACGGAGCTGAATGACATGGCTATGATTGCAGTGCAAGGTCCGCAAACTCTGCAAAAATTATCTAAAGTTTTAAAACCGGAGTTATTTCGTTTAGTCAAAGCCCTCGAACCTTTTCATTTGGTGCTACATAACGAATGGCAAATCGCACGTACGGGTTATACAGGTGAAGATGGTGTGGAAATTATTCTACCCGCCGAAGCAGCCGTCAGTCTGTGGCAAAATTTATTAAAAGCTGAAGTTCAACCGTGTGGATTAGGGGCGCGTGATACCTTGCGTTTAGAAGCAGGACTTAATCTATATGGTGTGGATATGGATGAAACCACCACCCCGTTAGAATCTAATTTAGAATGGACCGTCGCTTGGCTCGATTCCACTCGGAATTTTATAGGTCGAGAAGCGTTGGCTAAGCAAAAACAGAAAGGAATTGCCCGGCACTTAGTGGGTTTATTGATGAAAGAATCTGGCGTGTTACGCAATCATCAACCTGTTTGGATTGGTGGCAGAGAAGTGGGTGAAATTACCAGTGGTGGTTTTTCTCCCACGTTAGGGTGTGCGATTGCCTTGGCCCGGGTTCGAGTGGGTGAGGCGCATAAAGCCATGATCGAACGCCGTGGTCAAATGATACCCGTAGACATTGTGAAGTTACCATTTGTGCGTCGGGGAAATGTTGTCCCGAGCCAACGCTGTCATCCCGCGGCTTGACCGCGGGATGATGGCGTTTAGTGTAGATAACGAGTCCGTTGCGGAATAACACAATTTAAGGAGGAAAAATGAATTTTTACCCACAGGACTTACATTACAGCCCGACTCATGAATGGGTGCGAATAGAAGACAATCAAACCGTAACGATTGGCATCACTGAACATGCTCAACATTTATTAGGCGATTTGGTGTTTGTTGAGTTACCGCAATTAAATGCAAAAGCAGAAGCAGGAAAAGAATTGGCGGTCGTGGAATCGGTGAAAACTGCAGCTGATGTGTTTAGCCCGGTATCGGGTTCAGTGATTGCGATCAACGAACATTTGCAACAGTCTCCTGGAATGGTCAATACAGATCCTTACGGTGAAGGATGGCTATTTAGGCTTAAAATCTCCGATCCCAATCAATTAGAAAAATTATTAGATGCGCAAAAATATCAAGCTTTGATCGAAGAACAATAATGCCTTATATACCGCACACCGCAAACGATATTAGCGAAATTTTAGCGACTCTGGAATTGAAAGAAATTTCTCAGTTATTTGAAGAGATTCCTCCAGAGTTGCCCAGAGCCTTCCTGCATCATTTTCCAGATGGTTTAAACGAATGTCAGGTCACGCGGCTTTTGCAAGAACGTGAACCTCGATCAATTCCTGGTGGGAATTTTATCGGAGCGGGAGCTTACGAACATCATATTCCCGCGGCTGTTTGGGAAGTGACTTCCCGTGGAGAATTTTTAACTGGTTATACACCTTATCAAGCCGAAGCCAGTCAAGGCACCTTGCAATTACTTTATGAATACCAAACCATGATCGCCCAACTGATGAATATGGAAGTGTCCAATGCTTCTTTATACGATGGAGCTGGTAGCTTAGTAGAAGCCGTGTTAATGGCCATGCGGTTAAAATCAGACAGGGGTAAACGAATTTTGGTGCCGAGTACTTTGCATCCGGCCTACCGCCAGGTATTAGCCACGATCTTAAGTACCCATGATATTTTATTAGAAGAATTGGTATATGATCAGAGCGAGGGTTACATTAATCCTCAAGACTTAGATAAGATCGATGGACAAGGATTAATTGCAGTCATCATTCCACAACCAAATTTCTTCGGGATTTTAGAAGAAGTAGATGCCTTAACCAATTTTGCTCATCAACAGGGTGCGTTAGCGTTGGCTGTTGTTCATCCAATCGCCATGGCGTTATTAAAAGAGCCAGGCAGTTGGGGTGAGCGAGGTGCGGACATTGTGTGTGGTGAAGGCCAGCCACTAGGGGTGCCTCTTGCTTCAGGCGGTCCCTATTTTGGATTTATGTGTTGCCGTAAAGAATTCGTGCGTCAATTACCTGGACGGATTGTGGGCCGTACTCATGATCGGCAGGGGCGTGAAGGATTTACCTTAACGTTACAAACTCGCGAGCAGCACATTCGCCGAGCCAAAGCTACTTCAAATATTTGCACGAATCAAGGCTTATTAGTGACCGCAGCCACCCTCTATATGAGCTTGTTAGGTATAAAAGGTCTACAGAGTGTCGCGGCAGCGAGCCATAGCCAAGCGCGACAATTAAAAGAATGGTTAACGACTATTCCAGGAGTGAAAACAATTTTCGATCGCCCCAATTTCCATGAATTTGTCGTGCGCTTACCGATTTCTATCGAAAAAGTTTTGGCAGAGCTAGGCAAGCATGATATAGCCGGCGGTTTTTCTTTAAAATCCGTTTATCCGGAGCTAGGGGAATGTTTATTAATTTGCGTTACCGAAACCAAGACCCAGCAAGATTTGATGCGTTACCAGCAATGTTTGGCGCAATGTTGCAGCAATTCTCGCTGAATACAGCGAGAATTGCTTCCCTATTTTTATGCTGCGCTCGGCGAAGCCGATGCTTCTAATGACGCCATTGTAAATCTTTGATTTATAATGGCGTCATTTCTGATATTTCCCCAGTTTTTGGGGTGGGGTGCTCGCAATGAAGGGGGAGCGCTTCGCGTAGCTCCCCCTTGCGATCCCCATGGCGTAAGGATTTGAAACCATTGAAGTAGAGACACTATGATTATTTTCGAAAAATCACAATCGCAAAGGTTTTCCCAGGCTCATCAGGCGCAAGCTGGGGATTGCAGCGATATCCCCGCCCACCTTTTACGTCAACATCACGCTCACTTGCCTGAATTGTCAGAATTAGAAGTGGTTCGTCATTATACGTTGTTATCAAAGCGGAATTTTTCCGTGGACACCCATTTTTATCCGCTGGGCTCTTGCACCATGAAATATAATCCTCGGGCAGCGCATCGGTTAGCCTCCTTACCAGGATTTTTACAACGCCATCCTTATCATGATGCGAATGATAGCCAAGGTTTTTTAGCATGTTTATATGACCTACAGGAAATGATATTAGAAATAACCGGTATGGATGCAGTGTCATTAACACCAATGGCAGGAGCGCAAGGGGAATATGCAGGGGTTGCAATGATAGTGGCTTATCATCGAGCACGGGGCGATCAACAACGAACTGAAATGTTAGTTCCCGATGCGGCTCATGGCACCAATCCGGCCTCGGCTGCGATTTGTGGTTTAAAGGTTCGCGAAATTCCAACTAATGCAAAAGGAGATCTCGATTTAAATGCATTAACCGCAATGGTTGGACCAAAAACTGCAGGAATTATGTTAACTAATCCAACCACGTATGGCTTATTTGACCGGCATATTGCAGAAATCGCTAAAATTGTCCATGGTGCAGGTGGGTTGTTATATTATGATGGCGCTAATTTAAACGCCATATTAGGTCGGGTGCGGCCTGGGGATATGGGTTTTGATGTGATGCATTTAAATTGCCATAAAACATTTGCCACCCCGCATGGTGGAGGTGGACCAGGTGCGGGACCCGTCGCCGCTAATAAACGTTTGCAAGCCTTTTTACCAATTCCCATGGTGGCTTTTGAGCATGGCAACTATCGTTGGTTAGAATTGATCGATCGCCCACAAAGTATTGGTCGACTTTCGACTTTTATGGGTAATGCTGGCGTGCTGATCCGAGCTTTTATTTATTTGCGATTATTGGGGAAGGAGGGCGTGCAGCGAGTTTCGCAATACGCAGTTTTAAATGCGAATTATCTTATGAAGCGTTTATCTCAAATCGGTTATACGTTGGCTTTTCCACAGCGTCGTGCGACGCATGAATTTATAGTGACGGTCAAGCCGTTAACCACTGCTTATGGAGTGACTGCTCAGGATATTGCTAAACGTTTGTTAGATTATAATTGTTATGCACCGACTATTTATTTTCCGCAACGCATTCCCGAATGTTTATTGATTGAGCCGACTGAAACTGAGAGCAAGCAAAAACTGGATGAATTCATTGCTGCTATGGCAAATATTTTACATGAAATCAAAACCAATCCGGAACTACTCAAACAAGCCCCGCTTCAGCAAGTCATCGGTCGCTTAGATGAAGTCAAAGCCGCTCGCGAGTTAGATTTGACCTTTAATCCTACTACTATTGTTCCCCTTTCCCAGCAGGGAGATGGCTAACCTCTGCCACCCGCCGACAAAGCTAGCGCCTTGCGGTGGGAAATATTGACTAAGCAAATGGGTTGATTATTGAAAGCTTATACCAACACCGCTTTCGAAAGCTAGTGCATTTGGAAGTCAATGTTTTCCGTCGCCAGGCGCTAGCTTTGTCGGCGGGTGGCAAAGAAAATTGCTTTTTGCGCGCGGAGCGTACTCGCGAGCACGGAAAAACAATTTTCTTGGACAGGCCCCGCCATTGCGATTGTCCCGCAAATCCCTGGCGACGGAAAATATTGACGGGGTGGTTCAAGGTAAGAACTTCTGTGCATAGGTTTGTTCGGACGAAGGGGAAGATACAATATAGGTTTTGGTGTCGGTATCTGTTAAAATAGCGATCCCTATGTCTAGTTTAATCACAAGTCCGGCAATTGTTATACCTGCTTATCAGCCGGACCATCAATTGCTAATTCTTGTGCAGGGATTGCGGCAGCGACGACCTGAGCAACATATTATTGTTGTCAATGATGGCTCAGATTCAACTCGTCACACTATATTTTCGGAATTAATTAAATATGAAGTTGACCTTCTCCACCATCCATTTAATTTAGGCAAAGGACAAGCGTTAAAAACTGCCTTTAATCACTATTTAACAATTTCTAGCAATAGTCCTGTCGGGGTGGTGACGGCCGATGCAGATGGTCAGCATTCTGTCGATGATATTTTATCTGTGCTAGACGCATTGGTGGAAAGGCCTGATTTGTTGCATTTAGGTGTTCGTAATTTTACTTTAGAGCACATTCCATGGCGCAGTAAAATTGGTAATGAACTGACCGGTTTTATTTTTAGAAATATCAGTACCTCATCACTTTACGATACTCAAACTGGTTTAAGGGCTATTCCTTCATCGTTGATCCCGCGGGTGATCGGCAGTAAGCTAAAAGGCTATGAGCTAGAATTAGAAATGTTATTATTAGCAGCAGAAAGTCAAATTCAAATTAATCAAATTCCTATTAAAACTATTTACATTAATAGCAACTCTGCATCTCATTTTAATCCTTGGATCGATTCTTTTAAAATTTACTTTGTTTTTATGCGCTTTTCATCATTTTCATTCTTTTGCGCATTGCTCGATATCTTTATATTTATTTGTTCTTATCTTTTATTGCATCAAGTTTGGGTGTCAGTATTTTTAGGTCGTGCAATTGCTGCGCCATTAAATTTTAAATGGAATCGGCGCTTAATTTTTAAATTGAAATCTAAAAGGTCTTCAAAAAGTACAGCAATTAAATATGGTTTATTTGCCGCTTTTATAGCCACTTTTTCATATATTCTTATCATTGGTTTAACTGCCTTAGGCTTTAATGTAATTTCCAGTAAAATGATTGCCGAAATAGTGATATTTACTACCACCTTCAGTTTACAACAATTCATCAAACGATTGGATCAAATTTAGATTGAAATAGTGGCGGTTTAATAGGATGACCACTATGATTACAGCATGACCATTTATTCAGCCTTATTAACAGATTTTTATCAATTGACCATGGCCTATGGTTATTGGCAGTTGGGTCTGGCTGAGCGCGAAGCGGCATTCCATTTATTTTATCGTCGTTATCCTTTTAAAGGAAATTATGTGATTTGCTGTGGATTGGACAGAGTCATTGACTATTTAAACAATTGGCACTTTAGTGAGGAAGATTTAAGTTACCTACAAACGTTAGTTGATGTGCAAGACAAGGCCCTTTTTTCAGAGGGTTTTTTAGATTATTTATCACGCTTACGCTTTAGCTGCAGCGTACATGCGATGCCTGAAGGTCAATTAGTTTTTGCCAACGAGCCTTTTTTGCGAGTAACGGGGCCTATTTTGCAATGTCAAATTCTAGAAACCGTTTTAGTGAACAGCCTTAGCTTTGCTTCATTAATTGCGACCAAAGCTTCGCGAATTTGTCAGGCTGCGCAAGGTGATCCGGTCATAGAATTTGGTATGCGCCGTGCCCAGGGTCCTGATGGATGTGTGACCGCAAGTCGAGCGGCATTCATCGGCGGTTGTGAATCAGTTTCAAATACTCTGGCAGCGCAATGGTTTCAAATACCCGCCAAAGGCACCATGGCGCATAGTTGGGTCATGGCGTTTGCCAACGAAAAAACTGCATTTGAAAATTATGCGCAAGCGTTGGCCGGTAATGCGGTGTTATTAGTTGATACCTACGACACGATTAACGGGGTAAAGAATGCAATTACCATCGGACATCAGCTCCGATCTAGCGGTCATGAATTATTAGGGATCCGTTTAGATTCTGGTGATCTGAATGAGTTAAGCCGGAAATCCCGTCAATTATTGAATGAAGCAGGTTTTTATGAAACCAAAATTGTAGCCAGCGGTGATTTAGATGAATATGTCATTGCTACCCTAAAGCAGCAAGGAGCGCCCATTGATATTTGGGGCGTGGGGACGAGAATGACAACGGCTTGGGATCATCCCGCACTGGATGCCGCTTATAAATTAACCGCAATCTGTGATGAGCAGGGTATTTGGCAATATAAAATGAAACGTTCAAATAAACCGCAAAAGACAACTAACCCCGGTATTCAGCAAGTCCGACGTTACACTAAAAACAATGGGTGGATTGGTGATATTATTTATGATCAAGAATTAGGTATAGACGATAATTTGATGACTGATAGCGACCATTATCAAGATTTATTAAAATCCATATTTCAAAATGGACAGTTACATTATCAACAACCGACTATCCAAGAAATTCAGAAATTTTGTCAAATGCAATTAAGTGAATTTAATTGCAGCCGTTTCGAAGAATATCCTGTGGCTTTAGAGCCACGTTTACAAGCTATAAAAGCGCAGTTACTGCTAAATATTGAGAAAACGGTTCATGATAATTCCTAAAAAACCATATGTGGCAAGTTTTGATGTGCATGCCCAAAATACTTTTACGCCTATCTGCCCAGATGAATTGCCTATACCCGAAGGCGATCAAATAGTCGCTGAACTCAACAAACAAGCAAAATTGGCTAAATTTCGAATTGGCTCTAAAGAATCACACAATCCGCAAGCGATTTGGGTCGCTGATGAAAAAAACCAAACTCTGAGTCCGATTACTGGTGAAAATGTCGATGTCTATTGGCCTAAACATGCTATGCCCGGTACTAAAGGATTTGAGCTAATTCCAGGTTTACCAAAGATAACCGATTATGATTATTTTATTTGGGAAGGCATCGAATTAGATATGCATCCATACGGTGCCTGTTATCATGATCTCGCCGAACGTTTAAGCACCGGTGTCATTGAATTTTTGCGTAACAACAGTGTCACAACTATTATTGTCGGCGGATTGGCGACAGATTATTGTGTTAAAACCACGGTTTTGCAATTATTGCGAGCGGGTTTCCAGGTCATTGTCAATTTTTCTGCCTGTCGTGGTTTAGCTACCGACACCACACGAGTTGCATTAGAAGAGATGCAAAGCCATGGCGCAAAAATAGTGAAAAATTCAGCGGAAATTTCTAATGAAACGTCAACCTAAAGCAAAGGTTTGGATAGGCACATCCGGTTGGAGCTATCCAGACTGGTATAAAAATTTCTATCCGGCGGCATTAGCTAAAAAAGATTGGTTTAAGTTTTATAGTCATCAATTTAATACCGTAGAAATTAATGCAACTTTTTATCGGTCTTTTCCTAAAGATACTTATCAGCATTGGTACGAGCAAGCACCTAAAAACTTTTTATATGTTATTAAGGCATCCCGTTATATTACCCATCGGAAATATTTAAAAGAGGTAAAGGATTCTATAAAAATATGTGAGGGCTCGGCTTCGCAACTCAAAGACAAGCTTGGACTTATTTTATTGCAGCTTCCGCGGACTATGCCCTATGATTTAGATCGTTTATCCAGCGCAATAAAATGCTTTAGAAACCGTCATCGGCTGGTGGTTGAGTTTCGGCATAAAAAGTGGTTGACTGAGGAAACTAAAAATCTGTTAAAAAAGTTGGGCGTTATTTATTGCGACGTGGATTCCCCTGATTTGTCATTGCAGAATTGGGTAACTGCTGATATTGGCTATATTCGATTGCATGGGCGTCATCAATGGTATCGATCCAATTATACTCCCAAAGCTTTAAAAGAAATTGCAGATCATGCCAAAAAAATGATAAAGCAAGGAGCTAAGCAAGTATTTATTTTTTTTAATAATGATTATAAAGCCTATGCCGCAAAAAATGCGCTGTCACTCAAAAGTTATTTCTAGTAATCGTTTCAGAGCGTAAAAAATAAATTAAAAGCTAGTTATTGCGAGTGCCTCAGCCGCCTTCGGCGGCATCTATCGAAAATGACGTCCATTTAAATTTATTTAAAATCAAAGGATTAAATGTACGTCATTGGAGGTGGTTATGACTCGGAGCCCATGGCTAGTTGTCGGAGTTCAGTATTCACTGGCTGTCGTCCTGTTTTTCTGCTAGCTGAACTGAAAACTGGACTACTTCGTAGTAGAGTTCGAATAGTAAGCTGTAAAGTTTCAATACTAGTTTGTTCTTCTTTGGTCATTTCTTTAAATTCTTTATCTTTAGGCTTTTCCTCTTCAGCTGGAATAGTGTTTTGCAGATACGTATCCGCCAATACAGCCATACTAGCTTGGAAAGCTTCTAGTTCTATTTTGTGATGTGGAAGACAATTTTTAAAATTTTCTAAGGTTATGGATAAGAAAAATGGAAAACCCGAACTCAAATTTGTGTTGCGTTTAATGCTACCTGAAAGATCTAAGCTTTCACTTACCAAAAAATAACCTTGGTGCAAATGGGCAACGGCTTTCAATAGATTAAAATAAAAAAATTCCTTTCTTAAAATTTCGTCATAAATAATGAAGGGTCGTTGTTGCTTATAAGCATAAAAAAGAGTATCGAAGATATTCATTAAGTTTGGAAATTTAATAAACAAGGTCAAGGTCCTCAAATCTTCATACAAGGACATTGCCTTGGTGAAAATACTATCAATCGTATCTTCTATTAAATATGACTCAATAATGCTGTAAATAACCAGGGGAAAAATAAATCCACTATCCACAGATTTTTTAATTTTTAATTTAGATAGTAAAAACATTTTATCGTATTTGTTTGAGTTAAGATAATCTTGCTTATACTCTGGTAACTTTTTTAGAAGCCATTGCTCTGCTTTCGGATCACCCACTATATGAAGAAAATGCTTAGATTCTTTTTGCTCATAATAAAAAACACTCTTGGCGGGAGAACCTGCCAACATATTAAAAATTCTTTTTGGATGGCTTTCGTCCATTTTTTCCACTCTTCCAGGCTTTTCTGTGATTATCTTCATGAATACATATAGATCAGTCTCATCAAAGGTGAATTCCACAGCGCCCAAAAAAGATAAAGTGGCCTTAAAAACTTTTTTTGCTTCCTTACAAAGTTTTAATATCCGAATAGTACATTCTAACCTAGGAGGACGGCCTGCTGGAGTGCAATAAGTTCCCTTTATAAGTGCCCTAAGAGCATTCATGGGATAAAGAATGGGATTTGGATAAAAAACAGGTCCTCCTTCTTCGTTTATGCTTGGAAAGGTGGGAAGGGGAGATTCCTTTGCTAATTCTTCAATTGATTTTTCATCTATTTCTTTTAAAATAGAATAAAAAATATTGACCTCCCCTTGAACCTTAGCCAAGAGTTTTGGATCTGCAGAATCGATTAGTTGTCGCCAAGTCTCAGATAAGTTCGGTAAATAATCAATAATAATAGCAATGATGACTGGAGGAAGATATTGACGATTTTGAAAAAGATGGGTGAGCTCTATGATTAAAGTCTGCTTCGATTGCTTGGTCAAAATAGTTGATTGTAGAACTTTCCGCATGTTTCGTTTCCTTTCTATGAGTACCCATTTGGAATTGATTATGTCATAGCTCTACATGCTATACAACACAGAGCGGGTCGCGACAGTTACGATATCTTTTTACTGAGAATGTATAACAAGAATCGACTGGATTATTCGCTTCAGAGCGTAAAAAATAAATTAAAATCTAGTCATTGCAAGGTAGTTATGAATCGGAACCCATGGCTAGTCGTCGGAGTTCAGTATTCACTGGCTGTAGTCCTGTTTTTCTGCTAGCTGAACTGAAAACCGGACTACTTTGGAGAAGAGTTCGAATAGTAAGCTGTAAAGTTTCAATACTACTTTGTTCTTCTTTGGTCATTTCTTTAGATTCTTTATCTTTAGACTTTTCCTCTTCTCCTGAAATAGTATTTTGCAGATACGTATCGGCCAATACAGTCATACTATCTTGGAAATCTTCTAGTTCTCTTTTCTGATCTGGAAAAAAATTTTTAAAATTTTCTAAGGTTATGGATAAGAAAAATGGAAAACCCGACCGAAAATTTGCGTATTTAATGCTACCTGAAGGATCTAATCTTCCAGTTACCAAAAAATAACCTTGGTGTAAAAGGGCAACGGCTTTCAATAGATTAAAATAAAAAAATTCCTTTCTTAAAATTTCGTCATAAATAATGAAGGGTCGTTGTTGCTTATAAGCATAAAAAAGGGTATCGAAGATATACAATAAGCTTGGAAATTCAATAAACAAGGTCAAGGTCTTCAAATCTTCATACAAGGCCATTGCCTTGGTGAAAATACTATCAATCGTATCTTCTATTAAATATGACTCAATAATGCTGTAAATAAGCTGGGGAAAAATAAATCCACTATCCACAGATTTTTTTATTTTTGATTTAGATAGTAAAAACATTTTATCGTATTTGTTTGAGTTAAGATAATCTTGCTTATACTCTGGGAAATCTTTAAGGAACCATTCTTCTGCTTTCGGATCATCCACTACATAAAGAAAATGCTTAGATTTTTTTTGCCCATAATAAAAAACACTCTTGGAGGGAGAACCTACCACTATATTAAAAATACTTTCTGGATGACGTTTATCCATTTTTTCAGCTCCAGGCATTCCTTTGATTAGCGCCATGAATATATTTAAATCAGCCTCAACAAAGGTGAATTCCACAGCGCCAACAAAAGATAGAGTGGTCTTAAAAACTTCTTTTGCTTCACTATTAAGTTTTAATCCCTGAATAATCCATTCTAACCTAGGAGTAATGCCTATTGGAGCGGAATAAGTTCCCTTTATTAGTGCCCTAAGAGCATTCATGGGATAAAGAATGGGATTTGGATAAAAAACAGGTCCTCCTTCTTCGTTTAAGCTTGGAATGTCGGGAAGAGGGGGTTCCTTTGCTAATTCTTCAACTGATTTTTCATCTATTTCTTTTAAAATAGAATAAAAAATCTTGACTGGATATTGAACCTTCGCCAAGAGTTTTGGATCTGCAGAATCGATTAGTTGTCGCCAAGTCTCAGATAAATTCGGTAAATAATCAGTAATAATAGCAATGATGACTGAAGGGAGATAGTTAGGATTTTGAAAAAGATTGATGAGCTCTATGATTAAAGTCTGCTTCGATTGCTTGGTCAAAATAGTTGATTGTAGAACTTTTCGCATGTTTCGTTTCCTTTCTATGAGTACCCATTTGGAATTGATTATGTCATAGCTCTACATGCTATATAACACAGAGCCGGGTCGCGACAGTTACGATATCTTTTTACTGAGAATGTATAACAAGAATCGACTGGATTGTTCGCGTCAGAGCGTAAAAAATAAATTAAAATCTAGTCATTGCAAGGTAGTTATGACTCAGAACCCATGGCTAGTCGTCGGAGTTCAGTATTCACTGGCTGTAGCCCTGTTTTTCTGCTAGCTGAACTGAAAACTGGACTACTTTGGAGAAGAGTTCGAATAGTAAGCTGTAAAGTTTCAATACTACTTTGTTCTTCTTTGGTCATTTCTTTAGATTCTTTATCTTTAGACTTTTCCTCTTCAGCTGGTGTGTTTTGCAGATACGTATCCGCCAATACAGTCATACTAGCGTGGAAATCTTCTAGTTCTCTTTTCTGATCTGGAAGACAATTTTTAAAATTTTCTAAAGTTATGGATAAGAAAAATGGAAAACCCGACCACAAATTTGTGTATTTAATGCTACCTGAAGGATCTAATCTTCCACTTACCAAAAAGTAACCTTGGTGCAAATGGGCAATGGCTTTCAATAGATTAAAATAAAAAAATTCCTTCCTTAAAATGTGGTCATAAAAATAGAAAGGTCGATGTCTCTTATAAGAATTAAAAAGAGCATCGAAGATATTTATTAAGCTTGGAACTTTAATAAACGAGGCCCTCAAACCTGCATACAAGTCCATTGCCATTGTGAAAATACTATCAATCGTATCTTCTGTTAAATACGACTCAATAATCCTGTAAATATCTTGCGGAAAAATGAATACACTATCCACAGATTTTTTTATTTTTGATTTAGATAGTGAAAACATTTTTTCGTAATTATTTGAGTTAATACAATCTTGATAATACGCTGGGAAATCTTTAAGGAACCATTGTTCTGCTTTCGGATCATTCACTATATGAAGTAAATGCTTAGATTCTGTTTGCCCATGATAAAAAACACTCTTGGAGGGAGAACCTGCCACCATATTAAAAATACTTTCTGGATGACGTTTATCCATTTTTTCATCTCTAGGAGGCTTTCCTTCCATTAGCGCCATGAATACATATTGATAAGACTCATCAAAGGTGAATTCCACAGCGCCAACAAAAGATAGAGTGGTCTTAAAAACTTCTTTTGCTTCTTCATAAAGTTTTAATTTCTGAATAATCCATTCTAACCTAGGAGCAATGCCTATTGGAGTGGAATAAGTTCCCTTTATTAGTGCAATAAGAGCATTCATAGGATAAGAAGTAGGATTTGGATAAAAAACAAGTCCTCCTTCTTTGTTTAAGTTTGGAAAGTCGGGAAGGGGGGATTCCGTTTCTAATTCTCCAACTGATTTTTCATCTATTTCATTTAAAATAGAATAAAAAATCTTGACGTGCCATTGAAACTTCGCCAAGAGTTTTGGATCTGCAGAATCGATTAGTTGTCGCCAAGTCTCAGATAAATTCGGTAAATAATCAGTAATAATAGCAATGATGACTGGAGGAAGATAGTTAGGATTTTGAAAAAGATTGGTGAGCTCTATGATTAAAGTCTGCTTCGATTGCTTGGTCAAAAAAGTTGATGGTTGAATTTTTCGCATTTTTCGTTTCCTTTCTATGAGTACCCATTTGGAATTGATTATGTCATAGCTCTCTGACGGTTACAATATCTTTTTACTGAGAATGTATGACAAGAATCGACTGGATGCTTCGCTAACGCTAGCAATGACAAGAATTAATTAATCCCTTGAACAGTTCTAAGATATTCCCCCAGTTTCTGATGTTCTAGAATCGCTCGTGCTTGCTCCCAGGAAATATTTTTGTGCTGTTTTAGCGATTCAAGAATGCGCACAATCGCTAATGGAACTTCAGAGAATTTATTGGTTAATCCTGCGTTATTGACATAGGCAATTGCATCAAATAAAACTGCGTTGGCATCAGCAAACGTAATAGGTGGATTTTTACCGTATGATTTAATCCAAGCTTGACTTCTGAGTACAGCATTGACGTGAGTCTGAATAAGATAAGTGGCTCGTCCTACTAATTTTAAATTGCTGGGTTGAACATCGGTCATGGTATTACCCACAACGCGGCCAAGCTTCGCCATGACTCCGGTTGAATTTGCATTTAAAAGCATTTTAAGAGCAATCACTTGGCTGAGTCCAAAAGGATCGTCGTGAGGAATAATTATTTGTAAGTAGTTAGTGGTGGTTTTAAGCTTTTTAAATTCTTCGATTTGTGCTTCTGGCAATGGAGTTTGTGCAACCGACACCAATACTAAGTTAGCTTTGGCATTAGCGAATAATTTCAACCACTCCCAAAAACGTGAAGTTAAATTTTCATGGGATAATAAAATCATGACCCCCAGATCGCCTGCCATGGGGCCATTATTTTCAATATTTTCTTTTGAAAAGGATAAATCATATAGATTTTTCTGCTCTTCACCGGCGTTAGTTAAACTTTTTAGAGCTATTTTTTTTAGATAGGGATCTTCAATATGGTTAAATTGATTTTGATATAACTCGGGATTTAAACCATGAAAAGGGCGATGAAGCAACATGTCCCATGCTTGCTGTTTATTTTCTGCTGGTGACCAAACGCTAATCCAGGATTTTTTTTCTTTAGCATTCACTTGATCTAATGGTGGGAGCCGAAAGGTGGGTGGTCGCTCAGTCACATCGATAAATACAGGCAAAAGCGCTTTTTGAGCGAAATAGGTGACATGATGTTGCTTCGCATAAGTGTCTGCTTCTAAGTTTGTCCACGGGGTTATTTTTGCTGCTGAATCATAGACAGTAGTTTGAATACTAGCAAACTTGCGCAATTGATTTTGGATAGTCATTGATTGGTTAAAGTCAAGCTGTTCCAATTCGGATTTAGACAGATAACGCTGTAAAACATGGTAAATAGCATCCTCTAAAATGACTCCACTCAAATATAAACTGCTGGTTGTCGCTTGCATGCGTGTGGATCCACTTAGGGCTTGTGGGCCAGTGGTGACATTGATTTTGGTGATAAGCGGATTATCTAACACTGAACGGCTTCGATCAAAGGGTCGAAGCACTCGTTCTGGATTATTATAAACAAAATATAAATTGTGAGTGGGTTGATGATCATACATGCTGGCTGCGGCTAGGATAGTGCCGATTACTGCAGATGTTTCTCCGCCCTCAGTGACTGCGAAGATCACATCATCCTTTTGCATTTTATTATCGGCTAATTGTAATTTGCCGATAATTTGTAAATCTTCAAAGCCTTCAAGCGAACTGATTAAAGCCCGATCTGCTCCAGTGATCTCGCCCTTGAGTCGATTTTGAATATTGGGAAGCCGATCTTTAAGTTTATTCCATTCAGGTTTTTGTGCTACTTTCTCCCAAAAAGGTCTCCACAACACGCTTTCCACTGCTTCTGCTAATCGCCCGGTAGAGCCGGTTCCATAAAAATAAATTTTATGACCATTTAAAATGGCATTTTGTACTGCTTGAGAAGCTTGTTCCAAAATTTTTAATTGCTCTGGATCTGCGCTCATTTGGTTAAATTTATCAGTAATATCCTTATCAACAGATAACAAAGATTGTAAACCTGCAGTTGTATTTTGAGAAATTTGATAACTTAAATTATAAGTTTTTGGATTACGCTGCTCGGTTATTAGTGAATATAAATGAAATTGTTTTTTATTATTAACGTAATCAACAGATTCGGCTGATGGAGTAATTTCCAAAAGATTTAAAACAGAAGAATTGGCATAGGCATTGGACCATACTAAAAACGAGCCAAAAATTAATTTGCTGATGCGCCTTAATTTTATCATAGAGTATCTCCTTTCGTAGATTGCCGAGAATTGCTGTCCCTTCATTATAAGATATTACTTATCTTTAAACCAGACAAATAATTTGTCACGAGAGAATATGCTAAGTTTTCAGCGGTTTCACCTAAGACTATTTCAATTTTTTTATTGATAGATAATATACAGATGCCATATAAACCTGCCCACAACACTTTGGCGCCAATCACGGATTGTTGTGGAGAATTATTCAGAATCGGCAATAATGCTTGTTCTACAATATTAAATAATCTGTTAATCTTTGCTTGATACCATGGCGGCAGTGGTTCTGAGGAAATCCGCGGTTCAAATAGCAGTAGCCAAGCAGATGCATGTTTATGAGCAAATTCAATATAAGCTTGGGTAATCTGCAAAATTCTTTGCGTTGGTTCTATTTTTTGCTCTTTGACGATTGTTACCTGTGCATACATATCATCCATAGTTTGTGCGTTGATATGCAAAATAATATCGTTAAAATTTTCAAAAATATTATAGAGTGTCCCTACTGTATAACCAATTCGGCGAGCAATTGATCGAGCAGTTAACGCGTTGATTCCGTTTTCATTCAGAATAGCGATGGCAGCAGTTAAAGACATTTCTTTAAGTTGTTCTCGATTGTGATCATGGCGACGAGGCATAGCTTAACTCCTGGCAGATTTTTCTAAAGCGATATGTTTATCATTAAGCATCGCTTTAATTTGCGGAATCAACTTTTCAGTATCTATTTCTCCTTGCTTAATTAAGCGTTGTTTTTGGCTAAGGGCAAAAGCTCCAACTCTGCCAACTTGAGCCTCGATAATAAAATCTGCATCTAGTGCTGATAATTTAGAAAATTGGCGCCATATCATCTCTTGAGCGCGGTTGTAAATGCCAAAGGCCCCGGTCGGAGATTTTTCGATGAGAGGTTGATTGACATTGATAGCGATAATAAATTGTGGGTGATAACGTTTGGCAATTCTTACCGGAATGGGTTCAACCACACCGCCATCGATGAGCATGTGGCCATTGATTAAAACTGGCTTGACTAAGCCAGGTAATGCCGTTGAAGCAATAATAGCCGAAATGACTAAGCCTTTATCTAAAATAACCGCTTGTCCGGTTTGCAAATCGGTGGCAACAGCAATAAATTTTATTTTTAGATCTTTAAAATCACTGGCGTTTAAATGCTGGGCCAAAAATTGCTTTTCTTGAGTTCCAGAAATTAAACCACCGTGATTGGGTAATACATTAATATCAACAAAACTTTTAAAATTAGTGGTTAACATAATTTTCTCAAGTAATTTTGAATCAGCAGAATCTGCGTATAACCCACCAATTAGGCTACCAGAACTAGATCCGACAATTAAATCAATGGGAATTCCCGCTTTTTGCAGAGCTTTTATCACTCCGACATGGGCATACCCGCGTGCCCCGCCGCTGCCTAAAACCAGTGCTACTCGCACTGGTTTTGAAGCGTAAGCGGAATTATTTATCAAACAAAAAATAAATAAAATTATAAAAATTTTTTTTAGCATAGAATATTTATAAATGATAAGTTAATCCTCCACTTAGTAAGCCCCCATTAACGACCCCATAAATAGCCCCCTGGTATTGGGTAGTTATTTCTAATTTCGGAGTCAGCGCATAGCTAAAGCCAACACCTGAGTAAGGCAATAATATTTTAGGTGTCGAGTCGCCGATATCAGGATTGTCGCTGCCATTTATCCATGCATACATTCCGCCTAGTTTAGCAATAAAAGCCAGCTTGTTTCCAATCGGTACTGTAAAACGCATGGCCATATAGGGCACATTGGTGTGGGCAGAAACGTTGCTCTCGTCATTAATTTCATAGTGAGCATAATTTTGCATAAATCCGCCCTCTAAGCCAAAATGGTTAGAAAAATTATAACCCAGCGCGGCGCTCCAACCTGCGCCTTGAAATCCGGAAGATGAAAAGGTGTCGTTTTCTGTGACTATGGCGCCCGCATATAAATTTGGGCCAACATTGACTTCAATGAACATACCTTTATGTTTATTCCAAGTTTGCTCGGAAGGGGTTTCGGCAAAAGAAGTGGTGTAAACGGTCAAAAAGCCTATGGACATAACGGATAATAAAGCTAAGTGTTTCATTTTTTTTCTCCTATAAAGTTAACAATTAAATTCAGTAGAGGCTACATTATCATCATTCTGAACAGTGTTCAATATTTTTTTACAAAAAAAGGGAGAATAGTTAAACATTCTAAACCTGGATCCTTTTTTCTAAAAATCGCGATGAAGATTAGCATTAGGTAATGTCGCTGGACGCGATACTACGCACCGCTAAGCTATACATCGCCGGACAAAACTACTTAAAAAAGTAACGATTCAGTCAGAAATGCTTAGCTTACTCTCCCTTATCTATAATTATAGCACTATTTGTTATTCTTATAAATTTTTAATACAATAAAATCCATGAAAATTAATAAAATACTCAAATAACAAGGATGGAGTTTCGCAGTGGGGAATTGCGTAAGTTATTTGCCGATCGTGGCTAAGAATACTGCCTCACAGTTATCCATGTAAATGCATATGATCATGAAGTGAGGCTAGCTGGGTAAGTAATCGATTAGTTTTAGATAAGAAATCTGCCCGATCCCTTTTAGCAACTGCCATTTGCAAATTTTTTTTCGGTAACACTAATTCAGGATTGATTGCCTTGCCATTTTGATATAATCCAAAATGCAAATGTGGTCCAGTGGTTAACCCGGTACTGCCGACATAACCAATGATTTGTCCTTGGATAATGGGTTGCCCGGTTTTAAGTTTGTGATTTATATGGCTAAGATGAGCATATAAAGTTTGATATTTATTACTATGACTAATGACAATAGTTCGGCCATAGCCGCCATGCCAGCCGTGAAATGATACGATTCCATTGCCAACGGCGCGAACTGGCGTGCCACTAGGCGCCGCATAATCCACTCCAAAATGAGGTTTTCTCACGTGAAGAACTGGATGCATACGCTGCATAGTAAATTTGTCACTGATCCTGGTGAATTTAAGCGGTGCGGCTATGAATAAAGATTTTCGCAGTGATTGTCCATCGGGTGTGTAATAGCCGGTATGACCAGAAGAATTGGTGTAGCGCACGGCCTGCAAAGTTTGATGTTGAAAATTGAGAGTAGCTAAAAGAATATGCCCTTGTCCATCATGCAAGACGCTGAATTGATCGGTTGCATGTAATTCATGCTCAAAATTAACCGCTCCTTGAAAAATTTTTTGGAGTTGATGATAGAGAAGATGATGATCTTTGGCTTGCTTAGCGCTGATTACGAAAAATTTAATAGCTGGAATGGTGGTAGGTTTCGGAGAAGACAAATCCTTAGCCGCTACAGAGGGTGCTTCTGGGCTAACAACCGGTTTTGGAAAATAATTTTCCGATTTAACTACCATAGAAGCGTGATTTCTGCCTAACTTTATCCCTTTTTCAAAGATATTTTGCCATTGCCAAAACATTCCACTCATTGCATTAACAAGAAATACTGATTGAGAAATTTTGGCTTTCCACTGTTGATCACTTCGAGTCAAAAGCACTTCTTGGTCATCTAAGGGATATTTTAAGCCTATCAGCTCGTGCTCATCGTTAAATAAAAGATTAAGTGTCGTGCCGGATTTCAAATGAGTTAAAGTTGAGCGGATGATAGGTATTTCTAAAATTTTTTGGAGGTCGGAATCTGAAATGCCGAAATACCCGGCGATGGTATTAAAATTATCTTGGTCTTCCAAAGTAACAGGTAGCCAATTACTAGAAATTGAAGGCTCAGAAGTTGTCGTATCAGTTAAAGCGGGTAATAAATCTGGAAAAATATCATGATCATAATTGATATTTTTTATTAAAAATGTGCTTAATATAGCTAAAAATAATAGAACCGATATAACAGTTACTAAGGCTAACCGAAAGTGATTATTGTTTTCATTGCAATAAATTCGCATGAACATCTCACAGTTTTAATTTGCTAAATCTAAAGGTAGCATAGACCATAGCATTTAGTGAAGTTTTTGTTTATTTTTGCGGCAATACCCGGAACATATGTCGTCTCTGCGCAGGCAGGGATGACATACTTCAGAATTACTATCTATATTTAACATTTTTTATCACCTGAGGGAATCATTATGGATAAAGTTGAGCAAGCTCTACAAGAAATTAAACGTGGTGCAGTGGATATTTTATTGGAGCAAGAGCTGGTAGAACGTTTGAAGGAAGGCAAAGCCTTTACGAGTTAAATTAGGCTTTGACCCAACTGCGCCAGATATTCATTTGGGGCATACTGTCCTGATCAATAAGTTGCGTCAATTTCAGCAATTAGGACATCAGATCTTGTTTTTAGTGGGTGATTTTACGGCAATGATTGGTGATCCCAGTGGTAAAAGCGTGACTCGGCCACCGCTGACTCGTGAACAAGTATTGGCTAACGCGCAAACATATCAACAGCAAATTTTTAAAATTCTAGATCCTAAGTACACCGACGATTATGTACAATTCTGAATGGATGCAGAAATTATCGGCAGAAGATTTGGTTCGCCTAGCTGCGACCCATACGGTCGCACGAATGTTGGAGCGAGATGATTTTAGTAAGCGATATCAGAGCCAATGCTCCCATTGCCATTCATGAATTTTTGTATCCTTTATTACAAGGCTATGATTCAGTCGCGATGCAAGCCGATATCGAATTAGGGTGGCACCGACCAACGTTTTAATTTGTTCATGGGTCGTGAATTGCAAAAACATTTTGGACAAAGACCACAAATTGTGATGACCATGCCGCTATTGGAAGGTCTTGATGGCGTTAATAAAATGTCAAAATCTTTAGGGAATTATATCGGTATTAATGAATCTGCTAAAGAAATGTTTGATAAAATCATGTCGATCAGTGATCTTTTAATGTGGCGGTATTTTGAATTGCTTAAGTTTTAGATCGCTCGCGGAAATTAGTAAGCTGGCGCGAACAGGTTCATTCTGGGGCTTTACCGCCTCAAGCCATCAAAGCCCGTTTAGCCATTGAAATAGTTGAGCGATTCCATGATGCACAGAAGCTCAATTAGCCTTTGAGGATTATGAGAAGATCAGTAAGGGTAGCCTTCCAGAAAATTTGCCAATATTTGATTTAGTCATTATAGAAGACGATTGGATTAGTCGATTTATTGCGCTGTTCCGAATTGATAGTGG
>CAWFUJ010000004.1:0-15000 GCA_963818985.1 uncultured Pseudomonadota bacterium | reverse complement strand
TTAGTAATTGTTTAAAGTTAGCGTTTAGTATAAGCATTTGAGAATAATTGAGGTTATATGGTCAAGAAGAGAAGCGCAAACGGTGGATGCCTTGGCAGTAAGAGGCGATGAAGGACGTGGAATCCTGCGAAAAGCTTTGGGGAGCTGGAAACAAGCGTTGATCCAAAGATGTCCGAATGGGGGAACCCGGCTTGACGAGAGTAGAGTCATCTTTATACTGAATACATAGGTTATAGAAGCGAACTCGGGGAACTGAAACATCTAAGTACCCGAAGGAAAAGAAATCAAAAGAGATTCTCGTAAGTAGCGGCGAGCGAACGGGGAAGAGCCTGGTATGATTATCTATATTAATTGAAGTAGAATGATCTGGGAAGGTCAGCCATAGAGGGTGATAGTCCCGTATACGAAAGGATTAATTAAGAACTAAGCACACGAACAAGTAGGCCGGGACACGTGAAATCCTGGTTGAATATGGGTGGACCATCATCCAAGGCTAAATACTACTTACTGACCGATAGTGAACCAGTACCGTGAGGGAAAGGCGAAAAGAACCCCGGAGAGGGGAGTGAAATAGAACCTGAAACCGTTTGCGTACAAGCAGTGGGAGCTTGGCTTAGGCGGTGTGACTGCGTACCTTTTGTATAATGGGTCAGCGAGTTACTTTCAGTGGCGAGGTTAACTGAATAAGGAAGCCGTAGAGAAATCGAGTCTGAATAGGGCGCGAGTCGCTGTGAGTAGACCCGAAACCGGGCGATCTAGCCATGTGCAGGATGAAGGTTGGGTAACACCAACTGGAGGTCCGAACCGGGTAATGTTGAAAAATTATCGGATGACGTGTGGCTAGGAGTGAAAGGCTAATCAAGCCCGGAGATAGCTGGTTCTCCCCGAAAGCTATTTAGGTAGCGCCTCGTGAATGATTCCTGGGGGTAGAGCACTGTTTCGGCTAGGGGGCTGTCATGGCTTACCAAACCGATGCAAACTCCGAATACCGGCTAATTGAATCACGGGAGACACACGGCGGGTGCTAACGTCCGTCGTGAAGAGGGAAACAACCCAGACCGCCAGCTAAGGTCCCCAAGTAATAGTTAAGTGGGAAACGATGTGGGAAGGCATAGACAGCCAGGAGGTTGGCTTAGAAGCAGCCATCCTTTAAAGAAAGCGTAATAGCTCACTGGTCGAGTCGGCCTGCGCGGAAGATGTAACGGGGCTAAAACTATGCACCGAAGCTGCGGATGTCGCACGATAAGTGCATCGTGGTAGGGGAGCGTTCTGTAAGCTGATGAAGGTGAATTGAGAAGTTTGCTGGAGGTATCAGAAGTGCGAATGCTGACATGAGTAACGATAATGAGGGTGAAAAACCCTCACGCCGGAAGTCCAAGGTTTCCTGCACGACGTTAATCGGAGCAGGGTGAGTCGGCCCCTAAGGCGAGGCAGAAAAGCGTAGTCGATGGGAACCAGGTTAATATTCCTGGACTTTTATAAGTGGTGAAGTGGGGACGGAGAAGGCTAGATGAGCCAGGCGTTGGTTGTCCTGGTTTGTGCATGTAGGGAGAGATCTAGGCAAATCCGGTTTTTCATTAACCCTGAGGTGTGACGTGGTTTTGACACTTCGGTGTTGAGCGAAGTCATTGATGCCAGGCTTCCAGGAAAAGCTGCTAGCCAAACTTATGAGAACCGTACCGCAAACCGACACAGGTGGACAGGTAGAGAATACTAAGGCGCTTGAGAGAACTCGGGTGAAGGAACTAGGCAAAATGGTACCGTAACTTCGGGAGAAGGTACGCCCTTTGTAGGTGAATGTCTTGCGACAGGAGCTGAGAGAGGCCGCAGAGACCAGGTGGCTGCGACTGTTTATTAAAAACACAGCACTCTGCAAATTCGTAAGAAGACGTATAGGGTGTGACGCCTGCCCGGTGCCGGAAGGTTAATTGATGGGGTTATCCTTCAAGGAGAAGCTCTTGATCGAAGCCCCGGTAAACGGCGGCCGTAACTATAACGGTCCTAAGGTAGCGAAATTCCTTGTCGGGTAAGTTCCGACCTGCACGAATGGCGTAACGATGGCCACACTGTCTCCACCCGAGACTCAGTGAAATTGAAATCGCTGTGAAGATGCAGTGTACCCGCGGCTAGACGGAAAGACCCCGTGAACCTTTACTATAGTTTTGCACTGGACTTTGATGATTACTGTGTAGGATAGGTGGGAGGCTATGAAGTATGAACGCTAGTTCTGATGGAGCCAACCTTGAAATACCACCCTGTTGTTATTGAGGTTCTAACTTAGGTCCGTTAATCCGGATGAGGACAGTGTATGGTGGGTAGTTTGACTGGGGCGGTCTCCTCCCAAAGAGTAACGGAGGAGCACAAAGGTACCCTCGGTACGGTCGGACATCGTACCAAGAGTGTAAAGGCAAAAGGGTGCTTGACTGCGAGACTGACGGGTCGAGCAGGTACGAAAGTAGGTCTTAGTGATCCGGTGGTTCTGAATGGAAGGGCCATCGCTCAACGGATAAAAGGTACTCCGGGGATAACAGGCTGATACCGCCCAAGAGTTCATATCGACGGCGGTGTTTGGCACCTCGATGTCGGCTCATCACATCCTGGGGCTGAAGCAGGTCCCAAGGGTATGGCTGTTCGCCATTTAAAGTGGTACGCGAGCTGGGTTTAGAACGTCGTGAGACAGTTCGGTCCCTATCTGCCGTGGGCGTAGGAAAATTGAGAGGAGCTGCTCCTAGTACGAGAGGACCGGAGTGGACGAACCTCTGGTGTACCGGTTGTCACGCCAGTGGCATAGCCGGGTAGCTAAGTTCGGACGGGATAACCGCTGAAAGCATCTAAGCGGGAAGCCTCCCTCAAGATGAGTTTTCCCATGAAGCCCTTGTTGAAGACTACGACGTTGATAGGCAAGGTGTGGAAGCGCAGTAATGTGTGAAGCTAACTTGTACTAATTAATCGTGAGGCTTACCATACAACCTTAAATGGTTTTTGAAAAACGCCAATAACAATAACGCGCACAACGACATGCAAAGATATGTGCTTCGCAAACCTTACTTTTATTAAATTGTATGAATTCGATGACTATGAATGACTATTCATGTTTTGATGATTTTTAAAATAAATCAATGAATCTCTTCTTAGTTACAAACGCTTTTCTGGCGGCCATAGCGAGTGGGAACCACCTGAATCCATTCCGAACTCAGAAGTGAAAACGCTCAGCGCCGATGATAGTATGATTTTTTTCATGCGAAAGTAGGACACCGCCAGGATTTATTTTATATAAACCCGTAACAATCCCTGTTACGGGTTTTTTTTTGATAAGCTGTACCAACTAACTAAGACATTTTAGTAAATAAAAATGAAAAAAAAATCAACCCATCCTTTAAATGAAACCCCAAGTGAACTAGGTCATGGTGAATTAAAGAGCCTAGGAAATCTGCTGCTTGAAATAAAAAACTTCGACCGAAGCAGTCTTAGAAATTCGATTTCTGACAGTAAAAAAAATGATGAAGTTAAGAAATTAGGTCAACAGCAAGACATAATGTCAGAATTAAAAGCAAAAATAGAAAAACGCAGAGCTATGTTCAATGGAAATCCTCCAAGCATAATTTCACATTCTTCCTCATCTTCGCATTCTTCCACATGTGATATAAAATTACCAACGCACCTAACAGCTCTAGATATGATGTCTGAATTAAAAGCAAAAGTAGAAAAACGCAGAATTCAGATGCAAATCGTAACCATATTTAAAGAAATAGTTCGAAGGATGGTTAATTCAGAAACTAGCCGGGAGATGATTTCCTTCCAAGAGAAAAATTTAATTGACGCTGTGATTGATTATGAAAATATGATCAATAACGGTAAAAATAGCCAAGGAGAACTTATTCATTTTAGATTAAACACTAAATTCAGTTCTATTAATGAGGAATTAATGAAACTGATTATGCAAATTATAAATTTTCATTGTTCAACCTTACAAAAGATTACAATAGATAGAAATTATATATATTCTTCTAATCTAAAGATTTTTTATTCTTCGCTAAAGTTGAATTCGGCTTTATTTTTAAGAGAGATTAATATTTGGCAAGATTCAAGCATATCTGAATGTATCCCAATTATTTTGGAACAATTACAATCAAATATTAGTCTAAAAGTAATAACTGGTTTTCCGAGTCGGTTCCAAATCAATGAAATACCGGGTTGGAAATCTGTAGAAAATGAGCTTAATTATAATATTGAGTTAGAATTTGCTACCAAAGTTTTGCCAATATTGATTTTATATATTCCTAAAGATATTGTTCATTCTGTCATTGTAGATTTTCTAATAGGTGATTTAAACATCCCCCAGAGAAAAAATAAACCTTTATATTTTGAGGGAGAAGATGAAAAATTTATAAAACACATGGGGCTAGCAAAACCTGGATTAACAACTTTATCTATGCCAAAAGTTATTCCCATATATTATCAGCCATATATATTAACTTTTGTCACACTTCATCGTGCAACATTGCAATCTATCAGTTTTCCTACTTTGAGTTCAGCCATTTTATTTGGGTTATCATTATTTACGCCGACTAATTTTTTCCTAACGGAATTAGATATTTCTGAAGATAAATCGCAAAATATAAAAGAGCTGGGTCAGATATTGGCATATTTAAAAAATAATAGCACTTTGAAAAAATTAACCTTAACGTCACAACTAAATTTTTCTTTGGAAGAAAAATGCATTAAAGAACAGATAAAATCGGAGCTAACCTATAATGAGCAGCTTGATGTTGCACACGTTACGCTGACATTTTTTTTAAAAATGTACAATGATTTTAATCAGGAAAGCGATGATACGAGACTTTCAAAAACAGCAGGCGAACAAATCTTGATGATAATTATGTCTTTTCTTTTAGGAGATGAATTGTATCCACAAAGGCTCAATAAAGGAGTCAGCTATGATTTGAGCGGTTTGACGGTTTTTGGCAATAAATTTCGACAATCAGAATCGTTAGAAACTGAAACGGCGACTAGACTACACTATTAATGAGGTTGCAATTGCGAGCATAGCAGGGTACCATCACCGGTCTCATTAAACCGACTCAGATATTTAAACCATGACCGTATGCGGCTTAGATTTTGGAACTAGCAATTCCACCATTGGCGTTAATTTAATGCAAAAACCCCATTTGGTGATATTAGAAGACGGCCAACCACGATTGCGCTCGGCTATTTTTTATAATACCGAATTAAGAGAATTAATATTTGGTGAGCGTGGCGTAACCCAGTATTTAGAGGGTGAGCCTGGGCGCCTCATGATGTCACTTAAATCATTGCTCGGTTCTTCGTTATTAAACGATGAAACTTTGGTAGGCACCAAGCTAGTCCCCTACACTCAAATTATCGGCGAATTCATTAAGTATCTCAAACAACAAGCCGAGATGGTTTCCAAGACTCAAATCAGGCAAGTGGTTTTGGGTCGGCCGGTGATATTTCATGTCGATCCGGAAAAAGATCGGTTGGCACAATCAACGTTAGAAGCAATTGCCCGCGAGCAGGGATTCACTGAAATTTCATTCCAATATGAACCACTGGCAGCCGGTTTTGCATATGAAAGCACGCTCACCGAGCAACAATTAGTTCTGGTGATTGATATGGGTGGTGGGACATCTGATTTTTCTATCATTCAGCTGGGGGTAAAAAATCCTTCGCTGAGTCGCTCAGAAAATATTTTAGCCAACTATGGCGTTCGTATTGCCGGGAATGATTTTGATAGACGTTTGAGTTTGATGAAAGTGATGCCCTTATTAGGCATGCACCCCCTTATGAAAGGCTCGAGCAGCGATATTGTGGTACCCGATGCCATTTATCATGAGCTGACTGCCTGGCATTTGTTAAGAAAATTATATACCACCCATGTCATTAACGACGTGCGCCGAATTTATCAAATTGCCTATCAAAAGCCATTACTTAAGCGCTTAATCGGCGTACTTATACGTCAGCAAGGACATTTAATTTTGCATACTATCGAAACTGCCAAAAAATATTTAAGTGATATGGATAAAATTGACTTGGATTTAAATTTTATTGAGGAAGATTTAAAAGTTGAAGTTACTCGTCCACAATTCAATGAGTCGCTTACAGAGTATCGACAAAGTTTATTAACAGCAATAAAAGAAACAGTTCAGCAAGCCCAAATCAAAAATAACGAAATTCAAGCTATATTTTATACCGGGGGTACGACCCGAGTACCCATCATGCGCGAAGATATTAGACAATTATTTCCCCACGCCACCATTATTCAGGGAGATGTGTTTGGTAGCGTGGGAGTTGGCTTGACCATCGATGCAATCAAAAAATTTGCTTGAAACTATATTAGATCTCGCAGATTTTTAAAGTCGCTACCCATATTGCTGCTGAGTTTTTTTTTCGCTATAATATCAACCTCTGGTTAAAGAAGTTTAAAATATAATAATTAAAAGTAAATATAGGAAAGTCAAATGAGAAATACTTTTGGCGATAGACTGTTCCGACCAAGAGAATTGATCGGGCCCGATCTTATTCCCATTCAAGGCTTAGATGATAAAAAATTTGCTAATGAAACAAAATCAAAAGCTATTAGCAAACCTAACGATTTAGCGCAGGAAGAATATCTGGTCATATTTAAGGAAATAGTTCGAAGAATGGTTAGAGGAGAAGCCAGTCATCAAACTATTTCACTCCAACAAAAAAAATTAATTGACGCAGTTATTTTTTTTGAAAATGAGATTAATAAAGGCAAAGATAGCCAAGGTGAACTTGTTCATTTTAAATTTGTCGCATTATTTCCAAAAATTGATAATGAAGAGTTGATAGAGCAAATAGCTGAAATTATTAATTTTTATTGCTTTACTCTAAAGAGCATTAATTTGGAGAGTAATTCCATAAGCCTTCCAGCTTTAAAAATTTTTATTTCTAATTTAAAGTTTCACATGGCTCCAGTGTTAGAAGAAATGCATTTATGGCAATACCCTAATCTATCTGAAGAGTGTATAACAATTCTGTTTGAACGATTAAAATCGAATACTAGCTTAAGAGTGATAACATATCGTAAGGTCAACGTTACACCTGAGGAAGCAAAGGCTTGGGAATTAGTGAATAATCAACTTGATTATAATCTTCAGCTCGTTGCCAGAGAAGTCTTGCGGGTATTGATTTCACTGCTGCCGAAACATGTCATTCAATTTATCATTAATGATTATCTATTAGGTGATTTAAATATTAGCCTTAGAAGAGAAGAACCATTGCATATTCCATCTGATTTTAAGGAGACAAATTTCCCGATGCAGCTCGAAGGAGAAAAGGGAATATGGACAGTCTCTCTACCGGCGATTTTTTCAAATGAGTTAAAAGTTACTATTCTAAATAAGGCTGATAGGTTGGATTTAAGACGTGTAGGCTTAACTAATTTGCAGGCAGGATTATTTTTGTTATCATCATTACTATTACCTGCTTATCCAAAACTAGAAAAACTCGATATCGATGATAAATCGATCGATGTCGCTGCATTAAAGGGGCTGTTAGGCTATTTGAAATTAAATACATCGCTAATTGAAATTTCTCTGGGGGAAAAATCTCTAACCGCAGAAGAAGAAGCATTATATGGAGAAATTAGTGCAGAGTTGGATTATAATTATCATGTTAAAGTCGCATCTATCGCCTACCCGGTGCTTTGTTACCTAGCAAAGGAATTAATTTATAAATCCCTCGATGGACAGGCCCCAGATGAATTCGAATTCGAAACATTTTGGTTTTATTTCAAATTTTCGAATTTAATCGATCATGTCGTAAGCATAGTTATTTCTTATTTATTAGGCGAGGCTGAAAACCCTCAACGAATTGCCAAATCATTGCAGCTTCCATCATATTCTTCATTATGGTCAGCTAAGCCATCTCCAGCCCTCACGTCGGCGCCGAATAATAATTTTACTTCCCCTCGGCTAGAGTGAGGGGATGTCTAAAAAGGTGCCAAGCGGCATCCTGTTTAGAAATACAACAGGGACGTTGTCATGCAATTTTTCATCAAATGATGAATTATTACATTATGGAGGTTAACCAATTTGTTCTCTATGTATTACCTGAAACCGAAACTGATCCCCCTTCGCCAATAAAAATCCCAGAAAATAAAACGATGTTACTCACTTCAGATCCAGATGATCGAAGCAAAGTAAAAATTTGGTTACAAAAAAACAACACAGTTGGGAGCCAGGCTCAAGCCGTCATAAATCTAGCAGATGTTAAGATCCTAGGCTTTCCCTCAGAAGAATTGATGACGTTGGTTTCCCCCAAAACTCTCCAACGAATATCTCGTCAGGAGCATCTGGTCCCCCGCTCAGGTTGAAGCGCAATATGTCCTTCCTGCTGAGAATGGTCATGAGGGTGGGTTCCGAACAGTTGATGTGGGCCATTTAAAAAATGTGACAATTGACCTTCTATATTCCCTTGATCCAGAGTTTGAGTATGTTTGTCAATATCCTGACAATCCTCACGAGCTATTATCACGTTATTCGGGTTCGACTCTTTTGTATGAACGTTATAAACACACCCTTGATAAAGTATCTTCTGCTACCTTAAAGCATACCGTGCAAACTAGCATTTGTTCTTTGAGAGGATAACCAGGGAAGTAACACCATCGCCATTGCGATTGTCCCGCGACTCCCTATTTAAAATATTTAACCGAGGCAGCTGAGAACAATCCTGCGCAAAGATATTTGACAATTATTTCCCCACGCCACCATTATTCAGAGAAAGATGTTTTTGGTAGCGTGGGGGTTGGCTTGACCTTCGATGCAATCAAAATGTTGCTTGCAACTATTTGGGCGGATTAAAAATAGGCGTTGTCGTTTCACTTTCCTGGCTACTAGGCTTGACTGTTAAAAAATGTTTCTGTGCTAAATAAGTGTTTATCAAGGCCTGGATTGTCACCGCGGCTTCTGTGAATTGAGGATACTGTTTTTTCAGTTGTTCTTTCAATTCAAGGGTTATTTCGGGGTTGGTTGACCCGATTATGGCGGCAAAAGTTTCACCACTCATTTTAGGATTATACTTTAACAATTCTATCACCGCTTTAAAATTTTTGGCTTCCCAAGCACATT
Organism: uncultured Pseudomonadota bacterium; assembly: GCA_963818985.1. Taxonomy (GTDB): domain Bacteria; phylum Pseudomonadota; class Gammaproteobacteria; order Coxiellales; family Coxiellaceae; genus JAFEDN01. Next base: position 5,887 of record CAWFUJ010000004.1, on the reverse strand, counting down.
CCAACGCCGTCTGCCCAAATGTGTCGGGTGCATTTAATAAGGCATCTCTATAAGTTTTATTGTTCAAAATTATTTTTAGTCTTTCAAAGTAAATATCACAACTAGACGTCAGAGTTAACCAAGTGTAACCTGGTGAACTTAAGGCAATATCGGTACGTTCTGGAAATGCTTCCATAAAAGCTTCAAGCAGTAACGGTTGACTCATCAGTGCACCCTGATGCACTGGATTGAACGTATTTGTTTCAAGTGCTAATGTCAGTGTGGCAATGAAAGAGTTATAAGAATTTCGCATATTTTTTTCCTCTTTGTGTTAATAAAATTTAGAAAATCCGCTAAAGAAAACCAACCTATCAGCAGTTATTTTGGCAACAAATTTTTTACTGTTGGTCTTGCCATTACTCGTTGAAGGTAGTGATATAAATTAGGCCATTTTGCACTATCTACTTGAAACCCTGCCTGTTGTAGACTGATAAAATGAGTGACTAACGCCACATCGGCTATTGAAAATTGATCTCCTGCGATCCAGGTAAAATTTTCGATAGCTTGTTCTAAATAGTCCAAATAAGGCGGTAATTCCTTGGCTTTGGCATGTTCAATCGCATCCTGTTGTGGGCTAATGCTAAATACAGCTGGTTTGACAACCGCATCCAGAAAGATTTTTTTATAAGCAATCTCGATAAAAATGTTGTCGGCATAGTTTTCAAACCAACGCACTTTTCCATAAGCTTGAGGGCAATCTGGGTAAAAAGCTGTCGCATTTGGGAACTTTTTATCTAAATAACTGCAAATAACCGCCGAATCAGCCAGATAATAATGACCTATTTGTATAGCAGGAATTTTACCTAACGGACTGGCTTGCTGAAAAGCTTCCGGATTGGTTTGATTAAGGGCTTTTGCCAATACATTAGGCAAAACTTGATGATGAGTATAGGCCAAATTTTTTTCTGCCAGCGCGATTTGCACTTTTCTGACATAGGGTGATAGAGAGACTCCCCACAATACGATCTTCTCCTGCTGATTGTCCTGATTAATAGTATCTTTGTTCATATATAACCTCACTTTTTGATCTATCTACTGGAAGATAGGTTTATTATTTAAAAAAATTATCCTAAAACACATTTCACCCTTGCAAAGGCTAGTTCCCCTAGTTTAATAAGCATTACGCGCCTACCGCGGCAAGCATATGCTGTTTGGCCAAGGTTAAACTTGCTTCATCTTGATACAGCCGTGCTAATAATAAAGCGCCTTCCAGTATCGCTAGAGCAAGCTTTGCAACTTGTTGAGGGTCTGCTTGCAAGCTGAATTCTCCACTCGCCTGAGCATCCTTTAACAAGAGTGTCATCCATTTTTCAATGCGCTTGAAAAAAGCACGTACTTCCAGTTGCAACGATTCCGGTAGTGTCAGCATTTCAGAGGCTAATATGCCTCCTAAACACATTTTTCGGTCGGCATCATAGGTTTTTGCAATCACCGTATCAAAAAACGCGATCAGTTTTTCTTTAGAAGAGATTGAACTCTTCAATATGGCTTCGAATGTTTGACACAATGCGTCAATGTGCCGCACGACCACCTGTTTCCCCAAATCGACTTTCGTTGGAAAATAATAATGAATGCTTGAAGTCTTGATGCCAACAATTTGAGCAATATCTTTATAACTAAAGGCATTATACCCATTCTGTTGAATCAAGGCTTCGGCAACAATCAGTATCTTTTCATAACTATCAGAACTTGCTGTATTCATGACTCCTATATTAATCTACTTATTAGTAGATAGTCAAGCACTAATTGTAATATTCCCTATAAGGCTATACTTTGAAGTCTCTTGAATCACCGCCGTCAATATTTTCCATCGCCAGGGGTTCGCGGGACAATCGCAATGGCGGGGCCTGGCAGAGGAAGCCGATCGACGTTCATAACGTCACTAAAATCATCGCACCGCTGTACCGCTGAAAAACAATTAAATCGCTCAATTGAAATCGCATGTCCACGTCCGTATCTCAATCACGTATATTTAAGACCCTCTAAACCTAAACTCTGAGCAGATGTATCAAGTTCTGGCTTATCACTACTACTACTATTAACATTCCATATAAGAGGCTGTTTTCTATTCACTAAAGTAGTCGAGTTTTTATTACTACCGCTTTCTAAGTCAGGTTCATCGCAGGCCTGTAAACTGATACTACCATTATTTTCCAACTTGATGCGGTGAGGACTTTTCGATTCAAGATCCTTGAGATCCTTCACACTGTATGCCAAGGAAACTAAAACAGGTAGTCCAATCTGGGAGTCTCTTATTAAATTTCTCCGGGTCAAAGGGTCTTTAGATTGCTTCGAAAACGAAAGACAGGCCCTATGATAGGGACCTTGATAGGGCGATTCTTGGGGTGACTTAATCTCGGTGAGGCTATAGTAGGCGCCAGAAAACTTATCATTCTTATCATTTGTAAAACCATCTAAACAAATTGCACAGGTAAGATGATCAGAAACTTTTCCTTCAGCTTTCTCGGCTTGTTGCATAATCCGCAGAGTATGAAAGAATCTTCCCTCCACTTTAAGAGGAACGGAAAGCGTCTGCTGGTTTAAGTCGGCTAGCGTTCTTTGATAAATATTTTTGAAATCATCGCCAACCATCGAAATGATTTTATTAGGCAATAACCCAACAAGGTGAACTGTTTTCTGATTACAGCCGACAAAAGCTTCCACAAATTTCCGAGTTACCCCCCGGTGACCATTATATTGAATCCTTCTATCGCGATCACCATCCCCTATCCACATTAAAAGCATTGGAATTGAAAGAAATTCCATATCCAGGTACCCTTTTGAGATAGCTATAACCACGATAATGAGGGCTACCAGAGGTGTCACCTGCACTGTGTTATTTTGTCTCTGGACCTTTCTAATATGTAATTTTTCCTCGATCATGCGTCCTAAATAGTCCTGAGCCTCCCGGGCGATGATGATCAAATTAACATTTTCCTTACTCTCTGGCTGATTGACTTGGCTTTGCAATAGGCAAGAAACAGCTTCAGCCAATAAGTTACGAGACAATTCCAAATCTATTAAATGTACTGGATCACTTCGTTCTCGTTCCCTTGCTAATCTACTATTCAAACTAGCAGGGTGTTTGAGATCGGCTGGGTAGTCAAATCTCCCGGAATAGACAAGAAGATATTTTTTTAACCAAAATATAAATGGGTCATCTTTAGAACGAATTTCACTGGCAATTCTTTGATATACTTCATTAATGAATTTATGTTCTTGTGCTGAAAGTATCTCGTCTCGCATCTTCATCCTCTATTGATTATGTCATTGATTATTATTGTAAATATTATAGTCAAAACAAAAGCTCTCTGTCAAGTCAATCTCCTGGTTCAGCAAAATTCCTTTGTCGTCATCAGCCAGGTTATTTACATTTTTCAAATTATTTTAACTAGCCAATGTGAAAAAAAACTAAAACTTGCAAAGACTATTAGACTGATGAGGTATATCCCTAAAAACCAAACCCATTTTTTAATAGTGAAAGACATTTTTAACTTTACCTTTAAAAATATGATAAGAATAGCCAGTATAAACTAATAGAATGGGTAACATAATAATGACCCCGAATAATAAAAATTTTAACGAGCTAGTTGGCGCAGCGGCTTCCCAGATGGTGATTTGAAAAGGAAGAATATAGGGATATAAACTAATAATAAAGCCAATATAAGCGCAAAGAAATAAAACCACCGTACACCAGAATGGAAATATTTCCTGCCGAGTAAACAAAGACCAAATCAGAATTCCAAAAGTGATGGCGGAAATGTAAGGCAGGATCATTAAATAAATCCAATGCTCTTCGTTGAACCAGCGAGCGGATATGCGAGAATTCAACAGAGGGGTCCACACACTAGCGATAGCGAAAGCAACCATGACCACAAATAAAATGACAAAAGAAAGCTTATACATTTTATTCTGCAAGGATTCACTGGTTTTTAAAACTAATCGAGTTGAACCTAGTAAACAATAGCCAAAAATTAACCCAACGGCGGTGAATAGGGTAAATGGCACCACGATAGAGCTATCCGCTTTAAATCCAGTGATAAAATTACCAAGGGTGATTCCTTGCACCATGGTGACGATTAAAGAGGAACCGGCAAAAATAAAGTCCCATATTTGTCGACCTCGGCCTAAGGCCTTGAGGCGGAATTCAAAAATAACACCGCGGAATAGTAAAGCAATCACCATCAGTAAAATGGGTAAATAAAATTTCGGTAACAACATGCTAAAAGCTAATGGGAAAGCTCCATATAAAGACGCGCCACCTAAAACCAACCAGGTTTGATTCCCGTCCCAAGTGGGTAGTAACACGCTCATGGCATTATCTTTTTCTTCTTGATTCAGGTATGGCAATAGCATGCCTATGCCTAAAGTAAATCCATCTAAAATGACATACATGACAATACAAAATGCAATAACAAATGCCCAGGCGAGCGGTAATAGGTCCATGGTGTTTACTCCAAAATCTTTTCCTCTGCCATATATGAAAATGGGAAGATTCAATATTTAAATCTTCAGGGCCATGTTGAATAATTCTATAAAGATATCGAAAATAAAAAATGCCAAATATAATGCCATAAACAATAATAATCAAAGCAAAAGAAATAATGACATTGCGTAAGGGTACCGCCGAAGCTGACATCAAAGTTCGTAATTGATTTTGTACCACCCAAGGTTGACGGCCGATTTCAGCCGTTAACCATCCACAAATGATGGCAATAAATCCAGCAGGAGAAAAATAGAGACAGATTTTTAAAAACCATGGATGACCAACAAGCTGGCCGCGAACCAGGAAAATGACTCCGATCAAAGCAAATAACAGCATGAGCAAGCCAATACCTACCATGATCCTAAAGCAAAAAAACACCGGAGCAACCCATGGCCGATCTGCTGAAGCCACCGATGTTAATCCAGGTAACTCACCATTCCAGTGATGGGTATTAATCAAACTACCCAATTTTGGAATACGAATTTCAGCTAAGTTTCGTTCTTGGTGCTCATCGGGGATTGCAAATAATAATAATGGCGCCCCATTTTGGGTGTGCCAATTGGCTTCGATCGCTGCAGTTTTAATGGGTTGATAATGCAATATATTAAGGCCAGCTTTATCACCGAGAAAAATTTGCACGAGAGTTAAAATGAGTAAAGCAGGAAACAGAAATCGTAGACAAATTTGGGAAAAGTCTGGGTATTTATTTTGTAATAGATAATGTGCGCTAATACCGACAATGACCCAACCCGTGGTAATATAACCGGAAAGCAGCATGTGCAAAAACCGTGGCCAAACCGTTGGGTTAAAAATAACCTGTAGCCAATTTGTTACTTTAAATTGATCATTGACTAATTCGAACCCAGCAGGGTATTGCATCCAAGAATTGGCACTCGGAATCCAAAAAGCTGAAAGGGTTACACCGATGACGACTAATAATGTGGCTAGGTAATATAATTTTGGACCAACACGTTCCCAGCCAAAAATCATTACCCAAGAAAGCCTGCCTGAATAAAAAAAGCAGTTAAGACTTCATAAGTGAATAGACCACCAAGCACAGGACCTACCGCATGAGTATAACCGGCCCAATTGGTGCCTAATTGAAATTCCATGACAATACCTGACACGACACCCATGCCAAATGTCAGCGCAAAAATTTTCAACCAAAACTTGCAAATATTCAGATATAAAGGATTTTTTGTTTTTAACCAAACTCCTTCCATAATAGCTAAAAAAGTTGCGAGACCAATACTAAAGGCGGGAAATAAAATGTGGAAAGCTATCGTAAAAGCAAATTGAATACGTGAAATGGTAATAGTATCGATATTCATGAGTAGCTGATTATAAATAATCTATTTTGAT
>CAWFUJ010000003.1:0-68046 GCA_963818985.1 uncultured Pseudomonadota bacterium | reverse complement strand
TCGCTGCGATCGCCGCCACCGAGTCGGGTTCGACGTCGGTCACCGTCACGTGTGCCGTGGGATGCATCTCGAGCACCTTGGCCGACAGCCCGCCGTGTCCGGAGCCCAGTTCGAGGATGCGGGGGTCGGGGACGTCGGCCACCTCGTCGAGCACGAGGTGCGCGAATCGTTCGTGGTTGCCGAACCAGTCGCCGGTGACCTCGAGCGCCTGACAACGCTGCGCTTGATCTGAGGATCGACGTCGTCGCGGTCGAGGTATTCGAGGCGGTCGGTCTCGAGCAACCGGTCCAGGCACGAGGCGTCCGGCCCGCCGCGCGGCATGCCGTCGGCATCGATCCTCGGTACGCCCATGGATATTTCTAGAAGAAGGGGTTGAAGGGGAGACTGACGTCCCCGAGGACTTCGGGATGGGCGGGCGTTCCGTGGGCACCGTCTTCCCGTCCTGGTAGACGGCCGTGCCGAGGTACACGCCGTTCTCGTAGGTGTCGTAGTAGAAGTGGCCAGAGACGATGTACTGACAGACCGACCGCGGCACACCCTGTTGCACGTCGGTGACGAGGACGCCGCCGAACGCGGGGGACTCGCACTGGGCCCGCAGGTCGGTGGCGGGGGCGCCCGGATCCGGGGCGGGATCGGGATCGGGGTCGGCGTGGGCGAGCGCACTGAGGATCAGGGGCGCGGCGGCGCACGCGGCGATGACCGCGGCGACCCGACCGATGGCATTGGTACTGATGGACGGCACCTTTCACGTTGCGACAGGGCACCCCGACCCCGTGCACACTACCGCCGCGGGAAGGGGCTCAGGGGGTGAAGTCGGCGGGCAGCTCGATGTCGGCGACGGCGAGGTTCTCCTCGAGGTGCGCGAGCGACGACGTGCCGGGGATCAGCAGACGTTGGGGCGGCGGACAGGGTCCACGCGAGGGCGATCTGCGCGGGAGTCTTCCGAGCTCGGAGGCGGCCCCTGACGGCTGGGATTGCCGAGCACCGGTTGTCGGCGGTGAAGCCGAGCCGAGCGGGAAGAACGGCACGAAGGCGATGCCGTGTCGGTGCAGGCGTCGAGGACCGGCTGCGACGTGCGGTCGGCCAGGTTGTAGGCGTTCTGCACCGGACGATCTCGGTGCGGTCCAGCGCGATCTGCAGGTGGTCTCGGCTGATGCTGCTGAGCCCGATGCCGCCGATGAGGCCTTCGTCGCGCGCGTTGATCATCGCGGTCAGCTGACGGTCGAACGGTCGCGGTCGACTGGCGGCCGCTGAAGGGTCGTCACCGTGCGATGCGCAGATTGACCGCGGCCAGTCGGTCGACGTCCGAGCTGCGCAGGTTGGTCCTCGATGCCGGCGCGCAATTCGTCGGGCTGCTGCGCCGGGCAGCCAGCCGCCCGCGCCGTCGCGGCGCGCTCCGACCTTGCTGACCAGCGCGAGGTCGCCGGAGTAGGGGTGCAGGGCCTCGCGGATGAGCTCGTTGGCGACGTTGGGACCGTAGTACTGAGAGGTGTCGATGTGGTCGACGCCAAGTTCGATTGCGCGCCGCAGCACGGCGATCGCCTGATCGTGGTCGCGCGGCGGCCCGAACACCCCGGGACCGGGGAGTTGCATGGCGCCGAAGCCGACGCGGCCGACGGGGAATGTGCCCAGCTGAAACGTGCTCATGGGTAGACCCAACCAGGAAAGGGGCGCATTCAGTCCGGAAACCCGTACCGAATGCGCCCCTTCTGGTGTGGCTTACCTACTCGGTCTCGCCCAGGATGCCGTAGATCTCGCGACGGGCGTTGTTGACGATGTCGACGATGCGCTGCTGCTGTTCGGCGGTGCCCGCGAACGCGGACTGCCTGACTGCGCCCATGAGTGCGACGACGGCGCTGCGGAGGTTGACGGCCGCGGGGTCGGCACCTTCGGTGATCTCGTCCCACGGCGCGGTCTCGATCTTCTCGGCCGCGGCGCGGCCGGCATCGGTGAGCTCGAACAGCTTCTTGCTGCTGCCGTCACTCTCGGTGCCGACGATCAGGTCCTCGTCGACCAGCAGTTGCAGGGTCGGGTAGACCGAGCCGGGGCTGGGCTTCCACAGATCCTGGCTGCGCTCGGCGATCTCCTGGATCATCTCGTAGCCGTGCATCGGCCGCTCGGCGAGCAGCGTCAGGATGGCTGCGCGGACGTCGCCACGCTTGCCGCGGCCCCGTCCGCGGCCGCCGCCACGTGGGCCGCCGCCACCGCGACCGAAACCCGGTCCGAATCCGGGGCCGCCGAATCCACGACCGAAGCCGGGACCGCCGAAGCCTGGTCCGAAACCGGGACCGAACGGGCCGTCATGGCCGCCGCCGTCGTGCTCGCGGACCGCTTCGCGGAACCCGCGGCGTGCGGCGCGGCGATGTTCGTGGATGGCGCGACGGTCGACGGGTGCGAACCCGAAGCCGAAGCCGCCTGCGTGGGGCCGACCCTCGAAGGGGCCGCTGGGGGGTGTGAATGGGGTGTTCATGTGATTTCTCCTTCGGCGGGAAACGCCGAATGCGCTTCCGATACGTTGACGATATATCGGAAACTATCGCGATGCAACCAAAATCTGGAACGAACTTCCGCGGCTAGGGGGACGACCGCTCGTCGATGGCCGTGACCAGCGATCGCGCCCAGTCCGACTCCATCGCCGCCACCCTGAGGCCGTAGTCCAGCGCCGCCCCGCCGTAGAACTCGGCATCGCTGTCACCCCATGGCTGCAGCGAATCCCGCAGCTCCGTCAGTCGAGCGAGGTCGTCGTCCGCCCGTGCGGCATAGGCCGCCATGTATTCGCGGGCTTGATCAGGTGGTATTTCACCGAGCAGGAACACCCGCAACAGCGGGGCACTGCGATAGGGCGGGTCGTCTTGTCGATCGACGATCCAACCGGCGAGCGCGCCGCGGCCTGCGTCGGTGACCCGGTACTCCTTGCGGCCCCGCGGGCCGACGTCGGCGACCTCGATCAGCCCGTCGGCGGCGAGCTTGTTCAACTCCCCGTACAGCTGACTCTGCGTCGCGGGCCACACGTTGGCCATGGACTTCTCGAACCGTCGCAGCAGGTCGTACCCGCTGCCTGGATGCTGGGCGAGGAGGCCCAACGCTGCAAACCGAAGACTCACGCGAAAAGCGTACGGCCCGACGTTCCAGTTGTGGAATGTCGGGCCGTCGCCGTGTGTCGAGGTCGGTTACAGCGCTGACTCGTTCTCCGCGTCGACCAGCGTGGCCCCCTCGGCGAGGCGCAGCGCCGACATTCGCCACGGACCGCGCGTGGCCAGCACGTAGTACAGGCCGAAGGCCACGCCGCAGCCGATGAACCAGCTGTACTGCGATGCCCCCGCCATGCCGAACACGATGCCGCCGAGCAGGACTGGCGCCATGGCCAGGACGGCGCCGACGACGGTTGCCACCACGGCGGCCGGGTTGTAGCCGTTCTTGTACCAGTAGTTCGCGGTCTTCGACATGGTGAACAGGTCGTCGACGACGATCTTCTGCTTGCTGACGAGGTAGAAGTCGGCGATCAGGACGCCGAACAGCGGGCCGATGAAGGCGCCGAGCATCTCGAGTGTGTAGTGGATGACCTCCGGGTTGCCGTACAGGTTCCACGGCGTGAGGAGCACCGATCCGACGGCGGCGATCATGCCGCCCATCCGCCAGCTGATCTTCTGCGGGCTGACGTTGGAGAAGTCGAATGCGGGCGAGATGAAGTTGGCGACGATGTTGATGCCGATGGTGGCGATCGAGAAGGTCAAGGCGCCCAACACGATTGCGGTCACGCTGTCGATTCGGCTGACCGTCGCGACCGGGTCGGTGAGCAACTCGCCGAACACCGGCACCGTGGCGGCCGCGGTGACGACGACGAGCAGCGAGAACACCAGGAAGTTGACCGGCAGCCCGAGGAAGTTGCCCGTCTTCACCGCGGCGAAGTCCTTGCCGTAGCGGGAGAAGTCGCCGAAGTTCAGCATGGGGCCGGAGAAGTAGGACACCACCAGCGCGATCGCGCCGAGCATGACTGACCAGGCGTGCAGCCCTTCTTCTCACCACCCAGGTCGAGGCTGACGTGCCAACCCGACTTCCACGCAGGTAGCCGCAGAGGATGAACATCACGACGTAGACGGCGGGACCGGCAGAAGTCGATGAACTGGCGGATCGACTCCATCCCGCGCCAGAAGACCGCCGCCTGCAGGATCCACAGCAGGATGAAGCTGCCCCACCCGAGCAGGGACAGGCCCGGGAAGCCGTACTGCTCGACGTCGGCGTAGGGCATCAGTCCGGAGAACAGCTTGAGCAGCACGACGTCCAGTGCGGCGGAGGCGAGGTAGGTCTGGATGCCGTACCAGGCCACGGCGATCAGGCCGCGGATGATGGCGGGGATGTTGGCGCCGAGCACGCCGAATGGCTGCGGCACACCACCGGATAGGGAACGCCCGTCGCTGGCTGGCTTGGCGACCAGATTGCAGAAGAACTGGACGATGAGGATGCCGACCAGCAGGGCGATGAGCACCTGCCAGCTGGCCAGGCCGAGGGCGAACAGGCTGCCCGCCGTCACGTAGCCGCCGACGCTGTGCACGTCGGACATCCAGAACGCGAAGATGTTGTACGACGACCACGTCTGCTTCGCGAGCGGCGCGAGGTCCTCGTTGGTCAGGCGCAGGTCGTAGTGATCCTTGACCAGACCGCTGCCGACCGGATGGCCCGCGGCCTCGACGATGTCTCCCACGGCGACCACGGCACTGGGCGGCGGTTCCTTGACGTCGGTCATCCCTGGCTCCTGACCACCAATGAAAGAAACTTAAATATATTATTGATAAACGCACTGGGCCTATGTATGTGCACTGTTGGTATGGAGTGCATGCATCTGGTTATGTGGCTGCCGTCGCCTTGAAACAATTTTGTGGATTTTCTAATTCTCAAGCAATCAGTTATTGGAATAGCAATGTCCCTAAAAAAATTCAATATGCTAAAGTACAAACCATGATTCAAAACTTCAAACCCTATCCAGATTTATTAATTACCGCTGAACAACAAGCCCGAGTTTGCCTTAAAAATAACAATGACTCATTAAAATATTAAAGAGAGAGAGAATTTGAATTGGAGCTCATGTCGTAGCAGAAATTGTCATACCAATTCGAGGATATAAAATCGGTATCAAGCCCCAGGTGCCGCCAAGAAATAGCCTCCTTCCGTAATACATGAGGACTATTAGGAGTTCCATAAACATGGTAAAAAATGTTAACCATTTGCAATGCACTTCGACACATGCTTTTAATAAATGGAGCTTCATAAGCTTGGTATGACCACATTTTGATATTAAATCTAGAGTCAAAAGCTTTTCGCTCAGAGAGATCTAAAGTTTCTCTACTTTGCCGCAAAAGCTTTCCATGTTCTATTAGCTCCTTATAAAATTCATTCCTTGCTAATCTGGCTGTGTCGAGTGAAAGTAAATCTTTTGCAAAGTTCATAACTTTTTTATGTAAATCATTTCCCTGTTTTTGCTCTAAAGCAGAGCCATCAAACAGACATTTACTCATTTCTTGCGGACCTCTGAAATGAACTATTGCATTTCTTATTAAACGTGCTTCGCTTAGATAAGCGGCTTGATACATCATGAATTGCATGATCTTAAATAAAATAGCATCCGTTTGCATAGCTTTGAAGATACAGACTTTTGATTCTTCTTTCCCATTGTCTGAGAAGCCAATATAAAGTTCTATTGCTTCTAACAGCTTGTAACGCATATGGGTTTGCATGCCAGTTACTCGGAAACCCGAGGGTGTTCGCGACTTTGAGAGAAGTCGTAATGAATCGTTTTTTGTTTCTTCTAGTCTGTGCTCTAAAACACCTACTGAACTAAGTTTGCTGTCATCACCCTGACTCTTAGAGCGTGAACCTGAACTAAAAAAACCTACCCTGGATGGTTTGCCGGAGGGTGAATTGATTCTTACAGAATTTAATTTCTGCTCCAGGTCAACTAATCCTGATTTGATAATTTCAATCTTTTTAATTACTCGAGTATAGCGTTTTTGTATGTTTTTTAATCTTGAGGTATCAGTTGTGGTTAACTCTTCCTTTATTTGATTTAATTTTTCTACATAATCGTAAAATTTTTCCTGTAGTTGGCAATAAACAGACCGCCACCTTAAATTTCTCACGCAAGGTTTCAGTGAAACAAACAAAGATTTAATTTCATCTAATTTCGCATCTATATTAGCTGACTGAAAAAAATTTTGAATTTTTTGAGGGGCTGTTTCTGGCTTTTCAGGAGAGGCAACGAGTCTCGAAGCAGGAACAAGAACAGGGAGTAGAAAATCCGGCTCTTTTCCCAACGCCTTTGTGATTCTCTCGGGGACAGATAAAGCTGTTTCATTTAAAAGATATGAAAGATAGGGATTTAGATAGTTGAGACTAAAAAGAAACTCGAGTACAAGATCATGGCCTTTCACTTCCGTAGCTATAGGGACAATTCTTTTTTCCTCTAGATAAAGTCGACCTAGCAATTGCCTTGCCCAGCCTTTCTGGGAAGAAATTTTACTAAATAAAAACTTAACAATTTTTTTTTGTCCAGCAGAACAAGCAGTATAAAAAGCATCCGCTAAAATTTCGTAAGAGACGTTTTTTGATAATTCTTTTACTGTAATTAAGTCTCCATTCTTACATGCGAATAAAAAATCCCTTGTAGTTTCATATAAAATTTCTCCAGCTTCTTTCAGGTATTCAGGTTTATGACGCTTTGCATCTAACCCACTGGCAAATTGATCATTTGCTAAAAACTTTCTAATTATCTTCAGATCATCACGATAAGATTTTATAATTAAAGTTTTTTCTATAATTGACGTTTTTTTAAGATCAGAAATAAAATATATTTTTATTCGGATCATTAAACTTTCAAACATTTGCAGTTTAAGATTCTCTAATTTTTCTTTGCTACAACCATATCGTTTACCAATTTCCAGGAGCAAGGAATAAGCATTTTCAGAACCTTTTAAGAACTTTACATATTCTATCAAATGCTTTCCAAGTTTTTCTATAATCTGTTTAATTTGATTATTACTTAAAGACAGACCGTGCCGTGTTTTTAACAAATTTATTTCTTTATCTACCTTTAGGCATCTCTTTAGGTAAAATTCAATATTATGTTGAACGTTAAGATCCACTAATGAACATATGGCCCAGCCTTTGTAAGGGTACAATGTTTTTCCCAAATCTTTTTGAAATTTATCGGTTAGACCTGTTATTTGAAGGGGATATTTTGCTTTGACTTTGTATGCCTCCCTTAAGCTTATAAAACAATGACAAAAAAACACTACTAAAGCATTTTTTACCTGATAAGGAATCTCATCGAAGAATGACGGATCAGATAAAGCTTTGGCTTGGCAATCGAACAATATTTGGTAATATTCACACTTTGTTTCCCAATAATAACTTTTTGCTTCTTCCGCGATTGCCGTATGTTGCCTGAGAAAAGCATCGGCGCTAGAAGTTTTTAAATCAGTTCCAGTGATATTTTTCATTGGAATTTCCTCTTCTATTTATGATGGGATGGCGTTAATTATACTAAGCGTGGCAATATTGTTCCACCCCTTCGGGATAACCTCAGACTTCTAGAATAGGTTTAATTGTCTCCTCAGTAAGCATACCTTTTACATAAACGCTTCTGTCTGCAAACTGCTTAGCTTGAGCTGGGACAACAATCTCAGGAGTAGTGCAGGTTTCGTCAGTATATTTTACCCACGGATTGAATTTACTCGGATTAAAATCCACAGCTACCCCAGAGCTATGGTCGGACGGAATTTTTGTACCAACGATATACCGCGCACATAAAGCAGAGGTGTTGTCAGCCTCCATAGAGCGTAGATCCACGCGAGAGCCAATCCCAGGATCTGAGCTATATCTTTCATCGTCATGAAAAAAATAGTCAATTGCTCTGACGGAACCGAATGGAAAATGCTCCTGAAAAAATTGCTGAAAAATTTTTAAGTAGTCAGCTGCGACATCAATATGAACGATTAATTGGCCCACTTGCATGGCACCCTTAGGTCCCCAATAAGCTATTCTAAGAACAGATAATTTTTGCATAGGGGGAACATGCTCATGGAGCCCTTGAAGGACTTATTAATTTTTTTGTATGAGAGAAGCTACGAAAGCTCGATATTTTGTTATTTTTTGAAAGAGGTAATAACCGAGATGAATGAATAATAACTCGCATACATTCCTCCATACAATAATTATTTTATATTCTCGCATCAGTAGCTCTATTAATATTTTTAAAATTTTTGCCGAGCTATTTGCTTCTGGTACCGGTTAACATTAGTCTGGACTATCTGCACTGCTAAAAGCGAGGCGGGGAGGAACGTACGATTCCTGCCCGGGAGCAGGAGACCTTGGCCTTATGCTTCTGTTAGCCGATAGCATTGAAAGTTCAACTAATGCTGGCTTACTTTCATCTTTACTTTCTATTTCTGTGAGCTTTTGTTTTAGATGAGCAATTAGACGCTCGTGGTTGGCGAAATTTTCTTTAGGAATAGAATAGATTGATTGAAATTATCTTTGAAAAAATCGCTAATAGCCTGGTGAATATTGTTCTTCGAAATTGTATAAGCGGACTCTACACAGCACAACACCAAGCAAAAAAATGGAAGAGAAGTAAATATACCTCACCAAGTTAAAAGTGCGGGTATATTACGCTTGTTCAATTCTAAGCACAATGCATCGCATTCTTTAGAAATTGAAGCTGGGCTTCGTGGAGAAATACAACTTAATCCATCAATAAAGTAATCTGGTTCATATTCTTTCCAATCAGAGCGATTTTGAAATTCTGCCGTTTGCGCTAGTCCTTTCTGTCTGAAATATATAATTTATCCCTAACCCTCCTATCAGTAAGCTTTCTAGAAGGCCCAGAACTGCTACTGCTAAGTTTCCATATTTTCTCAAGTGTTCTAATCTTTTTATGAGATTTTTTAATTGAATGCGTTCATCTGCAATAAGTGGTTGACGACTCATATCTCTCTCCTTGTAATTAATCCTCTTGATTTTAAATTAACATAGTTTATTTTTTTTAAAAGTAAATTTGCCTAAAAAACCTGTGAGCCATAAAAATTTTAACATGTTATTTCTTCAATGATCGAAGAAAGTGAAAGACTAATCCAATAAAAAATAGATATTTTCCACCAAAGATTAATGAGTTTTGGCTGGATTTTTAAATGCAGCGCCATGCTCGCTTTCGATAATAGATCTTGTTGTCAAATCCATAAACATGATAAATAATCAGATTGGTACGCTGATAGGCAAGCGTGCCTGTCTTACTGCGACAGAAGTACCGGTGGTGACGGGAAACTCTGATTATCTAGGAATGCGAATTATGCAACTGCGAAGCAATAGTAGAAAAATTAAATTTTTTTTAGAACCCAGACTTACTATTAAAAAACCTGTATAAATATATTATTTCTCTCATCGCCAAATTTAGCTTGTATATACAAGAAAGTGTGTTTTACGGCCAGAAAATACTCCTCCGCCCTCCATAGTAAAATCACCGATAAAATCAAAACCTGCCTTCTCATAAACGCGCCTTGCTCGAGGATTTGTAATATCAGGATCAATAAAGAAAGTATCTGCATGAGAGTCAAAATTTTTTTTAAAAAATTCAAGAAACGATATTAATGTAAGAGAGCCTAACCCTTTCCCTAAGTAATTTGAATTGCCAATCATGAAGTCCAGGCTATAGGTTGTACCTGTTTTAGATAAATACTGATCTTTAAGTTTGGGGCGTTTTTTTCCCATTTTTTCTTCAATAGTCATCATCATGCAGTAAGGGATATTTTCTATAGAACCTATCCAGTAAACATATTGCCCATCGGCATAGTTCGACGGCTCTTTTCTTCCTTGAATAAAGTTAATGATATCATCTTTATGTGCTTTAGAATTATCCCAAAACTCTCGAATATGGGGTTCATTTAACCAAGAAAATATAAATTTTTCATGATAAGGCTGTGCTTTTTCAAAAGAGATATGGACTGTATTATTCATGAATGTTCTCAATCAACTCATGCTGAGTGACGAAATATGGTGATAGAAATCTATAAATTAATTCCATAGGTACAAGCCTGCCACCTAATTGGTATAATAATCAGCAAATTATTAAGCGCTGTCGATAGAACTCAATTATATTTATTCAAGTCTATTCTTGAAAGTGAAGGCATTATTTGCTCATTAAAAATGAATATCCCCCAGCGCGGCAGGAGAGCTACCTCCCATTGCAGCCTGAAGTATCCCCACAAATTTTACCATACTCTAGCTAACTCCGTTTCAATTTGTGTGGTCAAATTTTTATAATCAATAATAAGTTCATGCAATTTGTGAAACTCAACGATTAATTGTCCTAAATAAAAGTACGAAAATACTTTTCTATCCTTCACTGTATTGGACTGGAATACTCTTTGAAATCCCTGGCTGTGTCCAATCACTCCGATAATCCATAGAGTAATCTGTACAATGGCAGCCAGTAACATGAAAACTCCCCATCTATAAACACACCGGGTCTCAATCTGTCTACTTCCTAATCCATAACGAGTATTTTTGATATCTCTAAAACTTTCCTCTATTTGCATTCTCTTTTTATAAGCATTGAGAACTTGGGTCGTGGTATATTCCTTCGGTAAATTCGTCGCTAATACCCAAGGCTCTTTCGCTAAACGCTGATAATTTCCATTGGCTCCATGATAATTTCGAGGTAATTTAGCTGGCCTTTTTCTTTGACTAACCGCCGATCCTCTTTTAGTAATTACTCGGCAGCGTCGAGGTTCACTCTGGGTAATATAGGCCTGATCATAACATTTAGCCCGAATACCAATCTCAGGAAACAATTCACTGACTTCTTGCCATTGCCCTTCCTCTGACAATTTAACATACTTGCCACCTCTGGCTCTCACCAACCAATACCATTGTTGGGATTCTATGGCGGCAAACCAACTGTCTCCAAAACCAGCATCCATGATGATTAAAACCTCTCGTCCTTCCGGTAGACAACTCGACAATTTCGATATAAATTCTTTTTCCCGATCTTTAAGCTCCCCCTTCTCAAATACTTCTCGGTACAGGGGAATAGTTCGTCCTTGCGTAGCCACTTCTGCACTCAGCATCTGAATATCCTGATTATCTTTTAAATAACAAAGATCTATTACCACCGGCGAAACTTTATCCTGGGCGATGTATTTAAAAACATACTGCGAAAGTCCACTATATATCCCAGCTAATTCCCCGTATAAATGTTTATTTCCTAGCAAGCGATCCACTTTCTTGATTCGGTGCTTAAGCTGAGTTTCACTGGCTAAATGTCTTCCAATACCCGCAATCGACAGCCTCCGGCTATGTTGTATCCCAGTCGCTACATCCATCACCGCTTGCAGTCTTTTAGCGTGTATCTCTGGACAGCATTCTTCCAAATGAAAAAATAACAGTTCGTTAACCGACATCTTGAATATCCTTATAGCAAAATTAATTCCTCCTTTTTAATAAATTTTCATTTCAATGTCACTTCTTTTCGTGGGGATACTTCAGATTGCAGCTATGCCTGAATTATGGGTTATGGATAACAAACAATATGATAAAACAATGCAGCTTATTCAAGAAAACTCATTGTCTCCTCAGTCGTCTGCCCCGTGGAAATGCTCTCGTTGTGGCGAACAACTAGAAGGCCAGTTTACAGCATGCTGGCATTGCGGAAAAAATAGGACTGATTCTGCTTAACCCCGTCTCTACCGCTCCTTTATCCGAAGCATTTTTTCTGTGT
Source organism: uncultured Pseudomonadota bacterium (assembly GCA_963818985.1). Taxonomy (GTDB): domain Bacteria; phylum Pseudomonadota; class Gammaproteobacteria; order Coxiellales; family Coxiellaceae; genus JAFEDN01. The sequence goes on along the minus strand of CAWFUJ010000003.1, from coordinate 56,279 downwards.
TAGAAAAAATATTTATGGAAATTTAATGCCTTAATTTTATTGGTATAGCTGACTCTTAAAGATACGACATAGAAATTTGTTGAAAATTTCCCACACTTTGAACGGTTTCACTAAAACGCACTCCTAAGCCAATTAACCGCATAGGTTTTTGACCACGCAAAAATCCCGAATCTAATAAGCGCTGGAAAATCGGTAAATCCAACTGCTGATTAACGCATTCAATTGTTGTCTGGGTAAAATCATGGAATTTAATCTTGACAAATTGTCGCTTAATAGGGCGATCGGCATAGTGGGACAACCGAGTCTTTAATGTTTGAAATAATACTTCAACAATCGTTCGTGCTGACTGTAGATCTGGCAAATCTACGGAAAAAGTTTGTTCTACGCTCAACGAACGCCGAATGCGGTTGGGCTCTACTGATCGTTCGTCAATACCCCGGCATAGCTCATAAAGACGCTGGCCAAACTTACCCCATTGATGCCGTAGCTCAAGGCAAGTATACAGTTGAATATCTCGATAAGTCAGCATCCCCTGCTGATGCAATTTTTTCGCTGTCACCTTTCCAACACCTGCTAATTTTTCTATGGGTAAATCCGCAACGAAATCAGTCACTTCATCCGGAGTAATCACAAACAACCCATCAGGCTTATGCCAATCGCTGGCAATCTTAGCTAAAAATTTATTGGGGGCGACACCAGCAGAAGCAGTCAAGCCTAATTGCTGTTTTATTTGGCGTTTAATCTCGCGAGCAATGAGTGTGGCGCTGCCATGTAATAGCGTACAATCCGTAACGTCTAAATAAGCTTCGTCTAAAGAAAGCGGCTCGATCAGCGAGGTGAAATTTCGAAAAATCTGCTGAATTGCTTTAGAAACTTGTCGGTATTTATCCATGTTAACCGGCAATAAAATTAATCCAGAGCACAAAGCTAGAGCACGCCTGGTGGGCATGGCTGCATGAAGTCCAAATTTACGCGCGGCATAATTACAGGTACAGAGCACTCCACGCTGATCTGCAGAACCGCCCACCGCTAATGGTTTATCTCGATATTCGGGTTGGTCACGCTCTTCAACAGCCGCGTAAAAGCAATCCATATCAACATGGATGATTTTTCTAAATGATTTCATCTCGGTAGTCATGAGCCAATTTTTATCTCTTCAATTTCTTTTGCAATATTGCGGTAACAAATTTTTCTGTTGATATCGCTTAATATGATCGCTGACTAACTCTGAATTATTCAGCCCCTTAAAAAGGCTTTCGGCTATTTTTATGAAAATCAATTGCTGTTTTGGTTTGACATTATACATGAGTACCAGATAAGTGCCGTTGCAAGGATTAAAGGCATAAAATGATTCGTAACCTGGCATGCCTCCTGCATGTACCCAATTAAAGCCATTATTTCTGAAATAAACCAATCCCATACCTGCGCCTACACCTACTTCAGTCAATAAATCCTTCTTAAATAGTTGATTCCGAAAATCCAAGGTTTGTAAATTTATAGGTTTGGCATCGGTCTCAGAGATTATAGTCATCATCTTCACTAATGACTGACGAGTCATAATCTTTCCTTCAAAAAGCAGATTTAACCAATGGATGATATCACTCGGTGTAGTGATCATTGCGCCGGAGGATGGGCTGAATGACATATTTATGGCGGCGACATCTGTGTTGAATCGAAACAAGCCATCCTGATTATAGCCATGTGCGATTCTATTTTTGACATTATCAGGATATCCCGACGGCAGATAATAAGTGTTGTATAAATGGTATTTATTGAAATACTCATCGAATATGTGCTGCAAAAATTGATGAGTAATTTTCTCAATAATCATACCTAACAATACGTAATCTGTATTCGTGTATTCATATTTCTGTCCTGGTTTGGCAATATCAGTATGATGATAAGCGATATCAGCTAATTCATGGAGTGACCAGATTTTTTCAGGATTTTGTTTCAATAGATCATCAAAATTTTTACCCTGCGTATAATTGTAAACTCCACTGGTATGTTTTAATAAATCTGCTATGGTAATATCCTGCCATCGAGAATATTGAGGAAGCCATTGGGTTAAATGGTCACTGAGCTTGACCTTATGCTTTTCAATTAATTTAAATATAATCGTTGCCGTAAATGTTTTAGTGATACTGCCAATTTGAAATAAAGTATTCTGCGTAATTTTTTTCTTTTCCTCAAGAGTATAGTAACCGCTGACGTATTCTCTAGCTACTGTTTCTTCGGGTAGCTTTATACTGACTGATAAAGCGGGTAGTCGATATTTAACCCGTTCAGTATTAATAGTACTTTGAATCTGATTATCTAATAAAACATCCTGGCTCATTGCTGAAGCAGATGTGATATTCAGCAAACAAGATAGGAGTATGGCGATTAAAAAATGGGTACGCATATTCAATACCTGAAGAGGGTTTTATCAATAAATTTTCCCTGTTATTATTAGGCTTGTTCTCAATGATATCAAGTTGCGATTTTTTAAGCCTTTAATGGCTGGTTACCCTTAAGCATTCTTAGGCAAACAGATATGCGGAGATTAATGGATGGGAAATTTTATTTCTCTAGTACCAAAAAATGATTTATTCCTGAAACTGCAAGATGGACGACACTTGGGTTTTGCAGAATATGGCACTTTTATAGGTTATAGCGATCATAGCGCGGTTCCAAAATAATATCTCTTTTGTGAATAATTCAAAATTAAGTTTAGAAAATTTTGACTGTTATGCAATTTCTTTAAGTCACAATAAATAACACTAACTTGAATACATTTGTATGAATAAATTAATTTATAGAAAGTACCTTGTTTACTTTATGACATGGTTTAAAATTCCTTTGAGTAGAATAGTTCACTTATCAATTATTCTCGAAAAATAGTACAAAATGACTTAAATTTTATTCATGGAAAAGTATGAAATTCATAAAAAATAAAATATAGAATCATCTCAGATGTTATTCAGATCTCGTTATTATGGCCTAATTTCCATCCACACCCCTCGCACTGGAGTGCCTTATAGTGCGATACGGTCATGCAGAGAAAAAAAGTATTTTTAATAGTTATTTCTCTTGATTTTGACCATTTATAGCTTATTTCTGGCGTTTTTTGTAGACTAGTGATGTAAAGTGTGTCACGATTTTTTGAAAGTGATGCAGTTTACATCACGAAAAATCGCTTAAATTAACACTCATAATGAGATTTAAATGATGAACAACAAAAAAACAAGAAGGTTCTCATGCGCAGAATTGCCATCAGTTTGCCCGCTGCTGACTTAGATGAACTTGAAAAACTCTCCCAACAAAAAGCGCTTTCCGTGTCCGAGTATGCACGCATGCTTATTCACACGGGACTACTTGCTGAAACAAATAGGGCAAACCATATCGACAGCAGCAACTCACTTTTAAACCAGAGTCAACAATCATTTCTCTGGAAAACTTTACTTTCCTGGGAATTAGAAACTCGTTTTCTGGTTCGACATTTGACCGAAGAATGGATTCAAAAAAATTCCCCAGAACAGGGTGCGCTACTTGAAACAGCCAAGGCAAAGGCTCATGAAAGAGTGAAAGAACTACTACAATCATTAATAATTGGCCAGACGCATAAATATGGCACTAATTAATCACTTCTTACTTACACCGCCTGGAAGCTGAATCGTGAAAAGAAGATAACAAACCAAAATTCTTTACATAACTAGGGACTGGCGAGAATGATATTGAGTAGCTTGTGGCTCAACTGAATTTAAGTCTTTCTCTAGAATAAGATCATTATTACATGCTCTAAAATCTACTTGAGTTATCATCTCCTCTGAATTTTCTATGGGATCTCGGTGGAAAGGAATATAACTGCTGACTTGAGTGAGCATTCTTAAATCGCTATAAACGGGCAATACACATCCTATTTGTTTCAATTGGAGGGATAAGGCTTGCAGGAATTTCGATTTTTGATAGTTTTGTTCACCTAGTATAGCGGCCTCACAATTCTCGCAACAATAACGAGGGCTATGAATATTTAAAATCACACCATAAATTTTACAGCCTTGCACAAATTGAGGTTGCTGGGCTAATGAAGTTACAATTTTTTTCACAGTTTCAAGATCTTCTAAATGGGAAAGCAAAGCCTGTTCACCGTGATGGAGTGGTAGACCAAGGATCAAGCCTTTTTTAGCCCCTTCAGTTTCTACTTGCTTATATTTTTCTTTAATTTCAGCAGGAGTTAAAGGAGGTTTTTTTCGATTTTTTGCTGGATGAGTAAAGAAAGCGGGTGGTGCTGAACTGACTCTATGAATTAGCTCATCTTGTTTTTGTTTCGCGTCAACAATTGAAAGATCGAAGTGATGTTTATCTATAAAGTCCAAACCTATTCGCAATGTAATCCGTTGTTCGTTAACACCTTTAACATATTTTTTGCCTGACGCAATAAAAATTAAACTGGCGGTGACAGGATTTCCCTTAACATCCTCTTGTTCCTTCTCATCCTCAGCGCTCACAAGTTTGAAGAGTCGTTGTCTGGAAAATTCATTTTGTAGACAGAGTGTTGCATGTTCCGCTTCACTGTCAATAACGACTGTTTTTTTATTTTTTCCATAATTACTACCAAAAACGATTTGCAAGCGTCTGGTCCACTGTATTCCTGGGTGTTGATCAGGTATTTTTAATTGCAGGCTATCCTTTAAAAGCTTTTCTATGGTTTGGAAGTTTGGGTTAATTTTATCATTCTTATAATGTTGCGTTACTCGATTTAAACAACGTTGAATAGTGACAGGTTCCATTCTTCGATCGATCAATAACCTGGAAAGCATAGGCAAATGATAACGGTCTACAGCCCAATCTAAGGTTGTTAACTGATTTTCATCCGTAAGATTAGGATTGCAGTAAGGAGAAGATAAGAAAATTTTCATCAAACGATATTTCCCAGTTGCTACAACTTTATGTAGACCGGTAAATTTATTCACTTTAAACTCATGATCATAAGTGGGAATACTTGGTTTTGCACCTCTCCTAATTAACAATAAGGCCATATCTAAGTTTTCATTGTCTGGATCACTAGCAATTGAATATAATGGGTCGTATTTTCTTTCGTCTACTCCTTCAACGCTTACCCCATAATCCAACAGAACGGTAGTACAATCTTTTTGACCGTTTTGAATAGCCAAATGTAACCCTTGAGATCCATAAGCTATCGTGAGTTGTGGTTGATTTTTAATGGCTTTGATTAGTTGAAATTTTCCTCCCGTCATAATCAAATCAAAAAATACGGTTTCGTCTATTGGAACAGCAGCTATATTAGAAAACAAGATGCTTCCCATGCTTGAAGAGCCCGAACTACTGGAACTGGAAGTACTGCTGAGGGAATCTATTCTTAATGACTTATCTTCTTTGATTCCAGGTTCCAAGGGCTTGAATGGAGATAAGGGAGGTGAATCAACTGAGATTTTTTGACGTTTTTTTTGTGGATCTTCAGTAATCGTTTTTGAAGCCTTACTATCTGAAGAGAAAAAATCAGCATGATAAGAATCAAGAAAATTGAAAATTTCCTGATCATTTTTGGTCCCCTTGCCTTCCTCTTTGCAAATTTCAATGGCCATTAACCGGTTTTTATTCAATAAATGAGGATTGATTTTCCGCCTGATTAATTCTTGGAGTATTTCCAATGCAGATTGATTGACTGCAAGATGTAACAAGGAATCGCCACTTTCAGAAAAGGTAAAGAGGCTGACTTCTTTTAATAAGTTTGTAAATTTTGGTAAGTTATTAAGAGTGATCGTTCTAATTAATTCACCACTCTTTTTAATATTTTCATCGAGGTATTGCTTAAGTTTTTTCCCTATCTTTTCAATTTCTTTTTCTTTTTTTTCATAATATTTAATATTTACTTTGGTTTGATAAACCCCATAATTAGGCGGTCTAGATGCATTAGGTGGAATCAGGTTAATATGGGTAAGAGTGGTGTTTTTGTTTTTTCCGTCGCTGGTTGATTTCCTTTTATTTTGTAAGTTTTTCTTGGCCTTTTCCATTGGCGGATTTAATATACTAATAAATTCTTCAATGATTCTTAAGTTCTTATCTAGTTGCTCTTTCTTTTCTTTTTCAGGAAGTAGAGAAATTTCTAAGTTATTCAGCAAATCTAAAGTAGTTAAATGTCGGTTAGGAATTAACGCTTCTGCTAAGATATTCAATCCTTCACCATTAACCTGATTGTTTCGGATATTCAGATGATATAACTGGGTATTTTCTACTAATCTTTTAGCAATTAAGCTCAGACCTTTAAAAGTCAAATGATTCCTTGAAAGATTTAAAAACCCCAATGGTAAGCAGCAATCTTTATCGAGTAATTCGGCAATAAAAACTACATGGGTATCATCCATATCGGTATTAGCCAAATGTAACTCAGTTACGGAGCGATTCTTTTTCAATGCTCCACATAGTTTCTGAATATTCTCGACATTTAACAGTGCATTGGATAAATTTAAAGTAATTAAAGAGGAAGTATTCTCTAAATAATTATTGATAATCGAAATAGTCTGTTTAATTTCAACAAGTTTATCTAAAAATAAAAATCTTGGATCATAGTTTTCTATTGAAAATAATTTCTGAACTGCTGCATAGTTCCAAATAACTGTTTTATCTGGCCAGTTCGTCTGTCTCTTATTAATCAAATCATCAAGCATCTTATTTCTAGCAGTGATGGCCAGAAATTTATTCCCTTGATCTAAGTGAGAGATTCGCCCTACAAATACTTCCTCTTCATCCCAATAACAGTTTCTAGTCCCTCTACTGTAGTCAACCCGAGGATCCCTTAATAACTGTAAATCAAATTGTAAAAGGGTGAGATTAGCAAGAATATAGCTATATATTTTATTAACTTGAGAATTAGCGAATCCTTTGGCAAACGCATTAGCTCGTAACTCAAGATTCTGAAGGTTATTATTAGACTTTAAAGCGATAGCAATGAGTTCTAATCCATTAAAAGAAAATCCTTTCGAGATAGAAACCCTCTTTCCGAAAAGTGTACTATTGGAATCATAAGTGAACTGATTAGTAACAGTTAAATTTTTTAAAGAATTGAGTGATTTTAATAATTCAGATAAACTTTTGGCAACGTCATCATCAAAAATAATAGATTTTAATGCAACAGATACTAAGGTTTTACTCTCTTTGAAACCATTTAGGAGAAGAGAGATGTGTTGACTGGTTAAACAGTTTCTAGTATCTGCCCATTCAAATGATTTCATGAATGGATGAGTCCCCACAAATTTTCCTAATGTCTCTAAACTTTTTTCCTCAAAAAAACATCTTTTTATTAATAAGTTTTCAAATTCTGGATTTGCTTGGTATGGTAGAACCAATTTACCTAAAAGATCCTGAGTGATTTTTTTATTCTCTATGTGAAGTGATTTTTCTTTAATGTTAGATTTAATATCCTGAGAGATTTCTGGCGCATCTTTTTTTTTAATTTCCTCTTTCAAAGAGGTCGAAATATCCGTTGCTACATCCAGCTTAGAAGTAATTTTTTCATCTTGAAGCATAATCCCCCCCAAAAAAAAAATCTTAATCAACGAACGCTTCTTGGTTTTATCAAATTAGAAATTTTCCTAAATAATAGCTGCTCAATCTATCAGGTCAGGTAAATCCCCAAAGCAAGTCTCACAATCGTATGAAAGTGGTCTTGAGAAGTCAATAAACAACCACACTGCAGCGTTGACAAATTAGCATAATCAAAGTAATAATAATGCCTATTTTTTCAATGGAGTTTGAAAAATGAAGAAAAGATTTATGGCCTTTATGGGCAATGAAGCCTCTAAAGAAGAAATAAAAAGAGAAGAAGCTGAGAAAAAAATCAACGCCTTGAAAGAGCAAGTTGAAATTGCTCGAGATAGAGAGCACAGTTTCATTCGTACTTTGGCTGACCAACTGGAAAATATCTATTTTGATGCTAAAGGACTTGCTACTGATGCACAAGATCCCAGTTGGAAAGAAACCATTACAAAATATATCGAGGATGCTGTAAAAATAACCGCAATGATGGTCGCCGCTGGAGGTATGGGGGTGGTGGCTAATTTTCTAACTGGAAAAAGACTTACTGATGCACAGGCAGCTACCAGTTTTGCAATTCCGGCAGTTTTATGTGCCCTCTGGAAAGTTAACAAAGAGCATGAACTGATTGCAAAAGCTCGAGGATTTTTAGCGCTAGTTGAGGATGTTAAACATGATCCTATGAAAATAAAACACCGCTGGACAGAAATCGCTGAACATTTATGTCGTAGATTTCAACCAGCTATTGCCAAACTTCCCGCCTCTGAGTCAGGTGGAGAACAGTTGGCTAAATTTTTCTGTACTGCGATTGTACGAGATTTTCCTTCAAAACGGCAGATGGTGCTCGACCAAAAACTATCTGCTGCGGCAGTTATACAACTTGCTGTGGATTTGGCCATTCCTTTTGATAGCAATGACCCATTATATTCGAACTGGTTTACTCACAAGAGGCTTGAGAACATAGACAGAGAAGATTGGACTGTACCTGGCTTATTATTAAGATCGCCGATTTTGGATTTAAGCGAAAATCAATATTACGTGCGGGACGGAAAACTAGGCAAAGAAAATAGAGCAGATAAATATCCACCACAAAAAATTTATTCCCGTCCATCTCAACGTTATATAAAAGCATCTGCAGAGGAAGTTAAAGCCATTAGAATAAAGTTTAATCCTCTAGGAGAACAATTAGCTTCTGCTGAAAAAACTCTCGGGATTTCAAAAGAATCTCTCCACCCTGTCAGTAGTAACGACCATTCTTTTTTTGCTGAAGCCCGCCGATTAGAAGAAGAAATTTATAACCGCGATAAAGTATTTGATTCAGTGAGGGCAAAACCATTTCTTTTTGGTCTTCTTTGAATGAAAAAGTGGAACAGGATTTTTTTCATTAAAACTAAATCTATATTTTAATGAAAAAAAAATCAGGCTATTAGTTAATTTGTGAGGTGTATATGTCTAGAACTGAGGTGGTTATATCACCACTAAATCTTAAAAAAGCTGAACTATTGGAGATAAAAGAGCCGAGCGTTTTTAAAAATTCAATATGTGAGCTATCTTTTGACGATATGAAGCAATTAAAATATGACCTGAAATTTCGTGATAAATTATCTAGAGAATTTGATAGAGAGATAGAATTTGCTTATGATGTAATTAAGGCAAAAATTGATCGCGCCCGACAAGATAAACAAACCGAAGATTTGCTCAATGCTGCTACCTGGAAAGGAGCCACTGCTGGCGGCGTTGTTGGATTTTCCGTTTCTGGATTAACTTCTCTATGGTACGGTTTAACCTTATTAAAAGGTCTATTAATTTCTGCCGGTGGAGGATTCACTGGAAGTTTGGCAGGAGGATTTTGGGCGCATAGAGAAGCTAAAAAAACTATAAACAATGGTATAAAGCAGTCAGTTACTCCATCCGCAGGTCGTTAACCAAATTGAAAACATAAGGAGATTTTTATGAAAAATCTTTCGACAGAATACAACTATAATCTCCAAGAATTGATAGAATTAGAAAATGAAATTGCGTTACGAGACTTAGCTTTCGATCATTATAGAAAAACAGATAAAAGTCTATGGTACGGAGTAGGAGGTGGTTTAATCGCAAGTCTATCAATACTAGTCGTGATTCGTTATTTGCCAACAGGTATATTAATGACGAAAGACTTGTTAAATTTAGTTAAAAAAATGCAGGACCATATTCGCCACACGGCTAATACTACTCCTGAAAAAAAACTAACGGTTCCCACTTCCTCGCCTTTACAAGATAGACTGACCATAGCGCAAGGTGTGCAAGATCAAAAGCAATTCACCTCAACATCTTCCGTATCACCCGTCCAGAATAATTTATGTCATACTGAATTAAAAAATCAGCAGATAGCCATAACGCCCCAATCTGATGCCAAGTTTTTTCAGACTACACTTAATTCCATAAATTTTTCTAATTTGCACAACCAATACAGATTCTTTAACTCTGTTTTGAACTTAAGTCGAATGTTGAATTCTCCGAGGCAGCCTAATATACAACAAATACAAAATATTCTAACAGGAGTTTCACAAAGACGAACATTAACACTCTCGTAAATTAGCCTCACAGGATACATATAAGCTACAGAGCTCGGATTAGTTTGTAATAAATATAACGTTGCATTATAGCAGAAATATCTAATCACCTTCGACTTTTAAAAAAACAGATTATATTTCTAGATCATATTGTTTTTCAGATTTAATCTTTGGGGAAGCTACCAGATTTTTATCCACAAATACTGCTTTGTGAGCCAGGGACTTTTTCTCAAGGCCCACAGATAATTCCATGAAATGATCGGCCTGCGCTTAGGCCGTTATGGGGAAATCACTGTTGAACAAGCCCGGAAAGAAGCACAAAAACTATTAGGCAAAATTGCTACGGGTATTGACCCTCGCGCCGAGAAACAGGCTATTGAGCTTCACGCCACAACCCTCGGCCAAGTCTTCCAAGATTATATCCAAGCCCGTAAAGAATTAAAGCCCAGAACCCTTTATGATTACCGGCGAGTGATGACCTGTGTTTTCTCTGAATGGCAAAATAAGCCACTGCTCGCCATCACTAAAGATAAGGTCGCCAAACTTCATGCACGGTTAGGCGAAGAACAAGGTCATGCTTATGCCAATTTAGCCATGCGGTTACTGCGCGCGTTATTTAATTTTGCCGCCGGACAATATGAAGATGCTCAAGGCCACTCCCTGATTTCTGATAACCCCGTCAAAAGATTATCTCAGACCCGCGCGTGGTATCGAGTTGAGCGGCGGCAAACCTATATTAAACCTCATGACTTGGCCGCCTGGTACCAAGGTGTTATCAAGCTGGAAAATACCACACTAAGAGATTATTTATTACTCTCTTTATTTACTGGATTGCGGCGCAATGAAGCCGCTACGCTGAAGTGGAGCGACATTGATTTAAAGGCAAAAACGCTCACAATTACAGACACCAAAAATCATCAACCTCATATCCTCCCCTTGTCTGATTTTTTAGACGAGTTACTGACCCGTCGCCACCAAAATCGCAGTAGCGAATATGTTTTTCCCGGAACCGGCAAAGGTGGTTATATCGTTGAGCCACGCAAACAAATGGCCAAAGTGTCGCAGGCGTCCGGCGTGAACTTTACAATGCATGACCTACGCCGTACTTTTATTACTATGGCTGAAAGTTTAGATATTTCTGCATATGCTGTTAAACGTCTGATTAATCTTAAAATGACTAATGATGTGACCGCTGGTTATATCATTTCTGACGTAGAAAGATTACGAAAACCAATGCAGTTAATCGCCAATAGCTTACTAAAATTTGTCGGAGTCCAAAAGTTTTTCATGGTTGCAACAGCCGCTTAATCAGAATTATCCAGATTTACCAATTACGCCACAGGCCGTGGCGTAATTGCCTTGAAGACATAAATTTTACATATACAGTCGCATTTAATATCTTTTTAGGATGTTTTGCGCTACTATAACTGTTATGAAGCTTACTGAATATCTCAATAATTTAATAGCTCGCGGTCGCTGCTGCTTCTCGCTGGATGAGGCTGAAGCGAGCCTGGAAAAATCCAGAAAAAATATCATTTTATCCATTGAACACCTCAAGAAACGACAAGAAATTGCCAGCCCAGCCAAAGGATTTTATGTGATTGTCACACCCGAATATCAACGTTACGGCTGCCTACCGCCCGAATACTTCATACCTTATTTAATGGATTACTGGCAAGATAATTACTATGCGGGACTACTAACCGCCGCCGCTTATCATGAAGCCTCCCACCAAGCTGCCCAAGTTTTTCAAATCATCACTGAAAAAAAGCGCCGAGAAATTCGCTGTGGAAAAGTCAGGGTGCAATTTATTACTAAGCATTCGCTCATTGATATCCCCACGCAAAAAATCTCAACCCAAAAAAGCATTTTGAAAATTTCCACACCGGAAGTGACCGCAATGGATTTATTACTGTACCCCCATCGCTCAGGGGGACTCAATCATATTGTCACTGTATTAGCAGAGCTACAGGAAAAAATTCAACCGAAAGAATTATCACTCCTACTGGATACCCAACCTGATCTAGCATGGAAACAGAGATTAGGTTATTTACTAGAAACACTAGGTTCGCAAGAACTCGCCGACATCGTAAGATGTTATTTAATTAACCAAAAAAGAGTAAACTATATCCCATTAATGCCCGGCTTAAATTTGATGGCCAAAGAAAACCCCCGACGTCATCCAGTCTGGAAAATTATTGAAAATACAACCGTTGAGAGTGATATATGATTGCAAACTTTTACTTAGACGAATGGCGACAACAAGTTCCCTGGATTCCACTGTATCAAGTGGAACAAGATTTAATAATCAGTCGCGCATTAGTGAATTTATATGAACAACCGATTATCCGGGAATCGCTAGTATTTCGCGGCGGAACGGCTTTAAATAAAATTTACTTCAATCAGCCTGAACGATATTCTGAAGATATTGATTTTGTACAAATCAAAGCGGCCCCTATTGGTCAAACCATCAATGCCATCCGCGCAGCACTAGATCATTGGCTGGGTGAACCAAAACGAAAATTAACAGAACGTGGCGTTAAATTAATTTATCAATACCTCACACAAGAAAACAGAAAAGGGAAACTTAAGATCGAGATAAATACGACTGAGCATTACCACGTGCTTGATTTAATCTCTCACGAATTTTCTGTCAACAGCGGATGGTTTTCTGGAAAATCTTTATTAAAAATATATCAACTTAACGAATTAATGGGTTCTAAACTTCGCGCCCCTTTACCAGCGTCGCAAAGGCAGAGACCTCTTTGATGTCTGGGTGGCCATCCATAAAAAAGCTATTCATTGCGAAACCGTCATTGAAATATTTAATCACTACTGTCAACAAGATGGCAAAGTAATAACCCGAGCTCTCTACGAAAAAAATCTTTATGAAAAGTCTCTTCAACAAGATTTTCAGATTGATACCTCTGAATTGATCGTCAGTCCAGAAAGATGGGCTTTTAGGGAAGCATTGGAAATTGTTAAAAGTGAATTAATATCTAAACTACCCGGCAACCCTTGGGTAAATAAAATCAATGAAGAACTCGACGTAATTACCAATTAATAAACATCACCAGCCGTTGTACTCCACATAACCTTTTTTGTCTTTGATAATCTTTAGTATAATAATTAGTGCTAATTAAGGAGAATATACCCAAGGGGGAGAATAAAAATAGACGCCCAAACTATCATGAGTGGGCAAAAGCCAAGGTTTGGACTATCGAGCAAGCCGCGTTTCTTTTAAATGACCTCGACCCCTTAGAATATGAACCTTTGATACTTAGCACGGGGATGGTTCCAGCCGAATTGAAAGACGTACTGGAAACTTATCATGAATTGCGAGCTGGTTATAGAAGAAAAATGGGAAAAACATTATATCTGATTGAACCGGGAATGGTAGACAACTTAACGTGGGAATATAATTTATGCTATCCAGAAGGATTGATGAAAGCGATATACCAACACGATTATATTGATTTACCAGCACAGCTTGCCAATGAATCTTTAGAGCGCATTCCAGAAGAATCTTCAAAAAAAAGCACTGATATTCGCCCAAAAACCGATTTTAACCAGATTACTCGTGAATCCCCCTTGATGAATCGGGAACGCCGTAACCTGCTAAAAACCATTGGTCTGCTGGTCAATATGCATAGCTCTAAAAAAATCAGTCCTCGCTAACAGCGCGGAGAAAAAATCAATGCCTCCCAAGTATCCAAAGACATTATAGAGAAAGCCCACTCTTTAGGCATGGAAGTTGACGGCCTAAAAAGCCTAGATCGCAAAATCACTGCGGCCCTGGAAATATTGGACGAAGAAATTAACAAAGAAATCACCACTTAATTTTGTAATTACAAACGAGATTTTGTAATTACAACCTCTCTCTTGAGTTTTCAGTCATCCTATCTGTTAGTACTAATTAACAGGAGAAAAATGTATGAACACTCAACTATCACGATTGGATTTGATGCGGGAATATGAACTGGCTCCCGATTCCGCATTATTTTCCCAAGAAACCGTCGCCGCTATTCGGGGCTGCTCTATCGCCCTGATTGAGCGTGACCGCTGGATAGGCACAGGTGTGCCATTTATTAAAACTGGCCGTCTGGTGCGTTACCGCAAAAAAGATATTCGCGAATGGCTGGCAGGCCACACCGCCTTTCAATCGACGACTCAAGCCCAGCAACAAGAAGCCGTGCAACACGCCACCACCAAAAGGAGACCGTCATGAAACAGCGATCTTACTTTTATCAACGACGGCGACAATTCAATCCCGAGCGCTTACCCGCACCTGTGAACTATTTTCAGCTAGTGTTTCCGCGATTACCGGCAAAGTCCGGCTGGGTCAGCGTACATTGCTGCTTTCACGAAGATAATCAACCAAGCCTGCGCATTAATCTGGATTTTGGTGGATTCCATTGTTTTAGCTGCAGTAAAAAAGGCGGCGATATTGTCGCGTTTCATCAACAACGCCATCATCTTTCTTTTATCGAAACCGTCAATTACTTTGGTGCATGGGAGTATGACGATGCCGAATGAAACACCACAAACAGCCGTCAAACGGCTTGCCAAAACAGTTATCGCTAAAGGTTATCAACTCGAAGCACTACATACTTATTGCGATCATACCGAAAAACCGCTGTATTGGCGGTTGCGCTTAAAAAACCCCAATACAAATTCCAAATGGATTCGCCCCATGCATCAAAAGGATAATCAGCGGTTTGTGTTGAGTGAACCTGATTTTTCCGGTAAAAAACCATTATATCTTTTACCTGCTATTGTGCAGAATTTCCAAGCCATTGTCTGGATTACTGAAGGGGAATGGTGTGCTGATCACTTAACTAAGCTTGACCTCATTGCAACTACTTCTGGCAGCGCCGACAGTGCTGCCGCCGCAGATTGGACACCGCTGGCGAATCGAAACGTGATTATCTGGCCTGATAACGATAAGGCAGGGTTACAGTATGCTCAAGCTGTTACTGAAACATTGCGCGAGTTAAATTGTAAAGTGCAATGGATTAATGTTAACGCTTTGAATCTGCCATCTAAAGGGGATTGCGTAGATTGGTTATTGGCGAATTCTCACGCGACTTCAGAGGATATTGCAGCATTATCATTGCAGGAACCTGCTCAACCTGTTACACAACTCGCACAGTGCAATAATCAATTAACATTCTCTGAAAAATCTCCAAAATCGTCAAACCCATTTATTGTCAATGATCAAGGCGTCTTTTACCACGACGGCGACGAAAAACGCTGGATATGTTCGCGCCTGGATATTCAAGCATTAGTGCGCGATAAAGCCTCGGAAAATTGGGGGCGATTATTAGAATTAACCGATGCCGACGGCCAATTGCACCGCTGGGCAATGCCAATGGAAATGCTAAAAGGCAGCGGCGAAGAACTACGAGGCGAACTTTTGCGATTGGGTTTACAAATTGCCTCTGGCATGAAAGCCCGGCAAAGATTGGTGGAATATATCACCATTAGCCAGCCAGATACCCGCGCACGCTGCGTGACTAAAACCGGCTGGTATCATAATGTTTTTGTATTCCCTGATCACACTATTGGTACAACCCATGAACCCATTATTTATCAGTCAGACAATCTTGCTAACCATTATCAACAAGCAGGAAATTTAACCGATTGGCAAAAACACGTCGCGGCTCATTGCGCGGGAAATTCCCGTCTGGTTTTGGCGATTGCCTGTGCCTTCGCCGCTTTAATCTTGCATCCGGCGGGTGCTGAATCTGGCGGATTGCATTTTGTAGGAGAGTCCAGCACTGGAAAAACTACTGCCCTGAAAGTAGCAGCCTCCGTGTTCGGTGCGCCGGATTATTTACAACGTTGGCGCGCCACGACCAATGGCATTGAATCATTGGCCGCGCTGCGCTCCGATACTTTATTGGTGTTAGATGAGTTGGCACAAGTAGACCCTAAAGAAGCTGGAGAAATTGCTTATATGCTGGCTAATGGCAGTGGCAAAGCGCGCGCCGGAAAAAATGGCGCCACGCGCGCTCGACAAGAATGGAGATTACTATTTTTATCAGCGGGTGAAGTCGGGCTGGCGCAACACATTCGCGAAGCTGGCAAAAGAGCTAAAGCGGGTCAAACAGTGCGCTTGGTAGATATTCCCGCTGATGCCGAGCAAGGTTTGGGCTTGTTCGATACCCTGCACGGGCAAACATCCGGCGCAGCACTCAGCAAATTATTGAGTGAGACCACGGCTCGTTATTACGGAATTGCCGCCCAATCTTTTTTAGAATGCATTACCCAGCCCAGCGAATGGGCAAATCTATCCATTGCTATCAAAAATCACTATCAATCATTTATCGAAAAAAATAGGCCACGCCATTGCGGTGGCCAAGTTCATCGCGTTTGTGAGCGGTTTGCAATGATTGCTGCTGGCGGCGAGCTGGCTACGCATTACGGAATTACTGGTTGGCTGACGGGAGAAGCCGAACAAGCCGCCTCGCGCTGTTTTCAAGACTGGATTGAATATCGGGGCGGCACGGGTAATCAGGAACGATCAGCTATACTTTCACAAATCCGCCGATTCTTTGAAATGCACGGCGAATCCCGCTTTAGTGACTGGGAAACGCAAAATTCCAATACGCTTTATCGAGCTGGATTCAAAAAAGTCACTGTATTAGGCATGAGTTATTACGTATTGCCCGAGGTTTTCCGCGAAGAACTGTGCGCCGGGTTTGATTAGCGCGTGGTCACTCGATCATTGTTAACCGAAGGATGGCTGGAGCCAGGCGAACATCAAACCCCCTATCGCCGTGAATATCTACCTGACATTGGGCGATCACGTTGCTATGTCTTCTTACCCCAACTCTGGCAGGATGAAAAATAAAAACCATGTAACTTTCTGCAACAGCCTGTTGCAGAAAGTTCAGCAAAATATAATCCAAGAAAAGATCAAATATCAAATAAATATCTACTGATATTTTGCTTATCTTCTAACAATCATGCGTGTATTACATGAGAAATTTTCAAGATAGTTTTTTTGCTTGTCCTGCTTGTCCCTTTTGTCCTACCCGTCACAACCAATTGAAATTAAATATTTTTACAACTGATCTTTATGGGACAAGGTCTTAAAACCCACTTGTCCTGTTTGTCCCATTATGACTAAAATTTACTCCAGCAGGACAAACGGGACAAGTACACTTTTTGTGCTTGTCCCATATAATCTGATAAGAATCAATTATTTTTCATAAAGTTAAACCCACTGGGACAAAAGGGACAAGCAGGACAAGTCAAAACAACTCTTCTCAAAAATTTCCCGGCAAAAGAGACATTCTGGACGTTGCGACCCATAGCGGGTTCTGCTAAGGTATGTATTAAGTTGAAGTCTCCGCCCTCCCTTGAGTTCTTCAGGCATAAAGGCAGAGACTTCTGCGAAGCGTCCCATCACCGTAAAGCAAATACGATGATGAGACTAGCCACAACCAACTAAACTAGGAGTTGATCATGGTTAAAGCCATTGTATCTGAAAATTTGTCGTTCGTCCTACCTTCACATCGAGGTTTAACGCCTCTGGAAATTGTTCAAGACTGTATAGAGAAAACACAATTATTGTCTGTGTTGGGTATTGGTAACGCCCAGCAAATGGAGCAAACGCAATGTCTGCAATTGTTGTCCATGCTAGATGACTGGAACGCCATTGCGCAATACCAGCTCGAAACAGTGATGACAACACGCACCGAGTCAGTGAAACAGTCCTAATGAAAAACAATCCTGAGCATAATCAATCTGATGTCTTTTCATGATTTATTGTCGCTCAGGATTTTCTTATTCCATTCATAATTAGTCATTGAAAATGTTATTTTAAAAAAATATTTTTTATTTCAAATATAATACAAATTGAAAATAAAAATATATCTAAAAAAAATTTAATTATAAAGTTATTTTCATTTAAAAAAATAGAAATAATTATTCTTGAAAAAATCTATATTTAAGAAAAAAATTATACTTAAAAGTTAACGAAAATATTTCATTAATGCTCCTAAAAAATATAATTTTGTAAAAAAAATCAATTAAGAATTATCTCAGATTATATGCAGATTACGTTGTCTGAGAGTTTTTTGGAACCACACCTTTCGCAACAGAGTTGCTTTTACGGAATACCTCAATCAATCAAAGCCTTACAATGCGATACGGCCATGCACAAAAAATTATGATTTTTTGCCTATGTGGTGCAGTTGAGCACCACTTTTTTCTAAGTTCTTAAAACAATTTCAAAACTATTCAATTTCCGTGCTGCAAACCGCATCACCAATTTTTAAACAGTGATGCAGTTTACATCACTTAATTTTCCTGAGTCTTCGCAAATAGAAATTTATTAAAGTTAAATTTTAATAAATTTACATATGATTTTTATAAAAAAATTTATTAAAATAAAAGTCTATCAGATGGTGCTGAAATACTAACTTATGCAATGGAAATGCTTAGCTGTGGAACTTGTTATCCTGGCTGAAGAAGAGCTTCTTGCGACTCGTTTTTATTTACTGCTTCGCTTTACAACAAATTTTTAAAGTTATAAAAACCAGATATTTTGATTTTTATCACAAACTGGTAGTAAAAAACTTAATCTCAAGATTGACGCTTAATTAGAAAACCGGTATCTTGACACAAGGCGCTCAACACGCCCAATAACAATAGCTGTTTCAGTATAAGGGTATTTTTTGCTCAATCTATGGCTCGAAGGTGACAAATACAATATCTAGGAGCGAAATAAAGCAGCAATAATTCAGTCCAGAGTTGTGAATGGGTAAGGGGGGTTTCGCCACGTAATGCATTCAAATTAATCGGGAATATAGAACATAGTTAAGAATAATCTCATGAAAAATATTTTAATTTCACTTCTTTCCGGCGTAGTCGCGGTTCATCTATAACAGCTTTGTACAATTTTATAGCGGAAAGAAGTAAATTAAAAATAACTTACTTAAGGGATCAGCTGGACAAACTATATGGCCCTATTTTTATTATATTAATTCTATTAATTCACAGTCAGTGCGCTCAAGAGATTCTAAATAAAACATTGATCCCTACTCACGATGGAATTAAAGCTTCTATAATAGAGAAGAAGAATTGGCTCCATTTGTCAAAATAGCAGAAAATTTAAGTAGAAATCATTCAGAAATAATTAAAAATTTCGATAAAATTATTCAATTAGTGAAAGAAAATTTTTCATTTATTGATATAGATGACTTAGGCATTTTTAATAATTTCTTGAAGAATTACGCACATCTTCAATTAATGCAAAAAAGTAATGGCACAATTCCAAATAATACTATACAGGGAATTTAAAAGATGGGATGGTTAGTCCTAAGTATTTTTATGAAACAATTGTAATGAAATTTATTCATAAAAAAAATCAATTAAGTGACTCATCAAATGTTTTTCCTTTTGTTAATAGAATAAAATCAAAGCTAAAGCGACGTTCAATTAAAAAAATACAAAATTTGGAAATAAATTCTGGTTAAAAAGGAATGTTTTCCCAGTCTAGCGGATTAGTGTTTCCTATCTATATATTAACATAGAACTAGAGATATATTAAAAATCTTTTTATTATTTTATTACAACAATCTTTGTATTGATAGGAAAAATTCTTTCATATCTCAATCTTCAAACATTGCGGAAAATTAGTCACAATAGGTTTTTCTGAGAGAAGAACTTCAGCTTGAAGGATGCCTCCATAAAGTTTGACTACACAAACAGTTGCGTTTGTCCAATTTTCTGTTTCTGACTTTAAACTCAATTCATGGTAACGATAAAGATGATTAGCATTTTTCCGAATTTCATCATCAAGTAATTCTATTCTGGAAATTCTAATATTATTACAAGCGAGACCAAATCTTTCGCAGCGATAATTGTAATGTTTCATTACTCGATAAAAATCATTTTTGAAGACAGTTTCTCTAATGATTTCTAATGTTTTATTGATATCATATTTCCAAAAAATATATTCTTCATCACCAATTTTTGTAGGGTTTAAAAATAATTCTGGGTACATATGTACTAAACTAATATCATTAATATGTCCAGAAATTATATAGTCAAAAATATATCTACTAATAGGATTAATCAATTTTTCCTTACCAAACACCTTTACAGCGTGAGTCCATGCAATTTTAAAGAAAAACTTTGTTAACAACTCGTCATCCAGATAAATGGTTACTTTTGATTCATCGCTAGATATATTTGAAGGAGAATTTTTTATTATCTTGGGAATTATTTTTCTCTCCCTCCTATCATAGATAATATTATTCTTTATTATAAAATTATGAAATTCCGGATTTATTGAAGGATTTTCTTCTAATTCATTAAGATAATTCTCCAACTGGTTTTTAAACCTTTTCAAACGTCTTTCAGCATACTCAGGTTTAAGTAAATCCGTTTTTCCTTTTAATCCAATGATAGGAAAAGGCAGTTTTAATTCATATATAAACTCTTCTTCATTTTTTCCTTTCAACTGCATTGAAATGATATTAGTTTCTACATCATGTGGTTTTTGAACCGTTTTATTCTCTCCATTAGGGTAAATATAATGAGCTAAATTGGGTTCAACGGATGAGTTTAAATTTCTTCTAAAATAAGGCTCTTGAGGGTAATTGAGCATCATATTTATTTCTTTAATCACTTCCGAATTGATAATTCCTTTTTCAAATGACTTTGCCATATAATTATTAATTAACTGGCAAGCATTAGAGAGTGTATAGCTTTGATTTCCTAAAGCTATCGGAACAATATGTTCTTTGCTATGACTACTCATAGGATGCATTTCATCACAATATACACAAAGAAAAGACATTGGCTCTACCCCATTTAAGGGGGCAATTTAATCGAAGTTAGGTTACCCTAACACCTTGATTTGTTCAGCAAAAAGGAGATTAAATATGCCCCACAAGGATTCTATCCTAAATTTACCTGGTTTTTCCATCAAAAAAGTCAGCGGTTATCTGCCCTTAATCCTCGATGTGCATTATCGACGCAAGGCCCGCTGCCCTTTTTGTCAGAGCAAGCATCTTCGTCAAAAAACCAGCTTTATCCGTAACGTCAAACATGAATCGGTCGGCCTTCGACCCATGATCTTGCGCTTTAAAGCTTATAAGTTTTATTGCAAAGCCTGTTACCGTTACTTTAACCAGCAGTTTCCCGGTATTGGTAAGCACCAACGCGCGACCGAACGATTCCAAACGCAAATCTTTCATCAACACGCTCAAGGTATCTCGGGTAAAACCCTAGCTCAAAATTTTAGGCTGGGTAAAGCCACGGTCGAACGATGGTTTCATCAACGTTACCTTTTAGAAAATCGGGAAACCCTTCAAAAAAAGTGTCCTAAAGTGCTTGGACTGGACGAACATTCTTTCAGTAAAAAGAAAGGCTACGCCACGACGTTCTGTGACTTGGCTAAGCATAATATCTTTGATGTCGTACCTGGTAAATCATCCGCTGATCTTGCGGATTATTTAAATATTTTACCCGGTAAAGAACGCGTCAAAGTCGTCTGCATCGATTTAAGCACCTCCTATCGCAACATCGTCAGACAACATTTTCCTAATGCCATGATCGTGGCTGATCGCTTTCATGTCATTCGATTAGTCAATCAAATGGCGATGCAAACTTACCAATCGATTGACCCGAAAATCAGATATCAACGCGGTATCTTAAACGCATTACGCACTAATCCTGATAATTTAAAACTACGTCAAGTACAACAGCGGGATCAGTATTTTAGACAGCAACCCGCTATCGCTGCTGTTTATGCTTTTAAACAAAAATTACATCGGCTATTAATGTTTAAACATCGTATGGCTAAGCACTGTAAACGTTTAATCAAAATCTTTTTAGATTATATCCAGCAACTCAAGGAAAGCAGCTTCTCTAGTCTCAACAGTCTGGGAAAAACTTTATGGACCTGGCGGGACGAAATCGTCAGAATGTGGCGGTTTACTAAAAATAACGGGATCACTGAAGGGTTCCATCGCAAGATGAAGCTAATTCAAAGACGTGCCTATGGCTTCCGTAATTTTGAAAATTACAGAATCCGAGTTAAAGTATTATGTGCTTGATTAACTGCCCCCTAAAGTGGGAAAGACCCATATTCACCCAGGTTACACCTCGCCACAATAACCTACTAACTCATCAAAAAAGGCCAATTCCACTCATTATTGGGTTAAGAGACTAAAGATTTAAAGAAGGCGCTATATATTATGCCGGTAAGAGGAATCGAACCCCTGACCTTCTAATTACGAATTAGCTGCTCTACCATCTGAGCTATACCGGCTTTCATTTGGATGAATTTTTTATCCAAAAATCCCGGTATTGTTCCCGGGTGCAGTTAAGTTATCCTATCACGGCAAAAACCTCAACTGGTGGGCGAAAGATACGCTAGAGTTTATTGAAATTTTGATCAGTAAATTCACCTTATATCGCGGCTGCGTAACCCGCTTCCTTTTGGTCATCTGATTTGTCTTCTTACAAAGCGCCATAATGCAATGCCCCACAGGGAATGATGTGTGAGTAGGCTTATGAGAGCCAAGCGCACATTGATAAGCGGTATCGATTTCAGACCAAAAATCAATGCTTGGGATAAAGATCTGCACGCTAACCAAATGTGAAAGATCAGAATTGGCCGCATTTAGAATCGCTTTCAAATGATGAAAGACTTGATCCATCTGTGCTGAAACGCTATCTGGAATAGAGTTTTAGTATTAAGAACGATAGGTAATAGACCAGAAACAAACACTAATCCCTGCGAGATAATAGCCTGTGAATAGTGAGCGCTTGGCAGTGGCGCATCTTGAGTTTCGATGATTTCCATCAATGACTCCTAAAATGTCATATAATAGGCCATTATGTTAGCCCTCTTAGAAGCTTATCGTGCCGGTCTATTAAAACCCAAAAATTGGTGGGTGAATATTGTTGCCGGACTGATTGTGGGCATCGTAGCTTTACCGTTGGCGATGGCTTTTGCCATCGCCTCGGGCGTTAAACCCGAGCAGGGGATTTATACCGCGATTGTAGCGGGTATTGTCGTGGGCATTTTCGGCGGCAGCCGCGTACAAATCTCCGGCCCAACGGGTGCATTTATCGTCATTCTGGCTAGTATTACCGCTCAATACGGCGTAGCCGGTTTGCAAATGGCTGCAGTGATCGCCGGGATTTTTTTATTGCTAATGGGATTCTGCAAACTTGGCGCTGTCATTAAATTTATTCCTGAGCCAGTCATTGTCGGCTTTACCAGCGGGATTGGCGTCATTATTTTTGTCGGCGAGTGGAAAGATTTTTTTGGGTTGCCCACCCACTTGCCGCTGGAGTTGCCTTTTTATCAGAAATTATGGGCGCTAATGACGGCATTACCTCACCTCGATTGGCCAACCACGGCGCTCGCTGTTCTCAGTGCTTTATTAGTGATCTTTTCTCCTAAGTTTCTAAAGCGAGTGCCAGGCCCCCTGGTCGCCATGGTCGTGGCTACGGCACTACAGGCCATTTTTCATTTTCAGAGCATCGATACCCTGGGAAAAGCGTTCGGCGGCATTCCACACCATCTTCCCCACTTTGCATGGCCTGACTTCACGCTCATCCACGAGACGTTAATCTGGCCGGCGTTTACGATTGCGTTACTGGGCGCGATAGAATCATTATTGTCCGCAGCAGCCGCGGATGGCATGGCCAATACTCGACACGATTCCAACCAGGAACTGATTGGTCAAGGGCTAGCCAATATCATCGCGCCACTGTTTGGCGGATTTGCTGCGACCGGCGCTATCGCTCGCACCGCGACCAATATCCGCAACGGCGGCAACAGTCCTCTGGCGGCCATTATTCACGCCATCGTGCTGATATTAGTGCTGGTGTTATTTGCGCCGTTAGCCAGTCACATCCCGTTATGTACCTTGGCAGCAATCTTGTTTGTGGTGGCTTACAACATGAGCGATATTCCGCATTTTACGCACATGGTTCGACGAGCACCGCTCGCGGATGTCCTGATCCTGTTGATTACTTTTTTACTCACTGTGCTGACTAATCTGGTGATTGCCGTCAATATTGGCGTTCTGCTCGCCATGATCTTTTTTATTCGCCGTATGCATCAATATGTAGGTGTGGAATTAACCACTTACGATCCGGCGCAATTATCGGGAGATACTTTAGTCTACTCGATTCAAGGCCCATTCTTTTTCGGCGCGGCGGAAAAGATTGAACATGCGCTGGCTGTGACCCATACTGATCCAAAAATAGTTATTTTTCGTCTCAAAAACGTTCCCTTCATGGACATGACCGGTTTGGAAACTTTTGAAGAGATTATCCAGCAATATCATCGTCGCGGTATTCAAGTCTATCTGTGTGAAGCAAACGCCAGGGTCAGCCATAAACTGGCTAAAATGGGTTTGTTACGTTGGGTAGAAGGGAAAAAGATTTTTAATTCTATCGAAGAAGCTATCCATCAGCAAAAACCAGATTATATTCGCAAATGAGGGGGTTATTGAAATGGCAGTAATCCTTGTGTCATTATTCTTTTGTCTCCGTTTTTTCACCTCATGGATAGTATATGGCTAAATTAGTTTGCTCCATTAATTTTGGCTGAGAAAACGGGGCAATTCAATTATTAAGGATGGCCAATGCATTACCGGACAGAATATCAGGCTAAACTGATGACCGCAGCGGAGGCGGTACGATGCATCCCGAAACGTGGAAATATTTCAATCGGGATGGCCGTCAGTGAGCCGCCGCTATTGCTCCAAGCGCTGGAAGATAGAATTCATGCCGCCGCCCCTGAACGAATTGAAGAACTCAAAGTATACTACATGCACTCCGAGCAAGCTTCTCGCAATACGATTTTTAAATATGAACATATGAACGTTATTAAACCGCATCCGCTTTTTTTCGGCAAAACCGAACGAACACTGCTTGAACAAGAAAGAATCCAACAAAAAAAAATTCTCTATTTTACGCCGTCTAATTTTAGCAATGTTCCAGAAATAATCGCTGGCGTAGGAATTGATGCCTTTATGGTGATGGTTTCTCCTATGGATCAATCGGGTCTATTTAGTTGCGGGACTAATTGTGACTATACCATTCCAACGGCGCGAATAGCTAAAAATCTAATCGTTGAAGTGAATCCTAATATGCCACGCGTATTTGGCGATTCGTGTTTGCATATCTCTGAAATCAAAGCGATTGTGGAAAGTCACCTGCCATTGCCGGAAGTTCCGGTTAGATCTGGAACTGAATTAGATTATAAAATCAGCGAACGTATTATTGATTTGATACCCGATCACGCCACATTACAATTTGGAATCGGCGGGGTTCCCAACGCCATCTGCGAAAAACTCCGAGATTATCATGGGCTGGGAATACACACTGAACTAATCACTTCCGGATTGGTCGACTTAATTGAGTCCGGCGCAGTCTCCAATAAATACAAGAACATTAACAAATATAAAAACGTTTATACTTTCGCGCAAGGTGAAAAAAAAGTCTATGATTTTCTCAATAATAACGCCATCATGGAAATTTATCCCGTCGATTATGTCAATAATCCGTCTATCATTGGTCAAAATGACAATGTGATTTCCATTAATAGCTTTTTACAAATAGACCTCACTGGGCAAGTCAACTCTGAAGGTTTCTCCGGCAAACAATACAGCGCACCGGGCGGCCAATTGGATTTTATCCGCGGCGCGCAATTATCTAAAAATGGTAAATCTATATTAGCAGCCTATTCCACCGCAAAAAATGGGACATTGTCGCGTATTGTCCCTACTTTGGATGGGCCAATTACTGCGCCAAGAGCGGATATCCATTACGTGGCGACGGAATATGGAATAGTCAATTTACGCGGAAAATCTATTGCTGAAAGAGCGCTGGCGCTTATTCAAATAGCTCATCCTCAATTTCAAGATAGTCTGTTAGAGTCGGCAAAAAAACTGGGGTATCTCTAAAAATTTGCTAGAATCATCTAAAAAATTGGGATATATACAACGATAGGAAAAATTGTGGATTATTCAAATATCAATTTTCTAGCTCATTCAAGTTTCTACCTAATTTTTATAGTATTAATTATTGGGGCCCGTCACGGTTTTGATTTAGATCATCTGGCGGCTATTGATGCAATGACTAGAACAGTTAGAAATGATATCAAGATATCAAAATTTACAGGTCTTTTATTTTCTTTAGGTCATGGCTTGGTCGTCACTTTACTCAGCGGTATTATTGGCAGCGGTTTAATTCAATTCAAACTCTCTCATCATTTTGAGGTCTTTGGTAATTTAATATCCATTGTCTTTTTAATTGCGTTTGGCATATTGAATTTTTGTAGTATTTTTAAAAAATCGGCAAAACTTTCTGATAAAATAAATATCAAAAAATCCGTATTGAATTATATTAATGGAAAACATTATAAATCCATTGCCATTTTAGGCGTTGGCGCTATTTTTGCAATTTCATTTGATACTTTCAGTCAAATCACTTTATTTTCTTTATCTGCATCAGCCATGGGCGGCTTTTATTTTTCTTTTTTGATCGGCATCGTATTTATGATTGGAATGATCATTGCAGATGGACTGAATGGTTTATTAGTCTCGTATATCATTTGCAAAACCAATAAAGCCTCCCTCATTATTTCACGAAGCATGGGCGCTGCGGTTGCGTTATTTAGCTTAACGACCGGAGCATTTGGATTAATCTGTTTAATAAATTGAAAACTCTCCAGCCACTATTTGTGTGGCAACCCACATCTGACCCAAACATAAGCCGCCATCATTCGGCGGTAATTGTTTAGGTAGCAAAGGATTCAAGCCGGCGCTTATTAATTGGGGTAATATGAGTTCAACTAATATTCGATTTGAAAAACAGCCCCCACCCAACAAAACGGTAGTTATTCCATAATCTTTCGCATATCCTCCTACCCATGCGGTTAAAGCGGCGGCCAAAGTTCCGTGAAAAATATCCGCGCCTCTGGCAGAATCACAGTTTAGCAAGTAGCGTAAAGTGGGTAATAAATCCAATTGGTTATTATCAATCACCCAACCATCCGGCAATATTTCAGGTTGTCGAACCAGTGATTCTAATTGCATGGCGGCCTGACCTTCATAGCTATTTTGGTAACAAATTCCCAATAAAGCACTCACCGCGTCAAATAAACGCCCGCAACTGCTCGTTTGTGGACAATGAATTTGCCGTTCCAATAAGGTGATTAATTGCCGGCAATATTTAAAATCGCCAAATCTTCGGGAAATTTCAGCACTTTTGCCCATGGCGTGCAGAGCGCTAGCGGCCATACGCCAAGGCTCCTGAGCAGCGCGATTTCCTCCGGGTTGAGCCAACGGCCGCAAGGAGCCTAATCGCCGGCAGACCGCACCTTGATAAAGCAGAAGTTCCCCACCCCAATGTTGCTGATTTTCACCCAGGCCAAAACCATCTAAAGCTAAACCTAACGCCGGCCCAAGCCAATGATTTTCAGCGGCAACGCTGGCGATATGGGCATGATGATGTTGCACCGAATAAACTGGAACACCCAAGTTCTCCGCAATATGGGTGGTATAAAAATCCGGATGGTTATCATGGGCGACAAAATCGGGTTTAACATTCAATATCTTTAACAGATGCATTAACGTATCCTGATAACGGTGCATACCAGCCCTATTGTCAAGATCACCGATATGCTGAGAAATAAAGGCCTCTTTACCGCGCGTAATACAAAAAGTATTTTTCAAATGGCCACCAAGACCTAAAATAACAGGCACTTCATCCGGTAATAAAATGGGTTCCGGCACATAACCCCGCGCACGTCGAATAAATAGAGGTTTATTTTTCACAAGAGAGATCACAGAGTCATCGGCATGAACGATAATATTGCGCTGATGACTCACAATATGATCGGCCAGTAAAGATAATTTCTCAATCGCTTCGTTGTCATCGATAATCAACGGCTCTCCGCTGAGATTGGCGCTGGTGACCACTAACGTTGTCGAACAGGGATCTGCAAGCCAGTTGTTCGTGATGGGCGAACCCAAGAGATAATAAAATAATAAATAATGCAGTGGTGTAGAGGGTAACATCACACCAATACTGGCTAACTTCGGAGCGATACTATCCAGTCCATCCCGATTTTTCTTAGGTAGCAATACAATAGGTCTCGCTAAATTCGATAAGCAATCAGCGGCTAATTGATCTACGGTCACCAGTTGAGAAGCGCTGGCTATATTTAACGCCATTAACGCCAAGGGTTTTTCTGGGCGATGTTTGCGTCGGCGCAGTTGCCGGACTGCTTCGATTTGATGGGCATCACAAATTAATTGATATCCACCTAATCCCTTAATAGCAATAATTTTACCGTTTAAAATGATCTCTGCTATCTCAGGGATAGCTTGTTGATATTGGGGGCCACAACTGCCACAAGCCATAGATTCGGTGTGATAACGGCGGTTAGCGGGTTGATGATAATCGCTTAAACAAGCTGCACACAGTTTGAAATCAACCATAGCTGTTTGCACCCGATCATAGGGCAAATGGGTGGTTAAAGTATATCGAGGCCCACAGTTGCTGCAGTTAATAAATGGATATCGATAAAAACGGCTGCAAGGGTCAAATAATTCCTGGAGACAATCTTGACAGACACCACTATCTGCTGAGATTTTAGTATGACCCGTGCCGCGTAAACTCGGTAAAATTTGAAACTCTTTTTCATTCTTAACGGGAATCGGGTGAGCACTTAATTTTTCAAGGCGCGCCAAGGCGGGCGCTTCTTTCTCTAACCGGTTGAGAAACTCATTTAAAGAATGACCTTGAATTTCAATAATAACACCAGCAGAATCATTACGAATCCAACCGGCCAAATTTAAATCGCGCGCTAAACGATAAGTAAATGGCCGAAATCCAACCCCTTGAACAACGCCCGTTATTTGGATACGCCAACGCTCTGGAGCCGTTGAAGACAAGCCCGGTTTAACCATTGATACCATTCCTGCATACCTTGATCTTGCGTAGCTGTGGTTTGTACAATCTGAATATGTGGATTAATACGCCTGGCGTACTCAATACAATCGGCGATCTTAAAATTAACATACGGTAATAAATCCAGTTTATTGATGATCAATAACTCCGTATTCTGAAACATATACGGATATTTAAGTGGCTTATCATCACCCTCCGTAACAGATAACAGCACAATCCGGGAAGCTTCGCCCAAAGCAAATAAAGCCGGACAAACCAAATTACCCACATTTTCAATCCACAATATACTTTGTTCCTGTAAAGGCAAATCCTCTATCGCATGGTGAATGTGGTGAGCATCCAAATGGCACATTTTACCGGTGTTTATCTGTACGGCAGGAACACCCGTTTGCCGCAAGCGTTGCACATCTCGATCAGTATGCTGGTCTCCAACGATTACCGCCATCGATAGACTATCTTGATAATAGGCTAAAGTTTGCGTTAACAACGTGGTTTTTCCTGCTCCGGGACTAGAAACGAGATTGATGGTAAAAATTTTCTTTTCAGAAAAATAGCACCGATTTTTCTCAGCATAAGCATCGTTCTCCGTTAAAATACTCTGTTCAATATTCACTATTTGAGAATCAGAGTGAGAATGAGAGTGATGATCATCACAACCGCAAATACCACACATTAACCAACCTCCATCTTTTTAATCATTAATTCCCGACCAGGCTCTATCACTAAACCATAAACACCACAAGACGGACAATGAGAAAAATGCTCAACAGTGACCCATTGTCGGCAAATCGAACATTGAGCCTGCACTGGAACCACTGCAATTTGTAAAACCGCGTTCGCAGCTACTGTGCCCTGAATGATTAAAGAAAAATAAAATTGTAAAGATTCGACATCTACCCCACTCACTGCGCTGATTTCCAACCAAATAGTTCTGATGCGTTGGCAGACTGGATTATTTAATTCAGCTAATTTTTTTTCAATTATTTTCAGTAAGCTGCGACATAAAGAGAGTTCATGCATGGGTTAATATTTCCTGAGTCATTTGTCGGGCCAACTCCTGACAGGCATTTTCGATAGGTACAGATAAAATGGAGTTCTCTTCTGCGAGAGATCCTGGCGCAGCATAGTCTATTTCACCAATTTCAATACCATAAATAACAATTTTAGAAGGCAATTGGTTGAGTGCTTTAGCTAAAGCTAGCGCTTGCGCAATTCCAAAACCATGCGTAGATAAAAATCCACTGTCTGCGTCCAGAGATTCGCCATTCATTCGATAAAGTTGGCCTACCGGATTCTGCCCAGTTTGCAGGGCGTCGATTACATAAAAATTTTTAACATTTTTCATGGCATCCACCAATGCCAACCCAGGCCGGTCATTCATCTGAATATCTATAGCATCACCTAAATACCATTGTAGTCGAGTTTCTTTTTTCAATAATTCAGCGACTCGCCAACCTAATTGATCGTCACCAAACGGCGATCCTACTCCCACTATTCGATTCATGATCATTCTCTATCCACTTTTAACTTTAAAAAATGCGTGGAACAAGAAATACAAGGGTCGTAATTGCGTATGGTTTTCTCGCTGTGCAAACGTAATTTTTCTTCATCGTGATTTAACCCGAAAGCTTGCAAGGATGCCCGTAAATCCTCTTCAATTCGTGCCTGATTTTGACTGGTCGGTGGGACAATGCGCGCCGATTGAACTAAACCCTTGTTGTTCAATTCAAAACATTGCCACAACAAGCCTCTGGGAGCCTCCGTGCACCAAAATCCGCTACCAGAGGCTGGCGTCACCTCTATTCGAGAGGCTGAAGGTACCTGATAATTGCGCATAATCCGAATGGCTTCCATCATGGCGTAATAAATTTCTAATGCACGGGCGACAATACTATAAAACATATTTTTAGCTGGCCAATGAATACCTACTTCCTTCATTACTGTCTGAATAGGTTTGGGAAAAAGTTGATGATTTAAATTGACTCGCGCTAATGGACCTACTAAATAAGGCTGATTATCCAACAAACAATGCAGCGCGTTAGAGTATGGCGCTTGATATTCGCGGAAATGCTCATCAAACTGACTACTATGAATCTTTAAACCGCGATTCGAAACAATATTGCCGTGATTAATAGGGTATTCATCGGGATGGTGCATCGCTACACTAATAAACTCTTGTTCTATCATCGGCAACGGTAAACCCGCAGCCCATTTCACTAGTGCTTCTGCTTCAGGTAAATACTGCTCAAATTTCGCTAATAAAATCGCCACTGCCGCTTTATCAGGTGCACGATAAAAACCACCCACGCAGGCCCCAACCGGATGCACAGAGCGCTTACCTAATAAACTCATTAATTCATTACCCAAAGCATGCAGCTTCATGCCGCGTTCAACAATATGAGGATGATCTTTAGCCATCGCTGTGACAGATTCATAGCCTAAAAAATCAGGAGCCGCGAGCATGTGGATATGCACGCTATGGCTTTCCATCCATTCACCGCAATAAAATAAACGCCGCATTTCGCGTACCCACGGACCAGGATTTATTTGAAAAATATTTTCGATAGCGTGCGCTGCGGTCATTTGATAGGCTACCGGGCAAATTCCGCAAATACGCGCCACCGCGTCAATCACTTCATTGGGTTGTCTGCCCTCCAAAAATTTTTCAAAAAATCGCGGCGGTTCATAAATACTTAATTTTAATTCTTCAATGTGTTGATCGCGAATTTTAAGGTGTAGTGCGCCTTCGCCTTCCACTCTCGCTAAAATCGGCACATCAATACGAATGGTTTGGTTATTCATCAGTGGTTCCTGTTCCCTTCGCTTTGATACCGGCGTCACGAAAAGCTGGTGCTTGATTATTGATGAATAAAAAGCGGCGGGCAATATCCGATGGCATTAAACCCAAACCCGCAAATCGACGCGCCAGACTTGCCGTGTTGGGATTTTCGTCCGGACCATAGCATCCATAACAATCCCGTCCCACACTGGGGCATAATGCGCCGCAGCCGGTTTGAGTGACCGGACCTAAACAGGGCTCGCCTTTAGCCACTAAAACGCATACGTTTCCCGCTTGTTTGCATTGGATGCACACACTGTCACGACGTACGCGAGGAGTTGCCTGACGGAGTAAAATACGTACCGCCGATAAAATTTGTTCACTATTGACAGGACAGCCCCACAATTCAAGATCCACTTTAACGTGTTTAGCGATGGCCGTAGAGGTCTTTAATGTTTTAATATATTCCGGTTTAGCATAAATCATCGAAGTCCATTCGCCGGCGTCCGCAAAATTGCGTAGCGCCTGGATACCGCCGGCGGTGGCGCAAGCGCCAATGGTAATTACATATTGACTGTGGGTACGAATGGTCTGTATCCGCTCTAAATGTTCAGGAGTGGAAATGCTGCCTTCCACGAAGGCAATGTCAGCTAATGCTTGAGGATTTACCGGGCCTACTTCCGGAAAATGCACAATATCGACTAATTCGGCCAATTTTAATAAAGTTTCGCCCAAATTTAAAAAAGCCAATTGACATCCATCGCAGGATGCAAATTTATAGACGGCTAAAGTTAATTTATTCGGCATTAAAAACCCTTTCTTCCAAACAAATTTTTAATGACCGGATAACAAAAAACCGGCCCATTCTTGCAAACAAACTGTCCCCCGAATTGACAATGTCCACAATGTCCCAGCGCACATTCCATATTTCGCTCCATATTGATATAGATTTTTTCATCGCTCAACCCTTTTTGAATTAAAGGCTGAAGAGCCGCGTGCATCATGGCTTCAGGGCCACACATCATCACCATAGCATTATCAATGTCGAACACCAAATCAGGAATAAATTGCGTGACATAACCTGTCAACCAGGGCCAATGCGCACCGCTTTGATTAGCCGCCAAAAATACCTGAGTATTAGGCAACTGCGACCATTGCTCATACTGCTGACGGAATAATAAATCATCGCTGTGCTTGACGCCTTGCAGTATCATTAATTTGCCGTATTGAGAGCGCCGTTTAACGATATAATGAATCGCAGAAACTGAAGGTGCGCAGCCTAAACCGCCGGTAATGATGAGTACGTCTTTGCCGACGGCCTGCTCTAACGGCCAGCCCGTGCCGTAGGGACCACGTACACCTAAATAATCGCCCTCGCGCAATTTTGCAAGCGCGTTAGTAACCTGTCCCACCTGCCGAATGGTATGGCAATATAAGTCTTTTTCCTGCGGATCTGAAGCAATTGAAATGGCCACTTCACCGACTCCAAATAAATAAAGCATGTTAAATTGACCCGATTGAAAGTGATAATCTTCATGAGCCTTTTCATCGTTTAACCGCAACGCAAGAGTAAAGATATCCCTCGTTTCCTGGCGGCGTTGGATAATTTGCGCGGTATAAGGCAAATAAGGATCTCTACTCATTCATTCTCCGTTTTGGATTTAACATCATCCAAATCTACCTGATTGGATTTTCCTGAAATGGCGGCAATTTCCTCGGTTAAATCGATGCCCACCGGGCACCAAGTCACACAACGCCCACAACCAATACATCCGCTGGTATCGAACTGATCCCACCAACTGGCAAGCTTATGCGTCAGCCACTGCTTATAACGTGCTTTAGTGGTGTCTCGAATGACGGTATCATGAATATAGCTGTGACCCGCGGTAAAACAGGAATCCCATTCGCGTGCATGCTCACTCTCGCACCCATTCAGAGCGGGCTTTTCTGTTTCTGTATGACAAAAACAGGTGGGACAAACCGATGTGCAATTACCGCAGGATAAGCAACGTTCCGCTACATCATCCCAACGCGGATGGTCTAAATTAGCAAATAATAAATCACGAACGTTTACCGCGGGCATTTTTTTGGTTTGCATGTTAATCGCACGATCGATGCCTTGCCGGGCCTGCTCCGTTTGGGGTAGGGCAGCAGAAGTTAATTTCAACTGCATCAACAATTTCTCTCCGGCTTCGCTACCACTGTTGAGGAAAAAACCATTTTCAATTTCAGTCATCACTAAATCAAAGCCTTTTTTGGCTTCAGGACCATCGCCGGTGGAGACGCAAAAACAATTACCGCCAGAATAACTGCAATTCACCACGACAATAAACAAATTTTCTCGTTGGGCGCGATAGCGCTCATCG
This sequence comes from uncultured Pseudomonadota bacterium, assembly GCA_963818985.1. Classification (GTDB taxonomy): domain Bacteria; phylum Pseudomonadota; class Gammaproteobacteria; order Coxiellales; family Coxiellaceae; genus JAFEDN01. The sequence continues at coordinate 22,080 of CAWFUJ010000003.1, read as the reverse complement.
ACATATTTATCCTGAATAAATACTTTATCCTGCACAGCCATCGCCGCCAAATCACAACTGCGCACACCGAACAAAGCAATCAATTCTGGCTGCGACGGAGCTTGTTGAAAAGACAATCGACCTTCAGAGTCTCGACCTACTTTCCATAGCAATTCTTTCGGTTTAAATAACAGCGGTTTGATCGCTTGCGGGTCCATTAGCCCAGGCGAACGCTTCTGATGTTTCGCCACGAATTAGCCGATAGCTTCCCGGCTTTTGCTCATCTTTAATACCCCACGGCAATTGCTGAATCGACTCTAAATTGTCGTAAATAATAGCGTCATCGCGAACTTGAGGCCCTACACAACGATATCCTTGCATCCGCAAAGTATTTAATAAATCCGGTAATCGTTGATACGATAAAAAATAATGGTTGTTCATTCTGACTTCCTTTTAACAGATTCGGGGCAATTGCTCTCCCGCCAACCAGTCCACCATACGCATTCCTCCTAGACTAGTTTTCATTTGCACGAAATAAGGCGGTGCGGCAATGACCTCACCAATCACTGCCGCGTGCTGGCCTTGCGGATGTGAACGCATGGCGTTTAATAATTTTTCTGAATCAGCCGCTCTGCAAACAGCGACTAATTTACCTTCATTAGCAACATATAAAGGATCTAACCCTAATAACTCACAAGCGCCGGCAACAACTTCACGCACAGGAATCTGCGCTTCTTCCAGCATAAATCCCACTTGCGATTGCTGTGTCCATTCATTTAAAACCGCCGCTAAACCACCGCGAGTAGCATCTCTTAAACAATGGATGTTGGGAGACGCTGCGAGCATAACGGCCACCAAATCATGTAATGCACAAGTATCCGAAATGATGGGCGCATCGAATTGTAAATGTTCACGTTGCGACATGATCGCTACACCGTGATCGCCGACAAACCCATTAATCAGCACATGGTCACCCATTTGCGCTTGATGAGCAGAGATATGGACGCCCTCCGGCACAACACCTACACCGGTAGTAGTGATAAATATTCCATCTCCTTTCCCGCGTTCAACGACTTTAGTGTCGCCGGTTACAATTAGAATATTCGCCTGTTGGGCAGCCTGCGCCATTGATTGCACAATACGTTGTAAATCAATCAGAGGCAAACCTTCCTCGATGATAAAACTTACCGCCATATAGAGCGGTTTAGCGCCGCTCATTGCGATATCATTAACGGTGCCGTACACTGATAAACAGCCAATATCTCCACCAGGAAAAAATAGCGGTGATATGACGTAGCTATCGGTCGTCATGACCATTCGCCCGGCATCAACGGAAAAACAAGCTTGATCATTTTTTCGAGCGAGAAACTCATTGTTAAAATATTTAAGAAATAATTGATCGATCAACTGTGTCATCGCACGGCCGCCGGCCCCATGACTTAAAGTAATCGTACCGCTTTTTATATTTAATTTAGCTCCGATCATATCGCGCTCTCAATGGATTGATGCCGTGCATAGGCATAATAAGCAGCGCAAGCGCCCTCGGAGGAAACCATGCAGGAACCCAGCGGATTTTCCGGGGTACATAAACTAGCAAATAATTTACAATCGGTTGGTTTTTTAACACCGCGCAATATCGCCGGACATTCGCAGGCGCGATGCTCCTGACTGCCGGTAATTTTCATGGGAAAACGAATCTCAGCATCGAAGTCTTGGTACGCAGAATTAATTTTAAGGGCGCTATTCGGGAATCTCGCCTAAGCCTCGCCATTCAAATTGAGGGCGTAGTTCTAATATCTGATCCATCAGTGCTTGTGATTTTTGATTTCCCATAGGCAAAACCGCACGAGTATACTGATTATAAACACCGTGTTGATTTTGATTAATGAGTTGAACCAACATTAAAATTGACTGCAATACATCGAGAGGCTCAAATCCGGATATCACAATCGGTTTTCGATAATCTTGAGCGACTGACTGATAGGCCTGACTACCAACAATAATACTGACATGCGCCGGGCCGATAAAACCATCTAAATTAATCGCTGTTCCTGTCTGTTCTAGCAACCCGCGCATGGCTGGCGGAGTTAACACATGATTACAAAACACCGTAAAATTTTTTATTCCCGCATTTTTTGCGGTCAAAATGGCAACTGCCGTTGGCGGGGTAGTGGTTTCGAAGCCAATCGCAAAAAAAATAACTTGCCGTTCAGGATGGCGGCGGGCAATCTGTAACGCATCATCGATAGAATATACCATGCGTACATCAGCACCCTGCGCTTTTGCGTGCAATAAGCTCTGCTGCTCTGAACCAGGAACTCGTAACATGTCTCCATAACTACAAAAAATAACCTCGGATTTTTTAGCCAGCGCTATGGCATAATCCACTCGGGCAATGGGCAATACACAGACTGGGCAGCCTGGGCCGTGAATCATTTTCACTTGAGGGGGTAATAAACTTGGTAAACCATATCGATAAATCGTGTGAGTATGTCCCCCACAAAATTCCATCAAACGATAAACCTGATCTTTTTGAACACAGGCTGCAATCGAGTTCGCCAAAGCCTCAGCCAGTTGGCGGTCGCGAAATTCGTTAATATATTTCACGTCAACTCTCTGAACAACTGTAAGGTCTTTTCCGCTTCCAGTTCGTTCAGCTTGGTTAAGGCATAACCGACATGAATAATAACATAGTCTCCGACCTGCACCCCATCTATCAGAGCTGTGGAAATTATCTTTTGAACACCACCGAGGTTAACTAGGACTCGTCCTGCGCCAAGCAGTTGAATCACACAAGCTGGCATGGCAAGACACATTTTGTTAATCCTTTATTTTAAAGTGTTCACAATTATAATCAGGCAGAAGGCTATATACAATTAAATATTCCCTCAGATTTTTAGTAACGGACAATTTTTAATGATTACTCATTCTAAAATCTCAGTTTGTATATTTTAAGATCAAGATATGTGCCAAATATACTATGTAATGAAGCTGTAGATGCATCATTGCCCCAGACATCAACCTGCGTACACAGTCGAATTAGCTGAATGGTGGTCTTTACTTTTAATTTCTGTTTCCCGTCATCCATTTCTATCAGTTTCCCGGGGGAAATTATCCCACTTTTTTCTGCCAGTCTTTATCTTTTTCCAAAAAAAATATCGACAAAAAGAATCCGTAGCTCCTTTAGAATAATGTAAGCCCATAAAAATACCAGGTAGAAAACTGCGGTGTGATTTTAGGAAGTGTTTAATATTTTCTGCATAATCATAATGCTAGTTTGATTACTTTGCCTCAAAAAGCATTCTTGAGTTGCGATGATGACTTTGAGAAACTTTCTGGAATACTTCTTGATACCCCGATAAAGATATATCTTTACTCATAGCACGCCTCAAATTTTAAAACTTTTGCTCACGACCGTGAGCAAATATTTTTTTGGCAGGTTTACACCCAGACTACGCCCAACCCTACCTCACTCTGACAAGCTCTCTATTCTAAGTGTATAATTCTATTAAAATATTTTATAAAAATTAAACTAGCGATATGCGGCTAACGAATCAGTTGCTCTACCAACTGAGCTACATCGGCTTAAACTTACTCACAGGTTATCCAATGGTTCTAAAACCCGGTATTGCCAGGAAATTCGATTAAGGTAGCCTATCACAACAGAAAGCTCAACTGTTTAGCGGAACCTGTTATGAAAAAACTCAATATTTCACCCATAGACGGCTTCACATTAATCGAATTGATGATCGTAGTGGCTATCATCGGAATTTTGGTCGCTATTGCCATTCCATCGTATCAAAATTATACACGACGCGCACATTATACTGAAGTAGTTGGAGCCGCAGCGCCCTATAAAGTAGGCGTGGAAGAGTGTTACCAAACATCCGGTGATCTTGAAAACTGTCAAGCAGGGCAGAACGGGGTCCCTGTCGGCATTGCCAGTGGTCAAGGTTCCGGATTAATTAATCAAATCTCAGTCAGTAATCATGGGGTGATTACCGTGGTTCCCAATACCGAAAACGGCATTAACGCACAGGATACTTATATCCTAACTCCAATCATCGACAATGAAGTGCTCAATTGGAAAAGCAGCGGCGGCGGGGTGGAGGCCGGTTATGCACACTAAAAATATTTTGGCTCAGGTTCTTCTCCTAGGCAATTTGTTATCCGAACCGCTACTTCTGGATGCCATTGATCAGTCCAAAAAAACTAATCAAACTTTACTGAATTATTTATTACTGAACTCCTCACTGAGCGCTTTAGATATAAGCCAAGCATGCGCAAAATACTTTAATCTCCCTCATCGCGAATTAAATAAAATGACTATTGAAAAATTACCACTCGATATAATCAAAGAAACATTTCTGCAAAAAAATCATATTTTACCATTAAGCAAAGAAAAACAATTATTACATGTCGCCATTGGTGATCCTGACAATTTATTGTTACTCGAAGAAATACAATCGCAAACCGGATTGCAAATTCAAGCCGTGATCGTACCTTATGATCAACTTTGCGCGCTTATCAATCGCATTATTTCCAATAAAAATTATCAATCTATCGCTCTAGAACCAAGCGATAATAGCTCACAGACTGCAGCAGTAACTTTTGTCGAACAAATTCTTACCGATGCAATTCATCGCGGGGCTTCAGATATCCATTGTGAGCCTCTGTTAAATAATTATCGTGTTCGTATGCGCATTGATGGCTTACTCCATGAAATCACTCATGCGCCACTTCATTTGGCCAGCTCCATTACTTGCCGGTTAAAAGTGATGTCTCAGTGCGATATCGCTGAAAGACGGTTGCCACAAGATGGTCGCTTTACTTTTACTACGATCACTGGGCAATCGCGCGATTGTCGCGTGAGCAGTTGTCCCACTATTTTTGGCGAAAAAATGGTAGTCCGCTTATTAGACGCTAATAAAAAATTATTAAAAATGGATGAGTTGGGACTCGACCAGACAGATCAACAGATTTTATTGACAGCATTGGCACAGCCTCAAGGATTAATTTTAGTGACGGGTCCAACAGGCAGCGGCAAAACAATCACCCTTTATACCGCTTTACAGCATTTAAACCGCAAAACTCATAATATCTGCACGGTAGAAGAACCTGTGGAAATTCAATTGCCTGGGATCAATCAAGTCAATATCCATGAAAAAGCAGGCCTTTCTTTTGCCAAAGTGTTGCGAGCTTTTTTGCGTCAAGATCCAGATATCATTATGGTTGGGGAAATTCGTGATAAAGAAACAGCCGAAATTGCCGTTCGCGCCGCTCAAACGGGCCATCTAGTTTTGTCGACGCTTCATACCAATTGCGCAGCCAGCACCCTCATTCGCTTAATTAATATTGGTATTGCTCCGTTTAATCTTGCCAGTTCCATTCGCCTGATTATCGCTCAGCGATTGTTGCGAAAATGCTGCCTTCATTGCCAATCCGCTGAAAAACCTGGGTGTAGTTATTGCCTTGGGGGTTATCAAAATCGAATGGGTGTTTTTTCACTTATGCCAATTTCTAAAAATTTAAGCTCGCTCATTCTACAATACGGTGCACAAGCAGATATTGCCAAGCTGGCTGAACAAGAAGGTATGAAAACTTTATGGCAGGCAGCCATGGAGAAAGTACAGCAAGGCGAGACAAATTCAGCAGAAGTTTATCGAGTGATTGAACATGAATAAAGGATACCATTGGCAAGGCATCAATCATTTAGGGCAACGAGTTCATGGCAAAGAAATTGCGACCAACTCTAAACAGCTCAAAGAAAGATTACAAAATCGAGAAATTGTGGTTTTTTCTATCAAAAAAAATCTGGCATGGGGAATACCTTTTTCAACTAAAATATCTATCAAAATAATCGCTGATTTTACTCGCCAACTTGCAATTTTATGTGTTTCAAATCTAGAATTAGTGCAAGCCTTGCAGATTCTTTCTACCGAAAGTTCTCACCCCGCTCTACAAAATTTAATAGTATCCATAAAGAACCATATTGAAAATGGTCTCACATTTTCTCAAACTTTGGCTAAATTTCCTCAGTACTTTGATCATGTTTTTTGTGGATTGATTCAAGCAGGAGAACAATCAGGCACTCTTGGGCAAATGTTAACGCAACTAGCGGACCATCTAGAACAGATCTTGAACCTGAAATCCAAAATTATTAAAACTTTGTTTTACCCTCTCACCATTCTGGTGGTTGCCATGCTCATCACCAGCGTATTATTAATATTTATTGTGCCGCAGTTTGAAAATATATTTAAAAATTTTGGCGCAGAATTGCCATTATTTACGCAGATGATTATCCATTTTTCAAATATAATGCGAAGCCATTTTTTAATAATTCCTATGGTTTTAATACTCATCATGTTTGTTTATCTGAAATCTATTAAACATTCGCCAAGTTTTTGTACTTGGCGCGATCGTCAATTATTGCGTATTCCAGTGATCGGCAAATTATTACTGACTAGTCTCTTAGCTCAATGGACGAGAATTTTAGCAACTTTATTGGCCGCTGGATTACCTCTTCTTGCTGCATTGCAAATGGCTGCTAACACTATTACTCATCAAACTTTTCAAAATGCTTTGCTCGAAATTATTAAACACATTAACCATGGTCAAACGTTTGGCTATGCGCTACAAAATAATTCATTGTTCCCTCAACGTGTTGTACAAATGATTAGTGTTGGCGAAAGTTCAGGTCAAATAGTGGCGATGCTATACAAAATTTCTGAAGTTCAACAAATTTCTCTCGATAGAGCCATTGATTACTCAAGCAAATGGCTTGAACCCGCTCTCATGCTGCTGATTGCTGCCATAACTTCGGCTTTAATCGTCGCTATGTATTTACCTGTCTTCAGATTGGGCGAAGCAATTTAAGATGATATACTCCAAATATGACCAGCTTTCGTCACACATTTATTCATATAAAACAATTGCCAAATTCTTTTTGGGTGGTTATTTCTTCAACTTTTATCAACCAATTTGGCAGCATGGGTTTGGTTTTTTTGATTCCATATTTAACCATTCATTTTAAATTTAGTCTGCCTCAAGGAACGTTTGCCTATGCAGTTTGCACTTTCTCAATTCTATTAAGTGGTATTGTTGGCGGTTCGCTTGCCGATCGGTTTGGGCCAGCTCGGGTTATGTCGATAGCCCTGATCCTTAATGGCGGCATACTCTTAGGTTTTCCATTTTTGCATCATTATCTCAGTATTTTATTGATGAGTTTTTTTTGGGGATTCACCTTAGGTGTCTATCGTCCAGCGTCACAAACATTACTGGCTTCTCTTTCCCGACTGGGCTTATATAAAATCACCTTCTCAATTTATCGGTTAGCGGTGAATGCAGGCATGAGTATTGGCCCTGCGTTTGGCGGTTATTTGGCTATGCGTTCTTTTTCAATGATTTTTATTATCGGTGGAATGGCTAATATTTTTGGCGGACTCATCTTAACACTTGGCTTGATCCGAAAAAGTTGGAAAAATTTCCCGCAGATTAGCATACCAAAAGTTGAATTAGGCTTTAAATACTTACGAGACGATACTACTCTTAGACTGATTGCGGTGGGCATGATTCCGATTTCTATGGTTTTATATCAACATTGCTCAACTTTATCGATATTTTTTCACCGAGATCTGCATTTTTCTTTGCAAATTTATGGGTTGATGTTTTCTTTGAACACTCTCATGATCGTTTTTTTTGAATTACCTCTCAATATCGCAACTTTATCTTGGTCTGCACGTCGCTGTTTAGTCATCGGGTCTTGTTTTATAACTTTAGGCTTTGTGGGCTATTTATTAGTTTCTACACCGTGGGAAGCCATGTTATGTACTGTTATCTGGACCACGGGAGAAATGATCGTCATGCCAACCTCAAGTTCTTATATCGCTTCAATTTCGCCCATCAATAATCGAGGAAATTACATGTCAATTTATAGCACCAGTACTAATCTTGGGATGTTTTTAGGGCCTTGGATTGGCGGCTTGGTCATGCATCAATTTACCTCCAAGGGCTTATGGATTGCCTGCGGTTTATGGGGACTGTGTTCAATACTTATCTTTAGTTTTGTCAATAAACAAAGTACTTCTCGGTAAACATTATAAAAAAACAATTTTCGTAGAAATTCCCTACGCCATGGGGGAACGCAAGGGGGAGCAGCGCGAAGCGCTCCCCCTTCATTCCGAGCATCGGCTCCGCCGAGCGGAGGATAAAAACCAGGAAGCAATTCTCGCTGTAATCAGCGAGGATTGCTGACATAAACGTTGAGGTATGATAAATTGGGCAGATGATTTTTATACTCGTTGGTCTAATCGGGCTAGTTTTCGGCAGTTTTTTAAATGTGGTTATCGTACGGTATCCACACATGTTAATGCGAGAATGGCGTTCTGAATGCCTAGAATTACTTGAATTAGAGCCTGAATCAAAACCTTCTGCATTTAATCCTACATTTAATCTGATCATCCCTCGCTCACAGTGCCCACATTGCAAACATCGTTTGGCAATTTGGCATAATATCCCCTTACTCAGTTATGCTTTATTACGCGGGCGATGTGCTTATTGCCAAAAAAAAATCTCCTGGTTATATCCCTTGGTTGAACTTATCACCGCAGTCACTACACTTTTTATTTTTTTTCAATTTGGATTAAGTTTTCAAACTATCTTTCTCTGCATTTTTACCTGGGGTTTGATAATACTGGCGATGATAGATTGGCGAAATAAAATTTTGCCGGATACGATTACCCTATCGTTATTATGGATCGGATTGATCGTTAATATTAAAAATACCTTCGTCACCTTAGAATTGGCAGTGTTGGGGGCGGTGGTCGGCTATTTATTTTTATGGATTGTGACCCATATTTTTAAATTAATTCGTAAAAAGCAGGGCATGGGTCATGGTGATTTTAAAATGATGGCTATGTTGGGCGCTTGGCTGGGTGTATTTCCTTTACTTAACATACTTATCATTTCAGTGTTCATTAGCTTAACGGTGACATTGATTTTATTAGCTTTTAAAAAAATTCATCGAGATCAACCTTTGCCTTTTGGTCCCTATCTGGCATTAGCGGGTTGGTTAACACTCATGTTTAATAACTTTTTTTTATTATGGTTAATAAAATGGTTTTAAAAGTAGGATTGACAGGTGGGATTGGTAGCGGTAAATCTGTCGTAGCCGGTATGTTTGCAAAACTAGGCACGGAAATTATCGATGCGGATATCATCGCAAAGGAAATCACCCAACCTGGGCAAAGGGCATATCAACTTATTATTAAACATTTTGGGATAGATATTCTGACGAAAGACAAACAATTAAATCGTAAGCAATTACGCCAGTTAGTTTTTAATGATACGAAACAAAAAATTTGGTTAGAAAAAACTCTACATCCTCTCATCTTGCAGCAAATCGTTGAACGTATTCAAAAAGTCAATTCGCCCTATTGCATTATCATTATTCCATTATTAGCAGAAGCATGGCCAGAAATAGATTTTATCGACCGGGTCTGCGTGGTCGAGGCTCCAGAAAATTTACGTAAGCAATGGGCTGCAAACCGCGATCAAGCAGCTCTTTTAGAGATTGAAGCCATTGTCGCCAATCAAAGCTCTTCAGCTCAACGCTTAGCATTGGCCGATGATATTATTCATAACGATCAAGATATACCTGCCCTGCAAATCCAGGTTCATAAGCTCCACCAGCAGTATTTACAAATGACCACCATCTGAATATACTTTGCCCATGAATACACACTTAATAATAGGGCAATCGCCGCTCGGCAAAACAGTCACTTATGGTGGTACGTATTCACCTAATTTATTATTTCCCATCGCTAGAAGTCCATTTCGCGAACCCTTGAAAATTGACGAACTCACCCCATTCTATGGCTACGATCTTTGGAATGCCTATGAATTTTCTTGGTTGAATACTAAGGGCAAGCCAATATCCGCCATTGCCCAGTTCCTATTGCCCTGCTCGTCGCCAAATATTTTTGAAGCGAAATCTTTTAAGTTGTATTTAAACTCTTTTCATCAAACTCAATTTGCTAGCCTCGACGAGGTCAGCACAATCTTGGCAAAAGATTTATCTCAATGTGCAGAAGCAGAGGTGATGTTGGAAGTAGCGCCATTACATAATATCCATTCTTGCGAGCTCATTCGTCCCAATGGTATTTGTTTAGATTATTTAGATATCCATGTTGATGAATACCTGGTGAACCCTGGCTTATTAGCTATCGAAAATAATAATGTAGTGACTGAAAGTTTATACACGGACATATTTAAGTCTAACTGCTTGGGAACTGGTCAACCAGATTGGGGTAGTATTCAGATCACTTATACGGGTCCGCAAATAAATCATGGACAATTATTAAAATATTTAATTTCCTATAGAGGACATAATGAATTTAATGAACATTGTATTGAACGCATTTTTATAGATATTCTTCGACATTGTCAATCTCAGATATTAACCGTATCTGGTCATTTTACTCGCCGTGGCGGTATAGACACAAACCCTTGCCGTTCTACTAATCCCCAAGTTGACGTTAATAGCGCCCGTTTTTTTAGGCAATAATCATGAAAAAAACAGCAGAATTAGAAAAATCTATTATTTTCGAACATCCATTAAATGAACAGTTACGTATCTGCTTGCGACTGGAACAATTGCTCGCTCAACTTGATGAATATCTGAATAACCCATCCACTCGTGGCTCGCAAATGTCACTCATCACTTTACTTAGAATTATTGATGTGATTGATCGTCCCGATATTAAATCTAAACTGATGCAAACCTTAAGCCAATTCGCCACCAGTTTAGGGCAGCTAGAACAATTCCCCCAAGTGGATACCAATCGTCTTCACGAAATTTTGGCACAACTTGATAATTTAATTCTCCGATTACATCAAATGCCAGGTCGTTTTGGAGAAAATTTAAGAGCTGATGAATTTTTAAACCAGCTGCGTCCTCAGCTTGCTTTGCCTGGAGGAATTTTTTTACACCACTCGCCCACATTCGCATTATGGTTAAGTCAATCTTTAGAGGTTCGCTCAAGTATGCTCAGTCAATGGGCGAATGAACTTCACCCTTTGCCTGAACTCACTCATTTAGTGTTACAACTCACCCGAAAAAGTACTTCTACTCAACAAGTGGTCACTAATAATGGCTTCTATTATCAAACACTTGATCAGACCTTGCCTTGCCATATGATCCGCGTATGTATTCCGATTGATTTAAAGATCTACGCTGAAATTAGTGCCGGTAAACATCGACTTTCAATTCGTTTTGTTAAACCCAATTATCTGACCGGCGAAAAAGCAAAACAAGTCACTGAACAAATTACCTTCGCACTCACCTGCTGCCGATTTTAAAAATTCCCTGCAAAAGCAGAACATTCAATTTTATCTCATAAAAAAAAGGAGGAACTAGTTCCTCCTTTTTTTGTTTATAAGTATTTACTTTAAAACCAACCAGCTGGATCAAAGTAGTAGTTAACAGATGCTAATATATTGCTGACATTAGCACGACCGTTAGCAGAGGTCGACACGATAGAAGGAGTTGTCGTAACTGCTGAGGTCGTCCCAGGCACTCCAACCTCAGGTGCTGTAATAGTTTGCATGGTTCTAGTCAGTGCGAATGGACCTACAGATACACTTCCGAAGTTAGCATAATCCCACTCTACGCCCACACTGACGTTATCGCCCCAAACAATTTGTTCAGCACCAACGCCTGCAAAAATCCCGACTTTGGTATCACTGTTACTGCCGGAGCCATTTAGAGTGTTGATTACAGTTGTCTGACCAACAACAGCGGTCCCGGTCGAATTAAGGAGTGAAAGGGTTGAAACAGCACTACCTGAAACAGTGTTTGAAACTTTGAGGTCAGTCCATGCTGCACCAACTTTACCATAAAACATTGTTCTTGGATAAGGCAACCAACCTAATTTAAGAGCTCCTCCATAAAAATTATTTAATCTAGTTTTAGTGGTAGAAGTCACTGTTCCTGATGAAGAAAAAACTGCAGGCACACCACCTACAGTGATTGCACCAACCGTAAGATTCGAGTTGGTAGTCACTGAAGCTTTATCAGACTGATCGCCCCATTCACCAAAACCCACAGCACCTAAATACCAGCGATGATTCCATACTTTACCAATACCACCGACAACACCTCCGAATGTATCCCAAGAACTGCCCTTAGCTGAAACACTCTGTATTGTTCCTGGAGCAACAAAAATCGTTGGATCCCAGGGCTTATCAGTTCTGCCTCTTGTCGCTATGATAGAATTTGTGAGAGGCTCTGTCTGTGTTAAAGTTGAATTTTCATGTAAAGAGGCATGATGTCCAGCAACCGTACCGCCGATATAAAAACCAGAAAAGTAATCTGGTATTACAACAACCTCAGGTCCTCCGGCAAATACTGCTGAAGCCGTCAACAATGACGCGACAAAAACAGAAGAAGATAAAATAGTTTTTTTCTTCATAAAAATTTCCTTATTGCTAAATTTAGTTAAGTACCACCGACAAACCTATGTCAGTTTTAGGATAATGTAGCAGAGAAGATTTTTAAATGCAAGAATAATTATTTTTATAAAATTAAAATTATATTTTTTTTTATAAAATGCTTTTTTTGATTTTTATTTTTTCAATTTTTGTTTTTTATGTAAACTAAAAAATAAATATTGCTCTAATTTTAACTTATTTTATCAGAACTATTTTATTTTTATAATTACTTTAAAACAGAATGTTTCGAATGAAACAATAAAAACTGATCAATAATCGCATAATTTGCCGAGGGTAAAGTATAATTCTTGAGTAAATTAGTTGAAGACCAAATTATTTTTTGACCTTCCATGCCCTGTGGTATTCCTAAAAATTGTTCTACCACCCATGGAAATAATTCAACTTGATAACTATTTTCATATTCATGAATAATCGAAGGCAAGGGTTTTGCTTCCTGCACCTGAATAGCCACTTCTTCATATAGCTCACGACATAATGCCTGATAACTATCTTCACCTTGTTCAATCTTCCCTCCTGGAAATTCCCAACAATTTCCAGGTTGCTTATGCGCCCCTCTCCAGGCCAACAAAACCTGTTGCTGCTGATTAAGAATGATTCCTACCGCGACTGAGATTTTTGTGCAAATCGTTTTCATCACGGCCATCTTATCAGAGAAATTGTTTTGTTGCAGTGCTTGTATCCTTTACAGTCAGCGGGTATAATGGTCATTTATTGTCACAGCCAATTATTATTCTAAATTGCAACTGACAAATGGTACAGTAAGGTTATTTTGTAATATAGGTTTTTGTGACATCGCACCTAGACATTTGGTGTGAACGGCGTGCATCGTGCACTGATGTTTTTAACTGAAGGAGTAACTACATTGAAAGGAATGGCACCAACAATTGATGAAACAACGGCAATGATAGCGGATACGCAAGTCAATATTAGTAATCAATCTTTACGCAATAGCGTACGCGAGTCCTTGCGCCAATACTTCATCCGGCTAGAAGGCCAAGCCCCTGCTAATTTATATGAGCTGGTATTGGCAGAAGTCGAACAGCCTATGCTAGAAATGGTTTTACAATACACCGGTCAAAATCAGAGCAAGGCTGCTAAAATCTTGGGTATTAGCCGAGGCACACTGCGCAAGAAAATGGCGCAGTATGATCTTTTTAAAACTAGAGCACATGACTAACCCAATTATTCGCCGCGCAGTCATTAGCGTATCGAATAAAACAGGTTTAATCCCATTTGCTCAGCAGTTATTTGCCAGTGGCGTGGAACTGATCGCTACTGGCGGAACTGCCACTTTGCTTATAAACCATGACATCCCTGTCACCACTGTTTCTGACTACACTGGCTTTCCAGAAATTATGGGGGGCAGAGTTAAAACCCTGCATCCCAAAATTTATGCTGGTTTACTGCAACGACCAGAACTTGACGAAGTAACGCTACAAGATCATCAGATTGAACCTATAGATTTATTAGTCGTCAATCTTTACCCTTTTCAAGCAACCATTGCCAAGGCCAATTGTACTTTTGAACAAGCGATCGAAAATATTGACATAGGTGGACCAGCTATGTTGCGAGCCGGAGCAAAAAATTATCATTCGGTGAGCGTGGTGGTTGATCCTGAGGATTATCATATGGTATTGGCTGAAATTCAAAAAAATGGATTTACCTGTTTATCAACACGTCGGCATTTAGCCAAGAAAGCGTTTGCACATACCGCACAGTACGACAGCGCCATTTACGCTTATCTAGCGCAAGATAGCTTACTCCCACAAAATTCTTTACCCGATTTATTCCAGCCTCTCTTCCAAAAAAAAATGGACCTTCGCTATGGCGAAAACCCTCACCAGATGGCCGCGCTTTATACAGACTTGCCATCCACTCCCCATACATTAGCAGATGCCAAGCTCTTGCAGGGCAAGCCCTTATCTTTTAATAACTTATTAGATAGTAACGCTGCACTTAATTGCGTACTTAGCTTAGATTCACGACGACCCGCCTGTGTGATTGTAAAACACGAAACCCCATGTGGAGTAGCGCAAGCTGATACTTTATTGGAAGCTTATCAAAAAGCTTTAGCTACTGACCCTACTTCAGCTTTTGGAGGTATCATTGCAATCAATTGTCCTTTAGATGCCGAAACCGCTAAAGCCATGGTCAGCCAACAGTTCGTTGAAGTGTTATTGATCCCGCAAATTAAGGCCGAAGCTTTTGAAATTCTGCAAACGAAACCACAATGGCGCATATTGATATCAGATTCCATATTATCCACCGCCTCAAAATTAAACCTACGGTCGATTGATGGCGGGCTACTGTTGCAGCAACAAGATTATGATGATATGGACGAAAAACACTTACAAATTGTGACTCATCGCAAACCCAGCCCTGCGGAAATGAAAGATCTATTATTTGCTTGGAAAGTTGTCCAGTTTGTCAAATCTAACGCGATTGTTTATGCAAAAAATTTAACGACTTTAGGTATCGGCGCAGGTCAAACTAGCCGAGTGTTTAGTGCACAAATCGCCATTCTCAAAGCTAAACAAGCAGACTTATCTTTAATAGATGCATGTATGGCATCGGATGCTTTTTTTCCCTTTGCAGATGGTATAGAGGTTGCAGCCGAAGCGGGAATCCGCAGCATTATTCAACCTGGCGGTTCAAAACGGGATGAAGAAACCATTGCTGCCGCAAACCGCTATGATATAGCCATGGTCTTTACCGGCATTCGTCATTTTCGCCATTAATATAAAAAGACATCCCTTCGCCCGGGAGAGGGTTAGGGGGCATTCGTATTCTTATCATTTGGGAGAACATAATTGAAAGTACTTATTATCGGCAATGGAGGGCGCGAACATGCATTAGCATGGAAAGTCGGCACAATCTTCTCAAAATACAAGAGATTTGGGTTGCCCCTGGTAATGCGGGGACCGCTTCGGAAAAAAAAGTTCAAAATATTGCCATATCGGTGCAAGATGTCCCCGGACTATTAGCTTTCGCAGAGCAACAGAAAATTGATCTAACCATCGTTGGTCCAGAAGCGGCATTGGCGGTCGGCGTGGTCGATGCTTTTAATGCAGCAGGTCTGGCTTGTTTTGGCCCAACTAAACAAGTGGCGCAACTTGAAACATCTAAAATTTTCAGCAAGCAATTTATGCAACAGCACCAAATCCCCACCGCAAAATACGCGACCTTCGATAATAAACAAGCTGCCATTGATTATGCGATGCAGCAATCGTTCCCATTGGTCATCAAAGCCGACGGTTTAGCGGCTGGCAAAGGCGTGATTATCGCTGATAACACTGAGCAAGCGGTTGCAGCCATCACCGCCATGCTTGAAGAAAAAATTTTCGGAGCTGCAGGTCAACGTATTGTGATCGAAGAGTTTTTAGTGGGTACAGAGATGAGCTTTATCGTCATGACTGATGGGGTGCACATATTGCCATTGGCCAGCTCCAAAGACCACAAGCGTAGGGATGATCATGATTTAGGCCCCAATACCGGCGGAATGGGCGCTTTTTCTCCAGCTCCACAATTAACGTTAGCCTTGGAACAAACAATTATTGCTGAAATTATCGAACCGGTGATTCAAGCTTTTGCGGGGCAAGGAACCCCGTATATAGGCTTTTTATATGCTGGACTGATGATTAACGAAAAAGGCCATGCCAAAGTGCTTGAATTTAATTGTCGATTGGGGGATCCAGAAACCCAACCTATTTTAATGCGTTTACAAACCGATTTAGTGGAATTATGCTTAGCGGCAATCGACGGACATCTAGATCAAGTTTCAGCACAATGGGATCATCGCCCTGCTTTAACAGTGATTCTCGCCGCCAAAGGCTACCCGATGTCGTATCAAACGGGCGAGGTCATCCACGATTTACCTCCGGCTGCTGATTCCAATTGTA
This sequence comes from uncultured Pseudomonadota bacterium, assembly GCA_963818985.1. Lineage (GTDB taxonomy): Bacteria > Pseudomonadota > Gammaproteobacteria > Coxiellales > Coxiellaceae > JAFEDN01. The sequence continues at coordinate 5,692 of CAWFUJ010000003.1, read as the reverse complement.
AAATATTTCATTCCGGCACTCAGCAGAACGATAATCAGTTGGTGACAGCCGGGGGGCGGGTATTATCGGTGACCGGAGTAGGCGAAGATTTAGCAGCAGCCCGCGACCATACTTACGCGCTGATCAAAAAAATTGATTGGGAAAATTGCCATTATCGGCGTGATATTGGTCTTATTTAATCTCTCAGATTTTAAATGACAAGCCTAGCCGCCTCATGTAATCTACGCGTCTTGAAAAAATATTATAGGGACGGATATGAAAAATACTTTTGACCTTTATGCTATTGTTTTGCCGAGCGATAAAGAAGAGAAACTTGAAACAGTAGGCATTATTTCGGAATGCCGAATTCAAAACAAAAAAATGATAACTTGTCTGAATACTTTTTTAGAAGAAAAAAAGGCTGAACCGAGGACAAAATGTTTTTTTTATAATGGTGAAAACCTCATTGGCAGCGTTGAAAGAGATCCTCATCCTATCTTATTTTTTAAGATGATAGACATACACATGCCGTCATCTTTAAATTCGGAATGTCTAATATTTATTTTTCGAACGGATTTTTCTACCATACAAGTTAGAATTACTAATGCACTCACCATAAAGAGAATTTATAGTTATGTAAGAAATAGCCATACAAATAGAGGAATCAAACTTCTCATTAGTTTAATAATGAACAATCAAAATTCAAAGAAAGACAACTTGATGTCAACTTTATCGGATACCACTGAATGCAAGCTGAATGGGGTTTCAACAAATGAAGTCAGCGATAGTGTCGTTGCCACGCCTGACCAAACCACAAAAACCATTCAAAAGACTCTTTTAGAGCATCCATTTCTTATAGAAGTGCAAAGATTAGTGGGTGAATTAGGTGATTTTCACCAGGAAGTCAAAGTGTTAGAAAATGAGCTCTCGCAGGGTCTCCCTGAAACAAAAGCAAAAATCCAAGAGTTAGCAGAAAATTTTGAAGCTAAAGAAAAAGAATTAGAAATAGCGAATGCAAAACTAGAAAATTTATCGCAACTTTTACAGGATTTCTTAAAAGCAAATGTCTCCACATTAGAGGGTAGCCTTACATCTGCACCTAGAGTGGATAGCGCAACCACAGAAATCCGAAGAAAGGATGAGGCTAACCTTCAAAAGTTAATATTAACCGAGATCAGCAGCACCAATTATGCTGCACTGTTCTCACCTGGTCGAAAAAATATAAAAAATACGTCTAAAACCACAGAACAGCACAAACCTCCGAAAAAGAGTTGCTGGGACAGGTGCAAAATTTCTTGACCTTGTCCCCTCTCCACCAAGGAGAGCTATTACTCCCAAAGAGATTGACTATTTTTAATCAAACGATTTAAAAACTCTTGATGCGCCTTTAACTCTTCAGCATTCGGTAACAATACCGGCAATGGCTGACGATGACTGATCGTGGTCGCAAATTCCGCACTGGTTTTAGCACTTTGGTGTACCAATTGATGCTGATCCTCGATGGCAAATAGCTGCTCCTGCCCACCGGTCATTGCTAAATAAACTTGGGCCAATAATTTTGCGTCTAATAGCGCGCCATGTAAATCGCGCTGAGTATTATCTATATGATAACGACGGCATAATGCATCTAAACTATTGGATTGCCCAGGATGTTTTTGTCGTGCATAAGCCAGCGTGTCGATAATCGCATTCACCATTTCGATCGGGCGATGGGCTTTATTAATTCTTTCTAATTCCGCATTTAAAAAACCTAAATCAAAGCTGGCATTGTGTATAATCAGTTCCGAATTGGCAATAAATGCTAAAAATTGTTCGGCTATTTGTGAAAACAAGGGTTTATCTTGCAAAAATTCGTTACTTATACCGTGTACTTGAAATGCACCAGGATCAATTAAACGCTGCGGATTGAGATAATAGTGGAAGTGATTACCCGTAAAACGTACGATTCATCATTTCTATACAACCGATCTCAATAAGACGATGACCATCTTTAGCTAGAAGTCCGGTCGTTTCAGTATCTAAAATAATTTGCCTTGACATATACACTCTTTGTTGGAATTACATTAATGATGATGGAGTAATTCATCAATGGCTTGATTAGCCAGTTCATCCGCACGGTCATTTTCAGGATGGCCACTATGACCTTTAATCCAATGCCATTCAATTTGATGACGATTGACTTCATCATCTAACCTCTGCCATAAGTCCTGATTTTTAATCGCCGTTTTTTTACTACCCTTCCATCCTTGTTTTTTCCATTTATGAATCCATTCTGTTATCCCACGTCGGACATATTCGGAGTCGGTAGTTAAACTGACTTGGCAGGGACGCTTTAAAATCATCAATGATTGTATGGCCGCCATCAGCTCCATACGATTATTAGTCGTATTAATTTCGCCACCATAAATTTCTTTAGTCTGTTCGCCATATTGTAACACTGCCCCCCAACCACCGGGTCCTGGATTACCTCGGCAGGCCCCATCAGTGAAAATATTTACTATTTTCGACACGATGGGTTCCTCACGGTGGGTTCTAGCCCAGAATTAATCGCCAGCTGATCTTTGCTATAAGCAGCCGCTTTCGGAGTCATACCAATAATCCGTTTTTGCGCAGTCATTAAGAAAAAACCTCCCAACATAGGAAAACAAAATGAGCCGAAGGCTTCCAACCACAATAATCTTCGCCACCATTTTATTTTTTTAAGTGGCGGCCTAAAACAAAAGGTATCTGCAGACACGATACGAAAGCCAATACTACGCATCCAGTGCTTAATTTGCCACATTGTCCAAAAATGACCATTCCATGGCAAATCATGGTCGTGGGTGAGGCCATGCTTTAAACCCCATAAGCTCCACGGATTTAAATTAACAATCACTAACTGCCCGCCGGGTGCTAGCGCCTGGTAGACCTCTTGTAATAACGCCGGCGGCTTAGGCGTGAACTCCAAGACGTGGACCATAATAATGACATCGACACTATGAGGAACCAAAGGTAATTCATCTAAAGCCACCTGGATAGACCCAGCTTTTGCCTGGGTATTGAAAAACCATTTAAAACGAATGGGACTTGCACTACTTAATTCAGGCAAACCGCCAATCTGAACTAAATAATTTCCGAACATGGGGGCTAATACTCGTTTTAATTGGGCGCTTTCCATTGCTACCAATAAAGCTCCAGGCTCCTTTTGTAACCAAGATGATAAATAACATGGATGAAAAGCCATGAACCCTCCAGTCCTTTAGAATGATCCAAAAATGTACGAATTGCAATTCGCCGTATGATTATATTATAATTTCACTAATAAGAGGGAAATACTGGGATGCGACAGAAACTTTTTTTTGCATTTCTCTTGTCCATGCTTGGGGCACTATTATTTTTGCCAGTACTGATGCAAAGTACAAAACCCATAAGCCATGGCTTATGGCCAGAGATTGCTCAAAATATTAATTTACATTACCAAGTCGGTCAAAAGCCCGAAGTTGATGAGCAGATTCATTGGTATATCCAACACCCCAAGGCTTTTCGAGCATTGCTTAAAAATGCCGAACCTTATCTATATTATGTGTATCAACAAATTCGTCGGCGTCATTTACCTGCCGAACTGGTGTTAATACCTATTATAGAAAGCAATTATAATCCTTTTGCCCAATCCAACATGGGCGCCATTGGCCTATGGCAAATGATGCCACGCACCGCGGCTGATTATGGATTAAAAATGACTCAATGGTTTGACAGTCGTCTGGATGTACTGGCCTCTACCAATGCTGCTCTCGATCACTTTTCTTCCTTGCATGCTTATTTTGGCGACTGGTTATTGGCATTCGCGGCTTACGATGCCGGAGCTGGAACTATTCGTTCAACTATTCTCCGCAATCGTGAGCTTCATCAACCCACTGATATCTGGTCTCTCTCTTTACCTAGTGATGCAAAAGCGTATGTGGTCAAATTAATTGCGCTGGCGACTATTCTTAAAGATCCACAACGTTTCAATGTTGCTTTGCCTCCCATTGCTAACGAACCTTTTTTCTCCACCTATGCCTTGCAACAAACTGCTAATCTCCACCAGATTGCCCATGTCACTGAAACCAATATTGAAACTATTCGACGTTTAAATCCTGGATATGGTTCGACCTCAACCATGGTGCCTAAAGGTGATTATGCATTGCTCATTCCCAAAGACAAAGCGTCCTTATTAGAAAAAAATAAAACCATACGTGTGCAACTTGCAGCACAATAAGGGCTAAAGGAAAAACAATGACTGCAAAAATTATTGATGGGAAAGCGATCGCAAATCGAATTAAACAACAAATTGCCCTTCAAGTGACAGAGCGTATTTCTCGAAACTTGCCTGCACCTTGTTTATCGGTGATTTTGGTAGGAGAAAATCCAGCTTCAAAGAGTTATGTCAGTCATAAACAAAGCGCTTGTGCCGAAGTCGGTATATTATCTCATTGCCATCGGTTACCGGAACACGCGCGCCAGGAAGAAATAGCTGAAATAATTAAATATTGCAATAAAGACCCTACAATTCATGGGATTTTATTGCAGTTACCCTTGCCAAAGGGTATAAAAACTAATGAATTATTAGAGTTGATTGATCCCAAAAAGGATGTGGATGGTTTTAATCCTTACAATATGGGATGTTTGGCGCTGCGACAACCCCTGCTGCGGCCTTGCACACCTTTTGGTATTATGAAATTACTAGAATCCATTGATGAAGATCTTGCGGGTATGCATGGGGTGGTTTTAGGGGCATCCAATATTGTTGGCAGACCCATGGCTCTGGAATTATTGTTGGCCAAATGCACGGTGACGGTGTGTCATCGTTTTTCACAACATCTGGCTGGGCATATTCAAATGGCTGACATTTTAATTTCTGCCATCGGAAAGATCGGGATTGTGCAAAGTGAGTGGATTAAACCAGGTGCGATTGTGATCGATGTAGGCTTTAATCGTTTACCCAGTGGTAAAATCGTTGGCGATATAGATTTTAACAGTGCTTCACAACGAGCTTCATGGATCACTCCTGTTCCTGGTGGAGTCAGTTGTCAAATGACCGTTGCGACTTTAATGGGAAACACATTATTGGCGGCGCAATTATCCGAAGGCTCATCCTAATAAATCCCCTCCCCCTCCGCAGAAGATTTAAGCCCAGCCCCCCGGCCTGCCCCCCCTTGTCATCCCGGAATTTAGTGCCGCTTAGCGAGCTTGCGAGCGTAGCGGCACTAAATATGCGGGACGAGCGATGAAGATAGAAAAATAGGGCCTGATTGCCATGGTGGAAAGTATTATATGTACTTATCAAAATAGATTATTTATAATCAGCTACTCATGAATATCGATACTATTACCATTTCACGTATTCAATTTGCTTTTACGATAGCTTTCCACATTTTATTTCCCGCCTTTAGTATTGGTCTCGCAACTTTTTTAGCTATTATGGAAGGAGTTTGGTTAAAAACAAAAAATCCTTTATATCTGAATATTTGCAAGTTTTGGTTGAAAATTTTTGCGCTGACATTTGGCATGGGTGTCGTGTCAGGTATTGTCATGGAATTTCAATTAGGCACCAATTCGGCCGGTTATACTCATGCGGTAGGTCCTGTGCTTGGTGGTCTATTCACTTATGAAGTCTTAACTGCTTTTTTTATTGAGGCAGGCTTTCTTGGGGTAATGATTTTTGGCTGGGAACGTGTTGGTCCAAAAATTAGTC
>CAWFUJ010000002.1:0-44890 GCA_963818985.1 uncultured Pseudomonadota bacterium | reverse complement strand
GGCTATTGTTGTCCTGTCAATCGGAGCCACTTGAAGCCTGGCAACATGGTGTCGCGCAAAGGAATCTGAAATATTTTTCCATCACAACAACAAATTAAATTCAAAATTTGTTGCTATTATTTAATCAATATCGATAGTTTTGGTTGAAGTGTCTCAGTCATTGCAAGATAAAGAACTATCTAAAGCCAAATCGCAAGCACTACAAGGAATTACTAGTAATAAAGAAAAATTATTTAATCACCCTGCATCCCCCTTCACTGGAAATGCCAATGGCGATGTCATGATTGTTGAATTCTTTGACTATCAATGTGGGCACTGCAAAGAAATGCAACCGGTCATTGAATCGCTATTAGCAAAGAATAAAAATGTAAAAATTATTTATAAAGAATTCCCAATTTATGGCGCCAGTTCGAACTTTGCTTCGAAAGCTGCTTTAGCTGCCGCCAAACAAAATAAATATCTAGAATTTCATAATGCATTATTTAAAGTTTCGGGCGCATTGAATGAGCACAAAGTTCTGGAAGTGGCTAAATCGGTCAATTTAAACCTCGATCAATTAAAAAAGATATGAATGATCCCTCCATCAAAAATGAAATGACACAAAATTATGATTTAGCCAAGGCATTAAGTTTAATAGGAACACCCAGTTTTGTGCTTGGTAATAAGGCATTGACTCAATTTGATTTTATTCCCGCGCCGTTCCTGCTCATTGTTTCAACAAACTATTGAGAAAATTGGCCAAAATAAATAGTCAGCGGCATGGCCATCATTAGCTTTCAACATATGATCTTGCTGCTCCAACAATATTGGGCCCAGCAAGATTGTGTGTTGTTACAACCTTTTGATATGGAAGTGGGCGCTGGGACTTTTCATCCGGGTACTTTTTTGCGAGCTATAGGGCCGGAACCTTGGCGGGCAGTCTTTGTTCAGCCCTCTCGACGACCTGCAGATGGCCGTTATGGGGATAATCCAAATCGAGTTCAGCATTATTACCAATTGCAGGTCATGCTCAACCTTCCCCAGATAATATTCAAGAGCTTTATCTTAACTCCCTAAAATACTTGGGAGTTGATCCTTTAGAACATGATATTCGTTTTGTTGAGGATAATTGGGAATCACCAACCTTAGGTGCTTGGGGCTTAGGCTGGGAGGTTTGGCAAGATGGGATGGAAATCAGTCAATTCACCTACTTTCAACAAGTAGGCGGTTTAGATTGTCATCCGTGAGTGGCGAGCTGACCTATGGTTTGGAATGTCTAGCTATGTTTTTACAAGGAGTGGATAATCTCTTCGATTTAATTTGGATGGAAAATCAATCCACCAAAATCACTTATCGAGATGTGTTTCATCAAAATGAGGTTGAGATGTCAACCTATAATTTTAAACAAGCCAATGTCGAACTACTTTTCAAGCAATTTGATAGTTATGAACAAGAAGCCGCACGCTTAATCATCGAACAATTACCCCTGGCTGCCTATGAAATGGTGCTAAAAGCTTCACATACCTTCAATTTATTAGATGCACGGCGTGCGATTGCGGTAACCGAAAGACAGCGGTACATGTTGAGAATTAAAAAATTAGCTCAAGCCGTTGCAGAAGCATACCTTCAAATGCGTGAACGCTTAGGTTTTCCTTTATTGGAAAAAGTTGCCCATGGATAAACAAGATTTATTATTAGAAATCGGTTGTGAAGAACTGCCAACACATGCGGTAAAGTCGCTGGCAAACGAATTGTCTTCTCGTCTACGTGGAGTTCTGGCATTAAATAAATTTACTACTGGGCCAGAGCAAGTGTTTGCCTCACCGCGACGGCTTGCAATTTTAATTAACGATGTAGACAGCCAACAAGTTGCGCGAGTGATCGAGCGGCAAGGGCCTAACTCAAGCCAAGCCTACGATAGCAGCGGCCAACCTACGCAAGCGGCTTTAGGATTTGCCCGATCTTGCGGCGTTGAACTTTCCGCCATCACCATAAAAGATAATCGTTTATATTTTAAGGGCGAAAACCAGGGCAAAAGACCATAGAAGTCTTGCCCGAGCTGGCGCGATCAGCCATTAGCCAAATGTCAATTACCCGCCCGATGCGTTGGGGAACCCACAGTGCGAGTTTCGCCGGCCAGTCCATTGGATTATCCTTCTCTTTGGTAATGAAATTGTAAAAACTCAATTATTTGATATTGGTTCCAGTAATCAAACATTTGGCCATCGTTTCCATCATCCGGTCCCCTCACCATCGATAGTCCAAAAGATTATGCCCGAATTTTACGCTACGAAGGTAAAGTGATTGCTAATTTTAAAGAACGTTTGGAAACAATTCGCCAAGCCATCATCGACACGACCCGAAGGGGCAAACTGTCGAAATTGACCAAGAGCTGTTGGAGGAAGTGACGTCACTCGTAGAATGGCCGGTGCCTTTGATGGGTCATTTCAATCCAGAATTTTTAAAGATACCTGCGGAAGTGCTCATCACCTCGATGAAAATTAATCAAAAATATTTTCCGGTTCAAGATAGTAAAGGACAATTGCAGCCTGCTTTTATATGGATTAGTAATATTCAAGGCAATGATCCGAAATCAATTGTGCACGGCCACGCGTCTTTAATGTGAGTCCTGCTGATGCCTGAATTCTTCTTTGAATGACTGCCAGCGAAGCTTGCAAAGCCGTCTCCAGATTTAGAACATGTTATTTTTCAAAAGCAACTGGGTAGTTTAGCCGATAAAACGAAGCGAATTGTCATGCTTGCAACTTTTATTGCGGAGCAGATCGGCGCTGACGTAAATATCACCAAAAAGCCGCTAATTATCGAAATGCTATTTACTTTGTGAAATGGTCTGCGAATTTCCACTTTACAAGGCGCGACGGGGTTATTATTATGCTTTGAATGATGGTTTAAATGAATCTTGCGCTTTAGCTATCAAAGAACATTATTTCCCCAGGTTTTTCCGCGATAAAATTCCTAGCAGCAGAGAAGGCTGTGCAGTTGCCTTAGCAGACCGTCTTGATACGTTAGTGGGAATTTTTGGAATTAATCAGCTCGACAGGACATAAAGATCCATTTGCGCTGCGCCGAGCTGCAAATGGTATTTTACAAATGCTCATTGCCAAAGAGACCTCTGGACTTTCCACCGAAGAATTACTCCAGCTAGATTTAATGGAATTATTACGCAAAACTCAGCAAGCCTATACTATTCACTTACCCAATACTGCAGTCATTTCTCAAGTTTTGACTTTTACTATGATTTGACTAAAATCGATTTTGATGCAACACAATCCCGCCATTACCGTAGAACAATTTGATTCGGTGTTGGCTTTACAGATTAGTTGCCCTCGGGATTTTTTGCTTCGTCTCGATGCGAAAATAGAATTCCAAAAACTATCTGAAGCCAGCGCTTTATCTGCCGCCAACAAACGTGTGGCCAATATATTAAAAAAACAAGCTACTGGATTTGAGGTGACAAAACTTAATGAAAATTTATTTGAACATAACGAGGAACGTGAACTTGCTCAAGCGCTAAATGCCCAAACTATTTTAGTTGCTCAATTGGTTAAACAAAGAAAATATACCGAAGCACTTAGCCAATTATCCGTTTTAAAAATGCCTATCGATGCTTTTTTTGATAAAGTCATGGTCATGGTAGAAGACCCGCTAAACGCCATAATCGTCTTACACTTTTAACTTCTCTTCATCGTTTACTAATTCAAGTTGCAGATATTTCTCTACTAAGCTGATCTGAAAAGCATTTAAAGGCATCGCTGATGCGCCTGCTGGCATCGATTGAAAAGAGCTAGGAATATTTTTATAGAATAATGGGTTTTTAGAATATAATTCTTTAAACTCTTTATTTATATCTTGATCGCTAATTTGCAAATTCATTTTTGATAACACAGTTGGTAAAGAACAAATAGACAAGAACCAAGTCCTTCAATAATAGGCTGTATATCAGAAAAATTAGTGACGGCAGATCCTACCACTTCGAATTTAATATCAATTCCTTTTTCTCTCAGAACTAAACTAATGACTGCATCTTGATATTTTGTATAAGGTTGATTTGAAATAAAAAGTATTGTTCGTATATCAGGATGTCTTTTTAGCCATTTAATTAGCTCAAGTATAGTTGTTTCAGTTGTCGGGCTAGCCAGCTCCCTAGCGGGTGTGTTTATAACATAGGTAGCTAATTTTCTTTTAGACAAAGAAGAAGCTTCATATTCGCTTTGTATTAAATGGGTTTCTGTTAAACGTTTCCAATCACTCACTCCATATTTTTTTGCAATCAATAGAAGCTCTTCTTCTGAAGCATCTACATTTAAGGTAGCAAAACGTTCGCCTGAAAGTAAGATAATCGTATCAGCCGTGAATCCATTATTAAATAAAATTCAAGATATTGCATTCTATTAGCCATTTTTGGTTTTGTTGCTCCTAAAATGCAGACTGCATCTGCTCGTCTCATAGAAGGTGCAATAGCATAAACAAAACCTAATGTTTTTAAATCGCTGATAATTTTTTCTTTATCTTTGCTCATCGACTCAATAGGTTTTACTTGCCAACGTTCTTGTGAGCCGGATCTTAAGGTAAATTTTTCTTGCGTCTTTCTTACTAAGTCTAATAATCACTCTAATTCATTGCATTATTTCTTCGTGGATATTTATCATTGATTCCCTGATTAGGAGGAATAATAGCTGATTTTTGCAATAAGTCGATGAAAGATTCTTGTTGATTTAAACTTGTCAATCCATAATAGCTGATGACATCACGGATAGAGTATTTTTCACTCGAATTCAAGCAATAAGAGGCAGATACGAACAGACGGCCAGAGAGGTTAAAGCAATAGATACCTTTATACTCCGATTCCCCATTTTCTCTCTACCTTAGATTGTTTCAATCTACACCGTTCATTAAAACGAGGGTTTAATCGAGCCCTATGATTTTATTTTCGGATATTAAAAATCCATTAATTTTAATATACTGGTTTTCGTTATCAAATGCCAGCAATTATAAACACAATGACTTCAAGAAATTATCAACACGCAGCAGTTGAATTCCATCGCTTGAGATTTCATGTCGGGAGTTTTTAACGATTTGTAAAGCTGGTCGATTATATTTTTTATGAAATTTAATTAATGAAGGCGCTATAGAATGATTAGAAGTTTTTACTTCAATCATTTGCTCTATTTGGTCATTGTCAATTAATGCGAAATCAATTTCTTCGCCGTCTTTATTTCGTAAATAATGCAATTGATGATCTTGAGCTTGATAATCGTATTTTCCATATATACGCTTTAACATACAAAATAAGCGACTAAATCTTCGAATCGTGGACCTTATCGTTCGCAACTAAACTGGTATCAAAAAAATAAATTTTTGGTTCTTTCAATATACTTCTAACAAGATATTTTGAAAAAGGAGTTATCCAACACAAATATATAAAGCCCTCCAAAATTGACATATTTTTTGAGTAGACGCCGAAACGCTAACATTTCCGCTAATGATTGCCATGATATCGGAGAACTAACCTAATGGCGCAACAATTTAAAAATTAATTGTAACGCTTTAATATTCTGAATTTGATTCAACTCAAAAATATCGGTAATCAATAAGCCATGCAGATATTGTAAACGCCATCGCTCTGCATCTATATCACTGTCGGCTAAATAAGGTTCCGGAAAGCCGCTGCGCTTTAATAATTTATCGATATCCGTAGAAACATGAAGCTGGGTTAATTCTGCCGGTGAAAATGGTAGTAAGCGATGACGAAAGTAGCGTCCGACCAATGAATCGCCAATGTGATTAAATATATCTAAACGCGCACTACCAGTTACCAAAATTCGCATAGACATTGGCCTAGTGTCATACAATCCTTTCAGATAATTTTTCCACTGCAACATCTTATGCAGTTCATCGAAAACTAACAATTCAATTGTTGGCAGCCAATTTTGAGTTTCTATGATTTTTCGATCAGAAATCTGATTGTAATTTACATAAAGGCTATTGGAAAATTGCTGAGCAATGTGTTTAGCGACCCAGGTTTTACCTGCTTGGCGAGGACCTACCAAAATCACCATCTTTTTATTTAAGTCTTTGATAATAGCTGGGATCTGTATTCTCTCCATATTGACTATTCTGAACTATATTTCAGAAAAGTCAAGACTTTTCTGAAATCCAGTTCAGAATAGTCGGAACCTCTTTAATGGAACAGCTATGCTGCTTTCTGTAAGCATTCGATTGAAAAGGTAAGCATTTCTGCTATTATTGACCTGTCAGGTTAATTTTGCGACATTGCCACAAAAAATCTGGAAGTCAGGAAAGCTCAAGCTCACCTGTTTTATCTCAATAGTTTTATTGACTAATTTTCATTCCAAGATGTGATTTTAAATTATAACTAGCACCGTTGGTTGGCTGTTAATCATTTCGTTTTATAGCCGACCTCCTTTTGGTGTCTAAAAGCTAGTACATACAATGAATCGGTTGTTACATCATAACGATAAAGCGCTATATAACCCGACTCTCCAAAAGGGATGATTAATTCTCGCAATTCTGGCAGGTCATCAAGTGGCCTCCCTTTTGCCGGCTCTGCTTGTAAAAGATTCAACGAATGCTTGATGGCTTCCGCAGCACGTATCGCTGCTCGCGGATTTTTCTCTAGCAAAAAAAGTCGGCAGCGTTCTAACCCTTGTATTGCGTCTGCCGTAATGATTATTTGTGGCATTTTGGAGACTTTTTTACTTTACCTGTGCCCCAAGTATCTAGCCAGTCACATACTTCTTGATGGGTAAGATGGAGTCCTGTTTCTTGGAAATTTTTCCAAGACAATAAAGCTTCTTGCTTAAATTCTTCTCGTGCTTCTTCACGTTCTACGTATTCACGGATGGCTTCTCGCATAATCCAGTGTGGGGACCGGTGCTTACTTTCACTCAAACGGTCTAAACGTTCTTTAATATCCGAGTCAAGTTTAACAACTTTTGTAATCGTATGATGATGGGCTGACATAAAACTCACCTTAACACAGTTTGATATTACTAAGTATTACCTACTATTACCAAATTGTCAAGATTGATACAAAGTCTTTCCGTCAGGGAGAAAATTAGGGAAAGGGGAGGGGACATCTTCAACAACAGTAAGTTCTCACCCTCAACCAATTAAAGCTTAGGCTAATTATTCTGAGCGCTACCGTTATTATTGTATCGCAGCCAAGAAAAATTAATGCTAGAAAATATTCTTTGTCGGCCAGTGAAAGATTTTTTACTTAATCTTGTTCCCAACAACCCACTTCCTAGTTAATTTCATCTTAACTGCTTTACAAAAAAATTAAATTTCTCTTTAATTGTGGGTAATTGTTCTAACCATGGGAAATGACCAGCATTTTCAACTTTTTCTATGTGAATATTTTTTCTTGAGAAACGTGAGTCTTTTTCAAATAAGGTAATTGGGGTAATGCAGTCATCGCGCCCTCTCCCGGATGGGAGAGGGGAATTTACACTAGGCTTTGTAATTGTTTTTGCAAAGCTTCGTCGGCGTTTTTAAGCGCGATTTTTTTTGCTTGGCGCATAGTTGCCAGTTTTTGTAATAATGTCTCGTCTTGGATCGCAAGAATTTGCGCAGCTAAAATCGCGGCATTTTTGGCGCCGGTTGATCCAATTGCCACACAAGCAACCGGGGTGCCTGCCGGCATCTGCACTGTTGCTAATAGGGCATCTAAACCTTGCAAACTGCCTGAGGCTATTGGCACACCAATTACCGGTCGCGAACTATTAGCCGCGACCGCGCCAGCTAGATGGGCGGCTAAACCAGCCGCTGCAATAAATACCGCGCAGCCTCGCTGTTCAGCTGATTGCACATAAGCGGCAGTCTCAGTAGGTGTTCGATGCGCAGACAAGATATGCGCTTCAAAGCAAACACCCAACTCGCGAAAAATCTGAAAACTATGCTCCATGGTCGTTAAATCACTATCAGATCCCATTAAAACAGCAACAAATACTTTAGAACTATTCTTCATTTGATTCTCCTTCAGGATAAGCAATACTATATCCACAATTTTTTTGCGGGCAAATTTTTTCACGGCCGCGTTTTTTAGTTACTTTTACAGTCAGTATTGGCCAGCGACATTTAGGACATACTTCTGCGATCGGCTCATTCCATAATGCATATTTGCAATCCGGATAACGCGAACACGAATAGAATATTTTTCCACGCCGCGACTTTCGTTGCAAGATCGTGCCTTGATGACACTCAGGGCATCGAACCGCGGTATCTTTTGGCTTTTCTAAGGGTTCAATAAAATGACATTGGGGGTAACTGCTACAGCCAATAAATTTACCATACGGTCCTTCCTTAATGACTAAATCAGATTCACATTGCGGACATTTACGTTCAATCACCATTTCCGGCACATTGGTTTTCTCTTCGCCCAAATTGCGGGTGTATTTACATTCAGGATAGCTACTACACCCAATAAAACGTCCCCGCTTACCTAAGCGAATCACCAAAGGTTTTCCACAATCAGGACACACTTCATCGGTTTTTTCTTGAGTCACATCGCTGCGTTTAACAGTTTGCTGAATATCATCCACCAAGTTTTTAAAAGGTTTCCAAAAAGTTTCAAGTACCGGAATCCAAATTTTATCGCCGCGGGCAATTTTATCCAGTTCATCTTCTAAATGGGCAGTGAAATCATAATCGACATATTTAGGAAAATAATTTGTTAAAAAACGATTGACCACACGGCCTACGTCAGTTGGCATAAACCGCTTTGTTTCTAACGTCACATATTCACGATTTTTCAAGGTGGCAATAATACTAGCGTATGTGGATGGCCGACCAATATCATGCTCTTCTAATGATTTAACCAAGGTCGCTTCAGTATAGCGCGGTGGCGGTTCAGTGAAATGTTGCTCACCCTCGATCTTCTCCAGCTTAACCCATTGTTTTTCTTTCAATATCGGCAACAATTTATGCGCCTCATCTTCCTCACGTTTTTTATCATCTAATCCTTCTTGATAGACGTTAATAAAACCTGGATGGGCGATCGTCGAGCCATTGGCACGGAACAAACCTTGCTTGGCTGATAAATCAATAGCGACGGTATCAATAGTGGCATCTATCATTTGCGAAGCGACCGTTCTTTTCCAAATTAAAGTATAAAGCTTCAATTGTTCGGTATTTAAGGCTGATTGTAATTGATCTGGTTCACGCCAAACTGAAGTGGGGCGAATAGCCTCATGTGCTTCTTGGGCATTTTTCGATTTTGATTTATAGACTCTGTGCTGCTCTGGAATTTGATCGGCACCATAACGTTGTCCCACATAATCACGAATCTCATTGATCGCCTCGAGGGCTAAGTTGACCGAATCAGTGCGCATATAGGAAATCAAACCCACCGCACCTTCACCCGTATCAATCCCCTCATATAATTGCTGGGCCACTTGCATGGTGCGTTGGGCAGTAAAGCCCAATTTACGTGCCGCTTCTTGTTGTAAAGTTGAAGTAATAAAAGGTGGAGCAGGATGACGTTTTCGAGCTTTTTTTGTGACTTTTATGACTTGAAGCTGGCCTTCAGCCAAACGGGTTAAATCTTCAGTAACCTCACCAGCCCTTTCAGCATCTTTAATAGAGAATTGCTCAAGTTTATCACCTTTATATTCAATTAAGCGCGCTTCGAACTGTTGTCCTTGCTCGTTTAGATAAGCATGAATAGTCCAATATTCTTGACTTATAAATTTTTCAATTTCTTCTTCACGCTCTACGATTAACCGCAGCGCCGGACTTTGTACACGACCCGCTGATAAACCTGGGCGTATTTTTCGCCATAAAAGCGGTGATAAATTAAACCCTACTAAATAATCTAATGCTCGGCGCGCTTGTTGGGCATTGACCAAATCTAAAGAAATTTTGCGCGGATGTTCAACAGCATTTTGAATAGCTGTCTTGGTGATTTCGTGAAATACCACCCTATTGACAGGCTTATCGCCCAGCACACCCCGTTCATCTAATAATTGTAAAACGTGCCAAGCGATGGCTTCACCTTCGCGGTCTGGATCAGGGGCTAGGTAAATACCATCAGAACTTTTTACTGCTTTGGTGATCGCATCCATATGTTTTTGATTTCGATCGATCACTTGATATTTCATTAAGAAATTATTTTCTGGATCGACAGCACCTTCCTTGGGAACTAAATCGCGTACATGACCATATGAAGCAAGGACTTTAAAATTTTTACCTAGGTATTTTTCAATAGTTTTTGCTTTGGCGGGTGATTCAACCACCACCACGTATTGCGCCATATTTCCATCCTGATTAATGAATCATGAGGCTATCCATTTCTGCGATTAATAGCTCCATGCGCGCCAAAGAATCTTCGCATTCAGGACGCCGAGACAAAATGATACGGGTAATTCCTTCGATAACACGAATATCAACATTTTTTACTTTTAATTCCATCGCATGGTGAATAATACGTTCACGTAACGCGGCATCCAGAATACCTAGCTGCTCTAAAGCTAATAAAAAACGTCGGCAAGGCAAAGATAAATATTCGCATTCTTCGTCAGAGAAAATTCGAACGGAATTTCTCTCTGGCGCATATAAACCAACAACCGCAGGATCGGTTAAACCAACCAACCATTGTGTGGCTTCTTGAATCATTTGTAATAATAACAAAGCTTCTTTTTTCTGCATTACTTTATTCTTAAATATCCGCCAAATATGGGCTGAATGTAACCTTTTAACTCTAAAGGTAACAATTGCGCTGAAACTTGATCAACCGACCAACCGCTGCGATGGACTAACTGATCAATGGTTGTTACCTCAAATCCTATACACTGTAACAGTTGGTGGCTGTTAGAATCAAGTTCAAGGGGGTGACGAATATTATCAATAGGACGAGGTTGGATCTTCCGGTGCTTTAATTC
This sequence comes from uncultured Pseudomonadota bacterium, assembly GCA_963818985.1. Classification (GTDB taxonomy): domain Bacteria; phylum Pseudomonadota; class Gammaproteobacteria; order Coxiellales; family Coxiellaceae; genus JAFEDN01. The sequence continues at coordinate 33,989 of CAWFUJ010000002.1, read as the reverse complement.
TATTAAAATATCCTCAACTTGAGTAACTAATTTAGCGCCTTCTTGAATCAAGACATGGCAACCTTGTGCTAAAGGATTACGGATGGAACTAGGAATGGCAAACACTTCCCGACCCTGCTCAACTGCCATTTTCGCGGTGATTAACGACCCGCTGCGCAGCGTGGCCTCTACGATGCAAGTGCCCAAACTTAATCCGCTAATCAAACGATTACGCCTAGGGAAATGGGAGGCTATTGGCGCAGTTTGCGGCGAAAATTCAGAAATTAAGGCACCCCTTTGCGCAATTTCACTCGCCAGCCGTTGATGGTGAACTGGATAAATACGCTGTAAGCCACTGCCTAATACGGCAATAGTGATTCCAGCGGCTCCCAAAGCGCCTCGATGCGCGGCTGCATCTATTCCTCTGGCTAACCCGCTGGTAATAGCTATTTCCGTTCCAACGAGGGCAGCGGCAAATTCTCTTGCAGTATCTATGCCTTGCGGCGTGGGATTACGGCTACCAACAATGGCCAATTGTGGATAACTTAAGACTTTAACTTGACCTCGGACAAATAAAACTGGCGGTGGATCATAAATATTTTTAAGCAATGGCGGGTAATCGGGATGATCCAACGTTAAAATGGTTTGATCCTCTTGCTGCGCCCAATGACATTGTTGCGCGATTAACTGAGTATCTGGGTTTAGCAATGCGGCAATTGTATTTGCTTTCAATCCGCAAGCGGCCAGCTGCTCGTAATCAGCTGTACAAATAGATTGTGGATTAGTAAATTTTTTTAATAATTTGCTACAAAATGTTGGACCAATGCCAGGTGCATTCATCAATGCTAGCCAATACTCTAAATCATTCATGCCTATATTTTAAAAAATTAAAGCAAACCCACAATACGGTATTTCCCCCCCAATGTTGTCATCCCGCGGTCAAGCCGCGGGATGGCAGCCGCAGCAATTACATCGATTAGTTTAACCGCAGTGTTTTATTTACATCCAATTTTACTTACAATGCAATGATGTCATTAAAAATTATTTTTGCCGGGACTCCGGAATTTGCTGCGCCCTGTTTACAGGCTTTAATTGATTCTAAACACCAGGTCATCGTAGTCTATACTCAGCCAGATCGACGGGCAGGACGCGGTCAACAAATCATACCTAGCCCTGTGAAAGCTTTAGCCGTCCAGCACCATATTCCTGTTTATCAACCCCTCACCTTTAAAGAAAATGCGACTACACAACAACTTAAAGATTTACATGCCGATGTGATGGTGGTTGTCGCTTATGGCTTATTGCTACCTAAGACGATTCTAACCGCAACTCGTTATGGAGCAATCAACGTTCATCCTTCTTTATTGCCTCGTTGGCGAGGGGCTACACCCATTCAATCGGCTATTTTAGCCGGCGATAATCAAACGGGCGTTTCTATTATTCAATTGACTGCGAAAATGGATGCAGGCCCAATTCTCTTGCAAACGCTTTATCCAATCAGCGAACAAGCAACCAGCGCTGATCTACATGATCAACTCGCCAAAATCGGTGCCGATGCGTTAATCCATACTCTAGATTTGCTCATGCGCCAAGCATTGACACCTAAAATCCAAGATGAACAACAAGTCACTTATACCAGTAAAATTTCAAAAAATGATGCACTGATCGATTGGCGACAATCCGCAATTCAATTAGCACGAATGGTGCGAGCTTATAATCCTTGGCCGATAGCTTTTTGCTATTATCAAGGAAAGCCCTTACGAATTTGGCAATCACAGGCGGTTGACGCTACAATCAACCATGCACCTGGCACTTTAGTAAGCATGTCAAGTGCCGGTTTAGATGTCGCCACGGGTTCAGGCATCTTACGGCTGTTGACAATCCAGACTCCCGGCAACCGCTTCATGTCAGCCGCAGACTTTATTCATGGTCAAAAGCAGCATTTAGTCCCAGGAGTCACTCGCTTTGAAATAGGGTACACATGACAAGCAAAATGTTTGGCTGCGTTTTATTAATTATCGGCACATCGATCGGTGGCGGGTTATTGGCATTGCCAATGGCCACCGCCGGTGGTGGTTTTTTTCATTCAATTGCATTATTTTTTGGCGCATGGGTGGTAATGACACTGGGTGCTTTTTTTATTTTAGAAGTGAATTTATGGCTGCCAGAGCATAGCAATATGCTATCGATGGCCAAAGCGACTTTAGGTAGAGGCGGAAGCATATTCACTTGGATTATTTACTTATTGCTGCTTTATGCTTTGTTATCCGCTTATATCGCCGGTGGTTCTGATTTAGTCGCGAAAATTTTTAATTATTTCCTTATCCCTATGCCCCAGTGGTTAGGAGGGATTATTTTTGTAGTATTTTTTGGGACCATTGTGCACTGCGGCATTCGTACCGTCGATCGAACCAATCGATTGCTGATGATAATTAAAATGGGGTCTTATTTGCTGTTAGTGGTTTTAGTAATACCCAACATCAATCTGCCGGCATTAACTGTCGGCAATCCACGTTTACTGAGCGGGGCCTTAATGGTTGTTATCACCTCGTTTGGGTATGCAACCATTATTCCCAGTTTGCGCACTTATTTTAACAGCGATGTCAAAGCTCTCAGATTGGCGATCGGCATAGGTAGTTTGATTCCACTGATCTGTTATTTATTGTGGGATTTAGCTGTCCAAGGCAGTGTCGATCGCGGTCAATTAATGGCTATGTCTCAATCTCCACATGCGGTGAGCGATTTAACAATCTCGCTCAGCGCCAGCACCTCAAATACAATTAATTCCACCGCCCGTTTATTTACCGTGATTTGTATCACTACCTCTTTTTTAGGAGTCGCGTTATGCTTATGGGATTTCCTAGCCGATGGTTTTAAAGTTAATAAACAAAGGCAACAAGGCCGCGGGCTTATCACTCTAACCACTCTAGTGCCGCCACTTCTCATTGTTATTTTTTGGCCGGGGATTTTCGTAAAAGCGCTCGCTTATGCTGGGGTTATTTGTGTGGTGTTATTGATATTACTGCCCGGGGTGATGGCGTGGAGCGGACGCTATGTTAAAAAAATTGCTCAGGGCTATCAGGTAGTAGGTGGGCGCGCACTGCTGGTAGCGGAGATTTTAGTTTCTGCCGCGCTGACCGTATATGGTTTGATCGAAGTTTTAAAGTAGATGAATGATCCCCTCACCCTACCCTCTCCCGGGGGGAGAGGGGATTTTATTATAGGGACTAATATATGTTAGTTATTTTAGATCGGGATGGCGTGATTAATGCTGACTCTCCTGATTTTATAAAATCACCTGAGGAATGGCATGCCCTTCCTGGCAGTTTAGAAACCATTGCTGCATTAAATCGCGCTGGTCATCAGGTGGTAGTGGCGACCAATCAATCTGGTGTCTGTCGGGGTTATTTTACTTTAACAACTTTACTGGCGATCCATCACAAAATGGAAGCTGAATTGGCATTGGTCGGCGGATTTTTAGCTGGCATTTATTTTTGCCCGCATCGTTCCGAAGATAATTGCCCATGCCGCAAGCCACAGCCTGGGATGTTGATCCAAATCGCCAAAGATTTCGCTACCGACTTAAGTCAGAACGCGATTGTCTTTGGTGATAGTCCACGCGATATCGAAGCGGCAGCTGCGGTCTCTTGTCCAGCAGTTTTAGTCAATTCCCCGCAAGGGCCTGCTTTCAATGAAGCCGGGGTTTTTAGTTCTTTAAAAAGGTTCCCACATCTATGTATGAGAACCATTTCCAAGATTTGAACTGCTCGGTGATGTCGGTAATGCCTCTTCTATGATTGCAACTGTTTTTAAAAACTTTTTCGGTCTATTCTTCTTCTTTCTCGGTCTACTCTCCTTATCTGCAACCGGTGAAGGTACAGTTTTTTCCTCAATAGCGTTGTTATTTTTACTAGCGAACAAGGAATTTTTCAATAGTGGAGATTTGGGACTAGAAATAGACCTTTCAGCATTTTGATATATACCCATACTTGAAGAAGTCAGTATTGAAGTCACGGTTGAAACAACGTTTGCAGCACCCAAGCTAAAATTATCAATGATAGAATCGGTACTAGAGCTAGAATTCGAGCTAGAGCTAGTGCTAGAACTTGAATTTGAATTTGAGCTAGAAGTTAAAGTAGATTCCAAAACTGCACTAGAACTAGAATTGGAACTAGAGGTAGTGTTGGGGCTTGAACCAGTACTGGAATGAGATTTAGGCTTCTTAGGTTTAGGTTTTTTTGGACTAGAGCCTGGTGTTATCGTAACAAGAGTTGGCATTGATGGCTTTAATCTTTCTTCTTTTATTGAAGTTAAAAGCTCAATTTCTAATTCTTGTGCAGGTGTCAAAGTGGTCTTATTTTTTTTAATAACCTCTAAAAATTGCAAATCTTCTTCTAGCTGGCGAGTGAAGCCCAAATCAAACGGTTTATAAAAATCAGAAAGAAGGTTTTTAACTTTTAGGCGAATTTTAGGCAATTCCTTCGAATCCTCGACATTTAAACTAATCTCCCTATTGTAGTTTTGGTAACAAGCGATCAATTCTAGTTGTGGTTGGGCTTGGCATAATTTGTCAGAAGCCAAGCCCTTGAGAGTTGCCTTACTCTCAAGAGATTGAAAATGCATACCCACTTGATTGCCTATCACCAATACTTCTGTCGCGCCAGCTGCGCGACAAATTTGGATTGGCGAACCATCATGGGGGACAATCACAATCGCACGAGGCTGACTTTGACGCGCCCAGGCATTGATTAAAAGCTTGGCTGCGCCTAAATCTCCCCACCCATTGGTTTTAAGCTGTTTGAGATAATTAACGTCAAAAATTCCATTATAATATAATTTATTATTTATCAGTTCATCCGAAGATTGTCTGCGAAGTACATCTCTTTGACTGGTAAAGTCACCCTTAAGCTCCCCGTTTTCAGTCAGTGGGACCTTGGTGGACGTTTTACCATTTGTAGGCATTAATTCTAATTGACGTGCCAAAGCATAGAAGAAGCAATGATCGTCACCTGGAACATTTGCACAAACATACTGATAATCTCTAGCCACTTTTTCTAAAAGTGTTTTAGACATTATAGCAGATTCTGCCAGCGACAATCTTTTTGCTTCCTCAATATCCTTATCTTGTCCGACTTTCTCGAAAAGCATACGGGCTAATCCTGCTAAAACCTCACTTTGTAAATCCTTTAACTCCTTCTCAAAATCTTTAAGAGAGATGGTCATGACGTGCTGTTCAGCTTGTTCAGAAGTACCAAATCTTTGTAATTGTGCAGCTAATTGTGCATCCATTGATGTCGAATTGACAGAACTCTGATTTTTAGTAACAACTGGGAATTGAAATTCCTTAAATTCCGCTGGGGGCCGATGTTCTTCAGAACCGATCAAATCGAAGGACTGATTAGCAAACTCAAAAAAACCATTAAATTTTGGCAGCCCCTGTTGTACGGTTTTCATTTCGCAGAAACTATCTACCCCTGGTATGGATAATTTAAATTCACTCACCCTCACCCTTGTCGGCAGTTTTATTTCCGCTGGTAAGCAAATCGTGCCGGTAGTGGATGTTTCTCGCATCGGGGCTTTTTTTCTTAATTCGAAAAGTAGAGAATTGCTTTTCCGCCTAACACGTCTTGAAAATTGATGAATGGCCTCTTCAAGACCAGTTGTCTGTGGTAACGATGATTCTTTGCTTTCATTGACTTCTTGCATTTTGTTTTGCAACGATTCCTTAGCACTCGTAAGGTTTTTTATTTGTTGCTCACGTTCTAACCGAAGGGCTTCGGTGTTTTTCTGAACCATAGACAATTCTTCACTTAATACTTGGGCTTTTCTACATATCTCTAATAAATACGTTATCTTATGCGCACTCTCACTTGGAATTTTTTTACACTTCGATCTGTAAAGATTAATATCACCAATGACTTGTGTGGTCCATTCATAGAGATATTGATGAATTGCATTGACTACTATTTGACGTTTTTCTCCGACGTTTTCTTTACAAGCTAACAGTTTAGTAATAAATTTTTTGTAAAAAGGTTTAATAATCGCATTAAGCGCTTTGTTTTCAATAAGTAAATCTAAAAGTTGAATGGCTTCATTTTCAACGCCTTTAATTGCATTTTTTAATTCAAAAAATTCTCTTTCTCGCCAATTATTTAATAATGACTGCAACTTATCTGCGTGGTTTTGTTTAATAGTCTCATTTTTTTCGCCCTTAGAATCTTTTATTCTTTTAAAAGTGTCTGACGAAGGATTTAATAATTGCACTAAAAAATTATTCCCTGAGAGTTTATCAGACTTAGAAATCTCAGTTAAATACAATAAATCCCCATTTTGAGACTTATTTTGTCTCCATCTAAAAAAGATTTGATAAAATTTTCCTTTGGGGGTGATATCCGCTATTTTATTTGATTCCAATGATAAGAGGAATTCTACGCCTTCTTTTTCAAAACCAGGAATGGATTTTAAAAATTCCAATGCTTGATCGAGTAAAGATCTATCCCATTCCATTGTCTTTAATCGATCAATGGTTTTGTTTTCTTCCTCCTCTGGGTCTTTCTCCACTGGCCCTGACGAATTGGATTTCAATAAACTTTTTAAATTTCTAAGCTCAATAGTCGCGGCAAATAAAGTTTTAATACGATCGGCTATTTCATTTAACCTAGTGGATTCTTTCGATTCATTGTTAGAATCCGTCTGGGACCCCCTAGATCCCCCCGAAGTTCGAGAACCTATTGAATCACCTCTGGACCTACTTTCGTAACTTGGAGTTGAAAATTTTGTTGAGTTTGGAGTGACGGGTCTAATTTTGTGACTTAAAGTTGAAACATTTTGTGAGTTAGGGTTGACTGGATTGGTTTCGAGCTCAAAATCTCCATTAGCCCAAAGAACCTGCCATCCCAGCCACTCGTTTTCTAAGAAATGAGCAATTTTATCTTCTAGATTAGAAATTGCGTCTTCCTGACGTGTTAAAAATTCTTTAATTTCTAACTTAGTATTTTTGGAATCGGCCGTAAACTTTTCCATAAAGGTTCTATTATCTTGTGCAGCCTCTTTATTTTCGGATTGTTTGACTTCTGGCAGTAGTTGTTGACCTTTAGTCATCTGATCTTTTTTGACCTCCAGCGATGACCTAGTTTTCTCTGGTGACTTTGCCTTTTCTAATAACTGAGCCTTTTCATCTAGTTCAATTGTTTTATCTTCCTCTGCATATTTGCCGCGATATTCTTGTAGTGCATCGACTAAGAGCGTGTATGAGTTTCTTTGTTTACCTACCATTTGTGTGGTTTGGGAAGCCGATTTCATCCAGTTTTGAATAACTTTACTAACTCGCGATGATGGTCTCTTTTGATCTTCTAATCTACCGAGTTTGCTTAGTTCCTCATCTATTGCTTTAGTTTTGCTTCTCCAACCTGTCATGATTTTTTCTAAGTTGGTATAAAAAACTTCCTCAGCTGAACCTTTTTCTACACTATAGATTGCCTGTAATGCAGGTGTTAACGAATCTAATGCTAATTTTGATTCGAATGGTTTAACTTCTTTTTTTAAGTTTTCTTCTAACCTTCCCAATACATTGATCACGGTGGATATTTGACTATCCACACCATATGACGATGCGCCTAAAAGTTCCGCAGTTAACTCTTGGTAAAGCTGATCTAACTGAGTGCGTACGGTGACCGCCTGACTAACGACAGAAAACTTATTGTTAGTCATTGTTTTAGCATGCGAAGAAATGGGGAGGGCCGGCAAACGTAAACTTTCAGCTAATGTAGCCAATTGCTCCTGAGTCCCTTGCACTCGAGAAGTGTTTAAACTGTTATTTAGCATATCCATCTGTTTAACCAGATCAGCTCGAATGCTCTCCATCTGCTTTATTTTTTCTCTAAATGGTATGCAGGCATCGTTCAAATTTAGAATGATTGAATCTAAGCTTTTAGCTATAGTTTTTAAATATCCTGCTTTCTCCCGCCCTATTGCTTTGCTTGCATCCAAAAGGTAAAACGTCCCCTCTTCTTTTTGAGCTTCTTCTTCGATAAAATTCTTCCAAATTTGTAACGCATCCAAAACCAGAGTGATGGGTACAGTGCCTAAAGCACGCTCTGTTTTATAGTCTTGGGCTACTGTTCTAATATCCTTCATTACAATTTCGCCTTTCAATTCCTCAATGGATTGCAGACTCTCATTTTCTAAACTCCCTATTTGAATTTCATTCAATATAGATTGAGGGGCGATTGGTTGATTAAGAACCTTACCAAAGGCTTGCGCGGCTAGTAAGGCCTGTTTTTTGCTTCTTCCAGATAGTTGGTAAAGGTCCTGCATCACCGTCAATATAGGTCTTCTATCTTGCGGTGCTGATACGTTTTTTATTTCTGATTGGTTATCATTTCTTACTTGCGTTGAAGTGTCTGGAATTAAAGATTTTGGTTTTTTAAACATAATTAAGTAATTTATTTCATGGAAAAAGCTTTGTAAGTCGACGAGGAGCTGCCGACGGACTGATTTCTCCTTACTAATATTAAGATAATTGCCAAGAGGAATCTTGCAAGTTTCAACGGCCATTTTAATGACAGCATTTTTATCATCCCTTAGAAACATAGAAGTTGAATCTGCAAGTATTTTTTCTTCACCCTGTAATTTTTTGATTTCCTTCTTAACTTCTTTAATTCGATCAGGAATAATTGCATCATAACTGGCTGCAGATTCAGTTAAAGATTTTTGAAGTTTTTCAAATTCCTTCTTCAATATTTGTGCTTGGTTTGGCACACTAATCGTCTTGTCACCTTTAGCCTCTTCCGTGACTGGTTCTAACCAAAACATTAATTGTTGCCATTCTTCTTGTTGACGCTTTGCATTTAACTGTAATGCTTCTAGCGTGTTTTTCTCGGATTGTAAATCTTTGCTTTCCTTAACCCCTTCATCTGCCATTTTTCCTTGAATTTCCCCTAATTTTGACTCTATCTTTGGATCAAGCGATGTAGAACTTGCAAAGTGCGCCTCATGCAAAGCCGGGTGATAGATCATTTGCAATATTTGATACATGGTTGCAACGACGAGCTTGATTTTTTTGGCATTATCTTCAATTAAAGATATCAAAACCAGCCTAGCTTTATGGGTTGGGTTTGAGTCATCATATAAATGCGGCTTGGCGGTAATATTTTGCAATAAATCTTTCAAAATATTGGAAATTACTTTTTGTTGTTTTGCGGATAATGTTTGTTTAAGACCAGTTTTAAATTCTTGTTCTAATTTTTCAACTTCTTTGTAGGTCGAACGTACTGAAGAAATTTTTGTTTCCAATTCCGATTTTAATCCTTGAAGTTCTCTTTTGCGCTCAGTCTCTTTTCGTTCACCTTCTTCACGCTTTTTTTCTTCTCCATCTAACAGAGTAAATGTTAAATTACTTAACTTTGGCTTCTCCTTCATTGCCTCCTGTTTTGCAATTATCTCTTGGGCTGCTTTTTTTGAGTTTTTCTCCAGCTCTTTATTTTTTTTATATTCCTCAAGCTCGAGCTCTTGCATCCTCAATTTTTCTTGTAATTCGTTCTTTACTCTATTTTGTTTTTGAATTTTTCGATCATAGTTTATTAGTCCTGTTTGACAAAGTTCATGCTCAGACCTCGGCTTCTCAGATGTAAACATTCCAAAAAAATTCTCGGCTTTTGTATTAAGTTCTTGTATTTTTTTATTTAGATATAATTTTCTTTCTTGGTATTCTTCGATTGCTTTTTTAGCAGTGTCTAAATCAAACTTTGTAGCCGCTATTTGCTGCTCCATTTCCAGTCTTTCCTGTTCGGACTTGTGTAAGGTTGATGTTCTTGATTGTTCGGGAGAGGGTCTCTTGGACATATATTTTTCCTATTAACTTAAATTAACAAAACCTTAAAATATTCACTGTACTTTTTATTTTAGGAAATTGCAGCATCACGCTAACAAACCATGCAGAAAAAGTCAACAAAGCCTGTAAGAAAAACTGCTTAAACTATTAATTCCAACATAAAATACTAAATGCGTCTATCCAGGAAAATGTCATCCCGGAAAACGCGTAGCGTTTATCCGGGACCCAGGATGAATGGCGGTATTTATATGTTGTTTTTTTACACATAATTGTATGAATAACACAAGTATTATCGGGATTATGATTAAAAAAAATATTCATCCTGGGTCCCGGATAAACGCTACGCATTTTCCGGGATGACAGGTTTTTTTTGGGATGACAGAATCGATATTTTCTGTAACAATAGAGTTGAAGATTCGCGGTGACACGGTTGGCGCACTTGACCTGTTTTTGACCAAAAAGTCTGCTAGAATTGATATGTGCGGCAAGAATACACACTATAGAAAACACACTCGCCGCGAATTCATAGTCTATGGAGGTAATTAGTATGAAAAAATTAGTTAAAATAGCAACTGCTTGTGCTGCAGCCGGCCTTTTGTTTTGCGGCGGCGTTTATGCACAAGATCAAGATATACAAAATGAGCCAACTGGTTCAACCATGTCTGTTGAGTCAGCTGGACCATCATCTAAAACCGTCACGGTAGAACGTAATGGTCAACCCGGTAGAACTGTGACTGTAGAACGCAACGGTCAGCCTGGTAGAACGGTTACCGTAGAACGAGTTGGCCATCCAGGGTATGGTGGCTATAATGTTTGCTACTTTCCAGTTCATCGTCATGTCCAAGCCACCCGTATCGTCAGACGTTGCGGTCAACATGGCTTTTGCCGTGACGTTCAAGTAACCCGTGATTTTTATGTCCGAGTTAACACTGATTGTCATATAAAAGTTGGTCCTTGTCTGCGTGGCGGAGCAAGATACGGCTCTTACCCAAATAAATTTGATGCACGTCATGCTCTAAATCGCTGTGAACGAAGCATTAATGGAGAAATACCACCAGGATGGCACGTTAGATATTAATATGCATTAATCGTAGCGTATGCTAAAGTCAGTGAATGTTTGCGGGGGAACTTCTTCCCAGCAAACGTCACTGACTTTTGCTGTTGGCGGGCCTTGATGTAAACCGGTTATAAAATCGGTCACTAATTTTTTCGGCCCACAGGCTATGGTTTCAACCTTTCCATCTCTTAAGTTTTTTACCCAACCCGTTAATTGCAATAATTGCGCTAGACGCTGAGTAAAATTGCGAAAATAAACACCTTGAACTTTGCCGGAAATGATTGCGTGAATGCAAATGTGTTGCGTATTAATTTCTCATTCTCCTTTATTCAGCTTCCCCTCACCCTAACCCTCTTCCGGATGGGAGAGGGGAAATGAAATGGTCAATCAACAAGAGCAAAAATAATAACATTAAATAAAAAATTGAGTAACGAAAGGTGGCGAATGCATAACGAGGATGTTTATCTCGATATAAATTAATCGCGTAGTATAAAAAAATAAGGTTAAGCACGCTCACACCTATTGCATAAATCCAGCCATTTTCATTCAAAATAAAGGGTAAATAGGTAACAGCTATCATCAATATGGTGTATAACAAGATGCTTAAACGAGTAAATTGAATCCCATGGGTAACAGGCAACATGGGAATATTCGCTTTGCTATAGTCAGCATAGCGATGGATAGCCAAGGCCCAAAAATGCGGCGGAGTCCAAGTGTAAATGATTAAAACCAGCAATAATCCTGGAACTTCAATTTGACCGGTCACCGCAGTCCACCCTAATAGAGGCGGCATAGCACCTGCCAATCCGCCGATCACGATATTCTGCGGAGTCGCTCTTTTTAAAAACAAAGTATAGATGCCCGCATATCCAACCATGGCTAAAAAGCTAAGTAAAGCCACAACTGTATTGACCCACAAGATTAAAATGACCATGCTGGCAATGATTAAACCAGCCGCCCATAAACCCGCTTGCCGAGGCTTGATACGACCTGCGGCTAATGGCCTCCGCTGAGTACGCGTCATTATCGCGTCAATTCTTCGGTCAATTAAATGATTAATGACTCCTCCAGAACATGCCGCTAAGGTAATGCCTAGGCTACCTAAAAGTAAGATACGCCAGGACAGCTCACCGGGAGGAGATGCCAAAAACATTGCAACAATCGCAGTTAATGTCATCAGCGCTACCACCCTTGGTTTGCAAAGTTCTAAATAATCATGACAGATGTTTGACTGCATGACTTTCTCCAGACAAACCATGATACAGCTGCTGCAAAATCGCGACAGTGCAGATTAACAATAAAGCTGCCACACCGTTATGTGCCACAGCAATTGCAAGAGGTAACATTTCAACGACATTCAGTATGCCTAAAGCAACTTGTAACAGCAGCAATAGCAACATCCAATAACCCAAGCTACGCAACCTCGAAAACTCTTTGGCGATAATTAATGCCAACGAAAGGGGAAGTAAATACATGAAAGTAATTAATGCCCAATAGCGATGCACGATATGAATGGTCATTCGAGCATCTATGGCCAATAATCCTCCCTCATAATTAGGGCCAATTGGACTTAGGAAATTAAACGCTGTCTTCCATTGTAAATGCGTGAGTAATGATCCTTGGCAATATGGGAAATCGGGACAAGCCAACGCGGCATAATTCGTACTTGTCCACGCGCCGACAAATAATTGAACAATTAAAACCAACAATCCAACTATTAACCAAGGTCTCATCATATAAAATTTTGGACAGAAATTCTTTGCTGACGGACGACTTGCCATCATCAGCCAACATAATAATGCTGCAGTCGCCATGCCACCCATTAAATGTCCCGTTACGACTAACGGCAATAACTTTAATGTGACTGTCCACATCCCTAAAATTGCTTGAAAAATTATGACCCCGATTAATAAGATCGGCACGATCACTTGCCGTTGACCGTTCTCCCCTCGCCGAAAAAAACTCCACACGGATAAAATTAACACTAGGACCGCCAATGTACCTGCTAAATAACGGTGTATCATTTCTGTCCATGCTTTGTGTGCAACAATGGGTTGCTGAGGGAAGGCTTGTTGTGCAGCACCTAACCCTGACTGAGTGTCTGGCAGAACGATGCGTCCATAGCACCCAGGCCAGTCTGGGCATCCCAACCCCGCATCAGTTAAACGAGTGAAAGCTCCGAGCATAATTACTAAGATCGCTAAAATTAAAGCAATTTTGGTTAAACTATGGAAGTTAGCCAATTTGAGAAGCCCTCAATAAATATTCTAAGTCCGCGAGTATATCATCTGGTTTGGCATTAGATGCATAACTCATCATCATATTTCCCAGTGGATCTGCCACATACCACGTTTGTGGTGTCGGTATCACCTTCTTTAATTGTTGAGAATTGATTTGTGTCAACAATGTCCCGGCAAAGGGGTCTTTTATCATTGCTAATAATTCAGGATCTGCATCATGGTCGCTGACAATGACCACGCGCTGTAGACGATCGTAATTCTTACCCAAAGCCTGTTGAATTTGGCGCATGTAGAACAAATTTTGCTGACAAACTTGATCACAAGGACTCATCTGAATCAACAATAGTAACCATTTCCCAGATGCCGGCGCAGGATTCAATTTTAGTTTATCTAACTCCAGTGACGGGTTTATCAATTGTCCATGGTTGACAGTTGTTTTAGGTAAAAATTGTTGATGCGCATAAACAAACTTTGCAAGAATAACCGGAATGATAAATAACAACACTAAAATTGAGATAATTCCAATCGTTTTTTTTCTACTCTTCATGATATTCATGGGCGTCTTCTAATATTAAATTTTAAATATATAATCATTAATGTGAGCGCTAAACTAAACCATTGCACCGCATAACCGATATGTCGTTGCGGACTCATGGTATTTATTGTTTGCCAATGACGAATAAAACCATGCGGCATCTCCGTAGATAATAATAAAATAAATGGATACAAAGGTCTATTTAATTCATGCTCCAGCTCTTTGAAGCGAATATCTTCTATAATTAATGGCCAAGCCACAGGTATGGAGGAATGAGATAAGACCATATTATGCTCAGGCACTTGGGTGATTCCTACAATCGTTTGTTGACCATTCACTGGTATAAGTGTCCCTTGATTTATCTCTGTTTGACGTGGAACCCAACCTCGATTAACCAACAAGACTTGGCCATCATTTTGTGGTATAAAAGGTGTGAGTATATCGTATCCAGCTTGATGGTTGACAATACGGTTATCGAATAAAATGGAATGCTGATTGTCATAATATCCAGTGACTTGCATCGGCGTAAAATTAGGTGGATGTCTTGTTAATGGCTGCGGGCTTTGTTGGGTGCGTGTGGCAAACTGATCAAGCAGTTGTTGTTTAAATTCAGCTCTGTGTAGTTGCCAAAATCCTAATGACAATAATAATGGCAATACCAGTAATACCGCTACGGTGGGTAGCAAGCTAGGCCTGAACAGCCAAGGTCCAAATGATAAGCTAGACATGGTAATAGATCACCCTGTGGATAGGAACGTCCACTTTTGGCTCAGGTTGAACGAAAAAATGCCCTCGCAATGCTCACATACCTGAGTATGCTCCGCTTGCTCGGTCATTTTTTCGTTCAACCTGAGGCAAAATTGAACTTTCTGCGTTTGCAAGTTTATACGCCCTAAGCCAGTGGACATGACTATCACCCATTTATATGGTTAAACGGAGGAACAAATGCTATTAAAATTTGTCGTGATTGTGATTTTATTAATCATTCTATATTGTTTAATCAGCGCCTTATACTATCTACTATACCGCAAAGATTCTGGGCATATGGCCAAGGCCCTGACTTGGCGAATTATTATCTCTGTTTGTTTATTTTTATTTTTATTATTAGCCTATAGTTTTGGATGGTTGCACCCGCACGGAATATTGCCTTGATATAGATTCCCTCTCCCTGGTGGGAGAGGGAATAATTTTTTATAACCAATAAACACAAATAAATAAAATTAACCAAACCACGTCGACAAAATGCCAATACCACGAGGCGGCCTCAAAGCCAAAATGCTCTTGGCTGTTGATATCTCCTCGTGTCATTCGCCAAAAAATAACGATGAGCATAATCGTGCCAATGGTGACGTGCAATGCGTGAAAGCCGGTCAGCATAAAAAACGTAGTCCCGTAAATTCCTGCATTTAATTTTAATCCCAATTCTGTATAAGCCTTCATATATTCATGGGCTTGCATTCCTAAGAACAAAAGGCCAAGAAGAATCGTCGCAAATTGGGCGATCATCATTTGTGTGCGCCGATCTTTTAAAACTCCCCAATGGGCAATCGTGATGGTGACACCACTGCTGAGTAAAATAGCGGTATTAATCGCCGGGATTCCCCAGGTCTCTACAATTTGTTGCGGACCTTGGAACAATGCCGGGTTAGGTGTGGTAGTCACCGGCCAGCTTGCATTAAATTGAGGCCATAACAGCAAGTGAGTCATGGTACCTATGCCTTGACCTCCTAACCATGGCACTATAAAAGTTCTAGCGTAGAAAAGTGCTCCAAAAAAAGCGACGAAAAACATCACCTCACTGAAAATAAACCAAACCATCCCCCATCGAAAGGAACGATCTACTTGGGGATCATTCAATAAACCCGCTCGGGTTTCTCTAATGACCGTGCCAAACCATCCAAATAACATAATAGCTAAAATAATTGCGCCTAAGCCAAATAGATAAGGGCCGATGGCGTTTTTATGTATCCAGTTAGCAGCACCCACCAGTAAACAGAAAATTGCTATCGAGCCAATAATTGGCCAATAACTGGGATTGGGTAAATAATACTTGCCGGAATGATGCTCTGACGACATATTTTTCCTTCTAAAAATCAAATCACTACTGGGCCGGTATGATAGCAAAATTATCCGGGACATGTCATCCCCGCCCAGGCGCAGCATTGTCATACCGGCGAAGGCCGGTATCCATTCGATATCAAAAGTTACTCGACCTTTTTGTTAACGGCAAATAAAGTATAGGAAAAAGTTAAATTATTAATATTGTCTGGGATGTTTTGATCGATATGAAATAATAACGGCATGATTTTGGCTTCGTGGGCCTTTAATGTTTGTTGAGTAAAACAAAAGCATTCAGTTTTTTTGACATATTGCGCAGCTAATCCAGGAGTGACACTGGGGATCGCTTGCACAGTCATCTTCATGATCGGTATTGTTTTTAACAAAATATAAACTTTGATTTTCGCCAGGATGAAATTTCAATGAATTAGTTTTGGAATAAAATTCCCAAGCAGTTAAATTGGCATTGATCGAGGTGCACAAATTGCATGTTGATATTCGAGTAGCATCCTGATCTTTAGCTTGCGCAACCGGCCGCTAAATTCGGTTTACCATTGATGCCCAATGTTCTGACACAAAGCATTATAAAAAGGCACCATAAATAAGCAAAACCAAACATGCCAATAGCAGCAATAGCCTAACTAATAATCAGACTGCGAATTTTACGCTGCTTTTTTTTCTCTTGGAATTATTCAATGCGATTCTCTCTCCTCAAATTGAGATGAATGGGTAAATGTATGGTAAGGTGCAGGTGAAGGGACCAACCATTCTAAGCCTCGCGCGCCTTCCCAAACTCGATCGGTGGCTTTGGTGTCCTTTGCCGCGAATAGATTAAATCACATTATATAAAAATAATAATTGCGCAAATCCAAAAATAAATGCACCGATGGTGGCAATCATATTAAAATCGGTAAATTGCAAGGCATAATCCGGAATTCGTCGTGGCATACCAGCTAATCCTAAAAAATGCATGGGGAAAAAAGTGACATTGAATGAAATCACGGACAACCAAAAATGCCATTGTCCTAAGTTTCGTTATACATTACCCCGGTCCATTTTGGCAGCCAATAATAAACACCAGCCAATAATGCAAATAATGAACCTGGACAACACATAATGAAAATGCGCCACCACAAAATAAGTATCTTGATATTGGATAATCCGCAGGCACGATCGCCAACATCAATCCAGAAAAACCACCAATGGTAAATAAAAATAAAAATCCAATGGCAAATAACATGGGGGTTTCAAATGTTAATGGACCTTTAAACATAGTCGCCACCCAATTAAATACTTTAATTCCCGTGGGAACCGCAATTAACATGGTGGCATACATAAAAAATAATTGTGCAGCCAATGGACACCTGTCGTAAACATATGATGCGCCCAGACGATATAGGATAAGAAAGCAATAGCGCCAATCGCATAGACCATGAAATGTACGACCAAATAATCGTTTTCGGCTAAAGGTAGGAATAATTTCCGAAATAACGCCAAATGCCGGCAAAATTAAAACATAAACTTCGGGATGGCCAAAAAACCAAAATATATGCTGAAATAATAAGGATCGCCACCGCCTGCAGCATTAAAAAAACTCGTACCAAAATGACGATCAATAACATCATGGTCACTGCACCCGCTAAGACAGGCATAATGCCAATAATAAAAATGCAGTGATTAACCATCCCCAACAAAAAATCGGCATTTTCATCCAAGTCATGCCTGGGCCGCATATTAAAATGGTCGCAATAATATTGATTGAACCCAAAATAGAAGAAAGTCCCATCATGTGAATGGAAAAAATCATAAAATCAGTACTGGGCGGGCCATAGGTGGTTGAAAGCGGGCATAAAATGTCCAGCCAAAATTTGGGCCCGGGCCCTCATAAACAAAGTGCTTAATAAAATGATAAAGGCAAAAGGTAATAACCAAAAACTCCAATTATTTAATCGCGGCAAAGCCATATCAGGTGCGCCTATCATCATCGGAACTTGCCAATTGGCCAAACCTACAAAGGCAGGCATGACGACACCAAAAATCATGATTAAACCATGCATGGTGATCATTTGATTATAAAAATTCAGGATCTAATAAACGACTGCCTGGATGAAATAGTTCCGCACGAATCAACATTGCCATGGCGCCGCCGACAAAAAACATGACTAAAGAGACAATAAATATAGTGTACCGATATCTTTGTGATTGGTGGTAAAAACCCAACGTTTGATCCAGGCTAATAATCCATAGGATCTGTGGTGCTCCGTGATGTCATAACTGTGCTGTCATACATGTTCATCTATCCTCATTATTTTCGCGCTTTGGCAACATCTGCAGGTTGGACTAATCCGCCGGCATTGTTACCATATTTTGCTTTGATCGTCATTGCCCCAGGAATTGCGTTCATAGGTAATAACGGCAGCGATTTGCTCATCGGTTAATTGATTGCCAAACGCTTGCATGGCCGTGCCGGGTTTCCGTGTAATACAATATCAATATGACTAGCTACAGGCCCAATTGTAATCTTGCTGCCTTTTAATGCAGGAAAAGCCGGAGGCATACCACTGCCATCTGGTTTATGGCAAACACTGCAAGTAGTTGCATAAATCTTTTCGACCTTGAGCTCATTAATTCTTCATATTGGTCATAGGAGCTGCTGGTAGCAGCAGGTGTGTAGGTGCTTGGAGCAGTTTGTCGTGCCAGCCCATTGATCAAAATCCTCTTCGGTTTTTGCTTCAACGACAATGGGCATAAATCCATGATTGATGCCGCATAATTCTGCGCATTGACCTCGATAAATTCCTGGTTTTTCAATACGCGCCCAAGCTTCATGAATAAATCCAGGAATGGCATCGCGTTTAATGCCTAATGCTGGCACCCACCAAGAATGAATGACATCGTTAGAAGTGACTAAAAAACGAATTTTTTTATGAACGGAACGACCAGGGGATGATCAACTTCTAATAAATACCATTGATTTTTATGGCTTGCCTGTTAATTTGTTCGGGTGGAGTGGATAAATTACTAAAAAATCTAATGCCATGATCTAAATATTCGTATTTCCATTTCCATTGATAGCCGGTTACTTTAATTTGACTTCTGCTTTTGTCGTATTATCCATCGATTAATACTTTAGTGGCCGGAATCGCCATCAGCACCAAAATAATAAAGGAATAACTGCCCATAAAATTTCAATACTCAGACTGGAATGAAAATCCGCAGGCACTTCTGACCTTTTGATTTTCGGTGTTCAATTAATGAATAAATTAATACCCCAAATACAATAATGCCGATGATCACACAGACATAAAATATCAACATGTGTAACGTATAAATTTGATGACTGATGGGTGTGACGCCTGAAGTCATGTTAAATATTAAAGGTTGATCTTGCCCAAGACTTTTCATCACCATAACATGTAATCCCCTTCAGTTTTACTTTCGTTCACCATGTATTTCACCGCGGCTTTGATTTCGGCCGTATTGCAGGTAGAGCAGCTACCACGAGGCGGCATATTATCGATCCCTTTAATTGAATTTATAATCAATACATCCATGCCTTTCTTGATTAATGGCTGCCAAACTTGTTTATCGCCGGTTTTCGGCGCGCCTGGATAGGAGCCGTTATGGCAAGAAGCGCAATATTGATTGTAGATCCGCTGGCCATCCGCTAAAGTCAATTGTTTTGGCGGCTTAGGCGTAGGGACTACCGCTTTCGGACCGTCGTACTCTCATTGACTATATATTTTACCGCGTTCTTAATATCTTCATCGCTGCAAGTCGAGCAATTGCCTTTAGGCGGGCATAGCGCGAATTCCATGGATCGCATTTTTATATAAACGTATCCAGTCCTTCTTTAGTCAATGTTTGCCAAGCGCTTGCGTCGCCGAATTTAGGCGCTCCACCCGCTCCGGTAGCATGACAACCAACACAATATTGTTCATACATTTTTTACCGCCCTTTAGGCCGACTCCTGTTTTCGGCTTAGGAGGTGTTTTGCTTTTTACGGTGGATAAATAAGAATAAATTGCGTTAATATCATTTTGGGTTAAATATTGAAAGCTATCGTGATTGGCTTCTTGCATCGGCCCTTGGACTTCGCCACCTCTCTAATAATTTATTTTTCAAAAATACTTCGGCTAATTGATTTTCGTCACTTTTTCATTCGCGTACTGGTAATATTAGGCGCATAAAAACCATTGACGAATCCGCCAGCCAAATGATATTTACCAATCGGCGCGCCTAAAACCAGTTTTTTAGACAATAAATAATACATCGGCGTATGGCACATATCGCAATGGCCTAACCCTAATACTAAATACGCGCCGCGATTCCATGCGGTATTTTGACGTTAAATCCATTTTGTAAGGGCCCAGTTTTTTGAAATTCAAAAAACATCAGTCGCCATCCTAGCTGCAAAAATCGCCAATTAAAGGGGAACATCATGTGATTTTTAATGGCCGGTTTATTAACAGCAGGAATCGCTTTTAAATAAGGCTAATATCGGCTAAGTCTTATTCGTTAGTTTATTATAATAAGGAAAAGGAAATGCCGGATAAGCATATTGGCCATCGGCAGGATCCCTTCTCGTACCGCTCGGTTAAAATCCGCTTCGCTCCAGTTGCCAATACCGGTGATTTTATCAGGCGTGATGTTGGGGCTGTATATAGTGCCGAAAGGGGTATCAAAAGCCAGGCCGCCGGCAAACGCCTGTCCTTCTTTGGCGGTATGACAGGCAATGCAATCGCCCATTTTTACTAGGTATTCACCGCGTTTGAGTTGATTGGCTTTTTCGCCCACACCGTAGTTAATTTTTGGATATTGCGCAAATATTTCACTTACAGGTGGTGGGGCAGCGGATGATTCGAGGGAACATCTTCCGCTGCTAAGGCAAGCACAGGGCACAGGAATGCACCGCCAAATAGTAGGGCAGAGATATCGACAAACGCCATCGGCTTATTTTTTTCATGTTCCTGTTCCATTAAATCTTGCTGGTCTTAGCATGACCGCATATGATAAAACCTTCAACAGCATTCAGCAACTGTTGTCATCCCGGATGCCATTTTCCTTGATGACAAGTATGATATTTTTTAGTACTATTTTTTACAGATAAAAAATAATTTCAAGGAACAATCACCATGCATCAATTAGACACGGAGCTAGTATCATTAGGTAAAGGTAATATCCAATCATCCACGGCCCCTTACACACTATTTAATGATGACGACAACAGCACCACTATAACAGACGTCGAAAAATTATTTAAGCACACCATCGGCGAAGAAAATGGCAATCCGCGATTAACCACCAGACAAACTAGAATTTTAGCAACGCTACAAAGCTTGGGTGGCTCTGCGGCTATCTACTCCATACCTATCAGTTATGAATATGCCAAAGATAAAGTAATTCCCTATCAAATTTGTTTAATGGCTGGCGGGGTCATCACCAGTACTTTATTTTTAACCCACCTCACTGGATTTTTTTTTAAAGGCCTTTTTTTAAAAGCCTATGCGCCATCTGCCATTAGACACTTACTCAAACTACCTTCAAAAACCCAGCTGGTCATTGAAATTATCTCGGTTTCAGCACTGTCATTAATTTGTGCCATTGCTTTTGCAGTTCCCACCTTTCTTTATCCAGCGTTTAGTGATGAAAAAGGCTGGGTGGCTCTGGAAGTCATCCACTCGGAAATTGCTCAAGCGATTATTCATGCCACTGCCTGGAGCGCCATTTGGAACGGTGCGTTTCCATTATTCAACACACTTATCACTCCAGTAAAATGGGCTATTCAAAACATCTATAATCACTGTTGGCTAACTCCAGCTGAAAGAAAAATTCTGCAGCACAAACAACAACAAGAAGCCATTTACCAAAAATATCGCGAACATTTAAGTATAGTCTTTGGACAAATGGCAGAAACCTTAGTCGCTGAGGAGATAAATAGTCGTAGATTGCCTGAAAATCAAAGAAAAAAATATGCTTCTAATTCGCAAGTTTACACTTTAAAAGAATTCACCAGAATTGCCTATAGCTCAAACCCTCCAAAAACATTTGAAATGGATGACAAGTCCACCTCTTCTAAAAAATGGTTTTGTTGTACAGCCCTGCATCAAGTCATGAAAAGCGGTGGCGCGACTGCTATCGGCGCCGGCTTGTTTACGCTTGCCACATTGTCCACAACTATCAATCCTTTCTATATTGCACACAACATGATGGAATTAGATTTTTTGAGTGCGGTCTTTGCAACCGCGTTGCCAATATTTTCTGCAGGCGCGTTAGCGGCTTTATACGGTGGAATTTTTGGAAATCGATTATACAATTTTATGACTTCTTTGCACTTACCTAACAGTAAAGTCCCAATTGAGGCACTCCAATATCCTAAGATTTTTAAAACTTTATTTTTAATTAATCTTTATCTATCAATTTTTTCTTTTGGACCAACGCAGCAGTTGATCACTATTATTTTTGGTGATCCAATGTGGGATCTTTATCGGCCAACTTTACGAAGTCTTGCTTATTCTGCTCTGCCAACCGTATCTTGTATGTCTATCTTAGATCTCACCGTAGATATCATGAGAGAATTGACAGTCAAGCATGGCAACTACGAAGATAAAATGATTTCATCCTTGCTGCTTAACGCAGATATATTAAATAAACGATTACTGCAAATGTTGGGGAAAAATTTAATGAAGAGTCTCACGAATTTCTCATCAGACTTAAAGCTTTTTCTTGGAATTGATTCTTCAAGTTTGGAACAAGATTTAAAAACATTAAAAAAACTTCAATTAGAAATTAAAAATTTAACATCCTTGGACCCTCAACAAAAAATAAATGCCAATGAGCAACGTTTTTTAAATAAAAAATTAACTCCTCATTCATCTCTTAATTCATCTCATCGTCATGAAAATTCTGTTTTGGCAATATAAAATGTTTATAAAGAATGCTTGAGCATTGACAAAAAAAACTGTAATATAAGAATTGCTTTCAGTCAAAGTGCTATCAGGGACGATCTCACTTTCTCCATCTTAAATCCGGGTGCAAGAGCTCGGTGCATGAAGCGATTTAATAATTTAAAAAATCTTGATTAAACTATTTTAAACAATTATGAGAGCATAAAATGAAAAAACCGGAAGTTGATTTGTTCTTTGATAAACTTGGGGCTAAACAAATAAGCTCTGAAGTTAAATTACCTATTTCCAAAAAAAAGTTGTCAGGAATTCCTCGATTTCGACAATCGGAGGTGCTTTCTCCTAATGAAAAAAGAAACTTAAACAAAAGCTTACCGGGATCCAAACCTAAAGTTTCAGAAATACAAACATCGATACCTACAGGAAAAGAAAGCAAATATGATTATGATAGACAGGTCATTGATGAAATCTATGGTGGTCCTCTGGTGAATACTACAGATCAAACTAAGATCCTTAGTTATGAAAAAATGCTACAAGATTATATTCATGTGTTTCCAAATATTCTCATGATAGTTCGAATAGCATGTGAATTTTCACACAATGATGCTCAAACGTGTCAAAATCTGCTATTAGCTTCTACGGGTCAACAAAATTCAGCTAAAGATAGTTTTCGTGTAAAATTTTTAAATGCAATATATATCAAATCTGATATTGTACGATTTGTTATGGACAAAGTAATAATTAAAATGATTCGAGAGATCGATTATAAAAATTTTTGTTTAATTATGGGAAGAATTGAACAATATGGTCTTGGGTTAACAGAAGATAAAAGCCTCCTCCATACCACACCTACATTGGAAATAAAATCAAAAAAATCCTCGCTCAAGCGTCTTCAAGGCAGTCAAACTTTTCCACCTAATCCTGTCAAGCCTGAGCCTTATCATAGCAATATGCACCTGATCACTAATGTAAACCATCGAAAGACCACAAGATTAAAAAGAAGTCTTTCACTTCCAGATCTCAGGTCAAACTCTAGCCCTGGGTCGCGGCACATTCCTTTGAGTCGAGACTTAAGTCTATGATAATAATGCTTGAGAATCGACAAAAAAGAATATATTATCATTATACCTTAAGATAAAGTTTATCAGGGAAGATAAACTTAACTGGCGTTTTCTTTCGGACGCAAGTTCTAGCATGGAAGAACATTTTGACTGAAAAAGTTAAAAAAAACCTAGACCAAAAAAAATTTAAACCAATCAAAAATGAGGATATGTATATGCAAAGGCCTAAAACTGCAGTTGACAATCAACACTCGGACCAAAAGCCAATTCTTGATGTGCAATTTCCAAAATTTAATAAATTACTTGAAGAGGGTCGAGGACCACAAGGTGATTTACTCCCCCCTTTGGAAGAAGAAGCTTCTGTACTCGTTGCAGTAAGCCCCAGTTACTCATACCATTTTACAAAAGGATCTTTACAACTTGAAACGACCTTAACCGAACCCAAGATCAATGCTTTACTAAGTAAAAACTTTGGACATTCTGCATTATTATTAGGATATGGCTCAACTTGGACTCATTTTTTGATTGCCCTAGCAGTGAGCAATACTAAACCTAAGTTAGAAGAATTGGTTTCTTTGGAGACTGTAGAATTAGAAGCCAAGAGGATGGCTATAGCTGAAGAAGAAAAAATGCATCAAAATTTATTACTTCAAATTAAAACAAATGGAAAACAACTTCAAAATTTAAAGACCTCAACCGGAAAAGAATCACCTCCTGTTATTTTATCCTCGGAATTAAAACAAGCTCAAACATACTTCAACAAAATGCTTCTAGTTTACGATGGATGTGGAGTCGAAGGCATCGAAGACAAAATTAAGGAATTTAAAAACTATGTCGATTTATGTATTAATCCCGCAATAAAGCGTTTTTATCAAAAAAACTTGTTGACCCCGTTTAGCCAAAATAGAATATTTTGTAAAATAAAAGACGAAAAAAATGAAGCATATAATCTTCGTGCCTTAGTTAAAAGAATGATGGTTTACCATTTACTTGAAGAAATGTCTCATTTTTTGGACTGCATAAACAACTACAACGTGCACTATATTCTCCATGAGGGCACTATCAAAAGAAATGTAAGTCACGATCAATTAATTAAGATCGTTATTGCTATGTTTCTTCCAGATAGAATAGGTTTAGGTAACTTGCAAAATATAGTCTTTACTCCTATAAAAACAAATAATCCTGCCAAAGATTTAGATTTAAAATCAGCCCCAGCCCCTATTGCAATACCTAGCCTACCAACTCCAAGTTTTCCATCAGTTTCGGCACCAATTCCAAAACCAACACATGATGCTAAAGCACTTTCCCCAAAATATGATGAGGATATTGCTCACAGCTTGAGCTTTGATCAAGATCCTACAGAAATGTGGCTCTCGGATAAGCTGCATAACTATATCTTTAACCCGAAAATTAAATACATACTCCCAATGATTAATTCATTTTCAGCAGAGCCTGAATCGAAATTTCAGGAGTTACTATTAGCTTCTGTAGGAGAAAAAGATCTAGATATAGTTAATGATTCTCGTGCAGAAACATTGTATGAATTATATAATCAATCCAGTCATGTAAAAGATGTTCTGGATCTAATTGTTATAACGTTATCATTAGGCATTAAGTATTTAAATTACGTGATGAAAGATATAAAAAAATACATTGATTATGAAAGAGTTAAAAACTTTTTCTCCAACTCGGAAATGAAATTAGTAGGGAGCTCTGACCAAGGTCCAAAACTGCAATCGCATTCCCTTAAACCCCAGCAAACTTACCGGGAGGGTATTCGCCATAGTGATAATATGCACTTATTAACAAAAGGAAAAAGAAGCAAATCGTTATCGTCACTTCCTGATCTAGAGAATAGGTCGCAAACTCATACTCATAAGTTTTAAAGTTTTGTGAACAGTCATTATCAACTTTATGATGCTATCAGTGATATTATTATCCTATTGGACGGCGATAATAATATCACTTTCCTAAACCCCAGTGCTAAAGATTACTTCTGTTCTCAAAAAAATTTAATCCGACAAAACTATTTCGTTGCTTGCCAACGCTCGGGTTTGCAACCCATAGTCAATCTGAATACTCATACCGCGACAACTTCAAGTCGCACCACTCAACCCATTGAATGGAAAATTATAGACACTGATCATATTAAGATTTTAGTCGGCAAACCGCAGCAACCGTTGTTTAACCCCAATATTTATTTGGCAAGCCTATTAAATTCTTTATATCAAGGGTTACATATTTATTGGATGGATACTAATAATCGCGTCATTTTATGCAACCTATCCCAAGCCCAAAGTGTGGGACTTAAACCTGAGCAATTGTTCGGCAAAACCTTGGACGAGATTGGCGTTATCTTAAATATATCTCCCAGCATGGTCGAGAAAATATGCGAGAATAACCAGCAAGTCATCGACAACAATCAGCCTTCTTTATTTGAAGAAACATTTAAATACAGCGAAGACAGTCAAAACTTTTTGTCTTATAAAGCACCTTTTTTTGATGAACAGGGAAAGACCTTAAGGGATCATCGGTATTTCTACCGATATCACCCAGCTTAAAAAATTGCAAAAAGCCATAGAAAAATCTAAATATTCTACCGATGTTTATCTAGAAAGCATCTTAATGTCTTCACCCAGTAATATTTATTGGTTAGATCGGGAAGGACGCGCTATCGGTTGTAATCAAAATTTACTAGAAGGGTTTAATTTAAAAGACCCCAGCGACATTATAGGTAAATCAATTTCTGATATAGCCACGGCCTCAGGATGGGATCCTGCCTTAGCCCAAGAAATACATGAACACATTCAACAAGTGATGGAAACCGGACAGCCTGATATCACTCGTGAAAAGGTGATACGTAACGGTCAAGAAAGAGTATTCTTAAGCTCTAAAGTCTCCAATGATAGATAAATCTGGCGAGATCATTGGGCTCCTTGGCATCTCTACTGACATTACTGATCAAGTTCAGATTGAAAAAGATTTAGAAGAGGCCAAGGAAAAAGCTGAGGTGAGTAATCGCGCTAAAAGCCAATTTATTGCTAATATTAGCCATGATATCCGTACTCCTTTGATTGGTATTCAAGGCCTAGCAAATTGGCTTGAAGAGAAAATACCTGCGGAATTTCGAGCGGATATTCATGCCATACAGAACTCCAGTACAGAATTGTTAAGTTTATTAAACAATGTTATCCATTTGACCAAACTTGAATTTTATGATGAATCTCAAGATAAAAATCAACCTTTTGATTTAAAAATGATGATTGATCAATTAGTGGATTTGTTCATTCCAGTTTCCAAACCAAAAAATATTATTCTAAAAAGTAACTACCCAGACGATTTTCCACACATTTTTATCAGTGATTCCTCATTGATTCAAAGAGCCATATTAAATCTTATCAGTAATGCACTTAAATTTACTGAATCTGGGCATGTTATTATCAGTGTCGAAGAAAATCAGGCTTCCGCTAAAGATGAAAAAAACTTCCCACTATTGATAATAATAGAAGATACCGGAATCGGTATAGCTGAAGAAGAACAAACCAAAATTTTTAGTAGTTTTTACCGGGTTAATCCTTCTTACCAGGGCAAATATCAAGGCAGCGGGTTGGGATTATCAATTGCCAAAAGATTTATAGAGAAACTGGGCGGCAAAATACGGCTCAGTAGTGAGTTTGGAAAAGGGTCTCGTTTTGTTATCGAACTATCTATGCAACCAGCTAATCACAGCTCGAGTACAATTAACTATGTCGATGAATATTCTAAAAGTCAGGCTTCACTGATACATCCCCATAAACCACCCCCTTCTCCTTATCAGCAGACTTTGGCTAATAACAAAGCGGCTTTAACGCGCGTGCTACTGGTAGAAGACAATAGCCTCATTCAGAAAGGAGCTACCAATACTTTGAATAAATTGAATTGCTATGTAGACATTGCTGCCAATGGAACTCAAGCGCTTGAAATGGCAAGAATCCATCAATTTGATTTAATTCTATTAGATATCGGTTTGCCAGACTACGATGGTTTTTGGGTGGCTACCCAAATTCGGCAATTAGCCGAGCACCAATTTACACCAATCATTGCATTAACAGGTCATATTGATGAACAATATCGTCAAGAATGCATAGATGTAGGGATGAATGATTTCATCAGTAAGCCGCTTACGCTGACTAATTGCAAGGTCGCCTTATTAAGATTTGTCAGCCACTATAAAGAATAACTCATGATGAATATTTCTATAGTAGCCGCTATGTCTATTGATGACCGAGTGATTGGTAAAGATGGGCAAATGCCCTGGCATTTACCCGCTGAATTGGCGCACTTTAAAAAAGTAACTTTAGGTCACCCTGTTTTAATGGGCAGAAAAACCTTTATCAGCATCGGCAGACCATTGCCAAAGCGGCGCAACTTAATTCTCTCCCATCAACCAGATTTGCATTTACCCGGATGCGAAGTTTATAGTTCGTTGGAAAAAGCACTGTCCTCCGTCGCCAATGACGAAGAATTAATGGTGATCGGTGGGGCCGAGCTTTTTGGACAAACCTTGGCGATAGCTAATTATATGTATTTGACATTTATCGACGGTAAGTTTGAAGGCGATGCCTTTTTTCCACCTTGGAACCAAAATGAGTGGCAAGAAACGGCAAGCGAAACTTTTTTAAAAGATACTAATAACCCTTATAGCTTTCGCATGGTAAAATTTAGTAGAACCTGAATTACGAGTTTTTGTTAACCTTAAAATGTATGTTTTTGAAATAGTATGTCATCCCGGAAAATGCGCAGCATTTATCCGGGATGACATAATCTCGCCATGGATATTTATTTACCTTTCGGCAATGCAGCTACGGAAAACCGGCGATGATCTTCTAAACGATAGGCTGTTAAAGAACGACCCCAGACACAGCCCGTGTCTAATGCCTCGCAGAGTGGATTTGAAGTTTTACCCTCCAAAGCCGCCCAATGACCAAATAAAACACGATGAGACCGATGATACCATTCAAACCATGGACGCAAATGAATGGGATCAACAGAGCGAATGGTTTTATTGGTTAAATCTAAGGTGCCTTCCTGAGTACAAAACCTCATACGCGTAAACGCATTGACTATATAACGAATTCGGTCCCAACCACTTAAATTGTTTTGCCACTTGAGCGGCTGCATCCCATAGAGATGCCGCAAACATTCTAAAAAATTGCTGCCACTTAATTGCTCGGCAACTTGATTGGCGCAGAGCTGCGCTTCAGCCAGCGTCCATTGTGGAGGGACCCCGGCATGCACCAAAATTGCATCGAATTGCGCGTCGTATCGCATCAAAGGTAAATGCCTTAACCATTCTAATAACTCATTTTTATCAGGGGCATTAAGCACTTGATCTAAAGTATGAGATCCTCGATAAGAAACAACTTTATAGCCAAGGGCTAATAAGTGCAAATCATGATTACCCAAAACCACCCACGCATTGGCTAATTTTTTGACAAACCTTAACACCAATAATGAATCCGGGCCTCGGTTTACTAAGTCACCGATAAATCCTAAACGGTCTTGCTGTGGATTGAAACCAATCAATGTTAACAGCTGTTGAAGCTCAACGTAACAGCCTTGGACATCTCCAATAATATATGTTGACAAAACCTTGCCTCACAATTTCTAGATGGTCAGTGACATTTAATGTATTATTCTAAATAGCTCCCATTCACTCATACAGGGCCGATGGTTTGTCATGTTAACATATATTCGTAAAAATTTTATGATACTGATTGTTTTTGGCTTAAGCTTAGGGTTAATTTCCACATTAGCTAAAGGCGAAACCATTTCAGCTCCGACCAGGCAAACAATGGTTGCAAACTTATTTTACTGTCCTGCCATTTCAGCATTAAAAAAAGATCCCGAGAGCATGACCTGGTCAGCCTCAGGCGGATGGAAAAGTTTTGATCTTTCATTTGTCGACAAAATTACGCGTTTTTCTGGTGCCCAATGGCGTGGCACCAACGTCGGCCAAATCTTTTGTGTTTATCGAGGTCCATCGGACACCTCCTTTCCTATATTATTGGCTTTTAATACTCTGACGTTAGAGCCCAAAGGTGGAAAGTGGTCGGATAATTTGGGTGGTTATCAAAATTGCGAAACTTCTCTCCGAGAAGAATGTCCTTTTCAGATGCGAATTAAAGAGGAACAAGAAGATCTTTACGAACAAGCAGAAAAATTGAAAAAACCCCCTTCACATTCTTCCAGATCAGGTTTTTAAGGAGTTTTTTGTGCGGGCAGCCCTTTCTATTATTTTATTATTCTTAAATATGGTTTTAGTAGCGACCTTGATCCTTATTTTTTATATTCCTATTCATCTCTTGCCATTAGCCAAATGGCGTTATCAAGGCCAAGCATGGTTATTAAAATGGCCGGTTTGGTGGATGGACGTCAATTCTTGGATTTTACAGCTCTGTACGCGAAATAAATGGCAAACGGAAGGTGAGGCAGATTTGGATCCCAATCGATGGTACTTGCTAATATGCAATCACCAGTCTTGGATGGATATTTTGATCTTAGGAATTTTTTTCCGTCATAAAGTGCCTATCTTAAAATTTTTTATGAAAAAAGAATTATTATGGTCTTTACCTATCGCAGGATGGGCTTGTTATTTTTTAGGTTATCCATTTATGGCCCGTCATAGTCATGAGGAAGTACGAAAAAACCCTCAGTTAAAAACTAAAGATATAGAAACAACTCGAGCCGCCTGTGCAAAATTCAAAGAATTTCCTACTACCGTGATGAATTTTGTCGAAGGCACACGGTTTACTCTCGAAAAAAAGCACCATCAGCAATCCCCTTATCAATATTTGTTAAAACCTAAAGCAACCGGCGCAGCTTTGGTTTTAAATGAATTGAATTCCCAATTAAGCGGCATCATCAATGTGACCTTGCATTATACGCCAGCCAATTTAACATTATGGGACTTTTTATCCGGTAAAATCCAGAAAATCTATTTACATTATGAACTATTACCAATTACCGAAGAGATGATAGGCGACCCTTATCAAGATCGTCAATTTCGTAAATCTTTTCAGCAATACTTAAATAATTTATGGGAAGAAAAAGATAAACTTTTACAGGGCATCGGCTCTGCCGAGCGCAGGATAATATGAAATCACCCTCTTGTTTGGTCATTGCCACTCGCAAAAGTCCTTTGGCTTTAATCCAAGCTGAAGAGGTAAAAAAACTCTTAGAAGCAGCAACCCCTCACTTATCCGTTCAATTCTTGGAATTAACCACCGCCGGCGATAAGAGAACAGATATTGAATTAACTCAAATCGGTGGAAAATCTATGTTTGTTAAAGAGCTGCAAAATGCTCTACTTTCTCATGAGGCTGATATTGCAGTGCATAGCGTTAAAGACATGTCAGTGAGACCTACATCAGGCTTGCAATTAATCGCTGTTTGTCGACGCGAAGACCCACGCGATGTATTTATTTCGAATCGCGTTTCTTGCTGGGAAACGCTGCCTAGTCGTGCTATCGTCGGCACCGCTAGCCCCAGGCGCCAATCACAATTATTGGCTAAACGTCCAGATCTCATGATTAAACCCATTCGCGGCAATGTAGGTTCCCGGTTAACTAAATTAGATCATTTCGAGTTTGATGCCATTATCTTAGCGGCTGCAGGATTCAAACGATTAGGTCTAACCGAACGAATTACTCAATATTTTTCTTTACAAGACCTTATTCCGGCGATTGGACAGGGTGCGATAGGAATCGAATGCCGCAACGATGACTTAGTGACCAAATCCTTATTAAAAACTATCGATCATTGGCCTACACATCAATGTATTATTGCAGAACGCGCCGTTAATTTTCGATTGGGGGGTGATTGTTATACCCCCATTGGCGCACATGCTAGAATTGAACAGCAAACTTTAATGATCGATGCAATGGTCGGCAGTTTAAATGGGCAAGAAGTTATTCGCGATTCGATTAGCGGACCAATAGATCAAGCTTTACAGTTAGGAATGGAATTGGCAGAAAAGTTACTATCCAAAGGTGCCAGTGATTTGCTTAATTGAGTTGTGTCATCCCGCAACTTGATCGCGGGACCCATGCAGGCTTGCAAGTCAGTATGGATCCCGCGTTAAGTCGCGGAATGACGTATATCTGGAAATCTTATGAATAAGCCTTTAAAAGGTCAAACTATTTTAATTACTCGCCCATTACATCAAGCTGGGGCGTTAATTGGAAAAATTCATCAATTAGGCGGGGAAACCTTGCTCTTTCCCACTATAGAGATTTTACCTGCCAAGGATAATGCTCATTTATTGTCATCCCTTCATCAATTGTCTGGATATCATTTTATAATTTTCACCAGCGCCAATGCAGTCCGCTATGCTTTGCCTCTCTGGCCTAAACAAGAGTTAGAACGAGAAATTATCTCTATAGGGCCTGGTACTGCCCATGAATTAAAAAGATATGCTATTCGCAATATTTTGGTTCCTGAATCACACAATAGCGAAGGATTGCTTGCATTAAAATATTTACAAAAAATTGATCACCAAAAAATTGCTATTTTTGGTGGAGAAAATCCACGACCTTTGTTAAAAGAAGTTTTAACGGAACGGGGGGCACTAGTAGAACAAATAGATTGCTACCGCCGGCAATTGCCAATGATTAATTCTGAAGAAAAATTCCACGAACTTAAAAGTGGCGGAATAAATTTAATCGTCAGCAACAGCCTTGAAAGCTTAATTAATCTCAAGCTATTGTTAGGTAAATCCGCCCATGATTGGCTGCAACAAACACCCTTATTAGTTATCAATCCAGCAATGGTTAAAGAGGCCGAAAAATGGGGAGTAAAAAAGATACGAATGGCCCATGGAGCAAGTGATGATGCAATTTACTCTGAATTGCTTTATTATGGAAACAAATAGATGAACAAAAAGAATATAATTTTAATAATTATCATTATTTTGGTGCTCGGGATAGTGAGTACTGTTAATCTATTTTTTTGGCGACATCTAAACTTTCAAAATCATCAGTTTCAGCAACAATTACAACAACAATTACAGCAACAGCTGCAACAACAAACGCAGCAGCAGTCGTTAATGCAAAACTTAAATAAACAAATTCAGCAACAAAGCTTGTCATTAACTGTTACCCAAAATAAATTAAATCAATTAACTAACTTGATTAATCAAGGTGGTCGTCAACAAGGATTGAATGAAGCAGCGTATTTAATTGACCTGGCTAATATTTATTTAGAATTAAACAAAGATGTCAATAATGCGATTAAATTGCTTAATTTAGCCCAATATCATTTGCGCACTCTAACTGATCCTCGTCTTTTACCTTTAGAAAGATCTTTGGCCAGTGATTTAAATCGATTAAAAGAAATTGTTGTTGTCGATGCAGCAAATTTGGTGTTAGAGCTACAAACTTTAGGTGAATCTATTAGTAGATTAGATTTTACGCCTGCGCACATTTCAAAAAATCCATCTTCAACATCGGAAGAATCAGCACCCCCCACCCATCAATCCTGGTATGAAAAAACCCTCCATTCATTATTAAACAAACTGAGGGGTGTGCTCATTATTCAATATAAACAATCGAGTCATGTGTCCATACTGCCGCCTGATCAACGAGAATTAGTCAGAGAAAATATAGAATTTGCTCTAAAGCAAGCACAGTGGGCGGTGCTACAGCAGCAAGAAAAACTTTATCAGCAAAATTTGGAGCAAATCCAGGGATGGGTCACTGATTCTTATCTGGATAATACCGCCCGATCCCAATCTTACTCGATTAAAAAACTTAATAAATATTAATATCAGTCCGTCAATTCCCAGTTTAAAAAACACATTGGAAACTTTAAAACAAGCTCAGATTGAACAATCCACCCCGATATGCCCCCAATTCCTGATCGTACGCCAGAAGCTCCGCCGTCCACTCCTCCTCCTCCTAATGTTCAGTCTAATGTCAGTCATGGCATAGAGATTTAAGTATGCGCAAATTAATCGTTATTTTTATACTCCTGCTTTTTGCCATCTGGTTAGGCTGGAAAATGCAACAAGATTCGGGTTACGTGTTAGTGACGTATGGTCAATGGCAAATAGAAACGAGTCTATGGATGGCCATCATTATTTTAATGGGGCTTTTTTTATTGGTTATTTCTTATTGCGAGTGCTAGTACGCACCAGTCTTTTTTGGCCAACAATGGGCTCGTTGGCGACATCTTTCTAATGAGCACCACAGTCTAGATTTGGCGCAAATAGCAGCGTGCGAGTTAGCTGAAAACCGGTGGCAACAAGCTGAGAATTACTTTGTTAAGGCCTCGATAAGTAGTCA
>CAWFUJ010000001.1:0-208560 GCA_963818985.1 uncultured Pseudomonadota bacterium | reverse complement strand
GTTCGATTTGCTCACCAACGATTGCAAATCTATATCTCCATGAAGTGATTGACGAATGGTTTGAAAAGATCAAGCGAGAGAACTTTAGCGGGAGCAGCAGAGATGGTGAGATACTGCGATGACATGGTATTTATTTTCCAGGACAAAAGGGATGCAGAACGCTTTTACGAAGTACTGCCAGTGCGGTTGGAGAAGTATGGTTTATCGCTAAATGCGGAGAAATCACAACTGATTCGATCGGGACTAAAGGCAGCGGAAGAAGAAGCAGCCCAGGGGAAACGCTTAGAAACGTACAACTTTCTAGGATTTACTTGCTATTGGGGTAAATCGCGAAAAGGATATTGGCGGTTAAAATTTACAAGCCGTCGAAATCGTTTCGCGAAGAAACTCAAAGGGTTGAGAAAGTACCTGAGAGAGAATTTAAACACACCGAACACGTTAGGAATTTTACAAACGGTAGTGCGGGTGGTTAAGGGGTGGATAAATTATCACGGAATATCTGACAATCAGAGACGAGTGAGTGCATTCATCGAGTACAGCAAGCGAATATTGTTTGGCTGGTTTAATCGCCGAGGAAGGAAAAGACCAATGAGCTGGGCTACCTTCGGACGCATACTCCAGAAGATACAATTTCCCAAGAGCTGGAAAACGGTTTCGATGTTTTAAAGGCGAACAGATAGGAAAAAAAAAAATCGCGGTGATATCGGGAGCCGTATGCGGTAGTTCCGCACGTACGGTTCTAAGAGGGACTCATCCGGGTGACCGGGTGGGTCTACTCACATGTATCAACTCCGAAAGTTAGTTGGTTTGGTTAGTCTCATCATCGTACTTGCTATACGGTGATGGGACGCTTCAGAGAAGTCTCTGCCTTGATGCCTAAAGCAGGTAGGGGCAGAGACTTCACCTTAATGACTACATTAGCAGAAGTCCCATTGCGCTGCAATGTCCATCACGTCTTCATTAATAAAATGAGTTTGATAAAAATAAGAATGGCTTTTTTTCGGTGTTACAGGTGTAACACGTGTAACAGACCTATGTCTTGCATTCTAATCTATTATTTTTAAATGATTTTTTCTTAAATAGGCGTCCATGGCGAATTAAAAATGCAGGGTGTTACAAGGTGCGACAGGTGTTACAATCTGCTTTTTGTAACACCTGTCGCACCTTGTAACACCTGCTATGTAAAAGATGTTGAATTAGTTTAACCCGTTGATAAGATAAATATTTTTTAACTCTGTAACACCTGTAACCCGTGTAACACCCGATAATGACTATGTTTTGTTTTTTATAGTTCGCTCAGGGGGGCGGTGTGGATAAAGCGATAACATCTTTTTGCCCCTTCGCCAGGCAGACGGAAAGTAATTTGAAATTTCCCTTCACTGCTGGGCGACAGCATACCGGCTTCAATCAATATCTTTGCCGCCCATCGAGGGTCATAGCCCTGACAAATTTCCTGGCGAAACATCTGGGGCAATACAAAATATTCATATTGACCCAGAACAGTATTTTGCCGAAACCCGACCCGGTTAATCACTGTATGGGGTTCGGTGGCGTTCATGTCCTCAAACCGGCTCGCCCCGTGAGCCTCAAAGAAGGCTTGTACCTGAGCTAAAAAGGCGGTGCGTTCCTGGTTGTCGGTGTTGCCGCGCTGCTCCAGCCAGGCTTGAAAACAGCGCGTGGCGGCTTGCCCGGCTTCTCCGGGCAGCCAGCCGGTGACGCCATACTGTGTTGCCAGTTCACCACCGGCGGCTATCAGGGCGAAGCGGTCACAAACACGATGCACTTGACCACCGCAATGACCAGGCAGGTTTTTTTCGAGAAATGATTGATGATGAGTTTTAATAGCGGTAGGTAAATTCGCCCAGGCATCGGGCTGGGTGATGCACTCCAAAAAGGATTGAGCGGCGATTCCGTAATAAATAGCAGCAGCGTCTATTAATTGTTTGCTGAGTACCGCGCCAGAAGCGCAGCCGTGCAAAGTGTCGAATATCCCAAATTCTTGTCCGGCATCGGCAGGAATATCCACCAGCCGCACGGTTTGACCCGCTTTGGCTTTTTTACCGGCTTCGCGGATATGTTGTGCCAATCCCACTTCACCTGCCGATAAAAATAATAACCGCCATTCCTGGCGAGATCGCGCCGCACCGTTTTTTCCCGCTCGCGCTTTACCGCTGCCATTCGCCAGCATATAAGCAATTTCTCCTGCTTCTTTCGGGTCAACCTGGGCTAATTCATCTAACACTAATAAAGTATCCGATCGTAAGGCGGCCAGCGATTCAATGCCGTTGGTGGTGGCGCGCCAACGCTGCAAATAATCCGGCGCGCCGAACACGGACGCCGCCACTTTCAATGCGGTGGTTTTGCCGGTGCTGGACTCGCCCACAAAATGCAGTCCGCCGGATTCCGCGTTCGCCGGATGCAGGAGTAAAGCGGCGAAGGCACAGGCAACAGCTAACACCAATCGCGAATTTCCCGCACAATAGACCGCGATGTGGTGTTGCCAATCGGCTAACGTACCTGCTTGCTGATAATGATTAGAAAGATTATCCGCCTGATAAATAACCGGCTCGCGGGTTGCGCCAATCGTGTGATCAGGCAGAACGAAGACGTTATGATACCAGCCGGTTTTGGTTACACAGCGGGCGCGTGTGTCGGGCTGGGTTGTGGTGATATATTCCATCAATCTTTGCCGGGCTTTCATGCCGGGCGCAATTTGTAAACCTAATCGCAATAATTCGCCGCGCAATTCTTCGCAACTGCCTTTGAGCATTTCCATTGGCATCGCCCAGCGATGGATCTGGCCGTCGGCATCGGTTAATGCTAATAATCGCCCCCAATTTTCTGACGCTTTATCCCGCACTAATGCCTGAATATCCAGACGTGAACATATCCAGTGTTTTTCATCGCCGTCGCTGTAAAATACGCCCTGATCATTGAGGATAAATGCGCTGGCTGGTTTAACTGGTTTAGCAGACTGAGTTGTTTCCTGGTGCTGATTTTGTGGCTGGTGTTGCGGTGGTTCCTGTAACGGCAATGCCTGGATTTCATGAATAGTCGCTTGAGGATTTACCGATAACCAGTCAACGCAGTCGCCTTTAGCGGGTAAATTTAAATGAGCGATATCTACCCACTGCACAGCGCAATGTAACGCGCGCAATTGTTCGGTAGCGGCTTGTGCGTATTTAAGACCCGCAGCATCATTATCCGGCCAAATAATCACGTTTCGATGAGTTAACGGTTTCCAGTCGGCAGAGCTGACACTGTCCGCACTGCCGGAAGTGATGGCGATAATACCCAGTTCGGTGAGTTGATCGGCGCACCATTCGCCTTCCACAATCCACACGACCGCTTGCGGATTTTGCAGTATGGCCGGTAAGCCGTACAGCGGTTTTTTATGCGGAAAATGCGGTTCGCCGAAGACAAACGTTTGCTGTTTGTTTTGATGCATGGGGCGAATCCATTTTGCCTGTGTCTGCGGATGTTTTAATCGCATCCGCCAATACAGCGGCGTGCCTTCCTGATCATGATAAGCGTGCAGGGCTTCCGGTTTATATCCTTTGGCAATGACGGTCTGGGCTAATCGTCTGGCGGCAGTCTGCGGGTTTTCATTCTGCATCGTCGTACTCCCATGCGCCAAAGTAATTGACCGCCTCGACAAAAGTCAGTTGATAACGCTTTTGATGGAACGCTATAATATCACCGCCTTTTTCGCCGCAACCGAAACAGTGGAAGCCGCCAAAGTCGAGGTTAATGCGCAAACTGGGCCGGGCGTCTTCGTGAAAGCAACAGCGTACGCTGACCCAGCCCGTGATAGCGGATAATTTTGGAAAGAGATGCCGATAATAATGGATTGGTGCGGGTAAATGGTGCGGATTAAATTGCCGCTGCCGCCGTGAAAAATAAGATCGGGATGTCATAGTGGCTTCCCGGCGGAAACTGAATGCGGCTTATCCTGTTCCTGCTGTGCCTGGGTGGTTGATTGAAAAGCGGTATGGCTTTCCAGCCAGGTACGAATATCTTTTTTTCGATATCGTACCAGGCGGCCAGTCTTGATAAACGGCACGCCTGTACCTGTCCAGCGATCACGCTCAATTAACGCAATTGAGCAACCGCGAATAGCGGCCACGGTTTCTTGCGTAAATAAAGCGGAATCGGGAGCCAGTTCATATTCCTGCATCAGGTTTAATCGGGATGGTAATGTTTTCATAGCGGTTTCTCCTTCTGGTTACAAC
Organism: uncultured Pseudomonadota bacterium; assembly: GCA_963818985.1. Classification (GTDB taxonomy): domain Bacteria; phylum Pseudomonadota; class Gammaproteobacteria; order Coxiellales; family Coxiellaceae; genus JAFEDN01. The sequence continues at coordinate 204,328 of CAWFUJ010000001.1, read as the reverse complement.
ACTGTAAAACAGGATGGCACAGTCTGCGGAGAAAAAAACAGGGGGGAAAAATCAAAACTTTGTAATATCTAAATCATCTGGTTTTGTCGTGTCATTCGTCCAATTCGGCGGCCAATAACGCCATCGCTTCGGTGATTTTTCGATCTAAACTTTTCAATCCCTGGGTGGGAAGACCGATTTGTTGCGCCTGCTCTAAAATCGTCTGAGCGATCTGGGAAGCATTCAGGTGATGGGCGTACCAGTGACGAGGTGAACTTTTCTCATCCCTCAACCAGAGGCGAATCACAATGCCTAAACTACGCAATAAATTTTTTCTTTCCCGTGCGGTAAAACCAAAGGTACGCTGAATAATTTTGGGTTGTGGCGGAGCCGGAGCCAGATCAGAAATGTAAGGAGCCAATACCGCGGGGATTTCAAGACCTATCTTTTGAGCCTGGTTTTCCCGTTGAAAACGTTCAATGACTACTTTGCGTAATCGTTTAGGCAACGGCAATTTTTTTTCAATCGCCACGGCGATAACTGCTGCGGGATGAATACCTTTTTCTGGAACATAATAATCGGCCAGATATTCTTCCCAGGGATATTGTTGAAGCACCTGGTAGGTTTTTTGCAGTGGGGCATACTCTGACGGCAGGTTGTGGGCATACGGTTTTAAAGAGCGATGCTGGTTGGGGTCGAGGCCATGCAGCAGGAGGGTGGCTTGCTTCAATGTCCAAACTTCCATGCTGAAAACCCACCAATGGTATCGGGGTCTTTCCGGTTTTTTCATGTTTTTCATCCCTTTTTTATTAACTCCCACGATTCCGGCATTTTTCCGGCACGGGTTGTATGATAGGGTATTAAGTACCCAGAAGGATGACTATTTTAGCAGATGACCCGATGATAAATACAATTGTGGCGGGCCTTAAAATACCCCATTGTCGGAATTTTGAAATTACAAAGTTTTTTGCTTTAATGGTAAGTACTTGTAATAATTGTATTTTTAAATTTTAACGGCTGATGGTCAATCATTTTCGCCGGATGTTTATCAAACTCTATAGTAATAAATAGTAAAAGATAGAAAGAAATAGTAATGGACAGAACATTTAAAATTTTCGGCAGTCATTTTTTGATCAGCGACATTTGAGGGTAAAAGCCATCAACGGGAGCCTTTTGAGGCAAGGATGAGATGCTGCTTTCTGTCGTTTGTTGGAAATCAGGCTGGTATCCTTTTAGTACTCACCTGGTGTCGTTTATCCCCCGGATTTAAAAGTTTTTCTGTGGATATATAAAACGTATACTCAGGCTTTACTCGCCATGAGTACCGGTCATATAATAAACATCGTCTTTATAGCTGGGAATATTTATGAAGTTAGCGCAACTGCGAAAACTGGTTAAGCAGGGAGAATCAGAGACGGTTGAGTTTAAAAAATCAACTGGATTACTGCGCGCGGCTTTCGAGACGCTCTGCGCATTTTTAAATGGTAAGGGGGGTTTGGTACTGATTGGCGTAAATGACCAAGGTGATTTAGTGGGTCAAGACGTCACAAACAATACGCGCCAGGAAATTGCCAATGAACTTAATAAAATTGAGCCGCCAGTCCATCCTGATATTCATTATATTGCAGTTAGTAAAAACAGGTCAGTTATCGCGATTCGAGTGAGTGCCAATGATCATGCCCCTTATGTGTATGATAGCCGCGCTTTTCAGCGACAGCAATCGACAACCAGTAGAATGCCTCAGCATCGTTATGAACAATTACTGGTTGCTCGTGGACAGCTCAACCATTCCTGGGAAGAAATGATCGCCAGAGACTATAAAATAAGTGATCTTGATCATGAAGAAATATTTAAGACAGTGGCCGAGGGCATCCGGGAAAATCGTATTCCTGCGAGCGCACAAAAAGATGATATCGAAGGAATATTGAAACGACTTCGATTAATGGAAGGAGGCTACTTAAAAAATGCGGCTATAGCGTTATATGCTAAAAAAGAATCTTTAGGCTTCATGCAATGTATGATTAAAATGGCGCGATTCAGGAGTACCAGCAAGCTCAAAAATTTTATTGATAATCAGCAAATATTGGGTAATTGTTTTGATCTTTTAGAAGCGGCTGATAAATTCCTTAAAAATCATTTACCCATTGCCAGTACTTTCAAACCTGATCAGTTTAAACGAATTGACACCCCGGCATTGCCGGTTATGGCAGTCCGCGAAGCATTAATTAATGCTATTTGTCATCGTGACTACGCCAACCGGTCGGCTGATATTTCTTTAGCTATTTTTGACGATGGCCTCGAAATATGGAATTGTGGACTTCTTCCTGACAATTTGACGCTTGAAGATTTAAGGCGTCGTCATGATTCCAATCCCAGAAATAAGCTGATTGCAAACGCATTTTATGTCAGAGGATATATCGAGAAATGGGGTAGAGGTACTACTGAAATGATTGATCTGTGTAAAGCGGATGGTCTGCCGGAGCCTCAGTTTTCCCAGCGGACTGGTGGTCTGGCGGTGATGTTTAAATTTAAAGAGCCTATTAGCCCAGGTATGAAAGAAAACAAAGATAAATTCACACCTCGGCAAGAAGAAATATTATCTATATTAAAAGAATCTTCGCTAAACGGTGCGGAGATCACCGATCAACTAGAAAATTCTCCTTCTATTAGAACGGTTCAAAGGGATTTATTGCAGCTAGAGCGAATGGGGTTGATTAAACGCGAAGGTAAAGCTCGAATGATTCTTTGGAAACTCGTGGAATAGGAAGTATTGCGACACATTGCGACGTATTGCGACACATTGCGACAGGGTCACTTTCCATTAGCTGCGAAATGAGTGTTATATTTTCGCAATAATCACATTAAATCAGCTCTGTTAATCGGTCAGTGCAGCAACAACGTACTATTATACCTTAGAGGTTGCTGCGAGTGCTGAACGAGTACCTTCAGTCATGAATTTTAGCAACTGGTCTGTAATTAACTGCATGGGTTTCCGCAGTCTTTCAACGTCAGAGATAATATAACCGGCGGTGACGTCGTTAGTCATTTTGTGGTTGATCAGGCGTTTAACGGCATAAGCGGAAATGTCCAGGCTTTCGGCGAGAGTGATAAAAGTACGGCGTAGATCGTGCATGGTAAAGGACACGCCGGAAGCTTGCGATACTTTTGCTATTTGTTTGCGTGGCTCGACAATATAGCCGCCCTGACCGGTTGCAGGAAAAACATATTCACTGCCGGGATTCTGGTGGCGGCGAGTGAGTAACCCGTCTAAAAAATCAGACAGCGGCAGGGTATGCGGTTGACGGTTTTTGGTGTCTAAAATCGTGAGTGTTTTTGCCTTTAAATCAATATCGCTCCATTTCAGCGTTGCGGCTTCGTTGCGTCGTAATCCGGTAAATAAAGAGAGTAATAAATAATCGCGCAGCGTGGTTTTTTCCAGTTTGATAACGCCCTGATACCAGGCGGACAGTTCATGCGGTTTAATATAGGTTTGCCGCCGTTCGATGCGATACCAGGCGCGGGTCTGGGATAATCGTTTCACGGGATTATCGGTAATCAGTGAATGGCCCTGAGCATCTTCATACTGCCCGGCGGCGAAATTGAATAACGCGCGCAGTAATCGCATGGCGAGATTGGCATAAGCATGGCCTTGCTCTTCGCCTAATCGCGTGTGTAATTTGGCGACTTTATCCTTGGTGATGGCAAGCAACGGTTTATCCTGCCATTCTGAGAAAACGCACGCCATTACTCGCCGGTAATCATAAAGCGTTCTGGGTTTTAATTCTTTGCGGGCTTGTGTGTAGTCCTGAAAGACCTGGCCGAGTGTCGTGGCGTGAAGTTCAATGGCTTGTTTCTCGGCGCGCGGGTCAATGCCGGTGGCGATTTTACCCAATAACTTTTGAGCTTCCCGGCGAGCCTGTTCAACGGTGATCTCCCCATAGCGGCCAATGGTCATGCGCCGGACTCTGCCGCTGATCAGCTTCTCAACGATAAAGCTTTTAACGCCACTGGCGGTCACGCGCACGGCGAAGCCTTTTAGCTGCCCGTCGCGGTGGAAGGCCTGGTCACGGTCGGAAGGGGCTTTAATATTGTCAACAATAGTTTTGGTTAATCGCATCAGTGGTTCTCCCATGTAGAAACTATGTAGAAGGTATAGCTAAAACATATTAAAATAGCTTAGGAGTCATTATGGCAATAACTGATTGTAATGTAAAGCATTTTATGCTTTGATAGCACTTGGTAGGACTGCTTAAAATGTATTAAAACTATTATTTTTAGAACTCTTAATCAGCGGGTCGCTGGTTCGATCCCAGCACGGCCCATATAAAATCAAAGACTTATAACCGCTTTCCGAAACCTCCAAAAACTTTGCCGTAATTTTGCCGGAATGTGATTCCGAAAAAATTAAACCGGACAAGTTTGCCGGACTGCTGCGCCTATCGCGGCACTCGATAATGTTCCCGATCTGATCGCGCCTACAGTCGGCGTGCTTTCCTGTCGGCGGCAGATTTTATTCACCGCTTCAATCAACTCACCTATTTCCGCTGAACTGTAATGCGTGGTAATTCGAGAGGATTTATGTCCCAGTAAATCCTGTCGATCTTCCATGCTAACCCGTGCCGCTCGCAATCGGCGGCCAAAGGTATGCTTCAGATCATGAACGCGAATCGGTAAACCCGATATCGTCCGCGCATTCTTCCAGGCTCGGTTACGCAGGTGATGTACTCGTGTCTTCCCATCTTGTCCTGTAAATACAAACACTGGGTGCTGTCCACGAGCTTCATTGATCACCTGTTGAGCAATGTCGTTTAACACCACCGATTCTGTTTGTTTTTGGAGTATTCCTTGGGAATTACGAAAATGCTGGCGTTCAGTCCAGGGACTGGGTGTTCCCAATCCCATTGCAGCCCACACACTTCCTGATCGCGTAATTCTGTGTTCACATTTTAATCAATCTGAACAAAAATTTTTTGATTTACTTGTTAAGCATGAAGCGAAAAATCCTTCTAAACCTCTGGAGAAACAGTCTATCGATGATTTTCGTCAGCCTGCACTAATGCTGCTCGAATTTGCGGATAAGCCTGCGGACGTTTCAAAAAAAGATAGCTTTATCACTGCACGAGAGGCTATCGAATACCTATCCGCATATTTAACGATGATATAAAAACACAGGGATCTCTGTTTATCATGTTTCCGGGTGGTGGTTATGTGATAAATACTTTTGAATCGACCGCCATTGCCGCTTGGCGATGGCTGGGCTAATAAACCATTGGTCTTGATTGACCATTTAGGTGGAATTGCCAAAAATATACAAGTTGAATTGATTATCTGGTTGGCAACCGTAGTGATAGCGATATTATTGCAACATGGGATCATTCCATTAGAATCGGCATTTGAGCCATTAGCTAGGGGGAACTATTATTAATTTTTCTTCTAAACGTTGAGCTCGTTTTAGTGAATTGGCATCTCCAGCTTTCCGATACCAAAAAGAGGCTTGGCGCTGATCTTTTTGGATTCCATCACCTTTATCCAGCATCACCGCTAAATTTTTCATGGCGCGTGGATAATCTTTTAGGGCTGCGCTAAGCAATAATTGGTAGGCTTTAGTTTTATTGACAGTAATCCCATCTTTACTACCAAGATAAAGCATCGCTAAACTAGCGAATGCATCTACAAAATTTAAATCAACGGCGTGTTGATAATAAATTTGAGCAGTTTTATAGTCCTTGGATTTTTCGAATATTTGGCCCTGTCGATATAAAAATTGGCCCGGATCATAAGCCTCTAGTTGTTTAATTAAATCCTCCATATCCAAGCGCTTTTCCGCTTCTGCTGACCAACAAGTGCTAATCAACGTTTGAATTTCTTTAGGGATGATTGCTGGCGTTAATTCTTCTCTTTCTCCAGCTTGGATTTTTTTTAGCATCAATTCCGTGTTGATGCCGGCAAACGGCTTTTTGCCAGTAAAAATTTCCCATAAAATAGTGCCAAAGCTATAAACATCGGCTTTAGTAGTGATGACTCCTGGCCATAATATCTCTGGCGCACACCAGGGAATCGCTTGACTAATCTTGCTCACTGATTTAATGCTATAGGTGTAGGTTTTGGTTAGCCCAAAGTCGGTAATTTTAGCCCGGTATTCATCGGTTAATAATATACTACCGCTGTGTAAGTCACGATGAATCATCTGATTTCTGTGCAAGTACTGCAAGCCACGAGCAATATCCAGAGCAATTTTTTTTTGTTGAACTGCGGTTAATTTATGTTCCTTTAAATATTCAAATAAAGATCCTGTTGGCAAATATTCCATGACTATGCAAGCATGACCTTCTTCCAAACAAGCTCCATAAAATTGAACAATATGCTGATTACGCAAATGACTCATGATTTTAATTTCACGGCTAAATTCTAAACCTTCAGCGCCGGATAAATCAGCTGACAGCATTTTAATGGCCACTGGTTGTTCATTCCAGCGACCTGCAAAAATTGTGGCGATACTGCCTTTGCCAATAAGCTTATGCAACGTTAATTCAAAAAAAGGGATTTGATAATCCACAGGAATTATTTCTTTAGAATCTGCTGTTGATCTTTGCATTTTTTGGAGTTGCCATTTCATGGACATTAATTGCCGGGCTATTATTTCTTCTCGTTGTGATGCAGCGCCTTTAAAATCTTGCAGCTCTTGCATCATTTTCTGATTTAAAGATAAAATTTCCGCTTGTCCAGTTTTCAAAGTTGCCGCATCGGCTTTTTGGTCGGCGATATCTTGTTCCCGATTGGTTATTTGTTTGGCGAGAATAGTTAAATTCAAATCGGCTAAGCAATTTTGTAATTGCTGGTTTAACGATTCAAATTGTTGCTCATTCTTTTTTGATTTTAGCGCCTGGTAAAACCAGCGCTTTTGCTGAGTAAATTCATTGATAAAGGTAGCGCAGGTTCTTAAACTATTTTCCAAAGCCTCTATGCCGCGTGCAAAAGTATCTGTTTCAGGAATTTTATTTAGCTTATCTAACTCGGCAATTGCTTCGACGATCACGCGAATTCGTGCGGCCAGACGATTACATTGTGATTGATTGGTTTTGACCAACTTAATGCATTTATAAATGTCATCGGCAAGGACGACTATATTTTTTATTACGCTTACTACATTAATAACAGTCATCATCATGGTGTTTTCTCATGAAAAACTTAAGTTGAACACAGTGGATTGCTGGTATAGGATGGAATCTCGCTCAGAGTTGAAGAAGACCTTAGTAGGCTTTTAACAACTGATTGACTTTGCGTTTTGGTAAATAGTGCGAAAAGATTGTCAGCTAGATTTTTTGCATCTGGACGTTGTTGAGGGTTTGTCCAGCAAGAGTGAATGAGTTTGGCGTATTCCGGCGGGCAATTGGACGGAATGGTGAGTTGGTTAACGCCGCGAGTGGTTTTGGCGGCTATTAATGCATTAATGGCCAAACCTTTAAAAGGTGTCACATACGGTTTGTTAATTAATTCATATAATACCACTCCCAACGCATAAATGTCTGCTTGTTTTGTGGGGCGAGCTTTTTCGTCAAATAACTCTGGAGCCATCCATGCTAAGGTGCCGCTGACTTTTTGACCAGAACTAGAGCTGTCGGTATCAGTTTTTATTTTAGATAAACCGAAATCAGCGACCTTAACGTTTTGATCATCGAGCAGCACATTTAAACTCTTTAAATCGCCGTGAATAATCTCTTGTTGATGCAGATGATATAGGCCAAGTGCGATGCGCATCGCGATTCCATAAATACGTTCGAGCGAGAGGGGAGAAGGATCTTGCAAAAAATTATAAAGTGACCCTCTAGACATCAGCTCCATGACAATACAGTAATTAGGGGCATCTAAACAGACGCCCATCAGGGAGACAACGTAATTCGAGCGAATTTTTGCCATAATAGTCATTTCTTGTTTAAATGTAACGAGAGCTGTTTGATCAAAAGTGAGATGTAATTTTTTAATAGCGACATTATTATAATTATAAGTTCCTTTATAGACAGTGCCGAAGGAACCTTTGCCTAACTTATCTTGCTTTTTATCGAATTGTAATTCAGAAAATTTGATAGCAAAAGAAATCTTAATTTCGCCGGAATCACTGATGAGTGATGATTTCCTGCGAAGCGATAATTTGTATTCACCAACCGGTGATATCAAAGGAGAGGCAAGTGGAGATGATGCAGTAGCTTTAGATTTAGTGGGAGTAGAAATGGTTAATGCAATAGGTTCAGATGGTGGCAGGGACTGATAAGATTCCTTAGAAGAAAGAAATTGAGTTGCCCCAGCAAAATCTTCTGTTTCAGCTACCACCTCCGTCGACTCAGGCCATCTTTGAGTTGTATAATCTAATTTTATGGATTTGTGATCACTAAAATTATTTTTATGCTGCTTATGTCTATATTTATAGAGGCAACACAGCAAAGCTAATAATGAAATTCCAGACGCGCCTATAATTAAATAAAGTGATACAGAATTGGATTGACTAGGCATAGCGGTAGGAACAGGTGTTGAAGTAGGTGTCGGAGTAAAAGTTGGGCTTGGAGTTGGTGGAAGAGTAGGTGCTGGGGTAGGAGTAGGGGTAGGTGTTGGGATAGGAGTGGGTGCTGGAGTTGGCAAAGAAGTTGTAGTTGGAGGAAAGGTAGGCAGACTACAATTAGTCAATGATTTACCCCCAAAGACGATATAAGCAGCTCCTGTATCAAAATTTGGAGGTCTATCTCCGATTATTATATCGTTAATTCCATCATTATTCACATCGGCACTACCTATACTTCTACCGAAGCCAGAAGCATAACATGGTTCCGGCCCACTATATGATCCATTTAATTTAAAGCCATTTTTTCCATCTATACTTACTAATGGGAAAAACCCACTGTTTCCTATAGCTTCCTCTCCGAAAATCACATAAACAGCTCCAAGATGACACCATCTTGATTGATGTCACCTATGTAACTAATAGCACCACCGCTACGACTGTACTCATTACCCGTTAACTTAAATCCATTTCTTCCATTTAAATTTGAGAAAGCTAGCGTTCCATTTTGGCCAATATTAACTTCACCAAATACTACAAATGTTGCTCCAAGAGCCAAACCGTACTCAGGTGTTCCCATGGCAAAATCATCCTGGCCGTCTGCATTAATATCCCCCGCATAACCCATAACAAAATATGAAACAGGATAACTAACTCCTGTAACTATAAAGAAGCCGTTCTTTCCATTTAAACTAGACAGTTTTAAAGTTCCATTAACACCTATCAAAGTTTTACTACCAAAAACAACGTATCCTTGGGGTGGGTAATAAATAGGATAAGAATTGATCCCGTAGCCCCATATCAATAAATCGTATACTCCATCTGAATTAATATCTCCAATCCGGGAAACAACATAACCGCTGGTAGTGTTCACTTGTCCATTTATAATAACACCTGTAGTCTCATTTAAAGATGATAATTCTAAAATTCCATTACCCCCTACGTTTAGACCACCAAAAATTACGTATGTAGATCCGGCGCTTGTTTGATTTTCGGGAGTAGCGCCAGGTGCGCCGATAGCAATATCATTGAAATCATCTCCATTGAAATCACCAATGGAGCTAATTGAAGTGCCGCTTTTATCATTCGGATGTGCTCCCTTAATAACAAATCCAGTTGTTCCATTTAAACTCGATACACTAAGAGTTCCATTTTTGTCAAGAGTAGGGTTGCCAAATATGATCCAAGTGGAACCTGCGTCGTAACTTCCATTTGAACCCCCATATGGACTGCTTAAGAAAAAATCATCGATATAATCGCCGTTTATATCAAATCCACCACTAATATGATCAATACCCCATGGTGGCCTTTCAATTTTAAAACCTGTTGTTCCATTCAATGTTAGAAAATTTAATGTGCCGTTTTGCTCTATATTTTCCTTTCCAAATATGACACCAGCTTCATTGCCGCCGGAACAAACTACGGCAAAATCATCAATACCATCCGCATTAACATCACCTAGCCCACTAATTAGTGAGAAGCATGCAAATTGATCACTGCTTTGAAATCCATTCATTACAAAACCGCGGAATGCTGCTTCTGGTTTGTTTAAATCAGATATATTAAATGAGCTAGGGTAACAGGTCTCCTGTTGCGGAACTGAATAGGCGTTTAAAGTGCCAGCTGAAGCAATTTTATTTCGATAGCGAGATAATTTTTTAATTTGTGCTTTACGATCTTTGGCTATGCCACTGTAGCGTTTAATTAATTGTTCAGGAGTCGAATCAAAAGCATACTTAACGCCTTCCATCAGCCAACTTCCTATACTTCTTGACGAGGTGGTTTTCATCAATGCATCATGAGTTTCTTTTTGATGATGCTGTGCGCTGCGCAGTTCGGTTTTAGCGGCGGTAATTTCTTTATCAATGGCAGCTAATAATTTTTTCTGATTGCTTATAGTTGAATGGTGTTTATAGAGTTGTTCTATCTCTTGAAAAGATAAATGCCGCTCAGCTTCAAGTTTTTGTTCTTCATAAATTGCTACTGCTGGACTTTTCCAACCGATACCATCCATCAATCCTTGCAGCACAGGTGCATAAGAAAAATTAGTTAATGGCTGATTAATTACACTGGTTGAGTCAGCTGTTTGTATTCCCTTCATAGCAGGTTCTCCATAAATGGTTCTAATGGAATGGTTCCAGCCCGACTTTAAACGGTTTCAAAGTGAGCCAGAATGGGTTTTTTTAACCGTTCCATTAATCAGCGGAGGAATCTGCTATGAATATTACTACAGTTGGAATTGACCTGGCAAAAAATGTATTTCAATTGCATGAGGTTGATAACCAGAGCCAGAACATTGTCCAGAAGAAAATCACTCGACATAAGCTACATGAATTTATTGCTAACTTACCGCCTTGCTTAATTGGCCTGGAGGCGTGTGGTCGGGCTCATTATTGGGCTAGAAAATTCAGCCAAATTGGTCATCAGGTGAGACTGATGAGTTCTCAATTTGTCAAACCGTACGTCAAATCTAACAAAAATGATGCTCTGGATGCTCAAGCAATTTGTGAGGTAGTGACACGACCCACCATGAGATTTGTGTCTCCTAAATCAATTGAACGACAAGATATTCAAAGTCTACACCGGATATATTATGGAGGTATTTTTAAAAAATATTACTCAGTCATTGCCGCAATTTATTTTCTGGAAGGATACACATTCGGTGTATCTCGGCTGTAACCAAAATTACGCCGAGCTAGTGGGCTTACGTTCGCCAGAGGACATTGTCGGTAAAACCGATGCCGATTTGGACTGGCAAGTGGGTGGTCACACTGCCGATAGTTTTCGCCAAGGCGACCAGAAAACTATTCACGGCCATCCGCTGACTAACCAGGAAGAAATTCTAATCTTACCCAATGGTAAAAAACTTATCACGCTGGTGAGTAAATTGCCGATTGTGGATGACGACCATACGGTTTTAGGGATTGTGGGTTATTTTACCGATATCGCTGAATTAAAAGAAAAAGAGCGGAAATTGAAGCAGGCCAAACAACAAGCGGAAGTGGCGAATCAAGCCAAATCCTTATTCATTATGAACATTAGCCATGATATTCGCACCCCCTTGACTGGAATCATCGGCATGGCGTGGATCATGGCGCAGGAAATTCCCACAATCCGGGCAAAGCGGCGGCGATAGATTTAATGAGCGCTGGCCAAAGTTTATTGCATTTGCTCAATGAAGTGATGGAGTTTTCTAAGTGGGAATCCGGCGAGTTACCGGTTTATGAAGTTAAGTTTAGTCTGCGCGAACTGGTCGAGATACCACCGAGCAGCAACGTTGCTTAGCAGTGGGTATGGTCGAGGTATTAATTAAGCCACTGGACTCTCAAAAAATTAAGGCAATTTCCGTGCTATTAAAGCGACCTATAGAGCACGGTGCGAGATCCTCTAAAGGTCAGTGGAAAATGCTTCCGTCTATGGAGGATCAAGCTGATGAATAATCTTCAAATGATCGATCAACAATTAGCACCTTTGATTGAAAAAATTAAGCAACATGCTTTATATGACTGTATCCGTTCGTTGTGTGATTTACGCATTTTTATGGAATACCACGTTTTTGCCGTGTGGGATTTCATGTGCCTATTGAAAGAATTACATAGCCGGATGGTATCGACACGGGCGCCTTGGTTTCCACCCAAAGATGGTTATAGCGCGCATTTAATCAGCCGAATTCTAGTGGAGGAAGAAAGTGACCGCACTGAGGATGGACATCAATACTGCAGTCATTTTGAGTTATATCTGGCGGCGATGCAGCGTATCGGCGCGAACACTCAGCCTATCATGCACTTTTTACAAGGGTTGGCACGTCAGGAGTCAGTAATGGCCATGGCCATGGAATTACCATTGGCCGTGCAGCAATTCGTTAATACCACTATTAGCTTCTTTCCCCAAGCTCCGCATATTTTAGCATCGGTGTTTGTGTATGGTCGTGAAGCCATTACTTCGTCTTTATTTACCCCGCTTGTCTGGCGATTAGAGCAGACCATTAGTCTGGAAGAAAAACCATTTATTCAGCCGTTATTGTATTATCTCAACCGGCATATTGAACTAGACGACAGTGAGCACCTGCCACGTGCTTTGAAGATGTTAAATCATTTGGCGGGGGATGATCAGCACAAGTGGCAGGATATACTCGTGCATGCTTGCTATGCCTTGCATGCTCGACTTAATTTTTTAACTGATATTCAAAAGAAAATCAATGAGAGTCAAAAAACATGAACAACAATACCTAGAATTTCACCTTCAATTAAAAATTAAGTTGAGTGTGATTATTTTCATCAGTTGCGACTGCAGATGATTTAGGATTAGAAGAGCGCGATTTAAATAGACTTTGTTGCAGACAGTTGAGATGAGTGTGTATTTCCTGCAGCCATTCTTGTTGTTTAGGATTTAAATCCGCTTGTTGCCAATGTTGATATGTTTGCCAATAAGCGGCCACTTCCTCTGAAGAGACTTGCTCAGATGTGTCGGGGTCTTGTTCGTCAGTGACTTCATTAGAAGATTCCAAGCTGTCAAGTTTCTTTTGCAATAAATAGCGAACCACGGGAATCATGCAAAGTGATTGCCAGAGATTTCTCTCTCCTATAGAATGATTAGAAATTTGTGTAGATTGAGATTGAGTCATACTCACCTTCGGTTTTAATTTCACTGGGTCAATTATTTTAAAGAATTTAACATTAGAAATCTGCCAGATTTTTTCTATTTATCCTGTGATAAAATGCTGGATAAGTGCGTAAGACAATCTGTTATCTTTTGATTGGTCCGGTAGTATAATTTTTTTATGTTCCTCTGAAAATAATTTTATCCTTTTTCAATCACTCTACTTGACAAAAATTACAGAGTGAAGCCAGATTACCGAGCAAAAGTGTTTTTTATTTTTTCCACTTTATGATACTCGAGATTTGCTCGACCTTGTTGTTCATCCAATTGGCGAGCAGTCACATGTTGCTGTTTCATTTGTTCAGTGATGACCGCAGCTAAATCATTCAAACCATACAATGGCGTGGTCATCTGCGCTAGCCGACTGCAAGGCGATATTTAATTGTTGTTCTCGTTGTTGACGTGCCTGTCGGTTCGATGAGAAAAAAGCGCTCCAACTGGAAGTGATCGACTTGGCAAATCTTGCCGATGAGTGTCCAGTGTCAATAATTTTTGTTCTAAAGTGCTTGATTTGACGATCATGGACGAAGAACTCTCCAGCACCGCTTGCATGGCTTGGGCTTCGGATCATGTTTGACAATGGCGGTGTTATTTTTTGAGTTTTTTCCCTTTTTGCCGGTCTGCCGAAAGTATGCTTTAGGTCATGAATTCTTACCTGGGATATAAGCCTGCAGGTCGCCGTGCTTTTTTCCATGAACTATTCACCATTCGACCTACTGGTTTCCCCGGTAAGTGAAATAAAGGCTAGGATTACAACGATGAGCTAATACGTCAAGGGTTAGTGGTGGTAAGAAAAGGGTTACAACAAGCCATTTCTTATTCTGATTACCGAGATCAGATTAAGTTAGACATTATTTTGCAGAAAGAATCTTCTGCTGATGTTGAAAATAAATCCCTTGCTGACAGAGAATTGTTTACTGATAAAAATCCGGTGACTCGTTGACAGCGGCTAAAATATTAATAAAACCATTTACTGGACTCCGATGGTGAGTGGGTCCTCCAATTGAAAAAACAATTTTAACAAATTTTCATGTCTCTCTCAGTGGTCTAAATATTGTGGAGTATTATAGTCTGATGTGGAACTAGTCCGAGGATCGCAGTTTAAAGCGGAGAATAAATTTGAAGAATGCTTATGAATTTTTTTCTTGGTTAAAAAATTTAATATTTGCTTGCTTTCTTTAGAATCAAAAATAGTACTCAGCGTAATAAATTTAACAAAGATATTGTAAACTTCGCTATTTTTTCTCAATCGGGTATTGCCTTTAAACATTTGCAGATGGCAGACTAATTTTATCTTAATTAATACAATTGACCATCTAATACGATGATCTAAAATTGATTGGCAGGCTTTAGTCATTTTTTTAATATAAAAGAATTGTTTAACACGAGGCTTTCTTTTATATTTAAATAACCTGGGTGAAAATTGCATTTCAAGATGTTTTTTAAGAGCGACGACAAAATCATTTAAAGGTCTCCTGCAATTATCGATATGTTGCATTGCCGCTAGGACTGTTATGGGATCTTGATGCCCCAGAGTTTCCATAAAATTTGATCCATAATAGGTTTGATATAATGGTAAAAGTGGTGAGAAAAATCGAATTTCTTCTTTATTCGCAGGTTTTCTGTAATCACAATCCAGGCTTGATTCTAAAAATTGGGAAATAGTTAAAAACGCACTCTGCTGGGTAGATTTATACTCTGTTAAGGTCGGGATAATAGGTTTTAAAAGAATAAATAAGACTTCATCTCGTTCGTTTTTATTATAAAAACCCGAAGAGTTGCAGCAATCGAATAGCTGCCAGTACAGTGGGCTGTTCAATGTGAGTAAATAGCCTTCCTTATTTAAATCGTCCAAATGCTCATTTAAAATTTGTTTTATGAGTTTTATCGACCAAAAATTTGATGATTGAATTTTGTTGCACAGTGTGAGAATACTGTGAGCGATATAGCGATCATTTTTCGTTATATCCTTTTCCAGCACAACCGTGAGCCCGACGATAAAATAAGTTAAAAAGCTGTCTCTAAGTTGAATGCATTCTGGTTTGTGTCTATTTATTGAGAGTATGTTTCTTGATTTTTTTAGTTTTTTAGGTGCAATTAGCATAAAGCCATAATATCCATAATATTCAATTATTATTTTGAAAATGTCGACAACAGGGAGAAGCTGTTGCCTATCAAATTGATTTTTAATAGCTTGTGAAAAATAGGGGTAAAATATTAATAGCTCTCGTTGAAAAATTTCATGTATGACAGGTCTATTCATCCACCGACGATAATTTTCGCTCACTTGACCTTCTGGATAAAAGAGAGTTCCTGAAGTTACGATAAGCGTAGTCATCTCGTCAGATATGCTCACTTCGAGGTTTTGATCCTCAATAGTGGTGAGATTGGCGCCTGCCATTAATAGCTCTTTTGTTTTGTCTACCTGATTTTTAATGAACGCATCATGTAAAACGGTTTCACTGGTATAAGATAATTCTAAAGAAGCCCCTGCCTTTATTAAAAGCTTAGTAAGTGATGTATTTGCATAAAATAAAGGGGTATTATTGTGAAGGTCTGCTTTATCTAAATTAGCCTTTAGTTCTATTAATAGCTTGACCATGGGAATATTTGGTTGTTGACAGGCGACCATGACTGGATCGGAAGAATGATAAAGGCAGAAACTTTGATTATGCAAGAGTACGCAAGGGCTCTTCAATAGAATTGACATCGGGGTTTAACTCTAAAATTAAACGCCTAACTAAATGCGTATCTCCATTTTTAACGGCGTTGCTCACTAGATTTTTAAACTGAGCGGTTTGTACAAACTGAGCTCCATTTTCTATCAGAAATCGTATGAAATCTCTTTTTTTTGAATCTAAGGCCTTATCCAATAAAGTTGTGTTATCTCTGTCATCGGGTAAATTGGCAAGATTTTTTATATCGACATCTGGCGTAAGCAGTTCCCTATAGTATTGAAACTCCGCTATATAATCTTGAATTTCTTTTTTAAAATTTCGTGCGAAGCGGTATTTCTTTTTTTTTCATGTATGTGCCTTAAAAATAATACACTGCCAGTAAAGCTTTGAAAAATATACTTGGAATATTAAAGCAATAGAATTGTTTAACCGACTTTAATGGTGACATTATTCTATATTGAGTCAATGATTATTTTTCTTAATACCGACTATCTTATCTGTATTTATATAATTTGTCTATTAATGACATTAGCAATTCTCACCGACTCATTGAAAATTTTAGAAGTTGTATGATAAGATTTATTTAGAATGTAATTCGACTGAAATAAAGAAGTGTTAAATGAAAAACTTAAAATCAATATTATCTGAACTGGAAATATTCATGGACCTGCCTGATGAGCTGGATCCAGTTTTAGATCGATTTTTTTTAGTAAAAAATGCCTTGGCGCTTTGTGATGAAGATTCAAAACAAATTCCTGATTTGATACTTGCTCTAGGAAGAGAAGCCCAAAAACGTAATTTGGAATTTTGTGTTCTCCATTTAGATTCTCTACCTGATTTTATCCATCAATTGAAATCTGTTAAGTACGATACTCAAACTGATTTATCTTTAATACCCGGGCCTTTGGAGCGTTGTCTCAATGCAGGCGGTTTATTAGTTCTCGTAAGTATCACACCCACTATTGAGAGCCTTAATAGTGTTTTTGATCGCACTGCGTTTTCTCATCCAGAATTTACCAGTCCAGATTGCAAGCCAATTATTGAGATTTCGAAAGAACTCAGCATCATTGTTATTAATAAAATGTCAAGTGAATTTAAATTATTGAAATTGCCTAAATCCTTATTGGGTCGTTTGGAAAATATCTTCGAACTTCCTCCGACACTAAATTTTCCTAAGGCTTATACGCTTAAAACCAGTAGTGAGATTGATGAAAAATTATCTTATATTGAAATCGATTTTCAGTACTCTACTGAAATTCAGCAGTTTCTTTTTAATTATCCCCTAGTTGCATCCCTAGATGCAAAAGAAAAAAGTTCAAGACAACCTGGCAGCTTGATTAAGGCGCTTGAGAAATATGAGCAAATTTCTTTTAAAAATTTGAATCTTGCAGATAATAAAGTAGTAAGATTTATTGACAATTTAGTTTTAAAAAAGCAGTTAGAACAACCTCTTGAAATCGATGGAGAGCTTTTTGATTTAAGGCGAGTGAATTTTTTTAAGAGTCCTGATTCGACTTTAGAAGAATTGAAAAAAATAACTGCTAATAAAATTTTACAAATTATTGACAGCGAACAATTATCACAATTGGTAGCTACTCAAAAAGTATGGTGGATTAATCCAACTTCTTATTCTGAATTATATCAATTATATGGTAGTATGAAAATACCTGGCCCTGATCAATTTCAATGGTGTCAATATAGCGGCTTTATAGATTATTTTTTAACTAAAGATCAAATGCGTAATCTGATCATCGTTGAAACCTTGCCGAAAGAAGCTTTGTATCAATTACTACATGATTCTCGTATCCCAAATATATTTGTATTGAACAATGTGTCTTTACCCGATCCATTACGTAAACTTTTTACTTCACAATTTTTTCTTCCTCCTAACTCCCAAAAGGCTCATCTAGAAAGCAAATCGTCCCCTATTAGTCTTTACCTTGCTGATACTTTAATGCATCCCCAAATTATCGCTGATTTTAAAACGATGTATTCGGAATGTGCCGTTTTTTATACCTCCTCGGCAGAAACTCAACAAGGCTTTATTGAAATTTATGGTAAAAATCGTGAATTTCATCTGGGGGCAGTGGCGAGGGAGCTTAAGGAAAGTAAACTATCCATTATTTCGGGTGGCGCCTTGCTAGATCTCTATCCCAACTTAATTAATGATTTTTCCTTATTGTCGGTCAACGGTAAGATTATAAATCCTTACCAAGAAGGTGGCAAAATCTGCTTTTTATTAAATGCGACAGAGCTACAGCGTCACCCCTGGATCCTGAGCATGGCGCATCTTATTATGCCAGAGCTTGAAGACTCATCAATAACGCCTACAAAATCAGCGCTTTCTGGCCGCGAAGGACTTGAATCAGCTTTGTCTAAACAGTCTGAAAAACCTCGGCTTATTTTTATTTCTGGGCCGCCGGCTTCTGGTAAATCTTTTGCGATAGATCAATTGATCAAGCAAGAAAAAGCACATGTTTTTACGATATCAATTCGCCCTTCAATCTTATTTGATGATATTAAACCTATCTTAATGGAATTTGCTAAAGCTAACGAAATGGGAGATAACCGCTTAAGAATTTTAAAATTGGAAGAAATAAATTTGCTTCGTGATGAAGGGATCATCATTTGGTTGCTAGGGCTGATAACAAATCCTAAAAAAGTTAATTTTCCAGACGGCAGCGCCGCTCATTTACAACCTTATCATATAGTGCTTGGTTTAAGAAATCATGCAGATGAGACCAGGGGGAGAAAAAAATTCAACGTGCTGGATTCTTATGCTGATCATATTGAATTTTTTCCTTTTTCAGAGCAAGAAATTGAAAATATCATTTTTCCTATCATAAAAGCAGATTGTGGTTATGAGGAAAAAGAGGCTCGGGCTACGGCCAGATATATATTAATCATACGTGAGCAAATTAAGGTCTTGCAACCCGATTTTCAATTCGATCTGCGCTATATTCTGTCTTTGATCGCCCATATCGCTAGTCAGAATTATCATTTTACCGATTGGGAAGTGTTAGATGAAAAACATGTCCCTTATCAACCTTCTTCTTTCCCATTATTATTAGCCATACAGGAGTTAGTATTTCCTGCATTGGAACCCCAGCCTCTACGAGCTCTGCGACATTGGTTATGTTTAAAATTTGCTGTGGAAGAATCAGTTTCTCTGCCTTCATTATGGGCGCGGCGCTTAATTGACACCGACCCAGCATTATGGGATACCGAAAATTCTCGCCAATTAGTGACGGCTGTTCTTAGTTTTTTTCAAGTGCGTGAATGCTATTTGGCGAAAGGAAAACTTCCGCCAAAAATTGCTTTATTGCTTAGAGGAGAGACAAATACAGGCAAAAGTTATGTGACTCGTCATCTTTTAGAAAAGCGTGGTTATCGATTGGGAGAAAATTATCTTGAATGGACGGCTGGGACGCATGGAGATTTAAATTCACTGGTCGAAACCTGCAGAAAAAATGGCTGGATGTTATTAATCCATGAGATTAACGCGTTTCCTACTTATATTATCGAAGGAGCCTTAAATACCGTTTTATCTGGAGATGCTAAATTGGGTTTTGGGCTTATATTAACAGCCAATCAAAGCTATCAATATCGTGAAATTTTTTCTAATGCTTTTGAATCGCGTCTGATTATTTATGATGTGAATGAATTTGTCGCTCAAGATTTATTAAAGTTGCATGCAGTAGATGAAGAAGCTGCGGAATTTATTTCTACGGTTCATCAAGCGGCAGGTCAATTTTCTAGCACTAGACTCTTGTTGAATGCCATTCGCCATTGCAAAAAGGGATTAAATTTTCACAGGGTTTGCGCTATGACTTATGGCTTGCTATTGAAAGAAATAGCTGAAGAAAATCTTGCTGAAGACAGCCATGATCAATTAAACTCTACAAATTCATATATTAGTTTTCTTTCTCTATTGAAAGAGAACCATTTAATTGTTCTTAACCATGTGGCTCTTAAACAGCATTCGCCCTGGGCCTTAGGGGAATTAGATCGACAAAATGGCCACATTATTTTTCCCCTCATTTATGGATTCAACGCTGAATCTGGATATTTTCAAATACTTATTTTACGTACCTATCAATTTCAATTGCTAAACGAGATTAAGTTGGATGAATTTGTTTCATTGGAAAAGAAATATTTGGTGGAAATTTTTTTTGAATTGAAGGCATTATTTAAACTGAAAAACGACTACCCCGGATGCAATCGAATTTTTCAGATTTGTCAATCTTATTATTATTTTTATCAAGGTCTTTTTAATCATCTGACTTCTCCAGGACCATGGAATCATGAACAATTACAAAAATTAGAATTTGAGTTAATAACCGAGCTTGAAAACAGATCTGCACGTTATCAGATGGTCAATGATTTTGTTTTTATCGCTTCAATTTATATACGTTGGTATGGAATTGCTAGTATTTTTACTCTTCCTCGGCCTAATTGGACAAAGATTAGGGAACAGATAGTATGGTCCATTCCAATAAAATTTATATTTTTATCCTTTTTAGCTAAGATAGCGGAATGGTTAGAGGAAAAATCTATTCAACAGGTGATTGAAAAATTTATCATTAAAAACGAACCACAAAACGAGGAGTTTATTACTCCTTTAGTCGATGATGTCATAAAAAAAGCACCTGTCCTAATACCTAAATCTAAACCAAGCCGTCGTTCTTCACTTTCAGGTGTTACCACTTTGCCGAGATCAGAGAAAGTAATAGCCAATATCAGTAGCTTTGGGAAGTACTTTTTTCCGCTCAGTTTATTCAAAACGGACGAGCAGAAAAATATTATTTTAAGCGAAGGTGGATTTCAAGACGTGGAAGTTCCTAGAACATTTTTTCCAACCGATGCGCCAATAGATTCCCATGGAATAGAGATAAAAATCGAGCTCGTAAACCCCGTAACCAATCAAGATAACAAGAAAATTCCTTTACTGGTGCCTTTTTCTTTCTATCCTAATTCATTGCCTTCAGGTGTTAACATGAGTTGGGAAGGCGGTAATTTTTATGTAGAGACAACAGAGGCAGTTTCAAGCTTAAAATATACGATCATATCAGATAAAACAAAGCCGGATTTTAAAGTAGATAAATTGTCTCCTCCTAAAATTTTTCCCACTCTGAATGACATAGGGCTGACCTATGAGCTAAAGGAATGCCTACATCGAGCACTACGAAGCGAAAAAAAATCAACTCTAAGGAACTGCTTGCAGGAATTTTGTGAAATCATGAAAAAAAGATTCACCTATCTTAATCAAACTGAAGACTTTTTTACCCGCCAGATGTACCACGACCTGTACGCAAAGAATGATTCTATATCCATTGTTCAATATTGTTTAAAAACACTCACTGGAGTTTGTGCCGAATTTGCCTTGACAGTATATACATTTTGGCAGCCATTGTTATCTGCCTACGATATTCCTATTTATTTAAGTCGTGTATTAGTCGCTGAAAATGGCAGAGCAACCGATGTAGCACATCTGGTGGTTATCGTTTGTTGGTATGGCTACCCAGAAATTTTTGATCCTACTCCTCCTCGCCGTCCACTCCAATCGCCTAACCCAGGAGGAAGTTACCTTAATGAAACCGGTTTCTTCAAGCAAAAGGCTCATCAGTTGATTGGCGACTGGTCTTCATGCGACAATATTCTAGTTAATCCTTTGCTAGAATTTTTTGCAAAAGAAATCCATACTGACTTTTTATCGACGCTGGATAGTTTAAAAAGCTTTTCTTTAGAATATAAAGGAACTATTTATAATCCGACACCTCCTGGTGTTCTTGATATAAAACGCTATAGGGTTGGACTTTTTCCGTTTAAAAAAATGGTGACAGAAGAAAATTTGCGGCTACAAACGTTAATCATTGCTAGTTTCCCATCGATAGATAAAGGTGAAGAGTTTATTCAGTTTGGATGCATTTATTTTTTGCTTAATTTATTAATAGAAAAAGGTTTTGAATTAATGGTATGGACCTATTCTGGACCGGTCTTAATGAAAAAAACTACCAGTTTTAAGAATATGCTTGGTTTATTAAAACCCCCTACTACTGAAGATCTGAGTAAGTTTAATTACTCAGAGCCTTATAAAATAATGGTTGAAAGGGATTGGAGAAGGCTATTAGATCAATTTGCAATTATCTTAGAAACACAAGTTAACGAAGAGAAATATTACCAATCCGTTGGTAATCCTTCTAAACCTGAGGCAAAACAGACGAATTTAAAAATAGAAGATTTTTCTGCGGAAACACTAACTGAATTTATGGGTGTTCTAGTGGATTCTATGGAAACGGAAGAGTATGAAGTTATCATAACTATAAAAAATACTACAATAGAGACGAGTGTCGGTGAAAGAGTTAAACAACTAGAAGGAAGGTTACGGCTAGTGTTTGATAATGTTATATTTAATGTCGCCAATTTAAAATTACCTCCCTATCATGAGCATCAAAATGTAAAAATATCTATTGCAAATAGCATAATAAGCAAATCTTTATATGAATCATTAAGAACTTCGTGCGTTGTTTTTTATAATTGCCAATTTGATTTTCTCAAAGAAACCAATATTTATAAAGAGACTCTTGTACCTGATAAAAAAAATAGAAATAGAATACAATTTAACTGGAAAGGTGAGCGCGCAACACAAGATTTTCTCGATTCATTGAGGTATTATTATACAATTTCTTTAAAGGCTGTAGACGATGTCCCGTCTAGCAATAAGATTTTGAATTTTAAAAATATGAGCTGCTTACGGTCCTTAAAGTTTATAAATAAGTCTCCTTTTAATTTGAAATCCTTATTAACATTATCTCATCCTTTGGTGGAATTAGTTTTCCCTGATAACACTAATAGCTTATCAGAAATAATTGACCAGTTAGTCAATGAAAAAATTGCCTTGTCAATAGGAATTTGCCTTAATCAGCTGCCTTCGAGACTTACTATTAGACCCTCTTCCTCATTGATGAACCTCCATTTATTTGGGTATGAGTATGATCTAGATGATGAGATGGATAATGATGTGTACGCTAATAGCACAATAACTTTAGAAAAAAAGGTTTTATTGATAAATGAACGGGTAGGGGAGGATTCTATTAAAATTGCCAATTTTGTTGTCTATGCTTCTATTTTTCCTGAAAAAGCCTCTCTAAGAGAAGTAATAGAAATTATAAATCCAAAAGGTATTTATTTTAAAAATATAGCTATCATGGTAAACGTTAAAAAAGACTCACGGATTATTAAGACATTACAGGATGCTGTGGCGACTGCTTCGATTGGAGAAGATAAACAAGAGCGGCGACATATAAAACTTTATTACCCTATGGAAGCTATTCAGAGCTTTGTGACTTCTTGCCGCTCCCGTAATAGGTTATTCATAGATGAGACTTTTAGTGCTGAGGAGTCTGAAGACGATGGAATTTTAAGCCCATAATTTAACTTTGGACAAGTGAGCTCCCATTAATGTGTCACAAAAATCTAAGCCTTGTAATGTTTTGAGAACTGAAGCCGCTAGCTATTATGTCGATTACCCTGTGTAATCTTAAATGCAGCTTTAAACCAATATGGGAACTAAATTTATATCTCCAAACATTTTATAAATTGTGAAATAAATATTGTGATCGAATGCTATGCATAGCTAATGTGTCGGAGATTTGCAGGGGTTTTCCCGGGGCATTGGGTGGGTACGGAGGTGTTCAGAACGACTTCTTTTTTTGGAAACTCTTTCGATTCTTAGGTTGAGATTTTCGGAAAAGAACAGCTCTAAATTATTGGTGCTCAAACGCACCGGGTAAGTCGTGTAAACATCAGTTGATGCTTTTACTCGTATTATGAAGTTAAAAAAAGATGGCTTGTTTTCATCTGGTACTTCCCGATTGGGATGGGTCATCCATCGATCTGCAGATATCATCCACTCCGTCAGTCGCTGAGCGATTGAATCCAGATTATCGCGGAGACAGGAGATAGGAAATTGACTAAAACGAGTAATCCACATAATTTCTAAAGTCATGGCTAATCGATAAATACTCATATTTAAGGGCAATAGTCCATACATTAAGTATAGAGTACTAGAAATTTTTCTGGTTAAATTAGCCATGATTGCTTGAATTGCGCGATATTCTGGTCTTGCCTTATCAACCAAGGGAGGAATTTTTTTGGAGGGTTGGGTATTTTCTATAAGACTTAAGATCATGGGATGTGGCGTATCTCTAAGAATTAGCGATATGAAAGACCAGATGATTTTGCGCAATTCTAGCGGCAAGTAAGAAAATCTCTTATCCCCGCAGAGTAAAAGTTGAAATGTTTTTAAATTTATATACGTCGATTCGAGTGTAATCAGATCTTTCTTTTCTAAAAGAGAGGTGTCTTCCGTGTGCGGGATTAAAAATTTATGTTTTATTTCTAGAGGATAAATAAAAATATCCCGTGCAGGATGATCAATGGTTATTAATTTTTTCCATAGCGGGATTGGCATCATGGCCAGTAGATCTAACATAATCGGAGTATGTATGATATTACTAAAAAAATTTAACTCTTCAAACTGATAATTATTGATTAACTCCTTAATCAATCGAATACAATAAGCTACGTTGGGTGTACTACCAGCCCTTATAAATATCCTCCCTGTCCTTATGAATGCCGCTTTCAATTTATCTCTTAATTCTGTAGGTATCTTCTCACTATAATATTCATTATCTATGAGATCTATTAGCATTGTTATTGCTTGATCACGAATATTACTTTGTTTAGGCACGATTATTTCGATGATTTTAATTATAGTAAAACTCGCTATCTGCACAGATTCATCAGATCCCTCTTCTATTAACTCACGGATGTTATCAAACAGAGATTGCATGGGTGTTTCATCAAAAGAACCAATTACTTCTACTTTTTTGAAAATAGTGGAAATATACTGTTCGCAATCCTCTATTTTCCATTCGTTGATTATGTGCAAGGGGTGTGCTAGGGCGACCTCCAGTACAAATCCTATAAAAGCATCGGTATTTTTGATAACTTCTATGTTTTTTTGAAAAGTCTGGATTAATGATTGATTTATGTCTGCAGAACCTGATTGAAAAAAAGCGAAATGTTCTAAGTTAAATACCATTTCAAATAAAATTTTTTGGAGATAATTTTTTTCATGTGGTAAATGAGCAAGATATTTGACTAAAGAACTAGTCAGTGATGAGGCAATTTCTTCAAAAGGAGCTAAATAATCTAATGATTTTACAGTAACAATCGATCTAAGGAAGAAAATTAATTTGTATAAATTTAGATGTAATAAATAAATATGATTTTTTTCAAGATCGCCTTTTGGCATTGCGTTTAATAGTGCCAACCCCAGATCATAAGCCATAACATTTGAATAAATCGTTGTGATATAGGGTAAACATTTTGAAAAGAACTCCATATTCCCTTCATATTTACTGTCCTTTAAAATAGGTAATATGGAGAAAAGTTCTCCTTTAAATTTATCCTGATACTTAGTCAGCATTAACTGTAGTAATTTCATAATACAATCCTATTGTTACGATAACTGATAATCGGGTCAAATCTTGAATTGAGAACGGATGATTTGTTCCAAAGAGAAGATGGTACTTATCATCATAAATCATTGATACTGAAATCAGAACCGCATTACAAGTCACTCTCTTCAATCAAAATAAATTGATTACTGATATCCACAATTATCTTAACTGAAAATCTTGGTAATAGTACATCCTGAAATTGAAGGACTCCATCTTTTGGAAATACAAAATCTGGAAAATGTTTTTTTAGCCAATTATATAGGACGTTTAGAGCCATCTTTATTGATGACAAAAAATTCATTATTTTTATTGATATGAAGCTCTTGACCATGATTATCATGAGGATGATCTTTTCGATTTTAATGACTTCAATATGTTTTTTCAAATTGCCTTGTGGATCAAGAAAAGAGGTTGCCTTAACTAGACGGCTAGTTTATTCTCTCTTTCTTCGAGTAGACGCAAACCGGCACGGATTACATCACTGGCTGAACCGTAGCGGC
Organism: uncultured Pseudomonadota bacterium; assembly: GCA_963818985.1. Lineage (GTDB taxonomy): Bacteria > Pseudomonadota > Gammaproteobacteria > Coxiellales > Coxiellaceae > JAFEDN01. The sequence continues at coordinate 178,434 of CAWFUJ010000001.1, read as the reverse complement.
CGCTTCCAACCTGATCGGAAATAAAATGTTCAAAATGGTTACCTAGAGTGACACTAGTATTTTTGGGTTGCTTGAATTTATGGGCTTGAATAGGCAAAATAAAACCCGGGAAAGCAATTCAGCCGAACAGTATGAATTGACGGTTAATCTATCAACAGGAGTGTTAAATATGCCTGTGAGAGAAACAGAAGATACTTCACGACAAAAGGAAGACAAACGATCGTTTTCTCAAGGTCGTGAGGCCTTGGCGCGTGATATTGATGATTTAATAAATAGTAGTCATAGTAAACTTCTTCCATTGCTTCGTTTAGAAGAAATGATTAATTGGTTGGTAGTATTGGGAGTTTTGATTAGCGCCCCTGTACTTTTTAACAGAAGTGAAGCTGAAGTTAAATCTGGAAGTTCGGATGTTTGGTGGGGTAAAGTTGCTGCGATATTCCTTGTCATCTTTTGTACGTGCCGAGCATTAAGTAAGAGGAGAGCAATAGCTGATATTAAACAAAACCATATCGAATTAAAAAGAACTTTTGAAAGCAATTATGGTAGAAATCCTTTATGGCATGACGTGCCATCAGCGTCATCCGGTTCGCAGTCATCAATGTCTGCAGATTCAAAGACAACAACTTTCCAGCCGAAACGTGGATGAAGAAAAGGTCCGAAATCTAAAGTTGATTCTTACCATTAAATTTAACATGTTCGTTAGAACTTCATTATTTGAATTGTGATAGCGAGTCGCCATTTACTTCAAGACTCGAAAAATTTAGAGTCGGTTTTTGTAAGCTATTATCAATTATTTCTTTGAAACTACGGTTGATTTTTTTAAATTTCTAACGAAAGTTGCTGGATTCAAAACTTGAATTCCTCCATATCCAGAAATATTTAAGGGAGGCGTTATCTTATTCCCGAGCTGGGCATTCGCGTTGACCAGCTTGAAAATTTTTAATTAATTTATGTTAAAAAAAGTGGGATATCAGTCATTTTCAATTTTTTTCCAGGATATATTTTACCGCTGGACCGCGTCCTACTTTACGTATTTTCCGTGGCTTATGGCATGTGCACCACCAAAACAGCGGATTTTTTCTTACTTGCGGCGGCGTGCAATGGATGCCGGGGGTCATTTTCTAAAGGAAAAAAATTAGGAGCAACACTTAAGGTTTTTGCGTCATGCCCGCGGTCACGTTTCTTTGAGGCGCCGCTACGGTATGTATAATCTGGAACCACATGTTTCAATCCCATCAATAAAAATATTTTACCATAGCCATCTTCCCGGAAAAGCTTTATCGCTTCCCGGTTGCGTTCTTCTGTCAGTAAATGATCCAGTACGGCGGGACGGCAGGTAGAAACTGCCTCGGCTGGTGCCTTATAAGGATTCTCCTTATATACTTTGCACATTTCGATTCGTTCCGTAACCTTGTCATGCGCTGCTTTATTTTCCCAGCCATCGCAGGTCACTTGATCTAATTTTGAAGAAAGTGGGCCTATTTGGACTCTATTACGGACAAAATATTGAATACAATGGTACTGAGTGCCCTTAACTGAATTTTCAAAAAATACCTTCGAAATCGCGGTGGCATATAGTTCCATTAAGTAAACTTGTATTGCTTGATGCGTTGGATTGGTATGAGCCTCAGCAATAATAAAGTAATCAGCTTCGCTAAATATCTTCACATTATTTAAGCGCATGTAAAAAAGATCATATACTGTAGATTTCTCAGAACCGATCAGGTGGTAATAATCCTGGATAAAGCCAGTGGCGGCTAGCGAGACTGGGCAATAATCTAATTCAGAAGGGCCATAGCCTAAAAGAGCCGGACCTTTAATTCGATCGTCACCTACGCCTGTTCTTGCGGTGATTAATAAAAAACTAAAGAATAAAAATAAGGGCTTTGTTAATAACCCAAGTGTACTTTTTGCTGATTTAAAAAAGCTTCGCATTATTACCCCTTTCTATTTATGACTTGATTGCATTAAATTTATTATACCATGCCTTATCCGCCTGATAAAATCAAGTCTAAATTTTAAGCGCATGGTTAAATTTGTGCTATTCACGTTTCGGCAATTTGCGCTTCAATTACCATAAGCCGTAATATCAAAACGGCTATTTATACGGCGAATTATAATCTAATTCAAATCATGGAGCAGTTGCGTATATTTTTTTATCCATAATTAATGTTTTCTTAGAAATAATCCTGTTAACGTATTTTACTAATCGGCGCGCTCTTGATAAATTTTCTAATAAAAAGTTGTTCTGCGATTTCCTATATAAATATTTCATCTCTAAGGCAGAAATTTTATTTGCTAATTGTTTCAGAGAATTTTCTTTGATGTAGTTAGTATACATGAATTTAGCATGAGAAAAAGTGAAATAACTGGCAATCAGGATTGAAATTAAAATTAATAGATGTTTAGAATGAACAAATTGCTCCCATTGGAATATATAGCCCGATTCTTGTATACAGAGTGGAACATTGTTATATAAAATAAACGCGGACGAAAAACTGCCAAACAAAGTAATAAACGTTGTTGGAATAACGTCGCCCCAATTAGTGGCGAGCCATTTTTTTATTTTTAAAGGGGATTCCATAGAATAAGAACGTAAATGGGCTAAGCTGTGAAAAGTAAAATGAGTTTGATATTTCTTAAAATAGGGTTCGATATTAATTGGAAAAGATTCTTTCTGACTTATCTGACGAAAATAACCCAGTTCACTCAAGCATTGATCCAAATGAATAGGAACATCTGAAGGTAGAATGGAATGTATCTTTTGTAAGATATTTTCCGTTATATTTAAAAGCTTTTTTTGATTTCTTTTAATTTTACTTTCTCCTTTATTAATGATCATTTGAATTATCTTTAATTCTAACTCAGCAATTTTTTGGTCTTTGAGAATTTGCGAGTTTTTCTTTTTTATATGCTTACTATTAAGCCAAGTAACGAATAGGCTAATAATAGCACTAAGCAGAAAAATTATTATCAAGGGGCATATTTTAAATTTTCCAGAACCGAACAAGCCTGAAAATCCGAAGGCTATCCCAAGCAAGGTTGTCAAAATGATATTGTAGAAGAAGATAAAATAGCCTATTTTTGCTTCGATACTTAAGGTTAACTTGGATTTCTTTTCTGAAGATAATTTGATCATAGAGAGGAGATTATTGAATTCATCTTCGCCAATTTTCTTGAATAAATGGTCTTTTCCCAATTTCAGATTATTTTTGATAAAAAAAAGCTCGTGAATGTTAAATTTTTCTAATTCTTCTATTAAAGTATCCTGTAGCATTTTTTTCCTTGATTTAAAATAATTTTAATATATTTTACGCCTAGAAGTCAATTTATTGGGGCAGTTTGATTAAGAGTAGGACAATGAAGAATAATATTCGATAGGCAAGAGAACCTACAAATCATGGCAATTGAAACTTTGAAAACTAGAGGAGATGTGTGCTAATGAGTAACTGGGTCTTTTCTACTTTAGGGGCAAGTAATAAAGTCTCCTGTATCTTTTGCCCACCCATTTCATGTCACTTAAATATGCCAGCAGCGAAAAAAAGCTGCAAGCTACTTCTGCTTAAAGAATTTATTTATCTTGAAATTCACGTTTAAATTGGAGCATTTCTTTACCTATCTTCTCTAATTCATCCTTGCTTAAAATATTTTCTACATGAGGGAATAATTTGGTTTCTTCCTCTTTGGCATGATGTTCAACATCGCTTCTAAATTCTGAAAATTTTTCTTCCCAATCGGCTTGAGAGGTAATTTTTTCAATCGCTTTCATTGCCTTGGAAGCGCTTTTCTCTTCGGAAATTAAATGTGGTATTAAATCAGTTAGAGTTTTATTTACCCTGAGAAATGGATACCAAACTGTTTGTTCCATTTTTTCATGTCGAAGTAATTCTTGCAAGAGTTCGTCAAAAAGTTTTCTCTTAGTCTCTGATCTATGGGAGTCCTGATCAATATCAGATAACATCTTTCGCACTCTATCATGTTCTGTAATTAAAAACTTAATTGCATTCATGGTGTCACCTCCTGGTAAAAATTTTAGTTAATTCAAGTTGGCCGATAAAGGTTTCATGCAAACTAACGTTCAATACTCCAAAAATCTTAATTGCTTTTTAATGAATTTAGCAGAATTTAAAACTTGATACAATTGGTTTCGTTTCTAATCTTAGATATCATTAGCTTTGTCAGGGCTGGGGCCAGAATGGCGCGAAAAAAGCGAGTATATTAAGCAAAGGGATTAATTTATATTGAGCTTAAATTACGTGATAATCGCAGAGGAATCGTGATGTTAGGAAAAATTCGAGCTTTAAAAGTGAAAGGAAACCTGCGTCAGATTTTTATGAGGGATTACTTTAGACAATTTATCAGCGAGGCGAGTGGGTTCAGGCAAGCGAAAACGGGTTAAGCATTGTATGGTGAATTGTAATGCAGTATGTATATCTATACGATGGCCTGGAGAAATAAATAAAGGTTTTACATTATCCTTGCTGCGCAAAACCTTCCCAATTAGTTCGTGGCGGTAAATTAAATCGGTAGTGTTTCCTTTAGAAGGATCTGGCATCTTGTAGTGTCCTACCAGACAAGATTTGGCAACTCCAATAGAGGGTAGGTTAGTGATGACTCCTAAGTGAGATGCAATACCCATTCTTCGGGGATGCGCAATCCCTTGCCCATCGACCATCAACAAATCAGGTGCCCGAGTTAGCTTATTGATTGCAGATAAAATAGCCGGGATTTCACGAAAAGAAAGTAATCCTGGAACGTAAGGAAAGGTGACTGGAGTAAAATCCTGTATGGTTTCTAAAACATTTAATTGTTCAAACGTCATTAATACGATAGAGGCGTGAGCAAAGTTGCGCACTGTGTCGTATCCTACATCAATCCCAGCAATAACCTTAATCTGATCAAAATCATTTTTCAAAATTAGTTGTGAGCGCAGTGCTTCCTGAACCTGAACAGCTTCAGTAATTGAGTTAGGAGATTTAAGTTGACAGAAATTAAATGAGTTCATACTTAATTATTAGCCTTTACCGCCATGATGAAGGAGGATCGCTAGCTGGAAACGAGTTCTCTGTATCTTTTATCGCGTTCATTTCATGTCACTCCGCTGAAAAAAGAATAAGAGTAGTAACTTTAATATATCATAAGCAGGGAAAAACGTTGATTTTAAATCGCCAATGTGGCAACAACTCACTTTTATATGGATCGCAGTTAATACGTCCTGCTTACCTTTGCCGACCTTATGGTCCCCAGGTGTTGATTATAATCTCACCTTGGACATTTATAAGCATTGCCGGTGTAAATAACATTAGTTTGTCGCTGACCGCCATTGTGACCGGTGACTCCGGAACGATTACCCAACATCTGCACATAATTAGCGCCTAAATTAGCAGCTTTATTTCTAAGATCATTCATTGCTCCCTGCTCTAGGTTCTTATTAGAAGTAACAGCCCCGCTCACGAAGTTCCCTTGATTACCAGTAATACTACTAATATATTGACAAGCAGGCGATGGTGCATTAGGTGACAAGATGACTTGCTGAGCTTGTCGTGATAAATGCGTGGATTGACAACCGACTGAAGCTAAAGCAACCCCGATTAGGCAAATTTTCTTAAACATAATCTTCTCCTTATTAAAATGCTCAACTCAATTTTACCTAAATCCATTTAAAAAGTGAAACCATACTGACAAATTTAAAATTTCTTGGCAAGGAGGAATTAACAAATACTTTGTAAAATTTCTTTTCCTTTGTTTGTCAGCAAAGAGATGTGTCCTTCCTGCTTATGACTCTCTTGGGATTGCAACGCAAGAACATCCACTTCAGGCATTTGTTTTAGTCCGTATTTTAGCAATTTAGAGTTTTTAAACATTATTGATGTCAGTTTCATCATGCAGTTAGCAATCCAGGGGGTCATATTAATTGCATTCTTTAGAAATCGTTGTCCTTGAGACAAACTGACTACTACTTCAGGAATTTCTACAGGACCTATTCCAGCAACAATAGCAACGCCATTTAACTGGTCGGATATTTTATATATGCAGGCGACAGCAAATGGCGCACCACCCGAATGGCCAATGATTGAAAACTTTTTAATTTCCAACCTTAACGTTTTTTTTGTACTAGTGATTCACTGGGATTTAAAATTACGAAGAAGATAGGAATTGAAGCTAAACAAATTGTATCGAAATTGGAAGAATTTGTGCAGGCTCGCACTGATAATCTTATGACTGACCATCTGTTGAAAAAAGAGGCAGAATTTTATGATCTTCTATATGGTGGGCCACAGCGTAATATAGAAAGTGAAGACATCGACATCCTATATTCATTAGCCGCTAGATGTTTAATATTAGCTGAATGGTACATAGAACAGGATAGAGCTTCTGATCAAAAAAATATAATTCCCTCTCTGGAAAAATATCATCAAACTACTATTGCCGGTCTGCGCCGGGCCAAAATATGTTGTCAATTAGGCGAAAATATTTTGGAAAAAAGAATTTGTGAAAGAGTAGAAAATTTACTTACACAATTGATAACGATAAATTACCGGATTGAAAATTATCTTAATCTATTTGCAAAAGCAAGAACAGAGGAAAAAGAAACGCAAAGCAATTTGAAAAAAATGGATAGAGAAATCGAATGGGCAAAACAACAAATAATTGTTGTCAAAGGGAGGTTTAATTTTGAAGAGCTGAAGACGGATAAAACGGCTGAATTTAAAAAAGTGGTTCTAATTGCAAAAAATTGGTTTCAATGTGCTGAGGAATATAAGTCCACTGGCGAAAAATTACTTCTTTTTCCCTTATCGATGCTTTTAACGACTAATAAAGAACAGTTGGCGGAATGGATAAAAATCCATGTGAATAGTACCTTGCTCAACTACTTGGAGATGGCTATTAAAGCTTACAAAATGGCCTTTGAATTACTGCAAATAGGGGGAGTGAATGGGCAAGCGCAGGAATGGAAATTAATATCTCAAATTTTATGGAATCAAGTTCAAACTTATTGTTGTATCAGTCAATATAGAATACTTTCTCCAAAGGAACTGAAAGACTTAACCAGCACTCGAAAGCTGGCAATAGACCATAATAAAATAAAATATAAAGCTCCTAGTTCTCAAGAGAGTGGAGATTCAAAAGATTTCAAAGTTAACTCTGTCAATTATCCACTCACCATCACGGGTCAAAAGTTGGACATAAGTGCAGGTTTAGATTGTAAAAAACCAAAAGAAGCAAAGATACTTGATTACCTGTTTAAAAGCCTTGAGACCACTAATCAACAAATACATAATGCATTATCCTTTTTATTATTATTTGCTGAGGATGATATAAGTGGCAAAATATCATGGTTTTTAGCTTCTCATTTAAGTTCTTGGCACTATCGGGAAGTCATCAAGGATAGTTTGAAGTATACTGCTGTTTGTAAAATAGAGTCGCCATCAAAAAGTAGTGACGAACATATGGAAATACCATTCTATTCATTATTTGGAGTTCACTTAAAATTTTTACCATTGATCGATCAGGGTTCCAAGTTAAGTGAAAATCTCTCTCTTAGCTAAGGGCTTGTGCAAAAATAACTTCCTTATTTGGTGTTCAGCTTCTGCTCTATCAGGGTGAGCTTGGGGTATCTCTCTGAGGGGGGCGTGCAATGGAAATTATTATAAATCCAGCGATTTTAAAGTTTAAAATCGCTGGATTCAAGCGCTCGTTATTCTAACCAAAAAGGCTTAGTATCGTAGTATTTAGAAATACTTTCGCCCCAAATTTGGTCATTGTAGTCAGGAGGCTGATCTTTGTTAAAGCCCGGAGCATTTTTTAATTTTTCTTTACTAATATTTAAGATAAAAGCATCCTGCTCAGGATTATAATGAATGGCGTTCCATGGAAGGGCGAAAAGTTTATCCCCCATTCCTAAAAACCCCCCGAAAGATAGTACTAAATAACGAACTTTTCCAGAAACTTTCTCAAGTATGATTTCTTCTATTTCACCTAAATTTTCACTTTGCGGATTTTGTACTTTTACTCCTATTACATGTTCTGTACTGACAAGGCTCCGTGAAAGATTTGATTTTTTCATAGTAGAAGTCTCCTTTAGTCAAATTGTTTTTTTCCAATAAAAAAACATTTTTTACAATTTTAGCCTAACATATCATCAAATTTTTCACAATATGACAATTTCGTGATTCAAAAATACGGTACGTCGCGCCCAAAGTTTGGTAATTAGTTCAGACATAACGGTGGATAATTATGATTATCTTGTTAATTATATTTTCAAACAAGATGCTAGTATTGAAGCCAATGTATTTGCTCACCAGAATCATGCTAGCTAGTTGGCTCGGTGTACGCGCTTAAGTTTTAACTAAACGTAATAGCTGGGTTAGAAGTAGGGCTAGCAATACCTGAGGGTCCTTTATGCCGACTGGTAACGGCTCTTCTAGGGTCCACTTGAGGATTATTAGGAGTTCCATAAATATGATAATGGATATTAATCATCTCTAATGCACTTTTAAACATAGGCTCAATGAATGGAAATTCATAGTTAAAAGATTCGTACCAAAATTTTTTGGTATTAAATATCGTATTAAAAGTCCGTCGCTCCGAAAGTGCGACAACTTCCTTTTCTTGCTGCAAAAGCTCTCCATGCGCTATTAGCTTTTTATAAAGGCTATTTCTTCTTAATCTGTTTATATCAAGCGAAAGTAAATCGGTTGCAAAACTCATCACTTTATTATGTAAATCAGTGATATTTTTTTCCTCTAAGACAGAACTGTGAAATTGGAGCTCAAATTGTTTATGTGAACCCTTGAAATGAACTATTGCCTGTCTTATCAGGTTGGGCTCTGTTAAATGTGCTTGTTGCTCCATGAATTGCATAATTTCAAATAAAATGGCGTCTGTCTGTATAGCTTTGAAGACATTAATTTTTGATTTATCTTGCTGGATAGCAGAAAAATCCCTAAAAAAAATTATCTTTTCTAATTTTCTATAGCAAACAGAATCTAACATATTTATGATTTCAAAATAATCCGATAGTTTAGGTGGCTGTGGCGGCAAAAAAAATCGAAAATTTGTATAATCCTTTTCTTGTGCTTCTCTCGTTAAAGCCTCTGCTGGCTTCGGTACGCTGTAACTATGTGTACCTAGGGAGCGAGAACTTGGACTTGAAAAAATACTACTATATCTGATAGATGGGGGAGGGGAGAGTTTACTCTCTTCAGAGGATAAACTAATTCCGGTGAAATTTAATTCTCGACCTAAAGTTAATAATTGCTCCTTAATGTATTCTAGCTGTTTAGTTATTTTAATATGCTGCTTTTTTATTTTTTGTAAGTTTGAACTATCCGTTATTGTGGATAGTTCTTCCTTTAATCGATTAAATCTTTCTTCATAATTAACAAATTTTTCCTGCAATTCGGAAAAAGTCTGCAGCCATTTAAAATCACTTATGATTTCGGTATAAGGTTTTAATGAAATAAGTAAAGTTTTAATTTCAACTAGCTTCTCTGGTATATTAACGGACTTAAAATATTTTTTAATTTTCTCAGAATCAATTTTCAGCTCTTCCGTAGGCGTGAAAGGTCGAGAAATAGACACGGCCATTGGTATTTGCGCTGGATCTTTATGTTTTGGTGTGGTGGTAATTTTAGAAGAGATTTTTTTTCTAATTTCATCATTGGAGAAAGATAAAGCGCTTTCACCAAAACGATTTTTTATAGCAGGATCAATGACCTTACTTTTTAAAAGAAAGTTGACTACATCTATATGGTTTTTCTCTAATGCAGCCATCAGTGGAGTTCTTTCTTTTTCGGTATAAAAGCGATTTAGCAATCGCTTTTCCGCGCCTCGGATAGAGGAAATTTTATTCAATAAAAATTTAATAATTTTAACTTGACCATCAGCACAAGCGGTATATAAAGCATTAGCTAAAGCCTCTTCAGAAATGTTTTTTGATAATGCCTTTGCTCTTGCCAAGTCGCCATTTTTGCAAGCGGGTGCGAAATCCTGAGTTTGTTCTAAACTTTCTATTTGATTTTTTTCTTCTGATTTATCTTCGCTTATTTGTGTAGTTTTGGTTGAAATTTCATAGTGTTTGCGAGCTAATTTAAGAAATCCAGGACCATGAAGTTTTGCGTCGGTGCCAGTAGCGAATGTTTTATTCTTTAAATACGCCCTAGTCGTTTCCAGGTCGGTTAGAATGAGTCTTGTAAATTCTTTATTTTTAAGCTCAGTAACAACATAGGTTTTTACCAGAATCAGCAAACTTTCAAGAGTTTTCAATTTTAGAGTGTACATCTGCTCTTTGTTATAATTATTTTCATCAGCTACTTTTGTGAGAAGTGATTCATGATCTTTAAGAATCTGTAAAAGCTGTGCGTATTTTTCCAGATAAATTTTAAGTTTCTTTGCAATGTCATTAACTTGATCCGCCCCTAAAGACAGTCCATACTTTGTTTGTAATATGTTTACGGTACCTTTTATATCCAGGGTTTTATATACTTTTATGAAAAAATCTACATTGCCTTGAAAATTAGGATCTACTAATAAACATATAGTTTTGCTTTTATAGGGATATAAGGCTTCCAAATCTCTTTGAAATGCAGTATAGGATTGTGCGCATATTATGACAAGAGGTTCAGCGATTTTAGCGGTATATACATACTGTGAATAAAAAAAATAACTCCAAAAAAATTTTGACAAAGCTTCACTTATCGCTTCAGGGATACCCGGAGGAGCTATGATTTTTGAATTGTCGGTATGACAAAACTGAAATACTCGGTAATATTCTCGTTTTGAAATCCAATAATTTTTGAATTCTTTTAATCTGTCAATCCATGTACTAGCATCAGTATCCTTTAAATCAATTCCAGAATTCCTTATCATACGTATCTCCTTTTACTAATTATAGAGCTATTATTATACCATAAAAGCTTACAGTGTGTTACTTGGTGATCGAGTACGCCGCCTTGCTTGAAGAATCTTTTAGGGAGTTAATGGATCTAAAAAAGTTTTTGATGTATAGGAAAAATTTGTATTAATTGTAAATTTTTTTCCTTCTTGTTTTAACATAATTTTTACCCATTAAATGTCAACCTAATGTACTGCAATAAGCTTAAAACAATATTAAATATTCGAAGATGAGCCTAAAGCCCTCTGTAGGGTACAAAAATTGTGGGCGAGATTTATTTATCCTTTATTTGTTATGCTTTTTCTGGAATAATAATATTAATAATAAATGAAGGGAGGTAATTTATGCGATCATCACCATCAACGTTAAACCCCATAAGATCTCTTTTAACATTTAGTTCTATCTCGGCAGCAATTCTTTTATATGGTAACGGACGAGTCAAAGAAGCCTATAGAAACCCGAAATTTTTTTATCAACAATTAGATATTAATTTTAAGAAAGAAAAACCACTCGAGATGAAAGTCACTACTCCCACTGGAATGATACTTGAGCCTGCGCGAAAAAAGGACTATAAAGCATATCGGCGTTTCTTTGGTGACGCTAAAACTATGGCCTTATATTTGAACGGCGCTGAAACAGAAGAAAAAACTGCAAAGCGGTTGGAAATGTATGAAGATAGAGTATTAAAGGGATATCCTTGGACCGGATGGTCTATAAGCGTATACAATAGTATGGTAGTCACGTGCCTTATTGGTGCATTAGGCCCGCACTTATTCAATCAATTAATAGAGCTATCTCCTATTAAACCTAGTATAACAACAATTGGAAATATAGCTGCAGGTAATGGCGACATCCCTAAGGAAGTGCAATTGGGCCTCGTCATTGGTGCAAATATTGACGGGCGTAATTACCAAAACCAATCCTACGGCACAATAGTTGCACTCGCGATTGGAGGCATCATATTATTTAACCTTGACCGTGACATACATGTTACGGTTAATGATGTAACAGCACCCGTCACAACTCTAGGAGCAACTGCTCACAAGAAGAATATTCTCGCCCAAAAACTTTTAGAAAAGATGGGATTTAAAATGGATCCCACGAGAAAACCAACTGATCCGGAGCGCGACTTCTGGTCTCTTACCGTGGCAGAGATGAGAAAGCTGCACAACGAAATGATAAGTAGTGTAGAAACCAGACCTAACAGTACAACAAACTCTAGTGTCTGCAGCATTATCACTCCAATGAATTCTGCTCTACAAGCATTGTCAATTACTTCCACGCCATCAAAGCCTCCACCACCATCATTAGAGGATGATAAAGAAACTCACAGTGTAGAGGTGTCAATTTAACGCATTACAGACATCACAATTGTCAGATCCTAAATAAATTAAATAACTATTTCAATGTGATGACAGATTAGTATTTTGTATTGTCTGTGATGCAAAAATCATTATCTTTACTATTTATGGGTAGGAAAAAAATGATCTAAATGGATGAGTCTGATTTATTGATTATAGACTGTTCGATAAAAAAGTACTCGATTTGATAAATTAATGGATTTCATTGAGATATATTTCTTTTAAAATTCCACTACGGGTCAAAATTAATCATCATAACAGCTAATTTTTTTTGCTAAAATTCGCATTGAAAATTTACGATGATGGATGATATCTTCCATGAGTTCTTGATGATCATGTAAGATTGTAGAAAATATTTCTGTCCCATATGTGCTTTCAATAAATTTTCGATTGATATTAATTTTTTTTAATAATTTCTGTACGTAACTCATAAAAATTAAACTATCATCTCGGAAATTGATATCGGAAAATCCTGTTTTCTCTAAAATAGTTTGATAAGTTTCTTTTGTCTCTTTTACCAAAGAACTTTGATGGTGTCTTGCATTTTCCGGATAAATCCAGTCTAAAATAACCAATAATCCATTATTTTTTAATTTCTGATGAATTTGCAGAAACAGTTTTTCTTTGTCTTGCACATGATTTAATACCCCTTTGCTATAGACAAGATTGAATGAATTATTTTTAAAAGGGATTTTTCCTTCTTCATTATAAGTCTTAAAATCCAATTTATCGAAAATATCTTTAGGAGTTTGCTTTTGTGCATGCTCCACCATCCAGGTACGAATTTCTACACCTGAAATTTTCATCTGATATTTTTTTGCTAGAAAGAATGCCATACCCCCTAAACCAAATCCAACATCCAAGGCTTTAAAACCGGTGATATTAAGAGCAGAAAACATATTGTCGACGGCTTCATAACCACCTAAAGAAATTAAATTTTCTCCATAAAGTTTTTCATAAAGAAATATATTTTCTGGTACGTATGGATCATTTTCTGACATGACTCATTCCTCATGTTCCATTTTTTCTAGTGGAATAAGTAATGCGATAAATAACTCCTGCATAGTCATCAGATATTAGCAAAGAACCATCTGGCATCACCAAAGGTTCTACTGGTCTGCCCCAGTTTTTTTCGTTTTTTTCCCAACCTGTAATAAATGGGGTGTAAGATAAGGCTTTATTATTTTTAATTTTTACCAATGATAAGCGATAACCGATTTTAGTGCTACGATCCCACGAACCATGTTCAGCGATAATGATTTGATTTTTATATTTAGCGGGAAACATATTTCCAGTGTAAAATGTCATTCCCAATACAGCCACATGTGCTGGTAAATTCATCGCTGGCCAGGTAATACCCTTGGCTGATTTTAACTTACCGAATTCAGGGTCAGGAATATGTTTCCCGTTTTTGTTCTTGCCATGATAGTAGGGGAATCCGAAATCTAAGCCTGATACAGGTGCGTAGCATAATTTGTCAGGCGGAATTTCATCACCCATTTTATCACGACCATTATCAGTGAACCAAAATTTTTGGTTGATAGGGTCCCAATCAAAACCGACACTATTGCGGACGCCTTTTGCATATATTTCTAGGTTTTCGCCATCGCGATCCATACGTACAATCGTTCCATCTAATTTATTTTTTGGTAGACAGCTATCACAGGGAGCGCCAATGGCCACATATAATTTATGGTCAGGCCCCACCCGTAGACTTTTCCAACCATGACGCTGATAACGTTCTTCACCCTGAGTTTTGGTTAATGGAAAATTATTATTAACTAAAAATGGTGACGGGGGATTATTTAAACGCTGTTCAATGTTATCATAACGAATAATACGATCAGCCTCAGCCACATATAGATTCCCTTGGAAAAACGCCACACCTTGCGGCTGATATAAACCAGAAGCTATTACCTTTACTTCATGACCGTGGGGGCTATTATTATTTGGCACAATGGCATATACCTTGGAAGCATCAGTAGAACCTACAAAAACCGTGCCATTATCGCCCAAGGCTAATTTTCTAGCATCTTTAATCCCTTCAGCAAATATTTCGATATGAAAACCGGGAGGCATTTGCAATTGATCTAACGGTAATGGATTTTGCGCATACAAGGTTGATGAAAAAGTCGATACTAACAGGCCTAACAGGTATTTTTTAGATTGAAATCTTATCATGCTGTTTCCTCCTATTTTCTCTATTTCTTTAAGTATGCTATTTTTTAATATAAAAATCTATCTTTATTGATTTGCACAAAGAGGTCGATAGCTATGCCAGCATGCCGGTAACTACACCTGAATTGCTGCAGAAACCCATCTCGTTTGACAATCGATTTAAAATCTTACATTATATTTAGAAGTAAGAAATATTTTAAACCGGTTAATTTTCGTAATATTCTAAAAAGGAGATTCTAATGAAAGAAGAAGGTAAACATTCTGATTCCCAAGCTTCCGCAGAAGGTTATGGCGTTAGAGATTTTTTTAAAGATTTTTTCAATGAGGCATATACTGGGGTGGTAGAAGGTTGGCAGGATTTGTTTGGTCATGAAGCAGAAGTAACAATACCCGCGTCAAAACTTCCTATTTTTAGGTCGATGCTGGGGCAGTCTTCGGAAATAAAACCTTCTGTTACACTGATAACCTTCATGGGAAAACTTTTTGGTAGAAAGCGCCTCACTATAAAACCAGTAGGCAACTTTGAAGAAAAGCAAGAAAGTTATTCTTTTAAAATTGCACCTCCTAAATATAAAGCATATGTCCAGGAAAAAATACAAAGGATGGAAGCGCATTGTACGATTGAATTAACTCCAGTTATATACGCAGGTTTATGCCATCAAGCGAATATCTCAACTAGCGATATTAATAACCCTTTGGATGTTTTAAAAATATTGTGCGAACAAGAAAAGTTAATGGGACCTTTTCCTTATTATTCTCATACAGAATATGATTCGGCACTGGGTGGAAAAATAATTTTTATAGTGGTTAATCTAAACGATAGAGAAAAAATATTAGAATTTGCAAAATCGGCGGGGGATCTTAATCGTACCACTCGCACAAGCTCGGATTCGATTATGCCTGAACAACTACTGAGTGCTAAAATTAGTTCTAGTTCTAGTTCTAGTTCTAGTTCTAGTTCCAGTCCCGGTTCCAGTTCCAGCTTCAACTTCAACTCCGGCAGGGATTATGATCCTACTCTTATGGGAAGTCACAGGCGTCGTCGTTCCAGCCTTGAGACTTCTTCTTCATCCACTAATACTCTATCAAATTCTTCCTATGGAGCAGGATAACTTTTTTTTAATAATTCTATAGATAATTCGGTATAAGACTGTTATTTTCTCTATAATTTCAAGCTGAGACATTGTTGTCGAAACTAACCAGATGACCCAATACATCGTTCAATTATATCACTCTGCTCAAACATCTTTGTGCTATTTTTGAAAGAATGGGTTTTGTCGCAAAAACTGGGCGATTTGATTATACTAGCTAAAATATAATCAATCTGCAGGATGGAAAAAAATTTACCAGCTAAATTATCGACGAACCTCGTACCGACACAACACCGTATATCCCTGGCCTATACCGTCGAAGAGTTGGATCGCGACAGCAATAGTGCTATATTTTAAAAATTTCTGTGGCTAAAGGATCGCCTTTTGAGGTTTTTCTACTAAGACTGCCTAAAAAACTTGGAGCTAAAGGGAAAATCCTTACAGCTCCGTTTGTTGAGTCTGAAGTTTTAAGCCAGTTACCTTTGATATCTGGAACTAATTGTAATTTCTTTTGCCGAATTTGAATCTCCTGTGTGTTTTGATCTGAGATGATTACCCTTTTCGTTTCGACACAATAATACTCTCCTTCATCTTTTAATATAAAAGCTTTTTCATCTGCTATTATAGCATCAACTAAATTGGAGATCCTATTTCGAAAACACTTAGGCAAATATTTGTATAAAAGTTTGTAGCGGCCATGGTGAAGCTCTTCGGGTGGAAATCTTCCTAATGATTTAATCATGGTCCCGGAAATTTCTAAGGCAATTAAGCAATGATAAACTCCATTCATATCGGCAGATTGGTGAGTTGCAATGGCATTCAACTCTTTCACTATCGTTCGATAAGCTAATTGACTTGTCGTCAGTAAGTAACTGGCGTTAGGAAAGAATAGTTGCAATACTTTAGATTCTAAAAAAAATAGAAAATTGCTAACAGCTTGATCATTAAATAATATGATAGTCAAGGCATTTTTTATTTCTTGCCAAATTTCAATCGTAAATTCTTTATCGATATGAATTGTAGTGAATAATTCTAAAAATTTTCCCCACGGAAAACTAAATCCAGTTTTAGCACAAATAGCGAGTAGATTTAATGAATTGACAGAATATTTTAAAAATAAATATGCATACGAAATAAATATAGCCCCAGACTTAACATTAGGAGTGCAGCCTACTAAGAGCAATTGATATAAATCTTTTATGGTAAAGGTATAGGTATTTAATAAATTAATTGCCGTTTCTGAATTAAGACGATGATAGCTTGAAACGGCAAACATCGTCTCAAATAGATTTTCTGAAATAAGAGCTGATAGGAATTCGAGGGCATAGATCGGTTTAATTTTTTCAAGTTCAGATAAAATAACTCGCG
This sequence comes from uncultured Pseudomonadota bacterium, assembly GCA_963818985.1. GTDB lineage: Bacteria > Pseudomonadota > Gammaproteobacteria > Coxiellales > Coxiellaceae > JAFEDN01. The sequence continues at coordinate 161,539 of CAWFUJ010000001.1, read as the reverse complement.
TCAGCATTCTATTATCGGAAACTTGTCCAATTTCAAGTCCTTTCACAAATTTTTTAATATGATAAAGATCTTCCTCTGCGGGACTAAGTCTACTGGTAACTAGTTGACGAAAGTAGCTGATAATATTAGTAGGATCACAAAAATATTTTGAAGAGTTGATTGCTTCCAATTTTTGATTTTTCAAATATTCGCGAGCAGTATCTTCATTCGAGAAATAAGTGGTATGATAAAAAATGCCGGCGATAACGGTATCACTTTCTGTTGTAGATATTTTTTTAAGAATAGCCGCATAAGAATTAATGATGGCGCCAGGCGCAGGTAAAGAATCTATAATGCAGAGATTGATGTTTAGTGAGAAATAACCAGTTTTCCAACTCACTAAAAAATTATTTTTTTGATTTTCAGACGCATTTAGTTCATTAATCAAAAAATTTCTCAACTTAGATTCGAGTGGTTTTTCGGCTGCAAGTAAAGAAAATTGACAAAAATCATAATTAATTAAAATTTCTCTAATGTCTTCGCCAATAATGAGAACCGCAATATTGTATAGCTCACAGAATTCAAGTATTTGTTTGAGTTTTAGACTTAAATTTTCTTCAAAAAGAAAAGGAGGGCCTGTCAGTATCCGAAAACAATCCAGCATGCTACTTTTAATTTCAATTTCAGAAGTATTATCAATAGGATCTTTAGTTTTTGTATGCTTTGTATCTAATCCGGATATATGTGATTCAATGTTAAACGTCTTGGCTTCTCTCACTTTAGGTTTGGAAATTGGTGCTGAGATTTGTGGGAGTAATACTTTTTTAATTTTTTCTTCTTTTTTTCGAGGTGCTGGGGGAGAAAATTTTTTTAAACCCCGTTCACTATATTTTCTAAACAGTTTTTTAAAATTAGAATCGTAAGTTTCATCGCCAAGAACAAAATAAAAATTAACTATTTTAATAAACAAAAAAGTTATTTTATAGGCACTAAGAGTGGGGTGATTGCGCAGTAATAAAAGCCATAATTCGGTCAGAAAATTTTTGGCTGTAGAAAAGTCTTGATCGAGAATATAATATTCAATTTGACTAAACAAAACGAGAACAGAATGTTCGACACTTTGATTGTCAGGACCTAATTCATTAAAAAGCAAAACGCTGAAATTTAACAGTTCCGATTGCCATAATTTCGAAGTTTGTTTATTGATTATTTTACTACATGATATTGCTTTTTTTAATTTTAGAAGAATGATAGAAATCTCTTTGCGTTCAGCCAGCGAAAATCCTGTATTTACAAAAAGAGGTTTAGCGAAATTAAATTCGGTAATGAGTTGTTTTATTAAACTATCAGTATCATTTTTTGAATCTTCAAATCGGGAAAATACATTTATCAGTGTCTCTTTTGATTCAATAAGTATGGATGATTTGTTTTCAGGATTAGGGAAACCTGAATAATAATAGTTGATAAAATTTTCAATAGCGATTACAATTTGCTTAATCTTTTTCCATTCATCAATCGAATTACCTGGTGCGGCTTGCTTGCTTTCTTTTACCTTTAAAATGGGCTCGCTTTTTTGCTCTTTTTGCAGGTGAGCATCTCTAATACTGATCATTAAACCCATCATATAGAGATTAGTTGGATTTTTTCCTAGTAATTTTTCACAAATAGCTATTAGTTCAATACGTAATTTATAATTATCCCCCACAAATGGTTTTCTAAAATAATCTAGAACCTCAGTTAAAATTTTAATAATCATTGATTCAGGGGCTAAACAGATCTGCTTAGAATCAAAAAAAGTTTTTAAGTCTATTAGTATATTTGTCCCATATTTTGTGATTTGTTCTCTATTATCCATCCGATAGATTAATAATAAAAATCTAATTTGATTTAGTAAACACTCGTAGAATTGAATATTATTAAATAATGAGTGGAATAGAATATTGCTAATGAATGGTTTATCTTCTTTTAAAATGGTGTTCAGTTTGGAAATACAGTGATAAATTATGCTTAGCCATTTTATTATACCATTATTTGGAATTTGTCTATAGTTCTTGACAAAATACTGTAAGCCAAAATTAATTTCAGTTAGCTCAAGCTCTTTTAATTTTAAAATTTCTTCAAAACGTTTAATAAAATTATCACTTGATTTAGATTCGATAATGTTTTTTCTGGAAACAAATTTTTCTAGTAGGGTATCTGTGTTTTCTAATTGATGAAATAATAAACCAAATTGTTTTTCGTATATCTTACCCAATTGAGTATTTTTCTTTAAATAATTGTTTATTTTTTTAATCAGTATCGATAATTTTTTCTTAAAATTTGTTTCAAAATTGTCTATTTTGTTAAGTCTAATATATTCTCTAATAACAAGTATATAAGTCTGCAGCCAAGAACTTAATTCTTCCTTTAATGTATTTTCATTTTCTAACCGCCAACTTTCATCAACATAATGCTGAAAAAGCGAACTGAAATTAGTTATCAGCTCTCTTTCACCAGTTACTAGAAGTAAGAAATATTTTCGAAGTAAATAGATTCCTTTATGAAGAGCGCGATCTTTCCTTATTGCGGATATTTCATAGGTATATAAACAGAGATCTTGTAAAAAATTCATTGAATTTAAGGGAAAATAATTTATACTCTGAAGGAATATGTGAATGTTATCCCAAAGATCATCAAGAGCTTTAATACAGTCAATACTTTCGTCTTCTGTAGTAATTATATCGGTATTTTCTAAGATATTTTCTAGGATTAGTTTGTATTGAGAGATAGAAAATATGATATATAAAAATTTCATAGGCAAAGAAATTTTTCCGAATTCTTCTTGACTTTGTAAAAGTTCTACTTTGTTATGTTTTTTTAATTCAGTGTCTAAATCTATTTTATTTTTATCTGCCAGGTCTAATATAAATTTTTCAGTGTCAGAAAAAATCTGTTTTAAATTTTTTGTTGTTATACAATTATTTCTTGTTGGGTCATATCCAATTAATCTTGAGAATAATTTATCTGGTGGGACAGCTAGCCCACTAATTATATTTGCACAGTCAGGATAAATGATTAGCATATCTAAAAACTTTTGCTTTAATAAAGCAATTTTCATGGTGAATTTTTCTATATGCTGCTTCATTTTCGGAGTTTTATCATAATGAGTTAGCATTTCAAAGAATATTTTAAACCAGTTCTCTGCTTGTTTATGATCTTGAGGCTCAAAGTCTAGAACTGATTTATACAAAATTGACAAGGGTAGGTGAGAATCTTCTTTTCCTAATTTTTTTTTAGTTAAAAAAACATTTGACAGAAATACAACCTGAAAATGAAAGTAATTTATTTTCTGAAGTATATGTCCAATAGCCCCTACTATAGGATTGTAATCATCTAACCATTTCAAGATGAAGTCTAAATAAAAAAATTTATTAAAAATATCGAGAGTTTCTAAAAAAAAAATTAATTGTAAAACTAAGGTCTGAACGTTAAATAAACATATAGTTAAATTATAAGAATTTTTTTTAAAATAAGTATCAAGATTATTTTTTAACAGCTTTTCAATGCCACCTTCGATGTCATTTACAAGAATAGTTTTAAGGCATATTATTTTGTCGATATGAGTTAATATTTCTGGAGTGATTGTTAATTCATCTATTAATTCATGTATTCTCTCATTTTTTAAAAAATCATTAAACATGGAATCGAATCTGTCAAATAAATTTTTTAATTTAATTATCAATTTAAAAGGGTCATCTTTAGAGAATAGCTGGGAAATCTCTAATTTACATTCTATTTTTGGTTGCTTATGATCATTATCTAAATTCAAGTCTTCCTTATATTTTTTGAATATTTTATTATATTTATCCCCAATATTAGGATATAATTTTAAATAAAGTTCAATTTTGTTAAGTAAAAGTACAAGACTTTCTGTCTCCTCAAATTTTTTAACGTGTCGAGTTAACATATATTGAGACAAGATAAATTCACTGGCTGTTAGCCATCGCTTGGCTTTCTGTAAGTTTTCAATTTTCCATTCGATTTGCGCGCAAGACTTAAGTGCAAATAATACGTGAATAAAAAAAGCTTGATCTTTAGTTTGGAGGTCTAGGAGTTGCAATTTTTTGACCAGAAATTCAATCTTATCAATGGCTGGAAAATAGTCAAAAAATAAAGTCATATTTAGATAAATTATTGATAATCTAGTTAGAATTGAGTATTTAAGTCGATGGTCGGTGATTTTTAGATTAAAGGTAGAATGAAAAATATTTTTTGCCGCGTACCATGTGTCTAATCCCATATGGGAAAAATCATGATTAGGGGGAACCTTTCCTGCAAAAAATATTTTTAGTTTATCTGTACCAGATTGCAAAATATTAAGTAATTCAAATGGTTTTGCTTCAGTTACGCTCTCAATTAAAATAATCAATTCTTTCAATGCCAGCTCAGATTCCTGCCATTTGGGTTCAATGAGTTCAGATAAAGGATGCAGAGAGGTTTTTGATTCTTTGGACATTGTTTAGTTACCAATATTATTTAATTTTTTTCATAAATGAATTTTGACATATTTGTTACTTCTTAAGCAAGTTATAAATTAACTAGGTGGTTTTCAAAGAAAAAATTTTATGATAATATTGATTTTACATAAAACAACGAAAAGAGGGCTTTAAAATCAAAAATACATTTAGTACTGATGAAGCAGCGGAATTTTTCTTAGCGATAAAAGCAAATGAGGAAGCTGCAAAAGCTGCAGAACAAGAAAAAAAATCTGAAAACGGACCCACTGAAACCAAATGTACACCTTCTTCCCTTCCGCTTGCTGATTTTTTTGATGAGCGAATGATACATTCAAGTATTAAAATTGATTTCTTTGATAAATATCAACCTCTTATAGATTCTGGACAGTGGAGATCATTCCCTTATCAAGAATTTATTGCCGAATTAAGAAAATTCTACACCTGGTCATTAGATTTTTTTAGAGACCAATTTTTCTTGCGGATGCTTTCTTTTGTTGATAAATTTTATCAATGGCCTGAAGAGATTGATTTGCAGGAGTGTGCTAACGAAATTGTTGTATTATTAAAATTATTATATATAGATATTTCTATTCAATTCAATAAACCGAAAAATGCTAATATTTATAATGCAATTTCAAATATATTAAAAAAATTTCCAGATATTGATATATTTGTTAAAAAAGATCTTGCTTTCATCTCTGATTTCGTCGGCCCTCAAAAGTCTGAAGGTACGCCTCCTAGTCAGAATCCTTTCCATCTCTTGCCATCCCCAGCAGTCATCAATAAAAAAACTTCTACTGTTGGAACACCCACAATTACTAAAGACGATGCTAAAAAATCTTCTACTATTAAAACACCATCAACCAAAATTGGTGATCATAAAAAGCCCTCTTGGAGCACTCTGCTGAGAGAAATGGTAGAAGAAAATCACGTTCAATTAGGTGAATTAGAAGATGATGGTAGTAAGGGGGAGCCAACTGAGGAGGAGAGTGTTGGGGTGAAACAGCTAGTGTCTAGTTAAGTTTGAAAAGAGAATACCGCAGGAGAGGGGGGTTTTATAAGGACATCCCTATTTTCTGTACTTTTTTAAATTTGAAAGTGGTAAAAAGTACTGAAAAATCTATTCCTGTTAAAAATTAATCGCAGATTTTACCCGAAGGAGCTAATAACTGCCATTTGATCAACAATCAATTGAGGATCAAACTGTTGTAATTCAGCCGCTTTTCTTTTGGTCATTCTTACCCTCTTTAAAAATGATTAATTGATTTATTTTAACACTCACTAAAAAACAACTCAAGCGCTAGGATGCATATTTATTAGCTTATTAAATCATCGCCTGGCGTAAAAGCCGTTTACGATGCTGAAAATAATTATTTCCCTATGCTTAAGGGTGCTGATTTTACTAGGTCTTTTCCCCGTTGTTTAACCACTCTTTGGTTACCTGTGTGAACATTTTCTAGATCATACTTAAATATTACGCAACGATAGCTCTTATGCGTTCCCCATACTCCGTATGTTCTTAGGAGTATACCTCTTTCTCCCCCTGTTCTCACCTTGCCTTTTACTTTGTAAGAAACATCAGAAGGCAAGCCATATGTTTTTATTTCGCCCTCAAAGACAGGGGGCACTTCATCATTCTTAAAACCAATAACTCCTTTTGCCAGAATTTTTATTATTGCATCCAGCTTAGCAGGGGATAAGGTTTGCATGAGATGCTCACTGATTATCGCATAAATTTCACCAGTGAAGCGGCTATATAGAGTAAATACTCTAGGAGAATATGTATCGCCTTTAGCATCCGCTTTTTCGTCAATGGTGGGAATTGATTTCCTCCTCTGATGAATTTGATGATTGCTATGATATTTTTCTTTCTTAGCTTTTTTCGCTTCATCTCTTACGCCCTGAGGCACACGAACAGTAACTGAGGGAGGCGGAAGAGAAGTCAAGAGAGCGGTAGAACGAGACATTGGATTAAAACTCAATGGCGAGGGTTCAGGTTTTTTTTCAATCGGTACATGTCGTGCAGGTATAGTATCTGATCTAGCTTTGTTTCTTACCTTCTTCTTTGAAGAACTATTTATTTTGGCAAGAAGCTCGTCCAGTAGGCTAATACAGGAAGAATAAACTTTCAAACTCCTCTGAGATAATGCGATAGCGTTGACAAAGCAGTCCTCATCTGTGGTAGTTTTTAGGTGCTTTTTCATAGCGCCTGTCGCTCTCCGCACTTCGCCTTTGAAAATTCCTTTTAGGTAAGTAAGTTTATGAGTCAGTTCTTTAGTAGAGAGAAGTTGGTGAAAATTTAAGTAGTAAAATAAATCCAAAATTTCATAAAAGTTAGCTTGTAAGAATTGAAAAAAAGTTTCAAGAAGTATTGTGCCTTTTTGAAACATTCGAACAAGCAGATCATATTGATTTAAAGCAAGAGAATAATTTCCACTGTTTAAAAATAAAAAAAGTTTTGCTTGATAAAGATGGCAAATAAAAAACCGGTGCGAGTTATCAGCAAAATTAGGTTCTGCTAAATAATATTCTATTTTTATCAATAATTCTTCTAGTTCCTGTATTTTTACACGCTCTGGCTGAATTATTATTTCATAACAGTAAAAATTTAATTTAATAATCCAAAACTCAGAGAGATAAAGAACAGGAAGCTCTATATTTAATTGCAAATGTAAATTTATAATAATTTTTTCAAAAAAGTCGGCTTGATCCTTGAGGAGTTCTAAATAAAAAAAATAAAAATTTTTTTTCTTATTTCGTATTAAACTAATTTCTTTCTCCGCTCTTTGCGTAGAAAGTTTTATCGCAGAAAATAAATTTTTAAGAAGCTCTAGATTTTTTTGTTCATATTTTTTGATAGTATAGCTTTTAGTAGCAAAATTTAAATATAGATTAAATAAATAAATAAATTTTTTGGTCATGGTACGGAAAAATTTTTCCGTTTGAGTTGAATCGTCCATAGAGAGTATTTTTTCTAATTTATGATCGTGGGTTGAAAAATTTTCAAGTTTTTTTTCAAATTTATTATGAAGAATAGAAACATCCCTTTCATATTCTTGATCCCTCTCATCTATTTTGCTAGGTAATGCAGTGATGTAATCAGCAGTGGTGGTTTTGCCAGTTTCGATAGAGATTAATTCAAGTTTCATTTCCCTCTCTCTTTCGCTCTTGCTGTTCAATACAGCATCAAGGATGGCTAATATAAATCTTATCGCAGGTCCTTCATCCTTCTCTTCATCTCCACTTAATTTTTCTTCATTACTTAATTCACTGACAAAATCATCATTGAGATCGTTCATCTTGTTGGGAAATTCTCGAACATTCACGCCAGGAATAGTGAGGCGAAAAAAAACTTCATCTGCATCTGACTTTTTTTCAGCAATTTCTACGACTACCGCATTTTTCCAGATATCACATAAAGGGTGGGTTTCTGGCTGTTCTAAGCTAGAATAATTCTGTGACCTATATTGAACTTTGTACGACCAAAGACGAAAGGAAACAAAGTTATGAAGCTGTGAGTCATAATATAAAAACGCATTGAGCTTATATGGATCTATGCTATTGCGGACGCCTTGGAAAGGCAGACCGGTAAACTCGCTTAATATTTTTATATTTTGGGTAGATAACGTTTCCAGGATATCTTCATGGTCTTTCATTGCTAACTCCTTTCTGATTTAATTGCTATTTTATATTCTTCCGCTAAGAATGTATATCCATCCTGGGTCTACTATCGCTACTATTTTTATTCATTCCTAGAAGAAGGGGTCACTGGAAAAAATTTGTGCCAGGCTTGTCAGTTTAACCTGTCATGCGGCGTTTGAATATCTTAATAATCTCTGTTTTGCCTCGATACTTTTTCTTCCGTTATTTTTACAGAACTTTTTGCTGAACTTTTTTTACATAATTGAAAGATACTCAGACAGCAATTTAATGATGGCAATAGTGTATGTTGCGATTTCTCTAAGGCATTGAGCTTTTTATGATACCGCTTTAAACGGTCAGCATATTTTTCATTTTTAAAAGAACTGAGAACTTCTATTGCAGTTTTTTGAGAATTGATTGCAGCGCCTTTCTTGCCTAATTTTTCATAGGTGAGAGTCAAACAATAGCGCGTATGAGCAGAACTTATGCTTTCTTGATCAAAAGGAATAATTTGGAGTCTGAGTGACTTTTGATGATAGTCTAAAGCAATATCGAATTTTCTTAAATCAAAATAAATAATACCTAATTTATTTAAAACCTTTGTTACTTTATTAATAATAACAAGAGAACTTATTGAATCGTCACATTTATGGTACATGGTCAAGGCCAGATGATAAGCAGTTATCGCAGAGTCAATGGCATCCATATGGTAATAACAATTTGCTAATTCCACCTGATAGTTAGCTACATTAAAAAAATTTACCGCATTTTTAATTAAAATTTCATAATGTTTAGAAAGATAGCAAAAATATTTTTCCTTCATCTTGTGCGCGTAGAAAAGATTTGCCATTTCTTTACATCGATCAGCTATTTTTAAATGTGTCCATCCCAATTGTTTAACTTCAATGCGTATGCAACTAATAAAATTTTCTTCTGCTTTCGTATACTTTTTTAGTATCAAAGAAACAGCACCAATATTAAAATGTAAGTCGGCCAAATTTATTTGACTTTCTGTTTGAGAAGATAGCTTCAGCGCCAGATTTAAATAAGTTAAACATGTTTCATATTCTTTATTTAAAAAATGTTTGTATGCGCATTTATCCAAACGCTCGAATGATTGCTCTTCTTCTGAGTCTGATTTAATCTCAAAATCTAGAAGACTCTTAAATTGAATTTCCCCTATTTCTACAGTTTTAGCTTCAACATTTTTATCTCTTAGCATTATTATATCCTTCTGTGTTCAAGAAATTAGCATTGAGAATATCTTTTTTTCAATATTAAGTAAAGTATCAACTAATTTAAGCAGATCTGGAGCTTGGGCTCGTCTTAGGTTAATATAACCAAAATACTTATTTAGGAGGAAAATATGCTAAAATGGGCTTTTGTATTTTTAATTATTTCAATCATTGCTGGGTTATTGGGATTTACTGGTATTGCTGGAGTCGCTGGGGGAATAGCGAAAATCCTATTTGGTATTTTCCTATTTCTATTTCTTCTATTTATTATCTTGGCAGTATTTGTTTTTAAAAAAATAAACTAGCGGTTGGGCTCATCAGAGGCAGGATGGCTGAAAAAAGTATAACCTCAGATAAGCAACGTCTGCTAAATAGTGCGTGTATAAGGCGATTTGTAGGCGCAGCTGGTTTGATCTATTTATCTTGAGGGTTAACCGATTCCTGATTCCGGGAAGGGATCGCGAAAAGTGCGGAGTCCCCACCATAAATCGCATGAGGTTGTTTTTTCTCATAAGCCCAATAACGATCTCCATAAGACCAGTGCCAATATTCCGTTGGATAATTAGTAAAACCCACTAAGGTTAAAGCTTGACACATGATTTTTCTATTTTTTTCAGCCTCAGATGAAATAATATTTGACGCTGTTATCGAAATAGACCCTTCCAAATCTTCTATCCAATCTTTCGGGTGTATTCCCATATCCACATATTCCCCTTGATCATTCACTAAATAAATATCAATAGCTCCTCCGGTCGAATGTGGAGGAATATTCACCGAACCGTCTTGATTGGTTACGGGAGAAACCAGTTTAGTAGTATCAATAAAAATTTGTTCGGCAGACCAATCCGGATGTTGTAACTTTACTTTTTCATACCGTTTTTCAAACAGAAATTTTTGTAGTGTTAGGCTTCTATACCCTTCATATAAACAAAAATACAAATTTTTGGGGAGAAGCACCTGTGCTTGCTTTAATTTTTCGTAAACACTTTTTCGTATAAATGTATAATCTTGGTTATTGGGAATTTCGGGGAAGGCCCAAAAATAATTTCCTTCTGATCTTTTAAATCGATCATCGGTTCTCGGTTATCTATAATCGGAACAGCTAAAACTCTTGGATCCGTAATCAATGCTAAATTATCGGCTTGTACATATCCAGATAACATTCCCACCTCCAATAAATGTGAAAATGAAATGTGCCAAAAAAGAGGTTTTAATGCTGGCATCACCTACCTCACTATTTATCAAAATAACCTATTTGGTATAGCTTTTCAAGCATCAAAAAATTGCGTTGGTTGAATCTCTGTTCATTCCAGATCTTGCTTTATTTCATCACCAATGCGGCATCTGCAAATCGAGCGGTTATTATTTATATAATTGTAATGTTCAATTAATATGATAATATCAGCTTTAATATTTACCATAATAATCAGTAAGAAGAAGAGAGTGATATGAAACAAACAGAAAATATAAAATTAATTCAAGAACTTATCAAAAAATCCGCCAAAGAAGAAAAATTAACTAAAGACAGTAAACCGATCACCCAGATCCGTGATGCGCTGGAGCCCATCGAATTGTTGATGGATAAATTCATTGTCTTGCAAAGAGCTTTTCAGCAGATTCCCGACGTTGAAGTTCCGCTTAAACTAAAGAAATCAATTGCCGCCCTGGTTTATGAAGAACGCTATGCTAAGCGTCTTGATTTTATATATAAACCCAGTTTACTTACGCCCAATCCGCTCAAAAGTCCAGAAATGGGGCGTATTAGTCGAGAACAGTACGAACATATACTTAAGAATGCTGGTAGCTTGTATCAAGCAGAGCTTATTTTTCTAACTTTAGGGCTGCTAGCCAATGAGCCGCTTGAGGAAAAACTTACTCGAAGTTTTGAGGTTGAAGTGGTGAATATCGGGAGAAATTTTTTAGTAGGGAATTATTATCAGTGTTGGCAACTAATATTAGATTTGGCTGCACAGCCCATGTATGGTTTTAATATTGAAGTAGTAAGTCTTATTAAAGAACAGCATGTGATGGATTGTAAGAATGAAAAAGAAAATGAAGTGCTATCGAAAAATGAATTTGAGGATGAAGATGAATATAAAGATAAAAAGGAAGAAAAAGATTTGCCGGATAAAGATTTAAATAAGACCCAGGCGCGCCGGTTTTTTGAATCTGAATTAGCTCGATTATTTTTTAATGAGGCAGGGCCTAGAAAAAGCATTGAGAGAATCGCTAGAGAAATGTACGGGAAGATCATTACAGATAACGAAGATTTGGAAGACTTCTTAGGATTTTTTCCTTATCAGGAATTCTTAAGAAAAGAACTTTTAGGACATTCACAGTTCATAGAACAAATTGTCGATAGTATTATAAGGACATTAAATTTTCCGCAAGTAACGCGAAGAAAAGTCAAAGACGAACTGGGTGATCAACCTGTTTATAGTGGGAATCCTGGAATCATGAAGTCATTTTCCCACATGTATACAAATGAGACCACGGAAAAACCGCGATATTACGCTAAGGCGGATATTATTACTTATGTCCACGAAGAAGTAAGAAAATTAAGTCAAACAATTTTTGTCACCGGAGTTTCTGGTCATATCCATTGGGCTGTCGCCATTATGGTATTGTATTCTGCATTGACTGATAAACAGTTTTCTTTAGAAAAACTTTCGCAAGTCGTTAATGATTTTCTTATGGGTTGTATTGCTTTAAATATTAAGCGCGGCTATCACAGCTTTTGGGAAAACTACTATGTATTTGCCGAACAATCTGTTAGAAGGGAATTTCTCCGATACGGTGTTGATCTCGATTTATTATTTTCTCCTAGAACAATGCTGACAGCGATAAGGCGATCTCAGGAATATACCAAATCTTATTGTTTGCGTTTTTGTGTGGCTACAGAAATCGATAAGAATATAGATTTAGTGATGGAGGCATCAAAAGGATCAGCTGAGATTTCTGATGACCACGATGAAGAAGGTCAATATTCTAGCGAAAAAAATCAGGACACTGATCCTGGGTGGGCAGAAGAAACCGAATTGTTTCAAGAACATAAAAATACCCAGCTGGATAAAGAATCGAAATCGCGACAGCCATTCTCTTCCGATGTAGATAACCAGGCAAGGCAAAAAAACCAGAAAAGAGTGTTTGATTTTTTCAAAGAAAAAAGACTAAAGGTTAACCTGACCAATATCGATTTGGGTAACCAAAAAAATGAACTTTATCACCAATTGATTAAGCTCCAAAAAGACTTGGTATGGATTTTGGGAGTTTGGGATGGTCACAATGCAGGAAAAGACCATAAAAAGGATTTGATAGAGATGGCGGAAGAAATAAAGCTTGGAAAACAACAATTAGCTACTCGTACTAAAAGTTGCGGATATCAGTGTCACGATGTGCCTCCTGATGGAAACTGCTTTTTCTCGGCAATGGTTCATCAGTTAAGTGAGCTAAAATTAACAGAAAAAGACGAGACGCTCAGGGAGCTGGTTGCCTTTTACATTAGTGAACACAAAGAAGTCTATCAACCTTTTTTTACCACTTATGAATCCATTAGTGTATATGCACAAAAATTGGTTATGGAAAGGACTTGGGCAGACGCATACGCTATCGAAGCAATGGCCAGGGTGAAATCAGTCACTATTGTGATTATTCCTAAGGAAGAGAAAAAGCCAGTTACCATTTTTAAACCGGCTCAATCAAAAAGTGTCGTTATGTTGGGTTACGAGGGTAATCATTATCAATCGTTACTTGCTATCGAGGAGTCTAAATTACAACCTGGCGAAAAGTTAGCAAAAATCGAGTTACATCGAAAAATTGCTGAGGCTGAAACGCTTCCTGAGATATTTGGAGAAAAAATTAAGGATAAAGCCCAAAAATCCGCAGAAACCACTACTATACCGCCTTGTCCTTCTGGCTCTGGCATTGTTTTAAGTTAGGGTACACAATATTGGCTGACTAATTTTGCAGGAAGACTAGGTTTTTTCGTGCCTGATATTGCGGGGAAAAAATCAGTGACGGCTCTGGCGATATTTTTTTGTGCTAATCCGATTATCCTTCCCTTAGCTATTTCATATTTTTGTTGCGAAGAGGTTTGGTTTTGTTTTCTAGCCGATTTTCGCGAGGGGCAGCGGTGTTCAAACTCAGCTATCTGAACCATTGCGCCTGCCATATATAAAGCAGAGATGGCATCTTTGCGTAGATGAGAATTCTCTTGCAAAGCTAAGGTGTGTATAGGAGGGAATGTTCCCTTAGGGTGAACATTGAGATCCACCTGCATTGCGATCAATAATTGGATGACTCGCAGTTGCAGAGCCACGTTTTCGCTTTTAAACGCACAGACATAATATAAAGTGGTCATTCGTTGAGAGTGCAGAAAACTCACATAACTATCCGCTGAAGCGCCTGCCCTCAGTAAAGCCCACACGGCTGAAAGCATGCCTAACCGAGCGGCCTGTAGAAGTGGTGTGTGTTCTTCTACGTCTCTTATTTCTAATTTTGCCTGCGCTCCATGTAATAAAAAAACAATTTGAGAATTGCTCACCAGGTGCAAAGGGGTTTGTTGTTTTTTATTTGTGAGATTGGGGTTTGCCCTATTTTGTAGTAAAACTTCCACTAATCTAGTGTGGCTGAGGCTGACGGCCTCATGTAAGGCCGAGTTGCCAGTTTCTGGGTCGGTTTGATCGATAAATTCCTTATCATTAATGAATTCTTGCACTTTTGGCAAATTACCCGTTTTGGCGGCTGTCACTAATCTCATAAATATATGCCTTGCTTTTTTAATTTTAAAAACACATTTCCTAATAAGCTTTGGCGTAAATAATTTTTTTGGCGGCGGACATTTTTTGTCTTCATACCAGGATTTTCCTAGATATTGCAAAGAATGTCTAGAGTCACAATGACTGCGAACCTGGAAAAAGTTTAGAAATGATTTTGTCCTCGTAAATCCGATCCAAGCCGGTGTTAAGGCCACGAGAGGATCGGATTTAGAACCTACAAAAACATATCAACTTCTCGGTGCGGTCGAAGTCACAGTGAACTTTTTTACCTATGATAGCAAGTATAATAGCCATTACCACGGTAAACACAACCCTTCCGCTGATAAGAATTGTAGTAATGAGGGTTAGTGTAATAGTTGGGGTGGTATCCACAAACGCGTTGGCCATTGTGGTAATAACACGTAGTGCGACCATGGCCTGCCACATAATAAGCTTGTGCGCTGCTAAAAGCAGCCACACTTAAAACCGAAACTAAAGCAATACTTTTAATTATATTCATTTTCATCATTTTATCCCCTTGTTCAATTAGATATTTCTGATAACACTATTGTAAATATAGCATAGTTAAAAAGAACAATTTAAATAGATATTTTTAGATTAAATATGCAATTTCACCGGTTGTGAGGATTGCCCTTATCCTTGACTTTGGTAAAAATATAATATGAAATTAACAGACTTTAGTGATCATTGGAATGTAGACCAAAAAAATATTATATATGGGAGTTATAGAAATGCAACATTCACCTCCTGGGGAAGATCAAAAATCTGATACTGGTTTCATAAGGATTATGCTTCGCGATGGAACGGAAATAAAACACCCAGACTTAGACAAAGCCCTGGAAGAAGAGAGAGAAGCAGAGCAAAAAACCCATGATTTCAAACCCGTTATTAATATTTATTTAAAAGTACTTAAAGAAATTGAAGGGTCACGCGCTATACAATATATTTATATTGCCGCAAAAAGGCAAGGTTTTGATATTGATTTTGAAAGCCAAATCGATAATTTGGAAAATCAATATAAAAATGCAGTTATTTTTTTAATTAACCAAATAGAAAAACGTATTGATGGAAAAAATTTTAATATAAAAAAATTTTTCAAAGAAATTATTTGCTTATCTGCATCCTTTGGAATAATTAATACTGGGCCAATGGATGAAAAAACTTGTCACTTGGTATTATTTCAATTTTTAGAGTGCTTCGCAAAGATATTGGGTCTTCTTAGCACTTATTTCCTTAAGCAAAGAGATTTACGTTCGGCCGAGAAATATCTAGTAATAAGTACGAGCATCTATCCCTTACTACCAGATAGCTTTAATAATCTAGCGTTTGCCAACATCAGCGACGGGAAACATCAAAATGCCAAAAAAAATTATACCAAGGCCTTAGCTATTGCCAAAGAAGCAAAAGAACTTTGTCACTGTGCGAGTATTAATTCAAACCTAGGCGAATTATTTATGCTTTTAGCAGATCTAGAGCGGGTGAGCAACCCTACTGAGTTTAAACCAGACTCTAAGACTATAACCCAAGCAAGAAAGTATATGATACAAGCAAAACAGGATTTTTATGAACTCAGCCAATCTGGCACATCAGCAGAAATTCATGCAGCATATTTTATTAAGAATGCATTAACTAATGAAGCAAATTTACACCGAATAAATCTGGAATTTAAACAAGCTATTGCATGTTATACAGAAATGGTCGCTGATGGAGATTCAGTAAATATTTACCCTAGATATCTACGTGCTATCGCCTATGGCCTGAATGGAGATTTTATCCATGCCCTTGAAGATTTTAGAGTAGCCATGGTTGAAGGATTTCCATATCCATTAGCCTTCGTACAATATGCTTGGGTATTAAAAAAATATTTAGAATCCCTGATAAATCCACAAACTAGTTTTGCTGAAATAGATATTCCTAGTAAAATTCCATATAGCGAAATTAAAAATATATTTTCATTTATTTTAGAAAAAATCCATGACAATTATTTATTAAACCCGGAAGATTATGTAATTATAAATACGGTTCAAAACTTATTATTGGACATCATCAATTTATACCCCCCTTTTAAAATCAAGTTAATTGATAAACTAAAAAATAAGTTAAAATTGGGAGTTAATACCCTAACCCTCGTGCGTGTAGATTATATCAAAAATTTTCTAATTGATTTAGGGATTATCTCAACCGAAGAAAAATTAGCTGAAATAAGAGACGTAACGACTGTGTTTAATACATCGATCGCAAATGATACCGAAAGTTTCTCAAACCCTCCGCCAAGTTTGCTCTTTTATCAATGAGACGACAAGCTAGAATGAGAGATGTGATGTAAATAGAGAACTCCTATCGTCTCATTTTTAGTTTATTATTTTAAATTTCATTTTAAGCTTGGGAATTTCTTCGGCAACCAATGATACCACCCATTATTCCAGCAATAGCGCTCAATAAAAAGGAGCAAAAAGCAGCAATAGCGGCACCCCCTATGAAACTGCTTATTTTTTTGCTTTGTTTTTCAGCCTGTTCTTTTACTTTTTGATACTTTTGCTCAATATATGTTATTTTTTGCTCGCTTTCCTGGGGGGATAAATCTGTATTTTCAGAGATGATGGAACTTAAAGATTGACGCGCATTAGCTTTTTCTTGGTCATTATCTGCAGTCACGTATGACTGCGCTGCTTCAGTAACATCGTTGAATATTTTTTCTTTAGAGATCCCTGGTTTTAATCTTTGTTGCATAGTATTTATTCCAGGTAATTTTAAGAAATCGATATTGTCTTTTTGGTTTAAAGTCAGTTCTCCTGCACTTTTTAAGCCCCGCGCTAGCAAACTGGTAACGCCACCTACAATTACCCCCGTGGTGGTAGCCATAAATAACAACACAATCAAGCTCGACATTGCCCAGGTAATAAATCCTTGTAGAGCACCTGATATATTGGTGTGTTTGCCAGATGCAAGACCGGAAACCCATCCCGCTATAAATAAGGCTATAATACTCACTATAATTAACCAGATTATGGATCCAATGCCTAATCCTGTTAGCACCTCCTTGTCTGGTATAAACGATATTAAATTGATACCTAAACCTAACAAATTAAGTAACGCTTCAACCACTAAAGCAGTGATAACGCCTGCGAGGATGGCAGCCCATGAAATTCTTTTATATTGCCAGGACTGCATTCCGGAAACTTTGCTATTTTCTAAAGAATTAAAGTTCATAATTTTCTCCTTATAAAATAGTAATTCATAAACTTGAAAACTTGCTAAGTGGATAGCAGTTAGTATTTTAAACCAACCGTTATCCACTTAGCTTGTCATTCCTAACTACTCACTTTTATTTCTTTTTGATCGGCTTCCTCTTTTGTCTTCTCTCATAAAAGTATTAGGATCTTCTTTTTTGCGTGTCTGCGTTGCTTCTCTTCGACTCATGGTGTTTCTGTCATCATTTTCACGAATGGAATGGCTACGATTGCTCCCTGAACTGCTATGTCGTCTACCATCTTCTTCATCATCATAGTCGTCGTCATTTTCAGCTGCATAATGCTGAGGGTTACCACAACTGCTTGCTGAACTGCCTCGACGTCTGCCGTCACCTTCCTCTTCATAATCGTTATCGTAGCTGCGCTTTTCTTGATAATAATTATCGTCGAAACTTCTGCTATGGCGACTCCGACCATTAGCTGGCTCACCCATGCGGCTTCCTTCTGAATGACTCATTCGGCCGTTATCATTTTCTTGGTCGTCGTAATCACGAGGGCTATTCCTACGAGCTTGTGGCCTATAATCATCATCTTGATTTCTGCTTTGCCTACCCTGGTTGCGCGCTGAAACGCTTCTATGTCTGCTATCATCTTCCTCATTACAGTCATTATTAAAGCCGCGATTCTCTTGATAATAACCCTCATCTTGATTCCTGCGACTGCTCGCTGAACCACCTCTCTGTCTGCCATCATTCTGTTGCCCATAAATATCATCGTGGCTTCTGCGAAACTGACTATCGTTACCTGAACTGCCTCTGTATTTACCAGCATCGTCCTCTTTTTCGTCATAATCATAATGACCATTCGTGCTATGACTTTGATGATAATCATCATCCTGTTTTTTGCGACGGCGACCCCGAGCGCTTGCTAAACCACCCAATTGACCTGCTTCTGAGCGGCTTAAATTGCGA
Organism: uncultured Pseudomonadota bacterium; assembly: GCA_963818985.1. Lineage (GTDB taxonomy): Bacteria > Pseudomonadota > Gammaproteobacteria > Coxiellales > Coxiellaceae > JAFEDN01. The sequence goes on along the minus strand of CAWFUJ010000001.1, from coordinate 143,247 downwards.
TTATTTTCTTCTGATCGATATTGTTTTTCATAACTCATTTTTTTTCTCCTAGCATAGTTAATGAAGCTATTAAAATATTAATAGCGCCTCTAGTCTCCAGAGGTCACAATAGAACTTTTCAAAATATTTTCGAGCCATTTCTTATGACCGTTTTCGTCTGCTAGACCTTTCTGGAGAATATTTTCAGCCTCTGGCCACTTATCAGCTCTTTGATACATTCTCTGGTAAGCGGTATTAGTGTCTTCTTCATTCGTTAACATTGCTTTTAAAATCATTTCATCCCCCACCAAATTAGCCAATACGACTTTCCCTTTAGTTAACCATTGCTTCATACTGGGAGAATGAGGTGCTTTATTCATTTTTGCCAATAAAATACTCCGCAGATCGATAATATGACGTTCATGATTTTCCTTAAATTTTCGCAACTGTTGTTTATAATTTTCATTTTCTAAAAGGCTTATAGCAGTTTCATATGCTTCTAGTGCATCAAAATCCAATTCACATAAGGAAAATAAAGCTTCGGAAAAATCATTTTGTTTACCCACTAAAGTAGTCATCTCGGTCCTCCTTAATTAAGTAAAAGTTTTTTTAATGCCTTATACAAAACCAAGGAAAGTTAAGTTTTAAATTTGAAAGCTGAATATAAATAGTAGGGAGGTAAAAAAATACAGACTGATAAAAATGCACCGTTACAGAAAAATTTAAATATGGAATTCATATAAACTACTCCTTATTCCACTAGCATTTGAATGCTTTTTTATAAATTTTCTCTAGAGTCAGGTTTAGATTAACATACCTTAATTTGATAATCAATAATATTTTTGTTTTTTTAACAAATTAAATAAACTATTATTTAATTTGTTAAAAAAATATAGAACACAGCAGATATAGTACATAAATTATGTTATTATTATAGTGTGATCTCAATAATAAGTTTAATTTAGTAGGCGGTATTGAATCATGGTCAAAAATCATAGTTGGCGAAGAAAATCTGGCATTATTATTACAGTTATATTGCTAATAATGGTTGTTCGAATTGCTTTGCCTTATGCAGCTTTAAGATATGTTACTTCCGAAATTAGCCAAAAAACCGAGTATTATGCCAAAATTTCTGATTTAAATTTATATCTTTTCCAAGGTAAATCTGTCCTTACTAATATGCGATTATGGAAAAAAGATCTTAAATTCAAAGATCCTTATTTAAAGGTAGATAGAATTTCTTTCTCGATCCATTGGAGTGCTTTATTAAAGGGTAAACTTGTAGGAAAAATTAATATACAGCATCCCATCATTACTATTATTGATACCTCTGCGCCAGGAAAGAAAAAGCAGCAAATACAGATTAGCGAGCAAAGCATAAAAATCTTTAAATCGTTAATGCCACTTGATATTAACCAGACTATTGTCAACAATGGCGAAGTTTATTTCAAAAATAATCAAGTCAGAAATCCATTCAATATATACCTTAAAAATCTCAATATGACACTTAAAAATATGCAGAATATCGGTAGGAAAACTGGATTAGTTTCAACTTTGTCATTAAAGTGTAAGATTATGGATAATGCAGATTTTGTTATTCAAGGAAAATTCAATCCTTCTATTAAAACACCGACTTTTTATGTGCAAGCATCACTCGAAGAACTTGAATTACCTAAGATAAATTCATTTTTAAAAAAATATACTAATGTAAAAACTAAATCTGGATCATTTAGTTTATTTTTTGAAGCTGCAGCCGCGAGTGGGAAAATAAAGGGATATGCCAAACCTTTCGTGAAAAATTTACAAATTGAAGAAGAAAAAAATGCGAATTTAGGACAAAAGATTTATGAAGGAGCCATTTCAATAGCATATAAAATTTTAAAAAATAATGAGCAAAAATCGACGGCAACGCAAATAAATATTTCTGGGAAGATTGATGATCCTAATATCAGTCTCTTCTCTATAATAGGTAATTTACTATATCATGGTTTCATTCAAGCCTTGATACCTAGCGTTGACAATAAAATTTCTATGGAAGATATTAATTACCCTAAATTGTCGCCCCATGATTAATTCATAAGCTAATTGAGTTTTTTTGAGATAAACATATTCGAGGATGCTGTTAGTAGTGATATCCATATTTTAATTATAAATCGAAAGATTTGCATGATACAAACCTTCTCTGATACTCAATCTTCTCAAACTTCGGCTATAATTAGTTTATGCAAATTGAATGGATCAATATTCCACTGGCTTTTCTCGAAGGATTGGCACTTATCGTCTCGCCTTGTATATTGCCAATCCTGCCTATCATTCTTTCCGCTTCCCTGACTGGTGGTAAAAAACGGCCTATAGGTATTATTGTTGGATTTATTATTTTCTTTGCTATTTTTACTTTTTATTCCCGCCAATTGGTGGCTATAGCAGGCATAAATTTAAATATTGTGCGTTATATTTCATTTGCAATTTTGTTTATTTTGGGTTGTGTCTTATTCTCTTCTAAATTAACTGAAAAGTTTAGCTTGCTCACTCAACGAATAGGTGCATTAGGGGCGTCATTTACCAAACCTGAAGGTGGTTTTTGGTATGGGTTAATGTTTGGTGGATTGATTGGTTTAATTTGGACCCCGTGTGCGGGACCGATTTTAGCAGCGGTTATTGTACAAACGATTATTCAAAAAAGTAATCTTAACAGTTTGATTACTATTTTCTGTTTTAGTTTGGGCGTTGGGATTCCTATGCTAATTATTACTTTTTTCGGCCAAAGGATCATGAACAAACTATCCTTTTTAAAAAATAATACGACAATTATTCGAAAAATATTTGGTGTGTTAATTATTTTAAGTGTTGTCTACATGGTCATTATGACTGAGAAGGGTTTTTTGCTACCGCAGTTCACTCATGTTGGGAGAAGTTTCAAACCTTCAAACCAACTGATTAATCCACTCAAAAATCCTTATCCAGCTCCGCCTATTCAGGGAATTACCGAATGGATTAACTCACCGCCATTAACTTTAAATGCTTTAAAAGGCCATGTAGTTTTAATCGATTTTTGGGCTTACTCGTGCATTAATTGCATACGAACGATTCCAGACGTTAATAAATGGTATGAAAATTACCATGACAAGGGATTAGTTATTATCGGTGTGCATAGTCCTGAATTCGATTTTGAATCAGAACCTGAAAATGTTAAAAAAGCAATTTCAAGTGATCACATTCAATATCCAGTCGCATTAGATAATCAATTTGTCACATGGCAAAATTATCATAATTTATATTGGCCGGCGGATTATTTAATTGATAAAAACGGACAAGTGGTTTATACGCATTTTGGTGAAGGTGATTATGATATTATCGAAAACAATATTCGTATTTTGCTTGGTTTAAATCAAATGAACATCGAAGCAATAAAACCCGAAGCGATGAATATCACTCCGGAAACATACTTAGGGTACGAACGCGCCGATGCATTTCATAGTCCAGAACCGGTGAAAAAAGACACAGTGAATGATTATACTTATCCTACCTCATTGCCTGAAGACAATTGGGCATTAAGCGGAAAATGGAATATCCAAAATGAAAAAATCGAAACGCAAGCCAACAATGCCAGCATTAAATTACATTTTCATGCCCAGAAGGTATTTGCAGTAATGGGTAGCAAAACGGGTAAAGTAATTACCGTAAAAGTTTTTATCAATGGAAAATTCCAAAAAAACTTGCAAGTCCAAAATCACACTTTATATGTACTCGTGAAATTTCCTCAACCAATTTCTGGAATAGTTGAACTGATTGCTGAAACCCCTAACTTAGAAATTTATACCTTTACATTTTAACCCCGCCCAGTAAAAAAGAATTGTCTTGAGGCTCAACCCTAACACCTCTGGTGTGCTTTACCTTTGTGTGTCTTTGTGATTAATTAGAGGCAGTGGGAATGCTTGGAGTTATAGCAATAGCTGTACAGAATGTGCTGGTACAATTTTCTTTGAAAGGCTCTGATCTCAGTTATGCGTGCGCATGATTGCTTAAACGTGTTGCTGAATGAGATTCATTTTGCAATGGAAGCCTAAAATAATGCCATCTTCAATTGACAAACTTAATATGGTAATTTAGGATTTTTTGTTATTATGATGTTTAGTGGTAAAATAAGTTATGAAGAAACTGAGAAAAAGACGTAATAATAAAGCGGCAAACCCATCTATATCTCCGACACGAGGTGAGCATTCCAGCCACAGGTTTGGGCTTATGGATCCAACCAACACACTTATACGAAATCCTGTTATCATTAACGATTCTCACTTTGCCCCTTATACTTATGACAGAAGCAGCGTTGAATCGGCTTTTAATCATGGCGAATTGAAACCATTTGGGATTGTGACTGAACAAAGTTTTAAAGAAAAAGTAATCCCTAGGCATTTGGTTATAGATCTCAATAAATATATTATTGAAAATGTCAATAATCAAGATGACTCTTTAGAAAATGCAACAGAGGTAGCAGATTTAGATAAAGTATATAATTCACCTATATATCTTTCATTTCCACTGGATGAAAAAAATACCTCCTCTTACGTTTGCACAGTAGATGGAAACACCTACTCTAAGGCAGAGTCTAATAAATTACTACTTGCAAAAATTAATCCTATCAACAGGCAGCCCATTAATGTTCAGAATTTTTTTGAAGACAAAATAGCAAAAAAATTATTTGACCATTACCAATTAGTGAATGATCAAAAAATTTCTAATCAGGAGTTTTCAAAAATTTTATTCAAGGAATTTAATGGTTGGAAAGAATTGTCCTCCGGGGAAAAATATTTTTTTATCGAAGTGATAGATATCAAAAATCTTTCTAAATTAAAAAATGAAATTATTTTAGCCCTTTCAGTAATGGGTTTTCACATCTTTATTAATTCTAATTTCTCTGCTATGAGAATATTATTAATTATCGACAGCTATTTATTGACTAGAACCTGCTTTAAATTATTCAGAGCGCATCCTACATTTAAGTTTATTTTGAGGAGTGTCCCATTTTTATTGAGCTATATTATTATTGTGACTGATCGTATGGAATTCTCTGAAACTTTGTATCATCTTTTTTACTTTATTCGATCATTTTTTCTGATACATCATCTATTTGATTCCGGTGAAATCACAAACTCTTTTTTTAGAATATATCGAAAAGACTCAAAATGTTCACGCATTGCCTCTGTCATAGGAGGCTTATATTTAATTTATCATTTTCTTTCTGCCGAATATACGAGGTTTTTTATTAATACCATACGGCATCTTGATACTTGGAGGGGGGGCTCATTGATAAGCAAAATTGCTTCTCCACAATTTCATCCCCTGGCATATCAAATACTTAATCTATTCCTACATTCTTGCTTATTTCTCAATAATTCTATTACGAATATATCATTAAAAATGGTTTCTTTCTCTTATCTCACAGAACAGATGCGACCGGCAAATAGGCTTGGAATTCCACTCACAGAAAATATCGCACTAATAGCTTCTGTCAAATATAGTTCTTGGATTAAAAAAGCTCATTTTTTATTTGCTATTTTAATAGGAATGGTTTGTTTCTTTTTTTCGTTTCTCAATCAACAAAAAAATCTTGGGTTTTCTTTTTTAGTGGGCATAGATCGATTGATTACTAGTCTCTTGCCTTTAGCTTTTGGGAGCATGATGGTTAGCGACAGGTCAGAAAATAATAAATATCGTCTATTACCAAGACCTCAGCTCAGTAATGATAGTAAGATGAATCAAGGAAATTGCGCTCAGATCCTGAGTAATACCCCATAATTTTACTAAAATTTAAATATTTTTTTGCACATAAATCGATTTTTTTGGATAGTCGAAAAAAAAAATTTATTCATCGCCATAGCTTGTGAGGCTGCACCTGTCTCGTTAAGGGCGTCCATTATCTTTTACATTGGCAATGCAATAGTATCTTCCTGCTGTTGCGGGCTGTCCAGTTTTCAAAAAAATTGGTTCACTGGCTAAAGCAGCAAAGATCGCTGCCACTGAACCTAAAGGAAATGCAAATAACCAAGCTTTATGCAATATATTTCCTACCGCAAAAACAGGCTCGTCAGGCTTACTGATTGATGTTCGTATGGCGGGCGCTGTATAGTATAAACAGCAGGCGTTTACACTTCTTAACACAATACTCATCGCAGTGATTAAACTGGCTGCGCTTTCTCTTTCCGGATCAATTCTGCTGAGTAAAAGCATCGCGCTAAAATCAACGCTCAACTCTAATAATCGATTTAATAAAAAACGGCCAACTTTCTGAATAAAAATTAGAAATAATTCTACGCATATTTAGCTCCTTCATTCTGAAAGAATATATTTTTTCATACTCATTATTCGCGTCCAACTAGGAAAAATGCTAGTATCGTTTATGGCTAATCGTTTCCAGATCTAGGCATCTTTATTAATTTTCTTATAAAACAATTAATTAACAAAATACCTTGATCCTATCTATTAATTTTAGCGTTCAATATCATTCTTCAGATAAATTTAACTCATGGTAAGACTGATGTTTTTTCCATATGGATTTAATTGCAATCACTGGAATGATCGTCTAAATTAGACCAATTGACGAAGGATTACATTATGAATAACGATTCACTATCACTATATAAAGGATAACACTATGATTAACGATCACCCTATAGAAGTCAAAAAACCGGACTCACCGATATTCCAGCCACAGAGCCAAATGGTCACGGGTATAATTGACAGTAAGGAGTCTTCACCGACGCATTCCCTGCCGATTAAAGAAAATATCGACGCCGAATCTACAATCAGTCTTCCTCAGCAAAAAACCAAAGAACAGGAAGGAATGGCGATTTTGTTTCATGAATTGCGCACTTCACTTAGTGGGATTCTGGGTATGACCCAGTTGGTGAGAGAAAGTTTGGACAGACAGTTAGCTGAGATTGAAACATATCGAGACAACTTAGATATGCAATGTGATCTAAACACATTATATGGAAAATTGCAGAGCAATAAGGAAAAGCTTAAAACTATTGAATCCTGCGGTAAAGAGCAGCTCACGATTTTGAACAATGTTCTGGATTTCAATAAACTCGACCAGAGCAAAGTGGCGTTAGAGTCGAAACCCTTTGCCATCCTACGTGACATATGCAAACCTCTCATGAATACTTATGGACCGATCTGCGAGGAAAAAGACATTTCATTATCGACTAATTTTGCAGACATTGATCCCCAGCTCAAGCTCATAGGCGATCTTTATCGATTAAAACAAATATTGAACAATTTGATGAGCAATGCCTTTAAATTTGCTAAACCGCCTGCTAAAGGACCTGCCTCCATCGAACTATCACTATCCATGCAAAGCGTAGGAAAAAATAAGCAACTGCATATTAAAATAAAAAATACTGGACCAGGATTGAGGGATTCGCAACTCAAGCAGTTATTTAAGCCGTATACTCAAAGTGATTCTAGCATTACTCGCCTTATTGGGGGTACGGGTCTGGGGCTGGTGGTTTGCAAGCAATTGCTGAATCTGATGGGAGGAGAAATTGACTGTACCAGCTCAGTGGAACAGGAGTGGGTACAATTTGATATCCATTTGGCTTTACCAATAGCCAGGAATCTCCATCATCCACGAAAATCCAGCGAAGAAAAAATAAAATCTTCCCGATCAAAAATCCAGCCAGACTTAAATGTGAGAGTGCTGGTTGTTGAAGATAATAAAGTGAATCAAGAAATCATCGCGCGCATGCTGAAAAAATTTGGTTGTCTAGTTGATATTGCGGAAAATGGCCAACAAGCGATCGACCTATACTCGAAAAAGATTTATTCCATGATTTTAATGGATATACAGATGCCAGTAATGGATGGTCTTACGGCGACTCGAGAGATTCGGTCTCTGGAAAAAGCAAAGCAAGATTCATCACTAACCCCCATCCCCATCATTGGTTTATCCGCGGATGCTATGAGCGATCAGCAGAAAATCGCACTCAAAGCAGGTATGAATGATTACCTGACAAAACCCATTAATGCAAAAGTTTTATACGTTAAAATGGGTCAATTCTCTCATCAAACATCAAGCAGCGAATCTCCGTCAAGCGATGACCAAAAATTAGAGAGACCTCAAGAATCACGTAAACTATCGATACCCCGTCATTCACCATCATCTTCATTGTTCACCCGGAGGTCATCGTCTGTGGGACAAGCCACTCGTATCTCCCAAGACAGTGGTTCTGGGGATTCTTCTTATCGCATGAGAGATTCATTCGAGGGGGTGCCAACGCCTACCAGCGCTACAGACCATCCTCTGTTTTTTGCGATGCAGCCCAGATTAGGCTCATTCCAACAACCCGATAAACTTCTTGATAATAAAATATTGTTGACGAAGACTTTGACATCAACTTCAGAAACAGAGATGACAACAGGTAACTCTTTTTTAGAAAGCCCGCCTATACAATGGATTCAACAGTTAGAAGAGGCTAAGGGTGATCTAATTGAAAAAGTGCAAGTGATGTCACGGGCCATTGATTATTATTTTCGGGCCGTGCTGCAGGATAATTGTCAATCTATCGCTCATGTTTCAATGACGGTGAGTGCATTACCCAAGGAAGAACTCAAAAAATGGATCGTTCGTCTAGAGACTTTTTATCTAAAAGAGTCGCCGCCCAGTCACCAACCATTGATTGCGGCAGTCGCGCTGGGACATTGGCAATCTTTGCGAGACCAGGTAATGCATCAAGCTTTACCTCAGAGCAATAAATCTTCACTGTTACAGGCGGCGGAAATGCATTTAAATACCTGGAGACAACGAACCTCATTACCCGAAAAAAGACCCTGTTGTATTATTGCATAAGAGATTTCACCAAAATTTAAAAAGAAGAGCTAGATAATATGAATTTTTCTACATTTAAATACTCATTGTTAATGATGGGTATGGCGGTTTTCTTTATAGGTGCATGCAAGCCTGTATTCGCGAGTTCTCAATCAGTTACTTCAGCCTCGATACGGGACAAGTTGGCAGAACTTGAGGCTTCCTCTGGCGGACGCCTTGGGATATCCGCAATCAACACAGGGAATAATCAGCGCATACAATATCGTGCGGAAGAGCGTTTCCCATTTTGTAGCACGTCTAAAGTGATGGTTGTTTCAGCTATTTTGAAAAAAAGTATGACCAATAGCCATTTATTACAGCAAAAAATAACTTACATCCAAAAAGATGTAGATTCCTCTGGTTACGCGCCCATTACTCAAAACCATGTGGCTGATGGGATGACGATTGATGAACTGTGCACAGCAGCCATCACCCAGTCAGATAATACTGCAATGAATCTTCTATTAAAAAAACTTGGAGGGCCTAAGGCCGTTACTGCATTTGCATATTCAATTGGCGATCATACATTTAGACTGGATCGTTGGGAACCTGAATTGAATTCAGCGATTCCTGGTGATTTGCGTGATACTTCTACCCCTGCGGCAATGGAAAAAAGTTTGCAACAACTGGCTCTCGGCGATGCATTAGGATTGCCTCAACGTGAACAATTACAGTCTTGGTTGAAAAGCAGTACCACGAGCAATTCCAGAATTCGTGCAGGTGTTCCCAAGGGTTGGCTTGTTGGCGATAAAACTGGAAGTGGCAAGTATGGGACAACCAATGATATTGGAATCATTTGGCCGCCTCAATGTTCACCCATCGTTGTGGCGATCTATTTCACAAACAACCAAAAAGATGCGGTTCAACGTGAAGATGTCATTGCATCAGCTACGCATATGCTAATAAATGAATTTGCGCAGACTGACCAGTGCCTTCAGTCATTTGATCGGTCATAATGAATTTTTGCTCATATAGGTGTTACAGGAGTTGACTCTGTGAGTGAAGCGCATGGTCAGGTGGGATAAGATCGTTAATAGTTTTTCGTAAGAGAATACTTGGATTATTACAAAGCCAATTCCTCGTCGGATCAACCACTTTGCCGGTTCGCAAAAATTCTTTCACTACCTGTAAGGATTCTGGTTTACCGTCCTGCAATAACTGGAATAATCGAAGTGCTCTTTTGGGTCCGTTTGTGAGAAACCGTTTTTCATATAAATAAAAACACAGCATCACTAAAATTTTATTATGGATCGGTTCTGAAGACAGTGTTGAGAATCTCAGGGTCAGAAAAATCGGACTGTTAAGACAGATAGGCATTTTAACCTGCTGCAGATTAGCCCCGGTGAAATTAGTTTTTTCATCAAACTGGGCGTCAGTTAAATCGGCTTCACATAATTTAGCATCGGAAAAATCGACGCCACTCAGGTTTGCACCGACAAAAATGCCTTTTGATAGATTTTGCTTTGCAAAAGATTGGCCAGTAAGATCCTGGTAGGCATGAAAAGGAACAAAAATTTCGGTTTCCAGCCAGGGATATGATTCCTTTGCTGCTTTCCATTCTACATCGGTACCGTTAAATTTCGCTTGCTGTATCAGCGTGTGCTTTTGCTCTTTGGAATTAAATGAATTGATAATATATGCATCTGCTCCGTAATTGGGGATATAAGAATCTTCAAAATCAGGTAGAAGCACGTCTATTTCACGTAATTTTATAGAATTTAACACTAATAAATGCTGCTGATAAAATTTTTCCCATCCTTTCATCTCTAAATATTCATCCTTATTCATTTTTACCTGCACGGAGATCACTCCCGGCTTCGACAGGGATAGAAGACGTGGCATCGTCGTTGCAAGTATTTCTGGAGAAAGTAAAGGCGTTGTTGATCTAAGCCCACCGACTTGGAGAAGGAGCATGTTTGTGCTAACAATGACGAAATCCAGGTGACCTGGACAACCTGGGTCAGAATAATATCTGGTAAAACAGAGCGAACTATCATCTGTTTGTAAAAAAAGCTTACATAATTCGGAGTAGGCTGACGCTTTAAAAAGACCCATAGCTATTATCGGAGCAAGAGCTGACTCAGGATCGTGAATATTAAACAATTGCATCGCGCGCATAGAAAATAACGGCGGGGTGTTTTTTCTTGATAAATAATCACAAAGAAGTATATTGACACGCGGGGTAAAACGTTTAGCCTTTTTAAGCTGAGTCCACACTGAATGCTCAATATCAGGGTTAAATACAGCGTTGCTGATATTGGCCTCATCAAACCTGGTAGTGGAACTGAATATCGCGTCTGTAAAATCGGCGTTTTCCAAATTACTTTTTGTAAAATCAGCATTGGTTAAATCAGAATTTTTAAAATCAGCGCCAACTAATTCAGAGCCTGTAAATTTGCAATCCTGTAAATTAGCCGAAGTAAAAGAATAACCATTTAAAAGCTGATGATCGAATTGGTGAGCTATAACCTCAGATAATAACCAGGGGTATTGCTTTAATTCACTACTAATAGACTTGATATTAAATATTGCTTTCTTCTGTTTAGTTTCCTGATAATATTCGGTAATGGCTGGTGAGAAAAAATCTTTTCCCCATTCCTGGACGCGATTAATCACTCTTTCCAACGCTTCGGAATCTAAAATTTTCAAATTGCGTTCGTAAAAAAACTTCCATTCTTTGGGGCTGAGTTTAGGTGCGGGAGTAAAAGGCTCTACAACTTGCACGGTAGTAATTCCCAAAGTCGGAAATTTTAGTCGCTCTTTAATAAGCGCCAAAATAGTCACGTTAGAGTCTGTCATGGCTATTTTTTCATTAATTCCGCCATCGATAAAACAAAACGAATTAAATCCAACACGATAAATGAATACAGCATGAGAATTTTTTTCCTCATCGCCAGTTAGATGATTAGAGAAACACAGTGCCTGACCAGTAACAGGCATAAATCTTTCCAGTATCTGCGCATAGGCAAGATTGCAAAAGCATCCAGCAGCGATGATTGTACCTATGCCGGGGTTACCACGAATTTGTATCTTGCTGATAGCTTCGGCTAAATCGACCCATTCGGGTTTTGTAACTTTTAAATCGCTGTCACGTATTTCCAGGAGTTCAGTTTCTAATTTTTCTATGCTGACCCCCTTGTTTAACTCCTGGATCAGATAATAGCCGATTCCCAGGCACCAGCCTTTTTCTTTTAAGGCCGGAGTTAGTGTGTCAGGTAATTTGGATTCTGCTAAAAGGCGTAAATTACAGATTAATTTTTTTTTCAATTTTTCGACTTCATAGTTTGTGATTTGTTTATATAATGCAACTTGTGAATTATATACTCAACTTAAGATGAGGTCAAGTTGATTTTTTCGTGTGTCACCGCTCTTTTAAAAGTGTCTGTGATGCCGTCGAACAATGGAGTGATGGGTGCTAAAGCTGAACGCTCTCTCGTCTACCATGTCGTGGGTATGCCGTCCTATCAGAACCAGCGCTTGCGTAGAATCATGCATCATACGTTTGGTGACGGAATTTTTGGGGACTTTATTGACATTTCCGCTCAAGCGGCCTGTTGCCACGCTGTCATGAATCCCGATAACTGCGTAATTGAAATGGAACGCATTATTGCAGAGGCGCAATAATCAACCTGCTTACAACGTGCAATTTGATATTAGCAAAGGATCATTCAAACATCAGCATGAGTTCTACTTCCATTTCAGGGGAAATGGGTGTGGTTGTTAATATAGATTCTATATCGGAATTAGTAGAACATGTATAAAAATTGATACCTCTGCCTTTGGGTAGGGGTTTTGAGGCCGCCACCATTGTCACCCCGCACGATTCAATCGCAGAGTTTAAATTCTAACTTAGAAGTGCAGCAGTCTCACTGGCTGTCCTGGTTCAGGAGCCTCGCTGATAAGTTTCATTTTTAGCAGGAGCCATTGGAGAAGACAATTCAATTAGCTACGTAACTTACTATCTATAAACTATATCTATTTACTAAACTTTTCTATAACATTAATTTTCGAATCAAAAGTTAAAGTGTTTTATCAACCTTTATAAGCAATTCCACCTGGAAGATTAATGGCAAATTTTCTGCGTTCACCTTTTAATCCAGCTGTTTCGTCTCGATCATCGTGGATCCTGGTTGTGACGATACTTGGTTCCAGCATGGCATTTATCGATGGCACCATTGTAAATCTTGCATTACCGGCCCTTCAATCCTTTTTGCATGCATCTATCAGCCAAATCCAATGGGTCATTGAGGCCTATGCTTTAACGCTAGGCGCATTGTTATTAGTTGGGGGTGCATTGGGTGATTTTTTCGGTCGGCGGAAAATCTTTTTGATTGGCATTGTTATTTTTGCCGTCTCTTCTGCATGGTGTGGAGTGGCTTCAACTATCCTCACCCTTATTGCTGCACGGACCATCCAAGGTATCGGGGCGGCGCTTCTAGTCCCAGGAAGCTTGGCGCTCATCAGCGCTTCGTTTCCAGAAGATAAAAGAGGGCAAGCGATCGGCACTTGGGCGGGATTTTCAGCCATTATTACGGCGGCAGGCCCTGTCGTAGGCGGTTGGTTGATACAGCATACCTCTTGGCGATGGATTTTCTTTTTAAACTTACCGCTTGCAATGGCAGTTTTCATTATATCAATTTTTTATGTATCAGAAAGTAAAAATGAACGTCATCCTCCTGTATTAGATTTTGTGGGGGCATTTTTGGCAATCATTGGATTGGGAGCGATTGTGTTCGGGCTTATTGAATGGGAATATGGGGCTAAGGCAGTCTTTGTGGCTTTGATCGGACTTATTGCAATGATTGGATTTGTCTTTGTTGAGACAAAAGCCCCTTTTCCAATGGTGCCATTATCCATGTTCCATTCGCGAAATTTTAGTGGTGCAAACCTTATTACCTTTTTTCTCTATTCAGCTCTCTATGGTGTACTTTTCTTTTTTCCCTTAAATTTAATTCAAATTCTGGGTTACACCCCGACAGAAGCAGGCCTGGCAATTCTTCCATTAATACTTCAGGTTTTTTTGTTGTCACGTTGGGCGGGTACTTTGGTTAAACGATTTGGCCCTAAACGCCCACTAATCGTCGGACCCGTCATTGCTTCAGTTGGGTTTGCTTTATTTCTTCGAGTTAATCTCATTGAATCTTATTGGTTAACGGTTTTTCCCGCTACTGTAATTCTTGGTTTAGGCATGGCTATCAGTATTGCTCCCCTTACTACCGTCGTTATGAATTCTGTTTCCCTCGATCACGCGGGGGCTGCGTCTGGTGTAAACAATGCGGTGTCTCGAATCGCAGGGTTATTAGCAGTTGCAATTCTGGGATTTATTATGACAATGATTTTCAATCATCAATTAGTTAAGAATTTTAAAGCATCTAGAACTCCTTTAAATATTCAACAAGGAGTCTTAGAACAGCAGTCCCAACTTGCCGCGATTAAAACGAATGATGCAGGCGCTCATCAGATAATTGAAAATGCCTTTGTGACAGGATATAAAATTATTATATTGATCGCATCTTTATTAGCTCTCGCCAGTTCTATTACGGCGTTTATAATGATAGAACAAGAGTCCTGAGCTTTTCCATCAATTTTAAGGGGTGATTAAATGCAACTAAAATATAGAACTGTCGATGTTTTTACCCGACAAAGGTTTGCCGGTAATCAGTTAGCAGTTGTATGGGGAGAGAATCTTGACGATGATACCATGCAGAAAATTGCCGCTGAATTTAATTATTCAGAAACTACCTTTTTACAAATTGCCGAAGACCCAAAAAATACCGCTAAAGTGCGTATTTTTACTCCTTCATCAGAGTTGGCTTTTGCGGGTCACCCTAACATCGGCACCGCCGTGGTGTTGGCAAATTATTTATCAGAGAATTTCCCTTTCCAAAATGAAGAAATTTTGTTTGAAGAAAAAGCAGGTCTGGTTGCTATCAATTTATGGTATGAAGATAAAGTTTGTGTAGGCGCTCGCTTAAAGGCTCCGCAAGGATTTTCAATGGGAAAAAAATTTACTCCAGAGTTGATTGCGGCCGCTATCAATTTACCGTTTGAAGCGATCAGCACCCAATACCATTTACCGATGATAGCAAGTTGTGGCAGCCCCTTTATTATTGCTGAGATTAAAGCAGCTAAATGGGTCACAGCCGCTCAACCCAATTTAACGATTTTGGCAGAAAATAAAATTAATAAATTACATATTTATTATCGTGATCAACAAAATTTACATACTCGAATGTTTGCACCAAATGAAGGCACACTTGAAGATCCTGCGACAGGCTCTGCTAATGTTGCTTTAGCAGGATTATTAGCTTATTTGTCATCAGTAAATTCTGGAGTCTTTGATTTTAAAATCAGTCAAGGAGCTGAGATGGGGCGACCCAATGAATTATTTGCAACCGCACAGAAAGAAAGCGGTGAGGTCATCGCTACTTTCATTGGTGGATACGCAGTCCCAATAGCACAAGGAACATTATTCTAAGATAGACTTGAGTTCGAATAGGGCGGTAACGCCGAAATCGAGCTACTTGATTAAACACTGATTACTTTGCAAAGGGGAAGTTAATTTTATTCTTTCAATCTGTTCTCTTATACTATAAGCTATCGCAAAGGAGAGTTTTCGTATGGATAAAATAAAACCGCTTTTTACTGCAAATGCAACTGCTGTTGGTGGGCGTAACGGCCATAGTGAAACCAGTGATGGTAATGTTAAAGTAGATCTATCTGTCCCCAAAGAAATGGGGGGTCCAGGCAAGCCGGGTACAGTGACACCAGAGCATCTTTTTGCAACCGGGTATGCAGCCTGTTTTGGTGGTGCAGTTGATTTTGTAGCTAAAAAAAACAAAAAGAATGCTGCTAATGCAAAAGTTTCATGTGCTGTTTCAATAGGTTCTCGCGATGAAGGTGGTTTTGCCCTGGCTGTAAAGATTCGCGTTGAAGACAA
This sequence comes from uncultured Pseudomonadota bacterium, assembly GCA_963818985.1. Classification (GTDB taxonomy): domain Bacteria; phylum Pseudomonadota; class Gammaproteobacteria; order Coxiellales; family Coxiellaceae; genus JAFEDN01. The sequence continues at coordinate 127,462 of CAWFUJ010000001.1, read as the reverse complement.
AAGCTTATCGCAAGATGATCTTGCCGCGCTGGTAAAGGAAGCTCACGAAAAAATTTGCCCTTACTCACATGCTACGCGCAATAATATAGAAGTCGCATTTGAGATTATAGGGTCGTAATAGATGCTTGGAGAGGATTATGCTTAACTCTAACCTTAAGATTTTTGGATTTGCCGTTGCATTTTGTATTTTATTATCAGGTTGTCAGGATCAGCATTCGTTAATGAAAAGCTATGGTCTTGGACCAAAATATGAGATTAAAGCTGATCTTGCTGATTGGAAAATGGTTGGTGAGAAAACCGATCCTGGTGGTTATTTTAAGCTTTATCAACCGCGACACACTACGAGTGGTCAAGAAAAGATTCTGATTAATTATGGTAAAAATATTACCACTTCATTGAATGACTCTATGCAGGAAGTGATTCGCGTTGAGAAAAAACTACCCTGTGCTACGTTCAATTATAAAGTGTTATCACAAAATTCTAACAATTTATCTTTCATGACACGATTGAGTGATTGTAGTCAAGGTCCGGGCTCGTTGGTTACAATTCGCAAAGTTTTTAATGCTGATGATGGACAATATTCTATTACATATTCTGCTGTGCCAACCGCCATCAATACTAATAGGCTTGATGCGATGGAACATGTAATAGTCACATCGCATTTACAGTAAGTGCGACCGACGATTAGGATACTTAATTAATATTTAGCATAACGTCAGCTATTAGCGATTATTTTCTATCTGGCTTCCTGGCTTAACATCAACTTTCAAAATTACATTGTGTAATTTATTTTCGACACCTACGACGATGTAGGCATCTTGAGTTTGATATACGTGCGTGCAGAATTCTTTCGCTTCGTTCCAATGCCGAAATCTCATGCAGACTTTCCCACTATCCTGGATCTGATAAGTTCCTTGGTCAGATTGAGGCCCGTTGTTTATTGGCTGGGAAAACTTGGCTGAGAAATGGCCCTGATCATCAAGATGCCCGGTAAAAGTATTATTAGGCATGGTTTTTCCATTAACTCTAGAAAGGCCAACAGTGGTCCAAGTTTTATTGACAAATGCTTGTTCAATTTGCTTCTTACTCATAGATTGCCAGACTTCTGCTAAACTTGATGAACTAAACATTCCTAAGGTGATGGACAAAAATAAAATCCTTTTATTCATAAAATTCTCCGTTGGTCTATAAATTAAAGCTAGTTCGATAGGCAACTATAATTAAATTCTATATCAAAACACTGTAGCTGATAGCAAACTTATGCCAAAATATTTGATCATGATAACTCAATCATAAGCGAAACCGATAAAATATGAGACATATGATGAATGGGAAGATCGAATATATATTGGTTGATGTAGCCTATTTCTACGAAAGTTTTGTTCCAGGCCGGTGTGTCGATACCGACAAAAACTCTATTTTGATCGATAATTTTCGAAGTAATCCAGCTGGGCCGATTGATGTTAAAAAAAACTTCGTCATATATCACTGGCGTTATCTTGAGAGGTAATCTCTCTGGGAAAGCGATTCGCCATCTTTCTCGCACCCGTAATAACCATACGGGCTGACCTTCTCGTTTAAGTTCCTCTAGTCGAGTGCGGGTTTGAAATAATATTATTGGGTTTTTATCGAATAATTCCCAAATTAATTGTTGCCATGGACGATAGGTTTGAGGAGTACCATTATTAGGAGATATCCACGTAAAACCAGTCCAAGCACTAATTAGAGGAGTAAAACGATAACCGGTTGCAAAGTCTAAGCGAGTTTCTTTGTTGCGGCTTTCAAAAAAAGCTTCGTATCTTAAATTTGACCAGTCACTATTATAGGGGCCGGTCACATCTATTTTTGACCATTCACGAAAAAGTTGAGTGGTGTTAGAAGCAAAAACATTGCTTACAAAAATCAGTAGGCAATAAAACAGCCAGCGCAGATATTTTTGCAAGATATAATGTTCTCTCATCATAGAATTAATACTCTAAAAATAAATATTTTGCTAATAAATAAAAAAATGTATCAATGAGTATACGCTGATGAACAACCATAAAAAAAGTCCAATCGCTAAAAATAAAGGTTTAAGGCCAACATTCTTAATTTTTTGTAGATTTGTTTCCATGCCAATGGCAGCCATGGCCATAGTGAGGAAGAAAACGTCCCATTGATCGATCAGCTTAATCCAATTTGGCGGCAAAAAATTAAGAGAATTAAATCCAATCATTGCCACAAATAAAAGCGCAAACCAGGGGATTCTGAATTGGATTTTTTTACCTTCTTGGTGAGATGCGCGTCTTCGATTTTCAAGTAGTGAAAGAAAAATCAGGACTGGCACTAGCAAGATTACACGAGTCATTTTTACGATGACTGCAATATTGCCCGCCTCTGCACTCACATTAGTCCCGGCTATAAGAGCTTGCGCCACTTCATGTATCGATGCCCCGACAAAAATGCCATATTGATGTTCAGTCATAGATAAAAGATTCATGTTTTGCAGCATTGGCCACAGAAACATTGCCAGAGTTCCAAATATTACTACGGTAGCCACAGCAATCGTGGCTTTATAAGGTTCACTATGAATGATCTCTTCGGCTGCCAATACTGCTGCAGCGCCACAAATAGCAGAACCCGTACTAATTAATAATGCAATATGGCGATCTAACTTTAATAATTTCGCCCCGACAAAATATCCTAGTAGCAAGGTTAAAATGACGATGAAAAGATCGATCACTAACCCTTCGACCCCTACTGCCGCAATTTGTTGAAAACTCACTCGAAATCCATACAAAATAATGGCTAGCCGTAATAATTGCTTCGAGGAAAATTTTACACCCGGCACCCACGTGCTGGGCAAATGATGACGCAAGGTATTGCTATAAATAATTCCTAGAATAATCGCGATGACCAGGGAGCTAATTCCTGCTTTTAGCAGCCAGGAGAACTCGGCTAAATACATGCTGCCCAAAGCAAATAAGGCGACAAATAAAATGCCATTTAGGGTTGAAGCACGATTTTCTTTTGTCAATGACATTTTACCCCTCAAAAATACGGAATTTATTTGCGCTCAATGCCAAATTATTACATGGTATGCTAAATTTTGAAAGGAGACAAAAAACCAAACTAGAGGTGTGTTTTGCATTCTTTATGAAAGATGAGGCGGTCCTCTAGATAGCTTTGAGCGAAGTTTTGATTATTTTTATACTATAATTATTTGTTTAAGATTAATATAAATAGTTAAGGAGAAATATCTATGAAACTTCCCTTTGATATTGAGGATATAAGGAATCGAGCGAAGCAATCTATCGAAGAGGGTGCTCTTACTAAGGATTATCGACTTGATATTAATCAAGCCCTAACCCTGTTAAATAATGCATTGGCGACTGAGATTTTGTGTGTGTTAAGGTATCGGCATCATCAAATTATTGCTAAAGGAATTGATAAACCACAAGTCGCTGCAGAATTTAAAGAACATGCAGAGGATGAAGAAAAACATATGTATATGATTGCTGAAAGAATCCATCAATTGGGTGGTGATCCTGATTTTAATCCAAAGACAGTTAGCGAAAGATCCGCTACTGAATATGGTTCCAGTAATGATTTAATGACCATGATTAAAGAAGATTTAATTGCTGAAAGAATTGTGATTATGACTTATCGCAAAATGATTGAATGGTTTGGAAATGAAGATCCAACCACCCGACGTATGCTTGAAAAAATCTTAAAAGAAGAAGAAGATCATGCGGACGATTTATCCGATCTTTTACCTGATGTTAGTTAATTTAATTTTTGCCAAAATAAAATGATTTTTTCCCTAAGTCAATATCCTCAGGGTTATTACTTTTCTGAGTGGTGCCAAAAAAAGCAGAGAAATGATTGAATAAGCCACTGACTCTTTCACTTGCATCGATGACCAATTGGTTAACCCTAGAGGTAATTTTTTCTTTAAAATAGTAAAAGTTTACCCATCCGCTTTCTATTCCAATCACCAGTCCTAAACTTGCCGCATATTTGTTACCTATATACGGACCGAGAAGCGAGATCATGGCGGCTACAGTGATTAAAGAATCGGTTGCTTGATTGCCAAAGTTGCAGCCCAAAGAAATTATTTTAGCTAAACATCCCGGTGGAGAGGAGGATGATGTGTTGATAGAAGTTTCTTTCGAGTCAATAAATTTTCGGGTATTTAGATTAAGCGCATGGCCTAGTTCAGATAAATAAGCATGGAGGAAAATAATAGATCCGAAAAGAAAAGACGTTGTTAGAGAAATATAATGATTATAATTTTCAGATATATCTTTATTTTGTGCAAAATCATGAGTGAGGCCGTAAATAATAAATGAGACACAAGAGCTTCTAATTAGAGCGGGCGGAAATTGAACCAATCTTATCTGCATTCGTTGACACATCGTTAAGGCAAGTTCTGCTTCTATTTTACTGTCATTGGATAGTAAATCGGTTCGATATTGGTCCTCTTCAACTTTTAGCGGTTCTAAATAATAATTAAATGAAGCTAAAAGCCTGCTGCAAATGAGTTTTAAACTTGATGAAAAAACCGAAATTATTTTTAAATTATTTCTAATGCCCGAGTCTTCTAAATTAAATATTTGTTTAACAAATTCGTCGAGTGTATAAGCAGATTTAGCTGAGAGATAAGTGGTCGTTATAAAAATTTTAATTACAGGTGCGGTAAAAATTAATTTAGATAGCTTAAATAAAATTTTTAAAGGAGAATATTTTAAATTTCTTAGTTCAGAAATTCCCAGCAGAACATCATTAGCAGATAATAAGAAGAAATAGGTGGTATGACAAACCAAGAGAGTGATCCCCACAGGGAAATCTATTTGAGGATAAGCACCGATCCATGTATGCATGGATATCCAACTGGGCATAGCTACATTAACGAAACTAATACTCATGGCTAGGATGGGAATGGTTAAAATTAAAGTTTCTTTAAAATAATATGAACATGACAAATCACTTTCATATTCTTGATGTGCACTCAAATAGAGTGATGTACGATATCTCAGCTTGTTTTGATATAATTCAAGATTTAAAAGCTTTTGTGTATCTCTGATAGGTGCAACGGAAGTAACGCTCTTGATTGCATCAAGACAAGTTAACGCAAGCGATAGATAATTGAAATTTTCGGGTTCTAAATTTTTATTAAAAAGAAATTTCGCTATGGAAGAAAATGCCAATGAACAATTAGAATAAACAAATTTTGTACTAATGAGCTGCGCAATCAAAGAGCCATAACCCAAGGTCAACATACTATAATATAAAAATCTGATTTTTTTAGAAGGTTCTTGATCCAATGAAATGGGAGCTGTTTTTGGATCATCCGTTAAGCTCAAGTAATTAAGGTTATCCATCGGTTTCATTGTGTAAAATCTCCAATAGGTGAGAAGGTAATAACTTATCTGCTAGTGACTCAACTTAGGTTCTGTTGACAATTTGCATTGAAAAAATCAACAGCTCCTAGACTGGTTTAAAATATATTGTTTAAAAAATTCTAAAGATTCAGGGTTTGCTAAACCTTCAATTGATCCTAATGGTTGATGATTAATAATTTTTTTTACCACTATTTCCATCAACTTTCCGTTCCGTGTGCGAGGAAAAGCGGGTGCTTGAATAATTTTATAGGGTACATGATGTGGTGACGCATTGCTACGAATTGCGATTTTCAAAGCAGTGATCAATTCAGCTGTTAAGATCTGATTTTCAGCAAGAACAACAAAAAGTAAAATACGTTCACTGCCTTGCCATTGTTCACCGACTGCCAGCGATTCTAATACTTCGTCAAATTTTTCTACCTGCTGATAAATTTCGGCGGTGCCAATACGAATACCACTTGGGTTTAGTGTTGCATCCGATCGTCCATAAATAATCAATCCTCCATGTTCAGTGAGTTGTGCATAATCACCATGAGTCCAAACACCGCTAAATTTGTCAAAATAAGTGTGCTGATATTTTTTACCATTAGGATCGTTCCAAAAAAAAATCGGCATGGAAGGAAAGGGGGTGACACACACCAATTCACCTTTTTTATAAAATACATCTTGGCCTTGTTCATTAAAGATTTTTACTTCCATGCCTAATCCTATACATTGCAATTCTCCTCGGTAAACCGGCAGAGTCGGGTTTCCTAAGCCAAAACAAGAAATAATATCGGAACCCCCCGAAATTGAAGATAAGCGCACATCAGATTTCACTTGTTGATAAACATAATCGAAGCTGGTCGCTAACAGTGGTGAACCAGTCGTTAATATGGTTCGTAATGACTGCAAAGAGTGTGTTTGCTGTGGATATAAATGATAGTTCTCGGCGGTTTCAATTAGTCTAGCGCCCACGCCAAAAACTGTAATTTTATATTGATCAATCAGATCGAATAAAGCAGTTTTTTTTGGATAGAACGGGTTGCCATCGTAAAGGATCAAAGTTGCGCCTATTGCCAAACTGCTGATTAACCAGTGCCACATCATCCATGCACAAGTTGTATAAAAGAAAATAGTGTCTTCGTGACTCAGATCGGTATGTAGCTTTAATTCTTTTAGATGCTGCAGTAATGTCCTTCCAGCGCCGTGGACAAGACATTTTGGTTTGCCAGTAGTGCCCGAAGAATACAATATGTAGAGAGGGTGACTAAAGGGCAACGCCTTAAAATTCAATGGAGCACCCGGGTTTTGGCCTATACAATCTGTCCACTGCCAAGTCTGAGAACTAAGATAGGGTAGAATAAGGGTTTGCTGCAAGCTCGGTAATTGTTGTTGAAGTTGCGATATTTCTTTGGTTTTATCAAAAATTTTTCCAGCAAAACTATACCCGTCAACTGCTAATAAAATTTTGGGTTCGATTTGACTAAATCGATCTATTAATCCTTGTAAGCCAAAGTCTGGGGAACACGCTGACCAAATTCCACCTAAACTTGCGGTCGCGAGCATGGCAATGACCGTCGCTGGGCAATTAGGTAAAACCCCGACTACGCGCTCGCCGGGTTTTAAGCCAGCCGTACTTAGCCAGCCCGCTAGTATGGCAACTTGTTGATACAATTCACCATAGGTATAAGTTTGTTCCTGCCCACGTTCGTTAACAAAAATTAAAGCTTTTTTGTCATCCTGAAAGCGCAGTAAGTTTTCCGCAAAATTCAGCTCAGCTCCTAGAAACCATTGTCCATCTTGCATGCGTTCGCCTGGTTTAAAAATTTGCTTTGCAGGTTTTGATAAAATCACATCAGTAAATTCAGCCAAGCTCCCCCAAAATTCTTCAAGGTGGTTAACTGACCAGTCATGTAATTCAAAATAATCGTTGAGATTGATTTGATATTTTTTATTGATCCACGAGTGAAATCGATGCATTTGACTGTTTTCAATAGTGTAGGCATTGGGTTTCCAGAGCGGGCGATCGTCCAAAAGTAGCTCCCTTATGTAGTGTTGACTTATTATCTATAAACTATTTTAATAGCGCAATGTAACTTTGTAAAAATTTAATATAAGGAAACAATATGAAAGGTGACATGAAACTACCGCTGCTGGATAAAAAAGATCAAGGTTATAGCTCCACTCGTTCAGATTTACCTTCCGCTAGTAGAATAGCAGCTAGAGAAAAAAACAAGGCGCAGATTGTTTTGGATGTCAAAACATTAGCGAGTGAAAGTTTTAAAGAGTCAAATAATGAATTACAAAAACAACTAGCAAACACCTGTTTACAATATTGTCATCAAGTTTTAGATGCTCTAGGAGATGAAAAACCGGCTCGAGCCAAGTTATTAGATAGCCTGCGAGAATTAAATTCACGACGTTCAATTCTGAGTATTTTTTCTGGTGCGCCCAGTGCTGTTGTCCATGTGCCTGTTCGCCCAGGAGTTGCGACATTAGCCGAGTTGATCATTATTGCGTTATGTGATGATCCCGCATACGAAAAAGGTGGGTTCGATCCGATTCTACGTGAATTATTCAATTTGCGACATGAGCTTAGTTTTACTGTTGCAATTAAAAATTTTCTACCATTAGCTATTATTCAATCGATGCTTAGATATGCTCTGCCAGTTCGGGCCGGTGATATTCATTGCGCAGCTGCGTGTCCTGAAAATCCTTTATATCTTCAACAGTTGTTAATTCAAAATAGAAGTTTATTGAATAAAGCTGATGAAAAGGGTCATACTGCTTTACATATTGCTACAAGATGTGGTGCTGAAAAAGCAGTTCAATTTTTATTGAAAGAAGGCGCCAAAGTCTCTGTTTTCAATAACGTTCGGGACACTCCAATCCATCTTGCGGTTGCTGGAGATAATAGGGAAATTATTAAATTATTGTACCATGCGGGAGGTCATTTACTGATGGATGTGCCAAATAAATCGAAGGCAACGCCCAAGCAAATTTATTTCGCCAAGCATCAAACAGATTTCCCAGCCGACATCGAAAACCTTGGTCAGGAAATGGTGGAGCTCTCAAGTCCATTCATGAGTTGAGCATATGGGGGAAGAAAGTTTTGCAAACATCCTTGATTGCGAGCATCATCAGAGTTAAAAAAGGTTAGAACCTTTTTCATCGGCGCTAGAATAGTGTACTATTTAGTACTATATTATTGATTCATTAGGGCGTTAATCCGCTGCGAATATTAAAAAAGGAGTTTTAATATGAGTGAAAAAGTGAGCGATTTTTTATTAAAACGATTATCAGAATGGGGGATCAAACGTATTTATGGTTTCCCCGGGGACGGAATCAACGGCATTTTAGGTGCGCTGGAACGCGCTAAAAATACATTCGAATACATTCAAGTTCGTCATGAAGAAATGGCCGCTTTTATGGCTTGCGCTCATTCTAAATTTACCGGCGAAGTGGGAGTTTGTTTAGCCACATCAGGTCCTGGTGCAATACATCTTTTGAATGGATTATATGATGCAAAACTGGATCATCAATCAGTTCTGGCAATAGTAGGTCAACAATCGAGCGCTTCACTAGGTGGTCATTATCAGCAAGAAGTCGATTTAATTAATTTATTTAAAGATGTCGCCAACGAATACGTTGAGATGCTCATCAACCCCGAACAACTGCGTCATTTAGTCGATCGCTCGATCCGTATAGCCAAGGCTGAACGAACAGTCACTTGTCTGATCATACCTAATGATATTCAAGAAATGGAAGCGGTTGAAAAACCCCCACGCGTACATGGGACCATTCATTCGGGTCTTGGATATTCCGCACCCAAAGTAGTTCCCCAGGACGCAGATTTAAAAAGCGCAGCCAGTCTTTTAAACAGGGGAAAAAAAATTGCTATCTTAGTCGGTGCGGGTGCACTTGATGCGCAAGAAGAAGTGATACAAGTAGCCAATATGTTAGGAGCAGGTATTGCGAAAGCATTATTGGGTAAGGCGGTGGTACCAGATGATCTTCCTTTTGTGACAGGTTCAATTGGACTGCTTGGAACCAAACCCAGTTGGGAAATGATGATGAAATGCGACACGTTGCTAATGATTGGCTCCAGTTTTCCCTATTCCGAATTTTTACCTAAAGAAGGTCAGGCACGAGGCGTTCAGATAGATATTGATAGTCGGATGCTGAGCATACGTTACCCAATGGAAGTCAATTTGGTGGGCGATAGTGCTGAGACTTTGCGTGCTTTAATTCCCTATTTAAAACCTAAAATCAAGCAACCATGGCGCAAGGAAATTGAAGGATGGGTTAAAGAATGGTGGGAAATTGTAGAAGCACGGGCTATGGCTGATGCAAACCCAATCAATCCACAACGATTATTTTGGGAGCTTTCTGCGCGATTACCAGATAATTGTATTATTGCCGCCGATTCTGGAACTGCTGCGGATTGGTATGCTCGGGATTTAAAACTGCGTGCTGGCATGAAGGCCTCCTTGTCGGGGACATTGGCCACTATGGGCCCAGGAGTTCCTTATGTCATTGCCGCCAAGTTTGCGTATCCTGAGCGTGTAGCCATCGCCTTAGTGGGTGATGGTGCTATGCAGATGAACGGCATTAATGAATTAATTACTATCTCGAAGTATTGGAAACGATGGAGTGATCCTCGTTTGGTTATTTTAGTACTAAATAATCGCGATCTAAACCAAGTGACCTGGGAACAAAGGGTTTTGGAAGGTGATCCGAAATTCGAAGCTTCTCAAGATATTCCTGATTTTCCTTATGCGGACTATGCAAAATCATTAGGTTTGGATGGCGTTCGAATCAGTAATCCACAAGAAATTGGCCCCGCTTGGGATCAAGCTTTCTCGGCTAATAAACCCTTTGTCATAGATGCTTGCACGGATCCAAATGTTCCACCCTTTCCTCCTCATATTTCTTTCAAGGAGGCAAAAGCGTACATGTCCTCTATTTTAAAAGGTGATCCAGATACTCAAGGTATCCTTAGACAAACATTTCATCAACTCATGGCAGAATTCCATCGGCATAAGGATAAGAATGGTGATTGATACCTTAGGAGAAAATTCATTTGTTCCCATCGAGAAAGTTGTCGTATCTGCCTATACCATTCCCACTGATCTTCCGGAATCCGATGGAACAATCGAATGGAACTCAACGACAATAGTTTTAGTCCAACTGTACGCAGCAGATAAAATGGGTTTGGGCTACACTTATGCAGATCAGTCGGTGGCTCAGTTAATAAATGAAAAATTGGCAAAAATTGTTAAAGGCAGAAATGCATTGTCAATATCTAGTGCATGGTTGGAAATGGTCAAGAGCATACGCAACTTAGGCCGACCTGGAATTTGTTCAATGGCTATCTCAGCGGTGGATATCGCATTATGGGATTTAAAGGCACGTCTCTTTGATATTCCTCTGGCAACACTTTTAGATGCGGCTCACGAAAGTGTACCGATTTATGGGAGTGGCGGATTCACTTCTTATACAGATAAAGAACTCCAAGACCAATTTGAAGGTTGGTTAAATCAAGGTATTTCAAAATTTAAAATGAAAGTTGGTCGTAATCCCTCCGATGATCCTCATCGAATCACCATGGCGCGCAAAGCAATCGGCCATGATGCTCAATTATTTGTGGATGCAAATGGCGCCTATAATCGCAAACAAGCTTTAGCATTTGCGAAAGTCTTTCACGAATCTAGCGTCAGCTGGTTTGAAGAACCGGTTTCATCCGATGATCTTGAGGGATTACGCTTATTACGCGATCATTCGCCCCTGGGGATGGATATTGCTGCTGGGGAGTATGGCTACGATTTACCTTATTTTCACCAGATGCTGAATGCAGGTGCTGTGGATGTTTTGCAAGCCGATGCAACTCGATGTGGCGGTATCACGGTTTTTATTCAAGTGGGCGCACTCTGTCACGCCCGCTGTTTAGAACTTTCAGCCCATACCGCACCGCAATTACATGGGCAAATGGGTTGTGCGGTGATACCTCTTCGTCATGTCGAATATTTTCACGATCATGTCAGAATTGAAAAGATTTTCTTTGACGGGATTCTCGAACCCATTAATGGACATTTACGCCCCGATCTTTCTAGGGCTGGACATGGGCTGGAACTAAGAAGCGCTGATATAAAAAGATATCTTATTTAGAAACTTTTTTTTTCGTAAGGGAGTGTGCAGAATGAAAGAAGTGGGGAACGAAGTAAAAAATTCATTCGTCGATGTGGAAGCATTAATACGGGATTTAAGTTCAAAGATACAAGGTGAAGTTCGTTTTGATGATGGCAGTCGTGCATTATACGCCACTGATGGATCGAATTATCGACAAACTCCTATTGGTGTAGTTATTCCTAAAACTATCCAAGATGTGATTGATACAATCGACATTTGTTATCGGTATAAAGCTCCGGTCTTATGTCGTGGAGGTGGAACAAGTCTAGCTGGACAGTGTTGTAATGTCGCGGTGATTATAGATTTTTCAAAATATTTGCATCAAGTTTTGGAAATAAATCCTGAGAAAAAACTTGCACGGGTGCAGCCCGGCTGTGTATTAGATAATATGCAAGATGCAGCTAAAAAACATGATTTGATTTTTGGCCCGGATCCTGCTACTCATAATCATAATACGCTGGGTGGAATGATCGGTAATGATTCCTGCGGTGTTCATTCTGTCTTGGCGGTTTTTGCAGGTAATGGGGCACGCACCGCTGATAATATAGAAGAATTAGAAATCCTGACTTATGATGGTTGTCGATTTCGAGTTGGAGAAACCAGTGAAGAAGAATTAGAAGCAATCATTAAAGAAGGAGGTCGTCGCGGAGAAATCTATTCACAACTTAAAGCATTACGTGATAAATATGCCAACCTTATTAGTGAACGTTTTCCGAAAATTCCTCGTCGCGTTTCGGGTTACAATCTTGACGAGTTATTTCCTGAAAATAATTTTAATGTTGCCCGAGCTTTAGTGGGCTCAGAAGGAACTTGCGTCACTATTTTAGAAGCGACAACGAAATTAGTTTACAATCCGCAAGGTCGTTCACTCATGTCTTTGGGATATCCGGATGTTTATGAAGCTGGAGATCATATTATGGAAATTATGGGCCATAAACCTTGTGCCCTTGAAGGAATAGATGAGCTACTCACTGAGTATATGCGTAAGAAAAAATTACTTGCTGAAGACTTAGGTTTACTTCCAGAGGGTAAAGGATGGTTGATTGTTGAGTTTGGTGGTGAAGATGAAGAAGAAGCCAGACAAAAATGCAAACATTTAGAGTCCGAATTAAAAAAGAAAAAAAATGGCCCTCAATGCGGATTTATACCAGTGAAGAAGGCAAATATAGTTTGGATAATCCGAATCTGGATTAGGTGCGACTGCCGATGTTCCTGCTGAACCTGCAACTTGGCCAGGTTGGGAAGATTCCGCCGTCCCGCCTGAAAAAGTTGGCGAATATCTTCGTGAATTAAAAAAATTATTTAAAAAATTTGATTATAAAGCTTCAGTTTATGGCCACTTTGGCGAAGGTTGTATTCATTGTCGAATTCCATTTGATTTAAAAACAGAACTGGGTATTACCAAATTTCGCTACTTTTTTAGGTGAAGCCGCAGATTTAGTGGTGAGTTTTGGAGGTTCACTTTCTGGGGAACATGGAGATGGACAATCTAGAGCAGAATTGTTACCCAAAATGTTTGGCGAAGAATTAATTGAAGCATTTCGTGAATTTAAATCCATTTGGGATCCACATTGGAAGATGAATCCTGGAAAAAAAATTAATCCCATCTTAATTGTTGATAATTTACGCTTAGGAACAAATTACAATCCATGGCATCCAGAAACGCATTTTCAATTTCCCAAATGATAAAGAACAGTTTTGCAGAAGCGACGCTTCGTTGTGTCGGAGTGGGTGAGTGTCGCCGATGAGCATAAAAACACCATGTGTCCCAGCTATCGTGCCACCAGCGAAGAAAAATATTCGACACGAGGACGGGCGCGATTACTTTTTGAGATGCTGGAAGGCAGTACCATCGGCAAAAAAGGCTGGCGTGATAAATATGTAAAAGAAGCATTAGACCTTTGCTTAGCCTGTAAAGGTTGTAAACATGATTGTCCCGTTAATGTAGATATGGCGACTTATAAATCGGAATTTCTAGCCCATTTTTATGCTGGCAGTATCCGTCCACGCTCTGCTTATGCTTTTGGTCTTATTTATTGGTGGTCAAGAGTAGCGACATTAGACGCCTCGTATAACCAATTTTTTTACGCAGACATGGGGTATTAAAACGTTAGTCAAATTAATGATAGGTATGACGCAAGAACGCGATTTTCCCTGTGTATGCTACACAAAATTTTAAACAATGGTGAAGCAAGGCAAAATAAATTTTCAAGTGCACTAAAAGTTATTCTATGGCCTGATACATTTAATAATTATTTTCATCCGGAAATAGCGCTTGCCGCAGTAGATGTTTTTGAAGCATGCAGGTTATGAAGTTATCGTCCCGGAAATAAACTTATGTTGTGGCAGACCACTTTACGATTTTGGTTTTCTCAATTTAGCAAAACATCAATTACAGCAAATTATACAACACTTACGAGAAGAAATTCGCGCAGGCATTCCCGTTGTGGGATTAGAACCAAGTTGTGTTGCGGTTTTTCGTGATGAGCTAATCAATTTATTTCCCCATGATGAAGATGCTAAACGTTTAAGTCAACAAACCTTTTTCCTCAGTGAATTTCTTGAAAAGAAAGTTGAAAACTATCAGCCACCGCAATTATCTCGGTAAAAGCAATCGTGCACGGACATTGTCATCATAAATCGATTGTAAGAATGGAAAATGAAAAAAATATTTTAAAAAAAATGGGTTTGCAATTTGAAATTTTAGATTCGGGTTGTTGTGGTATGGCAGGAAGTTTTGGTTATGAAAAAGGCGAACGCTATTCAGTTTCCATGAAAGTAGGCGAAGAGGTTCTCTTGCCTGCAGTGCGCAACGCCTCTGAAGAAACGATATATCATCGCGGATGGTTTTAGTTGCCGCAACCAAATTGGTGGATGTACAGAGCGACGTGCCATGCATATGGCTGAACTCATACAAATGGGATTAAAGAAGAAAAATCATATGAGCATTAATCTTAAAAGAACAAAATAGTCGTTATTACTGGTGCATCCGCAGGGGTTGGTCGTGCCACGGTCATTGCTTTTGCTAAAACATGGTGCTCAAATCGCCTTAATTGCTCGAGGTAACGATGGTCTGAGGGTGCAAAAAAAGATGTGGAAAAAAATGGCGGCACTCGCGCAGCATTTATGAAATCGATGTCAGTGATTCAACATGCCATAGCACAGGCCGCCGATCAAATTGAAATTGAAATGGGGCCTATTGATATTTGGATCAACAATGCCATGTGCAGTGTTTTTGCTCCAATTAAGCAAATTACCCCGGAAGAATTTAAAAGCGTCACAGAAGTGACCTATTTGGGTCAGGTTTATGGGACGATGGCTGCGTTAAAACACATGCTCCCACGAGATTGCCGGCACGATCGTGTTGATTGGCTCAGCGCTTGCATACCGAGGCATTCCTTTACAATCTGCGTATTGCGGCGCTAAACATGGCGTAGAAGGATTTTTTGAATCGCTTCGTTGTGAATTATTTCATGATCAGAGCAAAGTTCATCTGACGATTGTGCAATTGCCCGCGATGAATACACCACAATTTGGTTGGGTCATGAATAAACTTCCCAATAAACCAAGACCAATGGGAACTGGTTTTCAACCAGAAGTGGCGGCAAAAGCTATTGTGTTTGCAGCTACCAATAAACGCAGACAAGTCTATGTGGGCTACTCCTACATTTGAAGCCATTATCGCAAATAAAATTGCACCGGGTCTGATGGATAAGTATCTTGGCAAAATGGGTTATAAAGGACAACAAACTTCAGAAAAAAAAGACCCAAACCATCAAAATAATGTTTGGCATCCGTTGCCGGGGATCGTGGCCCACATGGAACCTTTGGAAAAGAAGCGCGAAACAGCAGCCCATTTTTGTGGATGACTATGCATAGGAAAATATTTTGGTTGAGCTTTACGGGTCTCTCAATATTTATAATCGTATTATTATGGGTAATTCTCACAAATGTATAGAGCAAGGTTTGATGGATAAAAAAACATGACAACAACGTATCCGCCGATTGCTGACTATGGATTTATCGGAGACTGTTTTTCTGCGGCGCTTATTTCCAAATACGGATCAATTGATTGGTGCTGTATGCCCTCAATAGATTCGTCAAGCTGCTTCGGGAGATTATTAGATTGGGATAAGGGTGGCTTTTGTGAAATTTCACCGATAGATGATTTTGATTCTAGTCATAATTATCTAGATAGAACTATGATTCTGGAAACTCATTTCAAAACTAAAACCGCTCATGTTCGCATATTCGATTTTTTTTCAATGCGAAAAACAAATCATCACCAACCCCATCAACAACTCATCAGGATAGTTGAAGGTTTAGAAGGCGACATGAAAATCCAATTAAAAATTGTTCCCAGGTTTGATTATGGTGCGATTGCTCCTGATATTAAGCAACATGAAAATACAAATGTTTGTACAGTTATTGGAGGAAGCTCAGGATTATTATTATCGGGTAACATACAGTTTGATGTCAGCAAAAATTCTTTAGGAAGTGAGTTTGTTATTTCACAAGGTCAGAAAGTTTATTTATCAATCATTTATAAAAGACCAGAAGAATTAACCAGTCCTCCAATAGATGTTCCTTCGATTGAGGAATTCAATTTACGTTTTGAAGAAACTCATAATTGGTGGGAAAATTGGCTTAGTAAAGGTGATTTTACCAATGTCTGTGAGCCAAAGAGGGTTGAACGTTCGGTACTGGTTTTAAAAAGTCTTGCTAATTTTTTGACTGGTGCAATTATTGCTGCACCTACTACTTCTTTACCTGAAGCCTTCCATGGAGAACGTAATTGGGATTATCGATACAGTTGGGTAAGAGATTCCTTCTTTACAGTTTTGTCACTGTCTGAATTGGGCTTTGACAAAGAGGCGATAGATTTCCATCGCTTCATCCAACGTTGTACCGCAGATAATGCTGAAGAATTGCAAGTGGTCTATGGGAGAGATGGGCGACGAAGACTATTAGAATTCACTCTTGATTTAAATGGTTATCTTAATTCAAAGCCCGTGCGTGTCGGAAATCTCGCCTACACCCAAAAACAATTGGATGTGTATGGATACTTACTTTCTAATGCATGGCGCTTGTATAAGCTTGGACATTCACCGGATCGAGGAGGTTGGGACTTTTTAGTTTCAATTGTCAATAAAGCAAGACAGGAATGGCAAAATCCAGGTAGTGGAATTTGGGAGTTTAGAGATGATCTACGCCATTTCGTATTTTCTAAAGTTATGTGCTGGACAGCTATTAATTTGGGTATTAAATTAGGTCATGCACTAAACTATGAAGCTCCTTATAAGGATTGGAAAAAAACCGGCGATGAGATTCGTGAATCAATAGAAAGTAAAGGTTATGATAAATCACGTGGGGTATTCATTCAGGCATTTGATAAACCCATCATGGATGCTTCTTTACTCTTATTACCTGTTTTTGGATTCATTGATCATACTGATGAACGTATGATTCGCACGACCGATGCGATCATAGAAGATCTGGAGGAAAATGGTTTAATACGTCGTTATCCACTAAACAGCGATCCTCTTAAAGGAGAAGAGGGTATTTTTGTCACATGTACCTTTTGGCTAGTAAATAATTTAGTAAGGCAAAACCGGTCTGAGAAAGCACAAAAATTTTTTGATACGGCTATTGCCACCGCTAATAATTTAGGCTTGTTTTCTGAAGAGTTTGATACCAAGAATAAAAAAATGTTAGGTAATTTTCCCCAAGCTTTAGCCCATCTTTCTTTAATTACCGCTGCACTGGTTCTTAAGAACCCAGCCCAACCATTGATTGATTTTACGATATAACCTAAGAGAGTCACGTTACTTGCTTGATTATATAGCAATTAAATGCTATGTTGACTTTTTTAAAATAGGCACGTAGCTCAGTGGTAGAGCATCACCTTGACATGGTGGTGGTCGGTGGTTCGATCCCACTCGTGCCTAATTCTTGGATTTTCCAACGATGCTGGTGACCGTTAAAAATGAAGGACATTTAATCCTGGCACACGCTCAAATTCCTGGCGATTGGCTGTAACTACAGAATGCCCATGAGAAAGAGCAGTTGCAGCAATGATCAAATCATGAGCCCCAACGCTATGCCCCTGCTTTACTATCAGAGCATAAAGTTCCGCATGAAGACGGGCGACATCAGCGGTAAAATTAAGAACAGGGACTTTAGTAATAATAGCCTCTACAAAGGCAGATCGTTTCAAGCGTCGTGCTTCATAGTTGGCGCTATGTACTCCTATTAATAATTCTGAAACTGTTATTGAACTGATATAAATTTCTTCCTCTTTTTCCCATTGTTTGAAATTTATATCCCTGCCAGAACGTTCAGCCTGGATAAAGACACAGGTATCCAGTATTAACCCCATGGATTTTCTTCTTCGTCTATTTTGGAACGTATTGCCTTGATATCTTTTAAAAAATCCTGGCGGTCGTTCTGATCCAAAGGAGGAAGGCTAGCTAGCAATTCCTGTAATCCACTGACAGTTACTCTATGCTGATGAGGTTCAGCGGGAATAATTCGGGCGATTATTTCTTTTCCACGGGTGATTTCAAAGTCCTGACCTTGATAATGGACTTTATTCAAAATTCTCGATAAATCTCGACTCAGTTCTGTTGCGCTAATAGTATGTTTCAACATCAGCCTTTCTCCTTTCATTCTATAATAGTTGTTCTAGTTACTTAAGTATAACATAAAGTCTAATAATTAGAAAATATTATTATAAGATTTTTAGATTTTCCTCTCTGGCCTTTAAAGTTTCTCATCAGCTATCTATGCTCCGAGCTGACGCGCATTTTCCAATATCCAGATACTGTCTGGATCAGACCCAAAGATATTGCAGT
This sequence comes from uncultured Pseudomonadota bacterium, assembly GCA_963818985.1. Lineage (GTDB taxonomy): Bacteria > Pseudomonadota > Gammaproteobacteria > Coxiellales > Coxiellaceae > JAFEDN01. Next base: position 109,053 of record CAWFUJ010000001.1, on the reverse strand, counting down.
GGAAATGACAATGAATTACAGTAGAACTTCTGTTCATTTGATTTCAAGCGCTGAAATTTACCAATTGATGTGGAGAGGGGTTTAATGTTGCGTATCACTTTAGCCGATGGTAGTGAAAAAAAATTCCCAGAACCGATCAGCGCGCGAGCTGTGGCGGAATCCATTGGCCCTGGGTTAGCGAAAGCCGCCATCGCCGCTGAAGTGGATCAACGCTTGGTTGATTTATCCTATGTCATTGACAAAGACGCTAACTTAAAAATTATTACCAATAAGGATCCAGCCTGTTTGGAAGTCATCCGCCATTCTACAGCACATTTATTAGCGCAAGCGGTGAAAACTTTATTTCCTAAAGCACAAGTGACCATTGGTCCAGTGATTGAAGATGGTTTTTATTATGATTTTGCGTTGTGATCACCATTTCTCCACTGAAGATTTGGAAACTATCGAAAAAAAAATGCAAGAATTAGCGAAGGCGGACTTAACGATTGAACGCGCGAAATTATGAGCCGCGACGCAAGCATTGCAATTGTTTGCCCAAATGGGTGAGCATTATAAGGTAGAAATTATTAGTGAGATTGCGGAAGGCGAAACTTTGACGCGTTATCAGCAAGGCGATTTTATCGATCTTTGTCGCGGCCCCCATGTCGTCGCACAGGACAATTATATGCATTTAAACTAACTAAAGTTTCCGGCGCCTATTGGCGGGGCGATGCTAAAAATGAAATGTTGCAACGAATTTATGGCACGGCCTGGGCTGATAATAGAGCTCTCAAAGAATATTTACAACGTATTGAAGAAGCCGAAAAGCGAGACCATCGGTTTATCGGCAAAAAAATGGATTTATTTCATCTTCAACCGGAAGCACCCGGCATGGTATTTTGGCATCCCAATGGTTGGACTCTGGTGCGCACTATCCGCGAATATTTACGGGGAAAGTTACGATATTTGCTATGAAGAAGTCAATACCCCGCAATTGGTTGACGTCTCGTCTGTGGGCACAATCCGGTCATTTGGAAAAGTTCCGTGAGGATTTGTTTCTTTCCGAATCGGAAAATCGCGAATATGCCATTAAACCCATGAATTGTCCTTGTCATGTGCAAATCTTTAAGCAAGGGGTGAAAAGTTATCGGGATTTACCGATACGTCTGGCTGAATTTGGTTGTTGCCATCGTAATGAACCTTCCGGCACCTTGCATGGTTTTATGCGTGTTCGAGGCTTTGTCCAAGACGATGCCCATATTTTCTGCACTCCTAGACCAAATTCAATAGAAGTACTGGCTTTATCGATCAATTACGTGAAGTTTATGCAGACTTTGGGTTTACGGACATTGTTTACAAGTTATCTACTCGCCCTGAAAAACGTATCGGCGCCGATGAAGTTTGGGATATAGCAGAGCAAGTATTAGCGGAGGCCTTAAACAAGGCTGGGGTTGATTGGCATTATTCGCCAGGTGAAGGCGGGTTTTATGGCCCTAAAATTGAATTTTCTCTGCGTGACTGTTTGGGACGCATTTGGCAATGTGGCACCATGCAAGTAGATTTTTTTATGGCTGAACGTTTGGGCGCCCATTATATTGCCGAAGATGGATCAAAACAAACGCCAGTGATGTTGCATCGCGCCATTTTGGGCTCCTTAGAGCGGTTTATTGGCATCTTTTGGAGCATTACGCAGACGGGCTACCAGTTTGGCTGGCGCCTGTCCAAGCAGTTATTATGAATATTACTGATCGTCAAGCCGACTTTTGCGCAAGAAGTTGCAGAAAATTTACGAAAAATGGGTTTAGAGGCGTTTTAGACTTGCGTAATGAGAAAATTGGCTTTAAAATCCGCGAACACACCATTGCCCGTATACCTTATCAATTGGTCATTGGTGATCGCGAGGTGGCCGATAGGACGCTAGCAGTACGTCAACTCGGTAGTGAGAAATCAACGACCATGGGTTTAGATGAATTTATCGAATACTTGCGACGTAAAGTTTATAACAAAAGTTTACCCTAGTACTAATTATTAAGAGGATCAAGCCATTAGTGAAAAAAAGACGCGTGTGAATCAGCAGATTCATAGTCCCCAGATACGGTTGATTGATGCAGAGGGGAATCAGGTAGGGATTGTCGGAATAAGAGAGGCATTATTTGCCGCTGAGAAGGCCGGTTTAGATTTGGTTGAAATTTCTCCTAACACTGACCCGCCTGTGTGTCGCATTATGGATTATGGTAAATTCCGTTTTGAAAAGGGGAAAAAGCAAGCTGCGCAGAAGAAAAAGCAACGTCGCGTCCAGGTAAAAGAAGTAAAATTTCGGCCAGTGACCGACGTAGGTGATTATCAAGTTAAGGTTCGTAAGATTATTGAATTTTTAGAGCGTGGCGATAAAGTAAAAATAAGTCTTCGTTTTCGCGGCAGAGAAATGCAGCACCGCGAACTGGGTTTAGGATTATTAAATAGGATCAGAGCCGATTTGCCCACAGGCTTAGTGGTTGAACAAGAAGCAAAAATCGAGGGTCGCCAAATGGCCATGGTGGTTGCGATGGGTAAGCAAGAAGTGAAAGGCGGTAAAGCGCCAGATGCGGAATAAAGGCAGCTTGTCGTGGGTTAATTAGTTTATAGAGGGTATTATGCCAAAGATAAAAACAAACAGAGGCGCAGCGAAACGTTTTCGTCGCACCGGAACAGGTGCTATCAAGCGTCGACATGCTTTTCGTAATCATATTTTGACCAAAAAAGGCCATAAACGTAAACGCCACTTGCGTCAATCACCAAGTGTGCACGAGCGTGATTTTGCTGCCATCGACCGATTATTAGATTAGAAACTAGAGGAGATCACATGCCAAGAGTAAAAAGAGGGGTTCAAGCCCATGCCCGTCATAAAAAAATCCTAGATCAAGCGAAAGGCTATTATGGCGCGCGCAGCCGGATCTATCGCGTAGCTAAACAAGCGGTCATTAAAGCCGGCCAGTATGCGTATCGTGATCGTCGACAAAATAAACGAAATTTTCGAGCTCTTTGGATTATTCGCATTAATGCGGGCGCGCGTTTACATGGCTTGTCTTATAGCCGTTTAATGAATGGTCTAAAGATAGCCAACATTAACATCGACCGTAAGATCCTTGCTGATTTAGCCCTAAATGATGCTTCTGCTTTTGCAGCGTTAGCAAAGACTGCACAACAAGCCCTACCATAAGTTTGATTATGCATAGCGATTTGCTTGCTTTATTAAAGGATGCCAAGGCATCCATTGAAAAGGCACAAGATCCTGCTGCGGTTGAACAATTGCGGGTGAATTATTTAGGTAAAAAAGGTCAACTCACGGCTTTACTCAAATCAGTCTCCGAATTACCAGTGGCCGAACGTCCAGAAATGGGCAAAATTATTAATCAAGCCAAACAAGAATTACAAACCTTGCTTTTAAAGCAAGAAACCATACTAAATCAGCAAATTTTAACCAACCGATTATCAACCGAAAGTATCGATATCACCTTACCTGGGCGTGGTGAGCACTTAGGCAGCATGCACCCAGTTACTCGAGTTCGTGAGCGTGTGGTCCAGTTATTTACCACGATGGGATTTGAAGTTGCGGAGGGGCCGGAAATCGAGGATGATTATCATAATTTTCAAGCATTAAACATCCCAGATTATCATCCGGCGCGAGATAGCCAAGCGACTTTCTTTTTTAAAAATGGACTATTATTGCGCACTCATACTTCAAATGTCCAAGTCAGGACTATGGAAAAACAACCTCCACCGCTGCGCATCATTACCTTAGGTCGGGTTTACCGCTGCGATTCAGACCAAACACATACCCCCATGTTTCATCAGTTAGAAGGTTTAGTGATAGATACACATTGTCACATGGGTCATCTCAAATCTTTGCTGCAAGATTTTCTACAAAATTTTTTTGAATCAGAGTTAGATTTTCGATTTCGACCTAGTTACTTCCCTTTTACCGAGCCATCAGCGGAAGTAGATATTCGCAAAGCAGATGGAGGCTGGTTAGAAGTATTAGGTTGTGGGATGGTGCATCCCCAAGTGTTAATGAATGTCGGAATTGATCCAGATAAATTTAGTGGATTTGCTTTCGGTTTAGGATTAGACCGTTTGGCGATGTTAAAATATGGTATCCCCGATTTGCGATTATTATTTGAAAATGATCTGCGCTTACTAACGCAGTTTTAGTGTATTAACCATCTAATATGCACACATTGAGGGCGCACTGCGGAGTCAATATTTCCCCACCGCCAGGTGCTAGCTTTGTCGGCGGGTGGCAGAGGAAGCTGATTTTTGCGCGAGGAGCGTACTCGCGAGCACGGGAAAACAGCTGCCTCTGACAGGCCCCGCCATTGCGTTTGTCCCGCGATTCCCTGGGTGGTGGGAAATATTGACGGGATGGGTTCATCGTAAGACTTCCGTGCATGCCAAGTCGAGAGGATGAGGTGTAAAAAATGAAATTTAGCGTAAAATGGCTACAAGAACGGTTGGGCTCGCTGGTCGATGTGCAGGACCTGGTGGACACTTACACCATGTCTGGACTAGAAGTAGAATCGATGGAACCTGCAGCAGCAGAATTCCAAGGTGTCATTGTTGGCAGTGTCTTAAACGAAGCCATGCACCCTGATTCCCAACGATTACATTGCTGCCAGGTCGATATTGGCCAAAGCGAGCCGTTGCAAATCGTATGTGGGGCTGCCAACGTTCGTGCCGGCCTCAAGGTTGCCGTTGCTACGATGGGAGCGAAACTACCCGGCGGAATTGAGATTAAATCGACGATTTTGCGTGGTCAACCATCACAAGGCATGATTTGCTCGGCTCGTGAGCTGGGATTAGATGACGATAAAGAAGCTGGGATTATCGAATTACCCGATGATGCACCTGTCGGTGTTGATTTACGTGATTATCTTCTTTTGAATGATCAAATCATTGATTTGGCTTTAACAGCTAATCGAGGTGATTGTCTGAGCATCAGCGGTTTAGCCAGGGAGACAGCAGCTTTACTAAATACCTCGGTCAATCCGGAGCCGACTTCCCTCGTCACTGCAACGATTGCTGATACTCTGCAAATATCTCTGGAAGCCCCTACAGCTTGCCCGCGTTACTGTGGCCGACTGTTACGCCAAATTAATTCAAAAGCAACCACGCCCATTTGGATGCGGGAACGTCTGCGGCGCAGTGGCATACGTAGCATTCATCCAGTGGTCGACGTGACCAACTATGTGATGCTAGAGTTAGGACAGCCTTTGCATGCCTTTAATTTAGCGAATATTGATGGTGAGATTCATGTCCGGCTAGCAAAATCAGGTGAAACTCTTAATTTACTGGATGGCAAATCCTTGCAATTAGATGCAGACACATTGGTGATCGCTGATCATCAACAACCATTAGCATTAGCGGGTATCATGGGTGGAGCGGCTTCGGGCGTTTCAGCTAATACCACTGATTTATTTATTGAAAGTGCTTTTTTTTCTTCGATTCCAATTAGCTTGACCTCGCGTCGCTATGGATTGCAAACGGATTCATCTTATCGATATGCGCGTGCCGTCGACTATAATTTACCGAGAAAAGCGCTAGAGCGGGCCACACAATTACTGATAGATATCGTCGGTGGTCAGCCAGGTCCGATCGTAGAACTCATAGAGCCTGATTATTTGCCGAAACCGCAGGAAATTATCTTACGTCGCGATCAAATTAAACGGTTGTTAGGCATTGAACTTCCTGACTCGCGGGTCGTCACAATTTTAGAATCTTTAGGGATGAAAGTTTTTAAAGAAAAACCAGGCTGGCGAGTACAAGTCCCTAGCTATCGGAATGATTTGAATATTGAAGTTGATTTAATCGAAGAATTGGCGCGAATTAATGGTTACCATCGGATCTTGCCCGAACAGATGACGGTAAAGATGCAGATCCCTAAACATTCAGAAGGTCAAATATCCTTATCGCGAATTCGAGCGCTGTTAATTGATCGAGGTTACCATGAGGCCATTACTTATAGTTTTGTTGATCCCCGAGATCAACAATGGCTTGATCCTGACCATCAAGCCATTGCTCTAGCCAATCCTCTGTCCAGTGAAATGGGAGTGATGCGCACTAATCTATGGCCTGGTTTATTAACCGTATTGAAATATAATCAAAATCGCCAAATCTCTCGGGTGCGTTTATTTGAAACAGGTTTATGTTTCTTACCCATAGATTCAGAATGGCAGCAGATTCCGATGTTAGGTGGGGTAGTCAGTGGCAATGCTTACCCTGAGCAATGGGGAGTGCCAAATCGTCCCATAGATTTTTTTGATGTCAAAGCCGATATAGAATTGCTTTTGGGATTGACCGGCCAAAAGCAAGCGTTTAGCTGGCGGCGTAGCCAGAATCCTGTTTTACATCCGGGGCAAAGTTCAACTTTATTTCTCGGAGAGCAGGAAGTAGGGCAGCTTGGAGCGTTGCATCCAGAGACTGTAAAGCTCTGCGATGTTGCCCATATAATTTATTTTTTTCAATTCAAGTTGGATCTTATCAATGTGAAGCAACCAAATGAATTTAAAGCAATTTCTAAGTATCCCGCCGTGCGGCGGGATTTGGCTCTGACTGTGAGTCAAACTATCGCCTCCATGCAGCTTCAGCAATATATTCAAGAAAAGGCTGGAAAACTCTTGAATAATGTGCAAATATTTGATGTCTATCAGGGCCAAAACATAGAAAAGGGGCAAAAAAGTATTGCCCTGGGGTTGATCTTTCAGGATGCGACACGCACTCTAAAGGATACTGAGATCCAAACTATTGTTGATGATTTAATCAACGGTTTGGAACATGAATTTAATGCAAGACTGAGGGTGTAAAACCATGACAGCACTCACCAAAGCAGATTTAGCAGAGCATTTGTTTAACGTAATGGGTTTAAACAAACGAGAAGCTAAAGAATTGATCGAATTATTTTTTGAAGAAATCCGCCAAGCATTGGAGAATGGGGAATCGGTAAAATTATCTGGCTTTGGTAATTTTAACCTACGTGATAAAAAACAGCGTCCGGGACGCAATCCGAAAACTGGAGAAGAAATTCCTATTACTGCGCGTAGAGTGGTGACTTTTCATGCTGGACACAAGCTTCGATCAAAGGTAGAGCATTATGTCGGTTCAGAAACGCAAGGTGAATCTGACCAAAATTGATCAGTTACCAAGCATTCCGGAAAAATTGTATTTTACGATTGGCGAAGTAGCTGACTTATGCCTTCTAAAACCTCATGTATTACGATATTGGGAGCAAGAATTTGAGCAGCTGAATCCTGCAAAACGTCGGGGTAACCGCCGTTATTACCAGCGGGCAGATGTTTTGTTGGTGCGGCGCATACGTGAATTGCTTTATGAGCGTGGTTATACGATTGAAGGCGCCCGACATACATTAATAGACCATACTCAACCAGGGCCTATGAGTCATTTACCAAAAAAAGATGTTATTCTCCAAGCCATCCGCGAATTGGAAAAGCTGGTGAGTGAATTAGAGGCGGAAAAATAAATATAAAAAAATAATCGGGGCGTAGCGCAGCCTGGTAGCGCACTTGCTTGGGGTGCAAGAGGTCGCAGGTTCAAATCCTGTCGTCCCGAATTATGTCCGAATTTGCTCTTGCCACTAATCCTTGATTATTATTTTAATCATGATACATTTACTCTGAACTTCGGAATAGAATTCCGATCTCTTCAGCAACCGGAGGATGTTTTGGATAAAAAACTATTAGATATCTTGGCTTGTCCGCTTTGTAAGAGCAGATTAATTTACGACCCTAAGCGACAGGAGTTGATTTGTCGCATTGATAAGATTGCCTATCCAATCCGTGATGATATCCCAATTATGCTTGTTGACGAGGCCAGGCGTTTATCAGAGCAGGAGGTCCTTTAATGGAATTTCGAATCATAATTCCAGCGCGCTATGCAGCCACTCGATTACCTGGAAAAGTGTTAATAGATATTGGCGGTAAGCCGATGTTACAACATGTTTATGAGCGATCAGTAGAAAGTGGCGCTGATAGTGTGGTGATAGCCACCGACGATCCAAAAATAAGCAAAGTGGCGCGCAATTTCGGTGCGAAAGTGTGCATGACTTCTGTCGAGCATCAATCCGGAACCGAACGTATTGCTGAGGCCGCATTGGCATTAGATTATTCACCCGAAGAAATTGTGGTTAATGTGCAAGGCGATCAGCCTTTTATTTTACCGCAAGCTATTCGCCAAGTCGCTGAAGATTTAGATAAACATGATAATGTGAAAGTCAGTTCGATTTGCGAACGGATTAATCGTAACGAGGATTTATTTGATCCATCAGTAGTCAAAGTAGTCTTAAATTGGCGAAACTATGCGATGTATTTTAGTCGCTCGCCAATTCCTTGGGATGTGGAATCTTTTAACGACCCCAGCAAAGCATTGGTGAGTGATTTCATTATCGCCATGTGGGATTATATGCTTATCGGGTTAGCTTTCTACTTGAGTATATTGAATGGTCAGCGAGTTCGCTTGAGAAAATGGAATCTTTAGAACAATTAAGAATATTATGGAAAGGTATTCGGATGCACATGGTGATTACTAAGGATCGTATTCCTCCCGAAGTCAACACCCCTGAAGACTTAAAAAAAATTATGGAATACATGAAGATTTCATCTCGTCATTCCGCGAGTTGATCGCGGGATGACGTGCTTATGACGTTCCTATCCACAAGGTGAGCTATGGCTTCTAAAGTTCCGCATTTTATTAATGGTAAGCCCTGTCAATCGATTCATGATCATGGTCAAGAAATTTATAATCCAGCCTCTGGTGAAGTGAGCGGATGGGTAGGGTTTGCCAATACCCAAGAAGTTGAGCAAGCTGTGGCTGCTGCGAAAAACGCTTTTCCAAGTTGGTCGGCAACCCCTGCATTGAAACGCGCGCGTATTCTTTTCAAATTTAAAGAACTATTAGAAAAACATCTTGATGAGCTTGCGGTTATTATCACCCGTGAGCATGGCAAAATTTTAGAAGATGCCAAAGGTTCGGTATTAAGAGCTATCGAATTAATAGAATATTATTGTGGCGTGCCTAATTTATTAAAGGGCACTTATTCAGAAAATGTTTCTACTGGAATTGATAATTACACCATACGTCAGCCTCTGGGAATTTGTGTTGGGGTCAGCCCATTTAATTTTCCGGTGATGGTGCCTATTTGGATGATGGTTCCAGCCATTGCTTGCGGCAATACGTTTATTTTAAAACCTTCGGAAAAAGATCCATCCGCTTCGATAAAATTAGCAGAATTATTTAAACAAGCTGGACTACCCGACGGCGTATTCAATGTGATACAAGGCGATAAGTCCGCGGTTTTGCAATTGATTACCCATGCGGATGTCGCTGCGGTCACCTGCGTAGGCTCTACTCAGGTAGCTGAACATATTTATCGTACGGCGGTGGCGCATGGTAAACGTGCACATACTTTTGGCGGCGCCAAGAACCATGCTCTAGTCATGCCTGATGCGGATTTAGAAGTGGCCACGGACGCCATTGTCGGTGCAGCATATGGTTCAGCTGGCGAGCGATGCATGGCCATCTCTGCAGTGATTACCGTGGGAGATGAAGTGGCTAATCGATTAGTCAGTGGATTACAACAAAAACTAGCAAAACTTAAAGTGGGTCCTGGTCATGATCCGCAATCAGAAATGGGCCCTTTAATCACCCGCGCTCATTGGCAGCGCGTGCAGCAATATGTGCAAAGTGGTCTCGAAGAGGGCGCACATTTGGTGGTAGATGGCCGTCAGCTATCAGTACCAGGTTATGAACAAGGTTTTTTTATGGGCCCTTGTTTATTTGATCACGTCAAACCTTTGATGCAAATTTATCGTGAGGAAATTTTCGGTCCAGTATTAGTGTTACTGCGGGCAACTTATTTTGATCAGGCATTGCAATGGATCAACGAGCATGAATATGGTAACGGCGCCGCTATATTCACTCGCGATGGGGGTGTGGCGCGAACTTTCGCTACCCAGGCGCAGATCGGAATGATTGGGATCAATGTAGCGATTCCAGTACCTGCTGCTTATCATAGTTTTGGTGGATGGAAGCGTTCTTGGTTTGGGGATTTACATATGCATGCTGAAAGCTTGGCATTTTATACAAAGCCGAAAACGATTAGTTCACGCTGGCCACATCAAGCAGAAGGGCCTGGGTACCATCTACCCGTCCATTAAATTAAGTTATTGCTAACCTGACTCAGGTTTTTGATAAGGACCTTAATTGATCCGTCATAGCTTGAGTGGCAATTGTCGTTGTAGTTGATTTATCCTCTGATGATTTAAATGTTATGAAGGAAGGTTGAAAAATTCTATTTGTGAAATAATAATTGGATAAATTATCTTTTGCACTGAACTTAGGTTTTTTGGTGATAGGGTTTATTCCCTTATCATACACTTCGATGGTGTCTTCTCCAATCTCCTCGGAAGGCAAATCATCATTCTCTAATTCTTCAGTGTCTGCATCAGAAGCGGGGTATTCAATTTCTGCATCGATAATTTCTGCATCGATAATGCTGTCAGTTGGATTTTTTTTCATAAAACCTCGTTGGTCGTTGAAATATGGGTTGATCACATGGATAAACCGGCTTAATATCAAATCTTAACATTGCTAATAATTGATGTCGATGGAGAAAATAAATGACTGACATAGCCTTTATTGGACTAGGCAAAATGGGTTCGCCCATGGTAAAAAATTTACTAAAAATAGGTCATCGACTTAAAATTTTTGATATATCTGCAGAAGCTATTGAGCGTTTAGTCAGCGATGGCGCGACGGCTTGCTATTCTATTACTGAAGCAGTCATGGGTGCGCAAGTAGTCTTTACTATGCTCCAAACCGGCGCGCAAGTTCGGGATGTTTGTCTAAGCGAGAAGGGTGTTTTTGCTAATATGCACACCGATGCTTTGTATATCGATTGTTCTTCGATTGATATTGATTCCACTCGTGAGTTACATGTTAAAGCTAAACAAGCTAGATTAATCATGGTTGATGCGCCGGTGTCGGGAGGCGTTAAGGGTGCCGAAGCGGCGTCCCTTACCATCATGGTGGGTGGAGAAGTCGAGGCTTTTGAGAAGGCCAAAACATTTTTGCAAGCCTTAGGCAAAACAGTCATACACGCAGGGCCAGATGGAAATGGCCAAGCTGCTAAAATTTGTAATAATATGATTTTAGGGATATCCATGATTGCTGTGAGCGAAGCATTTTGTTTAGCTGAAAAATTAGGGCTAGAAGCCAAAAAATTATTTGAAGTCAGCTCTCACGCCTCAGGGCAATGCTGGGCAATGACAAATTACTGTCCGGTTCCTGGAATACTGGCAGATGTCCCCGCCAACAATCAATATCGACCAGGTTTTACTGCGGCCATGATGTTGAAAGATTTAAATCTTAGCCAAGATGCAGCAAAAACCGCCGGGATAAACACCCAATTAGCCGAAAAAGCCACTCAATTATACCAACGTTTTTTCGATGAAGATCATGGCGATATAGATTTTTCAGGCATTTTTAACATGATTTGCCGTAAGGGAAGATAAATATCTTCTGAATCCCCGTGATAACTTTATTATTGTTTCTGCGAATATAATATGATATACATTTCTGATGATTAGTATCATCATCCCTATGTATAATGAGGCCGAGGGTCTGGCAAAATTATTTGAGAAATTGTTGCCTGAGCTTCAATGTTGTCATCAAACTTTTGAAATTATCGCAGTTAATGATGGCAGCACGGATAATACCTTAAACTGCTTGCTTGAATTTCAAAAAAACTTGCCTATCTTACGGATTATTGATCTATCCCGAAATTTCGGCAAAGAGGCGGCTCTCACAGCTGGAATGGCAGCATCCCGCGGTCTGGCGGCTATTCCTATCGATGCGGACTTGCAGGATCCAACGAATCTTATTGCGCCAATGATAATTAAATGGCAAGAAGGTTATGAAATGGTCATCACTACACGCGATGATCGTTCACAAGATAATTTTTTAAAGCGAATGTTTTCTCAAGGCTTTTATCGAGTTTTCAATTTACTTTCACAGACGCACCTAATCCCAAATGCAGGCGATTTTCGCTTATTTGACCGAAAAATAATAAATGCTTTTTTAGCTTTGCCGGAAAGAACTCGTTTTAATAAAGGTCTATTTTCTTGGTTAGGATTCCGCTCCTGCGTTATTAGCCATGTCCGTCCTGAACGAGCAGTCGGTAAATCTAAATGGAGTTATAAAAAATTATTTGAATTTGCGATAGATGGTTTGACATCATTTAGCGCTGCACCATTAAAAATATTCAGTTTTATTGGCATTTTAATTTCTATTTCTTCATTAATCTATGGAATTTATATAATTATCGATACGCTTTTGCATGGGAATCCAGTACCAGGTTACCCCTCCTTGATTGCATTAATTTTATTTTTTGGTGGGTTTAATATGATCGCTATCGGTATATTAGGGGAATATATTTCAAGAATTTTTATCGAAACTAAGCAACGTCCACTCTATATCGTTCGTGAGTTATATGAGCCTCAGCTACCTTATGAACGGAAAGTTAGCAAATCTTTTGAAGAAGTTAAACATGATTTCTCAATTTTTTATGGCGCCTAAGTCCGGTCTTATATTATTTGGATTTCTATGGATCTATTCTCTAAAAACATCAGCTTAAAAATAGTCGGATGCTTTTGGCTTTTATTTATTTTGATTATCATTTTTTTCGTTGATCACCATCGTACTGTCAGTTTTAATTACTGGAGTGCGGCTAATCTATGGCTTAATCAGCAACCGCTTTATCAGTCTAACGGCAAAGGTTTTATTTACCTGATCCAATCTGCAGTATTGTATATCCCATTGGTAAAACTGCCCTTCACCTGGAGCGAAGGTGTTTGGAGAATGATATCTATATCTATATTCGCTTGGGGGTTTTACCGTTTTATTTTTCTTTGTGTGGATATATATAGTTGTCAAAACTATTTGCCATTTTTTTGCTTACTTTTATCCCCTATGGCTTTTTTATTATGTTTTGATAGTGCGCGTAACGGTCAAATGCATTTGCTGACCACGGGATTAATGTTATTAGCGACTGCTGGCATCTTTGAGAAAAAATGGCGCACAGTTACTTTTTTATTGGTTTTAAGTTTTTTTCTCAAGCCAACAGCTTTAGTTTTTCTATTGTTAATTGCGGGATTGTTTTTTACTGAAACTTGGTGGTATTTTTTATTGTGGGGCAGCTTGTTTATCCTATTGCCCTTCATAACTCAAAATCATGAATATGTCATCACCCAGTATAAGGCCATATTCTCCACGTTTAAGATTGTATTAAACACCGGGCGTCCACAGCATTGGGCGGAATTTTTTAATTTAATTTCTCAGTTCGGTTGGGAGATTCCTCAATTTTGGCAAATGTTTCTACGGATTAACGTCGCATTACTTTTTTTATTGTTGGGATATATAATTAAAAAACGTTGTACTTTACTTCAAACGGCTGTTTGGTTGCTAATGCTATCGATGGTATATTTAGTGTTATTTAATCCGCGCACAGAAAACAACGATTATATGATTCTTATTCCAGTGCTAAGCTATGCAATTATTAAAGCTTTCATTAATAAAAAATTCTTTCATCTTGCTTTTTTGTGCTTAATCATTGTAGGTTTGACTTGCAGTTACTATATCTCCCATCTTTTTTACGGTCACCGTAATTGGGGAGCGCCGCTTATGGCTGTGCTTGTATTGGCACATCTTCTTTATATCTTTCCCACTAAATCTTACCGAGGTGGCAGAGGCATTGTTTATAAAAATGATTTATTCAACAACTTCATTTAAAGGGGAGTTTTCAGGTTGAGCCACTGCATGAGTGATTTCTTTTAGGTCCACTTGTTCAATTTTACTAAATCGGCTAGCTATCTTTTGCGAAGATTTATGTACTTGTTCAACATCTTGATGGGCTTGTTGAATATGGCGAGCTAAGTTATTCATACGCTCTTCAAAACGTGAAAAATCTTTGCTTAGAGCCGTTAAATGCTGTTGGATCAAATGCACTTGCTTGCGAGTGGCAGCATCTTTTAACACCGCGCGAGCGGTGGTCAATACAGCCATCATCGTTGTGGGTGATACCAACCAGACTTTAGCGCGATGTGCCATTTCAACTAAGTCAGGATAATGCGCATGAATCTCGGCAAAAATAGCTTCGGCGGGGATAAACATAACCGCGCCGTCGGCAGTTTCCGGCGGCAAGATATATTTTTCGGTGATATCTTCGATGTGCTTGCGTATATCTATTCGGAATTGATGTTCAGCTTGACGTTTCTCGCTATCGCTTAAATTGTTAATCAACATTTTTTGATAACTTTCTAATGGAAACTTTGCATCGATAGCAATATTGCCGGAGGGGGTGGGCAATAATAATAAACAATCGACACGTTTACCGTTTGATAAAGTATGTTGTAAAGCAAAATGCGCTTCAGGAATGACATTGCGAATTAAGGTGGTCAATTGCACCTCGCCGAACGCACCGCGCGAACGTTTATCAGCTAAAATTTCTTGTAAGTTAACCACGCTACTGGAAAGCTCAGTAATTTTTTTCTGTGCTTCATCGATAATAATTAAGCGTTTCATCACATCGGCAAAAGTGGCAGTGGTTTTTTCAAAACCTGAACTGAGTTGACGATCGACTTCGCCAGTTATTTCTTTCAATCTGAATTGAACTTCTTTAGTGAGTTCATCGACCCGTCTTACTAAGAGTTCTGCATTTTGATTTAAAGTTAAACTGATTTGCACGCGAACTTCTTGTAAGGCTTTTTGCAGGCTATCTTGAATGAGGGCCAAGCTATTGATTTGATGCTGATCAAAACGGTGGCGCTGTTCATACTGTTCTTTTTCTTGGGTCTTCAATAATTGTTGAATTTCTTGGCGTTCCAAATGCATTTGTTGCAAATTTCCTTGTAACGCTGACAGTTGTTGACGAACTTGACGGCCATGTCCTTGCCAATAAAAATGGCAAGCGATGATAACTATCGTCGGTAATAAGGCAATTAATAATTCAGACAACATACTCGAGTTCCTTTGTTAAAATCAAACCCAACGACGAGTCTGTCATCCCGCGGCTTGACCGCGGGATTCAGCAAGCTTGCTAGTCAGCTTGGATCCCGCGGTCAAGCCGCGGGATGACCGGATGCCGCGGCGGCGAATTGTCACAGTCCTACTTAATAATTCTAAAATTTGCACTGTTTCTTCCCATCCTAAGCAGTGATCGGTGATACTTTGTCCATAGACTAATGGTTTGCCAGGAATTAGTTTTTGTTTGCCAGAGACTAAATGACTTTCCAGCATTAACCCAATAATATTTTGATTGCCTTGGGCAATTTGCTGGGCCAAGTTTGCTGCGGCTTCGAGTTGGGATTGGTCTCTAGGGCTGTTGCCATGACTGCAATCTACCATCACATTCGTCGGCAATTGTTTAGCGCGAAGCAATTTGACAGCGGCATCCACAGCGTCTGAGTGATAATTGGGGCCGTTGTGGCCGCCACGTAAAATAATATGACAGTTCTCGTTGCCGCGAGTACTCACGATAGCCGCCATGCCATTTTTACCAACGCCGAGAAAGTGTTGCGGAAATTTTGCGGTATACACTGCATTAATAGCCACCTGCACATCCCCACTACAACTATTTTTAAAGCCGACCGGCGTTGATAATCCGGAAGCGAGTTGACGGTGAATTTGACTCTCAGTGGTTCGAGCTCCTATGGCCGACCAAGATGTTAAATCGGCGATATATTGCGGAGTTATCACATCTAGAAATTCGCTGCCAGTCGGCACACCCATGCCATTGATCATCAATAACAAATGCCGTGAAAGATGAAGGCCATGATTGACATCAAAGCTATCATTCAGGTAAGGGTCATTAATTAATCCTTTCCAGCCAATAGTGGTGCGTGGTTTTTCGAAATACACCCGCATAATGACGAGCAAGCTTTTGCTGAGATGTTGAATTTGTTGTTTGAGGCGCTGTGCAAATTCGATAGCTGCTAATTGATCGTGAATAGAACAAGGGCCAACAATAACGATCAGTCGATCATCTTCGCGATTTAATATCGCTTCAATTTGTCGACGCGTGGTAGTCACTGTCGCCTTGGTCGCGTCGGTCAATGGTAATTGTTGACCCAAAACTTCAGGTGAAAGCAGCGGCTGAGAACTTTCAATTCGTAAATCATCTAGGATTGCCATATCAGCATCCTAACAATACTCGGCGGAAAAATAAATATATGCTATCATAAGCTTTTCCCCTCTCCCGGATGGGAGAGGGGATAGATAATATCGGGAAATCAATCATGTTAGAATTTTTGCATCACATTGATGTTATTCAATTAACCAAAATGGCCGGATATATCGGCCTTACTGCAATTATATTTTTTGAAACCGGTTTATTTCTTGGATTTTTCTTACCAGGTGACAGTCTATTATTTGCCGCCGGTTTGTTAGCCCATCAGGGGATGTTTAATATTACCGTATTGCTGATTTTGTTAGCGATGGCGGCCATCGTCGGTTATACATTGGCGTATTGGATAGGTGGGAAATTCGGCCATTGGTTGTTACAACGTGAAGACCGTTTTTGGTTTAAAAAACGCTACTTAATCGAAGCGCATCATTTTTATGAAAAGCATGGTGGAAAAGCGTTGATCATTGGTCGCTTGTTGCCCATTGTCCGCACCTTTTTACCGATAGCCGCCGGCATGGCCGGAATGAACTATCGCCGTTATATGTTTTTTAACGTAATTGGTGCGTTAATATGGTGTGGAGGAGTGACTTTAGTAGGGTATTTTCTAGGCGCCATAGTTCCCAATGCCGAAAACTATTTATTACCTTTGGTAGTTGGAATTATTATCGTGTCCATTTTGCCAGGGATCATTCAGCTCATTCGCATGAAATGCCGTTCAAAGAGCATTCGCAAGGTGAACACTTCCGTTTAAACAAACATGCTGTTGGTGATGATCATCCAATAACAATAATTCACCGAACCTTGATACTCCCTGCATAATACCACTCAATGATTGTTGGGCCGTGGTCAAATGGATCCTTTTTCCAAATAAATAATCAAGCTTTTGCCAATCACTTAAAAATGGGTCTAGGCCCTGACTTGCAAACTGGGGGAGGGCTATCAGCAATTCATTCAATAAAATCCCTACTAAACGATTGCGCTCTATTTTTGTATTTAGGATGTTTTCCGCGCAAGTCCAGGGTTGATCAATGCTTGACGCTTGTTGAGGAGAAAGATAAATATTCACGCCGAAACCAATCACCACTTTGCAACCGTAATATGGATTTGCGACCGTTTCTATTAATATTCCACCCAGTTTTCTTCCCTGGTGATAAACATCATTGGGCCATTTTAAACTGAGATCTTGATTAATTCCGTAATGCTGTAAGCCACGAGCGATGGCCACGGCAACGGCCAAAGGTAAACCGAGTATTTCCCCGGGTGGTTTAGCAAAGGGCCAGAGCAACGAACAGGCGATATGTTTGGCAAAGGGGGTCACCCAGCTTTTGCCTCGTTGACCTTTGCCTTGAGTCTGTTGCTCTGCTAAAACCGCAATCACGTGTTCGTTATTGATCTGTCTTAAAAGATAATTATTGGTAGAATCGATTTTATCAAGTAGTCGCAAATCGTCTAAAAGAAACTTGGCACTAGGGCAGAGTTGTTGCAAAATTTGATTTTGATTAAGTAACTCCAAGCCCCCAGGTATTCTGTAACCGTGGTCAATATGAGTTTCAATTTCAACCCCAGCCTGCTTGAGTTGTTGGATCGCTTCCAAAACCTCCGGTGATGATATCTGCAGGCTAACACTTAAAAAATCTGCGGAATAAAAACTGCCCACGGCAAGAATATTCAAGAGCGGCGTCAGCAATTCCCGGTAAATTTTAACTAATTGATCCAAAATACGATGTCCTATTTAAAGTACGTCATCTTAAAGTATGCCATCCCGCGACTTGATCGCGGGATGACGTTAGTGTTCTGGAATGCTCTGGCTATTACTTCCTGAAACATTCATAACTCCGTCCGAAATATGTTATACTTATCGATTTATTTATTTAATAGGTTAACAATGTCCGAAAAAATTCGCAATATTGCTATCATTGCCCATGTCGATCATGGCAAAACGACTCTAGTTGATCAACTATTGAGACAATCTGGCACTTTTAGCGAGCGTACCACTTTAGTAGAACGAGTCATGGATTCAGGCGATCTAGAAAAAGAGCGTGGTATCACTATCTTAGCTAAAAATACCGCTATTATTTGGCGTGGTTATCACATTAACATTGTGGATACTCCAGGCCATGCTGATTTCGGCGGAGAGGTTGAACGAATTTTATCAATGGTAGATTCCGTTTTATTATTGGTGGATGCGGTTGATGGTCCCATGCCGCAAACACGTTTCGTCACTCAAAAAGCATTTTCTTGGGGGTTAAAGCCTATCGTTGCAGTGAACAAAGTCGATCGTCCCGGAGCCAGGCCTCATTGGGTGGTAGACCAGGTCTTTGATTTATTCGTGCGTTTGGGCGCAACCGATGAACAACTTGATTTTCCTGTGATTTATACCTCTGCATTACAGGGTTATGCCATGAAGGATATGGACCATCCGGAAAAAGATATGCATGTATTATTGGATATGATTATCGAAAAGGTCAATCCGCCACAAGTGGATGCAAGTGGTCCATTTCAAATGCAAATAAGTGCATTAGATTATTCTAGTTATGTAGGAGCAATTGGAATTGGGCGAATCAAGCGAGGTCGGATAAAAACCAATACCCCGGTGGCGGTGATTGATGCTGAAGGAAAAGCTCGTTCCGCGAGGGTATTACAAGTATTAGGTTTTATGGGTTTAAAGCGGGAAGAGATTCCAGCCGCAGAGGCGGGCGATATCATCGCTGTTACTGGCATTAGTAATATCCACATCTCCGATACCTTGTGCGATCCCTCAAAACCAGAAGCATTGCCCATGTTAAGTGTCGACGAGCCAACGGTGAGTATGACTTTCCAAGTCAATGATTCACCTTTCGCTGGCAAAGAAGGTAAATTTGTGACTAGCCGACAAATTAGCGATCGGTTAGACCGCGAATTGATTTCCAATGTTGCGCTTAAAGTTGAACCAGGTCCGGATGCCGATCAATTTATTGTATCCGG
This sequence comes from uncultured Pseudomonadota bacterium, assembly GCA_963818985.1. Taxonomy (GTDB): domain Bacteria; phylum Pseudomonadota; class Gammaproteobacteria; order Coxiellales; family Coxiellaceae; genus JAFEDN01. Next base: position 89,882 of record CAWFUJ010000001.1, on the reverse strand, counting down.
CCGGGGAGAATTACATCTGGCGATTTTAATTGAAATTATGCGTCGTGAGGGCTTTGAGTTAGCCGTGTCCCGACCATCCGTCATTACTAAAACAATTGATGGGGTTTTGAGCGAGCCTTTCGAACAATTAGTGGTTGATGTTGAAGAAACTCATCAAGGCACGATCATGCAGCAATTGGCGGAACGACGTGGGCAATTAACGGATATGGTGCCAGATGGAAAAGGTCGAGTTCGTTTAACTTATATGATTCCAACCCGTGGATTAATTGGTTTTCATGCACAGTTTTTAATGATGACTTCTGGTTCAGGGGTGATGTATCACGTGTTTGATCACTATGGTCCAGCACAGGGTGCAACGATTCAACATCGCTCACGTGGGGTGTTAATTGCCAATGGCCCAGGCAAAGCGACGGGATTTTCATTATTTAACTTGCAAGAACGAGGTCAATTATTTATTGGCCCTCAGGTAGAAGTGTATGAAGGCATGATCATTGGCATTCATTCACGGGAAAATGATTTAATTGTGAATCCCACCAAAGCTAAGCAGCTCACCAATATGCGCGCTTCGGGTTCCGATGAAAACATTATTCTCACCCCGCCAATCAAGCAATCATTGGAACAGGCCCTGGCTTTTATCAATGATGATGAGTTGGTAGAAATAACCCCGCACTCGATTCGACTGCGTAAAAAAGAGCTAAAAGAGATCGATCGTAAGCGCACTAGTCGTCAATAGTGTAGGTGAAGCTGAGGGATGGGACTCGCTAAATATCCCGGATTTTGAAGCCGATCTATTCTTATCAGCTTGCTCGATCATTTCTTTGATCAAATTGTTAATCGCGACTTCAGCAGGGGTATGTCCTTCATGATCTTGACAGTTGGTAAAAGCGCCCCTGCTCAACAACCATCTGACTACTTTGTCTTGACCGTTTCTTGCTGCAATATGCAGGGGGGTTGAATTCTTAATGTCCGTAATATTAAGAGGCGCACCCTGACTCAAAAGAAAAGAAACGGCGCCGAGATTACCAGAGGCCGCCGCGGTATGTAATAAAGTTGTTTGCTTTAAAATAAAATTCAGAACGGAACCTTTAAGTTGCTCTAAAATATCAAATCTTCCAGCCAAAGTTTCGCGGTGTAAAAATTCTATGAAACTTTCTGGCAATTGTTTTCTTTCATTTTGTAATTCAGTTGATAAAAACTCTTGGAAACCTTGAGGCAATATTTTTGGACACATGTTTTTGTCTAAAAGTAATTTTAGCGGAACTTTTTTTTGATAATCAGCTGGATTGGAAAATATTTCGTCTATTGATTTTTCCTCTATATGTGTCTCTAAACACTCTTCTGTGATTATTTTTTCCGGCTCTTTTTTAGAATTATTTAAAAGTTCAGGTGAAATTTCTTTAATTAAATTTGTAAGGATTTGCAAATTCTTTTCATTTGAGGGATGCGGGATTCGCCAATATCCATGAGTTTTCATTTCTGCTTGAGCTTTATTAGCGGTTTCTATAATCAAATTTACGGCCTGATCTTCAGACATCGTCTCTAGGTTGATATTAACAATGTTATTAGGGATGGCGTCGCCAAATTTGGGATCGCCGGTGAAACAATGGAAAAAACAATAATTAGAACTGACAGCAGCGCCTTTTTTGGCTTCAGAAAATTTATTTTTTATTCTATTTTGTAGGCCTTCGATATGTAGGTAACCAACCCTAGCTATAATGTTATTGCCTGATAGAAAAAAATTGCTCATATGATCATCCCTTAAATTTAAAAATTTAGACTCTCTTAGAGATTCATGCTCGCTTTTGCTGTTATGTTGTTTATCAAACTCCTCTTTAGATTGGTAAGATTCATTTAGGGATAAGGCATCAGGATGGTCCACGCATTCAACTGGGATTTTATACTTTTCACAAATATCTACTAATTTTATTACTGCGGCTCGTGACTCTGGGGTAGTGGTTACCTTAGATTTATGATCTTCGGAATAAGGATTTTTACCGGTCGCTATTTCTTCTCGCCAACCTGCATAATATGTTTCTTGATCGATTCCTGCAGGAAATTCTTCATAAAAAGATAAGGGGGTTTTAATTTCAGCTAATCTCTCGATTAATCGGGTGATGACTCGGCTGGTCGCCGGATCGTTATGAATTTCACCAAAAATTAGTGTTGGCAATGTCTGGGAAAGTGGGAATATCTCTGAATATATGCGGCTGAAGGCCTTCTTAAAGGATTCATCATTTTCAATTATACTGCCGATCACTTTGCTTTCGTTTAAAATTTCAAATAGCAATTCCGCTTGGGGTGTTTTCATTCTTCTTTATCCTTTTATTTTGTTTAAAATTTAATTTTAACAATTGATTCTTAAGACTTAATTAAATATAACCCACATTCGCGGGTGAATCCAGGCTGGCTTTTTCTGGGATGACGGTTTCATTTTTAGACAATGTTGTCTATACTTTAATTACAATTCTCTTAGAATTGAATACATGGAGTATAAATTATGCCTCAAAGTAATTATAAAACGATCGTCTATTTCATTTGTACTATAGGCGCTTTAGGCGGTTTATTATTTGGGCTTGATCAGGGATTTATCGCCAATTCTCTTCATACGATCAAAGCTGCCTATCATTTAGAAACTCATGGCGGTGAAAAATATTCAGCCATTCTGGCAGTGGGAGGGGTGTTAGGCGCTTTATTGGCCGGTGTATTTGCCCGTCTGCTCGGACGTAAAAAAAGTTTGATCCTGGCAGGAATTATCTTTGTGATAGGCTCGGCCGTTTCAGCATTTTTGCCTTCTTTCTTTATCTTACGTGCGTGCCGCTTTTTATTAGGTTTTGGGGTAGGTATTGCTTCATTTGTCACCCCATTATATCTGTCAGAAACAGCGCCGGCTTCAATTCGAGGTTCGATGGGCACTTTGTTCCAATTGATGATTACCATTGGCATTTTTCTTATTTCTGTCACCAATGTTTTTATCGCAAAAGTATTTTTAAATCCACATGTTGCTTTGCCGTTAATGTTTTGCGTGATCGTGCTGTTTGCTTTATTAATGCTGATCGGCAGCTTCTTCCTGCCTGAAAGTCCTCGCTGGTTAATGCTTAAAGGTAGGCCGCAACAGGCTAGAAAAGTTCTGCAGCAAACCTTTAACGATCAAAATGAAATCGAGCTTGAACTGAGAGAGATAGAGCAAGTTTTGGCAGAAAGTCGTGGCGCTACACTGAAATCGGTAATAAAAAAGAATTTTATAAAAGTTTTAATCATTGGTGTGGTGTTGCAAATGTTCCAGCAATTGGTGGGTATTAACGTCATGATTTATTACGCCCCGACTATTTTTGGTTATGCGGGGATGACCGGAATTATTGCCATGATGGCGGTACCCACCGTCAACATGTTATTTACTTTCCCAGCCATTACTTTGGTTGAAAAATGGGGTCGTAAAAAATTATTGTATGTGGGTGCGTTCATTATGTTAGTCACCATGGTGGCCGCAGGCTTAGCATTTCAATCCATCAGTCATGTGACTCAACTTTCGATGGTTAGTCAAATGACCAAGACGGTGTTACTGGTATCGGTCATAGTTTATATTTTTGGATTTGCTTTTTCGTGGGGCCCAGTGGCATGGATTGTCTGTTCGGAAATTTTCCCCCTCAAAGGACGTGAAATTGGTATGACAATTACCACGATGGTCAACTGGACCTTCGCCGGCTTATTAATGCGCTATGCATTAAGTTTTATGGAATCTTACGGCAGATCTTCACTTTTTTATCTGTTTGCATTTTTCTGTCTCTTATCGATAATTTTCGTCGCCATATTTGTTCCAGAAACCAAAGGCATCACTCTCGAAGAATTAGAAGAAGAATTAAAAAAATAGTTCCCTCTCCCGCCGGGGAGAGGAGAATACGCCTGTTTTTTCATAATACCTGCGAGAGTTTGGAGCGAGGCGGGTGACCTAAGTGTTGGCAGATAAAATTTCCGGTTTCTATCAGCTTTTTTAAATCGATGCCGGTTTTAATATTTAGCCCATTCAACATGTAAATAACATCTTCGGTGGCGACATTACCCGTGGCGCTGCGAGCATAAGGACAGCCGCCTAGGCCGGCAACCGAGCTATCGAACATATGGATTCCATATTCTAAGCTGAGATAAATATTTGCTAGCGCTTGCCCATAAGTATCATGAAAATGCATCGCAATTTTGTTTACTGGAACCACAGATAGTAATGCATCAAGTAATTTTTTGACTTCGCCGGGTGTTCCCACGCCGATGGTATCGCCCAATGAGATTTGCGAACATCCCAATTCAATCAATTGTTGCGCCACATGAACTGTTTGTTGAGGTGGGGTGGGTCCTTCATAGGGACAAGCGATCACGCAGGAAATGTAGCCACGCACAGGAATTTGATGTCCCCGAGCAATATCAATCACCTCAGAAATTCTTTTCATACTTTCGACTAAAGAACAATTGGCATTTTTTATAGAAAAAGTTTCAGAGGTGGCAGTAAAAACAGAAATTTCTTTAACCCCAGCGTTTAAAGCACGTTCCATGCCGATGCGATTGGCAATCAAAGCTGGATAAGTGACACCGGGTTTGCGCGAAATGCCCTGCATGACTTCAAAATGGTCTGCCATTTGCGGCACCCATTTTGGCGAAACAAAACTCGTGCTCTCAATAGTTTTCAAGCCACAATCAGCTAATCGCCGAATAAAATCAATTTTGATCGAAGTGGGGATAAAAACCGTTTCATTTTGTAAACCATCCCGTGGACTCACTTCGACTATGGAGACATACTTAGGGAGGGACATAACAACTCCTTATGACAAAACTTCGCTGGCTTTTGAGCGAAAAAGCATGGCTTTTTGTGCCCAGGATTTGGCTTTACTGACAATGGCTTGGCTATTCATCTGCGTGAATTCACCATTTTTCAATAATTGCCGACCGGCTATCCACACATCGCTCACTTGTTGGCGATTAGCAGAATAAACCAAGGATGACATGGGATTATAAACCGGTTGAGTTAAATATGAACTGAGATCGATCGCAACGATATCGGCGAATTTTCCAACCTCCAATGAACCTATGTCATGGTCTAACCCAAATGCTTTGGCGCCATTCAGTGTGGCCATGGCTAACGCCTGCGCAGCGGGCAGAGCTGTCGCCGAGCGGCTAGAACCTTTGGCAAGTAATGCAGCAGTTTGGATTTCCCCCAACATGTCTAAATCGTTATTACTGGCAGCCCCGTCAGTGCCGATGGCTACCGTGATTCCTGCATCCAATAATGAGGTGACCGGACAGAATCCACTGGCCAATTTTAAATTAGATTCTGGGCAATGCACAACTGACATCCCCGACTTTTGAACCAACTCAATTTCTTCTTCAGTTAATTGGGTCATATGCACAGCAATTAATTTCTCAGATAATAATCCCAAATCATTCAGATAAGCTAAGGGGCGCCGTCCATATTTTTCCAAGCTGCCACTGATTTCAGCAGCTGTTTCATGCAAATGAATGTGGATCGGAATATGATATTTTGCTGAGATATCTTTAAGTCTGTTAAAAGCTTGTTCACTGACCGTATAAGGTGCATGGGGAGCCAAAGACCAGCTAATTAATGAGTGTGGGCTAAGCCCTTGATCTAAAGTGGATTTTACTTTAGCAAAATATTCATCTTCGTTGGCGCCCCATAGCGTGGGCACACTGCCCACCCATAAGCCGACATTGGCACGCATACCTGTTTGGATGGCGACTTTGGCAATGGTTTCATGAAAGAAATAATGATCGCAAAAGCAGGTAGTGCCACCACGTATCATTTCCAAGATAGCTAACTGGCTCCCATCGCTGACAGACTCTTCATTGAGAATAGCTTGTTCAGCAGGCCAAATGTGGTTTTGCAACCATTCCATCAATGGTAAATCATCAGCCAGTCCTTTTAAAAGATTCATGGGCGTATGAGCATGGGCATTGACCATGCCTGGCATCAATACATGTTCAGAAGATAGCTGAATGTCTTCGGTGGCTTGCCAGTTTGGCCTTACCTGGGCAGTTGGTATTAATGCAGCGATCCGATCACCTTTTATCGCTAAAGAATAATGTTCAAGAATAATATTTTGCGGTGCAATGGGTAAAACCCAGCGTGCATGAATTAATTTATCGACAATCGGCATAATTTTAAATCCATAATGTGTCAGTCAACTTCATAACCAGGTTGTCTCATTCTACCCAGAGCACCTCGCGGGACGACGCTTCCGCTTTGAATGAGACAGGCCTCTGACATCATAACTTTTTCATACTTGTCATGCCAGCGAGCATCGGTATACAATCTAACTTTTGGTGATCATGACGATCGAAAGATGGCTGGAGTTATTGATTATGGACAATACCTGGATTTTAGTGGCCAATGCGAGTGTGGCTAAACTTTATAATTTTTTACCTTCGAAATCCCCGAAGCACAAACCAAAATTAACGGTCGTTAAAGAATTTCAACATCCTAATAGTCGAAAACTGGATGTGGATTTAGTGACTGATCGTGCCGGTGATTATAAAAGTAAAGGTGGAGGTGGCAGCGGCAGTTTCAGTCAAGAAACCGATCCCCATCAACATGAAGCAGAGGTATTTGCTCGGGAGTTAGCTCATTTTCTTGAGAAAGCTCGCGCTGGGCAACAGTTTCAATCCCTAATTTTAGTAGCGGGTCCGCACTTCTTGGGTCTACTACGTGGATGCATTGATGAACACCCCCTCAAACATTCGCCAATCACTGAGGTGCAAAAAGATTATACTCGCGAAAAACCCGACCGGTTGTTGGATTTGCTCGATCTAGTGCATAAGTAAAGGTTCATTGTCAGATACATTGGGATAGTTAGTGGAATATGTTATAATTTTTGCCGGTTTGACAGGCAAAACAGGACCTTAATTTATGACCCAATTAGCCAAAGAAATAACACCGATCACCATCGAAGATGAGTTAAAGCAATCGTATCTAGACTATGCCATGAGCGTGATTGTTGGCCGTGCTTTGCCGGACGTCCGCGATGGATTAAAGCCGGTTCATCGCCGGGTTTTGTATGCCATGGGCGAATTAGGCAATGATTGGAATAAACCCTATAAAAAATCGGCTCGTATTGTCGGTGATGTGATCGGTAAATACCATCCGCATGGTGATACTGCTGTTTATGACACCATTGTGCGGATGGCGCAACCCTTTAGTCTGCGTTATTTATTAGTGGATGGCCAAGGCAATTTTGGTTCAGTGGATGGTGATGCGCCGGCAGCCATGCGTTACACCGAAATTCGCATGTCGCATTTTGCCCATGCCTTATCAGCGGATTTGGATAAAGAAACCGTTGATTTTACCCCCAACTACGACGGAACTGAAAGAATTCCCGTGGTATTGCCAACCCGAATTCCCAATTTACTAGTCAATGGTTCTTCAGGCATTGCGGTGGGCATGGCGACTAATATTCCGCCACACAATCTCAATGAAATCATCGATGCTGCTCTGGCACTCATGGATAATGCTGATTTGGAGTTGGCGGATTTAATGCATTATGTCCCAGGTCCGGATTTTCCGACCGCCGGGATTATCAATGGTCGAGGCGGCATTGTTCAGGCCTATAAAACCGGACGTGGCCGAATATATTTACGTGCTACGGCTGAATTTAGAAAAGGATGAAGATTCAGGCAAAGTATCGATTATTGTCAATGAGTTACCATATCAAGTTAATAAAGCACGTTTACTAGAAAAAATTGGCGAAATGGTGCGGGATAAACAATTAGAAGGCATCACTGCTTTGCGTGATGAATCTGATAAAGATGGCATGCGCATGGTCATTGAGGTTCGACGTGGCGATCAGCCGGAAGTGGTCTTAAATAATCTTATATAAACACACCCAATTGCAAGTGGTTTTTGGAATCAATATGGTGGCCCTGGACAATGGTCAGCCTCGGTTATTAAATCTAAAACAATTACTTCATGCTTTCTTACAGCATCGGCGTGAAGTAGTGACCCGCCGTACCATTTTTGAATTACGTAAAGCCCGAGAACGTGCTCATATTATTAGAAGGTTTGGCGGTTGCATTCGCCAATATTGATGCAGTCATTGCGCTAATAAAATCTGCCAAAAATCCGGCCTTAGCCAAAGAGGCATTGATAGAAAAATCATGGCTGCCAGGTAGTGTCGCCCAATTGCTAGCACGGGCCGGTGCAGAGCAAACTCGACCTTTAGATTTAGGAAGTGAGTATGGGCTAGTGGACGAGGTTTACCATTTGTCTTCCGTCCAAGCACAAGCCATTCTGGATTTACGTTTGCATCGATTAACCGGCCTGGAGCAAGAAAAAATCCAAAATGAATATCAAGAAATTATTCAAACTATTCAGGGGCTCATTAAAATTGTTTCAGAGCCTGATGAATTACACCGGATTATCCGTCAAGAGTTAATGGCAATCAGGGAACAATTTGGTGATAAGCGTCGTACCGTTATTTTAGATAATCATGAAGATTTAAATAACGAAGATTTAATCACCGAACAAGATATGGTCGTGACTTTATCTCAAGAAGGCTATATTAAAGCCCAATCATTGGATAGTTACCAGGCACAACATCGGGGTGGGCGTGGTAAAATGGCGACCACCGTTAAAGAGCAAGATTTCATTAAAAATATGTTGGTGGCGCATTCGCATGATTTTATTCTGTGTTTTTCGACCCAAGGTAAGGTTTATTCATTAAAAGTTTACGAAATCCCGGAAGGCGGTCGAAGTTCTCGCGGCAGGCCGATGGTTAATCTCCTTCCATTAGCTAAAGATGAACAAATTTCAGCGATTTTACCCATTAAAAAATTTGAAGCCGATTTTTTTGTCTTTATGGCCACTCAACATGGTTATGTTAAAAAAGTGGCATTGAATGACTTTGCTAAAGTTCGCAATTCTGGCAAAGTAGCCTTGGAATTAAACGAGGGAGATTGTTTAATTGGTGCGGGCATTACGAATGGTTCACAAGAAGTGATGCTAGTTTCAGATGCAGGCAAAGCAATTCGTTTTCCTGAGACTACGGTTAGAGCCATGGGACGCACCGCACGCGGAGTCCGTGGCATTAAATTGCAGGCAGATCAAAAAGTGATGGCGTTGATCATTATTGACGAACGTTGCACTTTATTGACTGCGACCGCCAACGGCTATGGTCAACGTACTTCTCTCGGAGATTATCGTGCAATTGGGCGAGGTGGCCAAGGTGTGCGCGCCATCCAAGTCAATGAGCGCAATGGCAAAGTAGTTGCTGCGACTCAAGTCTATGACGATGATGAAATATTACTGATTAGTGATCAAGGTACTCTAGTACGGATTCATGTCGCTGAAGTTTCTGTCATTGGTCGAAATACCCAAGGGGTACGTTTGATTCAGTTAGCACCCGCAGAACAGCTAGTAGGTCTAGAGTCAATTCGTGGTGTCTAATCCCTTCTCCCATCCGGGAGAGGGGAAAATGCATTCTGCGTTTGCGAGTTCATATACCTTAAGTTATTGTGTGAGCTTAAATAAATAGGAGTTTATAAATGATATATAATTTTAGTCCGGGTCCTTCCATGTTGCCGCCAGAAGTTTTACACCAAGCTCATGAAGAATTGTTGAACTGGCATAATGTCGGTTCGTCGGTGATGGAAATTTCCCATCGCTCGACAGATTTTATTAATCTAACCGATGAAATTGAACAAGATTGCCGAGAGATCCTTCAATTACCATCCAATTACCAAGTTTTATTTTTACCCGGAGGTGCAAGAGGACAGTTTGCTGCAGCCCCACTTAATTTAGCAGCGGAAAATCCGCATACTGCTTATGTAGTCACTGGATTGTGGAGCCAAATCGCGAGCCAAGAAGCCAAAAACTTCTCGCAAGTGAATATCGTGGCTGATGGAGAATCAACTGGTTTTAAAACCATTCCTAACATAAAATCTTGGCAAAATTTTAATGGCGCAGCCTATTTGCATTATACCGATAATGAGACCGTCCATGGCGTCGAGTTTCCGCAAGTACCCGAGGTGGACCACCAAGTGCCACTCATCTGTGATATGAGTTCAAATATCTTATCGCGTCCTTTGGATGTGACTCGTTTCGGATTAATTTATGCGGGTGCTCAAAAAAATCTAGGTATTTCTGGCATCACTTTGGTGATTATTCGTGATGATTTAGTGTCTCGTCGCCCGCAAAAAGCCACGCCAACCATTCTTAATTATGGTGTGCAAGTTAAAAATAAATCGATGTATAACACTCCGCCCACCTTTCCATGGTATATCTCTGGCTTGGTGCTCAAATGGATTAAAAAGCAGGGTGGTTTGGTAGCTATTGGTGCTCGTAACCAGCGTAAATCGGAAAAATTATATAGCTTTATTGACCAAAGTGGATTTTATAAAAATTCGATTGATCCAGCTTATCGTTCACGTATGAATGTTATTTTTTCCTTACCCAATGCCGAAAAAGACAAATTATTTGTTAAAGAATCCCTAGCCGCAGGATTTCACGAATTACAAGGCCATAAAACTGCCGGCGGAATGCGTGCCAGTCTTTATAACGCAATGCCCGAAGCTGGAGTTGATGCATTGATTGATTTTATGCGCGATTTCGCCAAACGCCAGGGTTAGCTTAAGGTAAGGAGTCCGTTATCCCGCGAAGCCGCGGGATGACATACAGCTTCGTGGGATGAGGGCTTTGCTTTTTCCGGAGTATTTTTAATGTCCCAGTTTGATCTACAAATCATTCCCGATTCTGCAGTGCGTGGGGAAATTTCTGTTCCGGGTGACAAATCCATCTCTCATCGCGCGTTAATGCTGAGTGCTATCGCCGAAGGAGAGTCGATCTTATGTAATCCGTTAATGGGAGCTGATAACCAAGCGAGTCTAATTGCGCTTCAGCAACTGGGAGTATCGATTAAAGTTGAACAACATCAACTGAGTATTCAAGGTGTGGGTCGTCAGGGGTTATGTAGCCCTCATGATCAATTAGACCTGGGCAATGCTGGCACCGCTATGCGGCTACTGACTGGATTACTAGCGGGGCAAAATTTTTCTAGTCGATTAACGGGTGATGCCTCATTAACAAAACGCCCTATGAATAGAATCGTAGCACCATTGACACAGATGGGAGCAAAAATAGCCATGTCGCCACAGGGCACTGCGCCACTTGCTATTCAAGGCGGTCAAAGTTTATTGGGCATTTGCTATCAATTGCCGGTCGCCAGTGCACAAGTGAAATCTGGCTTACTATTCGCAGGTTTATATGCACGGGGGACGACCACGGTTATTGAACCGATACCCACACGCGACCATATGGAGCGTTTGTTATCAGCATTTTCTTATCCGCTGATGAAAAAACCTCAGCAAATAAGCATAGAGGGGAAGGGGGATTTGCAATCTGCGACCATTCATATCCCAGGTGATTTATCTTCAGCCGCTTTTTTTATCGTGGCCGCGCTTATTACCCCGGGATCTGAGTTAATTATTAAGAATGTTGGCATTAATCCAACTCGTTTGGGTGTTATCCACATTTTACGGAAAATGGGCGGAGAAATAGAGATAGGAAATATGAAAACCGGCGAATATTCGCAAGAGCCTAGTGCCGATATCTGGGTGCGTTATAGTCGTTTGAAAGGCATTGAAATACCGGTAGAGCAAGTCAGTTTGAGCATGGATGAATTTCCAATTATTTTTATAGCAGCTGCATGTGCCAAGGGAAATACCATTCTACGAAGTGCCGAGGAATTGCGGGTCAAAGAAAGCGACCGTTTGGCAGCGATGTCTGCCGGATTAACCAACACGGCGATTGAGCATCGGCTATTTGCGGATGGAATTGGCATTAAAGGTGGCAAATTCTCGGGTGGAATAATCAATAGTTGCGATGACCATCGTGTCGCAATGGCCTTTGCAATCGCCGGACAAATAGCTAGAGCACCCATCATAGTGAAGCGCTGCGAGTCCATCGCAACTTCATTTCCGAATTTTATTGAACTGGCCAAACAAGTTGGAATGAATATCAACTTGGACCCCGGATAAACGCTATGCGTTTTCCGGGATGACATATTTATTTGCGCTGTATTCAGCGAGAATTGCTGCTACAATGGCCGAATGTTCATACCGGTAATTACTATCGATGGCCCCAGTGGTTGCGGCAAAGGCACTATTGCCCAACGTTTGGCAATGCATTTGCATTGGCATTGGTTGGATAGCGGAGCCTTGTACCGCACTGTCGCTTGGGCCGTTTTACATTATCAAATTCCTCCTGACCATGACCAAGAGCTGATGAATATAGTCAGCAATTTGAAAATTAATTTTACTTCAGACAGTGCTGGGTCTGTTGCTCAAATCTTTTGCGATGGCCATGATGTCAGTCAACCCATTCGTACTGAAGCTTGCGCCAAAATGGCTTCGCAAATTTCCGCAAAACCTTTTGTCCGTGAGTCCTTATTGCAGCGTCAGCACGATTTTCGTCAGCCGCCGGGTCTAGTAGCCGATGGTCGGGATATGGGCACGGTAATTTTTCCAGACGCGATGGTTAAGTTCTTTTTGACCGCTACGGCAGAGGAGCGCGCTGGGCGTCGCTATAAGCAGTTGAAAGAGCTGGGTATAAATGTTAATCTACAGACCGTTCGTGAAGACTTGGCCAAACGTGACCATCGAGACTCAAAGCGTGCTGTTTCGCCGCTGCAGCCTGCTGAAGATGCAGTGTTGATCGAAACGAGCGGCTTGTCTATTGATCAGGTTTTTGCCAAAGTTTTGGCTAACGTTCCGCAGCAGATAACAGCTGAACATGGGGAGGCTTAGGCCTTATTATTAACTTTTACCCACATGATCTATTATTTATCTAGTTAATAGCACATGTGGTCTAATAAATTTTAGGTATTTTGATGAGCGAAAATTTTGCAGAAATGTTTGAAGAAAGTATTGCCGCCCTGGATCTTCGTCCTGGGACCTTAGTTAAGGCTAAAATCATTGCTTTAAATCCCGGTCAAGTCGTAGTCAATGCCGGATTAAAATCCGACGCAGTGATCTCCGCCAGTGAATTTCATGATGAACAACTCTCGGTTGGTGATAGTATCGATGTCGTCATTGAAACAGTTGAAAATGGTTTTGGCGAAACTCGTTTGTCTCGCGAAAAAGCCCGCCGTGCCAGGACTTGGCTGGAACTTGAAAAATCTTATGAAAATGGTGAACCTATTACTGGCACGATCATTGAACGTGTGAAAGGTGGTTTTACTGTCGAAATTGACTCGGTACGCGCCTTTTTACCAGGTTCACTTGTAGATGTTAAACCAGTGCGCGATCCCGGCTATTTAGAAGGTAAAACTTTAGAATTTAAAATTATTAAAATGGATCAAAAACGCAATAACGTTGTGTTATCACGACGAGCGGTTTTGGAACGAGAAACAACTGCTGAACGAGAAGCTCGCTTAGATGAATTACAAGAAGGCCAAGAAGTCATTGGTATTGTTAAAAATATCACCGATTACGGCGCCTTTTTAGATTTAGGTGGTATTGATGGTTTATTGCATGTGACCGACATTTCCTGGAAACGTGTTAAACATCCTAGCGAAGTGCTGAAAGTGGGTGAAGAGCATCGGGTCAAAATTCTAAAATTTGATCGTGAAAAAAATCGTATCTCCTTGGGTATGAAGCAATTAATGGAAGATCCATGGCGAAACATTTCTCGTCGTTATCCTAAAGGTTCCCATGTGTTTGGCGCCGTTAGTAACATCACCGATTACGGATGCTTTGTGGAATTGGAAGAGGGCGTAGAAGGATTGGTTCACATGACTGAAATGGATTGGACCAACAAAAATATTCATCCCAGTAAAGTGGTTCAATTAGGCGATGAAGTTGAAGTGATGGTTTTAGAAGTTGATGAAGACCGCCGCCGTATCTCTTTGGGAATTAAACAATGTCGTCCAAATCCTTGGCAAGATTTTTCTGAAAAGCATACCAAAGGTGAGAAAGTTAAGGGCAAAATTCGTTCGATTACTGACTTTGGAATATTTGTTGGTTTAGAAGGTGATATCGATGGCTTAATTCACTTATCCGATATTTCCTGGACTGAGGCGGGAGACCAAGCGGTGCGTAAATACAGCAAGGGCGAAGAAGTTGAAGCGGTAATTTTAGGAATTGATCCAGATCGTGAACGTATTTCTTTAAGTATTCGTCAATTAGAAGAAGATCCGGTGGCTGAATTTATGGAAGGCCGCGATAAAAATGACACTTTTGATGCGATAGTGGTTTCTGTCGAAGCTAAACGAGCCACTGTCCAATTGGCGGATCAAGTGTTTGGTCAGTTAAGAATTAGTGAATTCAGTTTTCAAAGAACTGAAGATATGCGTGAAGAACTGAAAGAAGGCGAAAAAATTCCGGTTAAGATCGTGAGTGTTGACCGTAAAAACCGTCAGCTGCAAGTGTCTCATAAGGCCACTCAATCCAAGCCCGCGACTAAGAGTGTCGAATCCACTAAAACCACCTTGGGTGATTTGTTAAAAGAGCAAATGAAAAATAAAGAGGGAGAAGATACGCAGGATTAAAGACACTGTCATCTGCTGGGAATGGTCATCCCCGCAATGGTTTGTCATCCCGCGGTCAAGCCGCGGGATGACACCGCAAGGAAGAAGTAAAAATGATTTATCTTCGTTATTTTCTTTGGTTCATAGTCATTGCAGCTGGTATTATTTTCACTCTAATCAACGCCCGTTCAGTGGAGATTGATTACTATTTTGGTTCAACTCATATATTTTTGCCATTATTAATTTTACTAGTTTTAGCCATTGGTGTAATCTTAGGTTATTTAATCAATTTTCCAAAAATATTAAAGCTTCATCATTTAAATCGACAACTAAAACAACATGGTAAAGACCGTACGTAACATGTGCATATATAAGGAAGATCTGTACTTTGGTCATTAAAGCATTACATTTTTTACTACTACCGATTGCAGCTACTTTTGGCTGGTATTTTGGTAAAAAAGACCATGCCTCCTCGAAAGTTTCTCATCAAATGCGCCGTGATTATTTCCAAGGTCTCAGTTATTTAATCAATGAGCAATCTGATAAAGCGGTTGATGTCTTTATTAAATTATCTGAAGTGGATAGCGACACAGCAGAAATCCATTTAGCATTAGGACATTTATTCAGACGTCGAGGCGAGGTTGATCGAGCCATACGGATTCATCAAAACTTGTTAGCCCGACCCGAATTGGATGAAAGTTATCATTTTCAAGCTCTTTTTGCGTTAGGTCAGGATTTTTTATGTGCCGGAGTGCTCGATCGAGCCGAACAAATATTTTTAGAATTAAGGCAATTAAAACAAGGATCAGGTGAAGAACAACAACATAGTTTGCAATTTTTGCTACGCATCTATCAGCAAGAAAAAGAGTGGATTAAAGCCTTGGCGGTAACAGAAAAATTAGCGACAGAAACGGGGGAAGGCTCTGAATCATTGAGAGCGCAATTTTACTGTGAACTGGCGGAGCAAGAGACGCGTCAACGAAATTATGAAGTCGCGCTTAAATATCTGCAACAAGCCATCAGTACCGATCCAAATTGCGTTAGAGCAAATTTAATTGCTGGACAATTGGCTTGTGAAACCAAGCATTACCCCCAGGCCATTCGTCATTATCAACAGGTTAAATTACAAAATAGTCTTTTTATCCCAGAAATCATCAGCCCCATTTGTTTTTGTTATAGTGAAATTAATGAAGAGATCCAATTAATAAATTATTTAAAGGAATGCTTGCAAGATTATCCTAATATTTCATTAGTGATCACCGTTGCTAATTATATTCAACGTCATAAGGGCGATCAGGCCGCATTAGATTTTATTACTATGCACGTGAATGCAAAGCCGGAATTGCAGGGTTTAAATCGATTGGCAGGTTTATATTTAAATAATTCCAAGGACCAGCCACGTGAAAAATTATCCATTTTGTTCAATATCATTCAACAATTACATACCGAGAAATCTATTTATCGATGCCGGCATTGCGGCTTTTCTAGTAAATTACTTTTTTGGTATTGTCCAAGCTGCCATCATTGGGATACAGTCAAGCCTCTGCAAAAAATAGCCGCAGAGGTTGCTTAAATGAAAAATCTAGGACCACGAATTATCATTGCCTTGGATCATTCAACTGATAAAGAGGTAATGGCTTTTGTTGAACAATTAGATCCTAGTGTATGTCGCTTAAAAATTGGTAGTATTTTGTTCACTCATTATGGACCTTCCCTAATTGAAAAATTGATGCAACGTGGTTTTAGCGTTTTTTTAGATTTAAAATTTCATGACATTCCGCAAACTGTGGCAGGCGCTTGCCGAAGTGCAGCAGAATTGGGAGTATGGATGGTCAATGTCCATGTGTCGGGGGGACGTGATATGTTGATGGCTGCTCGTCACGCACTGGATGAATTGCCAAAGAAAAAACGTCCTCTGCTGATAGGTGTCACTATTTTAACGAGTTTAAGCACAGAAGATCTATTAGCATTGGGACAGCAGAACTCAGCGCAGACCCAAGTGCTGCGTTTGGCATTGTTAGCTCATGAGACAGGTTTAAATGGCGTAGTTTGTTCGGCTCAGGAAGCAGAGTTATTACGTGGACAACTGCCGGCCGATTTCCTATTAGTCACTCCTGGTATTCGTCTGAGTGATGATGCCATTAGCGATCAAAAAAGAGTCATGACTCCAGAGGCAGCTTGCTCTGCCGGTGCTGACTATTTGGTGATTGGTCGATCCATTACCCAGGCTATTGAACCTTTAAAAGTGCTGCAACAAGTAAATCAATTGCTTTCGTCTCATTCCCCTTGCCCCTGAAAATCCTGTATTGATTCATTGCTCTTATAATTAATAAACTTAATTTCTTATTATTAATTAATTTAAAAGGAGCGAATTATGAAAAAGAGCATTATTGTGAGTCTATCGTGGATGGTTTTGATGGGAGGGTTAGCGCAGGCTAAACCGATTGAATCAGGAATCGTAAATATTAACTCAGCAGACCAGTCTATTTTGTCGACTACTCCGGGGATTGGTAAAAACAAAGCTAAGACCATAGTCGAATATCGAAAGGATCATGGACCTTTTAAAGAGGTGCATGATCTCACCAATGTTAAAGGTATTTCTGAAAAGGTATTAAAAAGTATTTTAAAACGTAATCCTGGTAGAATTGTGGTAAGCTAATCATATTTTTGAAAGTAACCAATTCTTCTCGTGAGGAGTGGGCATTAAAAATAGTTTTCGTAGAAAATCTCTACGCCATGGGGGATTGCAAGGGGGAGCAGCGCGAAGCGCTCCCCCTTCATTCCGAGTATCGGCTCCGCTGAGCGGAGGATATATTGTGGAGGGCACATATCATGATTGCTATTGATAGCGGTATCATTGCCATCTTGGCCACTTTATCTTGCATTTGGTTTTTACGTCCTTTGGCCATTCGTATTGGATTTGTTGACCGTCCAGGGGGTAGAAAGCAGCATCAGCAAGAGGTACCGCTGATTGGGGGGATTGCTATTTTTTTTGGGTTTTGTTTTGCATTGTTGTCTTTACCGATATCATTGCAAAATTACCGAGGTCTAATTGCCGGTAGTGTTTTGTTACTCATTATCGGTGTTATCGACGATTATCAAGAGCTAAATTCGAAGTTACGATTAATTGGCCAGATTGCAGCCGCCTTATGTTTAACTGTTTGGGGTCATTTACAAATCACTTCTTTAGGAAATTTACTCTTTTTTGGGGAAATCCATTT
Organism: uncultured Pseudomonadota bacterium; assembly: GCA_963818985.1. Lineage (GTDB taxonomy): Bacteria > Pseudomonadota > Gammaproteobacteria > Coxiellales > Coxiellaceae > JAFEDN01. Next base: position 72,145 of record CAWFUJ010000001.1, on the reverse strand, counting down.
AGGTATTTTGTCCATCCCTCTTACGGTGATTTTAATTGTGGGATTTTTAAACGCAATGAATATGATCGATGGCCAAGATGGCTTAGCAGGCAGCATTGCGGTAGGTCAAGTCATTCTTTTAAGTTATTTAAGTTGGATTGCTAATGATCTGCTCAGTTTTTACTTATTAATTATTTTTGGATCATTATTAACCGTTTTTCTAAGTTTTAATATTCCCTTGCCATGGCGTAAACAGGCCAGTATTTTTTTAGGAGACGCAGGTAGCACCTTAACTGCGTTTATCGTTGCTTGGTTTGCCATTTCTTTAGGTCAGAGCCATGCGATCAAAATTAAACCTGTGGTTATGCTCTGGATTTTAGCATTTCCGGTATTTGATTTATTACATGTCTCGTTAGTTAGATTTAGGCAAAGAAAACCGTTATTGTTAGCCAGTCAAGATCATTTTCACGATATCATCCGTCTTGCAGGCGTCAAAGTTTGGTATTCAACGCCGATGTTTGCACTATTTTCGTTTGGCCTAGGTCTGATAGGTGTTTTATTTAACCATTGGCAGGTGCTTGCCGGGTGGCAGTTCCTTACATGGTTAGCCATGATATTCGTTTATTTACTCATCGTCAGGTTAGTCAGAAATGGGCGGAAATAATATGGACCAAGTTCCGTTACAAGTCCATGGGCTGAGCTCTATACGCGGAGATCGAGTAGTATGGGATAATATTCAATTCCAATTGGCGCGCGGTCAATTGTTGCAGATCACCGGTGCTAATGGGTGTGGAAAAACTAGTTTATTGAAAGTATTAGCTGGTTTAGCCAAAGCTCATGAAGGTTCTGTGATTTGGCAGGGAAGGTGTATTCAAAAACAAAAAATAAATTATCAACAGCAAATCCATTATTTAAGCCATCAAACTTCCGTAAAGAATGCATTAACAGTTAAAGAAAATTTATATTTAAATTTACAAAAAAAAGCGAGCGATAAAGATATATCGGTGGCGGTTGCCAAAGTTGGATTGTCGTTTTTCCAAGATCAATTTGGCTATCAATTATCTCAAGGCCAAAAACAGCGAGTGGCATTGGCAAGGTTACTGTTAAGTCACGCTTCTCTCTGGGTTCTAGATGAACCTTTTACGGCCTTAGATACAGACATGATGGAGGATTTACAATTATCATTCCACAGTCAATTACAAAGTGGTGGAATGATTATTTTAACTACCCATCGCCCGTTGACCCAAAAACACTTGGGTTATCAAACCTTAAATTTAGAATAACTATGCAGCTGCTCAGTGCGTTTTTAATAGTAGTTCGTCGGGAATGTTTGCTAACCTGGCGAAGACCAGTAGAGTGGATTAATCCGCTGTTGTTTTTTATATTAGTTGTCATTTTATTCCCTTTGTCGATGACTCATGACGTAAAAATTTTACAGATGGTGGGTCCTGGTGTGGTATGGGTGGCAGCATTATTAGCATTGTTATTATCTTTAACACGTCTTTTTCAACAAGATTATGAAGATGGTAGTTTAGAGCAATGGTTTTTTAGTCCTTGCCCTTTGCCGTTATTAATTTTTGCTAAAATTATTGCTCATTGGTTATTACTGTGCGTACCGCTTATCATCGTGATTCCGTTTTTATCTCTTTTATTTCATCTATCTGGATATATCACCTCGGTGTTGTTGATCACCTTGCTCTTAGGCACACCCTTATTAATTCTTTTGGGATCGATAGGTTCAGCGCTGACGGTGAGCTTGTCACATCAAGGATTGCTATTAGGGTTAATATTATTACCGTTATATATTCCGGCGTTAATTTTTTCCACCTCGGCAATCAACGCGGCCACCGCGGGCCAATCTATTGCCGGGTCTTTGGCTTGGTTAGGTGCTTTGCTGGCGTTGGCCATCGTTCTTGCTCCGGTCATAGCCGGATTTTGTTTGCGTTTAAGTGTGGCTTTCAAATGAAAGTGTGAAGGTAGGAGATAATCGTGTGGAAATTTTTCTATAAAGTTGCTTCCCCGCCCACCAGTTTTCACTGGGCAGGACGATTATTACCTTGGCTAACTGGATTGATGTTGGCTACTTTATTTTATGGTTTAATGGGTGGGTTGTGGCTGGCCCCACCTGACTATCAACAAGGCGATGTCTATAGGATAATATTTGTACATGTCCCTGCAGCTGCTTGGTCTTTAGGGATTTATATGATCATGAGTGTTGCAGCGCTGATACATCTAATTTGGAAAATAAAAGTCGCAGATCTGGTTGCCAAACTCAGCGCTCCGTTAGGGGCTTGTTTCACGTTATTGGCTTTAATGACCGGTTCTATTTGGGGGAAACCAACTTGGGGAACTTGGTGGATTTGGGATGCACGTTTAACTGCAGAGTTGATTTTATTATTTATTTACAGCGGTATCATTGGCTTACGTTCCGCTATTCCTGAGCAACAATTGGCAGCACAAATCAGCAACGTGCTCACCTTGATAGGATTAGTGAATATTCCTATTATTCATTATTCCGTCAATTGGTGGCAAACCTTACACCAAGGCGCCACCATTTTAAAGCTCAGTCCCCCTTCGATTGCCCCAAGTATGCTATGGCCTTTACTAGCGATGCTCTCAGCTTTTTTTCTTTACTATCTAATCATCTTATTACTTGGTTTACGGTATGAATTACTAAAACAAGAACAGCAATCCCGCTGGGTAAAAGAAAAATTTGGACATTGACGAGAATGTCAGTCCTGGGTATGCTTGCCCCATGTTAAGTGCATTTACTAACCTGCAATCTTTTTGGAACATGGGCGGATATGCGGTTTATATATGGTCTGCATATGGAATCGTGGCAGTGGTTTTATGCTTACAATTCTTAATCATTAAAAGTAAATGGCTGCGGTTATGCAAAAAACTATCTCTTAAATATGTTAAATCATCGTAAAAGACGTTTGTATTTTATTATTATTTTAATAACAAGCATAGGCACTGCCATTGGATTGGCATTATTTGCTTTGCGACAAAACGTCGATTTATACCTTACTCCCCAACAAGTCACCCAGCGCCATTTAAGTAATCAACAAGTTTTTCGTTTAGGGGGCATGGTAGTCGTCAACAGTGTCAGATACGGAAAAAATCTAGAGGTGAATTTTAAACTGACTGATTACCATGCTGATTTAGCTGTTCAATATCAAGGAATTTTGCCGTCTTTATTTCGCGAGGGGCAAGGCATCGTGGCGCAAGGCCGTCTTAATTCTCAAGGAATTTTTATTGCTGATCAAGTATTGGCTAAGCATGATGCCAAATACCGTCCGCCCGCCATAGTTCCTCAGGGGCATTCATGATTCCAGAACTGGGTCATTACGCGCTATTTTTGGCGTTAGGCTTAGCTATTGTTCAAGTGATCCTCCCTTTACGTGGGGTCGTCACTCAAAATATGCATTACATGTTACTTTGTCGTTATACAGCTTGCGGACAATTGTTGTTGGTAGGCATAAGTTTTGCCGCATTGGCGTATGCATTACTGACCAATGATTTTTCAGTAACGTATGTTGCTCAAAATTCTAATTCCCATTTGCCGACTGTTTATCGTTTTTGCGCGCTATGGGGTGCCCACGAAGGATCCCTGTTATTATGGGTATTTATTTTAAGCGCCTGGATGGTGGCGGTCAGTTTATTTAGTCCTAGTTTGCCATGGTCAGTTTTGGCCAGGGTGTTAGCAATAATGGCAGTGATCGCCATCGGTTTTTATTTATTTTTACTGACCACTTCAAGTCCATTCGTGCGTTTATTGCCAAATTTTCCTGCAGACGGGGCTGATTTAAACCCCATTTTACAAGATCCAGGATTAGCGGTTCATCCACCCATGTTATATATGGGTTATGTTGGTTTTGCTGTCCCGTTTGCATTTGCGATAGCGGCCTTATTATGTGGGCGTTTGGATGCAGCATGGGCTCGCTGGTCACGCCCATGGACAATGATTGCTTGGTGTTTTTTAACTTTAGGTATTGTCTTAGGCAGTGCATGGGCTTATCGAGAATTAGGGTGGGGCGGTTGGTGGTTTTGGGATCCAGTGGAAAATGCTTCATTTTTGCCTTGGTTGGCGGGTACCGCCCTAATTCACTCATTGGCGGTGACTGAAAAACGCCAAATTTTTAAAGCCTGGACAATTTTATTGGCGGTATGCACATTTTCATTAAGTCTATTAGGTACTTTTTTAGTACGATCAGGGATATTGGTATCAGTGCACAGCTTTGCTGCTGATCCCCAGCGTGGATTATTTATGTTAGGTTTTTTGATGTTCATCGTTGGGGGATCATTAACAGTGTATGCTTGGCGAGGCCGTTTGCTCGCCTTGGGTGGTGAATTTGGTCTTTGGTCGCGCGAAACATTTTTATTGACGAATAATATTGTGTTATTTGTGGCAATGCTGACGGTTCTTTTAGGGACTTTGTATCCTTTGATGATCGATGTCCTGCATCTTGGCAAAATTTCGGTTGGAGCGCCTTATTTTAATTTAGTTTTTATCCCGTTAATGACCCCTATATTCGTCTTGATGGCCATTGCCCCACTTTTTAAATGGCAAAATACTCAGCTAAAATTTTTGCGGCGGAAGTTAATTGTTTATACTATCTTAGTGGGATGTTTGGCGGTTATTTTACCTTTATTAGTCGGAGCTAAGTTAAGTTTATGGATTTTTTGTGGCATCGCTGTTGGACTATGGATTGTGTTATGGACTCTTCAGCATGGCTTTACCTGGAAGGGTTGGTTGCAGCCGCGACGTTTACTGAAAAGCCAATGGGCTATGATTTTAGCTCATCTGGGGGTTGGCGTGACGGTAATTGGCATTATTTGTAGTACTGGATATAGTCAACAACGCGATGTCAGTATGCATCCAGGGGATATGGTCAAGGTAGGTCCTTACCAATTTCAATTTAGAGGTGCTGCGAGTTTTAATGGGCCAAACTATCAAGGTTTACAGGCTAGAGTCGCAGTATTTCGGGATGATCGATTGTTAACAATCTTATATCCAGAACAACGCTATTTTCCGGTGGCACAAACAGCCACTTCTAAGGCGGCTATCGATGCGGGCGTTTATAGGGATTTATATGTGGCTTTGGGAACTTCTTTAGCAGATGGGGCTTGGTCGTTAAGAGTTTATTACAAACCTTTTATTCGGTGGATTTGGGCGGGAGGTATTATGATGGCTATCGGTGGGATATTAGCGGTTTCAGATCGACGTTATCGTTCGAGATCCAAAAGCTTAGTGCGAGAAGGGTAATGGCAAGTAATAAGAAATTTTGGTTTTTATTGACCCCTATTCTTATTTTTATAGTGATTGGTTATTTTTTATGGGGTGGATTGTATACGAATCCACGCACAATTCCTTCGCCGTTGCAAAATAAACCTGCGCCTGCGTTCAACGGCCAAAGTTTGTCAAATCCTCGGCAGATCATTACTGGAGCGGTTTTTCAGGGACATGTCACCATTCTCAATGTGTTTGCGACTTGGTGCGTTGCTTGTCGTGCGGAACATTCGGTCTGGATTGAAGCACGACGTGATTTACAGCAAACTAAAATAATCGGCTTAAATTTAAAAGATCAACGCGATAAAGTTTTAGAATGGTTGAACCGTTATGGTAATCCTTATGATCAAATTATTTTTGATCCATCCGGCGATATTGCCATCAATTTCGGAGTGTATGGTACGCCTGAAACTTTTATTATCGATAAACATGGGATCATTCGTTATAAATTTATTGGCGCAGTGAGTCCAACAGATTGGGAGAAAACTTTATTTCCGGAAATAAAAAAATGGCAAAAGCAAAATTAATGAACTCCTTTTTATGGACAGAAATACTTACGTTCAAAGCTAGCGCCTGGCAACGATCAATATTGACTCCGCAGTGCATTCGTAATTATGTGTCTAGGTTAGCCTGGAAGGAGGGGAGGATAGGATGGATATTAATGTTTTTTTTAATATTTTATTGCTCGCTTAGCCAAGCGTTAACGGTGGATCATTACCCTTTTACTTCAAATGAACAGCAACAACAATTTCAAGGACTAATAAGTCAACTGCGTTGTCTAGTTTGCCAGAATCAAGATTTAGCTGATTCGAATGCGGATTTGGCTAAGGATTTACGTTTGCAAGTTTACAATATGGTAATAGTTGGGAAGAGTGATACTGAGATAAAACAGTATATGGTCTCTCGTTATGGAGATTTTATTCTGTTTAAGCCGCCTTTAAATGGGCAAACTTATATATTATGGATGCTTCCTTTTCTATTGTTAGTGATCGGTTTCTTGATCTTGTGGCGGATCGTGAATCGCCGTAAGAAAATCTACGGAAAAGGATAACAAAAGTGTTGAATACTTGGTTTTGGACATTAATTATTTTAATGACTATCATGTCCGTCTTAATTATTGCCGTACCGTTATTGACAAAAAATTCGAATAAATTAAAAATCAGTATCAAATTATTGTTAGTGATTTTCCCCTTGATGGCCATTAGTTTGTACCTTATATTTGGTCATAGTAGTCAATTACAGGAATTTTGGACTCGGCAAAGTCAAGAGGCTGCAATTAAACAGCAGGTCGCAAGTATTAAAGATTCTCAACAGTTAATTAAACAATTGCGTGACCATTTAAAGCAACAGCCGGCAAGCGCAGAAGGTTGGTTTTTATTAGGCAAATTATATTTAAACAGTCAGCAATATGAAAATGCAGAAAACTCTTTGAAAAAGGCTAGTCTGTTAAAACCAAACAATCATGATTATTTGCTGGCCTATGCAAAAGCAAATTTTTTTAATCAGCATAATCGCTTGACTCCAGCTGTAGAAGTTGCTTTAAAAAGCGTGTTAGAATCAATAACTCAGCCAGTGGATGCATTAAATTTATTAGCGGTAAATGCTTATCAAAATAAAGATTATCGCCAAGCGGTGAAATACTGGCAGCAAGCTCTGGCTTTAGTGCCGCCTGATAGCCCAGATAGCCGCACCTTGCTTGATATGATCAGTCAAGCGCAAAGCAACGACTCACTTAGGAGCAATTATGGCAGAAAGTATTGATGATATTAGTATTGAATATTCAGAAGAGGGCGTGGTTGTCACCAAAGAATTAGGCAAGGTGATTCTAACTCGGGGTGCATGGACCACCATTATGTTTCGTTACCAAACGTGGGATAAAAGAAAACAAGAGTATGGGCCGCAAGCTTATAGCATTCGCCGTTACCAGAAAAAAGCGGGTTCTTATCAACAACGTTCTAAATTTAATATCTCCAATGCCGAACAAGCAAAAAAAATAATTGAAGTCCTAAATCAATGGATATCCGAACCACAGGATGAAAGTCCATAATAGCTAATTTCCCTCTCCTTGGTGGGAGAGGGGAGAATTAATCAAAGATCATTAAAATATAAACAAAAAATAACAGCATATGAACAGCACCTTGAAGGATATTGGTGCGGCCGCTGACAAAAGTTAAGATGCTCATAATCAAGCTTAAAATTAAAATAGTGGTATCCGGAAAACTTAATCCTAAAACAACCTCTTTGTTGGTGAGCAGTCCTATCGCCAAAATGCAAGGAATAGTTAAACTAATGGTGGCTAATACCGAGCCTAGAGAAATATTCACAGAGCGCTGTAATTGATTAGCTAAAGAAGCGCGAATAGCACTGACAGCCTCTGGGGTGACAATTAAAATGGCCACCAGCACACCGCCTAATGATGCCGGAGCATGGAGTTCGTTTAACATGTAATTAATGGGTAGGGCCGTCTGTTTTGCCAGGAAAAGGGTTACAATCAGATAGCCAATCAATAATATCACATGGTATTTAAAAGATTTAGCTGGATATTTAGTATGTAAATTAAGAGGAGTATAAGTCTGCACGCGTTCAACAGAAGTTATAAAATGTTTGCGGTGACTGATCGTTTGGATGATAAGAAAAATTATATAAATCCCTAAAGAGGTCACAATTAAAAAAACTGCTTGAAAAGTAGAAAAAGTGGGCGAAGTGGTTGACCGGGTAAAATTTGGTAAGACCAATCCAATAATCGCTAGCAATATAATGACACTAAGAAATGCAATGGATCCTTGTAAATTATATTGCTGCTCTTTATATCTTAATCCACCTGCCAATAAACTGATCCCAACAACTCCGTTTAAAATAATCATAATGACCGCATACATAGTGTCTCGAGCCAAGGTTGGATTATTTTCACCCGTTAACATGATGTTCGCAATCAATGAAATTTCAATAGAAATCACCGCTAAAGTTAATATCAGCGTTGCCAAAGGTTCTTTAAGCGTTTCAGATAAGCATTCAACATGGTGGGCCACTTCAAAGGAACACCACATAATTATAAAAAATAAACCAGTAAAAATTGCAATAAGAAGTTTAGGATGGGTTAAAGAATAATATTGATGACTGAATAGCAAAAAAAAGAGGATGATTATTCCACCAATGCATAAGGGCGCTTCATATATCATGAAAGAATTTCGAATTTTTGTTATCATGATAAATCCTTGAATATCTTTTCTATTAATCAAAAATCATTATGACATAAGCAAAAAATAACAATAAGTGAATTGCTCCTTGCAACATGCCACTGCGACCGCTTGCAAAAGTGACTATGCCGGTAATTAAACTTATTATTAATATAATAACATCAGTTGGCGGTAATCCTAAAATTATTATTCGATTGGTGATAAGTCCAATGATTAAAACGGCAGGGATCGTTAAAGCCGTGGTTGCTAACACTGAACCTAAAGCAATATTTACCGAGCGCTGCAAATGATTGGCTAGAGAAGCGCGGATAGCGCTAACGCCTTCGGGTGATAACACTAAAACAGCCACTAAAAACCCACCTAAAGTTTGTGGTGGATGCAAATAGTCTAGGGTTGTATCAATAGGATAGGAGATCTGTTTAGCCAGCAATAAAGTTGGAATCAAATAGGTTATTAAAAGGAATCCATGATAAATTGCAGATTTTGGTGAATACTTAATATGTATGTTCATGGGTTTATTCGGATAATGGGCTTCAGCTTTTGAAACAAAATGAGCTCGGTGACTAATAGTTTGAATGCATAAGAAAATACTATAAATCCCTAAAGAAGTGATGATAAAGAAAAAAGTTTGTAAAATGGTGAAGGTGGGACCGATAGAAGATCGGGTAAAATTGGGTAACACCAATCCGATTACGCCCAACACAAAAATAACGCTCATGAATTCAATCGAGCCGCGCAAATTATAACGTTGTTCGCCATAGCGAATACCTCCTAAAAATAAACTGAGTCCCACTACACCATTCAAGACAATCATAATAATGGAATACATGGTGTTGCGTGCGAGTGTCGGGTTGTTTTCGCCATGGAACATAACGCTGCTAATGGTGACAATTTCAATCGAAATGACTGATAAAGTTAAAATTAAAGTACTAAAAGGTTGGCGGACGAATTCGGCTAATTGTTCAACGTGATGGGAAACCTCAAAGGCATTCCAAAGTATCAATAGAAATAACCAGGCGAAGAGTATTCCAAATATAAGAGGATGATGAAAATTTATTAACCAATGGTGGCTGACATCGAAGATCAAAAAAATTCCTGCGGTTAGCCAGGCTAACCAGAGTGGCGCTTCATGAAAAAGGAGTATTTCCTTTATTTTTCTGGTCATATTTTATGTTAGCAGAACTGTGAATTTTGCGGGAGAGTGGATTTCCAATTTAAATGTAAGCCTATTTCTTAAATCAAGGTTGTATATGGCATATTATACAATCTTTAAAATTGAAAAGAGTAAAGACTGGCATTTCATGAATTTTTCGTAATATTGGTTCAATATGATTCACACTTTAATGGGACATCTATTGCCAATGACTTAGATTGACATTTTGCTCAGCATAACCGAACATTTAGCCTATTATGAAAAAGATAGAAACTGCAGAAGCATTAGGTTGTTTAAATTCCATAGGTGACTGGATACGTTGGGCTGCCTCACAATTTCAAAAGGCCGAACTTTTCTTTGGCCATGGCACAGAAAATGCTTGGGATGAAGCGGTAAATTTAGTACTCACGACTCTTCATTTATCACCAGATACCAATCCTTCAGTACAGCATGCAGTGTTGACGCCATCTGAGCGTTTAAAAATAGCCGATTTGATCCAGCAACGGGTTGAAACTCGCCGCCCTTTAGCTTACCTGTTAAAGCAAGCCTGGTTTTGTGGCTTGCCGTATTATGTCGATGAGCGCGTCTTAATTCCACGTTCGCCAATGGGTGAGTGGATAGAAAAACAATTTGACCCTTGGGTCAAACCTGATCAAGTGATGAATATTTTAGATATCGGCACGGGCAGTGGCTGCATTGCTATCGCGGCTGCCTTGGCTTTCCCGGAGGCACAAGTTGATGCGATCGATGTCAGTCAAGATGCCCTAAAAGTTGCTGCCATTAATGTCGCTCGTTATAAACTAGAAGATCAAGTCCATTTGCATCAGTCTGATTGTTTCTCAAATTTGCCATTAAAACAATATGATATTATCTTAACTAATCCTCCTTATGTCAGCGAATCGGAGTATTCAAATTTACCCGCTGAATATCGCCATGAGCCACGCTTGGCTTTACATGCAGGTACGGAAGGGCTAGACGTAGTCAAGAAAATTTTGCAAGACGCCAAGCATTATTTGGCCGCCAAAGGAATTTTAGTATTGGAAGTAGGAAATACTGATGCGGTGTTTGCTGAATATTTTTCGCATTTATCCTGCGCATGGTTGGATCTAGAGCGAGGTGGCCAGGGACTTTGTTTATTAACTGCTGAATCGCTTTAGATTTCCCCTCTCCCATCCGGGAGAGGGGAAGAAAAGAGGAAATTCTTGCTGTATTCAGCTAAACTGCACCCATGTCGGGAAATAGTTTAGGTAAGCTTTTTGTGGTCACCACCTGCGGTGAAAGTCATGGGCCAGGACTGATGGCCATCGTGGACGGTTGCCCACCAGGAATGGAGCTTAATGAAAAGGATATTCAGCAAGAATTAGATCGCCGACGTCCTGGATCATCTTCCTACACTTCGCAGCGCCAGGAACCCGACCAAGTCCAAATCGTTTCAGGGGTTTTCAAAGGTAAAACCACCGGCGCCACCATTGGATTATTGATCTATAATCAAGACTCGCGTTCTCGTGATTATGATAAAATTCAAACTGTTTTTCGTCCTGGACATGCTGATTTCACCTATCTAAAAAAATACGGTTTACGAGACTATCGTGGCGGAGGGCGAGCTTCGGCACGTGAAACTGTGATGCGGGTTGCGGCAGGCGCGATTGCCAAAAAATATTTATGTGAACAATTAGGCGTAAAAATACAAGGCTATTTAGCGGCAATGGGTGAAATTATTGCCGAAGAAATTGATTTAAATATCGTTGAGAGCAATCCATTTTTTTTTCCGGATGCCAATAAAGTTGCTGAATTGGAAGAGGCTATCCAACGCTTGCGACGTGAGGGGGACTCGATCGGTGCGCGCGTTAATGTCGTTGCTACCCAAGTGCCGGCGGGCCTGGGGGAGCCGGTTTTTAATAAGTTGAATGCGGATATCGCCCATGCGATGATGGGCATAAATGCCGTAAAAGGCGTAGAAATAGGCTCCGGTTTTGCGTCAGTGCGTCAGCGGGGTTCCGAGAACCGTGATGAGATGAATCACCAAGGCTTTTTAAGTAATAATGCGGGCGGAATATTAGGTGGTATAACTACCGGCCAAATGTTATCGATTAGTTTGGCATTTAAACCCACTTCCAGTATCCTTCAAGCTGGAAAAAGCTTAGATATATATGGTCAAGAAGTGGAGGTGGTCACCACCGGACGCCATGATCCTTGTGTTGGGATTCGAGCGGTACCCATTGTTGAAGCGATGTTGGCGTTAGTATTAATGGATCACTATTTACGTGACCGTGCTCAAAATCTAGATGTGAAACGAGAATGATCATGAAAAAAAAATATGCTGTGGCTATTGTAGGTGCGACTGGGGTTGTGGGTGAAACGTTTATCCAAATTTTGCAAGAACGCAAATTTCCGGTAGAAAAATTATATCCTTTAGCCAGTGAACGTTCAGTGGGTAAAGTCATTCAATTTGAGGGACGTTCCCAGCGAATTAAAAATTTAGAAACTTTTGACTTCTCCAAAGTTCAAATTGCTTTTTTTTCTGCAGGCTCTGCTGTATCCAAGCAATATGTCCCGATCGCTGCGCAGGCTGGGTGTATTGTCATCGATAATTCTTCTCAATTTCGATATGAAGAAGATGTCCCTTTAATTGTTCCCGAGGTGAACCCGCATGCTTTAGCGGATTATGCCAAGCGTAACATAATAGCTAACCCTAATTGTTCAACTATTCAAATGGTGGTGGCTTTAAAACCTATTTATGATCGTGTGGGTATCCGTCGCATCAATATTTCTACCTATCAATCGGTTTCAGGGGCTGGCCAAAAAGCGGTGGAAGAATTAGCTCGCCAGACCGCTGATTTACTAAACGCCCAGCCTATCATTCCCAAAATATTCCCTAAGCAAATTGCATTCAATGTGTTGCCTCAAATCGATATATTTTTAGATAATGGCTATACCAAAGAAGAAATGAAAATTGTTTGGGAGACCAAGAAAATTCTGGGTGACGATCATATTTCTATTAATCCGACTGCTGTCAGGGTCCCGGTTTTTTATGCTCACTCTGAGTCTGTTTACATTGAAACTGAGCAACCGATAAGCGCCAAACAAGTGGTTGAGTTGTTGTCAGCTTCGCCTGGAATAACTGTGATTAATGAACAAGGTGAATATCCTACTGCCATCAATGCTGCAGCGGAAGATAATGTGTTTGTGGGACGTATTCGTAATGATTTAACCAATCCCAATGGTATTAATTTATGGATCGTAGCAGACAATGTCCGTAAAGGCGCCGCGCTCAATGGGGTACAAATCGCTGAATTACTAATAACTCAAGGCCTCTTATCGCCTCTCCCATCGGAAGAGGGTTAGAAAGTACCTGTATAGATATTTCCCCCTCGCCCTAATAGGAGAGGGGCACGCCGGTTTTTGTAGATTTTTTCAAGAACTCATCCCATAATTTTTGATACTTATTGACAAAAAAATTTAATATTTTTTTCACTCTCTTACTTAATTCTAAGTCTTCAGGCATGATAATTTGTAAGCTATGTAAGTATTGTGGGTTTTGTTTAAGATGTCCGATAACGCTGTGTGGTGGTTGTAGCTCAGTTAATAACTTAGAATCCTGGTTCCATAAGTCGCAAATCTGAGGATTTAATATTTCTAATAAAGCAATAGCTTTTTGTCTGGTTGTTAAAGGATGCAGAGAATATCCATCAATATTTAATTTTTTTAATTGTAATACCATCTCACGATCATTCTGTGGGGCAATTAATAAAAATGCATGGCTATCAAGGAAATGACCATTTTTAAATTGATGCTGTCGATGATAGTTTGTAAAGTCTTCAAGTGCGCCATATTTAACCCCGACACCGATCAGGGGCGAGATCTTGGTTTTATTACGATAATGGTCAACAATGATTTTGGCGATGCTGATCGAAACTGAACTATCACATATAAACAATTGGGTTTCATTGACAGCCAATGAATCACCTAATAATGCATGGAGGGCAAAAATAATATTGTGTTCTTTATCTGGGAGATTTGCAAATTTTTCTCCTAAAATAGCTTCCATTTGGCTTTGTATCTGTTGCCGATATTTTCTGGAAACTCGATAGATCTTAGCGGTATCCTCTTCAATTTTTTTCCATTCAACTCGATGAGCACTTTTTAGAGCATATAATCCAGACTGTGGCAATAATGCAACTTGATAATTCCCGTTTTTAATTTTGTTAGCGGGCTGGAGCGAATGTTTTTCGGTACATAATTGATGGTATCTGTGATTAAAAAATTCGTTGGTTTTTTTACTTTTAAAAAAAGCCAAAGAAAATATTGAAAAGAGACTTTCAAAATCATCAGTATTTTGCGCCAGATAAGCTAATAGTGCGGCCAATGCCAATATAAATATCCAATGGATGCCAGAACTATGAGCTGTATTTTTAGTTTTTTTCATGTTCAGTCTTAGGTCTAAACTGAATAATAATTAATAAAATTAAAATAATTAAAAAAGCAATAAAACTGAGTAAGGGTAAAGTGATAAATCCTAAGATTTGCCAATCAAATGTATCGCAACGCACGCCGCTACCATCTGCACTACAAGGGATGATGGCTGCAAGTGATGGAAACATTTGGATCAAATAATGATATAGGGCAATCATTGCGCCTAATGCTGCCAAAGGTAGTGTGTAGATTGCAATGCTAAGATCGTGCCGAAAACAAGCAATCCCGAGTTGTATTGCCAATGGAAACATGAAAATTCTCTGATACCAGCAAAGTGGGCATACTGGCATTTTTAAAATTTCACCAGAATATAACGCAACCAAAGTCGCTGCTAAGGCGATGAGCCATGCGCTTAGTAAACTATATTCGCTTAAGGCTGTTCGTTGATCGAAATTCATTTTTTAGTTTCCGCTGCTATCATGTCGTGTATTTGTTTCCAGGAAGGTTCGGGTGCAAGATGGCCATTAATAAATATCGAAGGCGTCATCACGGTTTCACCAATCGCTTTTTTAGCTATTTCAAAATTCTTCTCTATAAAATCGGTATGGGGACTTTCATAAATACAACGGCTTAATTTCTGTTTATCCACCTCTGGAATACTATGACTGGCAAATTCTACCAATTTTGGGATTGTGGCCCAATCGAGTTGTTCTGGGGGCTGATTTTGATAAACATAATCTACGAATGTGAAGAACCATTGAGGATTGTCTTGGTATAAACATCGTGCGGCATTAGCAGCCGGCATTGAGCCAGGGATAAAAGCTAAATTAATGACAGTGTAGTTGGCAATGCCTGGGTCAATGTAAGTCTGCTTGATTTTAGGCATCACCGAGTTATTGAAAATTTTACATGCAATGCATTTAAGATCCTCAAATACAACAATTTTGATTTTAGCATTCGGTTTGCCTAGCATGGGCTGATCGGCGGTTGGGATGGAGACTGCCTGCGATGATCTCACCTTCGGTTTAAATAAAAAAGCCAATATGACAGCCAGGACCGCCAGAAGGACTACTACAATCACAATGTTTCGAAGTGCAGATTTATTCATTTAAACTCCATCCTAAATAAGGGGTATTGATCCGCGATCATTGTAAAGCCTATTAGACAATTTGTCATGGGTTTTGAGAATAGGTAAACTAGTGCGCTATGAACTTAAAAAGCATCAAATTGGTTGGTTTCAAATCTTTTGTTGATCATACCGTAATCCCAATGACTGGTCATTTAACTGGAATCGTAGGCCCAAACGGCTGCGGTAAGTCCAACGTTGTCGATGCCATTCGCTGGGTAATTGGTGAAACTTCTGCTAAACAATTACGTGGCCAATCAATGGCAGACGTGATATTTAACGGTACTAGTAGCCGTAAACCGGTTAGTAAAGCTTCAGTAGAGCTTATCTTCGATAATAGTGATAATCGGCTAGTAGGTGAATATGCTCGTTTTAGTGAGATTTCGGTCCGTCGAGAGGTTCATCGAGAAGGTCAGTCTCAATATTTATTAAACGGGGCGAGTTGCAGGCGTCGTGACATCATCGATGTTTTTCTTGGCACTGGCTTGGGCTCTCGAAGTTATGCGATCGTCGAACAAGGGATGATTTCACAGCTAATTGAAGCTAAGCCTGATGAAATGCGCATGCATTTGGAAGAAGTGGCCGGTATTTCTAAATATAAAGAACGCCGGCGTGAAACGGAAACCCGCATGCGCCATACTCAAGAAAATTTAGATCGGCTAAACGACTTAAATGAAGAATTAAGTAAGCAATTACGTCATTTAAAACGCCAAGCAGAGGCAGCAGAAAAATACACCGAATTAAAGCAACAAGAACGTACACTGCAGGCTGAAATAAAAGTGTTGCAGTGGCAAATACTCGAAAAGCAAGCGATTAGCCAGCAGGGGCAACTTACTCGGTATGAATTACAACAAGAAGAATACGTAGCTCAATTACGTCAAATTGAGACCCATCTTGAAAAAATTCGGCTTCAACAAGTCGAATTAAATAGCGAGCGCAATGAGAGTCAAAAAAATTATTATGGGTTTGGCGCCGAGGTTGCGCGATTAGAACAACGGATTGCCCATAACCAAGAGCAAATCAACCACTGGAAAAAAGAATTAGTTGAAGTGGAGTCCCTTTATCAAGAATTAGAGGGTCATACTGAAGAACAACGCCAAAACATGCTTGAACTCGATGAATTATTAATGGCTTTACAACCACAAGCCACTGAAGCTAAAGCGGTGGCGCAAGAATCGGGCCAATCTTTACTTATTGCCGAGCAACAAATGCAATTATGGCAACAGGGGTGGGACACTTTTCAAACTCACGCTTCCCAGTTTGCTGAGAGGATCGCCGCCCTAAAAACTAATTTGCAGCATTATCAGCAGCAAGAGGTGACTTTGCAAAAACGCAATGCGGAGCTTCATGAGCGTCAACAACAACTGCCATTAATGGCATTAACTGCTGAAATTGAGCCGCTTATCACCGAGGTTGATGAAAGGCGATCGCAATTAGAATCATTAGCTTCTCATTTGGAGCAAATCAGCGCAAGCCTTCAAAGTCAACGCCTACAAAATACCGACATTCAACGTTTAATTAACCAACAGCGTCAAGATTTCCAAAATTTGCAAGCTCGTTTTGCATCATTAGAAGCTTTACAGAAATCGGCTTTAGGACTTCATGACGATCACACAAAACAATGGTTAAGCGCACATTCAATCACGGATCGTCCGCGTTTAGCACAGGTATTGCAAGTTAATCCGGGATGGGAATTGGCAGTTGAAACCGTGCTAGGAGGTTATTTTGATGCAGTATGTTTGCAAGATATCAATGAATTTATTGAGCCAATGACTCAAATCACCCGCGGGCGGTTGACGTTGATAGACCATCAAAATCTAACAGAAGTAGCCTCCCATCCGTTACCATCCTTAGCTGCTCAAATCCAAAGCCAATGGCCAGTATATGAATGGTTAAGCGGCATCTATACGGCTGAGCACTTAGCAGATGCTTTAAGGTTGCGCAGCCAATTAGCCGAGGGCGAATCAATCATCACCCGCGATGGGATTTGGCTTGGCAAAAACTGGGTCAGAATTACCAAAGCGGTCAATAAAGATAGTGGTATTTTAGTCCGCGAACAAGAATTAAAGCATTTAACTCAAGAGATAGAACAAGCTAAATTGAAGCTGCAAATTTCGCTCAAGCAATTGGAGCAAGGCGAAGAGCAATTACATGAGTTAGAAGAACAACGTGATCTTCAGCATCGCGCTTATAAACATGTCAGCAGTTCATTAACCGAAGTACAAACCCGATTGAGTGCCAAACAAAGCCGCTTTAATGAATTGCACCACCAACAACAACGTCTAGCAAGAGAAATTAGCGAATCGGAACATGCTATTAAAAATTTGCAGAATTTACTAGAAAGAACTAAAGCTGAGTTCGAACAATCCAGTTTGGCACAACAGCAGCAAG
This sequence comes from uncultured Pseudomonadota bacterium, assembly GCA_963818985.1. Classification (GTDB taxonomy): domain Bacteria; phylum Pseudomonadota; class Gammaproteobacteria; order Coxiellales; family Coxiellaceae; genus JAFEDN01. Next base: position 54,593 of record CAWFUJ010000001.1, on the reverse strand, counting down.
TGCAACAACGCGAGGTATTAATTAGTCAACGTGATCAATATCAACAAGTACTGAAAGAAATCCGCCATCAAACCGAACAAAAACGTCAAGCGGCTGATGAATTGGCAGTACGATTGGCCGCTAGCGAAAATCAATTGGCATTGTTAAAACAAAGTAGCTTGCGTGATCAACGTCAGCGCCAGCAGTTGTCTGAACGTCGAGAATTATTAATTGCGAATTTAGAAGAAGTCATTGAACCATTGGCTGATTTACGTGAGCAACTGCAGTTCCAATTGTCTTCACGCTTGGCTATCGAGCAAGAGCTTCGCCTGATTGAGGAACGGTTGTTGAACTATCATCATCAATTTGATGAATCAAGCAAAGCACAGCAAGATACCAATGAAAAATTAACTGTGACCAGTCATCAATTACAAAATTTACAAATGGAACGTCAGGCCGTTATCACCCGTCAAACCACTATACAAGAACAGTTGTTGGAACAAAATCTACAATTAATGGATTTATTAGCGGCTTTACCGGCCAATGCCAATATCAATGAATGGGAAAAACAATTAGCAACTATTTCTGCGCGAATTGGACGTTTAGGGTCCATTAATTTAGCAGCGATTGATGAATGCCAAGCGGTAAGCGAACGAAAAATTTATTTAGATAAGCAGCAGGCTGATTTAAATGAGGCGTTAGACATTCTTAAGTCTGCCATCGCTAAAATTGATCGGGAAACTCGGACAAAATTTCAAGAGACTTTCACCACTGTTAATCAACATTTTCAAGATTTATTTCCACAGATTTTTGGTGGTGGTAAAGCCAGTTTGGAATTATCCGAAGAAGATGGATTAACCGCAGGCGTGATAGTTAAAGCTCAGCCGCCTGGTAAACGCAATGCAACTATTTATATGTTATCTGGTGGGGAGAAGGCGCTTACGGCCATCGCTTTGGTGTTCTCTATGTTCAAGTTAAATCCAGCGCCTTTTTGTGTACTTGATGAAGTCGATGCACCATTAGACGACGTCAATGTGGGGCGTTTTTGCCATTTAGTTAAAGAGATGGCAAAAACCACACAATTTATTATTATTAGTCACAATAAAGTGACGATCAGTATGTCTGATCGATTAATGGGTGTGACCATGCAAGAAGCAGGGGTATCACGAATTGTTTCAGTCAATGTAGCCGAAGCTGTGGCAATGGCAGAATAAAGTATTTATATAGGAATACACTATGATTCAAGGGATTTTAGCGATAATTTTGTTGTTAGCGGCCTTTGCAATTTATTTTTGGGGCCGCCGTCCGACCATTCCACATCAGAATGAAAATCCAGATGTTATTCTGGGATTAGTGGATGCCCAACCTGTCATACCCGAACAACCTTTGGTGGCTGAAAAACCTGTGGCAACTGTCCAGTCAGTTGCAGCGACCCAGCAGCCATTACAACGCATCATTTTATTTTTGCGTGCGCCTGTGGGTCGTCAATATGCGGGTTATGAGTTATTGCAATCACTGATGGCAGTCGGTTTACGGTTTGGTGAAATGAATATTTTTCATCTTTATGAGCTCCATGCAGAAAAAAATACTATTTTATTTAGCGTGGCAGCCGCAACACCCTCGGGAGAACTCAATCCAGCGCAAATGGGTGATTTTTCTTGCAGCGGTTTAAGTTTATTTATCACCTTAAATCAACATATTTATCCCAGTGTCAATTTTGAATTGATGTTAGACACGGCTCGTCAACTGGCAGAGGATTTAGGTGGTCGATTACTTGATTCAGATCAAAATTTACTAACCCAGGAAAGAATTGGACAATTGCGTGAAAAAATTAAAAGTTTTGAAACCAATCAACAAACCATGGAGCTATTTGTTTGAGTACTCAGCCGTTCTCCATATGCAAATTTAAACCTTTGAACAATTATCTATGACTAAGCAGGTTCGTCAACATGTTGAGAAACTTCGCAAAACAATTAATGAGCACAATTATCGGTACTATGTATTAGATAATCCAACGATCGATGATGCTGAATATGATCAATTATTCCAAGAATTATTAGCATTAGAAGCACAATATCCTGAATTGGTCAGTGCAAGTTCGCCCACTCAGCGAGTGGGGGCGGCCCCACTGAAATCATTTGCGCAAGTTCGTCATAAGATACCCATGTTATCTCTCGATAATGTTTTTTCTTTGGAAGAATTGCGTTCTTTTGACGAGCGCATTCATCAGCGCTTAAAAATTGAATCTGACATTGAATATATTTGTGAACCAAAATTAGATGGTTTAGCCATTAGCTTGTTGTACCAAGATGGAAAATTACAGCAAGCCGCTACACGTGGTGATGGGACTGTCGGCGAGGATGTCACTCAAAATGTACGCACAGTTCAAGCTATTCCATTGCAATTACGTGGAGAAGGTTACCCAGCTACGCTTGAAGTTCGAGGCGAAGTGTATATGCCTAAAGCTGGATTTAATCAATTGAATGAAATCGCGCTGCAAAATAACCAAAAAATTTTTGCCAATCCTCGTAATGCAGCTGCTGGCAGCTTGCGGCAATTGGACCCTAAGATCACCGCTACCCGACCCTTGGCTTTTTTTGCTTACGGTGTGAGCGAAGTGGATAAAGACTTTTTGCCAGCTACGCATGATGGAATTTTACGAAAATTACAAGATTGGGGGGTTCCGGTCGCGCCAGATCGTGAAAAAACCTTAGGAATTGATGGTTGCGAGGATTTTTATCAACGAATTTTAATTAAAAGACAGCAATTGCCCTACGAAATTGATGGGGTCGTTTTCAAAGTAAATGATATCGATTTACAAAAAACCTTAGGTTATGTGGCGCGAGCACCACGCTGGGCGGTGGCTTATAAGTTTCCAGCCATGGAGAAATTAACCATTGTCAAAGCCATTGAGTTTAATGTCGGTCGTACCGGGGCCATTACGCCAGTCGCGCGTTTGCAACCTGTTGCGGTCGGGGGTGTCATGGTCAGTAACGCCACTTTACATAATTTTGACGAAATGTATCGTAAAGATGTGCGAGTAGGAGATACGGTGATTGTGCGCCGAGCTGGGGATGTGATTCCGGAAATTGTTGGGCCAATCATCGCTAAGCGTCCTACTGGGGCTAAAATTGTACCCATTGTCACCCATTGTCCGATTTGTCATGCCGATGTGGTTAAACTGGAGGGAGAGGCGGTCGCTCGTTGCATGGGTGGGTTATATTGTCGGGCGCAGTTGCAGGAAAGCATTAAACATTTTGCTTCGCGTCGAGCTATGGATATTAATGGTCTGGGCGATAAATTGATCGAATTGTTCGTCGAAAAAAAAATGTTGACCAACGTGAATGATTTATATCGATTAACAGCTGAGCAAATTGCAAAATTACCGGGACTCGGCGAAAAGTCTGCCAATAACTTGATCCAAGCACTTGGGAAAAGTAAGCAGACTACCTTGCAGCGTTTTTTATATGCATTAGGTATTCGTGATGTAGGCGAGGCGACTGCGCGGACTCTATCTGGATATTTTGGCGATTTAAACGCTCTGATGCAGGCCAGTGAAGAAGAGTTGCAAGCAGTGACTGATATAGGACCGGTAGTCTCTGCCAATATTTATACTTTTTTTCGTCAAAAACACAATGTTGAAATAATTAAAACTTTAATTAGTCAGGGAGTGCAATGGCCAAAGGTTGAATCTTCTACTGTCGATCAACCGCTAACAAATCAGATGGTGGTGATTACCGGCACTCTAAGTTCAATGACCCGCGAACAAGCCGCAGAGGTTTTACAAAACCTAGGAGCGAAAGTGAGCGGAAGTGTGTCGGCTAAGACCAGTTTTGTGGTCGCAGGAGAAGATCCCGGCAGTAAATTTACCAAAGCGCAACAGTTAGGAATTACGATTCTTAACGAACAAGAATTCTTAAAAAAAATAAAAAAATAATTTGCTGACATTATCGAATGATAGAACAGAGACAACTTGAATTTTTAATTTCGTGGATAATCATATTGAATAATTTGGAGTAAAGCAGATGGATTTAGATTCTAAAATTTTATTTACATCGTTTAAATTAGGCAACCAAATCTTAAAGAATCGGATTGTCATGGCGCCATTAACCCGAAATAGAGCGATCCATGGCATTGATGCGCCGTGGGGTTTAAATGCTCAGTATTATGCACAACGAGCCAGTGCAGGGCTAATTATTTCCGAAGCGACGCAAATTTCTCCAACTGGCAAAGGTTATGCTTGGACACCCGGTATTTATTCTGCAGAACAAATTGCCGGGTGGAAAAAAGTGACTGAGGCCGTTCATGCGCAAGGTGGTACCATTTATTTGCAGCTTTGGCATGTCGGTCGAATTTCTCATCCTTCTTTACAGCCAGAGGGTGCTTTACCGGTCGCTCCTTCTGCCGTTAAACCTAAAGCAGCCCGCACCTTTATCGAAAATGGCACTTTTGTTGAGGTTGGAATACCTCGAGAGTTAACTTTGATTGAAATCGAGGGCATTATTAATGATTATCGGATAGCCGCACGTAATGCGGTTCAGGCTGGATTTGATGGGGTAGAAATTCATGGAGCTAATGGTTATTTACTGAATCAATTTCTCTGCGATGGTTCTAATTTGCGTGAGGATATGTATGGTGGTTCGGTACAAAACCGATTGCGATTCCCATTGGAAGTGGTAGCAGCGATTGTTTCAGAGATAGGCGCTGATCGCACCGGTATTCGTTTGTCGCCGATCAGTCCAGCTAACGATGTTTTTGATAGTTCTCCGGCAGCTGTTTTTTTTCCTTTAGTCCGTGAATTAAATCAGTTAAAAATAGTTTATATCCATGTAATCGAGGGTGCTACTGGTGGCTCTCGAGATTCGCAGGATTTTGATTTCCAAGCGTTAAGAAAAGAATTTTCAGGTACTTGGATAGTGAATAATGGTTATACACTTGAAATGGCTATAGAAGTGATTACCAGTGGTTATGCGGATTTGGTGGCGTTTGGTAAACCTTACGTTGCTAATCCGGATTTAGTAGAGCGATTTAAACAAAATGCGCCATTGAATCAGCCTGATGCAAGCACTTTTTATGGAGGAGATGCAAAAGGTTATACCGATTACCCTCGACTGAATGAATCGATCGGGTGAATGGGAGTAAATGATGTCAGCCTTCACACTTCAAATTTTTGTCTGGATTTGACATCGTTTTCTGCACAATAGTTTATCTCATACCGCGACTTGCTGCTTACAAATTTCCTAATAGATAACCAAGGGTCATAAAAGTTGTGGCCCATACGATTGCACCACTGTAGGCGAAGCGGGCAAAATACCAATAATGGATTCGAACGCTGCCCACTAAATAGCCGGTAAAATGTCGAACACCCGGAATAAAATAGCCGATAAAAAGCGCCCACATCCCCATGCGGTTAAACCAAAGTCGAGTACGTGCGAGGCGAACTTCATTCAGTCCTATCCAATGGCCATATTTGGTAATGATAAAGCTTCCTCCGGTAAAACCGATTAAATAACTACAACTAATACCGGTCATACTACCTAAATAAGCCGCTAACAAGGTGGGAAACAATATGAGTTTTCCTTTGGCGATTAAAAAACCTGCTGTAACTAATAGAGTTTCGTCAGGAACGGGTAATGCAATAATCCCTAACGCTAACAAAAAGAATAAAGTGATACTGCCATGTTTTAACAATGGCTCTGAATGAGTTTGAATTAATACCAATGCGTGATTAATTTCATTTTGAAATATCATCAATGGATCATACACTAATTTGTCATCTCTGAAAACGCTAGCCTTTACAGAGTCATAAATTGCCATTACCCATGGGGGAATCGCAAGGGAGCAGCGCGAAGCGCTGCGGGAAATTTTAATTATAGAAAATTCTTTACGCCATGGGGGATCGCAAGGGGGAGCAGCGCGAAGCGCTCCCCCTTCATTCCGACCATCGGCTCCGCTGAGCGCAGGATATAAACCGGGAAGCAATTCTCGATGTACTCATCGAGAATTGCTGGAAAAGCGAAACCTCCGCAGTTATAGTATGTCGATGATTAGACCGTTACCGTTTTATATTGCCTTACGTTATATCCGTGCCAAGCGGCGTAATCGCTATATTTCTTTTATTTCATTCGCTTCAACAATAGGTATTACCCTGGGAGTGATGGTGTTAATCACCGTTCTCTCGGTGATGAATGGTTTTGATAAACAAATCCGCAGTCATTTTTTTGCCATCGCTCCGCAAGTGACTATCAGTAGTGAAGAAGATTTAACGGATTCCTGGTCACAGTTATTAAAAACTGTCAAACAACAGCCACAAGTGATCGCCTCTGCACCTTTTATTTCTGCAGAAGGGATGCTCATTAAAGGCAATAACTTGCGCGGGGTCACAATTTTAGGAATTATTCCCGATCAAGAAATAAAAGTTTCAGCATTAAGTCATGAACTGGTCGATGGTCATTTAAATACTTTAACTCCAGATAGTTTTAATATCATTATTGGACAATCTTTAGCTCAACAACTTGGAGCGGAGATGGGCCATACCGTCAATGTCTTAACCGCACAGGCCAGCACCACGCCATTGGGATTATTTCCTCGTTATCGCCCATTTACAATTTCCGGAATTTACACCAATTCCAGCAGTGGGTTTGAACAAAGCAAAGCCTTTATTGCAATCGATGATGCCAATAAACTGTTTGCTGCAGGTGCGCATAGCACTGGACTGCATCTCAAATTAGTTGATTTGTATCAAGCACCAAAAGTTACATCCGCATTAATAAAATTATTACCCTCCTATAAGGTGACCGATTGGACGGTAGAATCCGGGGTTTTTTTTCAAGCGCTGGCGATGGAAAAAATCATGATGTTTATCATTTTATTATTAATTATAGCTATTGCCGTATTTAATTTGATATCGATGTTAATTATGGTTGTCCATGAAAAACAAGCTGATATTGCTATTTTGCGAACCTTAGGTGCAACCCCGAGCATGATTAGGAATACTTTTATATTTCAGGGCTCGGTGCTGGGGTTAGTGGGGACGTTGGCAGGCTTAGTGACTGGTTTAATCTTAACGCTTAATATTACCCCGGTGGTGAATGCATTACAGCGATGGTTTCATGTGCAATTTATCCCCACCACTGCCTATTGGTCTAATTATCTACCGATAAAAATTATGCCCAAGGATATTATTGAAGTGTGTTGTGTTTCTTTAGTGTTAAGCGTGTTAGCAACTTTATATCCAGCTTGGGTGGCATTTCGTATTCAACCGGCAGAGGCATTACGTTATGAATAATCATTCAACTTCATCGTCCGCGGTATTGACTTGTGAGCATTTAAGTAAAACTTTTGACGACGGGGGTTTGCATGTCCATGTTCTCAAAGATGTTAATTTTCAGGTTATGCCGGGTGAAATGATTTCGGTTGTGGGAGCTTCAGGAAGTGGAAAAAGCACGTTATTACATTTGTTGGGCGGCTTAGACCGGCCAAGTGGGGGTCAGGTTTGGGTCGCTGGACAAGAAATAAGTCTTTTGAATGAAAAAGCCAAAAGCCGTTTAAGGAATCTTAGCTTAGGTTTTGTTTATCAATTCCATCATTTATTACCGGAATTTTCCGCTTTGGAAAATGTTTGTATGCCGTTATTAATTCGCGGCCTAGCTGCGCAGGCGGCCAAGGACAGAGCTGAAGAAATGATTGAGCGAGTAGGCTTGACCGGGCGCTTGACGCATCGAGTTGGGGAATTGTCCGGCGGTGAACGGCAGCGCATTGCCATTGCGCGAGCATTAGTCACCAAGCCTTTATGTGTATTGGCGGATGAACCGACCGGCAATCTGGATCATGCAGCGGCTGAGCAAGTCTATGAATTAATGCATCAACTAAATAAAGCGTTGAATATAAGTTTTGTGATCGTGACCCATAATCTACAATTAGCTGAAAGAATGAATCGCAAATTAGTATTGCGAAATGGGGTATTGAAGGATGCTATTCTGTAATATATTCGCAGTGGGCTATTCATCCTGGGTCCCGGATAAACGCTACGCGTTTTCCGGGATGACATTCATGTTTTCGGTATGTTTAAAATGATTAGACCATTAGCACTTTATATAGGTTTACGGTATACGCGAGCGAAGCGACGCAATCGCTTTATTTCTTTTATTGCCTTAGCCTCTATACTCGGCATTGCAATAGGAATGACCGTATTAATCACGGTTCTATCGGTCATTAATGGCTTTGATGAACAAATACGTAATCGATTTTTTGCTATTGCTCCTCAAGTGACAGTATTGACTGGCAAGGATATCACCACGACTTGGCCGCAACTGGCGATGAGTCTGCGTCGAGTTCCTGAAGTTCAAGCGTTAGCCCCTTTTGTGAGTGGTCAAGGGATGATCATGAATCAAGGCGTATTGCGGGGTGTTAATGTAGTTGGGATTATTCCTGACAAAGAAACCAGTATTTCCAAATTATCTAAACAAATTATTGCTGGCGGTATTGACACCCTCCAGCCGGGTCGTTTTAACGTGATGATAGGCAAAGCATTGGCCGAGCAATTGGAGTTGCAGCTCGGCGACTCAGTCAGTATATTTACCGCTCAGGATGGATCATTTCAGGTTCTGCCGCGATTTGACTATCAGACTTTTACTGTTTCAGCGATTTTTACCAGTAGCCAAGGTTTTGGTTTTGACCAAGTTCTGGTTTACACGAATATGGCCGATGGACAAACTTTACTAGCTCAATCAGAGCATATCAGTGGTTTGCATCTTAAATTAATCAATCTTTATCAGGCTGGGTTGGTTAATCAGGAACTTCGCGGCATGGTGCCAAGGGATTATGTGATTTCAGATTGGACTGAACAATTTGGTGGTTTTTTTCAGACGTTAGCGATGCAAAAAACCATGTTATTTGTTATTTTATTATTTATTGTGGCCATTGCGGCATTTAATTTAGTGTCAACTCTCATCTTGGTGGTGAATGAAAAGCGAGCCGATATTGCCATTTTACGCACTTTAGGAGCTACTCCCGCTATGATTATGAATACTTTTATTATTCAAGGAGCGTTGATCGGTTTAGCCGGGGCGATCTGCGGTATCATTGGCGGAGTGATATTATCTTTAAATATCACTGGCATTGCCAATGGCATTCAAAACTTATTTCATGTGCAATTGATTTCAGAGTCAGTTTATTTCGTCAATTATCTGCCGTCAAAAATTATGCTTGAAGATGTTGTTCAAGTATGCGCAATTGCTTTTGGTTTAAGTGTGCTGGCTGCTATCTATCCAGCCTTAGTCGCGTTCCGCACTCAACCTGCTGAAGCGCTGCGGTATGAATAAAGGATTTCGTAAGAGCTCAGTACAGCTCAGATAAGCGCCTGCAATACGTCATATTCTCGAGAGAAATCCAAGTATTTCGTGCGGTTCTCTGGATACCGGCCTGCGCCGGTATGACACATGTTCATATACCGGCGAAGGCCGGTATCCAGGATAAATATCAGTATTTAATCCATTTTCGAGGAAGAAGACGAAAAATTCTCAACTTATAAATACTCCGGAAGCAGGATCTTGGTAAGGATCTTGTGGGTTAGCTACGTAACCCATAACGCAACTTCTTAGCGATGATAGAAATTTATCTGCATTATTAAATTGTAAATATCTAGCAGTTAAAACTATGATATTACTAAAAGGAATAGATTTATAGATTTTATTTTTATTTTGTATATTTAATTGGCCCAGATAATAAAGTTCGATAATAAAATTATACTTATCGGTGACGGTTAGATGCTCTTTACAAATCCTCGCAACTTCCGCACAGTTTTTAAGATCTTTTTTGAAATGAGGAATTAGTTTCCTAAAGTGATTGTAAAACTCAACAATAGTTGTAGAAAGGTTTTGGCTTAATTTAAATTCTGAACGTTCTTCTTGAATAATATAATGTAGTAATCTTTGTTGTTGCCAATAGATTTGCAATTTTCTAAAATTTTCTTGTTCAGGTTCTGAGGTTTTGAATGGTATTTTAATTTCAGTATTTATTAAATCAAGATCACCTTCATCGCAATATTTTTTTACTCTTTCTAGTTCTTGAGATAACAATTTTACTTCATCGGGTACCCAGTGTCCACTTGATATCGAAGAATCATAATATGGAATCATTTTGAAAAGACATCTATAAATATCATTTGGATGAATCCTGTTTAAATTAGAATTTAGAGAAAGAATGAACTTTTCTTGAGTACTGAAATCTAAAGACGAAATTACTATAAAAAAACTTCTCACCGGGTTTAAACAAGCATACTTTTCTACTGCATGATGATATTTGGATTTAAAAAGATGACTGCTTCGTTCAATAGGTATTGCGCTTAATTCTAATCCTAGATAATTACATGTTTCTATAAATTTAAATTTTTCTAATAAAGTAATATTTTCTTTAGCCTGGTTTTCAGCCAGTTCATTTAGAATTTTTTCTAATTGCGGGTGCATATCTTTATTATATTCAGAGCAATAGAAAGTGATTTCTCCCCTTTTTGAACGAAGATAATGAGTTAAGTATTTGTAAAAACGATCAATGGCCTCGGCTAAGGGATTGTTTGATGGGGTGGATTCATATTTAGATTCTTTTGACTCAAGCAGTTGAACTTCAATTTTTCGAGCCTCTCTTTGATAAAAACTACTTAGTTTGCTCAGGTCTTCTCTGTCTTTAGGAGGATATTCTTCAGTTATTTTAATTTCTTTTATTAAAGCAAGTCGTTTTTCTAAACTCAACCAATGACTAGCGCAATATTGATAAAGGTCGTTTGTGTGTTTTTGCAATGCGGAAGAAGGTTTTCTGTCAAGCCAAAATTGAAAAAAAGGATGATTATTGGCGCTTAATCTTAATAAATCGTTAGAGGGGAGCTGAGTATGCGCTTGCATTTCAATTCTTCGTCCCGATCTACGCTTTAAAATAGGGATGAGATCTTTTGTGGGTCCACGCTCTAAATCGGTGAGTTTATCTCGATTGAAACCATAAAGTTTCAGGGTATTGAAGATTTTCTCTATTTGCAACCAATCATCAGATCCATCGCTACCGCCGGCAGCTTGTAGGGATAATCCGTCTCTTTCATTCATAAAAAAAACGAGCAGATGGATTAGGGCAGGTATTAAACCCCCATTTTTAAAATAGCCTTTTAAAATTTCTTTAAATAATAATCTTAAAACCATCCCGGCTTCAGTCGTAGGTTTGCTATCCAGAATTTTTTCTTGTACTTTAAGAAAAATTGGTTGAACTGAATCAAAAAAAGCTTTTTCAGTCACTTTGAATTCGGCTAAGGAATCAATAATTTCTTGTTGGCGTCTTAATTCAGCCGCTTTTATTTCTTCATTGTTTTTGCGTGGGGATCCACCCAAAGATTCACAAAGCTTAAAAACATCCTCCGAATCTTTTTCATCCAACTGAATATATAGACTTCCACTTTCCTCCTTAGCCTTCATAACCATAAAAGTTAAATTTGGAAAAACTTCCTGATTTCTCATAAGTTTTGATTGAATTTTTTTGCCTTTTTCAAAACAAAGTTGGTAACTGTTTTGTTTTTCTAAAATAAAAATTTTATGTCCGGCGACAACAGATTCCCGTTCCTCCGTATCGAGAGAATTGAGTTCACGATTGATCAGGACAACCACCTTACAGGCAGACTGTGGGGTAAAGGGAGTAATTAAATTCAAGTGATATTGATTCGCTGCTGCTATCATCGGTATGCGGAGATCAAAATATGGTTTAAAATCTAGTGATTGAGTGACTTCTACCATGCTATCTTCAAAGAAATACTTTTTAAATAATAGAAATAATTCGATTAGGCTTGCCTCGTTTAGGCGAGTAATATGAGGTTTTATATCTCCAATAGAGCCATCAACACTAAATTCGTCAGTTATTGGCCAAACAATATAAATAAAACCTGGATGGGTGGGTTCCAATCCTGTTACTGAGGGATATTCCATCCAATACTGAGCCATGCGTAAGGCATCGTATTGATATTTTGTTTTGTCGTTTAAATTTAGAACATGGGTGTAAATAGTTCTTGAATAGGCAATTTCTGTGGCGGCTCCAGCTAGTGTGAATAAAACTTCTTGGGGTATGTCTGTTCCGGGAGCTTGGATTTTAAATTTTTCAATGGCCGTTTGCATTATTTGAAACAAATTGTGAGAACTCAGGGGAGTTCTTCTGTTAACTGAACCATCAATGATGGCTGAGATTTCCTGACTTAAAAATAAACTAAAGCCTTGTATGAATGAAAGGCTCAAAAATTCTCCGCTGCCCTTCTCATTGTAGTTGAGTAAATAAGACACAATCTTATTCTTACGAGCTTCTTGTGCCTGCTGTTGTAAATTGAGCAAGACGTTGATAGCAAGATGGTGTGGATTAGTTGTTTTAACAGTTTTGGTTAGTGGAGTGTGAAATTTAGTGCTCTCTATTCCCACCTGCACTTCAATTAAACCCGTAGCTGGATCTTGCCACCAAATCCCATGAGTGGTTTTACATTTATAGGGTAATCGGTTTAACTCGCTATGGGCGTTGGCTTGAGATTCTAATTTTAGTAATTTATTTATAGAAACGGGGGGTAATACGCTACCATTATCAGCTAAAGGAACTAAATCGTCTTTTTTTTCATCATCCACTAAGATGTGCGTTGAAGATTTTTTTTGGTCAGCTAAATCTTGTGATTTTTGTGCTTGGGTGGGTGATTGATGAACATTATAAAAAATTGTGTGCGGCAAACCTTGACTAGTAAAATAAATATGCAGTAAATCACTACTCAATATAATATTATTTTGTTTCATCAATCCCTTATATTTATTAAATTTATTAGAAACCAGATAGAATAAATGATCATCGGGAAGGTGAGAATAAGGTTCTAAATGAGAAAGTTGGGCCAGTACTTCCTTCTCGAATTGAAGGACTATTCTTTTAAAGAGTTGATCATGATTGTTATGGTGAATCTTTCCGCCTTCAACAAATAACTTCAGATTAAAAGCTTGTTGCGCTTCATAAGGTTTTTCTAAAATAAATTGTATTTGGTTCGTAACCTGGCGATATTTTTCATCTATAATTTTTTGAATTGACTGGAATTTATCTGGATGTTTACGTTTTTCATCATCGATGTATTGCTTTGCTGAAGCTAATATTCCCTCAAGATTATATAAAGCAGTATATTCATACATAATAGGAGAGGTTTCATCGTCTCTATGGGCTATAATTGTGACTCCGTCTGGGAGTATGCACATTAAATCATCAAACATTGACTTGGCCTCATCTTCTCCGAAAACATTGACAAATAAATCCTCCACTTTGTTCCAATAGCTGGGTTGATCCTGGGCTAATAAAGTAAAGACAAAACATCCATATTTTTGAGTTAAAAAAGGATTCCAATCAATTCCTTTTAATTCATCTACTTGATAATTTGGATCTTCTGATGCCAATTTTCGCTTTGCTAATTCTACAATCCTATAACTTAATTTAGCTAATAGTGTAGTAATTTCCGCTTCTAATGAATAAACAGGTATTTTTTTGCTAGGAATTAAGTTTGGGCTAAACTTGAGTTCGGTAGGTGCAGGTTCTGCTTTCTGACCATCTTCTTTTTTTGAATCTTTGTGATCGAGATCTTTGGTTTCTATTTGCTCATCTTCAGTTGATGTGATGGCCCCAAGCTCAATTTCATTATTGTCTAATAAAACTTCGGAATCGGGTTGTGGGCTTCGAGAGCGGAAAGAGAGGAAGGGTTCAAATTCTGAATCAAGTGAGTCTGGGTCTGGATGGTTCCTTGAAAACTCGTGAAGCTCAATTGCATCAGGTTCGTCTACTATTGGAACCTTGGATTCGAAGGGTTTTCTCTGGGAGCGGGTTTCAAATTCTGATTTATTTAAACGACGACTCATTTTTTCATCCTTCTGCATTAATATCTATACAATTGTCTGCACGTTAACATATCCCATCTTTTTTAAAAAATCAACGATTGATTAAATGCTGACATTTATCCTAGGTACCGGCGAAAGCCGGTACCCAGGATAAATTGCAAACTTTAATCGGTTTTTCATTAAAAACAGAAAGCAATCCACACTGTATTCAACGAGAATTCTGGACAGTTTCATAAATGGGTGTAAGCTACTAGCTCAGGAGGAATGTATTCTGAAAACATCTAATCAATATTTTATTACTCGACATCGCGGTGGTGAGCGCGCTATTTTAGTACAGATGGATTTTGGGCAGCCAAATGCCGCGGCTGACTTAGCTGAATTTTGTGCTTTGGCGGATTCTGCGGCGGTTAAAACTTTGAGCGTTATTACGGGTAAAGTGGCTAAACCCAATCCAAAATATTGGTTGGGGGCGGGTAAGGCCGAAGAGATCGCTCAGCAAGTTAGTTTGCTGAACGCTGATGTGATATTAATTAATCATGCGTTGTCACCTGCACAAGGTCGTAACTTAGAAGAATTGTTTAAGTGCCGTGTTCTAGATCGCACCGAGCTGATCCTGGATATATTTGCACAACGAGCCCAAACATTTGAAGGAAAACTACAGGTTGAATTGGCGCAACTCCAGCATTTAAGTTCACGTTTGGTGCGTGGTTGGACGCACTTGGAACGCCAAAAGGGGGGAATTGGATTACGTGGACCTGGGGAAACCCAATTGGAAACCGATCGACGTTTAATCAATGGCCGTATTCAATCTATTAAAAAACGTTTAGCAAAAGTGGCCAATCAGCGTCAGCAGCGGCGCAGAGCTCGTCAGCGCGCGGCAATTCCGATCGTGTCATTAGTGGGTTATACCAATGCTGGAAAATCCACATTATTTAATCGACTGACTGAAGCGAATGTCTATGTGGCTAATCAATTATTTGCCACACTTGATCCCACCTTGCGTCAAATTCAATTGCCGGGGCTAGGCAAAATTATTATTGCTGACACGGTGGGTTTTATTCGTGATTTACCTCATGATTTGATTGCTGCCTTCCGCTCCACTTTGGAGGAAACCCGGCAGGCAGATTTATTATTGCATGTGATTGACGCCAGTCAATCTGATTATCAGCAATCGATTGATGATGTCGAAACGGTGTTGAGAGAAATTGAAGCGGATACGGTTCCTTGCCTACGAATTTATAATAAAATTGATCTGCGCCCAGAATTGCAACCACGCTTTTCAAGAGATACCGAAGGTCGAATCACCGAAGTTTGGGTTTCGGCACAAAGTGGGCTCGGCACGCCTTTGCTCAAGGAAGTCTTATTAGAATTATTGCCTGGGCAAATGGTTCAGTGTGAATTGACACTTGGCCCACATCAAGGTAAACAGCGAGCGGCTTTATACAATCTCAAAGCAGTTCTTAAAGAAGAAGTTGATGAACAAGGACAATACCATTTGTTAATCCAAATGAAGCGAATAGATTATAATCGATTATTTGCAGATGAAGAAGGTTCTAAGTTATAATCGTCATCCCGCGGTCAAGCCGCGGGATGACACAGGCGCCGCGGGATGACAGATAGCCGCGCGGGGCGGCAGGAAAAAATTCGCTCGTAATGTGGAGTCTATTATTAATGGCAGCAAATGGTTCCCCCGGTTCCGGGAAAGATCCTTGGCGTAGCAGTCCAGAAGAAGGGCCACCAGACTTAACACACCTGTTCAAAAAATTCTTTGGTCAACAAAGTAAAAAACCAGGCCAAGTGGGTGGTAATCATGCTTTCAGATCACCGATTCGATTTTTGGGATTGGTGCTATTGGCAATTTTAGCCATTTGGTTTTTGTCTGGAATTTTTTTAGTGTCGCCTGCAGAGCAATCGATCGTGTTAAGATTTGGAAAAT
This sequence comes from uncultured Pseudomonadota bacterium, assembly GCA_963818985.1. Classification (GTDB taxonomy): domain Bacteria; phylum Pseudomonadota; class Gammaproteobacteria; order Coxiellales; family Coxiellaceae; genus JAFEDN01. The sequence goes on along the minus strand of CAWFUJ010000001.1, from coordinate 38,804 downwards.
ATGTCAAGACCTTAGGCCCCGGTCCACATTGGATCCCGACTATCTTTGAGAGCCGTTACACTGCTAACATTCAACGGGTCGATAGTTTTCCTTACGAAGCAGAAATGCTAACGCAAGATGGCAATATTGTTAACGTCAAAATCCAAGTTCAATATCGTATTGGGGATTTAAAAGCATACCTTTTTAATGTAGTTTCACCCACCGTGGCGTTACAGCAAGCAGCATCCAGCGCATTGCGCCAAGTGGTTGGACGTATGGATCTAGATCCTATTTTGACGGTGGGTCGGGAAGAATTAGCGCAGCAAGTGATGACATTATTGCTGCAAACCTTAAAAAATTATCAGAGTGGCATTGAAGTGCGTGAAGTCACTTTACAATCTTCGAAGCCGCCTGAAGCGGTGACGGCCGCCTTTGATGATGTTATTAAAGCCACTGAAGATGAAAAAAGATATATAAATCAAGCGGAAGCTTACGCTAAAAAACGAGTATTGATAGCCGAAGGGGGAGCAGCACGAATAAAACAAGAAGCAGATGCCTATCGCTACTCAGTCGTGACCCAAGCGACAGGTGCGACCATTCGCTACTTAGCCTTATTAAAGCCCTATCAACAAGCCCCGGAAATTACTCGCGAACGTTTATATTTGGACACGGTAGGACAAGTGTTAAAGAATACTAATAATATTTTGGTGGAAGGCGCCGGCAACAATGTCCTGTATTTACCTTTGGAGCAATTATTAGCTCGCCCAAAAAATTCTGAAGATACCAACTCTCCTCAAGCGGCCACTCAAGAAATGTCAGCTGTGACCACTCAGAGTATCGAGAGCGCAGGGTCGTCTTCAGGCGATGGTTTTCTCAGTACGATAGGTGAAAATTTCTCTCGCCCAACTTATCCGGCACCAGGAGGCAAGCGATGAGTCCAAAAATGCTGGTCAGTGCCATTATCGCCCTCGTAATATTGATTTTAATTTATGCTTCTTTTTTTAATGTGCAGGAAGGTCAGCGTGGCCTAGCTTTGCGACTTGGTAACATTGAAACAACCAAAGATGGACAAGCTAAAATTTATGGTCCTGGTCTGCACTATAAAGTACCGTTTATTGTCACTGTGCGTAAATTTGATGTGCGTTTACAGGATCTGGAAGACAAATCGCCCCGGATTCTAACTAAAGAACAAAAGTATTTATATGTCGATTATTTTGCGAAGTGGCGTATAGTCGATTTGCCTTTGTATTATACTCGGACAGGTGGAATGGCTGCTAATGCTAAGCAGTTATTGACCCAAAAAATTAATGAATCTTTGCGAGCTGAATTTGGTAAAAGGAATTTACAAGATGTTGTGGCTGATCAGCGCTCTGATATTATGGGTTTTTTGCGAAGCTCTGCCAATACCGTGGCACGAGGTTTAGGGCTTGCTATAACGGATGTTCGGATTAAAAGCATCGATTTGGTCCCAGAAGTGCAAGATTCAGTATTCAAAAGCATGAGTACCAAACGTGAACAAGCCGCCACCACTTACCGCTCAAGCGGATTTGCTGAAGCTGAGCGTATTCGTGCCGAGGCGGATACGACCGCGATTAAAATGATCGCGGATGCGAATCAAGCTTCCGCAGCGATTCGTGCTAAAGGCGATGAAGAAGCAGCCAATATTTACACTTCCGCCTATAAACAAGACCCTGAATTCTATGCTTTATTTCGCAGCTTGCAAGCCTACCGGGAAGTATTTAATAATAATCATACGATTATGGTTTTAAAACCAGACAATCAATTTTTTAAATACTTTAATCAGCCCAATCCGAGCAAAGTTAAAAAAGAATAGCAGAAGGTGGTTAAATTGATGGGTAAGAGTATTGTTATTTTGGGTGCACAGTGGGGTGATGAAGGCAAAGGCAAAATAGTTGATTTAATAACGAAACGTGCAGCCGCAGTTGTCCGTTTTCAGGGGGGGCATAATGCTGGCCATACTTTATACAATGCAGATGGAAAAAAAATAGTTCTTCGATTAATTCCGTCAGGCATTATGCGGGATGGAGTGCAATGTTTAATTGGTAACGGGGTGGTCTTATCTCCTGAAGCATTGTTAACTGAAATCAATGAACTCGTTAATCTAAATATTCCAGTTAGTCAACGATTAAAAATTAGTCCTGCTTGTAGTTTGCTTTTACCGTACCATGTCGCCATTGATCATGCGCGCGAAAATGGCAATCATGCTATTGGCACTACGCGCCGCGGCATTGGACCTGCTTACGAGGATAAAGTAGCTCGACGAGGATTGCGTTTAGTGGATTTACTGAATCCACAACAATTGACTGAACGTTTACAACACATTGCTGATTATCACAATTTTGTGTTGACACAGTATTATCATCAACAGTCTATTCCTTATCAACAAGTCTTAGATCATTTATTAGAAATGGCGCCGAGAATAACACCGATGATTGCAGATATTAATCGTTTATTAAATGATTATCGGCAAAGAGGTGACAATATTATATTTGAAGGTGCCCAAGGTATTTTATTAGACATTGATTTAGGTACTTTTCCTTTCGTCACTTCTTCTAATACCAGTGCGGGTGCTGCAGCAACAGGGACTGGTTTTGGGCCACTTTTCTTTGATGAGATCTTTGGGGTTGGCAAAGCCTATGTGACTCGAGTTGGTAAGGGACCGTTTCCGACCGAGTTGAACAATCAGATTGGTCAGCATATCGCTCAGCGTGGGCAGGAATTTGGTGCGGTCACTGGTCGTCCTAGACGTTGTGGTTGGTTTGATGCCGTACAAATGCGTCACGTGGTGATCACTAACAGTCTTTCAGGTTTAGTATTAACTAAATTAGATATTTTAGATGAATTAGAAACTATTGCGATCTGCACAGGTTATCGCTATAAAGATCAAATTCTTGATAGTCCGCCTTTTGATCCGCAAATATTGGCTGATTGTCAGCCTATTTATGAACAGATGCCCGGTTGGCAATCCAACACCCGCGGCCTAACCGATTACCAACAATTGCCAGAACGGGCGCGCCAATATATTTCAAAAATCGAAGCACTCACTGGAGTACCCATCGTCATTTTATCCACCGGTCCCGAAAGAGAACAAACAATTAATTTTCGTGAGCTTTTGTGAGTCTCGAGTTTAACCTAACCCCCGCCATTGCGATTATCCCGCAATTCCCTGGCGACGGAAAATATTGACGGGGTGGTTCAAAGTAAGAACTTCTGTGCATAGGTTAGCCCGGACGGTAAAGGGAAATGCGGACAAAATACAGAGTGCCGAGGAGAGGACTTGAACCCCCACGGGTTTCCCCACAAGTACCTGAAACTTGCGTGTCTACCAATTTCACCACCTCGGCGATGATCGAGTATTATATCAAGCTTATTGTTGACGTCTAGGAAAATTTTTGTAGCTGTTAAATTTGAGATCGGATTTTTGAATTTTTTTTAAGGTGATTTGAGCAGGAATCTTTGTTAAATTTTTTTCTATTTTTTGCATATTACTTCGACACTATTTTATTAAAATTTTTACGATGTTTTTTTGAATATGTTATTTTAACTTCAGTTTTCGTCTTTTTAACGATGACCCGGTTTATTACTGTCCTTTATTTCATGAGTTTTTTTAGGTAACGGCTTTCCTCTTTGAATTTCTTGGTGAAAGCGATACCCTTGTTTGACTGTTGGCGTATTAGATATTTTAAACAAATAGTTTATATATAAATTTTGAATTTTTTCGGAATTATCTGGTGATTTCATTAGCCAGATAGTACATAATTCTTTGAGTAGGCTGATTTTTTCCTCTTTAGAAGTGTTTGTTTTAATTATTTTCTCCATTGCCAACATACATTCATCAAGTGGATTCGGTGTTTTTTTTGCATCAGCCACTTTAATTTTCTGTTCGTCTGCTGACAGAGTAAAATCAATGTTTGCTTGTGTTCCTATAACTTTTAATTTTTTTATGCAACTACTGACAGAAGGTCTGAGTGATAAATCATCATCTGTCATCGATAGAATCAGCTTGGTAAGAAATTTATAAGTGTTAAAATCTTTATAACGATGGCTATTTTTGGAGGCATTAATCTCCGGACTTTCTTGCCCGGATGGATCATAAATAACGATAAAAAATTCTGGAAAGAATTCTGCCAGCATATGGCCAATAATATAAATATCATCACTTTGTTCATATTGGGTTGTTATTTTTTTAGATGGCAAAGCGATTAAATCTGGTGGTAGATGATATCGTTTAAAATTCCGATCAAGACTTTTTGACTCCGAATTCAATAAAGCACCGAGTTTACAATCGAAAATGCAATGAATATTAGGATCAAGAATATATATCCCTTGATCATGGATTTCTTGAACTTGAAGCAAATAAAGCCGAAATATTTCCAGGCGTTGGTTAATAGTATAATAAGGCGTAGATTTGTCTTCATTGACGAGGTGACAAAGTTGTTGAATATACTCACTCCACTGTATGTTAACAGCAGGTTTGTCAATTATGGTCTTCGAGTCATTGTCTTTTGATTTAGATATCCCTGTAGGTATGTCACGCTGTGAATGTTCGGTGATAGTTCTTAACTGTTCTATACATTTATCAACGAGTGGCCGCATAAAGGGTGCTGGAAACATCATGAGTGAAATTAGTTTGGCTAGCATTCGCTCTGTGGGTGTTTCATGACTAATTTTCACATAGCTTAATTCAGCGGCTTTTTGATCGTGCTCATCAAACTTAATATTAAAAAATTCTGGAAATAATTCGGCAAACATATGACCAAAAATAAAAATATCATCCTTCGCTGTATATTTGCTAGATATTTTTTTCTGATTAATTAAATTTGGGGATAAATATCGAGTTGTCCGTCCCCATCCAGTCTCATTTGGAAAATGCACAGCATCGAGATCTATTAAGATCAAATTACCTTTGGAATCTAACATGCAATTGGAAGATTTAGGATCGCCAAGGATTAAACCTAGGTCATGTAATACTTTTACCTGTAATAAATATCCTATCAACATGAGAATGCGTTGAGTAATGCTATACAATGGAGCGGTCATAGGTTTACCGGTTCTAAAGTATTCTTTAAGTTGCTTACAATATTCGTTATAATTGATGCCGTCGATCCAAGGTATCACCACGTAGAATTTATTGTTCATGGTTCCCCAGGTTACATCACGGTCTAATAAAATATTAGCTCTAAATTCATTTTCAGCAGCTTTCTTATCCTTCATGATTTTGACTGCAAAATCCGGATGTTGCTGATCTTTTTTATCTAAGTCTGTTGCTCGCTTTACTAGGCCTATGCCATTGCCAAGATATCTTAGGTTTCTTTTTTCCTCTTTCGGTCCAGTACGAACCACATGCTCAAGTCGTAATTTATCAAGACCTCGATAAGGCGTCTTGAGTTCAATGATGGAAAATGATTTAGGGTCATCATTCTTTGATTTTTGAATTTTAGTAAAGGTATTCTGCGGCGGGAGAACTATTTTGGTATCTTCTTGCATTTTATTAACTCTTTTTTGGCTTTTATCAATGATTAATTTTTTAATAAATATTACTGAGTTTTTATTAACAAAATGTTAAAAAGATATTGTTTTTTAATCTTGCGGGGTTGAGATTCACCAGTGGATAAGTCATTGATTTAATGATTAATTTATCCTGGATACCGGCTTTCGCCGGTATAAAACACTCTATGTCATACCGGCGAAGGCCGGTATCAAGAGCTGCACGAAATTCTTCGATATCTTCTTCAAGGATATGACACGTAGCGCGATTAGTTAGCTTTTGCCAGCGTTTCCATCATGAGTTTTAGAAATTTGGCTGCTTCGCCGCCGGTGACAGCTCGGTGATCGATGCTGAGTGATAGTGGGATAATGCGATGAATGGCAGGTTTGCCAGCCTCTGGCACGACCATATCCCGGGCCTTGCCGACGCCGATAATGGCGACCATTGGCGGTATAATAATTGGATTACCATAGCGGCCTGCTAAGGCGCCAAAATTAGAAAGAATAATCGTAGCACCATGAAGATCATCCTGAGCTATACTTTTTTGCTGCGCTTGCTGTTTAAAACTTTCAATTTTTTGACGTAATTCTGCATCGGATAGATGGTTAACATCTTTTAATACGGGTACATATAAACCATGGGCTGTATCGACTGCAATACCTAAATTAATGGATTTATTGAGCTGGAAAGCCATATTTTCGTCGTCAAACGTTGCATTTAACATGGGTACCGCTTCGCAGGCCGCAATAGTGGCACGAATCAAACGTAAAGTGATATCTTGGTTATTATCCCAGGCAGCAATATCCGCATCGTCACATAAAGTAATAGGCACCACCCGTCGATGTGATTCAGTCATACTTAAAATCATGGCACGTCGAACAGGTGAGAGTGGCTGCAGATTTTTTTCTAAAGTTTTTTTCTGAGTTTTTTGCGCCGCTTGTTCTACATCCGCGCTAGTGATTCGTGCGCCACCCGATGCGAAATCGGCTAAATTAACTCCCAATTTTTTCGCCAAATTGCGTACTGCAGGCGTAGCTTTAATTCGTGAAGTATCATCACGTGCAGCAATTGTCACATCTGGAGAGGAATTATCTAATACCATTTCGCTTTCTTGAATTTTTCCAACCACCGTACCGGTATCTTTAGATTGATCGTCTTTATTCTCGCCCACGAATCCCACTAAAGGTTGGCCGGTGTCGATGGTATCGCCTGGTTTGCCAAATAGTTTTTCGATTTGACCAGAAAAGGGCACCGGGACATCCACCAATGCCTTGGCGGTTTCCATGGCCACCAAAGGTTGATCGGTTTTAACTTTATCACCTGGTTTCACATACCATTCACGAATAATCGCATCGGGTAAACCTTCACCTAAATCGGGTAATTTAAAAATAATCATTAAGCAAACTCCATGGTACGTTGAACAGCCGCAACGATTTGTGCGGGAGAAGGTAAATAGTATTTTTCTAATTGGTAAAAAGGCATGATGGTGTCGTAGCCGGTGACTCGTTGAATCGGAGCCAGTAAAGCATCAAGAGCGTGTTCAGCCAATTGTGCAGCAATTTCAGCACCAAAACCACACGTGCGTGCGGCTTCGTGAACGATGACGCAGCGACCAGTTTTAGTGACTGAATCTAAAATAGTTTCAATATCCAGTGGTTTTATAGTTGCAACATCAATGATTTCAGCGCTGATATTTTGTTTTGCCAATAGATCGGCAGCTTGTAAAGTTTCATGCATCATCGCACCCCAGCTAATTAAAGTGACGTCAGAGCCGGTGCGAGAGATAAAGCATTTATCCAGAGGCAGTGCCACGCCATTGTCAGGGACTTCTTGTTTCATCAAACGATAAATGCGTTCAGGTTCAAGAAAAATAACGGGATCTGGGTCGCGAATAGCGGCCAGTAATAAACCATAAGCACGCGCTGGCGAAGATGGAATCACCACTCGTAATCCAGGAATGTGAGCAAATAATGCTTCGGTACTATCTGAATGATGTTCTGGCGCATGGATGCCGCCGCCATAAGGCGCACGGTAAACAATCGGACAGTGCAAACGGCCTCGTGTCCGATTGCGGTAACGTGAGGCATGATTAACGATGTTATCAAATCCAGAATAAATAAATCCTAAAAATTGAAATTCGGCGACCGGCTTGAGACCTTGACAAGCCATGCCTACCGCGATACCTGCGATCATGGTTTCTGCCAAGGGTGTATCCAACACTCGCTCCGGCCCAAACTTCTCTAGCAATCCCACAGTTACCCGGAAGACTCCGCCATTGGTAGCCACGTCTTCACCAAAAACAATCACCTCTTCATCATGCGCCATTTCATAAGCGAGTGCTTGGTTAATCGCTTCAGCAATAGTTATCATGAATTGTCCTCCACTAAGGCGTCACGTTGGTCAATTAATGCATCGGGTAATTGTGCGTATAAATAATCAAATATATCGGTAATTGGAGGTTTTGGTTTTTGTAAATATTCTACGACGCTTTTTTCTATTTCAGCGCTGAGTTCTGCGTGTAAAATGCTTTCTTTTTCACGAGACCATAGCCCCTGGGCTTCAAGATAATAACCAAGTCGTGCAATCGGTTCCTCTTTCCATGCTTCTTTAACTTGCTCTTTAGAACGATAACGATTGGCATCGTCAGCGGTGGTGTGATCGGTTAAGCGATAGGCCACTGCCTCAATTAAAGTCGCCCCTTTACCAGCACGAGCATGTTCGATTGCGGCTGCAGTAGCTTGGCGCACGGCCATGACATCGTTACCATCGACTTGAATAACAGCAATGCCTGCGGCGATGCCTTTTTGTGCTAATGTTTGCGCGGCAGTTTGTTTTTTATAGGGGACAGATATGGCCCATTGATTATTGGCAACTACACAGACTAAAGGCAGGTGCCAGGCACCGGCCACATTTAATGCTTCGTAAAAATCACCTTTGGAGGTGGCTCCATCGCCACAGCAGGTGACCGCGGCTCTATTTTGGTGGCGATATTTGATAGCAAAAGCGACTCCGGCCGCATGCAAGCACTGGCCAGACACAGTGACACAAGTGGGTAAATCATGGGGATTATTTTCATATTTATTCCCACGCTCATCGCCGCCCCAAAGTGAAAAAATTTCAGAAATTTTTACACCGCGCTGCAGCAAGGTGCCTTGATCACGATAACCAGGACAGTAAATATCATCTGCATGCATGGCATGACCCACGCCAACAAAAGTTGCTTCCTGGCCTTGGCTAGAAGGGTAGGTGCCAAGTCTCCCAGTACGTTGTAGGTTAACCGCTTTGTTGTCCAACAAACGAGTGAGTGTCATTTGCTTATAAAGATGCAATAAAGTCTGTGGATCTTGCGCAAATTCAGGAAGCGGTTGTGTGGCTTGATGTTCTGCATTGATGTATTGCAAATAAGGGACTACGAAACTCGCAATGGTAGGTGTGCTACCTAAGTCTTTTACGGTCATGAATGGTTTTCCTTTAATTGGCGGTGAGCTTTTAATTTTTCTATGGCAATCATTTCTGCTACCTGAGCTGTCGGTAAGTTTTCTTTAGCGCTGCGCTCAAACAATTGCAAAATGTTATCATACATTTCAGCTATTTTGGCATCAGCTAGGGTTGGATTGCGATAGGCATAATCCGTAGCTGCACTAATTAGACCACCCGCATTAATGACAAAATCTGGTGTGTAGAGAATATTTCGCTGCTGTAATAACTTGCCAAATAAATGATGGGCTAATTGCGTATTGGCAGACCCAGCGATAATCTTGGCTTTAATTTGCGGTATGGTCTTGGCATTGATGACACCTCCCATCGCACAGGGAGAAAAAATATCGCAATCCAATGCATAAATTTCCTCGTTATTCACCACATTAACATTGAATTCATTCACACAGCGCTGTAAATTGACAGGATTAATATCACACATGGTTAATTGTGCACCGCGTTGGCTTAATAGTTTTGCCAAATGATAACCGACATGTCCTGCACCTTGAATGGCGACATGCAAACCATCAAAACTTTCGCGTTTTAATTTAAATTGAATGGCTGCCTCCATGCCGTGCATGACGCCTAAAGCAGTGGAGGGTGATGGGTCTCGTTCAGACGTATGGGCTTTAGCAGCACCCACCACAAAGGGTGTTCGTTCAGCAATAATATCCATATCTTCCGTGGAGGTGCCAACGTCCACGGCGGTTATGTAACGGCCATTTAATTCGTGGATAAAGTCGCCAAAACTTCGAAAATAAGCCACTCTGTCATTGATCACTTTAGGTTTGATTAACACCGATTTTGCCCCGCCATGAGGAATATTATTAAAGGCAGATTTGAGCGTCATCATCTGTGCCAAACTCAGCGCATCTTTAATTCCTCGGGTGATAGTCGAGTAATCGTATAATCGGCAGCCTCCCAAAGCAGGCCCTAACGTGGTATCGTGGATAGCGATAATGGCATTCAATCCAGTTCGATGATCAAGCTTATGATGAATGCTACCAAAGCCAAGCTGGCCAGCATAGCGGGCCAAAGTCTCATAGCGAAAACCATTGGAAGAATGGTTTGAGTTATTCATACTTTTTCCTTGTCAATTCGGAGTCGGATATTTTAACAGAATCAAATCCCTGATCCTAGCCAGTTCAGGCGCGGATTGAAGAGGGTTGATCAGTTATGTTATAAATACTCCCCTTATCGATCAAATCATGGGTGTTGCATGGTAAAATGGGATATTCCAAAATTAATTGCTCATCGCGGTGCGGCTGCTTACGCGCCGGAAAATACGTTGGCATCTTTAGTTAAAGCTCATGATTTAGGGGCAACTTGGGTTGAAACGGATGTGTGTTTAACTCGTGATGGTGAAGCCGTAATTTTTCATGATACCAAACTGAATCGTACTACCAATGGCAAGGGGGCTATCTCTAAAACTCCTTATGCAGTGATCGCCAATTTAGATGCTGGAAGTTGGTTTAATCATGAATTTGTCGGTGAAAAAGTGCCTACTTTAGACCAATGGTTGGTGTCAGCAGCAGAACTCCGCTTGGGTATTGTTTTAGATTTAAAAAGTACACGTTTTAAATGTAAGCGCTTAGCCGAACATGTCTCTATGTCCTTAGCTCGTTTTTGGCCGAATGATTTGCCCTCTCCTTTAATCACCAGTGAATCAATCGCTTGTTTACGTGCAGCCAGTCAAAACAAACGCTGGAACCTTGCTTATATTACCAATCAAGAGAGAGGGCGTTGGCAAAAAATAGTGGATGAATTAGGATGTGTATCTTTACATATCGATCATCATTTTCTTTCGCAGCGCTGGATAAAATTGATAAAAAGTCGTGGACTTCGTATTGCCGCTTATACCATTAACGATCGGGATCGCGCTTTGCAATTATTTGACTGGGGAATTGATAGCATTTTTAGCGATGATCCACAACTGCTTAAAGGCGGCATTGGTCATTAGTTATATTAGCCTGGATACCGGCTTTCGCCGGTATGACAATCGTGTGTCATACCGGCGAAAGCCGGTATCCATCTTCAGGTGGTCCAATTTTTTAAAAAGATATCACTTTATTAACGCCTTGATTAATTTTGCATTCACGCTATTTAAATAGTAATGAGCTTGTAAATTTTGCCAGCTTTCAATCGATAAATCCCCAGATTTTTGTAAAAATTGACGTTTTCTGGTTGTGGTTTCAAATAGGCTAATAGCGGCGGCTACAGCAACATTCAAACTTTTGGTCATGCCATACATTGGAATTTGATACTGGAAATCACAGGCTGCTAAAGCAGTCGGCGATAATCCATCCCGTTCATTACCAAAAAGCAAGCACATGGATTGTTCAATAGGAATTACCCCAAGGGTTGCGGAGGCTGTGGGTGTTGCTGCAGCTATGCTTATATTTGCAGTTTTCATAGCCGATAAAAAGTTTTGAATATTTTCATAATAAGCAATATCAACCCAATCCATCGCCCCTTTTGAAATGCTGCGCATGGTAGAGGTTTCCCATTGTGGGGCAATAAAATGAAGTTTAATGACGCCAAATATTTCGCAACTGCGCATGGCCGCAAAAGCATTATGCAAACCTCCCGGCATTTCCATCGCTAATTGGATACTGACTAATCGATTATTTAATACTTGCTCGATCCGTTGTTTTCTTCGTTCAGAAATGTGTGCTGCTAACAATTGAGTAATTTTTTCCGGTCCAAGGCGGCTAAGCAAAGCGTTGTTTAAATCTTGTTTCATAGTGTGCAACTTTATCCTAGGTGAAGACGCACATCAATCGATGGTTTTTATGATAATATGGCTTAAAAAACGACCTCGATAGAATGAGTATGAATTACAGCGATTCCAATTTAGATTATATGTCTATGGCACTCAATTTGGCGGAAAAGCGTCGAGGCTTTTGTGCGCCTAATCCTGCCGTGGGCGCGGTTGTTGTTAAGAACGGAAAAGTGATTGGTGAAGGCACGCATTGGGCTTGTGGCCAAGCTCACGCCGAAGTGGCTGCATTACAAAGTTTGGGTGAGCAAGCACGGGGAGCGACTTTATATGTGACTTTAGAACCTTGTTCTCATTATGGACGTACTCCGCCATGTACAGAATTAATTATCCGCAATGGCATTCAGCAAGTTTTTTATGGACAATATGATCCGAATCCAAACGTTACAGGCAAGGGCGCATCGGTCTTACGTCAGGCGGGAATTTCATGTCAGCGATTGAGTGACTCGCGAGTAGAGCAATTTTATAATAGCTATCGCCACTGGTTGACCACTAAACAGCCTTATGTGACCGCGAAACTAGCCATTAGTTTAGATGGTAAAATTGCTGGCCTTCAAGGCAAGCCGATAGCAATTACTGGAGTTGAATGTCAGGAATTTACCCATCAACGACGTCTGCACAGTGATGCATTATTAACAACTATTGCCACAATCATTAGCGATGATCCGCAATTAAATGCGCGTACCCAGAATGAAATCTATGCAAAACCCTTATATATTTTAGATAGCCAATTGCGTATGCCTTTAAACGCAAAGGTATTTCAAACTGCTAAATCAGTGACTATTTTTCATGGTGCGTCTGCCGATAACAAGGCCTTAACTGCATTATCACAGGCTGGCGCAAAGTGTTTGGCTGTTTCCACCACTGATCAAGGTTTAAATTTAAAGGAAATACTCGCTATTATTGGTGCAGATGGAATTCATGACCTTTGGGTTGAGGCGGGCGGCCGTTGCTTCGACAGCTTGGTGCGCCAGCATTTAGCACAACAACTATTTATTTATGTGTCTGCCAAAATTTTAGGGCTATCTGCTACTTCAGGATTTATCCAATCACTCGATTTATTAATTGAATCGCCCACTGTTAAATGGCAAGCCTATGGAGCAGATGTCATAGCACAAATTGTTTACCAATAAGTTCTATATGAGCAGTAATTTTGATTTATGTTTTTTACAATGATAAACTTTCAATAGATGTTTAATTAATTTAATGGTGTCATGGAATAATAGATGGTGAGGAGAATGATGTGCAAGATTATACCCCTTCGACGGAGCTCCAGAAGATTCAAGGAAAAAAATCGGAATTCACCCCTTTCCTAGATTCAAAGTTATCAATCGATCATATTAAGTATATTGCCAGTGCAGTTATATGCAATCTGGAAAAAAAAGATGAAAAAGCGTTTGCGCCTCTTACTCAGATTGTTACTACCCACCGAGAAGATTGGCACAAACATTTTACGCGATTGCTGACCCGTGCGTTAAATGTCCGTGATCACTATTATTTATACGAGCCAGGCTCAGATCATCGTATTCAAGTGTATTCTGTAGACACTAGGGGCCAATTAATGGAGTTAGGAACTATGCATTTCTATGCAACTCACTCTAACTCAAAAGAAATCCCTATCCACGCCCAAGCAGAGTTAAAAAACCTAAAGAATAGCTTTGATAAAGATTCAATACCATTGAAATGCGAAATAAAGGATTCAAAGTTAATTACAGGAATTTATCTTTCTTTTAAAGTAATCTGTCAGAACACTAGTAATGAGGTTTATGGCTTTTTTCATTTTAAAACAGGCATAAAAACAATTTTCGACATTTTTAAACAAGATGTATGCGCAGCAGAGACTTCCTTTACTGCACAATTAGCCGCTATGATTCTTCATCCACAATCCTCTTCATTCTTTCAGAATTCCCAACTGCTTACAAATTATCAGGACGTTGATATTAAAGACAATGAATATGATGCTTTGATGGTAAGAAGACAAGTGCAAGAAATGTCTTTATTACTGATAAGGGACTTTCGACAAGCGAAACAAAAGATTAATAAATCTTACGGGTTTATTAATCAAAAAGAATGGTATGGCTATGCTAATTTCCTGATTAAATCATTAGATTTAATTGAGAATTCAATACTTATTCTTGAAAATCCTAGCAAATTAGCGGTAAATCAAGCTAAAGACCTGCTGATATTTTGGAAGCTGATTAGAATGCAGCATATCATTCCTTCTCCAGATGATTTGAATGTGCCTTCGGATGCTAAAATTCAGACTCTTGGCCATATACTCAGTTCTTTAAAATTGCCATCACCTTTGTTAGCAAATTATTACTATTGGGAGGAAGAAAAAACCGGCGCCTTAATTCAATATCCTTTACCTATTTGCCAGATGATTCGTAAAGCTGGGGCAGAAAATAAAGATCAAATAATTATAAGTTTCAAACGCGGTTCGAAAAAATTTAACTCTAAATTATCATACTGGACAGGTACAGAAACGGCTATAAAACCATCATCACAATCTTGGCGCGTGAAAGTAGAGACATTACTCTCCAAATCAGGTCCCTGCTCAAATCTTGCGGACCTGTTAACCACAAATATTGCTGAGATAAAAGAAGAAACTAAATATTGTTGGCCATTGATTTCTAATATAATAGAAATCTTTACTGAAAAAAACCAAAAAATTAGTTATTTTTCTCTATTTTATCCTTATCTTGCTAAAGAAGTATGGGCTGCTTTTTACGCGTATCGGATAATTACCCAAAGGAAATATCCCGATCACTTTACTCAGCAATTAGCCTATTTTGAGCCATCGTCAAACGAAGAAGCTGACGAGATTAAAAGGAGCGGTTTTTGGCGGGAGGCACGGCAAGTACGTCTGAGCATTAATCCCGCTGATTTTTTAAATCGAGAAACAAAGCACACCATGATAATTCCAGTTCTGGTGGTGATATTGAGTAAAGAAAGCAAAGCAGCAGGAATTACAGTAATCCATCCTGTTCAGGTTTATCCTATCGGTTTAATAAAAACAACCCAATTCACACCAGAAGAAATCGATGAACTGACAGAAAGAAGTGAGTGTCTTATTGATTATGGGCTACGTCCTGTATCGTGTATTTGTGATATTTATGATAAATCTAAAATAGGGATATTGACTGAGTCAGTAAAAGCAAAATGTGTTTTAGACTTTCCAGGGATAATAGCAGATGATTTTAAAGAAGAAAAAGAAAAGATCGAAGCTTGGTTACTTCTTGCTAAACGTCAAGCATTATCAAGGCCTGCACATCCTGCAATTGACAAGGTGACACACCTAGACCAAAATCCTCCTATATCCTGGCAACAAAGGCAATTAAGATTAATGCGCCTTGCTTGGGGAGAAAGTAAGCGTGTAAAAATCCAGACATATGATGACCCGGAATTATTTTCGTACGTCGCACCTAATTATGTTGCTGAATTATTAAAGCTAATAGAGATGGTTACCCCACTCTTGCCAGATGTTGCTTCAATGACTGCAAAGGAATTGGTATTAATATTTGAACTTTGGAGCTCGGCCAAATTAGATTTAGAGTATGAGGAATACTTTGGAAAGTTAGAGGCTAAATTTGCAGGTTTAGAACGGCCTAAACGAGCTGCGCCTACTTCATTTACCTCTTATAATTTGCACGCCATCTTACCTCCTTTAGAAGATGATTTTAAAAAAACAATTGAAGATTTTTATGAAAATTTGTATGCTGGTATGAAGTGTCGTGTAAGTCTAGAACCTCCAGTTTCTGCAGCTAATGATTCTGCAATTAGTAAAGAAAGCAAGTACTCCTTGATATCAGAAAAGATATCAGAAATTGGCGATTGGAAAGTTATTAAAACAAACCTTGAGCAAGAATTTAAGTCACCTCTTCCTCGGCTATGTCACTTTGGATTAAAAATTTATGACACCGACTCTAAGGGATTGATGGGATTGCTTTCGCAGGCACGCAAGAAATTAAACGAAAGCACAGTACCATTGGATTATGACATAGGGGAGCAGGGGATCTATGATGAATGTGCTGTCATTCTTTTCGAAGCGATCCAAGCAGCGTCTCCAGTTCATTCACCTATCATATTAGGTTGGTTCATTGCTACTTTAGAGAAAGCGTTACAGATTATCGAGGAAGGATTTTCAATTGCTTTAAGGCCCAGCAAAGATACTGCTATGGGGTCTGAGATACATCTTGCCAAAAGTCCTGAACAAGCGATGAGTACTATAACCGGAGAAGAAAAATCCATTTTGTTTGCTGTTCAAGCTATCCCACATCAAACTCAATCTTCAGATGTTATCATTACCAGAGATGGCCAATATATACCTCTGGCATTTTTCTCTCTCAGCAGGAGAAAGCTTCAAGGGGAATCCTTATTTACTGAAGCTTCTTCAACAGATTCTTCAACGAAATTGGCCGTTTTTCGATAGGAATCTGATCAGATCTTTCTGTCAATCATGCTTATTCTTTACCCAGCTCTTTTGTTTAGCAAAACATAAGTCATGACCCATTGCGGTCATTGAATTCAAATTTAAAATGGTTATAATTGTTAAAATTAGCCAGAGAAGTAAAAAATGAAGAAAGAGGCGCCTTATTGTCAACCCCGAGCGATGTACGACGACGAGTCAAAACTACCAGAAACACTTTTGGAGAAAACAAGCCCTTATTTTTATGAAATAAATTATATTCGTGATCTGACGCTATTATTTTCCAGTCATTTTAAAAATAATTTGGCGTTTTATAACCTTTCTCCCGACGACAAAATTGTTTATCTTCAGCCTACTTTTGACGAGCCAGAGGCTAAAGAAATTGCTAGTTGTATCAATTTTTCGGTCACAGGAGATTTAAACGGAAAAACCGCTGGTATTTATCCGAGTCTTAGCCAAGGCGGATATCGTGTTTGCCTTTATCCGCCAGAATTCACTCATTACTTGCCAATTTCTTATACTCAAGCAAGCGAAAAGGATATGGGAAATAACCCTGCTTATAAAAATGAGGATTTACCACTCACTCAAGAGGAAAATAAGTTTATCAGTCGATTTTACGTTAATACATTTTGTAATACCGAAGAGTTGTCAAATGAAAAAATAATCGCTTCAGAAATGAAAGTCCCGGTGGCGACTATATATACCCATTCTTCGGAGTTTTTTATAAAATGGAAAAATCCTGAAGAGAAAAAAATTCACAATGAAAAAATTAATTTAACTGACTTTAAAATAGGTTCAACGGAATTATCGATTTTTCTTGAAAATAAAGCTTTATTTCAGCATGATGGAAAAAGAATTATTTCTTCTAGCTATCATACACTTTTAATTCTTCAAATTCATCGCCTTCTGCTAAAAAACTTCATATATTACAGATACAGTCCGAGTCTATATTTTAAAGAAACGACAATATCAGAATCGACAAAACCAAAAAAACCAGTCATCTTTATGGACTCTGATGAAGTGACAGCTCTGGATTTGATGAACCCTATTGTGGACGTTCAAAGGCGACATAATATCCAATGTTATTTTCAAAACGTTCCACTTCTTATTACCCACTGGCTACTTCTCCGAATCATGGTAGGCCAAAAATTGGGAATCAGCCTTATTATCACTAAATGTAACGAAAAAATACTTCAAGAAGTGAAAGAAAATTATCGTCAACGTCCAGAAAAACTCAAAGAACTAATAGAGCAGGGATTTATTAGCGGGCAAAATGAGAAGGGTGAACTTATCACTTTGACGCAAGGCTTAAGATCAAAGTGTATTAATTTTGTCGGAGAGTGTTACTTTTTTACCGGCTCGGTAATTCCGCAACCTAATAAAGAAGATGATGATTTATTCATTCACGTGGCTGAATCTAATGATTCAGGCTTTTTATTATGCACTATGACCAAAAAGAATTTTCCGGTTTATACCGCTCGCATCCCTACCAATCTATTTAGTGCAAAAGAACTACAATCTCCTATAAATCCAAATAATTTTAATTTTCAGCAAATTATTTTAAAGCGACTAGTGGAAAGCCATGCAGTTCCACCGAATACTTCACCCTACGGTACTGAAGCCCCCGGGGATCTGCCTCTCTGTGCTTTAGAATTGTTTCTCGCGATACTACCTCAATCGGGTCGAAGAGCGGTTTTCTTAAAAAAAGAGAATTGTGACGACAACCACTTTAATCAAACCATGAGAGTCTCGGATATGCTCGGTGAAGTAAAGTCAAATTTAGCTGGAAAAACCGTAGCTCAAGTTTTTAAGAACTGGGGTTTGCTGTGTGATGAAAAAGGAATATTAAATCCAATTGAATCAACTTTCCTTCAAGAAATGATTGAGTCCTTGCCTGCTTATTGCCAAAAATTATATGTAATTGCCTTGAATGTAGTTAAATCTCTCTATTTTTTAAAAAAAATTGAATTTCAGCAGCAGGATGGAAACATTTCACAACTTGATTCTTGTTCTCAGTTAATATTTAATAAATTGGTTGTCCCTAAAACATTGATCACTAAAGGGAGCTGTTTAGTATACAAAGAAAATAAGAAATTTTTTTTAGTGTCTTTGACAGGCAAAAAAGACCTTTCTCTGATCAAGAGCTCAGATGAATTTTTAAACTATTTCTCAGTGAGGTATCCACGACTAGAACCCCGCATAACTTTGAAGTTTTTCCCAACGGAAGCAAAAATTTCCGCTGAAGTGACAGCCGATACTTTCATCTCCAAAGGAAGTGATATTGACATTCATCAAGCTGTACAATTTATCTTTAAACAAGTTAGAGGGACAGTGCATTTTTTAATAGCGGGTTTTGGAGATGATGTCAATTCATTCTCTCCCCCCGGCGACAAAGGGGGCGCACTCAGGGCTCTCCAAAGAATAGCTTATTCTCTAATTATTATTTTATCTCAAGTGCTGGGATCGTATGGCTTTTATGGGATGAATAAAGCTCAACAGGATAAATTTATCGAAACCAATAAATGGTTAACTGAGCCGATTATCACTGTCCAGAATGCAAGTAATGGTTTTGGTTTTGGAGATACCTATTACCGAATCTTAGTCCAAATTATGGGTTATTTAGCTGAAGCCCTGCAAGAATGGAGTTTAGATTTCCTAATACCCCAAATAAAATCTGCTCTTATTCCTACCCCTGCTCAAACCGCAGAGACTAAGGAGTATGAGCCTACTTATAAAAAGCTATCAACCGGCGCCTTTTTTCCAGACTTTGTCTCCAGCTCATCTCTACTCGATAAACAAGGTCACCTAACATTCACTCAGAGATGGAAAATTACAGCATCTCAAGCTATAGGATTTTTACCATTAAATTCAATGAGTTCTGGTTCCAGCTCCACATCTAGCAGCAGCTCCATTTCAAGCACGTTATCTTAAGTAGGGCCCGTAATTAATTTTTTCTTATGTCAACGCAAAATAGAAATGTCCGGTTTTTCTCCCAAATAGACTTTTTTGCATCTTTGATTTACAATAATGTTTTTTAAAGCCTTCAGGGCAGGGTGAAAATCCCTACCGGCGGTAGTTGAATTGATCCATTCACAAGCCCGCGAGCGCTTCTTGAAACATCGAAGAAGGTCAGCAGATCTGGTTGAGCCAGAGCCGACGGTTATAGTCCGGATGGGAGAGGGCGGTTTTAAATGTATTGTTATTTCGCGAATCATGGCAAAGATGATTGGCGTATTATGTTTATTCTCCTTTCTCCCTTGTTTAGAATAAAATATAAACGAGGTCTTATATGAACCATCCTATATTTACCGATATTGAAATCGCTTTGGCTGATCTGCGACAAGGACGCATGGTGATCTTGGTTGATAACGAAAACCGTGAAAATGAAGGAGACTTAATCATCCCGGCCCAGCATGCGACCGCAGATGCCATTAACTTTATGTGTCAATATGGCCGCGGTTTAGTCTGTCTATCTTTGACTGAGCTAGATTTTACTCGTCTCCAAATTCCTATGATGGCAGTCAATAACCGTTCAAAACATCAAACTGCTTTCGGCGTTTCATTTGAAGCGGCGCGAGGTGTATCCACAGGAATTTCGGTGCAGGATCGGGCTCAAACTATAAAAATAGCCATCGATCCTCAAAGCTCACCCAGCGATATAATTATGCCTGGCCACATTTTCCCCTTAAAAGCGCGATCTGGAGGCGTATTAGCACGACAGGGACACACTGAAGGCAGTGTAGACTTGGCTCGATTGGCCGGATGTCAACCGGCTGCGGTCATCTGCGAAATTATGAATCAAGATGGCAGTATGGCTAGATTACAAGAGCTGAGTCAATTTGCGCAGCGGCACCAATTGGCGATCGTTAGCATCAGTGATCTCATTGCTTATCGGATTCGTCATGAAAACTTATTACAACTCGGCCCCAGTGCTCCATTGCCAACCGAACAATGGGGACCGTTACATATTCAAACTTTTCAAAGTGAATTAACAGAAGAACACTCAATCGCGATTATCAAAGCCTCCTTGAATAAAGAGCAACCTCTTTTGGTCCGTTTACATTCCGAATGTTTTACCGGCGATGTTCTGGGATCACAGCGTTGCGATTGTGGGCGCCAACTAAACATAGGTTTATCAAGTATTGCAGAACGAGGGGGTGTGTTATTATATCTACGCCAAGAAGGCCGTGGAATTGGGTTATTTAATAAAATTAAAGCCTATGCCTTACAAGATCAAGGTTTTGATACTGTAGAAGCCAATCATCGTTTAGGCTTTGCTGCAGATCAACGTGATTACGGCATGGCAGCGCAAATGCTGCGGGCATTAGGAATTTCACAGGTGAAATTACTCACCAATAACCCGCATAAGGTTTCTAGTATGGAAAAATATGGCATTACGGTAAAGGAACGGATTCCGTTAGAAACCAAGCCCTTACCATCCAATAGCCATTATTTGCGAACCAAGCAAGAGAAGCTGGGCCATCTATTAAATATATAAGGCTCGAGTACGTCATACCGCGGCTTGACCGCGGTATCCATTGCGATTGTCCCGCGAATCCTGGCGACGGAAAAAATTGACGGGTGTGTGGGTAAGAGTAGAGTGTGAGAGGCAAATAATATGAAAATATCTATTATAGTCAGTCAGTTTAATTCAGAGATCACCTCTCTTTTGTTGGAGGGAGCTGTCACACGCTTGCAGGAACTTGGTATGGTTCAATCCAATATAGACATCATTCGAGTCCCAGGAGCAATTGAATTACCCTTAGCGGCGCAACAAGCCGCACGTCGCGGACAATGCCAAGCGATTATCTGCTTAGGTGCAGTGATTCGGGGGGAAACGGATCATTATCAGTATGTCTGTCAACAAGTGAGTTATGGTTGTCAGCATGTGGCATTACAACACAATATCCCCGTTATCTTTGGAGTGTTAACCACTGATACTGAACAACAGGCCTTAGCACGTTGTACAAAACCTGAAAGTCATAAAGGCCGAGAATCAGCTGATGCGGCTATACAAATGATTTCAATTATGAAACTAGAGAGTTAGGACCCTGATGTCGTCTAGAAATCCAATTTTACAAGCAATCACTCATTGGTTTGAACGCACCTTTGAAGATCCAGAAGTAATTAGTTTGTTTATGACTTTAGTTGTCGTCATATTATTATTTAAATTTTTCGGCTCTATATTAATGCCGGTGCTCATCAGCGTTGTCTTGGCTTATTTATTAAATGGTATTGTGAGAACATTGGTCCGCTGGGGGTGTCCACGTTTATTAGCAGTATGGGTTGTCTATATTATTTTCCTCGGATTGTTTATTTATGCTGTCTTGTATTTTATTCCCATGTTATGGCGTCAATTAAGTAATTTAATTGAAGAATTGCCCCGGACCTTTGCCAGCGTT
The DNA here is from genome assembly GCA_963818985.1 of uncultured Pseudomonadota bacterium. Taxonomy (GTDB): domain Bacteria; phylum Pseudomonadota; class Gammaproteobacteria; order Coxiellales; family Coxiellaceae; genus JAFEDN01. The sequence continues at coordinate 17,229 of CAWFUJ010000001.1, read as the reverse complement.
CAGTTGTTATTAATGCACTTTATGCAAAAATATCCATGGATTTTATCCCATGCTCAACTTGATCATATGGTGGCTTTTTTAAAGGCGCAATCACCTACCTTAGGCCATACCATTATTCGTTTTTCTTGGGTTGCCCTTCCTAATTTAGCGGAACTGATTTTATATTCAGTTTTAGTGCCCTTATTGGTGTTCTTTTTTTTAAAAGATTACCGAAAGATCATGCATTGGTTAAAGCGGTTTTTACCTAAAAGACATACCTTAGTTAAAAAAGTATCGGTCGAAGTCTATAATAAAATCGGAAGTTATGTGAAAGGACGCGTGATAGAAATCTTGCTAGTGGGCGTAGTTTCCATCATTACTTTTTCTTTATTAGGTTTACAATATTCCATTTTAATCGGCGCATTGGTGGGACTATCCGTGATCGTTCCTTATATTGGCGCAGTCATTGTGACCATTCCAGTGATTGTGGTGGCATTGATGGAGTGGGGTGTAACGCCCATTTTTGGTATGTCCTGCTCGCATTTGCTTTTATAATAGCCATCGATGGAAACGTTATATTTCCATTGTTATTTGCACAAACGATGGATTTACACCCCATTGTCATTATATTGGCAGTGATTGTGTTTGGTGGGATATGGGGATTTTGGGGAGTGTTCTTTGCAATTCCTTTGGCCACGTTAGTGGACGCCATTTTAAAAACATGGAGCATAAAATAAGAAGTTAAGCTCTCCCCATGAACAATAGCAACTTAAAAAAAATGGTCTTGTTTCCATGGCTTGGTGGCTTTTGAGCGCACTATTAATTTACTTAGATCACGAGGCTGGAAAGGACATGAAACATTATCTCATCATGGCCAGATCTATGTTTGATAATGGTATCTATTTTTCTACTTTTGACAATAATCAGCTTGATTTAGAAAAAACTCCGTTATTGTATTGGCCATTAGTAGGCATTTGGCACTTATTTGGCATCAGTTCTTTAGGGCACTATATTTATCGTTTACCATCGGCTGGATTAATTTATTTTTGTCATGGTGGCTAGCTAAGCAAATATCTCCACAAGATTCTAAAACTCCTTGGCTGTGTTTACTGATACTCATCTTAAATTTGATGTGGCCTTCGTTTTACCACGATTTGAGATTTGAAGGATTGGTGACTCTATTCGGACTGCTGTCGATAAATTTTTTGATTAAGACTTTGATGTCCAAGAATAAATTATATTGGATCTTTGCTAGTCTAGCTTTTGGTTTTTGTATTTTTGCTAAAGGCCCAATTGGTTTGGTTTATTTTCTTCCTACGCGATAGTCTTGCCTTATTTAGTCAGCCCTGGAGAAACAGTCAATCTAAAGCAATGGTATACCAAAATAGCATTAGCTCTCCTGATAGGATTATTGATTCCCGGCATGTGGCTAGCTTATATGTATCAGCAGTATGGTGCTCACACGGTGAATTATCTGTTATTCACTCAAATTTCTAAGAGAATTGATTTGATCAGTAATTACGGAAATCAGTTTGAAAATTTATTAAAAGGAATACTGCCTTGGTCTATCGCCATTTTTTTACTGCTAGAAAAAAATATCAGATCTAAATTTATCGAAAATAAGCATCTACTTTTATTACTTATTTTATTCGGTCAGTTATTATTTTTTAGTTACTTGGTAAAAATGCAATCCCCCCATTATTTGATCCCTCTTTTCCTATAGCGGCAATTTTGCTAGCCTCTTTAATCGAGATCAAGCTTAAATTTATCGGGCATAAGCGACTAATGGTTGGTAAAGATCAGTTTTCCTCACCAAATAATTGACTTATATCTGTCATCTTACCTCGAGTGATTTGGCCAACTTTTTGTGTGGCATTGTTAATGGCCGCTGCGATAAGGTCTTGTATAATTTCTTTAGATTCAGTGAGTAATTCATCAGTCAGGGAAATTTCTTTTACTTCATATAAACCGGTGATCACCACTTTTACCAAGCCGGCGCCAGATTCACCGATCACTTCTAATTTACCCATTTCTGCCTGATTTTTTTCAACCATTTCCTGAATTTTCTTTGCTCCTTTCATTAATGTGCCGATATTAAATTTATCAAACATTGTCTATTCTCCGAGTTAAAGTAGTTTAAAGGGACTCCATATTTTAATTAAATAGTTCACGCGAGCGGAAAGCATGGCTTAAAGTGCTGCCATCTAAATATTCCAACTCACCACCAAACGGTATACCGTGGGCTAGACGTGTGCAAGTGGTGCGTGAGGAGTCAATATGACTCGCAATATAATGAGCGGTTGCTTTGCCCTCCATGGTAGGATTAGTTGCTAAAACAAGTTCAGCAATGGTTTCATTTTGCAATCGCTCTAATAAAGGCGGAATGCCTATCTCTTGTGGTCCGATTCCATCTAGTGGAGATAAGTGACCTTGCAAAATATAATATAAACCGCGAAAACTAGCTGTTTGCTCAATTGCAAAAACGTCGGCCGGGTTTTCGACGACACATAATATATGTTGTTCCCGATTAGGATTACGGCATAAGCCGCAAATGTTTTCTTCGGTATACAAACGACAGCGCTGACACTCTTTCACGTGTAACAAAGCTTGTTGTAAAGCCCCAGCCAGCGCCAGGCCTTTGTCGCGGCCGTTGGCCGCTAACATTTGAAAGGCCAGTCGCTGGGCTGTTTTCGGTCCAATGCCTGGCAATGCATGTAATGAGTCAATTAAATGTTTCGTTAATGGACTAAACATGCAGGGCCGCCTTATGAAAACTAAACATTATTATTGTCGGTCTTTACCATCTTCTAGTGAAATATTCTTGATGTCGTCAGGAATATTCATACTTTGAAGTAATTCAATGGTTTTACTTTGCGTGGTTTTTTGAATTTTCTCACTCAAATTTTTCCATGCTTCACGTAAGCGCCATTCAAATTCTTTTTGGCTAAATTTCCCAGCGGCATCGGCGAAGGCACGTGGGTTAATTTTAATATCTTCAAATTGATAAGTGGCTGTCATGATAATTTCAATGGTTTCATCATGAGATTTACCGCTTATTTTCATTTCGCCTAAACGCGCATAAGTCTCTTGCATTTGTTGCTGCATGGCTAAAATACTATTTTTAATTTCAGATAGTAATGAAGCCTCATCCATTTGCGGCATACCATCTCTTGACATAGGCATATTTGGATCTTTCATAATTTTCCTCTTTTGTAGTTAGTGTTCTCTATCGCTGTTCGCATTGATACTGGTTTTGATAACAGTTGCATCAAAGGTTTGTATCATTTGCTGCACAATTGGATCACTGAAAATGGCTTGTTCAGCGGTCTTTTGTTGTGTTTCTTGTTGACGCCTAGCCATAGAGGCGGGCGTTTCATGAACTTGTGGATCAATTTTAATCTCAACACGGATGGCTGCGCCCAAATGTGCGTTCAGCGCAGTGCGGATTCGCTCAATATGCTTTGGGTTAAGCAGTGGTTTGTGTTTGGGATGCAATCCTAAAATGAGATGCTGATCGATAAATGTTTTTAATTCACAGTGCTCTGCCAAAATTTTAGTGGCGCCGTCGATCTGAAGTTGTTTTAATAGCGCTTCCCAGGGCATAGCAGCCAACTCTGGACCGGTTTTTTGCTCAGTGATCTTGGGGATATTGTCCGACTCCGTATGCGGGGTAAAAGTAAAGGCTAGCATGCGTAATAATGTCATCTCAAAACCGCTGCGCGGGGAGGGTGCCCAGGTTAAATCTCGTTGGCCTAATAATCCAATTTGATAATACAATTGGATATCTTCACGACTGCTTTGTTGGGCTAGGGCGTGGATATGAGCGTCGCTCAGATCTGTTGGGCGATCGGGAACCGCTTGACTAATAGCGATTCGATGTATTAAAGATAAAAGATCAGCTAAAGCTCGACTAAAATCAGCGCCTTGGGTGGTTAACTTAGCAACGCAGTCGAGCACGGTGTTCGCGTCTTTTGCAGCTAATGCTTGCAGAAGTTGGTACAAAATCTCGGTATCAATTGTACCCAGCATGAGCTTCACATCATTCGTCAAAATGCTGCCGTTGCCGTAAGCGATACTTTGATCTAACAGACTCAAAGCGTCGCGCATACTTCCTTGTGCCGCTTGGGCAAGTAATAATGTGGCTTCAACTTCAGCGTTAATATGTTCATAGCCCAAAATAGTTTGTAAATGCTGACTAATTTGTTCAGCCGGCATGGCCAGCAAATGAAATTGCAGGCAACGGGATAAGACAGTTGCCGGTAACCGTTGCGGATCAGTGGTAGCCAATAAAAATTTTACATGGGCTGGGGGTTCTTCTAAAGTTTTTAATAATGCATTAAAACTATGACCGGAAAGCATGTGTACTTCATCAATCAGATAGATTTTAAATCGACCTTTGCTAGGTGCGTATTGCACATTATCAAGTAATTCGCGGGTATCTTCGACTTTGGTCCGTGATGCAGCGTCCACTTCGATTAAATCGACAAAGCGGCCACTATCAATTTCTTGGCAGTGAGAACATTGATCGCAAGGTTGGGCAGTGATGCCCGTCTCACAATTGAGGCATTTAGCTAATAATCGTGCGATAGTGGTTTTGCCAACTCCGCGGGTGCCGGTGAATAAATAGGCGTGATGCAAGTAGGCTTGGTTCAGTGCATTAGAGAGAGCACGAACCACATGGGTTTGGCCGACCACTTCGGCAAATTGCCGAGGTCGCCATTTTCTTGCCAATACTTGATGTTGATTTTTCACGTTGAATGACTCTATTTAAAAAATAATGGCCACAGCAGCCACACCGCGGCACCCGAGTCCTCTTGCTACCGTTGCTCCCTTCCGGGCCTGGCGGGGTTATTACAAGAGCATCGTTGCGCAGGGACCGCTATGGCCATTAACTGGCGGAGAGAGAGGGATTCGAACCCTCGGTACGCCTTTTGGACGCACACCCGCTTTCCAGGCGAGCCCCTTAAGCCACTCGGGCACCTCTCCTAACTTATAATTAGGAATCTATAGTAACATTTTCTTAGCCCGAGTGATATATGGCAATTATAACTCGCCAAGATTAACTTAAGCTTAAACGAGTCTGTTTTATAGACAAGCTGGCCGTTAATATCCGCGTTTAACTTGGAGGACGCCTGGGACTTGTTGCAAATGGGCCAATACTTTTTTTAACGGATTTAGGCTTTTTATTTCGATGGTGAGGCTTATGTAAGCGCGATCTTCTAATTTGTTCACTCGGGAATTCAAACCCAATACTGAGAGATGTTCAGCAGCAATAATATTGGTAACATCGCGGATTAAACCCGGCCGATCATCTGCTTCAATGTTGATTTCCACTGGGTAAATTTGATCGGTTTGCTGACCCCAGCTCACAGTAAATAAACGTTCAGGGTGACGCTTTAAAGTGAATTGAATATTGCGGCAATCCATTTGATGAATAGTAATACCTCGGCCTTTGGTAATGTAACCCAAGATTGAATCTCCAGGGATAGGCTTGCAACAACGCGCCAATTGAGTCAGTAGATTCCCGACGCCTTCGATTAGCATGCCTTGACTTTTAGCTGGAATTATTTTTTGTTGTTTTTCGGTGACATCATGATTTTTTTTGATTTCTTCACCTTCAGAATATTTAATACGATTAATAACCGTAATAATACCAATTGTTCCTGAACCGATGGCGATCAATAGTTCTTGCACATTTTTAAATTTAAAATAAGGCAAAGCTTTTTCAATATCATTTTTGGAGATCCCTTCACGTCGGCAATTTTTTTCCCATAACGCTTGGCCAGCGGACAAATGATTTTGTTGTTCTTGACGTTTAAACCAGCTCCGTACTTTTTGTAGCGCGACATTAGTTTTTAAATAATGAGCGGCAGGGTTCATCCAATCACGACTGGGTTGACTTTCTTTGCCAACAATAATTGAGACTTGGTCTCCGGTGCGTAATTGATGCGTTAATGGCACCATGATCTCATTCACTTTTGCACCGCGACAACGGTGGCCGATATCGGTGTGGACGTGATAGGCGAAATCCAAAGGAGTTGCACCTGCTTGCAAATCAAAAACATCTCCATTGGGGGTGAAGACGTAGACTCGATCTTCAAAGATTTTTTTATAAAGATGATCTTCTTGAGGAGCGCTCACTTCTTTTTGCCAATCCATAATATGACGCAACCAGTTTATTTTTTCTGAATAACTGGATAACTTCGCTCCGCCTTCTTTATATTGCCAATGCGCAGCGACTCCTAACTCAGCCTCTTCATGCATCTGAAAAGTGCGGATTTGAATTTCAACATTAATATTTTCTTTGCTAACGATAACGGTATGTATAGAACGATAACCATTGGCTTTAGGTTTAGCGATATAATCATCAAATTCACTTTTTATATGCCGCCATTCACTATGAGCAACACTTAAGGCTTTATAACAATCCTCAATAGTGTCAACGAGGATGCGAACTGCACTGGTATCATAAATTTCACTAAAATCGACTTGTTTGCGCAGAATTTTTCGATAAATACTATAAATATGCTTGGCTCGGCCACTGATCTTCACATTGCGCACACCTGCTAATTCAATTTTCTCGTGTAGATGTTTGATAATATTTTTAATAAAAATTTCTCGATCCTGACGCCTCATATTTAAGGCTTGAGATATAGAGCGATATTCTGGCGTGTTTAAATAGCGAAAAGCTAAATCTTCCATTTGCCATTTCATTTCACCAATACCTAAGCGATTAGCCAAAGGAGCATAAATATTCATGACTTGTTCAGCAATTTGCTGTTGGTGGTGAGCGGAGGAGTCGCGCATAGATTTTAATAACACTAATTGCTCGGCCAATTTTACCAATACAATGCGTATATCATCGACCATTGCCAAACACATTTTGCGTAAATTATCAGCACGTGAACCACTCCCACTTTTGTTTGGGCTAAGACTTTGTTGAATGGCATCCATTTTTTGCACGCCTTGAGCCAGTTTGTAAACTTCATTAGGTAAAAATTTTTCAATTAAATCTAACGGAAGTTGTTGATGATAAATACTTGGATACACGATAGCGGCCATCAAGGTTTGGTTATCACAATTGAGTACCAACAATTCATCAGCTATTTGTAAGCCTTGCGGCAGTTTTTGAGCGTCGACCAACTCAACAAATTGACAGGCATTGATCATTAATTCGGTATTTAAATTTTGATATTCAGCTTTGCGTAAAGTTAGCCATTGTTGTGCAGTTTGATTCATTTATTTTTTTTCCCGCTCAAACAAGGCAATGGCCTCCACATGTCGAGTGTGTGGAAACATATCCATGATTCCGGCTTTTGTTAACTGATAGCCTTGCTGATTAAGAGCCGAAGCATCTCTAGCCAATGTTGCTAAGTCACAGGATACGTAAATTAGTCTTTGTGGCTGCCAGCGGTGAAGGGAGGCGATGACTTGCTCTGCTCCAGACCTGGGTGGATCTATTAGTATTTTATCATACCTTTGTTCTGCCCATGGCGCCGAAAATAAAGATGGATTAAATAAATCAGAGCAATAAAATTCACACGCACTTATTTTATTGAGTCGAGCATTATGTATCGCTTGCTGGACGGCATTTTGTTCACCTTCTACGCCAACAACTTTGGCACCGCAGCGTGCTAAAGCTAAAGAAAAGTTGCCAATACCGCAAAATAAATCAAGGACTTGTTCTTGCGGTTTTAAAGCTAACAATTCAATGGCACGATCAACCATTGCTTGATTAACGGTTGCGTTAATTTGAATAAATTGTAACGGCTGAAATTCGAAAGTAAGATCGTACCGGGGAAGACGATAGTATAAAGCCTGATCCTCGTCAGGATAAAATAATCGTACACTCTCATTGCCGCCGGGTTGTAAATAAATGTGTAATTGATGTTCGCTGCCAAATTTTTCTATCAGAGATAGATCTTCACGGTTAAATTCTTGCAGATGACGGATAACTACAGCACTTTGATGGTCGCCAACAGCAATTTCTAATTGAGGGATTTTATCACGAATCGACAGCTGACCGATCAGCAAACAAAAATGCTCAATTTTTTGGCCGATACTTGGGTGTAAAACATCACATTGTCGGCTATCCGTGATTAGCCTTCCTCCATGCTCGCGGAAGCCAATCAACACACGATTTTTTTTGGCGACATACTTGACTCCTAAGCGGGCCTTACGCCGATATCCCCAAGCTGGGCTGCGGATGGCTGGTAGCCATTCCTGGGGTTGCAATTTAGCTTGGCGCAACAACAGTTCTTGAAAAACCTGTTGTTTGTGTTGTATTTGATGAGTGATATTGACATGTTGCAAACTACAACCTCCACATTCTCCATAATGCGGACAAAGTGCTGTTACTCGCCAAGGAGAGGGGTGGTTAATGGCAGTGACTTGTCCTTCATCAAAACTGCCGCGTTGATGAAGATATTTAAACTGCACCTGTTCGCCTGGAAGAGCGCCATCGACGAAAGTTGTTTTACCATGCAGATGAGCAATGCCACGTCCGTCGTGACTTAAATTTTCGATAGTCGCTTCAGCTTCCTTCTTTAGATTATTTTTCTTGAGCACGGGTTGCTTCAACCAATTCAATGGTGGTTGCATACAATTCCACATCGCGAGGAACGTCTTTAAAGTATCGATATTTTTGTAAGGTCCCTCACGAATAAATCCCATTTTTTTTAGAATCCCTATTGACGCAGTATTTTCTTTTAGGGTTAGGGCTTCTATCCGGTAAACATCTAATTTTTGAAAAGTAAAATCAATTACTTTATACAGGACCTTTTTCATAATGCCTTGGCGCCAATAAGCTTTGGCAAGGTCATAGCATAATTCTGCGCGATGGTGATGGTTATTCATATATAAACCCACCGAGCCGATAATTTGATTGTTATCGCGGCGGGCTAAGGTCCAGTAGATTCCACGCTTATGATAAAACAAATTTCGACAATAATTAATTTCGGCATTGGCTTCATCTAAAGTGGTCGGTACGGTAGCTAAAATATAACGGGTGACATCAGGATCTTTACTGTAGTATTCAAAAAAAGGTTTGGTGTCAGATTCTGATTGTTCTCGAAGAACATACTGATCATCTATAATTAACACCGGAAATGGCTTTTGATAAACTTCATAGATCATTATTGGCAAAGCTCCTTTATCAACTCTTAGCTTAAAATGTACCAATTATTGCTGAGTACAGCAATAATTTTTCTATTTTTATGCTGCGCTCGGCAAAGCCGATGCTCGCAATGAAGGGGGAGCGCTTCGCGCTGCTCCCCCTTGCGATTCCCCATGGCGTAGAGACTTTTGTGTTCGATATTTTATGAATGCCCTTTAACAGTATAAAGAAATTGGGTATTATATAAAATAAAGCTTAAGACAATATTAAGAATATTGTTAGTACGAAGGGAGGAGATTTTTTATGAATAGAATCGTGGTTAGACGCGAGATTTCTAGCGCAGCAGGGGAGCTAAAGGATTTGCACCCACTGTTGCAAAGATTGTATCAGGCAAGGGGTGTGGGTTCGTTGCAGCAAGTTGGCCGAGAATTACCTGATTTATTGCCTTATCAGGACATGCTGCATATTACTGAGGCGGCTGCGCGCATTGCTCACGCTGTACAAACGGATCAGCGCATATTAATTGTCGGGGATTTTGACACCGATGGCGCCACCAGCACGGCCTTAGCGGTTTTGGCGTTGCGTGCCATGGGCGCTAAAAACGTTGATTTTTTAGTGCCAAATAGATTTATTTACGGTTATGGCTTATCTCCAGGTATCGTTGATTTAGCTAAACAAACCAAACAAGCCGAAATGATTATCACTGTCGATAATGGTATTTCCAGTCATGAAGGTGTGGAGCGAGCTAAACTGTTAGGAATCGAAGTCATTATTACTGACCATCACCTGCCGGCAGATGTATTGCCCGACGCGGCAGCAATTGTTAACCCCAATCAGCCAAAAGATAAATTTGCCAGTAAGTGTATTGCGGGAGTTGGAGTAATTTTTTATGTTATGTTGGCGGTACGGGCTCGCTTGGATGATCAGCAATGGTTTACTTCGAAAAATATAGCTAGGCCCAACATGGCGCAATATTTAGATTTAGTGGCGTTAGGAACGGTTGCTGACGTCGTACCATTGGATAAAAATAATCGAATTTTAATTCATCAAGGATTGAGGCGAATACGCTCTGGGTCCACCCATCATGGTATTTTGGCATTATTGCAATTAGCTAATCGCCATCCATCACGCTTGCAAGCCGTGGACTTAGGATTTGTTCTTGGTCCTCGACTAAACGCGGCTGGTCGGCTTGACGATATGTCTCTCGGTATCAATTGTCTTTTGGCAGAAACGGCAGCTAGTGCTAAACAATTGGCAGAAAAATTGGATGAGTTAAATTGTGAGCGTCGCGCCCTAGAAGCACAAATGCAGCAAGAAGCGTTCGATATAGTTCAAAATTTAAATCTTAATAAAAAACTCCCGCTGGGTATTTGTTTATATGATGAAACTTGGCATCAAGGTGTGGTCGGGCTAGTTGCGGCACGCATTAAAGAAAAACTTCACCGGCCGGTCATTGCTTTTGCCAAAGGTGAAGATGGATCGCTAAAAGGTTCAGCGCGATCAATTTCCAGCTTGCATATACGTGATTTATTAGAAAAGATAGCCATTCGCAATCCAGGTCTAATTACTAAATTTGGTGGCCATGCCATGGCTGCTGGCCTTAGTTTAGCTGCCGCAGATTATGCGCAGTTTACCGAAGCTTTTGCGGAAGCAGTGGCTGAAGAAGTTGGCCAAAATGAATTATGTCATAAACTATACACAGATGGACCTTTAAATGAAGATGAATTTACTTTTGAAGTTGCGGAAATACTACGCTATGGTGGCCCCTGGGGTCCTGGGTTTCCGGAGCCATTATTTGATGGTGAGTTTAAGTTAATTAATCAACGCTTAGTAGGTCGACGGCATTTAAAAATGGTGCTGCAAGCACCGGGAAGCGAGCAATATTTGGATGCGATTGCTTTCAATGTTGATTTAAATAAATGGCCCAATTACGATTGTCAAGCGATTCGTTTTGCCTATCGAATGGATATTAACGAATATCGGGGTCGAAAAAAATTGCAATTGGTGGTTGAGGAAATTTTATCATGAAAAAAAAGGCTTGGCAGGATTTTATCAGGCTTTGCCGTCACGCAGGATCCGATCAAGAGTTAAAATCTTTATTTGAATTATTGTTTACCAAGGCTGAGCAGGATCAATTAGCCATGCGGGTTGAACTATTGAGAGCATTATTGAAAGCTGACAAGCCTCAACGTGCCATTGCTGAAGATTTGCAAATAAGCATCGCTAAAATCACTCGCGGTTCAAATGCATTAAAATCGATTAGTCCCCAACTGCGTCGTTTTCTTATTCATGCGTTATTTTGAGCTTGTCATCCCGGAAAATGCGCAGTATTTATCCGGGGTTCCGGATAAATACTGCGCATTTTCCGGGATGACAAATAAAAACTCCCGCACGTGGCGGGAGTTTGGTGAGTTACCTGGTGATAGGTTAAAGAACGAAAATCTGCATTAATATCTCGCCAATCACTAATATACCTAAGATAGTTGATAATAACTTTACCCGGTTTGGTTTGCTCGGTGTTAATATAATTTTTTTCATATTATGCTCCCCTTGCTCATCTATATATTGCCTTCTCAATATCAAATATAGCTCATAAAGAAGAGCCAATGATGAGAAAAAATGCAATTATTCTAAGTATTTAGTCAATTTTAGATTATCTGATTGAAATCTATGTCAAAACAAAAAAGGGGATACCAAGCGCGATGACCCTAAGGGGAGTCTATTTCCTACATCATGCCCGATCTGCTATAATTTAAAGTTATCAGTTCACTATTTTAGGAGTACCTGCCATGGCGAAAAAGCCCGATTTGTCGGAATTAACTAAAAAATTTGATTTAAACAGTATTGTTGGTGGAATCAAATCATTACTGAACCCAGAGAGTGAAATTCCTACGGTAGACCCTAGTGATGCCATCGGGACTAAAATTGCCCAATTGAGCTTGATGATGGAACAGATGGGTAAGATTCAAGAGCAGCAAGCCAAGGATTTTGTCATTGCCAGCCACTTATTAAATGATTTATACAAAGATTTAGAAGCGCTACGTCATCCCCCAGTGGCGCCTCCAAACACCGAATCAAGTACTTCGGCGCCTAATGAATCCGATGAAAAAGATCAGAAGTAGAGGTTCATCATCCCACTGACAACCCCACAGGAATGACGGCGCTGGTTTTTTTAGCTTAAGTTGACGCCTTGTGTTCACCTATCATATGTGACCTGCACGGGGCCTTCAGATTTTGTTTTAGAAACATCTTTAAGCGCATCCCGCCATACTCTTTTGCATTGCCCTACGATACCGCCACCCGTTCCCTTAAAAATTCCACCCCCATTAGGATTAACATAGTGGCATTGTCCTTTCGAATCCTTGGCTACTGTAGTGATATGTCTTTCTGGGCCCCTTGGTGTACTCATTGAGTAATTTAAAAATGATAATCGTTTGTGAGATAATTCTGAAATAACTTGCTTATTATTAAAATCTTTATCTTCTAATGATTCCTGTCCGTAATCGACCCCAAGACTGTGAAAAGTAGCTTGTTCTTGAGATTCACCATCTCGCACCCCCTCTAGCTGTTTCGCTTCAGCAGCTTCTACTTTGGGGGCGATGAGGTCGTAATTTTGGTTTTGAAAGGCTTCAATAACATTATCTTGTTCCCGATAAAAAGCGGCGCCAATTACGCCAGCAATACCCGCGCAACCGCCGTCTCCCTCAATTACCCTTTTATGGCCATTTCTCATTGCACCTAAAATACCGCTATGTGATAAATGAAATTCTTGTTTTACCGGCCATTTGCTCTTTTTCATATCTCGCTCATCTATTGTAATTTTTAATTACTTGAGTATAGATAAAGATTATTAAAGAATTCTTATTTTTTATTATGAATTTTTTATTTATTTTAAGGTAGATATGAGAGATAATTCAATGGTTAATTCAGCTCTTAGTCAAGATTCCCTCGCCACTTATTGTCTGAAAAAGACGCTCAATGGTTGTTACAATGACTTGGGTGGTGCGGTCGAGTTCGATATTAAATCGTTCACCAATCTGTTTATGACCAAAGTTGGTTAAACGCAAGGTTTCCGGGATGAGATGAATGTCAAAAAGCCCTTCTGAACGACAGGCGCCGACAGTCAAGCTTGAGCCATCTACCGCGATAAAACCTTTGGGTAAAATATATTTCATCCATTCACTTGGACAGCGCAGAGTGAGTTGCAAATTATTTTCATGCCGATTGATTTGCAGAATTTCTGCAGTGCCAATAATATGACCGGCGATTTCATGCCCGCCGATTTCATCACCATAATGTATGCTGCGTTCAATGCTCACCAGTCTACCTACGAATAACTCATTAAGGGTGGTGCATCTTAAAGTTTCATCGATGGCGGTGAACTGGACTTCAAGGGCATTGATGGCGGCCACAGTTTGGCAGACGCCGTCGACATTCACGCTACTACCAATTTTTAAACCATCCATTAAATGCTCATTTAACACGACAGCATAATGGATGATCCCCGGTTTCTTCTCCACACGGGAAACAACAAATAAGCCTTGGGTGATTCCGCTATACATAGCCTATATTAACATTTTTTTCTAACGCCACAAATGCTTGATCGCGGGGTGTTCTTTCAAGATATTTACAGGACTATTCAAAATTCGTTGAAATTGAGGTAGATTTTTTAATAATTCACTCCCGTAAGATTTGCTATACATTCGTTTATCTAAAATAGTGACAATGCCCATATCAGTTTCTTGGCGAATTAATCGCCCAACATATTGAGCGAGCCGCACCGAAGTTGCCGGTAGTGTTGCTAAATTAAAAGGATTACGCTTATTTTTTTCTAACCACTCATTACGAGTTAATTCGATCGGAGTGGTGGGCACTGCAAATGGTAGTTTATGAATAATCACATGTTGGCATAGATCATCGGGTAAATCTAAGCCTTCGCCAAAAGAAGTTAAGCCGAATAATATCGAACGTTGTTGCTTTTGAATTTTATCTTGATGGCGAGTTAATAGTATCGATTTAGCCACAGTGCCTTGCATAAGAATATCCGCTTGTAACTCAACTGACATATGCGCAAAAGTAAATTCCATGGCAGACTTACTGGTGAATAAAACCAAAGTGCCGCCCCTTGGCAAGATTAATTGCGGTAACAAGTGAATGGCTTCCTGACGATGTTGGGTTTGTTCACTGCCCTGTGGTGCATGTTGCATTTGCGGCACAAATAAAACCGAGCGATTGTAATCAAAACAAGTATCTAACGCTAATTCAATTAATTTAGGATGATTTTGCAAACCTGTTTTACGGTGATAATCACTGAAGCTTCCAACTGCGCGGATAGTTGCAGAACATAATAATGCCCCTAAAGATAATTTATCCCAAAATAAAGCTTTCAACGATTTGCTTATATTGATCGGCGCTACATGGCAAGTAAAATTCTGGTCTTGCTGAATAAACCAGCGGGCTATGGGCGGCTCATTGGCGGCATCTGCTTGACAGAATAATTCCCAAGTCTGATAAAGATTCTCAAGGCGTGTTTGATAAAACCCAAATTGAGCTATTAATTTAGTGAGATTCTGTTGAAGGACTTTATCATTCATCGCTAATTTTAGATGGTCTTCTAATTCTGATAACAATAATTGGCATTCGTTCCACAATTGTTTACTAGCCAGATAAATTGGCTGCGCCAAGTTTAAAACCGCGGCTTGAGGTTCGCGGCAGCGCCAGGTTTTCTCAGCATACTGAGCGTTAGTATCTTCGAACAAGTGCTGGTTTTGCTGTAGAAATAAATTAAAAGCATGCAAAGCTTGGATTAAGTTCGATGATAAGTCTTGTAATATTTTTTGTCGTGTTTCAGGGAGCTGCTCGTTGCGTACTGCTTTGCCAGCTGCCGTATTCAAGAGGTTGATCCAATCAACAGATGGCAAGACTACAGCCGAGCGCGCGAAATAATCCAAAGCCTTACTCGGCAAGTGGTGGCATTCATCGATAACATAAATAGATTTTTCCGGTTTAGGCAGGAGCATGCCGCCGCCTAATGCCAGATCGGCCAATAATAAACTGTGGTTGGTAATAACAAAATCACATTGTTGCCACTTTTGTCGTGCTTGATAAAAGGCGCACTGATTAAAGTAAGCGCATAGCTTGCCGCTGCAGCCAATTGAGTCGGTGCTGACCTGTGACCATTCCTGATCGGAGAGGGGGGCTTCCAACGTATCTCGATCTCCATCCCAGCTTTTTTTCTAACAATGATTGCAGTACTTGCCGATAGCTATCATTGCTAAAAATATCCATCTGTAAATTGTCATCAAATAAACGTGCATGGCAGACATAGCGTCGCCTGCCTTTGGCTTGGCCGCTGCGGATTGGAACATTTAAAATCTTAGCCAGTAGTGGGATATCTTTATTTTGCAACTGTTCTTGTAATGCAACCGTTGCAGTACTAATAATAACCGTTTGTTGATCGGTTTTTGCCAGATGGCTGGCGATTCCATAACTAATGGTTTTACCAGTTCCGGTTGGGGCTTCTAGGCATATAATTTGTTTGTTGTTAAGAGCCATTAGCGCCTCACTAATCATTTTAAGCTGCGATGGCCGTTGATGTAATCCGGCATGTTTAAGTTTGGCTGCAATCTGATCAGTATTCATAAGCAAATCTCAATATAATTTATTTCCTGGGAATAGGTATAATGACTATGTTAAAATAAATCCAAGTTCAGTTGATAGGAGTTTTTATGAAAAAAATATTAATGTTAGTGATTAGTTTGTTATTTGCGCCTTTGATTGCCCTGGCAGTGGGCGGGAGCGACACTAACTCGGTTAACTCTCCTAACTCTGTCAATAGCGCGAATTCCGTTAATCAAGTTAATCCCACTAATACGATCGAAGATCCCTCTCTGGTGGCTGCTTCTTATCAACAAGGAGAGGATGCAGATCCAGCTCCCCCCATAGTGACTAAACCCCCGGTGGTTAAAGTGCCAGATCAGGCGGCTGAGACAGCCAAAACTGATAGCAATTTCTCCAAAGAAATCACAGGCTTATCGCAGCTTGTTGATGATCTACAAAATAATCAGAGTGAGCTCCAACAACGGCTAGGGAACTTGCAGCAACAAATTAATAAACAACAATACTTACTAGCTGGACTGGCGTCCTTTATGGTGATTTTATTTGTTCTCACATTAATTGCTTATAGAAAAAATCTCTTAAGACCGTGCGAGCTGCCACGCTTAATCCACCTGAGGCAATTAAACCCAAGGAAGAAGAAGAATCATTAATGTGAATATTAATTTTATGGGCAGTAGTGAGGCGATTCCACCTAAATTAGATCTGGCTTGAGCTTATTTGCTATGGAAGATCAGTAGGTCGCTAATGAGACTCATGGAATCATCGGTGATGGTAATAGATGAAGAACATCGGCAAGAAGCCAAGGTATTGTTAGCTAAAATCAATTAATTTCAGGGATCTCGCTGGTACAGCGAGAATACTTCCTGTTTGTCTCCTCCGCTCGGCGGAGCCGACGCGCCCTCCTCAGGAGGAGTGTTTAAAATGGAAAACATTAAGTAATGGAAAATATTAAACGTATTGCTTTATGTTTGCGTTATGAAGGTACGCATTATTATGGGTGGCAAAACCAAGATGGATTATTGACCTTGCAGGCAACAGTTGAAAAAGCTTTGTCCTACGTCGCCAATCATCCAGTCGCAGTGACCTGTTCTGGCCGGACTGATGCTGAAGTCCATGCCACTGGTCAAATTGTTCACTTTGACGCCAAGGTAAATCGCAACGATCATGCTTGGGTCTTTGGTGCCAACAGCAATCTTCCCGCTGATATCAGTGTGGTTTGGGCTGAGCATGTATGGATCAATTTCCATGCGCGTTTTTCCGCACTGCTTCGCCGCTACAGATATATTATTTACAATCATGAGATTAGGCCTGGAATTTTACGTAATGCTGTAGGTTGGTACTATCGATTATTAAATGAAGAGCGAATGTATGAGGGCGCCAAATATTTACTAGGCGAGCATGATTTTAGTGCTTTTCGGGTGTGGGTTGTCAATCAAATTCGCCGATTCGACAAATTTTCGATATCGAAGTGATTCGCTACCGGCGAATGATCGTGATAGATATTCAAGCCAATGCAT